>NZ_VIVE01000001.1:0-702868 GCF_007828995.1 Arthrobacter sp. AG367
AGCTGACCGGTACTAATAGGCCAACAACTTACACCACACAGATACATACAAAACTCTGCTTGCGTCCACTATGTGGTTCCCAACCAACAACCCCCTACACACGGGTTGTCACGGCACGGAACCACCACAACTGAATAACAACACCACAATGTTGTAACCACGAGTCTTCCCACCCCCGAAAAAACACCGGGCGGGCGGGTACAAGGGTTACGGCGGTCATAGCGTGGGGGAAACGCCCGGTCCCATTCCGAACCCGGAAGCTAAGACCCACAGCGCCGATGGTACTGCACCCGGGAGGGTGTGGGAGAGTAGGTCACCGCCGGACACACATTGGTCGAGGCCCCAACCACCAGGTTGGGGCCTCCCACATTTAACCCACCAACACCACAACACGATCCCGCACCTGGGCCCGGTGACGCGCCATCAGGTCCTGTGCGGTTTGTGGGTGACGCGCCATCAGCTTTCGTCCCCTCACCGGAGACGCGCCATCAGCTTTCGTCCCCTCACCGGTGACGCGTCACCAGGTCCCGCGCCACGACAGAAGACTCTCACGAAGTGATGAGGCGTGGCCGGCGAACGGGCAGGATGTGATGGCGCATCCCGCGGAAACGGGCAGGATGTGATGGGGCGTCGCCTGTGAAGATGGCCACGATACCGCTCCCAAGGGGCCCGCTGTCCCTTGGGATTTCGCGGCTCCACTAGAATTGATGAAGATGTACGGACTTCGAAGCGCTTGATTTCGGGTTGCGTAGGAAACGAAACGAGCGGCTGCAGTTGCGCCAGTGGTCGGCTCACAACAGGAGGAATCCATATGGCCGAGCACAACGGGGGCAACCGCGGCAACGACCGCGGCGCGTTCCGCGGCAACAACAACTCCGGCGGGGATCCCCGCGGATTCCGGTCCCGCTCCGACCGCGACGGCAACAGCCCCTCCCGCGGCGGTTCCGGGGCCGGCGGTGAGCGGAAGCCTTTCGGTGATCGTGATCGTAAGCCGTTTGGTGACCGTCCCCGCCGCGACGGCGAGGGTGACCGTCGTGGTTTCACCGGTGGTACTGGTGGCGGTGAGCGGAAGCCTTTCGGTGATCGTGATCGTAAGCCGTTTGGTGACCGTCCGCGCCGTGACGGTGAGGGTGACCGCGACCGGAAGCCTTTCGGTGATCGTGATCGTAAGCCGTTTGGTGATCGTGATCGTAAGCCGTTTGGCGACCGTCCGCGCCGTGACGGTGAGGGTGACCGCGACCGGAAGCCTTTCGGCGACCGTGATCGTAAGCCGTTTGGTGACCGTCCCCGCCGCGACGGCGAGGGTGACCGTCGTGGTTTCACCGGTGGTACTGGTGGCGGTGAGCGTAAGCCTTTCGGTGATCGTGAGCGTAAGCCCTTCGGCGACCGTGATCGTAAGCCCTTTGGTGACCGTCCGCGCCGTGACGGTGAGGGCGACCGCCGCAGCTTTGGCGGTGGTGACCGTGACCGGAAGCCTTTCGGTGACCGTCCGCGCCGCGAAGGCGAAGGCGACCGCCGCGGCTTCGGTGGCGAGAACCGCAAGCCGTTTGGTGACAGGCAGGATCCCGCACCGCGCAGCTTCGACCGCGGCGACTCCCGGGCCGAATCAGGTCGTGGCGGCTCCGGCCCCCGCGGCTTTGGCCGCGACCGCCAGGAGGAGCGCCCTGTCCGCGTGCCCAACGCCGCAGACCTTCGCAGCGCCAACCGCCCTGACCGGGAACGCTCACCCGAGATCGATGAGGACGTCACGGGCAAGGAACTGGACCGAGCCACGCACCACCAGATCAAGACCCTTGAGCCCAAGAGCGCAGAGTGGGTTGCCCGTCACCTGGTGATGGCCGGCCGCCTTATCGACGACGAGCCCGAGCTTGCCTTCCAGCACGCCCTCGCCGCCAGTCGTCGTGGCGGACGGCTCGCAGCCGTCCGCGAGGCCGTTGGCCTGACGGCCTATGCTGCCGGCCATTACGGTGAGGCACTCCGCGAGTTCCGCACCTTCCGCCGGATCAGTGGTTCCAACGTGCACCTCCCCGTGATGGCCGACTGCGAGCGTGGCCTGGGGCGCCCCGACCGTGCCCTCGATGTTGCCCGCTCGGAGGAAGCCCGGGACCTTGACGCGCCCGGCAAGGTGGAACTGGCAATCGTGGCAGCCGGTGCACGGACCGATCTGGGCCAGCTGGACGCGGCAGTAGCGGAACTGGAGATTCCGCAGCTGGACATCAACCGTGCCTTCTCCTACAGTCCGCGACTCTTCCGTGCCTACGCCGATGCACTTGCAGCGGTGGGACGCCAGGAAGAGTCGGAAAAGTGGAACCGCCAGGCGGTCGTGGCAGAAAACGCGCTGGGCCAGGGTGCGGACCAGGAACCCGAAATCATCGACCTCGGCTGGGACGAGGAAGAAGAGGCACGGGAAGAGGCTGAGCGACGCCGGCTGCTGGAGCGTGCCTCCGGCGCCGCCGAAACCGAAGCTCCCGCTGAAACCCCCACCGCCGGTGACGCAGACGCCGAAGCTGAAAGCACCCGCGCTACCGAAGCGGAAGCAGCCCAGGACAGCAACCTGGACGACCAGGACGCCGACTACTTCGTCTCCGACGACGCCGAATCGGACCAGGACTCGGTGGAACGGGACGAGCTGGATTCCGAAGCTGCCGGTGATGCCGAAGCGGAGGACAGCGGTGCCACCCAGCATGATGAAGAACGCCGGGAAGACTGACAAGCATGAGTGACGTTTCACTGGTTTCCCGCTTCGACGCACTGCTCGCCGACCTGGACGGCGTGGTCTATGCCGGGCCCCACGCCATTCCCGGAGCTGTGGATTCACTGCAGCAGCTCTCCGGCCTGGGTATCGGCCTGGGCTATGTGACGAACAACGCCTCCCGCTCCCCGGCGGAGGTGGCAGCGCATCTCCGTGAGCTTGGTGCCCCCGCCGAGGACAACCAGGTGGTCAGTTCCTCGCAGGCGGCAGCCGAGCTCCTGGCCTCGCTGCTTCCACCAGGGTCCAGGATCCTCATCACGGGCAGCACGGCGCTTGCCCGCGAAATTGAACTGGTGGGCCTGGTGCCGGTGGGCAGCCAGGCGGAGGAACCGGTCGCGGTCGTCCAGGGTTTCAGCCCAACCATCGGCTGGAAGGACCTGGCAGAGGCCACCTACGTGGTGTCCGCCGGGGCGCTTTGGGTGGCCACCAACACGGACATGTCCATTCCCCAGGCGCGTGGCATCGCCCCGGGAAATGGCACCTTGGTTGCCGCTGTCGCTGCTGCCACGGGGCAGCAGCCCAAGGTTGCTGGAAAGCCCGAAGCTCCGCTGTTCCATTCGGCAGCCAAGCGCCTCGGGGCCGAGCGTCCCCTGGTGGTCGGCGACCGGCTGGACACGGACATCCTGGGCGGCAACAACGCGGGCTTTGCCACCGTTGCTGTCCTGACCGGCGTCGACACGCGCGAAACCATTCTGGCCGCGAGGTCTGCGGAACGGCCCAACTACATCATCGAAAACCTGGCCGGCCTGCACCGCCCGTACCCCGAAGTGACGCACGACGACGGCACGTATACGTGCGGCCAGTCAACGGCGCGCGTGGCCAACGGAGCCGTGGGCATCATTGGCAGCCAGGACCAGCTCGACTCCTGGCGGGCCGCATGTGCGGCCTGGTGGGCGGCGACGCCGGACGCCGCAGCCCCGAAGGCGCCCAAGCTGGTGTGGCTGGATCACTAGACTGGTTGAATGACCGAGCTGACCGAACCGGACGACGCGACAGCCCAGCCGGCCCCGGAGTGGCCGCAGCCAGGCGGGATGGACCTCACCGATCCGCGGGTTGCGCAGGCCGTAGCCAGGCTTTTCGACATGCCCGGGCTCCCTGTCCCGGACCACGGGACCGTCTACGACGACCTCCACGATGAACTGCTGGCCGCCCTCAACGCCGATCCCGCAGACACCGATCCTGCAGACGCCGATCCAGCAGGTGCTGATCCCGCAAAGACCGCCCCCACCGGGACCGGCTCCACACTGCCCGGTCCCGCCGGGGGTGCAGCCTGATGCCGGTTCGCCTCGACCAGGCACTGGTGGCACGCGGGCTGGCGAGGTCGCGCACCCATGCCGCGACGCTCATCGCCGAAGGCAAGGTCAGCTCCGGTGGCCACGTCCTCGCCAAGGCCTCCCTCCAGGTTGATGACAGCCGGGACCTCGCCGTCGAACACGATGACCAGGACAGCTACGCCAGCCGCGCGGGCCATAAGCTGGCCGGGGCCCTCGACGCCTTCCCCCAAGTTTCGGTGGCGGGCAAGAGGTGCCTGGACGCCGGCGCCTCCACCGGGGGCTTTACCGATGTCCTGCTTCGGCGGGGTGCCGCGCACGTGGTGGCTGTCGACGTCGGACACGGCCAGCTGGTGCCGCACCTCCGCGACGACCCCCGCGTGGACGTCCATGAAGGCATGAACGTCAGGTACATGGCGCCGGAAGACATTGGCGGCCCGGCAGCGCTGACCGTCGCCGACCTGTCCTTTATTTCCCTCACCCTCGTGGTCCAGCCACTGGCCGGCTGCACCGAACCCGGCGGCGACCTGGTGCTGATGGTCAAGCCCCAGTTCGAGATCGGCAAGGACCGCCTGGGCCGCACCGGCGTGGTCAACTCGGAGCGTGAGCGGCGGATGGCCGTGGAGAAGGTGGCCAGGGCAGCGTTCGACGCCGGCCTGGACCTTTGCGGGCTGGCGGCCAGTCCGCTGCCGGGGCAGGACGGAAACGTCGAATACTTCCTGTGGATAAAACGCAGGATCAGCAAAGACTTGCCTAAGATCGAAGAGCGAGAGGCAGCAGCCGCTGCGTTGCTCGGACAAATCTGGCCTAACCACTAGAGAGCGGAACCTGATGAGCAGGCGTGTACTGGTCCTTGCCCACACCGGCCGCGAGGAATCACTGAAAGCCGCCTGGGAAGCCTGCGCCCTGCTGCACGCCTCCGGCATGGTCCCAGTGATGCAGGAGTCCGAACTGGGGGACATGGAAAGGTTCTTTGGGCACCTGGCCCAGCCGGTGGAAGTCCTCCACGACCACGTCCAGCTGCCCGATGTGGAACTCGTCATGGTCCTTGGCGGTGACGGCACCATCCTGCGGGCCGCCGAACTGGTCCGTGAGGTGGATGTGCCGCTGCTGGGCGTCAACCTGGGCCACGTGGGCTTCCTGGCCGAAAGCGAGCGGGCGGACCTTGCCCAGACCGTGGAGTGGGTTGCCAGCCGCGAGTACACGGTTGAAGAGCGGATGACCATCGATGTCCAGGTCTGGGTCCGCGGCCAGAAGATTTGGCACACCTGGGCTTTAAACGAGGCCGCCATCGAGAAGGCCAACCGCGAACGCATGCTCGAAGTCGTGACCGAGGTGGACGAGCGCCCGCTGACGTCCTTCGGCTCAGACGGCATCGTGCTGGCCACCCCCACCGGATCCACGGCCTACGCGTTCTCGGCGGGCGGTCCGGTGGTCTGGCCGGAGGTGGAGGCCCTGGTCATTGTGCCCATCAGCGCCCATGCACTCTTCGCCAAGCCCCTGGTGGTGTCGCCCAGGTCGAAGCTTGCGGTGGAGGTGCTGGGCCGGACCGACGCCCAGGGCGTGTTGTGGTGCGACGGACGGCGCTCGGTGGACCTGCCGCCGGGAGCCCGCGTGGAAGTGACCAAGTCCGCCACTCCTGTCCGGCTGGCCCGCACCCACCAGACGCCGTTCTCCGCCCGGCTGGTCCGCAAGTTCGAGCTGCCCATCCACGGCTGGCGCGGGCCGGTACCCAAGTCCGACGCCGTGCACACCGGCCCCATCCCCATTGTGCGGACGCCGCGGCCCATGCCGCCGCTGCCCGTGCCGCATGTGGAGAACTCCGACAGCGATCCCGATCCGTCGACTGCAAAGTGAATCCATGCTTGAAGAACTGAGAATCCGCGATCTGGGCGTCATCACCGACGCAACGCTTCCGCTCGGCCCTGGACTGAGCGTCGTCACCGGCGAAACCGGCGCCGGCAAGACCATGGTGGTCACCGCCGTTGGCCTGCTGCTGGGCGCCCGTTCGGATGCCGGGGCCGTCCGCAGCGGCGCCAAGAGTGCTACCGCTGAAGCAGTCCTGAAGCTCGACGCCGGCCACCCGGCCATTGCGCGTGCCCTGGACGCCGGTGCCGAGGCGGAAGAGTTCGACGGCGGCGCAGAGCTGATCCTGGCCCGGCGCCTTGGTGCGGATGGACGCAGCCGTGCCTTCCTGGGCGGCCGTGCTGCACCCGTGGGCGTACTGGCTGAGATCGGCGAGACCCTGGTGGTGGTGCACGGACAGTCGGACCAGATCCGGCTCAAGAGTGCCACGGCGCAGCGTGAAGCCCTGGACAAGTTCGCCGGCGACACCCTGGCCGGTCCACTGGCCGCGTACCAGGAGCTGTATGGCCGGTGGAAGTCCAGCCAGGCCGAGCTGGACAACCTCCGCAGCGCCGCCCGCGACAGGCTCCGCGAAGCTGAATCCCTGGAGGCTGCCCTTGCCGAGATTGACGAGGTGGATCCGCAGCCGGGGGAGGATGAGCTCCTGAAGGCCGAGGCCGTGAAGCTTGCCAACGTGGAGGAACTGCGGATCGCCGCGAGCACCGCCCACCAGGCACTCATTGCCGAGGACTTTGGTGAAGCCGGTGACGCCACCACATTGGTGGACTCCGCCAAGCGGACCCTGGAGCACGTGTCCGAGCACGATGCGCAGCTGGGCTCCGCAGCCGCCCGGCTGGCCGAGGTGGGCTTCCTGCTTACTGACATCGCCGCCGAGCTGGCCAGCTACCAGGCCAGCCTGGACTCCGAGGGCCCGGAGCGGCTCGCCGAGATCGAGGACCGGCGCGCTGCGCTGGCCAAACTGGTCCGGAAATACGCCCCCACCATCGACGAGGTGCTGGAGTGGGCGGAGCAGGCGCGCGTCCGCTTCGACGAGCTCCAGGACGACTCGTCCCGCATCGAGGCCCTGGACGCTGAGGTGGTCCGCGCCGAGGCGGATCTGAAGAAGCAGGCAGCGGGCATCAGCAGGATCCGCGCCAAGGCCGCAAAGGACCTGTCCGGCCGCGTCAGTGCGGAGCTCAAGGCCCTGGCCATGGCCGATGCCACACTGGTGATCAACCTCGAGCCGACCGGTCAGCTGGGCCCTCACGGCGCGGACGACATCAGCTTCCTGCTGCGGCCGCATTCGGGCGCCCCGGCCCGGCCGCTGGGCAAGGGGGCGTCCGGCGGTGAGCTGTCCCGCGTCATGCTGGCCATCGAAGTGGTGCTTGCCGCCGTCGATCCCGTCCCCACCTTCGTCTTCGACGAGGTGGACGCCGGCGTGGGCGGCCGCGCCGCCGTCGAGATCGGCCGCCGCCTGGCCATGCTGGCACGCCACGTGCAGGTGCTGGTGGTCACGCACCTGCCGCAGGTGGCAGCGTTCGCGGACCAGCACATCACCGTCACCAAGACTTCCGTCAGGGGAGCCGACGGCGGCACCGCCACCGGGTTCACCTCCAGTGACGTCCGCCTCCTCGACGGCCCGGAGCGGGTCCGTGAGCTCGCCCGGATGCTGGCCGGCCAGGAAGACTCCGAAACCGCGCAGGCCCACGCCCAGGAACTCCTGGATGACGCCAAGCTCCTGCCCCAGCGGGCCTGACAGGGACAACCACGGGAGGGACGAATTGATGATAGGCTCGAATTCCGTGGTGCAGCGATCAAATTCCCGTGTAAATTCCCGGTTCCCGGGCTCCTCCAAGACGACGAAGCACATCTTTGTCACCGGCGGTGTGGCGTCCTCGCTTGGTAAGGGACTGACGGCGTCCAGCCTTGGTCACCTGCTCCGGGCACGCGGCCTGTCCGTGACAATGCAGAAGCTCGATCCCTACCTGAACGTGGATCCGGGCACAATGAACCCCTTCCAGCACGGCGAGGTCTTCGTCACAGACGACGGCGCCGAAACGGACCTGGACATCGGGCACTACGAGCGCTTCCTTGATGAAAACCTCGAGGGGTCCGCGAACGTCACCACCGGCCAGGTGTACTCCACGGTGATTGCCAAGGAACGCCGCGGCGAGTACCTGGGGGACACCGTCCAGGTCATCCCGCACATCACGGATGAGATCAAGCGCCGCATGCGTTTGCCCGCCGAGGGCAAGAACGCCCCGGACGTCATCATCACCGAAATCGGCGGCACCGTTGGCGACATCGAATCCCAGCCGTTCCTCGAATCCGCCCGCCAGGTCCGCCAGGACATCGGCCGCGGAAACGTGTTCTTCCTGCACGTCTCCCTGGTGCCGTACATTGGCCCCTCGCAGGAGCTGAAGACCAAGCCCACCCAGCACTCCGTGGCCGCGCTGCGGTCCATCGGCATCCAGCCCGAGGCGATCGTGATCCGTTCGGACCGTGAAGTGCCGGAGGCCATGCGGGAGAAGATCGGCCGCATGTGCGACGTCGATATCGACGCCGTGGTGAACGCCGCGGACGCCCCCAGCATCTACGACATCCCCAAGACCCTGCACGGACAGGGCCTTGACTCCTACATCGTCCGGGCCCTTGACCTGCCCTTCAAGGACGTTGACTGGACCAGCTGGGACAAGCTGCTTGAAGCCGTCCACAACCCCAAGCACCACGTCGAGATTGCCCTGGTGGGCAAGTACATCGACCTGCCTGACGCCTACCTCTCGGTCACCGAAGCGCTGCGTGCCGGCGGCTTCGCCAACGAGGCCAAGGTCAAGATCCGCTGGGTCCCGTCCGACGAATGCGAGACCCGCGAAGGCGCCGTCAAGGCCCTCGACGGCGTGGACGCCATCTGCGTTCCCGGCGGCTTCGGCATCCGTGGACTCGAAGGCAAGCTCGGCGCCCTGAAGTTTGCCCGCGAAACCAAGCTGCCCGTGCTGGGCCTGTGCCTCGGCCTGCAGTGCATGGTGATCGAGTACGCCCGCAACGTGGTGGGCCTGGAGGGTGCCTCCTCCAGCGAATTCGAGCCGGACTCCAAGTACCCGGTGATCGCCACCATGGAGGAGCAGCTGGAGTACGTGGAAGGCCGCGGCGACCTTGGCGGCACCATGCGCCTTGGACTGTACGAAGCCAAACTGGATGAAGGCTCGGTCATCGCCGGAACCTACGGCAAGACCACCGTGAGCGAACGCCACAGGCACCGCTACGAGGTGAACAACAAGTACCGCCAGCAGATCGCGGACAAGGGCCTGGTCTTCTCCGGCACTTCCCCGGACGGCAAGCTGGTGGAATTCGTTGAGCTGCCCGCCGACGTGCACCCGTACTACGTGGCCACGCAGGCCCATCCCGAGCTGAGCTCGCGGCCCACCCGCCCGCACCCGCTGTTCGCCGGCCTGGTCAAGGCTGCACTTGACCACCAGAACGCAGGCCACCAGAACGCGGGCGGCCAGGATGCAGGCCAGGAGGGCGTTGCCGACACGGCTGTGCCCCCGGCCGGCGAACATGCGGCATCGGGTACCGTTACCGCTAAGTAGTCGATAGAACACACAAAGGACGGCGCGATGCCTGGTACACCTGAAGCCACCCCTGCCAAACAGGTTTCGGATGCACCAAGCCCGCGCCGTCTTTTGTCAACGGAGAAGGTCTACCAGGGCAGGATCTGGGATGTCGTCAGCGACACCTTCCAGCTCTCGGACTCCGGGGACGCCCTCACCCGCGATTACATCGACCATCCCGGCGCCGTAGCCGTCCTGCCCATGAACGCCGAGGGCCAGGTCCTGCTGTTGAAGCAGTACCGGCACCCCGTGGGCATGGACCTCTGGGAGGTTCCGGCGGGCCTGCTGGATGTTGAAGGCGAAGACTTCGTAGTGGGGGCGGCGCGCGAACTGGCCGAGGAAGCGGACCTTGCTGCCGGGACCTGGAACGTCCTGGCGGATGTCTTCAATTCCCCGGGATCCTCCAGCGAGGCCATCCGTATCTACCTGGCCCGTGACCTCACCGAAGTGCCGCACCACGAACGCCACGAACGGACGGACGAGGAGGCGGAGATCGAGTTCCACTGGATCGGCCTGGATGATGCCGTGGCGTCCGTCCTGGCCGGACGCCTGCACAACCCGTCCGCCGTCGTCGGTATCCTGGCTGCCGCTGCCGCCCGCGCCAACGACTATGAAGGCCTCCGCCCCGCCGACGCCCCCTGGCCCGCCCACCCCAGCCAGCGCTGATGGCCCCTCCTTCGGCTGAAGCAGCGCCGGCGTTCGAACCGGGCCCGGCGGAGGCTGCCGCTGCCCCGGCACCTGTACCTTCCGCCATCGACCGTGCAATTACCGACTACCTCCAGCACATGGGTGTGGAACGGGGACTGGCAGCGAATACCTTGGCAGCCTACCGCCGGGACCTGGCCCGCTACGCCCGGTATGTTGCCGCAGCCGGCTGCGGCCGGCCGGAGGACATCACCCGGCACCACGTCACGGGTTACGTCCGCGCCCTGTCGGACGGTTCCGACGGCGGTTCCACCCTGGGCGTCCGGTCCGCGGCCCGGACGGTGGTGGCGGTCCGTGGCCTGCACAAGTTCTGGGCTCTCGAAGGTTACACGCCGGCCGATCCAGCCCGCGACGTCCACCCACCCATGGCAGGTAAACGGCTGCCCAAGGCCATCAGCGTTGACGAAGTGACCCGCATCCTGGAGGCGGCAGGAACGGACACCGCCGCCGGACTGCGGGACCGCGCCCTGCTTGAATTCCTCTACTCCACGGGAGCCAGGATCAGCGAAGCGGTGGGACTGGACGTTGATGACATCTCCCTTGCCGGGCCGGAATCCGGGCCTGCCATTGTCCGGCTGTTCGGCAAGGGGTCGAAGGAGCGGCTGGTGCCGCTGGGCTCCTACGGGGCCCGGGCGCTGGACGCCTACCTGGTCCGCGGCCGGCCGCTGCTTGCTGCCAAGGGCAAGGGCACGCCTGCGCTGTTCCTGAATGCCCGCGGCGGCCGGATCAGCCGGCAGAGCGCCTGGACCATCCTCAAGGCGGCGGCGGAGAAGGCCAACATCACCCGCGACGTCTCACCGCACACGCTGCGGCACTCCTTCGCCACCCACCTGCTCGAAGGCGGCGCGGACGTCAGGGTGGTGCAGGAACTTTTGGGCCACGCATCGGTAACCACAACCCAGGTGTACACGCTGGTCACGGCTGATACGCTCCGGGAAATCTACGCGGCCGCTCATCCCCGCGCGCTGGGCTGACGTTCCGCCAGGCAGGGCACGTCCGGCCGCCAGGGTCGCGCGGACAGCTAGAACATGGCCTCGATGGTCAGTTCCACGGGCCCCAGCAGGAAAGCCAGCACAGAAGTTCCCATGCAGGCGACCAACATCAGCCCGGGATGTGCCAGGCCGATCACCACCCGGCGCAGCCGTGGCCGGCCGCGGAGGAAGGATTTCGGTACGCGGGAGAGCATGGGCACCTGCCGCCAGCCGCGAAGCCGCCGAAGGAACCAGGCGCACCGGGCGACAAACGCCAACCACAGGACGGCTACCACCAGCGGCACCAGGGCCGCCATCAGGGTGAAGCCCAGAGCCGTCACCTCGCGCTCTGAGTCTCCCGCCACCGCTTGGACAGTGGTTGAGATGGACGCACTCAACACCACCGAGATGGCCCAGACCATGAAGGCCGCAACAAGTGCCAGGAACCGCACGAAGAACAGGCCCAAAACCGACTCCCGGGCGGCTTTCACCTGCTGCCGGGGAGTCACGTGGAGAACGGCCAGGGTGCTGAGCAGCGTGGGCAGGGCCGCTGCTGCCACCAGCAGGTACCACGTCCAACCAGCCAGGTTCACGAACTCATCTGCAAGAATGAGCGCTGTCCAGACACAGGCCCAGGCCCAGCCCCAATACAAAGGGTTGCGCACCAGCCACCCCGGCAGGCGGGTGTCAATGGCCGAAATCCTGGCGGCCCGTATTCCGTGTCCTGTTTCGGGAGTCACACCTAGAGCTTGGCATATCCGGCGTCCCTTGGCGCTTCCCCGATGACAACTCCCGGACCCCATAGGCTTGAAGGCATGACCACAGCCGCTGTGACCCTTTGCTTCCTGCTCCGTGACGGGCCGGGCGGCCCCGAGGTACTCCTCGGGCTGAAACAGACCGGGTTCGGCAGGGGCAAGATCGTGGGCATCGGCGGCCACGTGGAACCGGGGGAGTCGGACGCGCAGGCCGTCATCCGGGAGGTCCTGGAAGAGACCGGTGTGGTGCTGAGGGTTGAGGACCTGGCGGACGCCGGATCGGTCCACTTCGTCTTTCCGGCCCGCCCGGAATGGAATATGCGGACCACCCTCTTTACCGCCCGGACCTGGCAGGGCGAGCCGGCACCCAGCGACGAGATCCTGCCCGAGTGGTTCCGGGTGGATACGCTGCCCGTGGACCGCATGTGGCAGGACGCCGACCACTGGCTCCCGGTGGTTCTGGAAGGCCGAAGGATCAACGTGGTGGTCACTATGCACACAGACAACGAATCAGTCGCCTCATCCGAGAGCCTGCTGGACTGAGCAGGCAATTAACGGCCGACGGCGGCCCGGGCACCTGGGTGCCGGGCCGCCGTCGGACGTTCCTGCCAGGAGTCAGGGGAGGTGCCGCTCCTCCGGACCGATGTACTCGCTCAGCGGCCTGATCAGGGAGTTCGCGTCCAGTTGCTCCATGATGTGGGCGGTCCAGCCTGTGATCCGGCTGGCCACGAACAGGGGAGTGAATGTGGGCGTATCAAAGCCCATCAGGTGGTACGTGGGCCCGGCCGGGTAGTCGAGGTTCGGCTTGATGGCCTTGGCTTCGTCCATGGCCTGCTCGAGCCCGTTGTACAGCCCCAGCAGTTCCGGCCGGCCGTAGTGGGCGATCATCTTGTCCAGTGCGGCTTTCATGGTGGGGACCCGGGAGTCGCCGTGCTTGTAGACACGGTGGCCGAAGCCCATCACCTTCTTCTTCTGCGCCAGGGCGTCTTCCATCCATGCCTTGGCCCGGGCCGCTGCTTCCTCCAGGGACTCCTCCTGCCGGATGCCGATCTCGTCGAAGGTGTGCATGACGGCTTCGTTGGCGCCGCCGTGCAGCGGACCCTTGAGGGCGCCGATGGCACCGGTCACGGCTGAATGCAGGTCCGAGAGCGTCGAGGTGATCACACGGGCGGTGAATGTGGAGGCGTTGAAGGAGTGCTCGGCGTAAAGAATCATCGAGACGTTGAAGGCATCCACCACCTCCGGCACCTGCTCCTCGCCGAAGGCCATCCACAGGAAGTTGGCCGAGTAGCCAAGGTCTTCGCGGGGCTCCACCACATCCTGCCCGTGGCGGCGGCGCTGGTCGTAGGCCACCACCGCGGGCATGGCGGCGAACAGGTCCACGGCCTTGGCCATGTTGGCTTCCCGGGAGGAATCCCCGGTCAGGGGATGCCGTGCCCCCATAACGGAAGCAGCAGTCCTGCAGACGTCCATCGGGTGCGAAGTGACCGGAAGGGTATCGATCACCTGCTTCACCACCGGATCGAGGGCGCGGCCGGCGCGTTCCTTCGCGCTGAACTCGGCAAGCTGGTCCTTGGTGGGCAGTTCACCGTTCCACAGCAGGTACGCCACTTCCTCGAAGCTGCACCGCGCTGCCAGTTCCTGGACAGGGTAGCCGCGGTAGAGCAGGGAGTTGGTGTCCGGATTGACCTTGGAAACGGCGGTGTAGTCCACCACCACGCCGGCAAGGCCTTTTTTGATCTCATTTTCAGCCATGCTGAAACTCCTTTGTTCCTAAAGCCTGTTCGTCCGGCGGAGGCCGGCCTTCCGATTGGGTGTCAGGTGCCGGGTGTCACGTTCCGGGAATCTGGAAATTGAACACGCCGGTGTCGAAGCGGTTGTAGGCCTCGTAGTCAACGAGGTCGTAGAGCCGGGCACGGGTCAGCATGTTTGGAACCTGCGCCTCCTGGGTGCCGTCGGATTTGATCGATTCCAGAGTACGCTCAGCAGCCCCCATGGCACTACGGAGCAGCGTCACCGGATAGATCACCATGTTGACGCCGACGCCGGCCAGTTCATCCACGGTGAAGAGGTCGCTCTTGCCGAACTCGGTCATGTTGGCCAGGATCGGCACGTCCACCGCGTCGCGGATGGCCTTGAACTCGCCCAGGTCCTTCATGGCTTCGGGGAAAATTGCGTCGGCGCCGGCTTCGACGAGGGCTCTGGCGCGCTGCTGTGCGGCTTCCAGCCCCTCGGTGGCGCGGATGTCGGTGCGGGCCATGATCAGGAAGTTCGGGTCCCGCCGGGCGTCGGCCGCGGCCCTGATGCGTTTGGTGGCGGTGTCCTGGTCCACCACGTTCTTGCCGTCCAGGTGGCCGCAGCGCTTCGGGTTGAACTGGTCCTCGATATGGCAGCCGGCCAGGCCTGCGTTCTCGAGTTCCTGGACGGTGCGTGCCACGTTCATGGGCTCCCCGAAGCCGGTGTCCGCGTCAACGATCGAGGGCAGGTCCGTCATCCGCGCGATCTGCCCGGCACGGGCGGCTACCTCGGTCAGGGTGGTCAGGCCGATGTCCGGCAGGCCGAGGTCGTTGGCGAGGACGGCGCCGGAGATGTACACCCCGGCGAAGCCCTTTTCCTCGATCAGCCGGGCGGAGAGCGGGTTGAACGCGCCGGGGAACTGCTGGATGGTCCCGGAGGCCAGCAGTTCCCGGAAGCGGACCCGCTTCTGTTCCGGGGTGGTCTTTGAGTACAGCATCTAGAACAGTCCCTTCGGTGCCGCCGCGAGGTCGATGACGCCGGGAGCGGCGGTGATGTTCAGCTGGTCCAGCTCACCGGCGGCGAGCTGTGGGAGGCGTTCGACGGCGGTGAGGAACCTTTCGATCTCAGCCTCCTCCACGAGCCCGGCGGCGAGGGTGCGGAACTTGTTGATGTACTGTTCCCGGGCGAAGGGGCGGGCGCCGAGCGGGTGGGCGTCGGCAACGGCGATCTGGTCGGTGATGACGGTGCCGTCCTTGAGCGTGATCTCCACCGAGCCGCCGAAAGCCTTCTCTGCGATGTCCAGGGAGTGGTAGCGGCGGGTCCATTCGGGATCTTCCACCGTGCTGACTTTGTGCCACAGTTCCACGGTGTCCGGACGGGCCGCGCGCTGCGGTGCGTAGGAGTCCACGTGGTGCCAGGCCCCGTCCTGCAGGGCCACGGTGAAGATGTACGGGATGGAGTGGTCCAGGGTTTCCCTGGACGCGGTGGGGCTGTATTTCTGGGGGTCGTTGGCGCCGGAGCCGATCACGTAGTGCGTGTGGTGGCTGGTCTTGATCAGCACTGACTCGACGTTGGCCGGATCGGTGACCTCGGGGTGTTCCCCGTGCAGCTTGCGGGCAAGGTCGATCCACGCCTGGGCCTGGTACTCCGCGGAATGTTCCTTGGTGTAGGTGTCCAGGATGGCACGCTTGACTTCACCCGGGGTGGGAAGCGGGACCATGTAGGAGGCGTCCGGGCCATCGAGCATCCAGGCGATGACGCCGTCTTCGCCTTCGTAGATGGGCACGGGGGAGGTCTGGCCGCGCATGGCCCGGTCCGCTGATTCGATGGCCATCTTGCCGGCAAAGGCCGGGGCGTGGGCCTTCCAGGTGGAGATCTCGCCCTTGCGGGACTGCCGGGTGGCGGTGGTGGTGTGCAGCGCCTGGCCCACTGACTGGAAGATGGTCTCCACATCGAGGCCAAGCAGGGTGCCGATCCCGGCCGCGGCCGAGGGGCCGAGGTGGGCCACGTGGTCGATCTTGTGCTTGTGCAGGCAGATGGCCTTGACCAGGTTGACCTGAATCTCGTACCCGGTGGCGATGCCCCGGATCAGGTCGTGGCCGCTGGCGCCAACGTGCTGGGCGACGGCGAGGATCGGCGGGATGTTGTCCCCGGGGTGGGAGTAGTCGGCCGCGAGGAAGGTGTCGTGGTAGTCCAGTTCCCGGACAGCCACCCCATTGGCCCAGGCTGCCCACTCCGGGGACACGCGGTCCTCGATGCCGAAGACTTTGGACCCCTTGCCGCCGGTGCTGGGGCCGTGGGTGAGCGCCTGGGCACGGGCGGCGACGATCGGCGCGCGGTTCAGGGAAGCGATCGCCACCGAGGCGTTGTCGATGACGCGGTTGATCACCATAGCGGTCACGTCGTCAGACACAGCCACCGGGTCCGCGGCGACCTGGGCGATTTTGTAGGCCAGCTGGTCCTCGCGGGGCAGGTTTTCTTCGCTTTTATAGACGCGGACGTGGTGTTCCTTAACCATGGTGCTCCTTCGGGTGGGATGCGTGGGTTGCTTTGACGTGGGAGAGGCTTCGGTGCAGGTGGACGATGGTGGCCGCCTCGGCGAGCCTGGGGTTGCCGGCCGCGATCGCCTCCGCGATGGCGGCATGCTCGGCGGCTGCGGCAGTGAGCCGGCAGGCATCGTCGGCGGCAAGCCGGCGGATCCGGACCAGGTGAACGCGCAGGCTGCGCATGGCCTGGGCCAGGTAGGAGTTGGAGATGGCGGCGTCGATTGCTGTGTCCAGCCGGCCCACCAGTTCGTAGTAGTCATGCAGGGCCGGCTCGTCACCGCCAATCAATGCGGGAGCCTCGAGCAGTTCGCGCTGCAGGCGCTCGAACGTCGCAGCCTCGCCGCGCCGCGCAGCCAGTGCCGCCGCCCTGCCCTCAAGGGTTTCGCGGAGTTCGAACAGTTCGTCAATGTCCTCAAGCGAGATGTCGGTGACGACGACGCCGCGGCCGCCTGCCGTCGTGAGGCCTTCCGCCGTAAGGCGCCCCAAGGCTTCCCGCAGCGGTGTGCGCGAGACGCCCAGACGCTCGGACTGTTCCACCTCGGCAAGGACCGTACCCGGCGCCAGGCGCCATTCGATGATGTCATCGCGCAGGGCGGCATAGGCCTTGTCGCTGGCGCGCATGCTCGTCTCCTTCCTCGGCTGACTGCATCAGTGTATACACAACTGGGCTCAAAAGAATGGACCTTTGAGAAAATATGCCAGAAATTGACTTCCTTGTATACAGCGACCCTTGTGGTGGTTAACTCCGCCAGCTAGCATGAGCTGCATCACAACGTCGTGGACGGGATTACGTTATGGTCACCACCGGCTATCGGGACAGTTACCGGCGCAGCATCGAAGAGCCCGACGACTTTTGGTTGGAGGCCGCGGGAAACATCGCCTGGAGCTCTCCTCCGGCGCAGGCGCTGGACTCCACGCGGGCACCGCTCTACAGCTGGTTTCCCGACGGCACACTGAATACCTGCTACAACGCCCTTGACCGGCATATCGCCGAAGGCCGCGGGGAGCAGGTGGCCCTGATCCATGACTCGGCCATGCTGGGAACCCGGCACCGCTACACGTATGCCCAGCTCACGGACGCCGTGGCGCGCTTTGCCGGTGTGCTGCGCGGCCATGGCGTGGGAAAGGGGCACCGCGTGGTGATTTACATGCCAATGATCCCGGAAGCCGCTATCGCCATGCTGGCGTCGGCCCGGCTGGGCGCGGTCCATTCCGTGGTGTTCGGCGGTTTTGCGCCCAAGGAGCTCGCGGCCCGGATCCGGGACGCCGCACCCACTGCGGTGGTGACCGCTTCGGGCGGGATCGAACCCGCCCGCCGCATCGAGTATCTGCCGGCCGTCGCGGAGGCGCTGGAACTGGCGGGCACGCCGGACCTTCCCGTATTGGTCAAGGAGCGCGACGGATTCGCGTCCAAGGCTGCGGACCATGCGGGCTGGCTGGACTGGGACACGGAAATGGCTTCCGCAGAGCCTGCCGCTCCCGTTGAGGTGAAGGCCACCGATCCGCTCTACATCCTCTACACATCCGGAACCACCGGCACGCCAAAGGGAGTGGTGCGGGACAACGGCGGCCACGCCGTCGCCCTGCGCTGGACCCTGGAGAACATTTACGACGTCGGTCCGGGCGACGTGATGTGGACCGCGTCAGACGTCGGCTGGGTAGTGGGGCACTCCTACATTGTCTATGGCCCGCTGCTGGCCGGCGCCACCACGGTGATGTACGAGGGCAAGCCCGTAGGCACCCCGGATGCCGGCGCATTCTGGCGCGTGGTCCGGGACCACAGGGTCAATGTGCTCTTCACTGCGCCCACGGCACTCCGGGCCATCCGCAAGGCGGATCCGGCGGCGTCGCTGCTGCGGAAGTACGACATCTCCAGCCTGCGGACCCTGTTCACTGCCGGCGAGAGGCTGGACACGGACACTTTCCATTGGGCATCACGGGCCCTCGGCGTGCCGGTGGTGGACCACTGGTGGCAGACCGAGACCGGGTGGGCCATTTGTGCCAACCCGCGTGGCCTGGAGCAGTTGCCCATCAAGGCCGGCTCCCCGAGCGTGCCCATGCCCGGGTTCCGGCTGCAGATCCTCGACGGCGCAGGCGGAGAGGTGGAACCCGGCACCGAGGGCAACATCGTGCTTGGACTGCCGCTGCCGCCGGGCACCCTCACAACGCTGTGGCGGAATGATGAGCGCTACATCTCTTCCTACCTTCAGGCTTTCGAGGGCTGCTACGCCACCGGCGATTCGGGTTACCAGGACCGGGACGGGTACATCTTTGTCATGGGCCGTACGGACGACATCATCAATGTTGCCGGCCACAGGCTCTCAACCGGCGCCATGGAACAGGTGATCGGCCAGCATCCGGCCGTTGCGGAGTGCGCCGTGATCGGCCTCGCCGACCCCGTGAAGGGCCAGCGTCCCAGCGGCTACGTGGTGCTCAAAACCGGGGTGGACATCGCCGAAGACGTCCTGGCCAAGGATCTAGTGGCACTGGTCCGGCGGGACATTGGTGCGGTTGCGGACTTCAAACAGGTGACAGTGGTGGATGCACTGCCCAAGACCCGTTCGGGGAAGATCCTCCGCAAGACCATGCGCCAGATAGCGGACGGCGAGGAGTACACCGTTCCGTCCACCATCGAGGATCCAGGCGTCATCGATCAATTGATCGGAGCACTCCGGGCGGGGGAGGCGGAGGCTGGCTGAGGCGCATGGCCGGGGCGCGCACGTCCAACCCCGAGCGGCTCAGCGGGTGTTCCAGCGGTATTCGTTCTCCGGCCTGCCGGGGGTGCCGTAGCGGGCGGTCCGGGAAACTGTTCCCGCATCGGCCAGGTACTCAAGGTAGCGCCGAGCCGTCACGCGCGACATCCCCAGGGCGTCCATGACCTCCGTGGCGGACACTGCTTCGGGCTGCCCCCGGAGGAACTCCTGGACGGATCCGAGCGTCGAGGTTGAGAGTCCCTTGGGCAGCGGGAGTTCGGATGGCGCCCGGAGGCTGGCAAAGGCCTGGTCCACTTCGCTTTGCGAGGCGCCCCCCTTGCCGGGGCCACCGCCGGAACCGGCCAACTGCTGCCGGAACTGGCGGTAATTTTCCAGCTTGTCGGAGAACGTGGCGAACGTGAAGGGCTTGATCAGGTACTGGACCACGCCGATTGCCACGGCGCTGCGGACGATCGCCAGTTCGCGCACGGCGGTGATCGCGATGATGTCCGCCAGGATCCCCGCCGAACGCATCCGGCGGGCGATGTCCAGGCCGTGCAGGTCGGGCAGGTTCATGTCCAGCAGGACCAGTTCAACGGGCTCTCCCGCGGCCACGAATTCGTTCAGCAGCCGCAGGGCCGACTGGCCGTCGGGGGCTGTCCCGGCGAGCTCGAATCCTTCCAGCCTCCCCACGTAGGCCGCGTGCGCTGCCGAAGCGATGGCCTCATCTTCGACGACGAGGACCCGGATGTTGCTCACTGTCTGTGCTCCTTCTCCGCGGACACCGCTGCAGGCAGGAATACTTCGAACTTGGCGCCGCGCCGGCCGTTGATGGCCAGCGTACCGCCCAAACGCTGCACCGCCTGCCGCACCAGGGCCAGGCCGATGCCCCGGCCCCCGGCCCCCGCAGGCTTGGTGCTGAATCCGTGCCGGAAGATCTTTTCCGCATCGGTGGGGTCGATGGGCGTTCCGGAATCGTTGACGGCGATGTCCAGGCCTTCTTCATCGGCCTCCAGCGTCAGCACCACCCTCCGCGGAGGGGGTGCATCGGCGGCGGCATCGATGGCATTGTCCAGCAGGTTGCCCAGGATCGTCACCAGGTCCTGGACGGCCACCCCGGGTGCCGTGCCGGAGCCCAGGGTGGAGAGATCCAGCTGGACGCCGCGTTCGTGGGCCTCGGCCACCTTTCCCATGAGCAGGGCGCCCACCACCGGTTCATCGATCGAACTCACCATGTCATCTGTCAGCTGCTGGCTCAGGGCCAGGTCCTGGGTTGCAAAGTCCAGGGCTTCCCTGGTCCGGCCGAGTTCCAGGAGCGAAACCATGGTGTGCAGCCGGTTGGCGTGCTCGTGGGTCTGGGCGCGCAGCGCGTCGGAAAGGGTGCGCATGGTCTGCAGTTCGTTGCCCAGTGCTTCGATTTCTGTCCGGTCCCTGAGGGTGGCCACGGTCCCGTAGACGGGGACCTTCCCGCGGGTGCCCCGGGCCTCGGGACCCCGGGCCGGCCCCTGGTTGACCACCAGCACGCGGGAGCCGGTCAGGATCATCTCGTCCTTGGTGGTCCGCCCGGACTCGAACAGGCTGCGCAGTTCGTCGTCCAGGGGAAGGTCTGCCAGCGACGGGGGCCGGGTGGGGTCATTGTTGCCGGTGTCGGCCAGGCCCAGCAGCTCGGCAGCCTGGTCGTTGTACATCACCACGCGCTTCCGGGCATCGATCAGGATCAGCCCTTCCCGGACCGAGTGCAGCACCGACTCGTAGTAGGCGAACAGCTGTGCCAGCTGTTCGGGACCCCAGCCCCGGGTAACCCGCCGCAGGTACCTGCCCAGCAGCCACGACGCCAGTGAACCGCCCACCAGGAGGGCCATGCCGACGGCCAGCAGGACGGGAAGGCGCCCGGCAAAGGCGATATCGACGCTGCGGACGGTAACACCCACCGCTACGAGGGCCTTGACTGTCCCCGCAGAATCCTTGACCGGAACAATGGTCCGCACCGACGGGCCCAGCGTACCTGCCGTCACTTCGGTGTAGGTGTGGCCGCGGAGTGCTTCATCGATGGAGCCGATGTAGGGCCGGCCCAGCTCCTCGTCCCGCGGGTGGGTCCAGCGGGTACGGTCCGGCGCCATGATCGTGATGAAGTCCACGTGGGCCGCGGTGGTGACGTCTTTGGCATACGGCTGCAGGACGGCGGACGGGTCCGGCGTGGCAGCAGCCTGGAGCACCAGGGGATTGGCGGCGATGGAGGCAGCCACGCCTTCCATCCGGCGGCCCGCTTCGTCATACGTCCGGTCCCGCGCGTCCACGTAGGCGGCCGTTCCCACGATGGCGATAAACGACACGACGATCAGCAGGTTCGCCAGGAAGAGCCGGCGGGCGATACTCCAGCGGTGGATCATGCCTGCCTCCCTTGGACCCTGCCGATACCGCGACCAATATGAACGCAACGGTGAGCTGGATCACGGGGTGCCCAATGATGGATATCACATTGGACGGACGTGTTGAGCCCAGAGACTGCGCCGCAACGTCTATCAGAATATCCACAAGGAGACACATCATGGCTTCTCAACGAGGAGAGTCGCTCGAGACCGCGACCCCGCGGCGCAAGGGACTGGACAAGTCCCACTACCTCTACATCGCAGTTATCGCCGCCGTCGTCCTCGGCGCGGTGGTGGGCCTGCTGTTCCCGGAGGTGGGCAAGTCCCTCAAGCCCCTGGGCGACGGCTTCGTCAAGCTCATCAAGATGATGATCGCACCGGTCATTTTCTGCACCATCGTCCTGGGCATCGGCTCCATCGCCAAGGCAGCCACCGTCGGCAAGGTCGGCGGCCTGGCACTGGGCTACTTCATCATCATGTCAACCTTCGCCCTGGCCATCGGCCTGGTGGTAGGCAACATCATCCACCCCGGCGAGGGCCTGAAGCTGACGCCGTACGACCCCAACAAGAAGGCGGCGACCGACAGCACCGTGGACTTCCTGCTGGGCATCATCCCCAGTGACGTCCCCGTGCTGCCCACCCTGCTGGCAGCCATCCTGGTTGGCTTCGCGCTGCAGAAGATGGGCGCCCAGGGTGCCCCGATCCTCAAGGCTGTCGGCTACGGCCAGGCACTGGTGTTCCGCATCCTCATCATGATCATGTGGCTCGCTCCGGTAGGTGCCTTCGGTGCCATCGCCGCCGTCGTGGGCGCAACCGGCGTGCAGGCCATCGTCAGCATGTTCACCCTGATGATCGCCTTCTACATCACCTGCGCACTGTTCATCGTGGTGATCCTGGGCGGCCTGCTCCAGGTGGTTGCCGGCGTCAACATCTTCAAGCTGATGAAGTACCTGGCCCGTGAGTACCTCATCATCTTCTCCACGTCGTCCTCGGAAGCGGCACTGCCGCGGCTGATCGCCAAGATGGAACACCTCGGCGTCTCCAAGCCGGTCGTCGGCGTCACCGTTCCCACCGGCTACTCCTTCAACCTGGACGGAACCGCCATCTACCTGACCATGGCGTCCCTGTTCGTGGCCAACGCCATGGGCACCCCGCTGGACCTCGGCGCCCAGATCTCCCTGCTGGTGTTCATGATCATCGCCTCCAAGGGTGCCGCCGGTGTGACCGGCGCCGGCCTTGCAACCCTCGCGGCCGGCCTGCAGGCACACAAGCCCGAACTGCTCGGCGGCGTGGGCATGATCGTCGGCATCGACCGGTTCATGTCCGAGGCCCGCGCCCTGACCAACTTCACGGGCAACGCGGTGGCCACCGTCCTGATCGGCACCTGGGTCAAGGAGATCGACGGCGGCCAGGTTGGCCGGGTGCTGTCCGGCGAAGAACCTTTCGACGAGGCAACCATGATGGTCCACCATCACGGCGAAATGGCACCCAAGGAAGAGGGCGCCCGCGAGGCTGCCAAGGCCTAGCCACCGCCAGGACACCCCACGGGACCGCCCCCGCAGCCATGTTGCGGGGGCGGTCCTGCGTTCCCCGGCAGCGTTCCCCGGCAGTGCAACCTTCGACCTCAGCTAGAGGGTCAAGGCTCAACATTCGCGGAAAGTCAAGTTCCGTCGAATGCCGTGTCGGGCGCTGTAACCTAGGGAGCAGAACGAACGGCGCTGGTGAGCCAGCGGCAGGAAATCACCGTCATCGAAAGTGTGGACAG
This sequence comes from Arthrobacter sp. AG367, assembly GCF_007828995.1. Taxonomy (NCBI): domain Bacteria; kingdom Bacillati; phylum Actinomycetota; class Actinomycetes; order Micrococcales; family Micrococcaceae; genus Arthrobacter; species Arthrobacter sp. AG367. The sequence continues at coordinate 23,021 of NZ_VIVE01000001.1, forward strand.
ATACGTGAGCAGCGAACAGGGTTCAGCAACTCTGGAGGGCACGGAATTCGACCTGGAAAACGCGGTGATGGGGCCCACCGGGCGCCCATACCGGGAGTTCCCGGAACCCGCGCCGCTGTCCTCCCACGGTCCGGCCCGCGTCATCGCCATGGTCAACCAAAAGGGCGGCGTGGGGAAGACCACCTCCACCATCAACCTCGCCGCGGCGCTCGCCGAGTACGGCCGCCGCGTCCTCCTGGTGGACTTCGACCCCCAGGGCGCGCTCTCCGCCGGCCTTGGTGTCAACCCGCATGAGCTGGACCTCACGGTGTACAACGTCCTGATGGACCGCAAGGTGGATATCCGTGACGCCATCCACCACACGGGCGTCGAGAACGTCGACCTGCTGCCCGCCAACATCGACCTCTCCGCCGCGGAAGTCCAGCTGGTCAACGAGGTGGCGCGCGAACAGGTCCTGGACCGTGCGCTCAAGAAAGTCGAAGACGATTACGACGTCGTCCTCATCGACTGCCAGCCCTCCCTGGGCCTCCTGACCGTCAACGCCCTCACGGCAGCCCACGGCGTCATCATCCCGCTCATTTGCGAGTTCTTCGCCCTTCGCGCCGTGGCGCTGCTGGTCGAAACCATCGACAAGGTCCAGGACCGGCTGAACCCTCGCCTTCAGGTGGACGGCGTACTGGCCACCATGTACGACGCAAGGACACTGCACAGCCGCGAAGTGATCACCCGTCTGGTGGAGGCGTTCGGCGACAAGGTCTTCGAAACTGTCATCAAGCGCTCCATCAAGTTCGCAGACGCTACCGTGGCCGCGGAGCCCATCACCAGCTACGCCGGAAACCACGTGGGCGCCGACGCCTACCGCCGGCTGGCAAAGGAGCTGATCTCCCGCGGCGGCGCACCCTAACCACGCCGTGGCCGAATCCAAACCCGGCTTCGAGGTGCGGCTGGCCAACTTCACGGGTCCCTTCGACCTCCTTCTGGGGCTGATCGCCAAACACCAGCTGGACATTACAGAAGTGGCCATTGCCACCGTCACGGATGAGTTCATCAAGTACATCCGTAAACTGCAGCGGCTCGGTGAAGAGTGGGCCCTGGACGAGGCGAGCGAATTCCTGGTGATCGCCGCCACGCTGCTTGACCTCAAGGCGGCACGGCTCCTTCCCGCGGGTGAGGTGGAGGACGACGAGGACATCGCCCTTCTGGAGGCGCGGGACCTCCTCTTTGCCCGGCTGCTGCAATACAAGGCTTTCAAGCAGGTGGCAGGAATCCTGGGCGAAACCCTGCACCAGGAAGGCCGGCGCTTTCCACGCCAGGTGGCCCTGGAGGAGCACTTCGCGTCGATGCTCCCTGAACTGGTGTGGAAACACACGCCGCAACAGTTCGCCGCGCTGGCCGAGGCCGCGCTCCGGCCCAAAGCGCCCGCCCAGCCGCCGCAAGTGGCACTCGGCCACCTGCATGGGAGCAACGTCAGCGTCAAGGAACAGGCCCGGATGATGGGGCTTCGCCTGCAACAGGAGTCGCCCCAGACCTTCCGTTCCCTGATTGCCGACGCCGATTCCACCCTGGTGGTGGTGGCCCGCTTCCTGGCGCTCCTGGAACTGTTCCGGGACCGGGCCGTGTCGTTCGATCAGCTGTCCCCGCTGTCCGAGCTTGCCATCCACTGGACAGCCGAAGGCCGCGACTGGTCGGCGGAAAACCTGAGCGAAGAGTATGAGGAGCAGGCGTGAATTCCAAGCCGCAGGACCTGGCCGTGGAAGGCGGGGCAATGCTTGAGGACACATGGAAGCCGGCGGGCGCAGGGAAGCCGGAGGACACGGCGCCACGGGAGGACGCGGACCACGGCCCGGACTTCGACGACCTCCCCGGCGGTGCCAAGGCTGCCCTCGAAGCGGTGCTCATGGTCCTGGACCAACCCGCCACGGAGGAAGAGCTGGCAGCCGGGGTAGGCCTGACGGTCACAGCGGTCCGCTCCCTGCTGGCAGAACTGCAGCGTGAGTATAACGGCTATACTGTTAAAGCCCCGGAGATGGAGGATGCCAGCCACACTGGCATTGGTTCCAGCCCCCGGGGTTTTGAATTGCGGAACATCGCCGGTGGCTGGCGGATCTACTCGCGCACGGAGTTTGCCGACATTGTCGGCAAATATGTGCTTGAGGGGCAGACCGCCAGGCTTACCCAGGCGGCGTTGGAAACGCTGGCAGTCATCGCGTACCGCCAGCCCGTTTCCCGGGCCCGGGTGTCTGCAATTCGCGGTGTCAATGTTGATTCCGTCGTACGGACGCTTGCCCAGCGCGGGCTGATCGAGGACGCGGGAACGGATCCCGAGTCCGGCGCAATCCTCTACCGGACCACCTCCTATTTCCTTGAACGGATGGGAATCAGTTCAGTGGAGGACCTGCCCCAGCTGTCGCCGCACCTTCCGGGACTCGACGGGATCGCAGAGTTCTACGACGCCGGGACCATGTAGGCAGGACCCTTCTGCCGGCAGCGGTCTCATGAGCAGTTTGTTTATCAGGTTTTCTATCAGGGCAGACGAAGTCTGCGCGGCTGGCTAGGGTTGTCCTTGGACATCTCTGCCGGCCAAAACACATTGAAGGACGGGTCATGACACAGGCGGGACGCCAGGGTTCACCACGTAACAGTTCGGGACGCGGCGGCAACGAGCGCAACAACTCCCAGCAGCGCAGCGCACAGGGCGGCGGCTTCAGCGGCGGTTCCCGCGGCGGAACAGCCAAGCGGGCAGCAGGATTCGGCGGGGACCGGCCCCACCGCGCCCCCAAGCCGCGCGAGGAACGCTTCATCGACCCCGATCTGGCGGGGGACCAGCAGGCACGGGCATCGGAGGGCGCCCGTGGCGCCAAGCCGTCGTCGCGCAAGCCCGCGGCACGCAAGCCCGGCGCCAAGAAAGCTCCCGGAACTCCCGGTGCCCTCAAGCCCAAGCCGCGTACCGGTGCACCCGGGACAGCCGCTTCCCGTGCATTCGGCAGCGAACGCTTCGGCCAGAACCTGGGTCCGGTCCGCAAGCCCGGCCGGAAGAAGGGCCCCCGCGGTAACGTTCCGCAGTCCGAACTCCATGATGCAGACGGCGTGCGCCTCCAGAAAGTAATGGCGTCCGCCGGAGTCGCATCCCGGCGCGTCTGCGAAGAAATGATCGCCGAGGGCCGCGTTGAGGTGGACGGCCAGGTGGTTACGGAACTCGGCATGCGCGTCGATCCCAAGACCGCCGTCATTCATGTTGACGGCTTGCGGATCCAGTTGGACGAGAACCTGGTCTACATGGTGTTCAACAAGCCCAAGGGCGTGGTGTCCACCATGGAGGATCCCGAGGGCCGGCCGTGCATCAGCGACTTCCTGAAGAGCAACAAGAACACCGGCGAACGCCTCTTCCATGTGGGAAGGCTCGACGTCGCCACCGAAGGCCTGCTGCTGCTGACCAACGACGGCGAACTCGCCAACAGGCTGACCCACCCGTCCTACGAGGTTCCCAAGACCTACCTGGTGCAGGTGCGCGGGCCGTTCCCGCAGGGCGTAGGCGCCCAGCTGAAAGCCGGCGTGGAACTGGAGGACGGGTTCGCGTCCGTTGACTCCTTCCGCCTGGTGGACTCCACCCCGGGCCACGTGCTGATCGAGGTTGTGCTCCACTCGGGTAAGAACCGGATTGTCCGCCGACTCTTTGATGCTGTCGGCTTCCCGGTCCAGCGGCTGGTCCGCGTCAAGGTGGGCCCCATCGGACTCGGGGACCAGCGCCAGGGCAGCATCCGCAACCTGGGCAAGCAGGAAGTCGGCCACCTGCTGGCATCCGTAGGACTCTGACGCATGTCCGCGTTCAAAAGCCAGGGCCGCGGCCACCTGGATGGCCCGGTGGTGGTGATTGGTACCGGACTGCTGGGCACCAGCATTGGGCTGGGCCTGCGGGGGCGTGGCGTACCTGTGTTCCTTTCCGACCCGTCACCCACCAACCAGGCGGTGGCGGTGGACATCGGTGCCGGGCGTCCCCTGTCCGAGCTGGGCAGCCGCAAACCGCAACTGGTTGTGGTTGCCGCCCCGCCGGACGTGACGGCCGGCGTCGTGTGCCAGGCGCTGGCTGACTACCCCGACGCCGTCGTGGTGGACATAGCCAGCGTCAAGGCTGACATCCTGGCCCGTCTGCGCAGCCTCGGTGCCGACCTCACCCGGTACGTGGGCACCCACCCCATGGCCGGGCGGGAAAAATCGGGACCGGTGGCCGCCCGCGGCGAGCTGTTCACCTCCATGCCTTGGGTGGTGTGCCCCTCCGGGGAGACCTCCGGCGCTGCCCTGCAAGTGGCACGGTCGCTTGCCTCGGATCTTGGAGCGGTTGTCTCGCAGTTCACGGCGGACGAACATGATGAAGCAGTGGCCCTGGTGTCGCACCTGCCCCAGGTCATGTCATCCCTGCTGGCCAGCCGCCTCCAGGGAACGCCACTGCACGCCCTGTCGCTGGCCGGCAACGGCCTCCGCGACGTCACCAGGATTGCCGCGAGCGATCCCACCCTCTGGGTGCAGATCCTCGGCGGGAATGCAGCCAAGGTCGTGGAGATCCTCTACGGCGTCCGCGAGGACCTGAACCGCCTCATCGGAACCCTGGAACAGCCCACGGCACCGGGAGCCCGGCTGGACCTGGCACAGCTGATCAGTGAGGGCAACGCCGGCCAGGCCCGGATTCCCGGCAAGCACGGCGGCCCGCCGCAGGCATACTCCTGGCTCACCGTCCTGGTGGATGACAAGCCCGGCCAGATCGCGCAGCTGCTCACCGAGATCGGTGAAATCGGTGTGAACGTCGAGGATCTTCGGCTGGACCATTCCTCCGGACAGAACGTTGGCATGGTGGAATTGTCTGTGTTGCCGAACAAGCACGACCACCTGATCGAAGCTCTCAACGACCGCGGATGGCGGGTACTTCAGTAATGACACAGGAACTCCTCGAGACCATGCGCGCCCTGCGCATCGGCCGGCCGCTGGTGGTTGCCATCGACGGACCGTCCGGCTCCGGTAAATCCAGCGTGAGCAAGGAGGTTGCCCGCAGGCTGCGGCTGGCCTACCTGGACACCGGAGCGATGTACCGCGCACTGACCTGGTACTGCGTAAACCAGGGGATTGACCTTGATGACACGCCGGCCGTGGAACAGGCCTCCCGGGACTTTGCGCTGGAACTGAGCACCAGCCCCCAGGAGGAATACGTGCGGGTAGGCGGCGTGGACGTCACCGATGCCATCCGCGAACCGGCAATTTCCGCCGCGGTCAGCTCCGTGGCCACCACGCTTGGTGCCCGGACCGAACTGATCCGCAGGCAGCGGGACCTGATTGAAAAGCACCACCGCCGAATGGTGGTGGAAGGCCGGGACATCACCACCGTCGTCGCGCCCGGAGCCGAGGTGCGCATGCTCCTCACCGCAAGCGAGGAAGCCCGCCTCCGCCGGCGCGGCATCCAGCTGGGCGGCACCCAGAACGCCGAACAGCTGGCAGCCCAGGTGACCCACCGGGATGCCAGGGACTCAACCGTGGTGAACTTCACCCAGGCGGCAGACGGCGTGGTCACGCTGGACTCCTCGGACCTGGACTTCGAGCAGACCGTCAATGCCGCCCTCGTGATCGTTACAAAGGTCCTCAACCGTGACTGAGGCCCGGGCGGGTGTGCCAACCCGACTGACCATGGCGTGGAGCAGGCCGGTGGGATGGATCCTGGACCACGTGGTCTACCGGACCACGGTGACGGGCAGGAGCAACGTCCCCACCGGCGGTCCGGTGATCTTCGCAGCCAACCACATCAGCTTCCTCGACGGGCCGGTCATGTTCGGCGCGGCGCCGCGGCCCATGCACATCCTGGTAAAACAGGAGATGTTCCAGGGCTTCCTGGGCCGGGTACTCACCGCCTCCGGGCAGCTTCCGGTGGACCGGCAGGGTGACCGGGCGGCGCTGCAGCGCTGCAAGGACGTGCTCGACGCCGGACGCTGCGTTGGGATTCTTCCGGAAGGGACGCGGGGGAGCGGGGCAGCCGCGGACATCAACGGGGGCGTGGCCTGGCTGGCGCTGAACTCCGGGGCACCGGTTGTTCCGGTGGCCATCCTGGGCACCCGGCAGGGCGACGAGCACCTGGACTTCGTCCCGCGGCCGGGGCGGCGATTCCACGTCAGCTTCGGATCAGCCCTTACCCTGGCCCGCCGGGCCGGTGAAAGCGGGCGTGCTTCAATGGACAGGGCGGCGCAGGACATCCGTGCAGCGCTGGCCGGGCACGTCCAGGACGCTATCCAACTCAGCGGGCAGCCTTTGCCTTCCGCTGACCACAACGACTTGACAGCAGTAGCCGGGGACGCCGGCAGATGACCACTAAGGACAGTGCAATGAGCGACACCACCCAGACTTCCGGGCCTTCCGGCACCGACGACGAATACACTCCCACCGGCACCGACCAGGTTGCCGAACGGCTGGCAGCGATGGGCGACGACGAAGCGGAGCTGCGTGCCGCCTCCCTCCGGGCCGGCCTGGAGGATTACGAGCTTGACGAGGACGATGCCGCCCTGCTGAGCGGGGAGTACGGCGACGAGGACTTTGACGGTCCCGTCAAGCTGGATCCCGTCCTGGCAATCATCGGCCGGCCAAACGTGGGGAAGTCCACGCTGGTGAACCGCATCCTGGGCCGCCGCGAAGCAGTGGTGGAGGACACCCCGGGCGTCACCCGTGACCGGGTCATGTACTCCGCGAACTGGAACGGCCGCAACTTCACGCTGGTGGACACCGGCGGCTGGGAGCACGACGCCCGCGGCATCCACGCCCGCGTCGCCGAGCAGGCCGAGATGGCCGTGGAACTCGCCGACGCCGTGCTTTTCGTGGTGGACTCCGCAGTGGGCGCCACCGCCACGGACGAAGGCGTCATGAAGATGCTGCGCCGCAGCAAGAAGCCGGTCATCATGGTGGCCAACAAGGTGGACGACTTCGCCCAGGAAGCGGACAGCGCCGCGTTGTGGGGCCTCGGTTTCGGCGAGCCCTACCCGGTCTCTGCCCTTCACGGCCGCGGTGTCGCGGACCTCCTGGACCACGTCATGGACGTGCTCCCTGAATACTCAACGATCGAGGGAACGGACCGCTCAGGCGGCCCGCGCCGTATCGCCCTGATCGGCCGCCCCAACGTGGGCAAGTCCTCGCTGCTGAACAAGCTTGCAGGATCCGAGCGCGTAGTGGTGGACAACACCGCAGGAACCACGCGTGACCCCGTTGACGAATTCATTGAACTCGGCGGCCGCACCTGGCGCTTTGTGGACACCGCCGGCATCCGCCGCCGCCAGCACATGGCGCAGGGCGCTGACTACTACGCCTCACTTCGGACGCAGGCCGCGCTCGAGAAGGCGGAGGTCGCCGTCGTGCTCCTCGCCGTGGACGAGGTCCTCAGCGAACAGGACGTGCGCATCCTGCAGCTGGCCATCGAGTCCGGCCGCGCGCTGGTCCTGGCATTCAACAAGTGGGACCTGCTCGACGATGAACGCCGCCGTTACCTGGAGCGCGAGATCGAGCAGGACCTGGCCCATGTGGAATGGGCGCCGCGGGTCAACATTTCGGCAAAGACCGGCTGGCACAAGGACCGCCTGGTCCCGGCCCTGGACCTTGCCCTGGAGAACTGGGACAAGCGGATCGCCACCGGGCGCCTCAACGCCTTCCTGGGTGAGCTCGTGGCCGCCCACCCGCACCCGGTCCGCGGCGGCAAGCAGCCCCGCATCCTCTTTGGCACCCAGGCCTCCAGCCGCCCGCCCAAATTCGTGCTGTTCACCACGGGATTCCTGGACCCCGGGTACCGCCGTTTCATCACGCGCCGCCTGCGGGAGACCTTCGGATTCGAGGGAACTCCGATTGAGGTCAGCATGCGCGTGCGCGAGAAGCGTGGCCGGAAGCGTTAATTGCGACACACCTTGGGCTGATCACCGGAAAGTGTCACAGGCACCCCTCCGGATCGTGTAAGCTCTTCTAGGTGGTTCGGCCGGACTGCTGATGAAAACCCTCGGGTTGAGTTCAGCGGAGAACGGCGGAACCAGCGGGCTGTAGCGCAGCTTGGTAGCGCACTTGACTGGGGGTCAAGGGGTCGCAGGTTCAAATCCTGTCAGCCCGACCAGAAAGCCGCGGAAACCTTAGGGTTTCCGCGGCTTTTGCGTTGGTGGGATATGGACCAGCCCGTCGTTGGCCCAGCTAGCCGAGGGCGGCGTCGAGGGTGACGAAGCCGTAGCCTGCCGCCCGGAGCTGGGAGATCACCTGCGGGAGGGCCGCGGCGTCGAGCGTTGAACCGTCGTCGGGGTTCGAGCCGAGGTGCATCAGGACAATCTCCCCGGGCTGTGCGGAAGCCATGATGCGCTGGACGACAAAGCCCGGGCCGCGCGTTCCGTTCATGGTGCCTTGCCAACCCAAGGTGTCGACGGTCCACCGGATCGCCGCGTACCCGGCGGCGTTGGCGTCTGCAATCGTGCGGGAATCGCGGGCGCCGAACGGGAAGCGGAAGAACGGGAGCGGGTCGCCTCCAGCGGCCTCGATGGTCCTCTGCGCGCTGCTGATCTCAGCCGTGATCTGGGCGTCCGTCAGGGCGGTAAAGTCCGGGTGGGTCATGGAGTGATTGCCGATCCGATGCCCCGCGTTGTAGATCAGCGCCGGGTCGGAGGGGAACTGGTTGACCCAGTCTCCGGTGAGGAAAAACGTGCCCGGGACGCCGTTGGCTGCGAGGGTGGCAAGGATCGATCGGAGGCCGGCGTCGTTGGCGCCGGCGTCGAACGTGAGCGCGACAACCTTCTGCGCAGTCGGAATGCGCTCAAGATCCACGCCCAGGAGCGCCGGCGGGATGCTGGTATAGATGACCTCGATCCTGCCGCTGGCCGAGTGCCACAGGATCGAACCGTGCTGGAAGTCATTGCGGCGGCCGCCCGTGATGCCGTACTCGCCGCTGGTTGGGTAGCCGAGCCGGCTGCGCTCCCAGCCGAGGGCCGCCCACTGGGCCCGGATTGCGCCGTACACCTCGTGGGCTCCGGTGGCGGGCGACCAGTAGATCGACGAGCCGGCATTCGAGCCGCTGAAGTGGTTGTACCGGCCGACCCCGTCGGGGGTGCCTGTCTCGTCCGTCAGCGGGAATCCGAGCACGCCTGCCGGGCCGCCGAGCTCCAGATAGCGTCCGCGGATTGCCCCGTGCACCTCGTGCGCTCCGGTGGCGGGGCTCCAGTAGATGGATCCTGCGGCGAAGTCGTTGTATCGGCCGGGGGCGCCCGGGGCGGCGGTCTCGTCAGTGAGTGGGAAGCCCAGGAGGCCTGCGGGTCCGCCGAAGGCGAGATAGCGTCCGCGGATTGCCCCGTGCACCTCGTGTGCTCCGGTGGCGGGGCTCCAGTAGATGGATCCTGCGGCGAAGTCGTTGTATCGGCCGGCGGCGCCCGGGGCGGCGGTCTCGTCAGTGAGTGGGAAGCCCAGGAGGCCTGCGGGTCCGCCGAAGGCGAGATAGCGTCCGCGGATTGCCCCGTGCACCTCGTGTGCTCCGGTGGCGGGGCTCCAGTAGATGGATCCTGCGGCGAAGTCGTTGTATCGGCCGGCGGCGCCCGGGGCGGCGGTCTCGTCAGTGAGTGGGAAGCCCAGGAGGCCTGCGGGTCCGCCGAAGGCGAGATAGCGTCCGCGGATTGCCCCGTGCACCTCGTGTGCTCCGGTGGCGGGGCTCCAGTAGATGGATCCTGCGGCGAAGTCGTTGTATCGGCCGGCGGCGCCCGGGGCGGCGGTCTCGTCGGTGAGTGGGAAGCCCAGGAGGCCTGCGGGTCCGCCGAAGGCGAGATAGCGTCCGCGGATTGCCCCGTGCACCTCGTGTGCTCCGGTGGCGGGGCTCCAGTAGATGGATCCTGCGGCGAAGTCGTTGTATCGGCCGGCGGCGCCCGGAGTGGCGGTCTCGTCGGTGAGTGGGAAGCCCAGGAGGCCTGCGGGTCCGCCGAAGGCGAGATAGCGTCCGCGGATTGCCCCATGGACCTCGCGTGCTCCGGTGCCGGGGCTCCAGTAGATGGTGCCGGCCGTGTAATCCTGGGCGCGGCCCCCAGCGATGTCGTACGCGCTCCCGACTGGCGTGCCGAGGAACGATGCGCTGCCGCCGAGCTGCTCGTAATGCTGGACAATCGCGTCGTCACCGGCCTGCTGCACCGCCATCGACGCCGGACCGCTCCGCTGCACCGCCACCGCTGGTACGGCGGCCGCGGCGGGCACCAGGGCCGTGCCCCCGAGACCACCGCCGAGGGCGAGGGCCAAGGCCATTCCGATGACTGTGGGGCGGGACCTGCGCATTGTGACCCCTTCGTGGTGACCGAGACATGCGAGCCTTGGTCAAGACGCTACGCCCCAGGGGTGTGCCGGGGCAGGGCCAGAGGTCCCGAACCGCAATCCGGTCACCCGCGACACCGTCCGCAGCCGCGGGATGCCTTGGATGCCGGATCTTCCTACTTCAGGAACTTCGAAGTCCTGCGGTCGGCCAGGATTTTGCCTTTGGTCTGGCAGGTGGGGCAGTACTGAAGGGCAGTGTCCGCGAATGAGACTTCCCGTACCGTGTCGCCGCAGACGGGGCAGGGCTGTCCGGTCCGGGCGTGAACCCGCATGTGGCTGCGTTTGACGTCCTTGAGGTCCTTGGGCGGCTTGCCGGCTGCTTCGGCCAGTGCCTCGCCCAGCACGCTGTGGATGGCGTCGTACAGCACCTGCACCGTCTCCCGGTCCAGGGATTTGGCGATGGCGAACGGAGAGACCCGGGCGGCATGGAGGATCTCGTCGCTGTAAGCGTTGCCGATGCCGGCGATCACGCTTTGGCTGCGCAGCAGTCCCTTGACCTGCTGCGAACTGCCGGCCAGGATCGCAGCCAGCATGTCGGCGTCGAACGCCTCGGTAAACGGATCCGTGCCCAACGTGGCGATGCCCGGCACGTCCTGCGGATCCCGCACGACGTAGACGGCCAGGCTTTTCTTGGTGCCCGCTTCCGTCAGGTCCAGCCCGCGCGGCCCGTCGGGACCGGAGAAAGCAGCCCGCACTGCGATGAGGCCCTTGCCCATCCGGAGCTGGCTGTCGGCGGGGGAGTCCGTGAAGCGCACCCAGCCCGCGCGCGCCAAATGGAACACCAGGGAAATGCCGTCCGTGTCAATGCTGATGAACTTTCCGAACCGGCGGACGCCGGACACGGTGCGGCCCTCGATGGCGTTGAACGGCGGATCGGCCGTCTTGAGCACGGCAAACGAGACAATCTGCAGTTTCGCTACAACGCAGCCCCGCAGCTGTTCATCAAGGAACGCGGCCAGACCGGCGACTTCAGGCAGTTCCGGCATGGCCTACCTTTCCTGTCCCCGGCATGCTGAACCGGTGCTTGCACTCATGGGTCCCATCTTGTCAGAAACGCCCGCGCCGGCCCCGGCAGTTATGCCTATACTTTCAGCGGCGGCCCGTTTTACGGGCCCCTTTTGACATTGGCGCGTACCCCGATGAAAGGCCACCCATGAGCAACATTCCCGAAGACCTGTCCTACACCGCCGAACACGAGTGGGTCACGGCCCCGAATGCCGACGGCGTGGTCCGCGTGGGAATCACCGACTTTGCCCAGGACGCCCTTGGAGATGTCGTCTACGCCCAGATGCCCGAAGTCGGCACGAAGATTACGGCGAACGAAGTGGTGGGCGAGGTCGAGTCCACCAAGAGCGTGAGCGACATCTACGCACCCGTTTCCGGCGAAGTGGTGGCCCGGAACGACTCCCTGGACAGCGATTCGGCCCTCATCAACACCGATCCCTACGGTGACGGCTGGCTCATCGAGGTCAAACTCGCCGAACCGGATGCAGTTGAGTCCCTGCTCAGTGCATCCGAGTACGAACAACAGGTAGGCTAAAGCTAACCGGTAATTCCGGTCCGGCCCCGCGCCGCAGGCAAAGCGTCTTCGCACGTCAGCCCCCGGATCGGGAGCCGGCGCCGGACCTGCTGGCAGGGCCGGAGAGCAAACGTTGGCTGCAGGTTTGCGCCTGCAGCGTCACAGAGGAGGAATCCATGGCTGGCCACAGACACAACCCTGCCGATGGGGATTACGGCACGGGTGCGGCTAAGGCGTCGGAGACCACCTCGATCCATCTCACCCCCATCACCGATGAACCCACCATCGCGCCCAGGCTGTCCTCGGAAGAGCGCAACTCGGTGGAAGCCCTGCCCGCCGGTTCCGCGCTCCTCGTGGCCCACAGCGGGCCGAATGCCGGCGCCCGGTTCCTGCTGGATTCGGACGTGACCACCGCGGGGCGCCACCCGGACGCGGACATCTTCCTGGACGATGTCACGGTTTCGCGCCGCCATGTCGAATTCCGGCGCACGGCACGCAGCTTCGAAGTCGTGGACATGAACAGCCTCAACGGCACCTACGTCAACCACGACCGCGTGGACCGCGTTGAGCTGAGGTCCGGCAGCGAAGTCCAGATCGGCAAATTCCGCCTCACCTTCTACCTGAGCCCTGCCACGGCTGCAGGCCGCAGCTGACCCGGGGACCGCTGCCTGTGGCAATGGCACAACCGGAACGCCGGGGCCCCCAGGTCCTGAACATTGGCGAAGTTCTCGCCCAGCTGAGCGCCGACTTCCCTGGCATGACCGCGTCGAAGATCCGGTTCCTTGAGGAAAAGGGACTGATCAACCCACGCCGCACCCCTGCCGGCTACCGCCAGTATTCCGACGGTGACGTGGAGCGGCTGCGCTTCGTACTGGCCCTGCAGCGGGACCAGTACCTGCCCCTGAAAGTCATCAAGGACTACCTTGACGCCATTGACAGGGGGGAACGGCCGGAGAACCTGCCTCCCGGCGTCGTGGTTTCCCCGCGCATAGTCTCCGACGAGCTGGCCGCCGAACTTCAGAACCGCGGCCGGAAACTGAGCGAGGAACAGCTCCGCACCGAATCCGGCGCCAGCGTGCCCCTGCTGCAGTCGCTCCTGAGCTTCGGCCTCATCAGCCACAGCAACGGCCAGTTCGACGAACATGCCCTCCAGGTGGCCCGCGCGTGCGTCCAGCTGGAAAGCCACGGGCTGGAACCAAGGCACCTGCGGCCTTTCCAGGCCGCGGCCGAACGGGAATTCGGCCTGGTGGAACGCGCTGTGGCGCCGCTTGCCTCGCGCAAGGACTCTGCATCACAGGCGCGCGCGGCAGAGGCGGCCCGCGAGATCAGCGATCTTTGCCTCACCCTGCACCGGGCCCTGGTGCAGGACCACATCTCACGCATGGACATCTGATGATTGAAGTCGAGATTGTAGGCGTTCGCATCGAACTGCCTTCAAACCAGCCGCTGGTCCTGCTCAAGGAGATGCACGGCGAACGCCACGTCCCCATTTGGATCGGCACTCCGGAAGCCAGCGCCATCGCCCTTGCCCAGCAGGGTGTGGTCCCACCCCGGCCCATGACCCATGATCTCCTGGTGGACGTCGTGGAGTCCCTGGGCCACTCAGTGGTCAGTGTCAACATCGTCGCGGTGGAGGACAACATCTTCTACGGGCAGCTGCAGTTCGAAAATGGGACCACGGTGAGCTCGCGGGCGTCTGATGCCCTTGCGGTGGCGCTCCGCGCCAAGTGCCGGATCTGGTGCGCCGACTCCGTGATGGATGAGGCCGGCGTCCGCATCACTGAGCACGACGAAGGCGAGGATACAGAGCCCGGCCCCACCGTGGATGAGGAGCGCGAACTGCGCCGCTTCCGTGAGTTCCTTGACGATGTGGAACCTGAGGATTTCGACGGCTAAGGTCACGTTAAGGTTAAAGTTAAGCCTGAAAGTTTCGACACGCCTCTTCCAACCCCCGAAGGTCTTTGACCTCGGGACCTGCCGGGCCTAACGTCGAAGTATCAAGTTCCCTTGCTTACGGCAGCCGCGCAAGTCACACTGGAAAGTGCGCCCCGCGGAATAATTACACGCATGGTCTTCATGCCAAGGCTTGCCGTTACAAGTTCCCGGGAGCGTACGACAAGGAGGATCCAGGTGAGTCCCAAAGGCGAAGCAGGCGGGCTAAAACAGCCCACGGCTGGTGTTGCTGTGCCCGTGAGCGGTGCCCAGGGCCTCCTGTTCACCGAGGACCTTCCCGTACTGGACGAGGACGCCGGCTACCGCGGTCCTACGGCCTGCAAGGCAGCCGGCATTACTTACCGCCAGCTCGATTACTGGGCCCGGACGGGCCTGGTTGAGCCGGCCGTCCGCGGCGCGGCAGGATCCGGCTCCCAGCGGTTGTACGGGTTCAGGGACATCCTGGTGCTCAAGGTGGTCAAGCGGCTCCTCGACACCGGCGTTTCCCTTCAGCAGATCCGCACCGCCGTTGAACACCTCCGGGAACGCGGCGTCGAGGACCTGGCCCAGATCACGCTCATGAGCGACGGCGCCAGTGTCTACGAGTGCACGTCCGCGGACGAAGTCATTGATTTGGTGCAGGGCGGCCAAGGCGTTTTCGGCATTGCCGTGGGACGCGTCTGGCGCGAGGTGGAAGGCAGCCTCGCGTCCCTGCCCAGCGAGCATGCCGCCGAGCAGCCCTTTCCGGACGATGAACTGAGCAAGCGGCGCGCCGCCCGGAAGATCAGCTGACCGGTTCTTACACATAAACAATCAGGGCGGCCCTCCAGTTGGAGGGCCGCCCTGATTGTTTAAGACGTGAGGTCCTAGCGGGCGCGGCTGCGCAGGCCCTTGCCGGACGCCATCAGGGTGGACAGCAGTTCGTCGAACAATCCGGCCGCGGACTTGGCTGAATCCCCGGGCCAGTGGTGGACGGGGTGCGCCGCGCCCTGGATCTGCTGCCAGTTGGCCTGTTCGGGAATCCGCGGGCTCAGCAGGAGTTCGCCGAACATGGACTCCATCTCCGCCAGGCGGTAGGTGTGCTCGGAAGAGCCGCTGCGGACGCGGTTGGCCACGATGCCCGCCGGTGACAGATTGGGCGCAAACTCCTGCTTGAACAGCTGGATGGCCCGCATGGTGCGTTCCGTACCGGCAACCGAGAACAGGCCAGGTTCGGCAACCAGGGCGACCTTGTCGCTGGCAGCCCACGCCATGCGCGTCAGGCCGTTGAGCGACGGCGGGCAATCGATGAGGACAAGCTGGTACTCTTCCGTGCCGGCGAGCACGGCGGAAAGCCTGCGGAGGTCCCGGCGGCCAAGGTCCGGCCGGTCGTAGATTCCGGTGTAGGCAGAGCCGACGGCGACATCCAGGACAGCGGGCCCGGCGCCGTTGGAGGGGGTGCGGTCAGCCCAGCTGCTGCGCACCACGTTCCCGGCCAGTTTCGCCCTTCGTGGGCTCTTCAGCATCCGGCCGATATCCAACTGGTCGCCCGGCTGTACGCCGAGGGCCGTGGTGGCGTCGGCGTGCGGATCCAGGTCCACCACCAGCGTGCGGACTCCGGCGGCAAGCGCCGCAGACGCCAATCCTGTGGTGACGGAAGTCTTGCCGACTCCACCCTTGAGGCTGCTGATGCTGACTACTTGCACTTGAGAGACCAAAACCTAACGCCGGATGCCGTGTTGGGGGTAATGTTTGCCTCGGCAGAGCCGAAGCCGGACGGTCCTGCCGCCCTACTCATCATATGTTGATGCGTCGGCGAATCCTGCTTTACCGGGCGTCGGCATGGCACCGACTGTGCTGCCGGGGCGGTTTCCGCCAGCCAGGCTGAAAGCGATCGGGACATGACGGGAAAATCTGTGACTGTTGCCACAAAGATTTGTGTTTGTCCTTGTAGGTCCTAGACACTGTGACCACTCATCGATCCACCCCGCAATGATGCAGGAGAAGCATGTTTTCCAAAATTCTGGTGGCCAACCGCGGTGAAATCGCGATCAGGGCCTTCCGCGCCGGCTACGAGCTGGGCGCCAAGACCGTTGCCGTTTTTCCCCAAGAGGACCGAAACTCGATCCACCGCCAGAAAGCGGACGAGGCGTACCTGATTGGCGAGGAAGGCCACCCCGTCCGGGCATACCTCGACGTCGCAGAAGTGGTACGGGTGGCCAAGGAGTCCGGCGCGGACGCCATCTACCCGGGCTACGGCTTCCTGTCGGAAAACCCGGACCTGGCGCGTGCGGCCAAGGAAGCCGGCATCACCTTCGTGGGTCCGCCCGCCGAGGTGCTGGAGCTTGCGGGCAACAAGGTTGCCGCACTGAAGGCGGCCCGCGAGGCGGGTGTGCCGGTCCTGAAGTCCAGCGAGCCGTCGAAGGACCTGGACGAGCTCCTGGCCGCGGCCGATGAGATCGGATTCCCCATCTTCGCCAAGGCTGTGGCAGGCGGCGGCGGCCGCGGCATGCGCCGGGTGGATACCCGCGAGGCCCTGCCCGAGGCCTTGAAATCGGCAATGCGCGAAGCGGACGCGGCGTTCGGTGACCCCACCATGTTCCTGGAGCAGGCTGTCCTGCGCCCGCGGCACATCGAGGTGCAGATCCTCGCGGACGCCGAAGGCAACGTCATGCACCTTTTCGAGCGCGACTGTTCCATCCAGCGGCGGCACCAGAAGGTCATCGAGATCGCTCCGGCCCCCAACCTGGATGAAGGAATCCGCCAGGCCCTCTACCGCGATGCGGTGAAGTTCGCCAAGGCCTTGAACTACGTCAACGCCGGTACCGTCGAGTTCCTGGTGGACACAGAAGGCGAGCGGGCAGGCCAGCACGTCTTCATCGAAATGAACCCGCGCATCCAGGTGGAGCACACGGTCACCGAGGAAGTCACGGACGTGGACCTGGTCCAGGCCCAGATGCGGATCGCCTCCGGCGAGACCCTCGCCGACCTTGGCCTGTCACAGGACTCCGTCAAGCTGCGCGGCGCAGCACTGCAGAGCCGCATCACCACGGAAGATCCCGCAAACGGTTTCCGGCCCGACGTCGGAAAGATCACCGGTTACCGTTCGGCCGGCGGTGCCGGCGTGCGGCTGGACGGCGGCACGGTCTACTCCGGCGCCGAAATCAGCCCCCACTTTGATTCCATGCTGGTCAAGCTCACCTGCCGCGGCCGGGACTACCCGGCAGCAGTGGCCCGGGCCCGCCGTGCCCTGGCCGAATTCCGCATCCGCGGTGTCTCCACGAACATCCCCTTCCTCCAGGCAGTGCTGGACGATCCCGACTTCATCGCCGGGGATGTGGCCACGAACTTCATTGACCAGCGCCCGGAATTGCTCAAGGCCCGCGTTTCGGCAGACCGCGGCACGAAGCTCCTCACCTGGCTGGCCGACGTCACCGTCAACAAGCCCAACGGTGAATTGACCGTGCACTCCAATCCCGCCCAGAAGCTGCCTGACGTCAAAGGCATAACGGCAGCACCGGGTTCGCGCCAGAAACTCCTCGAGCTGGGGCCGGAAGGCTTCGCGAAGGCGCTGCGGGAGCAGAACGCCGTGGCCGTCACGGACACCACCTTCCGCGATGCGCACCAGTCCCTGCTGGCCACCCGCGTCCGCACCCGGGACCTCGTTGCCGCCGGTCCGGCCGTCACGGCGCTCCTTCCACAGCTGCTGTCCGTGGAAGCCTGGGGTGGAGCAACTTATGACGTCGCGCTGCGCTTCCTGGGGGAGGACCCCTGGGACCGGCTCGCTGCCCTGCGCGCCGCCATGCCGAACGTCTGCATCCAAATGCTGCTGCGCGGCCGGAACACCGTTGGCTACACCCCGTACCCGGAGGAGGTCACCGAGGCGTTCGTCAACGAGGCGGCCGCCACCGGCATTGACATTTTCCGCATTTTCGACGCCCTGAACGACGTCAGCCAGATGGCACCGGCCATCCGTGCCGTGCGCGCCACCGGCACCGCCGTCGCCGAGGTGGCCCTCTGCTACACGGGCGACATGCTGGACCCGGAGGAGAAACTCTACACGCTGGACTATTACCTCCAGCTGGCCCAGAAGATCGTCGACGCCGGAGCCCACATCCTGGCGATCAAGGATATGGCCGGCCTGCTCCGTCCCGCAGCTGCCGCCAGGCTCGTGGCTGCCCTCCGCGAACGGTTCGACCTGCCGGTCCACCTGCACACGCACGACACCGCCGGTGGCCAGCTGGCCACGCTGCTGGCCGCCGTCGACGCGGGTGTGGATGCCGTGGACGTTGCTTCCGCATCCCTGGCCGGCACCACCAGCCAGCCCTCGGCGTCGGCCCTTGTCGCCGCCCTTGCCCACACTCCACGGGACACCGGCATCAGCCTGGACGCCGTCAGCTCGCTCGAGCCGTACTGGGAGGCCGTCCGCCGCGTGTACGCACCGTTCGAGTCGGGCCTGCCCGGCCCCACCGGCCGCGTGTACAAGCACGAGATCCCGGGCGGCCAGCTGTCCAACCTGCGCCAGCAGGCCATGGCGCTGGGGCTGGGGGAGCGGTTCGAAGCCATCGAGGACATGTACACCGCCGCGGACCGCATCCTGGGGCACCTGGTCAAGGTGACGCCGTCGTCTAAGGTAGTGGGCGACCTCGCCCTGCACCTGGTGGGCCTGAACGCCGATCCCGCTGACTTTGAGGCGAATCCGCAGAACTACGACATTCCGGACTCCGTGATCGGCTTCCTGTCCGGCGAGCTCGGTGATCCTCCCGGAGGCTGGCCGGAGCCCTTCCGCACCAAGGCCCTCCAGGGCCGCAGCGTGAAGGTCCGCGACGTGGAACTCAGCGCCGAGGACAGCGCCGCACTGAAGTCCGATTCCAAGACCCGCCAGCGCACGCTGAACCGGCTGCTCTTCGACGGTCCCACCAAGGACTACCTGAAGAGCGTGGAGACTTACGGCAACATCTCCGTGCTGGATACCCGCGACTACCTTTACGGGCTGCAGCGCGGCACCGAGCACGAGATCCAGCTGGAGCGCGGTGTCCGGCTGATTGCTTCCCTGGAGGCGGTCTCGGAGCCGGACGAGAAGGGCATGCGCACCGTCATGTGCACCCTCAACGGCCAGTCCCGCCCGGTCATGGTGCGCGACCGGTCGGTGGTCAGCAACGTCAAGGCCGCCGAGAAGGCCGATCCCGCCCAGCCCGGGCAGGTGGCCGCACCGTTCGCCGGTGCCGTTACCGTCACGGTCAAGCCCGGCGATTCCGTCAACGCGGGTGACACGGTGGCAACCATCGAGGCCATGAAGATGGAGGCGTCCATCACGACGCCGGTGGGCGGCAAGGTTTCCCGCCTGGCCATCTCAGCGGTGGAGCAGGTCCAGGGCGGGGACCTGCTGCTGGTCATCGAACAGTAGGGTAAGGCTGCACAACAAAGGAAGGGTCCTTCACAAGGTGAAGGACCCTTCCTTTGTTGTGGGACGTCAGGAACGCGGCGCGGAGTACATCTCCTCGATGACGGTTTCGAAGTCCTTCATCACCTGCGCCCGCTTCACCTTCATGGAGGGGGTCAGGTGCCCGGAGGCTTCGGTGAAGTCTGCCGGGACGATGCGGAAGGACTTGATGGCCTCGGCCTGGGAAACTGAGGTGTTTGCCGCGGTAATCAGGTCCTGCACTGCTGCCTTCACTACCGGGTTGCCCGCCGCCTGCTCAAGGGTAGTGTCCGCCGGAAGGCCGTGGCGCTGGAGCCACCCTGGCAGCGCTTCCTGGTCGAGGGTCACCAGGGCCCCGATGAACGGCCTGTTGTCACCCACCACCAGGACCTGCGACACCAGGGCGTCGGCACGGATCTGGTCTTCGAGCAACGCGGGGATGACGTTCTTGCCGCCCGCGGTGACGATGATCTCCTTCTTGCGGCCGGTGATCCAGACGAAGCCTTCATCGTCCAGCCGGCCGATGTCACCGGTGTGGAACCAGCCATCGGTGAACGCCTCTGCTGTGAGGTCGTCCCGCCGGTAGTAGCCCCGCATCACGCAGACCCCCTTGGCCAGGATCTCGCCGTCGTCGGCAATCTTCACGGCGTTTCCCGGGAGGGGCTTGCCCACCGAACCGATCTTGATCCGGGACGGGGTGTTGACCGTGATGGGGGCGGTGGTCTCGGTGAGGCCATAGCCCTCCAGCACCTGCATCCCGATGCCCTGGAAGAAATGTCCCAGCCGCTCGCCAAGCGGGCCGCCGCCGGACACCGCGTGGGCAACGTGTCCGCCCATCGCCGCCCGCAGCTTGCCGTACACCAGTTTGTCGAACAGTGCGTGCCGCAGCTTCAGGCCCAGCCCCACGTGTCCGTCCTGGCGGGCTTTGGAAAACGCGATGGCAGTTTCGGCGGCGCGGTGGAAGATGGCGCCCTTGCCGCCGTCCTCCGCCTTGGTCAGCGCGGAGTTGTAGACCTTTTCAAAGACCCTGGGCACCGCAAGGATGAATGTCGGCTCGTAGCTTTGCAGGTCGGCCAGGAGATTCTTGATGTCCGGAGTGTGGGCCACGGTGGTACCGGCCGCCATGGCCAGCACCGAAATGAAGCGGGCAAACACATGGGCCAGCGGGAGGAACATGATGGTCTTGGCGTTCTCGTGGACGATTTCACCGATGATGGCCAGTGCGTTGTCGGACAGCTCCACAAAGTTGCCGTGCGTGAGTTCGCAGCCTTTGGGACGCCCTGTGGTGCCCGACGTGTAAATGATCGTGGCAATGTCGTGGAGGCCGGCTGCACTGCGTCGTGACTCCAGCTTTTCATCGCTGACGTCGCGGCCTGCCTCGCGAAGGCTGTCGAGGCCTTGGCCCTCGAGTTGCCACACATGCTGCACTGCCGTGAGTCCTTCGGCGGTGACGGCCTGCCGGATGACGTTTTCGTGATGGGCGGACTCGCCGAATGCCGCCACAGCGCCGGAATCGCCCAGGTTCCAGGCAACCTGGGAAGGGGACGAGGTTTCATAGATGGGCACCGACACAGCCCCGGCGAACCAGATGGAGAAGTCCACGAGTGCCCACTCGTAACGGGTGCGGGACATGATGCCAACGCGGTCGCCCGCCCCCACCCCACTGGCGATGAGCCCCTTGGCCAGCGCCTTCACGTCGGCGAGGAACTCGTGGGCGGACACGTCGCGCCACGAGCCTGCGGAGTCCAGGCGGGAAAACAGTGCCGGGTTGCTGGGCTTGGCTGCCTGCCGCAGCACCAGGTCGGTGATGTTGGTTTCCGGAGGGACAACAACCAGGGGCGGAACACTGAATTCGCGCACTATAGCTCCTTTGATATCTGAAGTCCCGCGCAGGGGTTTGCCTAAAGACTAGTACCCCTGCCGGAACTGTGCAGTACACAAACCTACTGGCGAGTAACTTAGCCGTCAATGGGCGCTGCATGGGGGACTGTATGTCAAGACAATCCTTCCGCCCGCCTAGAATGGTGCACTATGTACGGACCGTCGTCCGGCGATCAGGCCGGCCCCCTCAAAAGACCAGCGCCCTGGCGCCGCCGTCCCGCCACGTACCGCGCCGGACAGTTGCACGGAAGTGTGGGCGGGCACCTTCGCCTTGGCCGCAAGGGGCTGGCCATCGGCATAGACATCGGGGGGACCAAGGTGGCCGCCGGGGTGGTGGACGCGGAAGGCAGGATCCTCAGTGAAGCCCGCCGGTCCACCCCGGGCACCGACCCACGGGCAGTGGAGCAGGTCATCGTGGAACTGGTGGAGGAACTCGGCCGGGGGCACCGCATCTGGTCCGTGGGCATCGGTGCTGCGGGGTGGATGGACCTGGCCGGTGGAACCGTGCTCTTCAGCCCGCACCTGGCCTGGCGCAACGAACCGCTGCGTGAGAACCTCCAGCGGCTCCTCCGCCGTCCGGTGTTGCTGACCAACGACGCCGACGCCGCGGCCTGGGCCGAATGGCGCTTTGGCGCCGGGCAGGGAGAGGACCGGCTGGTCTGCATCACGCTGGGCACCGGCATCGGGGGCGCCATGGTGATGGACGGCAGGGTGGAACGTGGCCGGTTCGGCGTGGCAGGGGAGTTCGGCCACCAGATCATCATGCCCGGAGGCCACCGCTGCGAATGCGGCAACCGCGGATGCTGGGAACAATACGCCTCCGGCAACGCCCTGGGCCGCGAAGCCAGGCTCCTGGCCCGGTCGAACTCGCCGGTGGCCCACGACCTGCTGGCAGCCGTGGGCGGACATCCCGAGGCCATCAGCGGAGCCATCGTGACCGAACTGGCCCTGGCCGGCGATCCCGCCTCACGGGAGCTGATCGAGGAAGTTGGCGAATGGCTCGGCCTG
Organism: Arthrobacter sp. AG367; assembly: GCF_007828995.1. Lineage (NCBI taxonomy): Bacteria > Bacillati > Actinomycetota > Actinomycetes > Micrococcales > Micrococcaceae > Arthrobacter > Arthrobacter sp. AG367. The sequence continues at coordinate 45,097 of NZ_VIVE01000001.1, forward strand.
GGGCTGGCCAACCTGGCGGCGGCCCTGGACCCGGGCCTCTTCGTTATCGGCGGCGGGCTCTGCTCGGCGGGCGACCTGCTGGTGGAGCCGGCCCGCAAAGCGTTCGCGCGGAACCTGACGGGCCGCGGATTCCGCCCGGCCGCAGGGATCGAGTTGGCGGCCCTGGGCCCCAACGCGGGCCTCATCGGCGCGGCCGACCTTTCGCGCGTCAGCAGCCGCGTCCGCAATTGACGACGGCGGCTGGTCCGGCGGTGGCCCAGGAGGAGCTGCGCTAGACCCTCGCGCCGTCGTCGTCGCCGTTCTTTTCTTCGGGCAGCTTCATGATCAGGTACACCGTCCCCAGCACGAACACGGCAACAATGCCGACGATGGCCAGCAGGGGCGCCGTGCGCCAGAACATTGCCGACAGCAGCAGCGCCACCGGTCCACCTACGGCGCCGAGCCAGGCCAGCATGGTCAGGGGATCGGTGCCGGCCAGGCTGGGCGGTTCCTCCGGCACGAACTCCTCGCCGTCGTCGTCCACCTCATAGTCCCGCGGTCCCTCCGGGGACCCGCTTGGCGTAGGACCGTCCGGCCCACCTGGCGCCTGGCGCTGCGCCGCAGACGGTTCGGCCGGCGGCCTCCCGGCCAGGCCCAAGGGATCGAAGTCGCGGAAGGAGGACGGGCCAGGCGTTTCGGGCGCGGTAGGTCCACTTCCGGTGGGCGCAGTTTCATTGTGCCCGGTTCCATGGGGCACAGTTCCATTGGGCACAATCCCGGTGGGCGGTTGCTCCCCGGATACAGGAGTGTCGGGCCGAATGGCCACGGTGTCCGATTCGAGCCGCGCCACCAAGTCAAGCCATACGGCGTCGTCCTGGTTGGCACCCTGGTCCGGCTGCTCCGAATCAGGCCTGTTCACTGCGGACCTCCTGTCCCGGTCCGGCCGGGCTGGCGGGCCCGGATGCCAGCACCCGGCGGATAAAGTCCACCGACCCCTCGAAGATGCGGTCGGCGTCGTTGTCCAGCGTGGCGACGTGGTAGCTGTTCTCCAGCCGGACCACTTCCAGGGGCGCATGTGCCAGGCCCCGCCGGAGGACATCCATGCTGGCATCGGACACCACATGGTCCACAGCGGAACGGTACACCTGGACAGGTGCCGTGACCCGTGGGAGGAGCCGGACAGTGTCCTTGAACATTTTGTTGAGCTCATGGGCCGCGGCCACAGGGGTTCGGGCATACGCGCCCTCGTCCACACCTGCCTTGAGGATGTCATTGCCGATGGACGGGGTGCTTTTCAGCACCAGTTTGAGGAGCCCGGCCAGCGACGCCCGGGGATCGTCAATCACCAGGCCGGGGTTCACCAGGAGGACTCCGGCGACCGGCCGGGTGGCCGCGATGCGCAGGGCCAGGGCCCCGCCCATGCTAAGGCCCGCCGCGAAGACCTGGTCACACTCGGCGTCCAGTTCCAGGAAGGCGTCATCCAGGGCGCCGTGCCATTGCTGCCAGCGGGTTCGGGCAAGGTCCTGCCAACTGGTCCCGTGGCCCGGCAGCAGCGGCATCCGGACGGCGAAACCGGCCGCGGCGAAGGCCATGGCCCAGGCGCGCAGGCCATGGGGGCTCCCCGTGAAGCCGTGGGACAGGACGACTCCCGTGCGGGGCCCTTCGCCGCTGAAGGCACTGCTGAAGGGGCTGTGGTCCGGACCGGACGTCATGTCGTCTCCAAGGTGCTGGTGCGGCGGGCGTGGGCGGCGACGAATTCTGCCGACCGGGCGAAAATTACGGGCGCGTCAACGTCAAGAGTAGCCACATGTCCGCTGCTGGCAAGGTCCGTCACTTCCGCGAGGTGTCCGGCCAGCCCTTTGCGCAGCAGCGCCAGCGATGTTGGCGGAACAACGGCGTCAGTGCGCGACTTGAAGACCTGGACCGGGGCGTCCACCCGGGGCAGGCCGCGCACTGCCGCCCCGAACAGTTTCTTCAGCTCATGCACGGCAGCCAGCGGAGTCAGCGAATAGTCGCCGTCGTCCGTCGCGGGTGCCGTGGGTTGGTCCTCCTGAATGGGAACCGTGGTCCGCTGGAAGTATTTGAGGAGTCCTATGATCCGCACCCGCCGGTCGTAGAAGCTCAGCCCGGGGTTGACCACACTGACACCGGCCACGTGGTGGCGGGACGCCGCAGGCAGTGCAATGGCACCGCCCATGGACAGACCCGCGGCGAAGCAGGCATCGGTGCGCCCCGAAAGATCCAGGAGGGCCGTTTCGTAGCTGCGGTACCAGTCTTTCCAGCTTGTCCGTGCAAGCTGGCGCCAGTCCGTGCCGTGCCCCGGCAGCAGGGGGACGGATACGGCGTACCCCAGCTCCGCCAGGTGCTGCGCCCACGGCATGATGCTCAGCGGACTGCCCGTGAAGCCGTGGCATATGGCTACCCCGATGCGGGCATTGGCCCCGTGGCCTGGATAACTGAAAGCGGCCGGCCGGGTCGGGATGCTGCTTTCAGTCATGACTCCATCGTGTCACTGTTCCCGCCAAATCTCACTAGAGTAGGGTTGCATTGACTCGCTGGCCAGGCCCGACGCAGGGCCCGGGGGCTGCCTTCCGGAGAGGTTCACCACGTGTTCTATTGGGTTATGAAAAGGATCTTCCTCGGTCCGGTGATCAAGCTGCTGTTCCGGCCTTGGGTCAAGGGCCTGGACAATATTCCCGCGCAGGGGGCCGCCATCATCGCCTCCAACCACCTTTCATTCTCCGATTCCATCTTCATGCCACTCATGGTGCGGCGGCCCGTGGTCTTCCTGGCCAAGTCCGAGTACTTCACGGGCACCGGAATCAAGGGCAGGCTGACTGCCGCGTTCTTCCGCCTCACCAACCAGTTGCCCATGGACCGGTCCGGAGGCGCTGCCTCTGCCGCATCCCTGAATGCCGGGATGGAAGTACTCAACGCAGGCGGCCTGCTGGGCATTTACCCCGAGGGCACGCGCAGCCCCGACGGGCGGTTGTACCGCGGCAAGGTGGGCGTGGCCAGGCTGGCCCTGCAGGCCGGCGTCCCGGTGATTCCGGTTGCCATGATCGGCACTGACAAGGTCCAGCCCATCGGCAAACGGCTGCCCAACATCCGCCGGATCGGGATGATCTTCGGCGAACCGCTGGACTTCAGCCAGTACCGTGAGCAGGCAGAGGACAGGACGGTCCAGCGCAAGGTCACGGATGAGATCATGTCCCAGCTGATGAGGCTTTCCGGGCAGGAGTACGTGGACGAGTACGCCGCCGTGGTGAAGCTTCGGCTCGCCGGCAAGCCCGGAGAACCCGTGGCTGCAGCCGAACCGCTTGCCGCTCCGGTGGCCGCCGACAATGGTTTTGTCCCGGAGCCAGGCGCCGGAGGACCGTCCGTACCGCAGCCCGGTGCCCGCGACGACGCCGGGGACGACGCCGGAACATCGGCGACGGGGTAGCCGGACCTTCCACGGGGCGCGCCGCAGTTGTGACGGCGGCGGCGGTCAGCGTGACGGCCAGGTGCCCGGTGGTGCCGCCCTGCCGTTAGTCTTAGAGGGTGACTGAGCTATCTGCAAAACCCGTCTTTTCGCTGTCCAGCACCGCCCAGAGCGGAGCGGCAAACTATCCCGGACTGGACCACTGGCGGGACCTTCCCATTTCCCAGCAGCCCAGTTGGCAGGACCGGGATGTATTTGAGGCTTCGGTGAAGGAACTCTCCGTCCTGCCGCCGCTGGTGTTCGCCGGCGAAGTGGACGTGCTGCGCGAGCGCCTGGCTGCTGCCGCCCAAGGCAAGGCGTTCCTGCTGCAGGGCGGTGATTGCGCCGAAACATTCGAGGCCGCCACGGCTGACAAGATCAGCGCCCGGGTCAAAACCATCCTCCAGATGGCCGTGGTGCTTACCTACGGCGCAGCAATGCCGGTTATCAAGATGGGCCGGATGGCCGGCCAGTTCGCCAAGCCCCGCTCCTCCAATGGCGAAACCCGTAACGGAGTGACCCTGCCCGCCTACCGCGGCGACATCGTCAACGGCTATGACTTCACCCCCGAGTCACGCGGCCACGATGCGTCGAGGATGCTGCGTGCCTACCACACTTCCGCATCCACGCTGAACCTCATCCGGGCCTTCACCCAGGGCGGCTTCGCGGACCTGCGCTCCGTGCACCAGTGGAACAAGGGCTTCACCGAGAACCCGGCCCACGCCCGCTATGAGTCGCTGGCCCGCGACATCGACCGGGCCATCAAGTTCATGGCGTCCTGCGGCGCCGATTTCGAAGCACTTAAGCGGGTTGAGTTCTTCGCAAGCCACGAGGCCCTGCTGCTCGACTACGAACGCGCCCTCACCCGCATCGACTCCCGCACCGGCTTCCCGTACGACACTTCGGCCCACTTCCTCTGGATCGGGGAGCGCACCCGCGAGCTGGACCACGCCCACGTCGACTTCCTTTCACGGGTGCGCAACCCGATCGGCGTCAAGCTCGGGCCGTCCACTACCGGTGATGACGCCCTCCGCCTGATCGACAAGCTGGATCCGGACCGCGAACCCGGCCGGCTCACCTTCATTACCCGTATGGGCGCCGGCAACATTCGCGAAAAACTGCCGGCCGTCGTCGAAAAGGTCACCGCCTCCGGCGCGCAGGTCCTGTGGGTGACGGACCCCATGCATGGCAACACCGTCACGTCGCCCAACGGTTACAAGACGCGCAATTTCGACGACGTCATTGACGAGGTGCGCGGTTTCTTCGAGGTGCACCACGGGCTGGGGACGGTACCGGGCGGCCTGCACGTCGAGATGACCGGCGATGACGTCGCGGAGTGCCTGGGTGGCGCGGACCCGATCGACCAGGAGGCCTTCCTGGACCGCTACGAGTCCGTCTGCGATCCCCGCCTGAACCACATGCAGTCCCTTGAGATGGCGTTCCTGGTGGCCGGCGCCCTCGCCAAGCACTAGGACCAGGGCAGTAAAAGGGTGGGCCGGCACTGCCGGCCCACCCTTTTTCATTGAAAGACAGGGGGCTACACCACGGTGATGGTGATGACTGAGCCCTCCGGAACTTCCCGGTTCACCGGCGACTGGTCCCTCACCGTGCCGAAGAAGCCGCCCAAAATGTTGTTCACCCGGACCTGGAAGCCGAGTGCTTCCAGCGCCTTGCGCGCTTCAGTTGCCTGCTTGCCGATGTAGCTCGGCACCGCCACCATCCTGGGGCCCTTGGAAATGGTCAGGGTAACAGTGCCACCCCGGGTCAGTGTCCCGTTGGCGGGGGACTGGCTGACGACGGCGCCCTCCGGGATGTTCCGGTCAAACACCGCCTCCGGGGCTACTTTGGCAGTGAGGCCTGCTGCCTTCAGTGCCGCCACGGCGTCGTCCCCGGATTTCCCGACCACCGAAGGGACGGCGATGGGCTGCGGGCCCTTGGAAACCACGATCGCAACGGGGGTGCCGTGGCGGGCAGGCGTGCCCGCGGCAGGGTCCTGCGACATGACGGTTCCAGCAGCCGCCTGTTCATCGAACTGTTCAGTGACAGTGCCCAGGGCCATGCCATCGGAGTTGAGGGAGGTCTTCGCCTCAGACAAGGTTCCGCCCGTGAGTTTCGGCAAGGGAAAAAGCTGGGGACCTTTTGAAACCAGCAGGGAAACCGGCTGGAACTTCCGGATCTCCGTCCCCGCGGCGGGGTCCGTGCCCACTACCAGCCCGGTGGGCACCTCGTCGTCGAAGACATCGCTCGTAGTGGAGCGGAAGCCCACTCCGCCCAGCAACTGCTGGGCTTGCGCCACAGTCTTGTTGGCGACCGCCGGTACGGCGGCCGCGGCGCCCGGACCCATTCCGAAAAACCAGCCGGCGCCCGTCGCCAGGAGTGCGGCGATGATGAGGACCAGGACCCAAAGGATGCCGCGGCGGCGGGGATTTCCCTCCCGAAGCGTGCGCACCGGCGTGGCAGCGGCAAGGGCGCGGAGTTTCCCGCTTTCCTTGTCCGCCCGGCGCTGGGCCCGCTTGCCCAGCCGCGGCGGCGGGGGAGACCATCCGCTGTCCGCATCGTCGTCGTCGGGCAATGCTAATCCGGGCCGTTGGTGATATGGCACCTGGGCGGCAGGGCCCGCCGATGCCGACGGGGCCGGTGCCTCCTGCCGGCCGGGCGGGTAGGCAGGGGCGGCGGGCCGGGCGGGAGGCATCAGCGTTGTGGGGTTGCTGCGCCGTGCCAGGACCTCGGTCTGGTGCTGGGACGCGGCGGCAGCGGCTGCAGGAGGCAGCAGGTCCAGTTCGGCATCAGTGAGGTTGGTCCGGATGTGGCGCAGTTCCTGCAGCAGGGCATTGCCGTCCACCGGCCGGTTTTCCGGATCATTGGCAGTACACCACTGCACCAGTTCGTCCACTTCCCCGGCCAGCCCCGGCACCAGGTCCGATGGCGGGCCCACGGTTCCGTTGACGTGCTGGTAGGCCACCTGGATGGGGACTTCGCCCTCGAACGGCTGCCTGCCGGTCAACATCTCATAAAGCATGATGCCCACGGAGTAGACGTCGCTGCGGGCGTCTGCCGGCTTGCCCAGGACCAGTTCCGGGGAGATATAGGCCACCGTTCCGAGCAGGGCCCCGGTGCTGGTTGAACTGGTAACGGCACGGGCAAGTCCAAAGTCGCCTATTTTGATCCTGCCGTCATCGGCGATCAGGACGTTCTCGGGCTTGACGTCACGGTGGATAAAGCCGGCAGCGTGTGCCGCGCCCAGGCCCCCCACCACCGGATCGATCAGTGCCAGCGCCAGCCGGGGAGGCAGGGCACCCCTTTCCCTGAGAACGTCCCTCAGCGTGTGGCCCTTGATGTACTCCATTACGAGGTAGGCCGTGTTGCCGTCATTGCCCTGGTCAAGGACACCCACCACGTGCGGATGCGACAGCCGGGCGGCCGCCTTTGCCTCCCGGCCCAGCCGGTCCAGGAAGTTCCCATCAGCAGCGAGGTGGGGGTGCAGCACCTTCAGCGCCACCTCACGGTCCAGCCTTTGGTCTATGGCCAGGTAGACGGTGGACATTCCGCCACGGGCAAGCCTGGAGGTGACTGCATAACGGTTGTCCACCAGGGTCCCTGCAACTGGGTCTGACACGTGTTCCTGCACCATACGATCCTAATCCCGCAGCAAAACGCGTCCGACACGAAAACGGGTCCGAACCGGTAACGGTTCGGACCCGCACTCAGGACTGGCCGGCGGCCCGCTCAGCCGAAGTTCTTCTGGTGCGCCTTGATGGCAGCGAGGTAGGCCTTGGTGTCGTCGTACATGCCGTACTTGCTCACCGAGTACTGGCCCTGGTAGTACCCGGCAATGGCGGTGTCCTGGTCCTTGCTGGTGGCCAGCAACTGCCGGATGATGGCGATGCCGGCTGTGGCATTGTCGTAGGGGTCCAACAGGTTCAGCTTCCGGCCCACCAGGTCTGAGGCCCACTGCCCGGAACTGGGAATGACCTGCATGGTGCCGATGGCGTTGGCCGGTGACACGGCGCGCTGGTTGAAACCGGATTCCTGGAAGGCGAAGGCGAGGGCCAGGGAAGGATCCACTCCCATCCGGCGTGCCGTATCGGCAACGATGTTCTTCATTTCATCCCGCGAGGGAACGGGGGAGGCGTTCAGCAGGGCCTTGTTTTCATTGGCCGAGCTGACCACGGCAGCCGGGTAGCTGAAGCCCAGGAAGGAGCTGGGCACCAGGGGCGCGGCAGCAGGCTGCGGGGCCGCAGCAGCCGGCTGCGGATCCGACTGGCCGGAGCCGCCGGGAATGGCCAGCTTGCTGCCAGGGTAGATGATGCTGGTCATGCCCAGCTTGTTCGCCGAGAGCAGGTCAGACAGCTTTACCCCGTGCCGGGATGCAATCGCCGACAGCGTGTCTCCGGCTTTGATCGTGTAGGAGCCGGTTGCCGGTGCTGAGGTGGCGGCCAGCGCAGGTGCGGCCGGGGCGGGGGCCGGGGCCGCTGCGGGAGCAGGCGTGGAATCGCCGCCACCCACCTTGATCTTCTGCCCCGGGTAGATGATGGAGCGCATGGAGAGATTGTTCCAGGTGAAGACGTCGGAAAGGGCCACGTTGTGCTTTGCTGCGATCGCACCGAGGGTGTCGCCCGGCTTCACCGTGTACGTTGCTCCACCAGCAGGGGCCGGAGCAGCCGGGGCAGCCGCAGGTGCGGGGGCCGCAGGTGCAGCCGAACCGGACAGCTTTAGTTTCTGCCCCGGGTAAATGATGGTGTTGGCCTGCAGGTTGTTCAGCTTGAGGATTTCGCCGGTATCCAAACCGAAGCGGCCGGCAATCGCGCTGACGGTGTCGCCGCGGGCAATCGTGTACTCCGCAGGTGCCGCCGGCTGTGCGGGCTGGAAGGCGGCCGGGATGGTGGTGGATACCACGGCGGCGGGAATCACCGTTCCGGCTGCCTTCGCTGCAGCCTGGGCCTTCATGGCTGCTGCGAGGCTGCTGGGGATGTTCCGTGCGGGCTGCTGTGCCGCGGCAGGTTGAGCGAGGGCCAAGGATGACAATACGACCGCTGGCAGCGCCGCTGTGGTGGCGGCAATCATCGGCAGACTCGGCTTGGGGGGCTGCTTTGGCGAGCGGGACGTCGTCATCGGAAGGAATCCTCTTCTCAACTGCGGGTGCGGACGCGGACGGGGATGCCGCTGTCAATCTTGATACTACTGTGACTCAAGTTATTAGTGTTACAAATGTTATGAGTGTGAATCTCTCATGAATTAGCGGATAGCACAAGAATTTTGGGATTCCCCGTAATGCCCTCTTTTCGGGAGTGTCCGCAGGCCAGGAGCGGAATGGAATGCTCCGACTAGGCGCGGGGGTGCGCAGCGTGGCAACCTTGATCCGTGAATAACGTAGAAAACCTGGTGGGCGAGTGGCTGCCACTGCCCGACGTCGCCCGTTTATTGGATGTCTCCATCACCAAGGTCCACAGCCTGATTGACGAACATGCCCTCGCTGCATTGCGCGTTGGGGAACGGAAGATCCGGTCGGTTCCAGCGGAATTCATCCAGGACGGCCAGGTAGTGGACAGCCTAAAGGGGACCATCGTGGTGCTGGCAGATGCCGGCTATTCGGACGAGGACCTTATTGGCTGGCTGTTCACCGCCGACGAATCCCTGCGCGGCCGCCCCATCGATGCCCTTCGGGAAGGGCGCAAGACCGAAATCAGGCGCAGGGCCCAGACTCTGGCCTGGTAGCTGCCGCTTTCAGGAGGCTCGGCTGACGGTAGCTTCAGCCAGCTTCCGAAGGGCGGTCTTGGGCAGCTCGTCCAACGGAAGCCCGTCAAGGGCATCGAATGCTGCCGCGCCGAATTCATTGATAAGGACTTCCGTGGCCTGCAGCGCGCCGGAATCCTCGATAATCCGTCGAATTTCGACGATGTCGGATTCGGACAGATCGGGCCTGCCCAGGCTGGCATCGATGAACGCGGACTCTTCCGGCGAAGCCTGGTCCAGGGCGAGGGCCACCAGAACGGTCCGCTTCCCTTCACGCAAATCATCGCCGGCCGGCTTGCCTGTGGTCAGCGGATCCCCGAACACGCCCAGGACGTCATCGCGGAGCTGGAAGGCCTCGCCCAGCGGGAGGGCGAACGCTGAATAGCCGCGGAGCAGGTCATTGGACGCTCCGGCCAAAGCTCCGCCCAACGCCAAGGGGTGCTCGGTGGAGTACTTGGCACTCTTGAACCGGATGATCGATTGCGCCCTGCCAACGGCACCGGCGCGGTCCCGGACCGGTCCGGCCACTTCCTCCAGGATGTCCAGGTACTGTCCGGCCATGACCTCGGCGCGCATGAGGTTGAAGATGAGCCTGGCCCTGCTGCCCGACGCGGCCGGCTCGCCGATGTCGGTGAACGCCTCCTCGCTGAAGGACAGGCAAAGGTCGCCGGCAAGGATCGCTGCGGCCTGCCCAAACCGTTCGCTGTCCAGCGCCCAGCCCTGCGATGTGTGCAGCTGGCTGAAGCGGCGGTGCACGCTGGGACCGCCCCGCCGGGTGTCCGAACGGTCGATGATGTCGTCGTGGATCAGGGCGGCAGCCTGGAACAGCTCGAGGGCTGCGCCGGCCGTGACCACCTGGCCTGATCCGGCCTCGCCGCCTGCACCCCGCCATCCCCAGTAGCACATCAGGGCGCGGAGGCGTTTTCCGCCGGTCACCAAATTCGAGATGGAACCCATGATGGGCTCGATGTCCGGGGAAATGCCGGACATCACCGACTGGCGTGCGGTCAGGAAGCTGGTCAGCTCGCCGGCAACTCCCGCCACAAAATCAGCCTGTTCATTCCTCAACTGCTCCGCGGCCGTCACTTGGCTGACTCAGCTGCCACGTTGGCCCCGATGGTGAAAGTGGAAACACCGGCGGCTTCCACCACGGAGAGGTTCACGGTCTCGTTGTCACCGCGGACGAAATCCTTGGAAGCCACCGCGCCCACCTTGTCCCCGGGAACGGCCTTGAAGCCCTGGCCTTCCAAAGCCTTGGAATAAAAGTCCATCACGGAGGCAGTGGGCGCCGTGACAGTACCCACGAGGGCTGCAGTGGCGGGCGCTGAGGCCTTGTCAAAGCTGCTGGACACCACTGTTGCCCCCGGCATCAGGGGCAGGAGTTGCTGGGGGAAGCCCGCCACGACGGCGCCCACGGTTGCGGACGTGTTGGGCGACGCCGAGGGGCTGAGGGAGGCGGTCACAGTGGATTGGGTCGCGGCGACGGATGCGGACCGGGACGGCTCTGCCTGGCCGGACGGGGTCTGGCATGCCGCCAGGGTAAGTGCCCCGATGGCGGCAAGCGCGGCCAGGCCAGCTGGCTTGAAGTTTCCAATAGCCGTCACAGAGACTTTCCTCCTGGTGTTGTTGGCGGAACCAGCCTCCAGTTTAGCCAGCCTCCCCTGCCGCCCTGACAAACCTGCAGTCTCCGGTGAACCGATAGGATGGGATCCGTGGGGCCCGCAGGTACGAACCAGCCAACCGCCGCGCGCCCTCCGGGCCGCCGGCCCTCGTGCATCATGCACGTGGACATGGACGCTTTCTTTGTTTCAGTGGAACTCCGGACGCGCCCCGAGCTCCGGGGCAAGCCCGTCATTGTTGGCTTCCCCGGGGAACGCTCGGTGGTCCTCTCAGGGTCATACGAGGCCCGCGCCTTCGGTGTGAAGTCGGCGATGCCCATGGCCGTGGCCATGCGCATGTGTCCGCAGGCGGTGGTCATTGAACCCCGGCACAAGCTGTACTACGAGGTGTCCGGGCAACTGATGGCCATCTTCGAATCCATCACCGGGCTTGTGGAGCCGCTCAGCGTTGACGAGGCCTTCCTGGACGTCACGGGGGCGCTGCGGCGGCTGGGCCCGCCCAGGGGAATCGGCGAGCTCATCCGGCGGCGCGTGGCAGCGGAACTGGGCATTACTGCATCCGTGGGAATTGCGGAAACCAAGTTCGTGGCGAAGATCGCTTCAACCCGCTGCAAGCCCGACGGCCTGCTGCTCATCGGGCCGGACGAAACCGTGCCCTATCTTCACAGCCTTCCGGTGGGCGCCCTTTGGGGCGTCGGCGCCAAGACCGGAGAGGTGCTTGCCAAGATGGGAATCAGGACGGTGGCGGACGTGGCGGCGACGCCGGTGTCGTCCTTGAAGAAGGTACTGGGGGCAACGGGGGAGCACGTGCACCAGCTTGCCTGGGGCATCGATCGCCGTCCCGTTACCCCGGTGCGGCTGGAAAAGAGCATCGGCGCCGAAGAGACCTTCGCCGTGGACACCGCCGATGACGCCCTCCTTCGCCGGGAACTGCTGCGGCTCTCCCACCGCACCGCCGCGCGCCTGCGGAGCTCCGGAATGGTTGCCCGGACCGTGGCGCTGAAGCTGCGCTTCGCCGACTTTTCCACCATCACGCGCAGCAGGACAGTCCAGACTCCGGTGGACAGTGCCCAGCTGATCTACGCAGTGGTCATCCAGCTCCTGGAGTCGCTCGGGACCCGGGCCATGGCTGTGCGGCTGGTGGGAGTAAGGGCTGAGCAGCTGGAGGAAGCTGCAAGGACCTCGCTCCAGCTGAGCATCGACCGCAGGGATGACAACTGGCGGGCAGCCGAGCAGGCGCTGGACGAGGTGACGCGCAAATTCGGCAGCAAATCCGTCCTGCCGGCCCGCCTGATGGAGCACGAAAGCCGGCCGGGAGACAGTTCCCAGCGCCCCGCCTGAGTGCCCGCCGGAGGGGTCCGGCAAAGTCATTGCCGTCTTTCAGATCAGCCCTCAACAATCTATCCTTATAGATACATAGTTTTCGAGTGAATGGACTTACTGCCGGACCCTCTTGGACATGCTCCCGCTCCCGCGTACGCGTGCTGCGTTCCTGTTCTGGCCACTGTCGGCCAGGCGGGAACTTTCCAGCAACAGCAGGCGTTTCAAGGGAAGTAGAAGTAGTGGCTGGGATCAGCCCGGACGTTGGCCTACAAAAGGAGGTCGTGATGCCGCTGTCGGAGCACGAACAGAAGCTGCTTGAGCAGCTTGAGAAGCAGCTTCACGAGGACGACCCGAAGTTCGCGAACTCAATGGGTTCGGACCCGGGACGTTCCTGGTCCACGAGGCATGTGGTTATTGGGGTCCTTTGCGCACTTGCCGGCGTCTTCCTGCTACTGGTGGGGGTCACCCTCCAGAACATCTTTGTCGGCGTCCTGGGCTTCGTGGTGATGGGCGGTGGGGTGTACTTCGCCACCATGCGCAGTTCCCGCGGGACGGCCGCGTCAAAGGCCGGCGGCGGAAAACCGGGCAAGCAGCGCAGTTCTTTCATGAGCAACCTCGAAGAGCGCTGGGACGAGCGCCGCAGGGGTGAACCCTAAACAGCCGGGACCTCCGGGTACCAGGCTCCTCCATTTCTCTCCCCCTCGAGGAGGGGGACTGCACGAAAAGACCCGCTGCGGCGGGTCTTTTCGTGTTTAACGGCAATTCCGCCGTCCGGGCGGCCCTGGGACTCCAGTTCGCCCCGCCCTGAGCAAAAAGTCCTCCACTTTCCACCACGGCCTGGATTCCGCGCCATTTCAAGGGCCATTTCCCACAAATTACCTGCTCACATGGCAGTTTCGCGTTGACTGTGGTGGAAAGTGGAGTAATGTGGAGGACATAAGAGGGTGGTTGCAACATTAGGGGATGTGCAGTTCCTGACTACGGACAGGCGGTGGGCCAGTGTTTCTGGGCACACACTCGCCGCGTCTGGATGAAAAGGGACGGATCATTCTCCCCGCCAAGTTCCGCGAGGAGCTTGCCAGCGGCCTGGTGCTCACGAGGGGCCAGGAACGTTGCATCTACGTCTTCAGCGAGAAGGAATTTGCACGGGTCCACGAGCAAATGCGGGAGGCGCCAATCTCCTCCAAGCAGGCACGTGACTATATCCGCGTATTTCTCTCTGGAGCCTCTGACGAGGTACCTGACAAGCAGGGGCGCGTGACCATTCCACCGGCGCTCCGGGAGTATGCAGGACTCGGAAGGGAACTTGCCGTCATCGGCGCCGGTACCCGCGCCGAGATCTGGGACGCCCAGGCTTGGAATGAATACCTTGCGGAGAAGGAAACAGCCTTTTCCGAAACTGACGATCCCATTCCGGGCATTCTCTGAATTCCGGAGCGGGGCGGCAGGTGGCTTCTTGGATGAGATCTCCAGCCGGCCCACCGGCTGCCAACCTGGCTCACCTTCCCCGGAGCCAGGCGGGCGAAACGGTAGGCGCGGATGGGGATCTGGTCCCAGAAGCAGCAGGTGACAACGACGGCGGGAAAGGACCAGGCATGACCGATCAACCCAAGCCCACGTCCGAACGCCATGTGCCGGTCCTTCGCGACCGGTGCATCAATTTGCTGGCACCGGGATTCGAAGCAGCAAGGCTCCGCGGCGAAACCCCCATCGCGGTGGACGCCACCCTTGGCATGGGCGGTCATTCCGAGGCGATGCTCCAGCGGTTTCCCGACCTCCACCTCATCGGCATTGACCGTGACGAGGAAGCACTCTCCCTGGCGGGGGAGCGGCTGGCTCCGTTCGCCGCCCGGATCGACCTGGTCCACGCGGTGTACGACGAGATCCAGGACGTCCTGGAGGACCTCGGTGTGGCGGAAGTGCACGGGATCCTGATGGACCTGGGTGTTTCCTCCCTGCAGCTGGATGAGCGTGAACGCGGTTTCGCCTACTCATTTGACGCGCCCCTGGACATGCGCATGGACACCAGCCGGGGCCAGACCGCGGCGGACGTGGTCAATACCTACAGCGAAGAGGACCTGGTCCGGATTATCCGCAAATGGGGCGAGGAAAAGTTCGCCGGACGGATTGCCAACAGGATCGTCGCGGCACGGGCCATCAAACCGTTCACCACCACCGGCGAACTGGTGGAGCAGATCCGTTCCGTGGTTCCCGCTTCTGCAGCGAAGTCCGGTGGACATCCTGCCAAGCGGACCTTCCAGGCCCTCAGGATCGAGGTCAACGAGGAACTCGACGTCCTGGAGCGTGCCGTCCCCGCCGCCGTGGCCTCGCTGGCTCTCGGGGGCCGCATCGTGGTCATGTCCTACCACTCCCTGGAGGACAAAATCGTCAAAGGCGTTCTCCAGGCCCGCTCCAAGTCTTCCGCTCCCCTTGGCTTCCCCGTTGAGCTGGAAGAACACAAGCCCGAACTCAAGACCCTGACCAAAGGCACCGAGGTGCCCACCGCCGTCGAAATCGCCGAAAATCCGCGCGCTGCCTCCGCCAGGCTCCGCGCGGCAGAACGAATCAGAGCCAGGAGAGCTGCATGAGCACCGCCGCCGTCAAGAACTTTCCCGTTGTCTCAGGCAGTTCGGCGGCCGACACCCGGCGCGCGGCCGACCCCGCCGGTGGACGGAAGGGCCGCACCCCGCTTTCCGTGGTCCGCACTGCGCCGCGGAAACGCCGGGCGCCGTTCGTCGTCCTTTGCTTTGCCATGCTCGCAGTGGCGTTGATGGCGGTGCTGGTCCTGAATATCTCGGTGTCCACCGCCCAGTACCAGCTGGTGGAACTGCGTGCCAAGCAGAGCACGCTGACCAAGACGAACCAGGACCTCACCCAGCAGGTGCAGAACTTCGAGGCCCCGCAGAACCTGGCGGCCAAGGCCACCGAACTGGGAATGGTGGCCTCCACCGTCAAGGGCCAGATCGACCTGTCCACGCTGTCAGTGACAGGAAAGGCCACGCCTGCGGTCAAGGGCGCAGCAGCGGGAGCCGTTATCCCATCGCCGGCGGTGGCCGGACAGCTTATTGTGCCGCCTGCCTCCAAGGGTGACACGGCGGACAAGGCCAGGACGGCAGATACCGGCAAGGCTCCTGCCGCCGCTCCCTCTGCCGCCGCTCCCTCCGCCGGCGCTGCCCAGGCCCCTGCTGCCCAGGCCGCTGCCGCGCAGGCTGCCGCAGCCGCTGCGGCTGCCGCGGCAACTCCGGCGCCCGAGCTTCACGGCGGCTCTGTTCCGGCGCCCCAGCAGAAGGTCCCCGGACAGTAGGCCAGCAGGCAGGTCAGGCAGCAGCGTCGAGCAGCAAGGAATATCACGGTGGCGGAGACGACCGGCAAAGCAGGAAAAAGCAAGGAACCCAACGCCACCAAGCGCTTGCGACTGGGACTGGGCGTCATGCTCACGCTCCTGCTGGTGGTGGGCGGGAAGCTCTTCCTGGTCCAGGGGCTTGACGTCGGCGGCATGGCCGAAGCGGCACTGAACAGCCGGATGACCTCGGCGATCCTTCCGGCCGAGCGCGGCAGCATCCTGGACTCACGCGGCACCGTTCTTGCCAACAGCGTGATCCGGTACAACATCGTGGTGGACCAGCGCGTCAACACCAAAACGGACGCCTACAAACGCCTCGAGCCCCAGGCCGACGGCCACGACAAACTGGTGGACGTCAGCCGCGACCAGGCGATCTCAGAACTTGCCGCGGCATTGGGCATGGACTCAAACGCGGTCCGTGACGCAGTGACGGGGGAACAGCCCTATTACATTGTGGCCAAGGACGTAAAGCCCGACGTCGAGGACCGCATTTCCAAGCTCCAGGTGCCCGGCATCGTGGCCGAGGGCGTCAGCAAACGCGTCTACCCCAACGGCGCCGTGGCCGGGGGAGTTGTGGGCTTCCTCCAGGACGGCACCACGGGCCAGGCAGGCATCGAGCAGACCCAGGACGACCAGCTCAAGGGCAAAGACGGCAAGCGCCTGTTCGAGATCGGTGCCGACGGGCTCCGCATCCCGGTGGGTCTTGACGAGCTGACCCCGCCGCAAAACGGCAAGGACGTCAAACTCACGCTCAATTCCGATCTTCAGTACTTTGCCCAGCAGGCCATCCAGAGCCAGGCGGACAAACTCAGTGCCGAATGGGGCGTCATCATTGTGATGGACGCCAAGACCGGGAACCTCCTGGCCCTGGCCGATACCAACTCCCCGGACCCCAACAACCCGGGGCTGGTGGCGGCCAAGGACCGCGGCGTCCGTTCCGTGACGGCCGCCTATGAGCCCGGCTCGGTGGAGAAGATGATGACCGCTGCAGCCGTCATCGACGAGGGACTCGCCAGCCCCCTGGACCATTTCACTATTCCACCCACCTACACCGTGGACGGCCAGACCTTCAGCGACGCGTTTGCCCATGGCACCGAGGAACGGACACTGGCCGGCATCATCGGTTACTCCATGAACACCGGAACGGTTATGGCCGGACAGCGGCTCAGCAAGGAACAACGCTACGACTGGCTGAAGAAGTTCGGCATCGGCGAGGCACCGGACATCGGACTTCCCGCTACGGCATCGGGCATCCTCACGCCGGCGGACCAATGGGACGGACGCCAGCAGTACACCGTCCTGTTCGGGCAGGGCGTTTCGCAGTCCACCCTCCAGACAGTCCGTGCCTACCAGAGCATCGCGAACAACGGCGTCATGCTGCAGCCGCGGCTGATCGATTCCTACATTTCCCCCGACGGCGCCGAGGAGAAAGTGCCGGCCCAGCCGTCGCGGCAGATTGTCTCCGAAAGCACGGCCCAACAGGTCCAGGACATCCTTGAAAGCGCTGTCACCGAAGGCGAAATCAAGGACGCCGGGATCGACGGCTACCGCGTTGGGGCCAAGACCGGCACGTCCGAATCACCGTGCGACGACGGCAAGTCCGGCTACTGCGGGTACACGGCCTCCATCGTGGGAATGGCGCCGATGGATGATCCCCGGTTTATTGTGGAGGTGGTGCTCCAGCGGCCGAAGGGCAGCATCTACGGCATCACCAACGGACCGGTGTTCCGGTCCGTCATGAGCCAGACGCTGCGGACCTACAACGTCCAGCCTTCCACCGGCCAGCCGGCCAGAATGCCGCAGTACGCCAAGTAGCAGCTGCGCCACGCCGGAAGTACCAGCAGCATCCAGCGCATCACAGTGCCCGGCGCGAACCATGCCGGGCACGCACTAGCACCATCGGAGATCCCCTTGTCAGAGTTCACCACGCCCGGCAACGACACGGCCCGGGACGACACGCCGGGCCGCTTCCGGCCTGCAGCCGTAGCGGCCGTGCCGCTGGCCGCCGTCGGACAGGCCGTTGGCGTAGCCGTCCCCGCCCCTGCCGCCGACGTGGAAATCACTGGCATCTCGATCAACTCACGCACCGTGGAGCCCGGCGACCTGTATGTGGCCCTCCCCGGGGCAAGCAGGCACGGGGCTGACTTCGCCACGGATGCCATCGGCGCCGGAGCTGCCGCCGTCCTCACGGACGAGGCCGGGGCGCGCCTGCTTGCCCTGTCCGCGGACACGCCCGTGCCCGTGCTCGTCGTCGACAATCCGCGCAACGAGGTGGGCCCCCTCTCCGCCATGATTTACCGGAGCCAGTCCGGCGACGGCCGCCCGCTGCAGCTTTTCGGCGTCACCGGGACCAACGGGAAGACCACCACCACCTACTTCATCACCTCCCTGCTGCGTGCACTGGGCCGCCAGCCGGGCCTGATCGGCACCATCGAGATCCTGGCCGGCGCAGAGCCGATCCCCAGCCTCCTCACCACGCCGGAATCGCCCGAAGTCCACGGGCTCCTCGCCCTCATGCACGAACGCGGGCTCGACACCGCAGCCATGGAGGTGTCCTCCCACGCCATCTCGTACCAGCGGGTGGATGGCCTGCTCTTCGACGTCGCCGGATTCACCAACCTCACCCAGGACCACCTGGACCTGCACCACACCATGGACGGCTACTTCGCCACCAAAGCCGAACTCTTCACACCGGGGCGCGCCCGGGCTGCCGTGGTGACGGTCGACGACGAGTGGGGACGGCGCCTGGCCGCCACCACCCAGCTGCCCGTCACCACGCTCAGCACCAGCGGCCAGGCCGCCGCGGACTGGACGGTCAGCGCTGCCTCGCCGCGCGGGCTCGGTACCGACTTCACCCTGACGGGGCCGGCCGGCGCCGTCCTGAACATCCACACCGGTTTGCCCGGCAGTTTCAACGTTGCCAACGCGGCCCTGGCGACACTCATGGTGCTCACGTCCGGGGTGGAAGTCCCCGACCTCCAGGCCGCCCTGGACAGCAGCGACCCGTTCACCGTGGCCGTGCCGGGACGGATGCAGCTGGTCGCCGAGCAGCCCGCCGCCGTGGTGGACTTCGCGCACAACACCGACGCCCTGGCGCGGGCCCTGGAGGCAGTCCGCTCGCCGGAACCGGACTCCCGCCTGATCGTCGTCTTCGGCGCCACAGGCCAACGGGACCAGGGCAAGCGGCCGGCCATGGGAGCCATTGCCGCCCGGCTTGCTGACACCGTGATCATCACCGATGACGACCCGCACGACGAAGACGCAGCAGCCATCCGGGCCGACGTGCTCGCCGGTGCCCGGGAAGCCGTGGAAAAGGAATCCCTGCAGGCCGACATCCTCGAGGTCTTTCCGCGGGACGAGGCCATCCGGCACGCCGCAGCGTTGGCGCGGCCGCAGGACACCATCCTGGTGGCAGGCCGCGGCCACGAGGTCTGGCAGGAAGTGAAGGGTGTGAACCTCGCCCTGGACGACAGGGTGGAGCTGCGCAGCGCCTTGACAGCCAGGGGATTCAACGTTCTCCACGACGACCGGATAGAGTCCTAGACCGAGATGATTGCATTTACTGCGGCGGAAATCGCCGAAATCACCAGCGGGCGCCTGGACGCCGATCCCGGAATTACGCCCCTCTCGGTGGTGACGGATTCACGCGAAGCCACCCCCGGTTCGCTGTACGTCGCAAAGCCGGGCGAGAACGCCGATGGCCACGACTTCATCGACGCTGCCTTTGCAGCGGGCGCCGTCCTGGCACTCGTCGAGCGCACCGTCGAGGCGCCGGAAGGCACTGCCTACCCGGCCGTCGTGGTTGAGGATGCAGTCCTGGCAATGGGCGCCCTTGCCGCCGAAGCCGTCCGGCGGATCCGCTCCGCCCGCTCAGAAGGGGGGGAGCAGCTTACCGTCGTGGGGATCACCGGTTCGGCCGGCAAGACCACCACCAAGGACCTGCTGGCCGGCATCCTGGCCGGACAGGGCAACACCGTGGCGCCGCAGGGCTCCTACAACGGTGAGGTGGGCGTTCCGCTGACCGTCTTCCGGGCGGACACCGACACCCGCTACCTTGTCATCGAGATGGGAGCCACGGGCATCGGCCACATCCGCTACCTCGCGGAGATGGTCAAGCCGGACATCGGAGTGGTCCTGGCAGTCGGAACTGCACATGCCGGCGAGTTCGGGGGCGTGGAAAACATAGCGCAGGCGAAGGGCGAGATGGTTGAGGGCCTTTCCGCCGCCGGCACCGCCATCATCAATCTCGACGATGAACGCGTCGCCGCCATGCGCAGCCGTACCCCGGCCAAGGTCCTCGGCTTCTCCGCCGACGGACACCGGGACGCCCAGGTGCAGGCCCTGAATGCCGACACCAACGCCGGCGGCAGCCCAGAATTCGACCTGCAGCTGCCCGACGGCGGTGCTCCCCGCCACGTGGCCAGCCGGCTTATCGGAGCGCACCACACTGGAAACCTGCTGGCAGCCGCGGCTGCCGCATGGGCCGCCGGAGTACCGGCAGACCACATCGCAGCTTCGCTGAGCAGCCAGGCCGCCGCCAGCCGCTGGCGCATGGAACGCACGGAGCGGCCGGACGGCGTCACCGTGATCAACGACGCCTACAACGCCAACCCCGAATCGATGCGCGCAGCCCTCCGCACGCTGGCCGACCTTGGCCGCGGCCGCCGCACCTGGGCGGTCCTCGGAGCCATGCTGGAACTGGGGGATGACTCCATCCGCGAGCACACCGCCGTGGGCACCCAAGTGGTGCGCCTCAACATTTCCAGGCTGCTGGTGGTGGGCCGGGAGGCGCGGGCGCTCTACGTCTCCGCCGTGCAGGAAGGGTCCTGGGGCGACGAATGCCTCTTTGCCGAAACCGTGGAGGAGGCCCACGACATCCTGGACACCGAACTCCAGCCGGGTGACCTGGTGCTGTTCAAGTCCTCCAACAGTGTGGGGCTTCGCCATTTGGGCGATCGGATAGCATTACCCCCAACCCCGACACCTGCCGACGAAAGGAGCACTCTGCTGTGATTGCTCTGCTGATCGGCGCAGGCCTGGCCCTGCTCTTCGCCCTGGTGGGCACCCCCCTTTTCATCCGCCTCCTGGTGCACCGCGGCTACGGCCAGTTCATCCGCGACGACGGCCCGACGTCGCACCACACCAAGCGTGGAACGCCCACCATGGGCGGAACCGTCGTCGTAGCCGCGGTACTGCTGAGCTACGGGCTAACGCACCTCATCATGCTGATGATGAACCCGGATTCGCCCGGGCCGTCCGCTTCGGCACTGATCCTGCTGTTCCTCATGGTCGGAATGGGCCTGGTGGGATTCCTGGACGACTTCATCAAGATCTCGCGGCAGCGGAGCCTGGGCCTCAACGCCAAGGCGAAGCTCATCCTCCAGGGAGCCGTCGGCATCATCTTCGCCATCCTGGCGTTGAACTTCCCCAACAGCGCGGGCCTGACGCCGGCGTCAACGAAGATTTCGCTGGTCCGCGACCTGCCATGGCTCGACCTCGCCTTCGGCGGAACCGTCCTCGGCGCCATCCTGTTCGTCATCTGGTCCAACCTGATCGTCACCGCCGCCACCAATGGCGTGAACCTCACGGACGGCCTGGATGGCCTTGCCGCGGGAGCCTCGATCATGGTGTTCGGTGCATATACCCTCATGGGCATATGGCAGAGCAACCAGGCCTGCGGCTCGCCCCGGGAAGCCGGCAGCGGCTGCTACCTGGTCCGGGATCCCCTTGATTTGGCCCTGCTGGCGGCGATCCTGAGCGCCGCCCTGGTGGGCTTCCTGTGGTGGAACACCTCGCCGGCCAAGATCTTCATGGGCGACACCGGGTCATTGGCTATTGGCGGAGCGGTGGCCGGCTTTGCCATCCTTTCCCGGACCGAGCTCCTGCTCGGCATTGTGGGCGGCCTCTTCGTGCTGATCACCCTGTCCGTCATCATCCAGGTGGGCTACTTCAAAGCCACCGGCGGTAAACGCGTGTTCAAGATGGCGCCGCTGCAGCACCACTTCGAGCTGAAGGGGTGGGCCGAAGTCACCGTCGTGGTCCGGTTCTGGATCCTGGGCGGCCTCTTCGTCGCTGTCGGGCTTGGCATCTTCTACGCTGAATGGGTTGTACTGCTGTGACCGTTTCCCCCCGCCTGGCAAACCTTGTCTCCTGGGACTCCGACTGGGCCGGCCTCCGCGTGGTCGTGACCGGCATCGGAGTATCCGGCTTCGCCGCCGCAGACACGCTGATCGAACTCGGTGCACGCGTGGTGGTGGTCGATGCTGCCACCAGCGACACGGCCCGGGCCCATGCCGACACCCTAAAGATCGTGGGCGCCGCCGACGTGCTGCTGGGACCGGACGCCGTCACCCACATACCCCGCATCGACGGCGAACTACCCGAACTGATCGTGACGTCACCCGGATGGCGCCCGGACCAGGCCCTGCTGGCTGCCGCGGCCCGGGCACACATTCCCGTCTGGGGCGACGTCGAACTAGCCTGGCGGGTGCGCACCCGGGAAGGCCGGAAGACGGCCGACTGGCTTGCCATCACGGGCACCAACGGCAAGACCACCACGGTTGGACTCACCGAATCGATGCTGCGTGCCGCCGGGCTCAAGGCGATCGCGGTGGGAAACGTCGGCACCCCTATCCTCGATGCCCTGCGGGACCCCGTGGAGTACGACGTCTTCGCCGTCGAACTCTCCAGTTTCCAGCTCCACTGGGCGGAATCCGTGTCGCCGGTAGCCAGCGTCTGCCTCAATGTGGCCGAAGACCACGTGGACTGGCACGGTTCCTACGACTCGTATCTCGCCGACAAGGCCAAGGTCTACGAGCGAACCCAAAAGGCCTGCATCTATAACGCGGAGCAGGTGGAAACCGAACGCATGGTGGAAAACGCGGATGTGGTGGAGGGTTGCCGCGCTGTGGGCTTCACGACGGTCACTCCCGCGGTCAGCATGCTCGGAGTGGTGGAAGGACTACTGGTGGACCGGGCGTTCATTGAGGAACGCAGGAACAGCGCTGCCGAGCTGGCCTCAATGACCGACCTTGGTCCGCTGGCTCCGCGCCACATGGTTGCCAATGCCCTGGCCGCCGCCGGCCTCGTGCGCGCGTACGGTGTGGACGCCAAGGCTGTCCGCCAAGGCATCCTGGACTATGTCCCGGGCGACCACCGGATCCAGCCTGTAGCCCGCCTGAACGGCGTCCTTTGGGTCAACGACTCCAAAGCCACCAACCCGCATGCGGCGTCCGCATCCCTGTCGGCCTTCAGCAACGTGGTCTGGATCGCCGGCGGCCTCTCCAAGGGCGTGAGCTACGACGACCTGGTGAGGGACCACGCAGCCCGGCTCAAGGCCGTGGTACTGATCGGAACGGACTCTTCCCAGCTCCGGGAGGCCCTCCGGCGACACGCGCCCGATGTCCCGGTGATCGAGCCGGGGGCAGGCGAGACTGAAGGAGTGCAGACTGCTTCGGCGCCCGGTGGCACTTCCGCCGGTTCCACCGGCAACGGAGAACAGGTGATGTCCCGGGCCGTTGCGTCAGCGGCACGGCTCGCCGAATCCGGCGACACCGTGCTGATGGCGCCGGCAGCTGCTTCCATGGATCAGTTCTCTTCCTACGCTCACCGTGGTGGTACTTTCATCGACGCTGTCCGCGAGCTGGTGGAAGGGAAGGCCCAGACCGGCGAGGAGTAACGATGGTCAGCACGCCCACCCGGCCGAAGGGTGGCAAGCCGCAGGGTGGCAAGCCACGCCCCGGCTCCACGGCCACCCGGCAGCCTGCTGCGGCGGGCGCGAAGCTGCGGACCCTCTACCGCCGGTTCTGGTCGGCGCTGGAGGGAACAGGCACGTCCCGGAACGGCTCCACGTACTACCTCATCCTCGGCGCCACGCTTGCGTTGACGGCTATCGGGATCATGATGGTCCTCTCCGCCTCCAGCGTTGAGTCCATCGCTGCCGGCAAGTCCCCCTACGGGGACGCCCTGAAACAGGGGGTCTTCGCAGCGATCGGCATCTTCACCATGTTCGTGCTCTCGCGGATCAACGTCGTCTGGCTGAAGCGCCTCGCATGGCCCGCCGTGGGTGTTGCCGTGCTGCTCCTGGGCCTGGTGCAGGTGGTGGGAGACGAGGTCAACGGCAACCGGAACTGGATCGACCTGGGCGGGATCACCTTCCAGCCTTCCGAAGCGGCCAAACTCGCCCTTGCGCTGTGGCTGGCAACGGTGCTGGCCCGGAAGGGCAAACTGCTCAGCCGGTGGCAGCACGTGCTGGTCCCCGCAGTGCCCATGGCAGCCATCGTCATCGTGCTGATCCTGGTGGGCAACGACCTCGGCACCGCCATGATCATCATGATGATCATGGCCGCCGCACTGTTCTTCGCAGGTGTTCCGCTTTACCTCTTCGGCATCGCCGGCATCATCGCTGCTGCCGGCACCGCTGTCATGGCCATCACCAGCTCCAACCGCATGTGCCGCATCACCTCGTGGTGGACCGGCCAGTCCTGCGCCGACGGCATCGACGCCAACTACCAGGCCACCAACGGCATGTACGGCCTTGCCTCCGGCGGCTGGCTGGGTGTGGGCCTGGGGCAGAGCCGGCAAAAGTACAGCTGGATCCCCGAAGCCCACAACGACTTCATCTTCGCCATCATCGGCGAGGAACTCGGCCTGGTGGGGACCGTCGTCGTCCTGGTCCTTTTTGCCATCCTGGGTGCCGCCATCTACCGCGTGGTGGTGGCACAGGAGGACATGTTCCACCGGGTCCTGGCCGGCACCATCATGGTCTGGCTGCTGGGCCAGGCAACCGTGAACATGTCCGTGGTCACGGGTTTGATGCCCGTCATCGGCGTGCCGCTGCCGTTCATTTCCTACGGTGGCTCGGCGCTGCTGATGTCACTGTGCGCCGTGGGCGTTGTCCTCTCGCTGGCGCGGGAGCAGATGGCTCCGGCCATGCGGCCCAAACGGATGCTGAAGTTCAAGGCCCGGCCAAGGCGGAAACAGAACCAACCAGAGAATTCCAGAAAGCGTGCCTGACCCCAAATGACTGCGACACACCCTTCCATTGTCCTGGCCGGCGGCGGAACGGCGGGCCATATCAGCCCGCTGCTCGCCATCGCCGCCGCCCTCCGGAGCGAAGCCCCGGATGCCGCCATCCTGGCGGTTGGTACGCCCTCAGGCATGGAAACCCGGCTGGTTCCGGCCGCCGGCGTGCAGCTGGCCACGATCGACCGCGTGCCGCTTCCGCGCAAGCCCTCCGCAGACCTGCTCCGCCTGCCGGCCAGGCTGGCCGGCGCAGTCCGCCAGGCCGGCGCCATCCTGGACCGGGCGCAGGCCGATGTCCTGGTGGGCGTAGGCGGTTACGTATGCACGCCGATGTACCTGGCGGCGCGGAAGCGCCGGATCCCCATGGTGATCCATGAAGCCAACGCCCGTCCGGGACTGGCCAACCGCGTGGGGGCCTTCCTGAAGGGCCGGGTTGCCGTGGCCTTCGAGGGCACCCCGCTGCCCAATGCCGTGCACGTGGGCATGCCCATGCGGAAGGAGATTTCCGGCCTGGACCGGAAGAGCGCCCGCACCGCCGCACGCGAGGCGCTGGGGCTCGATCCCCAGCAGCCGACCCTGATCGTCACCGGCGGTTCCTCCGGCGCCCAGAGCATCAACCGGACAATCGCCGCCGCCGTTGGCCACCTTGCGGACGCCGGTATCCAGACCCTCCACATCACCGGCCGCGGCAAGACAGTCCTGGACCAAACGGGCCAACCCCTCGCTGCGGATGGCTACCGGCAGGTGGAGTACATCGACGGCATGGAGCTTGCCTATGCCGCGGCCGACCTTCTCCTGGCCCGGTCGGGAGCGGCAACGGTGAGCGAAGTGGCCGCAGTCGGCGTCCCGGCAGTCCTGGTGCCGCTGCCCATCGGAAACGGGGAACAGGCGCTGAACGCGGCCGGCCTGGTCGCCGCAGGCGGAGCAGTGCTGGTGGCCGACCGTGACTTCACTCCGGAATGGGTTGCCCGGGAGCTGATCCCGCTGGTCACCGATAAAGCACGGCTGGCCGAAATGGAAGCCAAGTCCTACCGGCTCGGAATCCGAAATGCCGACCAGCGCATGGCTGGTCTTGTCCTGGAAGCGGTATCTGCATGAGCCCCCACAACACCCCCCGGCTGGAATCCCTGGGAAAGGTGCACTTCATCGGCATCGGGGGAGTCGGCATGTCCGCCGTGGCCCGCATCATGGTGGCGCGCGGAGTCCCGGTCAGCGGATCCGATGCGAAGGACCTGCCCGTCATGGCCGACCTCGCCGCGGCCGGGGCGCGCATCGCCGTCGGCTATTCCGCCGGAAACCTGGCCGACGCGCAGACCGTGGTTGCGGGCTCGGCCATCCGCGGGGACAACCCCGAGCTCGCCACGGCGCGGAAGGCGGGACTGCCGGTGCTGCACCGGTCCCAGGCCCTGGCAGCCACCATGGGCGACGACACCGTGGTAACGGTCGCTGGAACACACGGCAAGTCCACCACCACCTCGATGGTGACGGTGCTGCTCCGCGCGGCGGGCCTGGATCCGTCCTTTGCCGTCGGCGCCAACATCCCCGCACTCGGCGTGAACGCTGCGCATGGTACGTCCGGGATCTTCGTCGCCGAGGCTGATGAATCCGACGGCTCCTTCCTGAACTACCGGCCCCGCATCGCCGTCGTCACCAACGTGGAACCTGACCACCTTGATTACTACGGCACCGCTGAAGCCGTCTACGAGTCGTTCGACCGCTTCACGGCCCTGTTGCCCGCTGACGGCCTCCTGGTGGCCTGCGCCGACGACGCCGGAGCCCTGGCCCTGGCGGAGCGGACCCGGGCGCGGGGCAACACACGGGTGGTCCTGTACGGCACCGGTGATGCGGCGGACGTCAGGCTGGACGACGGCGGCCCGGGGCAGGTTGCCATATCCGCCGGCGGTGCGCGGTTCCCTTTGTCATTGCAGGTGCCCGGACGGCACAACGCGCTGAACGCCGCAGCCGCCTTTGCGGTGGCCCTAGAACTCGGGGTGGACGCGGCAGCCGCGGCCGCCGGCCTGGCCCGCTTCTCCGGCGCATCCCGCCGCTTTGAGCTCAAAGGTGGGGCACGGGGCGTGCGGGTATTCGACGACTACGCGCACCACCCCACGGAGGTCCGCGCCGCCCTCACCGCAGCCCGCTCGGTGGCAGGCGGCCACAAGGTCCATGTCCTGTTCCAGCCGCACCTGTTTTCCCGGACCCGTGAATTCGCGGCAGAGTTCGCCGATGCCCTGAACCTGGCCGATACCGCCCTGGTCCTGGACATCTACCCGGCGAGGGAAGACCCGATCCCGGGCGTCACGAGCCAGCTCATCGCGGACCACCTCACGGAGGGCGGTCGGCTGGTCACGGCCGACGACGCCGTAGGCACCCTGGCACGGGCCGCTGCGGACGGGGACGTTGTCCTTACCGTGGGCGCCGGCGACGTCACAGCCTACGGCCCGAAAATTGTGGAGGCACTGAGTGCCTAGCTCCCGACGCCCCACCTACGCCCCGGCCGCCCGGAACAGGCGGCCCGATCCCGGCTCCGGGAAAACCGCCGCGAACAACGCAGGTGACAATGCCCCCAAGGGGGCCGCATCTTCCCCGACCCCCGCAGCCGGTGGCAGCGGCGACGTGATTACCGCATCCCGCAGCGTCCCGGACCAGGCGCCCTCCAATCCGGCCAAGGAACAGCAGGCCTCCGGCGCGACAGTCCTTGCGTTCCCTGAGCCCAAAGGCCGGCGCCGCCGGAAGAAGATCCTCCTCGCCGTGGGAACGGTGCTGGTTCTGGTGGCCGGGCTGCTGGCCGGAGCCGTCTACTCACCGGTCCTTGCCCTGCAGAACGTCTCGGTGACAGGCACGCGGCTGCTCAACCCGGCCCAGGTGCAGGCTGCGCTGGAGCCCCTGCGTGGCAAGCCGCTGCCGCAGATCAGCGACAACGACGTCCGCAGGCTGCTGGACAACCTGATCCAGGTCAAGTCGGTGTCCGTCGAGGCACGGCCGCCGTCCACCCTCGCCGTCGCAGTGCACGAGCGGGTGCCCGTGGCGCTGGTCAAGCAGGGGGAGCAGTACCAGCTGGTGGACGTCGACGGCGTCCAGCTGGCTACCACGGACGATCCGGCGTCGGCGTCGCTGCCGGTGATCGACGGCGGCGCCGGCGCGATCGGCCAGGACCTGTTCCGCGCCACCGCCGCCGTCCTGGGGGCCCTGCCGGCCGACGTGCTGGCGAAGCTCTCGAACGCGTCCGCGCAGTCCGTGGACGCCGTTGAACTCAAGCTGGTGGACGGCCAGACCATCGTGTGGGGCAACGCCTCCGAGAAGGAACTCAAGGCCAAGGTCCTGGCCGCCCTCCTCAAGGCTCCGGCCGATCCCAAGAATCCGGTCAGGGTCTACGATGTCAGTGTGCCCCGGCACCCCGTGACGCGCTGAGCGCTTTCTTTCCCGGTATTAATCCGACACGCGGACCCGGTTATTGAATGTGGGAACCAGAGGAAATACCGTCACAGACAAGAGTTACTTGACATAACTATAACCTTCAACTCGAAGGTTAAGGTTGCAGGCTTCAAGCTCTCCATCAGTTTTCGCAATAAGACACGAACAAGGGACACGTAACGTGGCAGCTCCGCAGAATTACTTGGCCGTCATCAAAGTCGTCGGCATCGGCGGCGGTGGCGTGAACGCAGTCAACCGCATGATCGAGGTCGGCCTCAGGGGTGTTGAATTCATCGCCATCAACACCGACGCCCAGGCCCTGCTCATGAGCGACGCCGACGTGAAGCTCGACGTCGGACGGGAACTGACCCGGGGCCTGGGCGCCGGCGCCAATCCCGAGGTGGGCAAGCAGGCCGCCGAGGACCACGCGGACGAGATCGAGGAAGTCCTGCGCGGCGCCGACATGGTCTTCGTCACCGCCGGCGAAGGCGGCGGCACCGGTACCGGCGGCGCGCCCGTCGTCGCCCGCATTGCCCGCTCGCTCGGCGCCCTGACCATCGGCGTGGTCACCCGCCCGTTCACCTTCGAGGGCCGCCGCCGTGCCGGTTCCGCCGAGGCCGGCATCGACGCCCTGCGCGACGAGGTGGATACCCTGATCGTGATCCCCAACGACCGTTTGCTGTCCATCAGCGACCGCAACGTGTCCGTGCTCGACGCCTTCCGCTCCGCGGACCAGGTCCTGCTGTCCGGTGTCCAGGGCATCACCGACCTCATCACCACGCCCGGCCTGATCAACCTGGACTTCGCCGACGTCAAGTCCGTCATGCAGGGTGCCGGCTCGGCCCTCATGGGCATCGGTTCCGCCCGTGGCGAAGACCGCGCCGTCAAGGCGGCCGAACTGGCCATCGCCTCGCCGCTGCTGGAAGCGTCCATCGACGGCGCCCACGGCGTCCTGCTGTCCATCCAGGGCGGCTCGGACCTTGGCCTGTTCGAAATCAACGAGGCTGCGCGGCTGGTCCAGGAAGTGGCCCACCCCGAGGCCAATATCATCTTCGGTGCCGTCATCGACGATGCCCTGGGCGATGAAGCACGCGTCACGGTCATCGCTGCCGGATTCGACGACGTCAAGGCCACCTCGCCCTCCATGGACCAGTCCCAGCCGCAGACCGCCCCGCAGCGGCCCGCTGCCCCTGCCGCGGCGCCCGCCTCTGCCCACCCCCAAAACGGAAACCACCAGGGCAACGGAAACCACCAGCAGAACGTCCAGCCGATCCATGCCGGTGTTGGTGCCGCGGGACTCAGCAACTGGGGGCAGCAGCGCCCCGCTGCCGTCCCCGCTGACTCGGGCTTCGACGTCGACCTGCCCTCCGTCGTGGAGCCGGACCTGACCGGCACCCACCCGGATGACCTGGATGTCCCCGACTTCCTGAAGTAGGCACCGGTTTGTTCCACTGGCGCGCCGACATCCTCCCCGGGGTGTCGGCCGCATTCACCGACGTGCATGCGGGAAACCTTGCCCTGCATGTAGGAGACGATCCCGCTGCCGTCCTGGAGCGCAGGGCACGCCTGGAGCGGTCCATCGGAGTCGCGCCCCGGGCGCTCCGCTTCATGAACCAGGTCCACGGGACCAGCGTGGCGCTGATGGAAGCGGAGTCTCCCGGCCCTGAAGCCGACGCCATGGTGTCCCGCGGACTTCCGCTGGCCGTCATGGTTGCGGACTGCATTCCGGTGCTGCTTGCCGGGGAGTCCGCGGCCGGGCCCGTGATTGCCGCGGTGCACGCCGGCCGCCCGGGCATCGCAAACGGTGTCCTTCCTGCCGCCGTGGACAGCATGCAGTCCCTTGGCGCGTCACGGATCCGGGCCTGGCTGGGACCCTCAATCTGCGGGTCCTGCTACGAGGTTCCTGCAGCACTGCGGGATGAGGTGGCTGCCGTGGTCCCCGCCGCCCGGAGCACCACGTCCTGGGGGACACCTGCCCTGGACCTTCCTGCCGGTGCGCGCAGCCAGCTCGAGGGTGCGGGCGTGGGCGTGGAATACGCAGGGGGCTGCACCCTTGAGACGGAAACGCTCTATTCGTACCGCCGCGACCGCAATACCGGCCGTTTTGCCGGGTTGGTCTGGTGCCATGACTGAGGTTGCAGGTACCGGGCACGGCAGTGCGGATGACTCGCGCAGTGCCGAACTTGCGGAACGGCTTGCCGCCGTACGGAAGCGCATCGCAGCCGCGGCTGCGGGCGCCGGCCGCGGGGACAGGCTGCCCTCCCTGATCGTGGTCACGAAGTTCCACCCCGCGGACGATATCCGGCGCCTGGCCGCCCTTGGAGTTACGGATGTGGGCGAGAACCGGGACCAGGAGGCTGCCGCCAAAGCCCTCGAGCTGGCAGACCTGGACCTGACGTGGCATTTCGTTGGCCAACTGCAGACCAAGAAGGCCAAGTCCGTGGCCCGCTATGCCTCCGCCGTCCATTCCGTAGACCGGCCCCAGCTCGTGGAGGCGCTGGCCAAGGCGGTTCGCCACGAAATGGACGCCACCGGGCGGGCACCCCTGGACTGCTTCATCCAGGTCAGCCTTGAGCACGACGGCGGCACGCACCGCGGCGGTGCGGACCCCACCGACGTGCCACTCCTGGCAGAACGGGTCGCCGGGTCGGAAGGCCTGAACCTGGCCGGCGTGATGGCAGTTGCCCCGCTGGGCGCGCCACCTGAGCCGGCGTTCGAACAGCTCGCGGGAATTTCCGCCCGGCTGGCTGCGGACTACCCCTCCGCCACTGCCATATCGGCAGGCATGAGCCAGGACCTGGAGGCGGCCATTAAGTTCGGGGCGACACACCTGCGAATCGGTTCGGATGTTCTCGGTTCCCGTCCCGCCGTGGGGTAGCGTCGGAGCTATTGGAAGTGATGGGCGGGGGACTCCAGTGCTGTCAAATCATTGGGCGGCCCGCTTACGGGACACGATTAGGAGTCGACCATGGCCGGCGCTCTGCGCAAGACAATGATCTATCTTGGGCTCGCCGACGGCGATGAGCATTACGAGCCCGAGCAAACGACCACACGTAAGGATGAGGACGAACCGATGGAAGTTGACCGCGAGGAACGCCGCGCTCCGGCGCCGGTCCGCGAAGTCAGCCGCGAGGCGTCCTACGCCCCTGAAGAGGAATACCGCGCCCCTGTGACCCCCATTAAGCGTGCGGCTTCCAGCCGCGAAGAGAACACTGGACTTCGCCAGATCACTACCATCCACCCGCGCTCCTACAACGATGCCAAGCTCATCGGTGAGAGTTTCCGGGACGGGATTCCGGTGATCATGAACGTCACGGACATGGGTGAGGCCGATGCCAAGCGCCTGGTGGACTTCTCGGCCGGACTTGTCTTTGGCCTGAGGGGAAGCATTGAGCGGGTGACCAACAAGGTGTTCCTGCTCTCACCGTCCTACGTTGAAGTGATCGGTGACGACAAGAAGGCCAGCGATACGCAGGCCAGTTTTTTCAACCAAAGCTGAGCGCAGAGGCTGCACACAGATGCCAGGCAGGGACACCTGTCTGGCATCTGTGCTGAAATAGACAAGACACCGGCAGTACGATCCCGGCCGCCACGATGGATGGGCCGCACGAACATGGAGATATGAAATAAGTCATGGGAATTGTTTTCGGACTTCTCTATCTCGCCCTGCTGCTGTTCTTTGTCGCCCTCATCATCCGCCTGGTGTTCGACTGGGTGCAGATGTTTGCCAGGGACTGGCGGCCCCGGGGCGCGGCTCTGGTGGTGGCGCACGCCGTGTATTCCATTACCGACCCGCCGCTGAAGGGCCTGCGGCGCATGATTCCGCCGCTCCGGCTCGGCGGCGTCTCCCTGGACCTGGGCTTCCTGATCCTGTTCATCGGCGTCAGCATTGCGATGAGCGTCACCAGGGGACTGGCCTGATTTACCCACCAGGGCCGGGCAATGCAAGGTGTTCCCCCCGGGAACAGCTAGTGTAAAGCGAAGAAACCTCGCGTTTGACACCGCAGTGTTGAATTAGAGTAAGCAGACCAAATTTAGGTACCGTAGTTTTGACGGCCGGAAGGCCTACTGACTAACCAGACCAGTGAGGTGACCAGATGGCTTTGACGCCAGAAGACGTTGTCAACAAGCGCTTTCAGCCCACCAAGTTCCGCGAGGGCTATGACCAGGACGAGGTTGACGACTTCCTGGACGAAATCGTCGTTGAACTCCGCCGCCTGAACCAGGAAAACGACGAGCTCCGCAAGAAGCTCGCCGAAGCAGGTTCGAGTGTTCCGGCCAGCTCAGCTGCCGCCCCCGTGGTGGAGAAGGTCCCCGCGCCGGTCAAGGCCGACAAGGACGAGGCCCGTGAAAAGGCTGAGGCCGAGGCGAAGGCTGCCGAAGCCAAGAAGAAGGACATCCAGCCGGCTGCCCCGGCTGCCGCCGCACCGGCCGCCCCTGCAGGCGTGGCCACTCCTTCCGCTGAATCCGCTGCCGGCCTGCTGGCCATGGCGCAGCAGATGCACGACCGCCACGTCGCCGACGGACAGGCCCAGAAGGACAAGATCATCGCCGAAGCGCAGATCGAAGCCAGCAGCCTCGTCAACGACGCCCAGGAGAAGTCCCGCAAGATCCTCGGCGCGCTGGAGCAGCAGCGCTCCGTCCTGGAACGCAAGGTGGAGCAGCTCCGCGGCTTCGAACGCGACTACCGTTCACGCCTGAAGGCCTACATCGAGGGCCAGCTCCGCGACCTGGATGCCCGCGGCTCCGTAGCGACCCCGGAAGTCAGCGAAGCCAACTAAGTCTGGCAGCACGTATTCTGAAAGCCGGTGGCTGAGGATTCCTCGGCCACCGGCTTTTGGCATTGAGACCCAGCACCACGAATTGAAAGCACCATGACTGACGAACTCGCTGCGGATGCGGCACGCCCTGTCCCACCCTCACCACGCCCGCGCCGGGCAGTGCTGCTGTCCCTGTTCGCCGGGTTCGCGGTTTTCGCCTACGTCCTGGACCAGCTGACCAAACTCTGGGTCACGTCCACCATGGTGGAAGGGGAGCGGATTCCCGTCCTGCCGCCCCTCCTGCACTGGTACTTCATCCGGAATTCGGGTGCCGCGTTTTCCATTGGTGAGAATGTCACGTGGGTGTTTTCCATCATCATGGCCGCCGTGGCCGTCGCCATCCTTTTCCAGGTGCGCAGGCTGGGTTCTGCCTGGTGGTCCCTTGCCTTGGGTTTGCTGCTCGGCGGGGCCCTGGGCAACCTCACCGACCGGCTCTTCCGCGAACCGTCCTTCGGCATGGGCCACGTGGTGGACTTCATCCAGCTGCCCAATTTCGCCATCTTCAACATCGCCGACTCGGCCGTCGTCTCCGCCGTCGCCATCATCTGCATCCTGACCATCCGCGGAATCGCGCTGGACGGAACCCGGCTGGGGAACGCGCACAAGGAAAAGACCGCCCATGACTGAGCGCGTTGTGGTGGCTGACGAATACGGCGGGACGCGGGCTGACGCCGGGCTGGCCGGCCTTTTGGGGGTATCCCGTTCCGTGGCCGCGTCCCTGCTGGCGGAGGGCCACGTCCTGAACCGGGGCAAGGCACTGGGAAAGTCGGCAAAACTTGTGGCCGGGGACGTCCTGGACGTCACCGTCCCGGAGCGGCGTGACCCGCTGGAAGTCGTGGAGGAGATTGTGGAAGGCCTGAACATCCTGCTCGACGACGACGATTTCGTCGTCGTCGACAAACCCGTGGGCGTGGCCGCCCATCCCTCGCCCGGCTGGGTGGGGCCCACAGTGGTAGGGGGCCTGGCCGCCGCCGGGTACCGCATCTCCACGTCGGGTGCCCCGGAGCGGGCAGGAATCGTCCACCGCCTCGACGTCGGGACCTCCGGCGTGATGGTCGTGGCCAAGTCCGAGCGGGCCTACACAGCCCTGAAACGCGCCTTCAAGGAGCGCACGGTGGACAAGGTCTACCACGCGGTGGTGCAGGGCCTTCCCGATCCCCTGACCGGGACCATCGACGCCCCCATCGGACGCCACCCCGGGCATGACTGGCGTTTTGCCGTAATCGAGGATGGCCGCCCCTCGGTGACCCATTACGAGGTCCTGGAGGCATTCGGCAAGGCCAGCCTGGTGGAGGTCCACCTTGAAACCGGGCGGACCCACCAGATCCGGGTCCACTTCTCCGCACTCCGCCACCCCTGCGCCGGCGACCTCACGTACGGCGCCGACCCCCGCCTTGCCGCCACCCTTGGGCTTACCCGCCAGTGGCTGCACGCCCGGGCACTGTCATTCGACCACCCCGTGACGGGGGAGCGCGTCACGGTCACCAGCGACTACCCCCAGGACCTGGCTTACGCACTGGAAGTACTCGAATCGGGACAGGCCTGACACGGGCCTCCTGGCGGAGCAGCAAAGCGGCAGCGCTTAGAATGGTGCGGTGAGTTCCAGCAAAGATTCGTTTGTCCACCTGCACACCCACACCGAATATTCCATGCTGGATGGAGCTGCCCGGCTGGGGGAGCTGTTCGACGAAACCGAGCGCCTGGGCATGCCTGCCCTCGCCACGACGGACCACGGCTACCTGTTCGGTGCCTTCGATTTCTGGCGAAAGGCCACGGACAAGGGCATCAAGCCGATCATCGGCGTCGAGGCGTACGTAACCCCCGGCACCGCCCGGACGGACAAGGAACGCGTCCGGTGGGGCGACGAATCCCAGCGCAAGGACGACGTCTCCGGCGGTGGGTCCTACACCCACATGACGCTGCTGAGCTACAACAACGTGGGCATGCGGAACCTGTTCCGGGCCTCGTCCATCGCCTCGCTTGACTCGGTGTTCGGCAAGTGGCCCCGGCTGGACCGCGAACTGCTGAACACCTACTCGGAAGGGCTGATCGCCACCACCGGATGCCCCTCCGGTGAGGTCCAGACCCGGCTCCGGCTCGGCCAGTACCGCGAAGCCCTGGAAGCAGCGGCCGAATTCCGGGACATCTTCGGCGCGGACAACTACTTCTGCGAACTGATGGACCACGGGCTGGACATTGAACGGCGCGTCACCGGTGACCTGCTGCGGCTGGCCAAGGACCTGAACCTGCCGCTGGTGGCCACCAATGACCTCCACTACACCCACGAGCACGACGCCAAGGCACACGAGGCGCTGCTGGCCATCCAGTCCGGCTCCACGCTGCTGGAACCTACCTATGACAACGGCGGTTCGCGGTTCGCGTTCTCGGGGAGCGGCTACTACCTCAAATCCCCCCAGGAGATGCGGGAGCTCTTCCGCGACCACCCGGAGGCATGCGACAACACCCTGCTCATCGCCGAGCGCTGCGAGGTGTCCTTCAACACGGATGCCAACTACATGCCGCGGTTCCCCTGCCCGCCCGGCGAGGACGAAACCTCCTGGCTGGTCAAGGAAGTGGACAAGGGCCTGAAGTACCGTTACCCGGGCGGCATACCGGACGAGGTCCGCAAGCAGGCCGACTACGAGCTCGGCGTCATCACCTCCATGGGCTTCCCGGGCTACTTCCTGGTGGTTGCCGACTTCATCAACTGGGCCAAGAACAACGGCATCCGGGTGGGCCCCGGGCGTGGTTCGGGTGCAGGCTCGATGGTGGCCTACGCCATGCGCATCACCGACCTCGACCCCCTGCGCCACGGACTGATCTTCGAACGGTTCCTCAACCCGGACCGCGTCTCCATGCCCGACTTCGACGTCGACTTCGATGACCGGCGCCGTTCCGAGGTCATCGACTATGTGACCCGGAAGTACGGCGACGAGCGCGTGGCCATGATCGTCACGTACGGCACCATCAAGACCAAGCAGGCCCTCAAGGACTCCTCCCGTGTCCTTGGCTACCCCTTCAGCATGGGCGAGCAGCTGACCAAGGCACTGCCGCCGGCCGTGATGGCAAAGGACATCCCGCTGGCGGACATCCAGAACCCGGAAGCCAAGCGTTACAGCGAGGCGGGGGACTTCCGGCAGCTCATTGCCACCGACCCCGAAGCCGCCAAGGTTTTCGAGACGGCACTGGGCATTGAAGGCCTGAAGCGGCAGTGGGGCGTGCACGCGGCCGGCGTGATCATGTCCTCCGACCCGATCATCGACGTCATCCCCATCATGCGCCGTTTCCAGGACGGCCAGGTGATCACCCAGTTCGACTACCCCACGTCCGAGGGCCTTGGCCTGATCAAGATGGACTTCCTGGGCCTGCGGAACCTGACGATCATTTCCGATGCCCTTGAGAACATCAAGATGAACCGGGGCATCGAGCTGGACCTGGAAAACCTCGAGCTGGACGATGCCGAGTCCTATGAACTCCTGGCCCGCGGCGACACCCTGGGTGTCTTCCAGCTCGATGGCGGTCCCATGCGGTCGCTGCTCAAGCTCATGAAGCCTGACAACTTCGAAGACATTTCCGCCGTCCTGGCGCTCTACCGTCCGGGCCCCATGGGCGCCAACGCCCACACCGACTACGCGCTGCGCAAGAACGGGATCCAGGAAGTGATCCCCATCCATCCGGAACTCGAGGAACCCCTCAAGGAAATCCTCGGCGGCACCTATGGCCTGATTGTGTACCAGGAGCAGGTCATGGCCGTGGCCCAGAAGCTGGCCGGCTATTCCCTGGGCCAGGCAGACATCCTCCGCCGCGCCATGGGCAAGAAGAAGAAGTCCGAGCTGGACAAGCAGTTTGCGGGCTTCTCCCAGGGCATGCAGGACAACGGCTACTCCATGGAGGCCGTCAAGACCCTCTGGGACATCCTGCTGCCCTTCTCCGACTACGCCTTCAACAAGGCGCACTCCGCCGCGTACGGCGTGATCTCCTACTGGACCGCGTACCTCAAGGCGCACTATGCGCCGGAATACATGGCGGCCCTGCTGACCTCGGTGGGCGATGACAAGGACAAATCGGCAATCTACCTCAACGAGTGCCGGCGCATGGGCATCACGGTCCTTCCGCCGGACGTCAACGAGTCCGCCCTGAACTTCACTCCGGTGGGGAACGACATCCGCTTTGGCATGGGTGCCATCCGCAATGTGGGCGTCAACGCCGTCGAGGCCATGGTGGCCGCCCGCGAAAGCGAGGGCGCCTTCACCTCGTTCAAGGACTACCTGATGAAGGTGCCGGCCGTGGTCTGCAACAAGCGGACCATCGAATCCCTCATCAAGTCGGGGGCGTTCGACTCACTGGGCCACCACCGCCGTGCCCTGGCAATGATCCATGAAGAGGCGATCGACTCCGTCATCACCCTCAAGCGCAACGAGGCCATTGGCCAGTTCGACCTTTTCGCCGGATTCGAGGAAGCGGGTTCGGAGTCGTCCTCCCTGAGCATCGAGATTCCGGACCTGCCCGAGTGGGAGAAGAAGGACAAGCTCTCCTTCGAGCGGGACATGCTGGGACTCTACGTGTCGGACCATCCGCTGCAGGGCCTCGAGGGACTTCTGGCCCAGCACGCCGAGATGAGCATCACCACTATCCTGGGCGAGGACGGTCCGCAGGACGGCGCCATCATCACCATCGCGGGCATGATCACGTCGCTGAGCCGGCGCATCGCCAAAGCCAGCGGCAACGCTTACGCCCGGGCGGAGGTCGAAGACCTGGGCGGCTCGATCGAGGTCATGTTCTTCGGGCAGGTTTACGGGCCCATCGCCTCCGTCCTCGCCGAGGACCTGATCGTGGTGGTCAAGGGCCGGCTGCAGAAGCGCGACGACGGCGCCATCACCCTGAACTGCATGGAGTTGTCCGTCCCGGACCTCAGCGAAGGGCTGAACGGGCCCCTGGTGATCACCATGCCCACCCACAAGGCCACCGAGGCCGTGGTCACCGAGCTGGGCGATGTGCTGCGCACCCACCGGGGCAATTCGGAGGTGCGGCTGCACCTGCAGGGAGACACCCGCACGGAAATCATGGGCCTGCCGGTCCACCTCCGCGTCAACCCCAGCCCGTCGCTGTTCGGCGACCTGAAGGTCCTGCTGGGCCCCGCCTGCCTGGACGCCTGACAAAGGAACAGCCGACGGCGGCCGGCACCTGCCGCCGTCGTGCCCTGCCCGGGTTCGTGGCTGGGGGCGGGGGTGGGGCTGCGTGCCGCGCCTAGATTTCGTAATCCAGCGGCATGGGCTGCCCGTAGGCGCCGCCGTGGTACAGCAGGGGTGATCCCTCGCCGCCCACCTGGCCGTCCACCACCTGGACCACCACCACCGCGTTGTTCTCGAAGGAGAGCCGCATCTGCACCTCGCCGATCAGCCACCCTGCGACGTCCTTCAGAATGGGCACACCGTGCGGACCGATCTCCCAGTGGTTGCCTTCGAAGCGGTTGCCCGGGCGGGCAAAGCGGGCGGCCAGTTCCTGGTTCTCCAGCCCCAGCATGTGCACACCCAGGTACTGGGTGTTGGCCACGGCCGGCCAGGACCTTGAACTGCGTGCCATGTTGAACGTGAACCGGGGCGGCTTGGCGGACAGCGACGCCACCGAGGTGGCGGTGAAGCCGTAGGGCTCGTCCTGGTAGTTCACGGTGATGATGGCAACGCCCGCGGCGTGGCGGCGGAACATCTCCCTGAACGTCTGCTCGAACGGCTCGCTGCTGTCGGTCACCGGAACTCCTGCACTAAGTGGTGTAACTCTTCCTCCAAGCCTATTGGCCCGCGGCCGGGGCGGAGAACAGCCGCACGCACTGCGTGGCCGGATCACCTGGCAGGAACCTTTGTTAAGGTGTGATGCATGACAAACTCCGCACGGCGGCTGCCCTGGTCCCTGCTGCTGGTTCCGGCGGCGGCCGGAATTCCGGCAGGCATCCTGTGGTGGCTCCTGGCGCCGGGCGGATTGAACCTGGTTACACGGGATCCCGCCCTGGCGTCGGGCACGGTTCCCCTGGTGTGGCTTCCGCGCGACCTCACCCTGGCAGGGATCCTGGTGCTGGCCGGTTGCCTCCTGGCCGTGTTCCTGGCGGATGGCAGGCGTGCGGACCCGCAGGCGGCCCTGCTGACCGGCCTTGCCGGAGCGCTGGCAGGCAGTGTACTCGCCTGGGGGACCGGGGTTTTTGCAGGCCGGCTCTTGGGACCTGCTGTTGATGCGTCGGCGAACGCCAGCATCGCCTTTTCCCTCCGGGCGTGGCCGGTGCTGCTGCTGTGGCCTGCCGCCACGGCAATGTCGGTCTTCGTGCTGGAACTGTTCGGCGGGGCGGGCAGGAAGCCCCGGGAGAAGGGGACGGAACAGGCAGGCGCGAACGGCCCCGTAAAATAGTCCGGTGACCACTTTCCCGGAGTTTCCCGCCCCCGCGGCAGCCGCCGTCGATTTCCGCACCGTCGACCTTCGCGGCCGCAACCTGACGCTCGCAGCCCTGCGCGCCGCCGTTCCCCGGGCCAAGGGCCAGACCGTGGCGGATGCCGAAGAAAAGGTCCTGGAGATCATCTCCGCCGTCCGGCAGCGCGGCTTTGCGGCGCTGGCGGACTTGGCGGAAAGGTTCGACGGCGTGGCCCAGGACCACCCGCTGGTCCCCAGGGAGGCGATTGACGCAGCGCTGGCCCAGTTGGAACCGGAGGTGCGGGCCGCGCTGGAGGAATCGATCAGCCGGGCACGGAAATTCGCTGACGCCCAGCGCCCCCGCAACGTGGACGTCGAACTTGGCGACGGCGCCGTCGTCAGCCAGAACTGGGTCCCCGTGGCGCGGGTGGGGCTGTACGTTCCCGGCGGCCTTGCCGTGTACCCCTCATCGGTGATCATGAACGTCGTGCCCGCACTCGCGGCAGGCGTGGAATCCGTTGCCCTGGCCTCACCGCCGCAGAAGGAGTTCGGCGGCCTGCCGCACCCCACCATCCTGGCCGCAGCGGCGCTGCTGGGCGTCACCGAGGTCTATGCCATCGGCGGTGCGCAGGCCATCGCCGCCTTCGCGTACGGCGTCGAAGCCTCACCGGCCGGTCCCGCGCTGGAGCCCGTCGATGTGGTGACAGGGCCCGGGAACATCTTCGTCGCCACGGCCAAACGGCTGGTCAAGGGCGTTGTTGGAATCGACTCCGAGGCGGGAACCACGGAAATCGCCATCCTGGCCGACGACTCCGCCCAGCCGGCGCTGGTTGCCGCAGACCTGCTCAGCCAGGCCGAGCACGATCCCAAGGCCGCATCGGTCCTGATCACCGATTCGGAAGAGCTGGCCGCGGCCGTGCGCGCTGAACTGGAGCTTCAGGCCGCTGCAACCAAACACTCGGCGAGGGTCCGGGAGGCGCTGTCCGGCCCGCAGTCCGGCGTCGTGCTGGTGGACGGACTGGAGCAGGGGATCGCTGCCTGCGACGCCTACGCGGCCGAGCACCTGGAAATCATGACCCGCGATGCCGCAGCCGTGGCTGCACGGATCCGCAATGCGGGGGCAATCTTCGTCGGCGACTACAGCCCGGTGAGCCTGGGCGACTACTGCGCAGGCTCCAACCACGTGCTGCCTACCAGTGGCACCGCCGCCTTTTCCTCGGGCCTGAACGTCACCACCTTCCTGCGCGCCATCCAGGTGGTCAACTACAGCCGGGAAGCCCTGGCAGAGGTCAGCGGGCACATCGTGAGCCTGTCCCGGGCCGAGGACCTTCCGGCCCACGGCGACGCCGTCACGGTGCGGTTCCCCGGCCAGGGGTGACACCACTACATGTAGTAATTACAGGATTGTTATTACCCCACATGTGCCCGTAAACTGGGAGGCGCCACAGCATTGCCCCCCGGCGGTGCTGATGGCTTCCTAGGAATCTTGCACACCACAAGCGAAAAAGGGGGAACGACATGTACTGCCCGTTCTGCCGCAACCCCGATTCCCGCGTGGTGGACAGCCGGATGGCGGATGACGGTTCAGCCATCCGCCGGCGCCGGCAGTGCCCCGAATGCGGCCGCCGGTTCACCACCGTGGAAACAACCAGCCTCTCCGTGATCAAGCGGTCCGGCGTGGGCGAACCCTTCAGCCGCAGCAAGGTCATCAACGGAGTCCGCAAGGCCTGCCAGGGCCGCCCCGTGAGCGAGGATGACCTCGCCATGCTGGCCCAGGAAGTCGAAGAACAAATCCGGGCGTCCGGTGCAGCCGAAATCGATGCCCACGAGGTGGGCCTGGTGATCCTTGGACCACTGCAGAAACTCGACAAGGTGGCATACCTGCGCTTTGCCAGCGTGTACCAGGCGTTCGAGTCCCTTGAGGATTTCGAAACTGCTATCGCCCTGCTCCGCCACGAGGCCGAAGAGGACGCAAAAGGCCCGGCCGGCAACGCCAAGAGCTCCGAGAAGAGCCCCCTCTAGACTCCGGTGGCGGCAGCGGAGGGGAAGCCGCAGCCGCCACCGGCACCACTCCTACTTGGCCAGCCTGTGCTTCAGGGCGATTTCCAGGGCGGCGCCCACAATGCCTGCCTCGTTGCGCAGGACAGCCGGGACAATCGGGGTGCGGAGCTTGAGGTTGGGAAGGTACTCGTCCGCGCGCTTCGAGATTCCGCCGCCCACGATGAACAGTTCCGGCGAGAACAGGAACTCCACGTGGGAGAAGTAGCGCTGAAGCAGCACGCTGTACTCGTCCCATGACAGCCCGTCCCGTTCCCGGGCCACAGCGGATGCCTTGGATTCGGCGTCGAAGCCGTCAATTTCAAGGTGGCCCAGCTCGGCGTTGGGGACCAGTTTGCCGTCGAAGATGAAGGCCGAACCGATGCCTGTACCGAGGGTGATGACCAGGACCGTGCCGGACACGCCGGCGCCGGCACCGTAGCGTGCTTCGGCCAGGCCGGCGGCGTCGGCGTCGTTGATGACCTCGACGGGACGGCCCAGCCGCGCGGTAAGGAGGGCATCGATGTCGGTGTCCAGCCAGCTTTTGTCCACGTTGGCGGCCGAATGGACCACGCCGTGCTGGATGATCCCCGGGAACGTCACGCCCACGGGAGAGCCGGCTTCAGGAGCCTCGGGGCGCGCAGAAAGCTCGGCCACCACCAGGGCCACGGCCTCGGCCACAGCCTCCGGGGTGGCGGGCTGGGGCGTGGGCACACGGAAGCGCTCACCCAGGAGCTTGCCCTTCTTCAGGTCGACAATGCCGCCCTTGATGCCCGTGCCACCGATGTCGATGCCGATCAGCGGTGCGTTCTTGTGCGGTTTTTCGTCCTTCTTGGCCAATGGGATTCCGTTCGTGTGACAGGGGCGGGCAGGAAAAGGGGCCGCTTGCGCGGCCGGTAACAGGTGTCCGGTCTGCGCCGGCAGCATGCCCGTGCGGGCATGGCCGGGTTACGGGAGGGTGAGGATTTCGGCGCCGGTCTCGGTGACCAGCAGGGTGTGCTCGAACTGTGCGGTGCGCCGACGGTCCCGGGTGACCACGGTCCAGTCGTCGCTCCACATGTCCCACTCCACGGTGCCCAGGGTGAGCATCGGTTCGATGGTGAACACCATGCCGGCCTCGATCACCGTGTTGTACGCAGGCGCGGCATCATAGTGCGGAATGATCAGCCCGGTGTGGAATGCCTCGCCAACCCCGTGGCCGGTGAAGTCGCGCACCACGCCGTAGCCGAACCGCTTGGCGTAGGACTGGATGGCACGGCCAATGACGTTGATCTCGCGTCCGGGCGCCACGGCCTTGATGGCGCGGTTCAGCGACTCCCTGGTGCGCTCCACCAGCAGCCGTGATTCCTCGTCAACGTCCCCCACCAGGAAGGTGAAGTTGGTGTCGCCGTGGACGCCGTTGATGTAGGCAGTGATGTCGATGTTCAGGATGTCGCCGTCCTGGACCACCGTGCTGTCCGGAATGCCATGGCAAATGACCTCGTTCAAGGACGAGCAGAGCGATTTGGGGAATCCGCGGTAACCGAGCGTGGACGGGTAGGCGTTGTGGTCCAGCAGGAACTCGTGGCCCACCTTGTCCAGCTCGTCCGTGGTGACGCCCGGCTGGATGTGCCTGCCCACTTCAACGATGGCCTGGGCCGCGATCCTGCTGGCAATCCGGATCTTCTCGATGGTCTCCGCGGATTTGACCTCGGAACCGGTGAACTTGGCCGGGGCGGGCTTGCCGACATACTCCGGACGGGGGATGGACGCCGGGACGGGACGCTGCGGACTCACGGTACCCGGGGTCAGGGTGCCAATGGGTGCAGTCGAGGCAAGGGAAGGCATAGATTGATCATATAAGGCACCACAGAACGCCTAACAACCGACAAGCGGCGGAGGGCACGCGTAAGTGTTTGTGTTACGTGGATCACCCCGGGCTTTCCCTGTCGCCGGAACGAGGAGCAACGATGACTGAGTACTGGTTCAACATCAAGACCCACGAGGTGGAAGAGGACCGGATGTCGGACTGGAGCCAGCTCATTGGGCCCTACCAGACCCGGGCGGAAGCCGAACACGCCCTGGAAAAGGTCAAAGCGCGCAACGAGGCCTGGGAAAAGGGCGACGACGACTGACCCGTTGGGTGCGTCCGGCCGCGCTGCAGCCGGCTTACCCGGGCGGGTTTAGAACGAGTGCTCCGG
Organism: Arthrobacter sp. AG367; assembly: GCF_007828995.1. Taxonomy (NCBI): domain Bacteria; kingdom Bacillati; phylum Actinomycetota; class Actinomycetes; order Micrococcales; family Micrococcaceae; genus Arthrobacter; species Arthrobacter sp. AG367. The sequence continues at coordinate 88,428 of NZ_VIVE01000001.1, forward strand.
GCCGGGGAACTGGCCTGACCGGACGTCCTCGCCATAGGCGGTGGCGGCGTCGAGCAATGTGCTGCGCAGGTCCGCGTACTGCTTGACGAACTTGGCCATCCGGCCGCCCCGCAGGCCGGCCATGTCCTGCCACACGAGCACCTGGCCGGTCGTCGCCTTGCCGGCACCGATGCCAACCGTGGGAACGCTCACTGCCGCGTCGACCGCCGCCGCTGTTTCGGCAGGCACCATCTCCATCAGCACGCAGAATGCCCCGGCGTCCGCCAGCGCGACGGCGTCGTCAATCAGGCGCCGGGCATCGTCGCCGCGGCCCTGGACACGGTACCCGCCCAGGGCGTGTTCGCTTTGGGGGGTGAAGCCGATATGGGCCATGACCGGAATGCCTGCCTGCACCATGGCCCGGACCGTTGGAGCGTAGTACTTCCCGCCCTCGATCTTCACGGCGTGGGCCAGCCCTTCCTTCAGGAAACGGACACCGGCGGCCACGGCCTGTTCGGCGCTGACCTCGTAGCTGCCGAACGGAAGGTCCGCCACCACCAGGGCGCGTTTGGCGGTCCTGGCGACGGCCCGGCACAGGGGGAGCAGCTCGTCCACGGTCACCGGAAGGCTGGTCTCGTTGCCGAACACGTTGTTCGACGCCGAATCGCCAACCAGGAGCACCTCGATGCCGGCTGCGTCAAAGATCTCGGCCGTGTATTGCTCGTACGCGGTAAGCATGGCGAACTTGGTGCCGTCGTTCTTGGCCTGCTGCAGGTGGTGGATGCGGACCTTTGCCGGCTTCCGTTCCGCCGGGGCCGGGGCCGGGGCCGCAGCCGCGGCCGCTGTGCCCGGGCCGCTTCCGTAAGGTGCGGGTACTTCTGCGGACGCGCTGGAGTCGGAGCTGTTGCTGGAGGCCATGGGATGAGCGTAGTGCGGTACCCGGCGTCCTAGCTACCGCGGGCGGCGCCGGTCAAAGGTGATTAGCGTCATAGCGGCGCTTTGGACGGGCGCCAAAGGGCGCTGGAGACCCGGGCGGGGGGCGGCCTGGGCGGCCGAACAGGTTAATGCTGTGTTACGCACGGGGCAGGCTCAAGCATCGGCGCCGAATGATTAGTACAGTGATGATGAACTGCTGCCGGCTTTCCCCTTTGCGCGGGCCCCGGAGCATGAACGTTGACCGGAGAAGAGGCCATCATGGACCGCCAGCAAGAATTTGTCCTGCGCACGATCGAAGAGCGCGACGTACGTTTCGTGCGGCTGTGGTTCACCGACGTCGTGGGTTCGCTGAAGTCCGTGGCGCTGGCGCCGGCGGAAGTCGAGGGAGCGTTCGAGGAAGGCCTCGGCTTCGACGGTTCCTCCATTGAGGGCCTGGCGCGCGTCTTCGAATCGGACATGCTGCTGCAGCCGGACCCGGCAACCTTCCAGATCCTGCCGTGGCGCGGCGAGACGGAGCAGACCTCACGCATGTTCTGCGACATCCTGACTCCCGACGGCGAGCCCTCCACCGCTGATCCGCGCAACGTCCTCAAGCGGACCCTTGCCAAGGCCGCGGACATGGGCTTCACCTGCTACACGCATCCCGAGATCGAGTTCTACCTGCTCAAGTCCCAGGAGCCGGGTCCGGACGGCGCACCCGTGCCGGTGGATGAGGGCGGCTACTTCGACCACGTTCCCGGCGGCGTGGCCCAGGACTTCCGCCGCACCGCCGTCACCATGCTGGAATCGGTGGGAATCTCGGTGGAGTTCAGCCATCACGAAGGCGGTCCCGGCCAGAACGAGATCGACCTTCGCTACGCCGACGCACTGCAGACCGCGGACAACATCATGACGTTCCGCACGGTCATCAAGGAGGTGGCCCTGCAGCAGGGAACCTACGCCACCTTCATGCCCAAGCCGTTCACCGACCACCCCGGTTCCGGAATGCATACGCACTTCTCGCTGTTCGAGGGGGACAGCAATGCGTTCTTCGAGGCAGGTGCCGAGTTCCAGCTGTCCAAGACGGCCCGCCAGTTCATTGCCGGCATCCTCAAGCACGCCCCCGAGTTCACGGCAGTCACCAACCAGTTCGTCAACTCCTACAAGCGCCTGTGGGGCGGCGGCGAGGCTCCCAGCTACCTGAGCTGGGGGCATAACAACCGTTCCGCCCTGGTCCGCGTGCCGCTGTACAAGCCGGGCAAGGGCCAGTCCGCCCGCATCGAGTACCGCGGCATCGATTCCGCGGCCAACCCCTACCTTGCCTATGCCGTCCTGCTCGGTGCAGGGCTGAAGGGCATTGAGGAAGGCTACGAGCTGCCGGCAGCCGCTGAGGACGACGTCTGGTCGCTCAGCTCGGCCGAGCGCCGCGCCATGGGCCACGATCCGCTGCCGGCAAGCCTGCACGACGCCATCCGCTCCATGGAGGACTCGGAGCTGATGCCGCAGATCCTGGGCGAGCAGGTCTACGAGCACTTCCTGCGCAACAAGCGCGCCGAATGGCAGGATTACCGGCTGCAGGTGACGCCCTACGAGCTGCAGCGCAACCTCGGCATCCTCTAGGTGCCAGGCGTGAGCCTGGCACGCCGCCTGATCGCGGCCGGATTCAGCGACCTGGAGAAGGGCGAACGGTTCCTTTCCGCGCGCGAACTCGAGGGCCTGGACCAGGACAGGCTCTTTGCCGGGCTGCACCTTGCGGCCAGTCCGGATACCGCGCTGCAGTCCCTGGTCCGGCTGATCGAAAAGCACCCGCAGCTGCGGGAGCTGGCGGACGCCGAGCCGGAGGCCAGCGAACCGATGTACCGGGTCCTGGGGGCCTCGGAGGCTTTGGGGGAGTTCCTGATCCGGCACCCCGAGCACCTGGAGGCCTTCGAGGTCCGCGCCAGTCCCGAGCCACTGCCGGCCAACCCGGGGCTGTTGCGCGCCACGCTCCTGCAATCCGTGGGGGCCGACCCCCGGGCGGCCCGTCCCGTGGCCGCCGTTACCGGCGTGGACGCCTATGCCGCCCTGCGCACCGCCTACCGGCGGGGACTTGTCGATCTCGCCGTCAAGGACCTGTGCGCCGCGGATCCGCTGGACTTCCTGCCATCGGTGGGCGGTGAACTGGCGGACCTTGCTGCTGCCGCCATCGAGGCTGCCCTCGCCGTCTCCCGGGCCGAGGCCGCGGAGCAGCACAGCGCTGCCGATGTGGCCGACGTCGGCCTTGCGGTGATCGGTATGGGCAAGTGCGGCGCCCGGGAGCTGAACTACATCTCCGACGTCGACGTCATCTACGTGGTGGACGCCGGCAGCCTGGAGGACGCCCACGCCAATACCATCGGCACGGCACTGGCGAGCGGGATCTCGCGGGCCATTTCATCAGTGGCCAGGGAGCCGGGACTTTGGGAGGTGGACGCGAACCTGCGGCCCGAAGGCAAATCGGGGCCGCTGGTCCGCACCCTCGCCTCCCACGAGACGTACTACGCCAGGTGGGCGGAAAGCTGGGAATTCCAGGCGCTCCTCAAAGCCCGTGCCATCGCCGGTGATGCCGCCCTGGGCCGCGCCTACGAGGACGCCGTGGCGCCGCTGATCTGGAGCTCGGCCGGCCGCGAGGGCTTTGTCGAGTCCGTCCAGGCGATGCGCCGCCGGGTCACCGAGCACATCCCGGCCGCCGAGGAGCAGCGCCAGATCAAGCTGGGGCGGGGCGGCCTGCGTGACGTCGAATTCACCGTCCAGCTGCTCCAGCTGGTGCACGGCAAGGCGGATGAGACATTACGACGGCGGGACACCACCTCCGCGATCGCCGCGCTGTCAGCCGGAGGGTACATCGGCCGTTCCGACGCTGCCGCCTTCGACAACGCCTACCGCTACCTCCGGCTGCTGGAACACCGGATCCAGCTGTTCCAGCTGCGCCGCACCCACCTGATGCCCGTGGCGGAGCCTGCGCTGCGCTCACTGGCCAAAGCCGTGCTGGGCCCCTTCTCCAACGAGCGGCCCAGCCCGGACTCCCTGCTGTCCGCATGGCAGCGCACCAAGCGTTCCGTCCGTGAACTGCACGAGCGCATCTTCTACCGGCCGCTGCTGAACACCGCGGCCAAGCTCAGCAGCGAGGACGCCAGGCTCACGCCCGAGGCAGCGCAGGGACGGCTGGCTGCCCTCGGCTACCGGGACCCCCAGGGGGCAATGCGCCACATTGAGGCGTTGACGGCCGGGGTAAGCCGCCGGGCCGCCCTGCAGCGCCAGCTCCTGCCCATCCTGCTGGACTGGCTCGCGGAAGGCGTGGACCCGGATGCCGGCCTTCTTGCCTTCCGCCGCGTCAGCGAGGCCCTGGGCACCACGCACTGGTACCTGGGCATGCTCCGGGACTCCAACGCCGCGGCCGAGCGCCTGTGCCACATGCTCTCCAATTCGCGGCTGATCGCAGACCTCCTGGAAGTTTCGCCGGAATCCGTCGCCTGGCTGGGACAGGACAAGGACCTGGTGCCGCTGGGCTTCGAGGCCCAGTGGCAGGAAATCACCGCGAAGATGGCACGGCACGCGGACCCGGAAAGCGCCATGCGCCTGATCCGCCTGATCCGGCGGCGCGAAATCCTGCGCATCGCCATCGCTGATTCCGCCGGCCTCCTGGACCAGGAACGGGTAGGCGGGGCGTTGGCCGACACGGACCGCGCCGCCGTCCTGGGTGCCCTGCGGGTGGCAGAAGGCATTGTCTCCGCCGGCGGCCCGCTCAAGACCACGGTGCTGGTGGTGGCCATGGGCCGCCAGGGCGGCCGCGAGATCGGCTACGGGTCCGACGCCGACGTCATGTACGTCCACCGCGCACTGCCGGGCTTCTCCGAAGCGGAGGCGCAGGAACAGGCCGCCCGCATCGTTGCCAAGGTATCCAGCCTGCTCACGCAGCCGCTGAAGCCTGCCATCATGGCGGAACGTGTCCTGCAGATGGACGCCGACCTCAGGCCCGAGGGCAAGAACGGGGCCATGGTGCGCTCCCTGGACTCGTTCGCCGAGTACTACCGCCGCTGGTCCCTGATCTGGGAAGCGCAGGCCCTGCTGCGGGCACGCCCCATGGCCGGCGACGACGCCCTGGCCGCTGACTTCATCAGGCTCATCGACCCCATCCGGTACCCGGAGTCCGTCTCGGAGCAGGACGTGCGCGAAATCAGGCGCGTCAAGGCGCGGGTGGAGTCCGAACGGCTGCCGCGCGGCGCCGACCCCGCACGCCACCTCAAACTGGGCCGCGGCGGCCTCAGCGACGTCGAGTGGCTGGTGCAGCTGCTGCAGCTCCAGCACGCCGGGAAGCATCCGGAGCTCCGGACCACCTCCACCCTGGAGGCCCTGGCAGCCGCGGCGGAACTGGGCCTGTTGGACGGCGCCGATGCCCGGCTCCTCGCCGAGGCCTGGCGGCTTGCCAGCCGTATCCGGTCAGCCAATGTCATCTGGAGCGGCAAGGCCTCGGACGTCCTGCCCTCCTCGCGCCGCGATCTCGAAGCTGTGGCCCGCTGGTGCGGCTATGAACCGGGCCGCGCCGCCGCGCTGGAGGAGGACTACCTGAGGGTGAGCCGCCGGGCCAGGGCAGTCTTTGAACGCCTCTTCTATGGGCACTGAACCAGCGCCGTGGGTCTGGCTGGTCCCGCTGCGGGACCTTGATTCGGACGCCCGCGCCATCCAGTTGGGCGCCATCGCGGAAATGTCGCTGGTGTCGGGCCAGGACCGCTTCGTCGGCGACCCGCTGCGGATGGCCCTTGCGGGACTGGCGGAAGAATCACGACGGCCGTACGTGGTCGAGGCCGGAGGCAGCGCCGTCGGCCTGTTGACCCTGCAGTCCGGGGCGGCAACGCTTGCAGGCTGGCCTGACGACCACTCAGCATGGCTGCTGCGCGGGTTCCTCATCGACCGGCCCCACCAAGGCAGGGGCCTGGGCACGCTCGCTGCCGCCGCCGCTGTGGAGGCCGGACGCAAGCTCACCGCGCGGCACCAAACTGGCGAGTCCGGCGTCGTACTGTCCGTCAACCAGGAAAACCCTGCGGGCCTGTCCGCCTACCGCCGCGCCGGCTTCGTCGACTCGGGACCGTATACCGGCGGGCCGGCAGGGCCCCAACGAACCATGTTCCGCAGCTTTTCGGCAACGGTACCGGCGTAACTCTCCATACCGGCATTGCGCTTAGCAAGCGTTTGCCCGATCATGTGGATTGGCGGTGTTCTCCAACCTTGTTGGGGGGAAGGCTGGACAGTCTTCGTTCCGGGGGGCATTCGTCAGGGGGGCCGGCTCCCGGTCTCAGCACGTCTGGAGCCGGGCCCCCACCTAACAGCTGCCGCCCGTGCCACTGAAGGAACGGGCAACGCAAAAGGCGGCCACCGGTTCATCACCGGTGGCCGCCTTTTACTGTTCAGGATTCCTGCTGGGCAGGGCTGGAACTAGACGCCGTAGTAGAGCTCGAACTCGTAGGGGTTCGGGCGCAGGGACAGCGGGCGGATCTCGTTTTCGTACTTGTACTCGATCCAGGTGTCAATCAGGTCCTGGGTGAAGACGCCACCGGCCTGCAGGAACTCGTTGTCCTCGCGCAGGGCCTCCAGTGCTTCCTCCAGGGTGCCCGGAGCCTTGGGGATGTCCTTGGCTTCCTCGGCAGGGAGCTCGTAGAGGTCCTTGTCGATCGGAGCCGGCGGCTCGATGCGGTTGCGGATGCCGTCAATGCCGGCCATCAGCTGCGCAGCGAACGCCAGGTACGGGTTGGAGGAGGGGTCCGGAGCGCGGAACTCGATGCGCTTGGCCTTCGGGTTGGAACCGGTGATGGGGATACGGATACCGGCAGAGCGGTTGCCCTGGGAGTACACCATGTTGACCGGAGCCTCGAAGCCCTTGACGAGGCGGCGGTAGGAGTTCACCGTGGGGTTGGTGAAGGCCAGGACGGCGGAGGCGTGCTTGAGCAGGCCACCGATGTACCAGCGGGCGGTGTCGGACAGGCCGGCGTAGCCCTTCTCGTCGTAGAACAGCGGCTCGCCACCGTTCCAGAGCGACTGGTGGCAGTGCATGCCGGATCCGTTGTCGCCGAAGACCGGCTTGGGCATGAAGGTTACGGACTTGCCCCAGGCGTCTGCGGTGTTCTTGATGACGTACTTGAACTTCTGCAGGTCATCAGCAGCGTGGGTCAGGGTGGTGAACTTGTAGTTGATCTCAGCCTGGCCGGCGGAGCCAACTTCGTGGTGGCTGCGCTCGACCTCGAGGCCGGCTTCGTCCAGTGCAACACACATGGCGTCGCGAAGGTCAGCCTGCTTGTCGGTGGGGGAGACCGGGAAGTAACCGCCCTTGACGGGGGTCTTGTAGCCGAGGTTTCCGCCTTCTTCCTCGCGGCCGGTGTTCCAGTGGGCTTCCTCGGAATCGATCTTGTAGAAGCTGCCCTGCGGGGAGGACTGGTACTGGACATTGTCGAACACGAAGAACTCGGCTTCGGGGGCGAAGAACGCGGTGTCGGCGATGCCGGTGGAAGCCAGGTAGGCCTCAGCCTTCTCGGCTACGCCGCGGGGATCGCGGTGGTACGGGTCTCCGGTGCGCGGGTTGACGATCGAGAAGTTCAGCGCGAGGGTCTTCTCCATGCGGAAGGTGTCCAGGAACGCGGTGGTGACGTCCGGGATCAGCTGCATGTCAGATTCGGCGATGCCCTGGAAGCCACGGATGGAGGAACCGTCGAAGAGCTGGCCGTTGACGAAGAAATCAGCGTCAACACTCTTGGCGGGGACGTTGAAGTGCTGCTGGACGCCCGGAAGATCGGTGAAGCGGATATCGACGAACTTTACATCTTCGTCCTTGATGAACTTGAGGACTTCGTCCGCAGTCTTGAACATCTATGCTCCTAACGCATATGTAAATATCTGGCATGCAAGCCACATGATCCAGCGCAATCCAAAAGCAGGGAGAACGCGGGGTTTTCCCTGCTGCGTACCTGCCGGGGGATTGCTTGAAACTGCTAACAGACTATGGATGCGGCATTTCCCGTCCGTGTCCGCTTTGTTTCGGGCAGGTTACAGAATGCCCTGCTATGACCACGCTATCTTCCGTCCACACTGTGGTCGAGTCCTATCCACACTGTGGGCGCGCCGCCGTGCCGGGGATCGGTAAGCTTGGACGGTGGTAGATCGCAAAGACATTGGGTCCTGGCTCAGCGGACCGGACACCTCCGGTATTTCCAAATATCCGGGGGAGCGGCTGGGCCTTCCGGAGTCCGGTCCGGGCTCCATTGCCCGGGCGGGCCGCAGGATCGCAGCAATCTGCATCGACTGGGGGATCGCCCTGCTGATCAGCAACTTTGCCTTTGCCGGTGACTCCTGGGCCACCCTGGCGGTCTTCGCGATTGAGCAGATCCTGCTGGTGGGAACACTCGGATACAGCATCGGGCACCGGGTCATGGGCATCGCCGTGGTGAAGCCGGGAGGCGGCACCCCCGGACCCCTCGCGGCCCTGGTGAGGGCCGTGCTGCTCTGCCTGGTCATCCCCGCCGTGATCTTCGATCCGGATCAGCGCGGCCTTCACGACAAGGCAATGAACACGCTCCTCATCCGCCGCTGAGCACCGCGTGCCCCTTCTGCGCGTCCGCCGATTTCCTTAGCCGTTCACTTTCCGGTCCTTGCGCTGCCGGCGGAAGGCCGGCGCGTTGGTGATGACCACGCCGCCGATCACGATGGCGCCGCCCACCAGTTGCGCCGCTGTATGGACGTGCCCGGCGAGGATGGTGAGGACTGCTGTGAAGACCGTGATGAGGTTGAGGAACACCCCTGCGCCACCGGCGGGCAGGACCGTCAGGGCGCGGTTCCAGAGCAGGTAGGACAGCACCGACGGGAAGACGGCGATAAACAGCAGGGACGCCAGCGCGCTGCCGGTTGCGGGAAGGGCCAGTCCGCCTGTCAGGAGGCGGACCGGGGCCAGCAGGGCCACCGCTGCCGCTGCCTGGACAGCTGTGGCCGTGATCGGCGGGATTTTGGGGGCCCGGCGGCCGATGACTGTGTACGCCGTCCAGACAACCACGGCGCCCACCATCAGAACTTCGCCGGTCCCGAAACCGGCGGAGAGCAGCCTGCCGGCATCCCCTCCGCTGATCACGATCAGGACGCCGGCCAGGGCCATCAGGACGCCGGCGACCGACAACGGTGTCAGCCGTTCGCGCAGGAAAACGGCGGCAGCCAGCGTGATGAGAGCGGGATTGAAGGCGTTGATCAGCGAGGCGTTGAACGCATCGGTGTGCTGCAGGGCGACATACAGCAGGAGGTTGTAGCCGAGCAGCCCGCACACGCTGAGCGCGAGAAGCCACGGCCAGGCGGCCAGGACCGACCGCCAGTCTGGCCGCTCCACAAGCCGGGCTATCACCAGCAGCGGCACCAGTGCGATGGCCCAGCGCAGGAGAACCAGGCTCAGGGGTTCAATGCTTTGGACGGCGCCCGCACCCACCACATAGTTGCCGGCCCAGAACAGCGTCGCCCCCAGGAGGGAGAGGACCGCGACCATTCGCTTACGGCCCTGGGCGCGTGGGGAGGACGGCCCTCCCTTGGCTGACGGCTGTGCCTGCAGTCCTGCATCAGAGGAGTCCACGGTCAGTGATGCGTCCGCCTACGCCCGGCTGGACGCAAGTTCAGCGGCAGGCGCTTCTGCCCCCGGGGCGCTGAGGAAACCGCGCCGTCCGGCCCAGCGCTCAAAAAGGAGGGTGGCGAACGGGAAGACGGCGGAGACGCCCGCCAGCAGAGCCACCGTGAAGGGCCAGCGCTGCACCCGCCACAGCATCAGCGCGGCAACCCCATAGCCGACAAACAGCGCGCCGTGCACAGGTCCCGCCACCTGGACGCCAAGCTCAGTGGTTCCGGCGATCCATTTGAAGTACATCCCGGCCAGGAGCGCGGCCCAACTGCAGGCCTCGGCCACTGCGAGGATACGGAAGGCGCGGATCACGGTTGTCCTGGGGTTCATGGTCACGTCCTGTCATGGGTGGATGTCTGGGTCCGGCAGTGGGGGAAGGGGTGCGCCGTTAAGGCGCGCAGGCGGTTTAGGCTAGCGGTTCAGGCAAGCGGTTGGGGCGCAAGAAAAAACGCCCCGGCCGGCAGTGCCGGTACCGGGGCGTTCCCACCAGCTAGCGTCCCCGGTTGGGACGGGCCTTGTAGGGATCGATGCCCTTGGGAATGGGAAGCCGGGTACCCATCGAGGCGATGCGCTTGGACACGGTGCTGACTTCCAGCTTGGTCAGTTCATTCTTCATCTTGCCCATGTGCTTGGCCACCTGGCTCAGCGGCACCTGGCCTTCGCCGTGCCCGGTCTGGATGGTGTGCACAGGAACGTTGGGCAGGATGCGCGCCAGGCGCTTGCGCTCAGCATCGAGCAGCGGCTTCACGCGGTGGGCGGGGCCTTCACTGACAAGGACGACGCCGGGCCGGCCCACGGCGCGGAACACTGCATCCTGCGTGCGCGGATTGACCGCCACGGGCTGTTCCTCGGTGATCCAGCCACGGCGGAGCGTGCCCAGGGCAGCGCCGGAGGCGCCGGGCTGGTTTTCGATCTGTGCAAAGGCGGCGCGTTCGGCGCGGCGGGACAGGATGAAGGTGGCCGCCAGCAGGCCCAGCGGAATGCCGATGATCAGGCCGGTAATCCAGTTGTCCAGCCAGAAGCCCACCAGGAAGCTCACCGCCACAACGCCCAGGAACGCCAGCAGCATCAGCCACGGAACCATGGGGTCGTGGCGGCGGGTCATGGTGAAGACCTCGCCGATCTGCTTAAGCCTGCTGGGCTTCTTGGCCTTTGCTTCCTTCGGCTTGCGCGTGAAGAGGCCGCGCTTCACCGCGCTTGAGCCAGACGGGGTGGAGTTGCTGGAGTCAGGGGATTTCGCCATAGTGCCTCAATTCTACGTGACAAAAGCCAAGGGCCGGACGCTGGAATCTTCCGGCGTCCGGCCCTTGGCCAGTTCATGGCAGGAGGTCAGGAATGGGCTGCCAGGAGGGTGGCGGCTTCCTGGCGGGTGGTGCCGGAGTCCTGGATGCCGTCGGCGATGTGGGCGAGTTCAGCGGGGATGTCGCGGCCTTTTTTGCGCATGGCGGTGGCCCAGAGCCGGCCGGCGCGGTAGGAGGAGCGGACCAGGGGGCCGGACATGACGCCGAGGAAGCCGATTTCCTGGGCTTCGTGCTGGAGGTCAACGAATTCCTGGGGTTTGACCCAGCGGTCCACGGGCAGGTGCCGTTCGGAGGGGCGCAGGTACTGGGTGATGGTGATCAGGTCGCAGCCGGCGGCGTGGAGGTCGCGGAGTGCTTCGCTGATTTCTTCGCGGGTTTCGCCCATGCCCAGGATGAGGTTGGACTTGGTGACCATGCCCAGGTTCCGGCCCTGGGTGATGACGTCCAGGGAGCGGTCGTAGCGGAACGCGGGGCGGATCCGCTTGAAGATCCGGGGCACGGTTTCGACGTTGTGCGCGAAGACCTCGGGGGCGGAGTCGCAGATGGCCTTGATGTGCTCGGGTTTGCCGGAGAAGTCCGGGATGAGCAGTTCCACGCCGGTGCCGGGGTTCAGTTCGTGGATTTTGCGGACGGTTTCGGCGTAGAGCCAGACGCCTTCGTCTTCCAGGTCGTCGCGGGCCACGCCGGTGACGGTGGCGTAGCGCAGCTGCATGGATTGGACGGAGCGGGCCACCTTGGTGGGTTCGAACCGGTCCAGGGGTGAGGGTTTGCCGGTGTCGATCTGGCAGAAGTCGCAGCGGCGGGTGCATTCGGAGCCGCCGATCAGGAAGGTGGCTTCCTTGTCTTCCCAGCATTCGAAGATGTTGGGGCAGCCGGCCTCTTCGCAGACGGTGTGCAGGCCTTCCTTTTTCACCAGGTTCTTCAGGCCGACGAATTCCGGGCCCATCTGGACCTTGGCCTTGATCCACTCCGGTTTGCGTTCCACCGGGACCGCAGCGTTGCGCTGCTCAATCCGCAGCATCTTCCGGCCTTCAGGTGCCAATGTCACAGTAGAGCTCCTTCAGGGCTCGAAACCAATGCTTCTTCATGCTTGTGGAATTCCTCCACGAACCGGTCCACGATATCCGCGGGCCGAATGTCCCGGCCTGTTTCCAGGGACATGGTGGTCACGCCGGCGTCGGTGATGCCGCAGGCGATGATCTGGCCGTAGGGTGCCAGGTCGTTGCTGCAGTTGATGGCAATGCCGTGCATGGTGACGCCGTTCAGGACCCGGATGCCGATCGCGGCGATCTTGCGGTCGGGGCCCTTGGCGTCAGCCTTGATCCACACGCCGGCCCGGCCCTTGATGCGTTCGGCCTTGATGGCATAGTCCGCCATGACCGTGATCATGATGTCTTCCAGCCGCTCCACGTAATCCCGGATGCCTGCGCGGTTCCTAAGCTTCAGGATGGGGTAGGCAATCAGCTGGCCCGGCCCGTGCCAGGTGAGTTTGCCGCCACGGTCCACCGCAACCACCGGCGTACCGTCAAACGGCCGCTCATGGTCCTCGGTCAGCTTGCCGGCCGTGTAGACGGCGGCGTGCTCCAGAAGCAGGACTGTGCTGGGTGCAGCTCCGGAGACAACCTTGTCATGGAGTTCGCGCTGGGCATCCCAGCCTTCCATGTAGTCAACGAAGTCAGGGGCAAGACCCAGCTGTGAAAACTCAAGAGTCATGGCATCCAGCTTAGACCCCGCAGCCGCACCGGCCCGGTTTAGTGTCCAAGCTCACCGGCGCCCCGCTTTGTGACCGCGGCGGGCACGCCTGTGGATAACTTCTGCAGCAGGGCCGAAACTCGACTAGACATGCAGTATGGACGATGCACAGGCGCCGGAGGTTCCCGGTTATGACGTCGGCAGGTTGCTGGGCCGGGGCGGCAGTGCCGACGTGTGGCTGGCCAGGGAACAAAGGACCGGCAGGGATTCCGCGCTGAAATGCTTCCGCGGCGCAGGCCGCCGGTCCCTGGGCAGCACGGCCGTCAGCGAAGAGGATGTGCGGCGGGAGATCCGGATCCTGTCGGTCCTGGACCACCAGCACCTCATCACGGCGCACGACGTGGTCCGGGTGGCAGGGCCCGGCGGCGGTACGGCCTTGACCATGGATTATGCCGCCGGCGGCTCGCTGGCCCAGTTGGTGTCTGCCCGTGGCAGGCTCACCGTAGGCGAGACGGTTACCGTCCTGACTCCCATCTTCCAGGCCCTGGGCTACCTGCATGGAAAAGGCTTCACGCACTCGGATGTCTCGCCCGGGAACGTGCTGTTCACCGGGCAGGGCAAGCCCATGCTCTCTGACCTCGGCGTCGCCAGGATGCTCGGCGACCCGGGCAGCGCGGCGACCTTTGGAACTGGCGGATTCCTGGATCCTTCCCCCGTGGACGCCGTCCGCGCCGGCCTCCAGCCAGGACGCGATGTGTTCTCCGCGGCGGCCCTGGGCTGGTTCTGCCTCACGGGTGAGGCGCCCGGCCGCACTGCCGATCGTCCGCCGTTGTCCCTCCTGGTTCCAGGTGTCCCCAAGGATCTGGCGGCTGCCCTGGAAGCAGGACTGAACGAGGACCGGAGGCTGCGCCCTGACGCGGTGTCGCTGGCCGCGGCCGTTTACCGCAGCGCCGAACCCCAGCCGGTGGACCTCTCCGATGCCGTCCATCCCACCGTCCTGCCAGAGCTGCTGACACGGCGGCACGTTCCCGGTCCGTCCAAGGGCGGCAGCCTTCGCATGAAACTCCAGGGCATGCGCCGCCGGATGGAAACCTGGCGCTGGCCAGCGCGGCCGGTGCCGGCGCCGAACACCGCCCTGCCGCAGTCAAGCGCCCTGCCGCCGTCAAACGCGGCGCCTGCGCCGCGCGGAAGGCACGCGGATGGGACTGTTGCCGGCCGGGGCACTCGGGTGGTGGTGAGTGCAGTCATGCCGGTAGTTGCTGCGTTGGCAGCCGGAATATGGTGGTTGTCCGCGGCCGCCGGCCAGGGGGCGGGCCAAGGGGCGGGGCCGGATGGTCCCGCAGCCGGTCGGCCGCCGGTGTCCGCAGCCGCATCCGGGACTGTTGCCGGCGGGACGGAAGCGGTTGGTTCCGTTGACGAGGCCCGGCAGCGGGCAAGGGCTACTGATCCCGTGGTTGCCGTGCAGGGGCTGGCGGCACTGCGGGATTATGCCTTCAGAGCAGGCAGGTTGGAGCTGCTGGGGGACGTGAACGCCGCCGGGTCACCTGCAGCTGCCGCCGACGAGCGCATCGCCGGCCAACTCCACCCTTCCGGGCACCGCCTCGCCGGATTTACCAGCACGCTGTCCGGGGTGGCGGCCGAAGACGGCGGGACCCCGGACCGGGCGGTGCTGGCGGTGACATCGGCCACCTCCGGGTACCAAACACTCGATGCGGCGGGTGCTGTGCTGGCAGCGGGGGCTCCCAGCCCGGAACGGCGGCTTCGGCTGGTCCTGGTGTTCGTGGACGGCCAATGGCGGGTCAGCGACATTCTGGCGGTCCGCGCGTCCGGGGAAGGGCCGGGCTAGGCGGCGGGGTCCTGGCCGGCCACCCAGCGGGCGGCGTCTTCCAGGCGCCCGTGCTGCCATTGGAATCCGGCCGAGGACAGGACTGCCGGTTCCATCCGCTGGCTGTGCAGCAGCAATTCCTCGCCGAGGCCCGGCATCACCGTGCGCAGCACGGGGGCCGGGACCCTGAGTATGGCGGGCCGGTGCAGGGCGTGGGCCAGCGCCGCGACGATCGTGTTGACGTTCGCCTGCTCCGGCGCGTTCACATTCACCGCGCCGGAGACCGGTGTTTCGAGGAGGAAGAGGAAGGCGGCCGTAACGTCCGGAAGCGTTACCCAGGGCCAGAACTGGCGGCCGTTGCCGAACGGACCACCAACTCCCAGGCGCAGCAGTGGAAGCAGCTTTCCCAGCGCGCCACCGGAACGGCTGAACACCACCCCGGTGCGGGGCGTCACCACGCGTACCCCTGCCGGCGCCATCAGCGCAGCCTGCTCCCACTCAACGCAGATCTGCGCCAAAGTCCCGGAACCGGCGGGTGCGTCTTCACGCAGGACAGTATTGCCGGCGTCGCCGTAGAAGCCGGACGCCGACTGGCTGATGAAGGTTGCCGGCGGGGCATCCAGCTGTGCCATGGCCTGCACCAGTGTCCTGGTGGGCCCCAGCCGGGAACTGAACAGCTCCGCCACCCGCTTCCGCGTCCAGGGTCTGTCGCCGATTCCGGCACCTGCGAGGTTGACGACGGCGTCTGCCCCGGCAAGGACGCCGGGGTCCAGGACACCGGCCGCCGGATCCCAGCGGATTTCGGTGGCACCGGCAGGCGGCCGGCGGACCAGGGACACCACCGAATGGCCGGCACTGCGGAAGGCTGCGGACATGGAGCTGCCGATGAGCCCGGAGGCGCCGGCCATGACGATATGCATGGTCCATCTCACCACGGCAGCAAGGGCTGTGTACCTCCCGCGGCGCAGGGGAGGGGTTGACTATGATCGAACGATGACCTCTTCGAGCTACTTCCGTTTCCCGCATTTGCACGGCGATCTGGTCACTTTCGTGGCCGAGGACGACGTGTGGATTGCGCCCCTGGACGGCGGCCGCGCGTGGCGCGTCTCGTCGCTCCAGCTTCCTGCCCGCAACCCGCGTTTCACCCCGGACGGCAAGCGCCTGGTCTGGACGGTTGTGCAGGGAACGGCGCCGGAAGTTGTGTCGGCACGGGTCGACGGCGGCGGGTACCGCCAGCTCACCTACTTTGGCCACAGCACCACGAAGGTCAAGGGATTCACTGCCGGCGGTTCGGTGGTGGTCACCAGCGCCTTCCGCCAGGCCGAAAGCCGGCACACCCACGCATACAGTGTCCCTTTGGAGGGCGGCTGGGCGCAGGAGCTCCCCTACGGGCCGGTGGAATCCGTTGCATTTGGCCCCGAGGTGGGCGACGAACGTCCCGTGGTGCTGGCCAGCGTGCTGTCCCGCGAACCGGCCTGGTGGAAGCGGTACCGTGGCGGGACGGCGGGAAAACTGTGGATCGACCGCGACGGCAACGGGGAGTTCGAGCGGCTGCTGCCGGACGTTGACGGCAACCTCACCGATCCCCTGTGGGTGGACGGCCGGATTGCCTTCCTGTCCGACCACGAAGGCTACGGCAACCTGTACTCGGTCCTTCCCAACGGACAGGACCTGCGGCGCCACACCGACCACCAGGACTTTTACGTCCGGCACGCCGCCTCGGACGGCAAGCGCGTCATTTTCGAATCAGCCGGCGAACTCTGGGTCCTGAATGATCTTGGCTCGGAGGCTGTAAAGCTGGACATCACCCTTGGCTCGGCATCGCAGACCAGGCGTCCCGCCCTCCTCGATGCCGTCAAGCACCTGGGCGCGGTGGCGCCGGATGCGGCGGGGGCCGCCAGCGCGGTGGAGTCGCACGGAACCATCCACTGGCTGCGGCACAAGGACGGGCCGTCCCGCATCATCGAGGCCACCCCGGGAGTGCGGGCCCGGCTTCCCCGGCCCTTGGGGGATGGCCGCATCGCCTACATCGCGGACCACGACGGCGTGGAGGCACTGCATATCAAGGACATTGCCGCTCCAGTACCGCACGGCGCCGGGCACGCGCCGGCAAGCGGCGGCAAGGCCGGCGCAATTTCTGAAACTCCCGATTCTGAAAATCCCGCTCCCGCCGATACGGCACAGGACGGCGCGGCAGGGCCGGAAACGGTCAGCCTGCCGCAGCCTGTTCCCGCGTCCGGCGCGGCAGTGCTGTCCGGAGGGGCCGTCCACGTGCCCGCGGACGACGAACAGCAGGCAGATGTTGCACCGCAGGCCCCGGCCCCCGCGGCCGACGCCCAGGAACCCGCGGCAGAACCAGGCATCACCGTCCCCACGCCGTCACGCGCCAGTTCGCTGGAAGCAAGCCCCGACGGCCGCTGGGTTGCCCTGGGTACCTCGTTTGGCGACGTGCACGTCCTGGACACCCGCAGCGGAGATCTCTCGCGGGTGGCCAGCATTGGCGAAGGCAGCATCTCCGAGCTGGCATGGTCGGCGGACTCCCGCTGGCTGGCCTGGTCTGAACCGGTCACGTCCTTTGGCTCGCGCAGCCGGCTGCGCCTGGCCACCGTTGACCAGCTCGATGCCGAACCGGTGGACGTGACCGACGGACGCTTCCGCGACGCCTCGCCCGCCTTCACCCCGGACGGAAAGTTCCTCGCCTTCCTGTCCAACCGCAGCTTCGATCCCGTGTACGACGGACATTCGTTCGACCTCTCCTTCCCCAGCCCCATCAAGCCGTACCTCGTGGCACTCGCCGCGGAGACGCCGTCGCCCTTTGGCCCTTCCGTTGATCCCGCGGGCGCCGGGCCGGAAACCACAACGGACGCGGATGCCACAGCCGGCGCCGAAGCACGGGATGATGCCGTGCCTGCCGTGCACGTGGACGCGGAGGGCCTGGCGCACCGCGTCATCAGCGTTCCCGTGCCGCAGGGCAACTACAGCTCGCTGAAGGCCGTTGACGGCGCCCTCCTCTGGCTCGACTCAGCCCTGGCCGGCGTGACCGGCGACGGAAAGGCCAGCCAGGAGGACAAGGACGCCAGCCCCAGCCTGGTCCGGTACGACATCGGACGGCGCAGGCAGACCACCCTGGTGGACGCCGTGGACAGCTACCGGCTCTCCGGCGACCGCAGCAAGGTGGTACTGGTTTCCGACAAACAGGTCACCGTGGTGCCTTCTGACGCCAAGGCGGACGAGGACTCCGGCAAGGCAGTCAAAGTGGACCTGGGCCGCATCCGCGTCCTGATGGACCCGCTCAGCGTCTGGGGACAGGCGTTCGATGAAGCCTGGCGCCTGCAGCGGGACTTTTTCTGGACCGAGGACATGGCGGGGCAGGACTGGGAATCCATCCACGCCCGCTACCGGCCCCTGGTCGGGCGGCTGGGCTCCCACGATGACCTGGTGGACCTGCTGTGGGAACTGCACGGCGAGCTGGGGACATCGCACGCATACGTGCGCCCCGCTCCGGTTACCGAACGCGGCAGCCGGGGACAGGGCAGGCTGGGCGCAGACCTGGCGCACACCGCCCACGGCTGGGAAATCAGCCGCATCCTGGCCGGCGAGTCCTCCGACCCGCTTGCCATCTCCCCGCTGACCAGGCCCGGGGTTGGGGCCAAGGCGGGAGACATCCTGCTGGCCATTGACGGCGTCCCGTTGTCCGGAGCCGTCACCCCGGCCATGCAGTTGGTGGGAGCGGCCGGCCGTGCCGTGGAGCTGACCCTCCTCAACGGCCCGGGGCACGGCGGTGCCCAAGGCACCCAGCGCCGGGTCGCCGTCGTGCCCATCAAGGATGAGGAGCGGCTGCGCTACCAGGAATGGGTTGCCGGCAACCGGCGCACCGTCCGGGAAGCGTCCAACGGAACCTTTGGCTACCTGCATATCCCGGACATGATGGCCAACGGCTGGGCACAGCTGCACCGCGACCTCGATACGGAAACAGCACTTGACGGCCTGATCGTCGATGTCCGCCGCAACCGTGGGGGACACACATCGCAGCTCGTCGCGGAACTGATAGGCCGCAAGGTCACCGGATGGAGCATGCCGCGCGGGGAAAAGCCGCGGACCTACCCCCACCACGCACCCAGGGGGCCCGTGATCATCCTCGCGGACGAGTTTGCCGGGTCCGACGGCGACATCATCACCCAGGTCTCGAAGCTGCGTGGCATCGGCCCGGTCATCGGAACACGTACGTGGGGCGGTGTGGTGGGCATCGACAACCGGTTCGCGCTGGCGGACGGCACCGGCGTCACCCAGCCCCGCTATGCCAACTGGTTCAGCGGCGGCGTGGGGTGGAGCGTGGAGAACTACGGCGTTGATCCGGACATCGAAGTGACCTTCCCGCCGCACGCCTACGCCGCGGGGCGCGATCCCCAATTGGAGTACGGCATTGGGGCGCTGAAGGAAATGATCCAGGAACTGCCCACCGACCGGCCGCCGGCGCGTTCCGGCTACCGCCGGTTGAAGCCCGCTCCGCTGCCCGCCCGCCGGCAGGAGAGCTAGCCTTCCCCGGCAACAGCAAAGGCCCTGCCTCTCCGGGATTGCCCGGAAGGCAGGGCGTTTGCGTTGTGCAGACTGTAGCGCTCAGATCATGCGCTCAAGACCGGCGTCGCCTAGGACTGCAGGGTGGCGTCCAGGGTGATCTCGATGCCGGCCAGGGCCTGGGACACGGGGCAACCCTTCTTGGCGGCTTCGGCAATGCGCTGGAAGTCTTCCTGCGAGATGCCGGGGATGCGGGCCTCCAGGGTCAGGTGGCTGCCGGTGATGCCGGTGCCGGGCTGGAAGCCAACCTCGGACCTGGTGTTGACCTCCTCCGGCGTGAATCCCGCCTGGCTGAGTTCGTGGCTGAAGGCCATGGAGAAGCAGGCGGAGTGGGCTGCAGCGATCAGCTCCTCGGGGCTGGTCTTTCCGCCGGCAGCCTCCGTGCGCGCCTTCCAGGTGACATCGAAGGTGCCCAGGCCGGAGCTGTCCAGGGTGGTGTTGCCAGAGCCCTCGGTAAGGCTTCCGGTCCATACCGTGTGGGCGTTGCGTGTTGTAGCCATGTCTCTCCTCAGCGTCGATTCGATCCGGGCCCGGCACCCGCGGCCGGACCCACCGTTTTCCATCCTAGGGAAGAGGCACCTCCGGTGCACGGATTGTCCGCTCTCAGAGGATTATGACCGGGGTCCCCGGGGTGGAGCGGTTACTGCCAGATGGTGGCGATGGCGATGTTGACCAGGGCCAGCCCGCCCACGCCATGGGCGAGCCCGGTGGAGACGGGCTGGCCGTTCTTGGCCTTGCGTGTCCCAATGACAGCCAGGACGGCGACCACGACGGCGATGACGAACTTGATGCCCAGCTTGGCGTAGTTGGGATCCTTGTCCGGCAGGAACGGCAGGATGCCCATCATGGCGATGCCGGTCAGCAGTTGCAGGAAGGCGCCGTCACGCTGGCGGGGGTGCACGGTGGGCGTCCGCATCGTGGCGATCCAGTAGCCCACGATCATGGCGGCTCCCACCACGTGCAGGAAAACCAGGATGTTGAAGAGAATATTCATGGCTCCAGCTTAGCCAGTCAGTTCTACGGCCCGTAGCAAAGCCACGCGCACGGGGGCTCCGGGCTCAGGCGGCTGCGTTGGTTAAACCGCGACGGCGGTGCCGGCTGCGGGAGGTTTCCCACCCCATGCCGGCACCGCCGTCGTTGTATTGCTGCGGAGGCTAGAGCCCCAGGTCCGCTTCGAAAGCGCCTTCTTCGAGGCGTGCCTTCAGGGTCTGAAGGAACCGGCCGGCGTCGGCACCGTCCACCAGGCGGTGGTCGTACGTCAGGGACAGGTACATCATGGAGCGGATGGCGATCGAGTCGTCGCCGTTTTCGTCAGCAACCACGACGGGCCGCTTGACGATGGCGCCGGTGCCCAGGATGCCCACCTGCGGCTGGTTGATGATCGGGGTGTCGAACAGCGCGCCCACCGAGCCGATGTTGGTGATGCTGAACGTGCCGCCGGACAGTTCGTCCGGGCCGATCTTGCCGTCGCGGGTGCGGGAGGCAACGTCGGCGATCTTGCCGGCGAGGCCGGCAAGGTTCAGGTTGCCGGCGTCTGCGATGACCGGAACCAGCAGGCCCTTGTCAGTGTCGACGGCGATCGCCAGGTGTTCGGCGTTGTGGTAGGTGATTTCCTGCTTGTCCTCGTCGTAGGCAGCGTTGAGCTTGGGGTGCTGCTTGAGGGCCTCGGCCACGGCCTTGGCGATGAAGGGCAGGAACGTCAGCTTGGTGCCGTTCTGGGCCTGGAAAGAGTTCTTGGCCCTGGCGCGCAGCTTGGCGACCTTGGTCATGTCCACCTCGTGGACCTGGGTGAGCTGGGTGGAGATCTCCAGGGACTCGCGCATGCGCCGGGCAATGACCTGGCGGATGCGGGGAGCCTTCTGGGTGGTGCCGCGAAGCGAGGAGGCAGCTCCAGCCGATGCAGCCGGTGCGGATGCGGCAGGGGTTGCGGCCGGTGCGGCAGCGGGAGCCGCCTTGGCTTCAGCGGCGGCGATGACATCCTGCTTGCGGATGCGGCCGCCGACGCCGGTGCCGGACAGTGAAGTGATGTCCACCCCGTGCTGGTTGGCCAGCTTGCGGACCAGGGGAGTGACGTAGCCGGATTCGGACCCGTTGGCCGGTGCGGCCTCCTGGGCTGCAGGGGCTGCAGGGGCTGCAGCGGGAGCGGGGGCTGCCTTGGGCGCTTCCTGGGCGGGTGCCGGAGCAGCGGGGGCCGGGGCGGCAGCCGGAGCTTCCTGCCGGGGGGCTTCCTGCCGGGGAGCCTCGGCGGGGGCCGGTGCAGCCTGGGGAGCCGGAGCAGCGGCAGCGCCGGAGCCGATGACGGCCAGCACGGAACCGACTTCAGCGGTCTCGTCCTCATTGACCCGGATTTCCTGCAGCGTGCCGGCAACCGGGGACGGGATCTCGGTGTCCACCTTGTCCGTGGAGACTTCCAGCAGGGGCTCGTCGACCTCCACCTGGTCGCCAACGGCCTTGAGCCAGCGGGTGACAGTGCCTTCGGTGACGCTTTCGCCCAGTGCGGGGAGGGTTACTTCATGGCTTTCGCCGCCGCCTGCGGCCGGTGCCTCCGGTGCGGAAGTTTCCTGGGCCGGGGCTTCAGGAGCGGGTGCCTCGGTGGAAGGTGCCTCCGCAGGAGCGGGAGCTTCCTGGGCCGGTGCCGCAGCGGGAGCTTCCCCGGCTGGGGCGGAACCGCCGCCAGAGCCGTCACCGATGCGTACCAGGGGTGCGCCTACCTCGGCGGTCTCGTCTTCAGCGACCAGGATTTCTTCAATCACGCCAGCTACAGGAGAGGGGATTTCAGTGTCTACTTTGTCGGTGGAGACTTCGAGCAGCGGCTCGTCCACCTCTACCCGGTCACCTACCTGCTTGAGCCAGCGGGTGACGGTTCCTTCGGTGACACTCTCACCGAGGGCGGGCAAGTTAACGGATTCAGACATGTCGTCCCCGTTCTCCTTATTGATCTTTAGTGCGAATGATTGCTGCCTTGTTGGAAGCCTAGTGCACCCGGTCTGGACGACCGGGTGCACCGGGCCTGGTAATGCTGCGGAAAACTAGCCGTGCAGCGGCTTGCCGGCCAGTGCCAGGTGCGCTTCGCCTAGGGCTTCGTTCTGGGTGGGGTGGGCGTGCACCAGCTGGGCCACGTCCTCCGGGTAGGCTTCCCAGTTCACGATCAGCTGGGCCTCGCCAACCTGCTCGCCCATGCGTGCGCCGATCATGTGGACGCCCACAACGGGGCCGTCCTTCTGGCGGACCAGCTTGACCAGGCCGGAGGTACCCAGGATGGAGCTCTTGCCGTTGCCGGCCAGGTTGTATTCCTGGGTCTGCACCTGGTCTTCGCCGAACTTTTCCTTGGCAGCCTTTTCGGTGTAACCAACGGTGGCGATTTCGGGGTCGGAGTAGGTGACCTTGGGGATGTTGATGTCCTCGACCACCACGGGCTTCAGGCCGGCAATTTCCTCGGCCACAAAAATGCCCTGCTGGTAGCCGCGGTGGGCCAGCTGCACGCCGGGGACGATGTCGCCTACGGCGTAGATGTTGCCCACGCCGGTGTGCAGGCGCTCGTTGGTGATGACGAAGCCGCGGTCGATGGTGACGCCGGCTTCCTCGTAGCCCAGGTTGGCGGTGACGGGGCCGCGGCCGACGGCGACCAGCAGCAGGTCGGCTTCGAAGGTCTTGCCGTCCACCAGGGTGACCTTGACGCCGTCGTCATTCTGCTCAACGCCCTGGAAGAAGACGCCGGTGGAGAACTTGATGCCGCGCTTCTTGAAGGCGCGCTCGAAGTTCTTGACGATCGTTGCGTCCTCGTTGGGAACGAGGGAGGGCAGGCCTTCGACGATGGTGACGTCCACGCCGAACGACTTCCAGACCGAGGCGAACTCGACGCCGATGACGCCGCCGCCCAGGATGATGGCGCTCTTGGGGATGAAGTCCATGGTCAAGGCCTGGTCGGAGGTGATGACCTTGCCGCCGATTTCCAGGCCGGGAAGGGTGCGCGAGTAGGAACCGGTGGCCAGGACGATGTTCTTGCCCTTGTACGCGGTGCCGTTCACCACGACGGTGTCGGTGCCCTGCAGTTTGCCTTCACCCTCGATGACGGTGATGCCCTTGGACTTGATGAGTCCCTGCAGTCCCTTGAACTTGCCGGCGATGATGCCGTCCTTGTACGCGTTGACGGCGTTGATGTCGATGCCGTCCAGGGTGACGTTCACGCCGTACTTGGCGGAGTCACGGGCGTGGTCGGCCAGCTCTGCGGAGTGCAGCAGGGCCTTGGTGGGAATGCAGCCGTTGTGGAGGCAGGTGCC
Source organism: Arthrobacter sp. AG367 (assembly GCF_007828995.1). Classification (NCBI taxonomy): domain Bacteria; kingdom Bacillati; phylum Actinomycetota; class Actinomycetes; order Micrococcales; family Micrococcaceae; genus Arthrobacter; species Arthrobacter sp. AG367. The sequence goes on from NZ_VIVE01000001.1 coordinate 111,651, forward strand.
GCCCAGCTTGCCCTTCTCCACGAGGCCGACGGTGAGGCCGAGCTGTACCGCACGCAGCGCCGCAGCGTATCCGCCGCTGCCGCCACCGAGTACCAGGATGTCGAATTCTTGCGCAGTTGCCTGATCGGCCACTAAAACGCTCCCTCGCGTGAACGATGACGCGTTCTGCGCGCATCATCTGGTCTTGGAACTTGCACTGCCGTGATTATGTCAGCAGGGCAACTCTCTTGCATTTGTGACTACCGTGGTTCACCTTAGCGAACCACCTATCCATGCTCCACCTTGGCGCTGCGTTTGTGGAGCGCTTGTGTCCAGTGTCACGCGGCCCTGTGGCACAGCAATCACTGCACCGCAGGGCCGCGCGGCATGGGGCCTGGAGCCCGTGACCCAGGCAGATTGCTCAGGCCGCGGCCAGGATGTCCTCCACGTAGGCAACCAGGGTACGGACAGTGCATCCGGTGCCCTGCTTGTGGGTGTAGCCGTAGGGGCTGCCGTTATTAAAGGACGGCCCCGCAATATCGATGTGCGCCCAGGGGATCTGTTCGCCCGCTTTGTCCTTACCCACGAATTCGCGAAGGAACACAGCAGCGGTCATCATGCCGCCGTGGCGTTCGCCAATGTTGGCCAGGTCCGCCACCTGGGAATCCAGGCTGGGGCGCAGCTCCTCCGGCAGGGGCATGGGCCAGACCAATTCGCCGGCACGGTCGGCCGCCGCCTTGAGGGCGCCCGTGACGCTTTCCGAGCCCATGACACCGGCAGTGCGGTTGCCGAGGGCGATGAGCTGCGCGCCGGTCAGCGTGGCCACGTCGATGATGGCGTCCGGGTATTCGCTGCTGGCTGCAACGATGCCGTCCGCCATGACCAGGCGGCCTTCGGCGTCGGTGTTGAGGACTTCAACCGTCTTGCCGCCGAACATGGTCAGCACATCGGCCGGGCGCGACGCGCCGCCGCCCGGCATGTTCTCCGCGATGCACAGCCAGGCGGTCGCCTTCACGGGCAGGCCCAGGCCGGCAAGGGCCAAAACAGTATTAAGTACGACGGCGGCGCCCGCCATGTCGCTCTTCATGTCGCCCATGTTCAGGGCCGGCTTGAGGGAGATGCCGCCGGTGTCGAACGTGATCCCCTTGCCGACCAGCGCAACCTTGGCGGTGGCCTTGGCGGGGGAGTACTCCACCTTAACCAGCCGCGGCTGGCGGGTGGAGCCCTTGCCCACGCCCATGATGCCGCCGAAGCCTTCCTTCTCAAGCCGCTTCTCGTCCCAGACGGTGACCTTGACGGGGAGTCCCTTGGCAAGGTCCTTGGCGGCCTCGGCGAAGGACTCCGGGTAAAGGTGGCTCGGCGGCGTGTTGACCAGTGAGCGGGTCGCGTTGACGGCCTTGGCCACCAGTCCTGCCCGCTTCAGTGCGGCGCCCAGGTCCGTGCTGCCTGCCAGTTCCGTGAAGATGACGGCATTGCGGACGGGATCCTTGAGCCCGTCCGTGGAAGACCGGAACTCGGTGAAGGCGTAGGCGCCCAGCGCGGCACCCTCGGCGACGGCCGAGACATCCTGCACCGTCGCCGTCGGGAACGCCAGGGTTACGGTGGCGAGGCCGGCCAGCTGCCGGACCGCGGATCCCGCTGCCCGGCGGAGTGCCTCACCGGTGAGCGGTGTGCCTTCCGGCACCTTTCCCACTCCGGCGAGGACCAGGATGCCGGCGCCGGTTTCGGGCAGTCCCGGGAGGCGGACCAGCTGGTCCGCCGCGCCGGTAACTCCGAGTGCCTTGAGGGAGTCAGCCAGGGCCTCCGCGGACTTCGCCGTCAGCGGGTTGTCCAGCAGGACGGGCCCGTCGCTTCCCTGCCCCACCCCGATCACCACGGCATCGCTGGGGTTCCTCTTAAGGTCCCGCGAGACGGTACTAAGGTTGACTTCAGTATTCTTGACCACAGGGATGAGTCCTCAATTCTCGAAACGATCGGGCAGGGATGCATGTTGGGCGCTCTGCCATGGTGGCCCGGATCCGGCCGTTCTGGACGGTGCCCGGGTGGTTGCAAGCCCGCCTGGCAGGCCAGTTCCGATCGTAGCCGTTCCCCTGCGGAGCGACAGAATTTCCTGAGATGTGCGCCACACCGCGGCCCGGAATGCCGGGTGCCCCTGCGGCGTTATGAATGATGTCCACCCGTACCCCTGAAAGGAACACGCCGTGCTTGAACGGATTTCCGGCTCCCTGCTGGACCCCGACGCGCTCTATGCCAGCAACATCGAGCTGTTCCACAGCCCGGAGCTGCAGGGGCTGAACCTGGTCATGGGTTTCACCGGGTTCGCCGACGCCGGCCATGTGGTGAAGCAGATCAACGCCGAACTGCTGGACACCCTCGACGCCCAGCCCGTGGCGGTCTTCGATGCGGACCAGTTGATTGACTACAGGTCCCGCCGGCCGCACCTGAGTTTCGTGGAAGACCACATCCAGGACTACCAGGAGCCCCGGCTGGCCCTCTACCGGCTGGTGGACGGGCTGGGGAAGCCATTCCTCCTCCTGGCCGGCTTCGAACCTGACCTGCAATGGGAACGGTTTGCCCGTGCCGTGGTGAACATCGTGGAAAAGCTGGACGTCAACCTGGTCACATGGATCCACTCCATCCCCATGCCCGTGCCGCACACCCGGCCCGTGGGCGTGACGGTACACGGGAACCGGCCTGAGCTGATCGAGGGCATCTCCGTGTGGAAGCCCACCGTTGAAGTTCCCGCCGCTGTTGGCCACATCCTGGAGCTGCGCCTCGTGGAGGCGGGCCGCAATGTTGCCGGCTACGTCATCCACGTCCCGCACTACCTCGCCGAGGCCGAGTACCCCACCGCCGCCGTCGCCGGCCTGGAATACCTTGGCGCCGCAACGTCCCTGATGCTGCCCACCGACCGGCTCCGTGAGTCCGGGCGCGAGGTCAGCCGGCAGATTGCCCAGCAGATCGAGGCGTCCGAGGAGGTCCAGCAGGTGGTCTCCCGCCTCGAGACACGCTACGACGAGAAGGCCGACGGCATCGTCCGCCGGTCGCTCCTGGCCAACGAGAACGACGAGCTTCCCGACGCCGACGACCTGGGTGCCGCCGTGGAGGCCTACCTGGCCAGGGAGAACCCGGGGCAGTAGCGGGACGTCACGGCTTCCGGGCTGCGGGCGCGCGCCGGGCATAATGAACTGGTGACTGCTCCCCGCGCCTGGCTTATCTGGACCATTGGAATTTTCGGGTACCTGGTGGCCGTGGCGCAGCGGACCTCCTTCGGCGTGGTGGGGCTCGAGGCCACGGAGCGGTTCCACGCCACCGCGTCCGCCATCTCCTTCTTCACCGTCCTGCAGCTGCTGGTGTACGCCGGGCTCCAGATCCCGGTGGGCCTGCTGGTGGACAGGTTCGGCTCCCGTGCCATGATCGCAGGCGGCGCTGTCCTGATGGGACTCGGACAGGTGCAGCTGGCCTTCGCCGAGAGCATCCCCGGGGGAGTCCTTGGCCGTGTCCTGGTGGGCGCCGGCGACGCCATGACCTTTATCTCGGTGATCAGGCTCATCCCGCTGTGGTTCGCCCCCGCCCGCGTCCCCCTGGTCACGCAGTTGACCGGCATGTCCGGCCAGTTGGGTCAGCTGTTCAGTGTCCTGCCCTTCGCGCTGGTCCTGCACCTGTCCGGCTGGACCCCCGCTTTCCTGATGCTGGCAGGAATGTCCGCACTCGCCGTCGTGCTGGTACTCCTGCTCCTGCAGGATGTCCCACCGGGGACCGAACGGCCGCACGCCCGGCAGGGGCTCAAGGCCACCGGCGCCTCACTGGCCCGTGCCTGGAGCCAGCCCGGAACCCGGCTGGGAATGTGGAGCCACTTCACCATCCAGTTCAGTGGCACCGTCTTTGCCATGACGTGGGGCTACCCGTTCCTGATCTCGGGCCAGGGCCTGGACGCAGCCACCGTCGCAGCGCTGATGGCCCTGTACGTTGCCGCAGCCATGGCAGTGGGCCCGTTCATCGGGCGCTTCGTTTCGCGCCATCCACTGCGCCGTTCCACCATGGTGCTGCTGATCGCCGGCGCCACCGCCACGGCATGGGCCGCGGTGCTGCTGCTGCCCGGGCGCGCTCCGCTGTGGCTGCTGGCAGGCCTGGTGGTGGTGCTCGCAATCGGCGGCCCCGGTTCCATGATCGGCTTCGACTTCGCGCGGACCTTCAACCCCGCGCACCGGATCGGCACTGCCACCGGCATTGTCAACGTTGGTGGCTTCATCGCTGCCCTGGTCTCCATCTTCCTGATTGGCCTTGTGCTCGACGTCCTGAACGCCACCGGGTTTTCACAGGGGGTGCTCTACGGCCTGGCACCCTTCCGGCTGGCTTTGAGCGTCCAGTTCCTGCTCCTGGGGATTGGTGCCGCAGCCATCCTGGCCTCCCGCCGGAAGGTCCGCCGGCAAATGGCCGCCCAGGGCATTGTGGTTCCGCCGCTGCGCAGCGCCATCGCCCGGCAGCGCCGTGAAAGTCTGGCCCGCCGCCGCCAGCCGACGCCCACGGACGACTGAGCCACTCCCGTTCGCGGGTTCCCCGCACTCTTCCTCCACGGCACCGGTTACCCACATAGCCGGACTGGCCACTGCCCGCGCCCCCGCCGGCGGCGAATGCTGGAGCCATGACAGGTTCAGAACGATTAATAGTGCGCGGCCCGGAAGACATCCTTGGCTTCATTCCGCATTCGCTCGGGTACTGGCCCGCTGCCAGCCTGGTGGCCATGACGCTGCACGGCACCACGCTCGGAGCCACACTCCGGCTTGACCTTCCGGGCCCGGCGAACCAGGCCGACCCCGCCGCGTTTGGCCGTGCCGTCCGGCGCTACCTTGAATCAGACCAGGACGCTGACGGCTCTTTGCTGGCTGTCTTCACCAGCGACGCCGGAATGGGACCGCCATCCGCCTACGACCTCCTGGTCGACACGGTGCGACGTGCCCTGGACCAGGCCGGGATGCCTGTCCGCGATGCCTGGTTGGTGGGCGATGAGTACTGGCGGGACGCCCTGTGCAGCGACGCCTCCTGCTGCCCGCTTCCGGGACGTCCCGTGCAGGAGATCAGGGACAGCATGCTGAATACGGAGATGGTGTACCGGGGCAGCAGCATTGGACCCGCGCCACGAGCGGGGAGCCAGCCGGAAGCCCCGGTCCCCGCCATGCACCTGGCGGCCGTCCTTGAGGCACAGGCCGGCTGGGAGGACGAGCTCGGCGGGCAGTCCCGCAGCAGGGCACAGTTCAACGCGGTGCTTGACTTCTGGGAGTTGCTGCTGGAGCGGAGCCATGACGGGCAGTGGATTCCGGACGTTGAACGGGACGCCTTCCTGCGCGCCACGCTGCTCGTTCCCACCTGGCGCGACGCCCTGCTCGTGATGGCTGCGGCGGGACGGGCCGCCGCGGAGGCAGGCGCAGAACAGTTCGGCGTCCTTTCCGAGGACGGGGGCGACGTTTCCGCAGTGGCGCTGCCGTTGCTGCCTCCGCCGGGATTCGCCGGCCGGCAGCAGCGCCGGGCGGGCGGTGCCGCTTCCGGCGCTGTTCCTGCCGGCTATGGCGAGGTCCTCATGGGCCTGGCGCCGGCCGCGCCGGACTGGGCCGGACTGGACGCGCTGGACCGGATTCTGGGGCACCTGGCAGTGTTGGGCGGACACCCGGCCGCAGCAGCGCTCACGCTCCGAGGATGGGTGGCCTGGTCCCGGGGACGCGGCTCCTACGCGGCTGCCCACTTGGGCCGGGCGCTTGAGCTCGAACCGGAGTACCGGCTTGCCGAGCTCCTGCTGGATATCGTGGGCAGGGGGACGCTTTGTGGCTGGGCCGCCCGGAAGGAGGCGGCCTGGCAAAAGTTCCCGAAGGATCCTGCTGGGGAGAAGGAGGCGCTGTGAGCCGGACCCGGGCGTCGTGAAGCCGGCCGGACATGCCCGGGCCGGGCCGGGCCCGCCGGGGCAGCCGTAACGGATGGCGGCAGGGGAGGTTGGATCCGGGCAAATCGTGAGACAATGGATGCCGAGACCCGGTTGGGTCCGTGTATCGAGTGCTTGTAAGCGTCCCCGCAAGGGAACATTACAGCCACTCCGGGAGTTGTCTTAAGTGACTCTGCCGGCCGTGGTGGTGCTTGGTTTCCACCACGGACTTGACAGGGTCATAGTGGTGTTGCCCGTATGGTGATTCCACAGACCACCGCTAGAAAGGTTTTCTGTGACCCCGTCTTCCACGAAGAAGGATTCCGCCGCCCAGGATGTCTTGTCCCCTGAGGAGAAGCAGGCCGCGACCAATGCCAAGCGGGCAGCTACGCGGGCAGCCAACAAGGCTTCGGCCGGCGAGGCTGCAGGCGACAGCAAGCGCGAGCCCAAGAAGCGTGGGCCCAAGCCCGGCGCCAAGGCCGCAGCCGAGGCTGCGGGAAAGTCCGCCGCCGGTGACGTTGACCCGGACGAGGTCGAAGACGTCGAGGAAGACCTCGACGACATCGTCCTCGAAGGTCCGGACGCAGCAGAGGACGTCGACGCCGACCCCGTCAAGGGTGCCGCCGGCAGCGGCAAGGGCTTCGTCTACTCCGATGCAGACGACGACGACGCGCCCGTGCAGCAGGTTATGTCTGCCGGCGCCACGGCCGACCCCGTCAAGGACTACCTGAAGCAGATCGGTAAGGTGGCGCTGCTCAACGCGGAGCAGGAAGTCGACCTTGCGCTGCGGATCGAGGCCGGGCTGTTCGCCGAGGAAAAGATCGCCGCGGACGACGGCTCCATGGATCCGAAGTACAAGCGTGAACTCGAATTCATCATCCACGACGGCAAGCGCGCCAAGAACCACCTGCTGGAAGCCAACCTCCGTCTGGTGGTCTCGCTGGCCAAGCGCTACACCGGCCGCGGCATGCTGTTCCTGGACCTGATCCAGGAAGGCAACCTTGGCCTGATCCGCGCCGTGGAGAAGTTCGACTACACCAAGGGCTTCAAGTTCTCCACCTACGCCACCTGGTGGATCCGCCAGGCCATCACCCGCGCCATGGCCGACCAGGCCCGCACCATCCGTATCCCGGTGCACATGGTCGAGGTCATCAACAAGCTGGCACGTGTACAGCGCCAGATGCTGCAGGACCTGGGCCGCGAACCCACGCCCGAAGAACTGGCACTGGAACTGGACATGACGCCGGAAAAGGTGGTCGAGGTCCAGAAGTACGGCCGCGAGCCGATTTCGCTGCACACCCCCCTGGGTGAGGACGGCGATTCCGAATTCGGCGACCTGATCGAGGACTCGGAAGCCGTTGTTCCGGCTGACGCCGTGAGCTTCACCCTCCTGCAGGAACAGCTGCACTCCGTCCTGGACACCCTTTCCGAACGCGAGGCCGGCGTGGTTGCCATGCGCTTTGGCCTGACTGACGGACAGCCGAAGACTTTAGACGAAATCGGAAAGGTCTACGGCGTCACCCGCGAGCGGATCCGCCAGATCGAGTCGAAGACCATGTCCAAGCTCCGGCACCCCTCCCGGTCGCAGGTGCTGCGGGACTACCTGGACTAACCTCTTCCGCACGACAAAACAGGGGCCGTTCGGGAACCCACTGCACGGTGGATTCCGGAACGGCCCCTGTTTGTTTATGAGCTCCCTCCGTGCGGCTAAAGGCCTGCGGGGCCCGTTAAACGCCTGCGGGGCCTTTCCGTGGTGGAAAGGCCCCGCAGGGTTCGTTGTTACCGATGCCTCATCTAGTCGATTTCCACGGCAGCTTTCTCGTGAAGCTTTCCCGTCTCGTCGTGCCAGCCAGAGCTCAACGGCTTGAGCGTCGCCTCCACTGCACGGGCGTGGTGGCCGCAGAACAACAGCTCACCGCCGGAGGACTCGAGTACAACCCGGACATATGCCTGAGCTCCGCAACGGTCGCACCGGTCGAGTGCGTTTAGTGTGCGGTCTGCCACTGCTGTTGTCATGTCGGCCTCCTTAGTAGATCAGTACATCTATATAACCAGTATTCGTATCCGATCCATCGCAAGGATGGGGCAAGTTCGCTGTCCGCGTATCCGCAAGGTTAGGTCAAGAATTTCCCAGTTCCGCGGATCACGGAGGCTGGTGGCGCGGCGCACAAGGCGCTGCGGGTGTGGCAGACGGCTGTCGCCGCTGCCGCCGACTACCCTAGAAGGTGCGGTCCCAGCGCCGCTTCCACGTCCCTGAAGGAGTTCATCACCAGTGGCACCAAGCTCTGAGTACACCGCCCGGCACCTTTCCGTACTGGAGGGCCTCGAAGCCGTCCGCAAGCGTCCGGGCATGTACATCGGCTCAACGGACTCGCGCGGCCTCATGCACTGCCTCTGGGAGATCATCGACAACTCCGTGGATGAGGCGCTTGCCGGGTTCGGCCACGACATCCGCATCATCCTCCACGCGGACAACTCCGTGGAGATCCACGACGACGGCCGCGGCATCCCCATCGACAAGGAACCCAAGACGGGGCTCACCGGCGTCGAAGTGGTGTTCACCAAGCTGCACGCCGGCGGCAAGTTCGGCGGCGGCTCCTATACCGCCTCCGGCGGCCTGCACGGCGTTGGAGCGTCAGTGGTCAACGCTCTCTCGTCGCGCCTGGACGTCGAGGTGGACCGCGGCGGCAAGACCTACCGGATGTCCTTCCGGCGCGGCGAGCCCGGACGCTTCAAGGACACCGGGTCCCGCCCGGACCCCGCAGCGCCGTTCACTCCGTTCGTCGATGACTCGGTACTGGACATTGTGGGCAAGGCCAAGCGCGGAGTCACCGGGACCCGGATCCGCTACTGGGCGGACCGGCAGATCTTTACCCCGGATGCCAAGTTCTCCTACGAGGACCTTGCTGCCCGCGCACGCCAGACCTCCTTCCTGGTGCCCGGCCTCAAGCTCACCGTGCGGGATGAGCGCAAGCTCCCCGGAACCCCGGGGGAAGCCGGCCCGCACGAGGAGGTCTTCCACCACGACGGCGGCATCTCCGAATTCGCCGAGTTCCTGGCCGCGGACCCGGCCGTGACCGACGTGTGGCGGCTGCATGGATCAGGGAAGTTCAAGGAGACCGTCCCGGTCCTTGACGAACGGGGGCACAGCCAGCTGGCCGAGGTCGAACGTGACTGCGAAGTGGACGTTGCACTGCGCTGGGGCATCGGCTACGACAGCACCGTGCGAAGCTTCGTCAACATCATCGCGACCCCCAAGGGCGGCACGCACCAGTCAGGGTTTGAGCAGGCGCTGGTCAAGACTTTCCGGAAAGCCGTGGAAACCAATGCCCGCAAACTCAAGGCCGGCAACGACAAGATCGAAAAGGACGACATCTTCGCCGGCTTGACCGCGGTCCTGACCGTACGGCTCGCCGAACCACAGTTCGAGGGCCAAACCAAGGAGATCCTGGGCACCAGCGCCGTGCGCGCCATCGTGGCCCGGGTGGTGGAGCGGGAGATCTCCGCCAAACTGTCCTCCAGCAACCGGAACGACAAGGCCCAGTCGGCCCTGCTGCTGGAAAAAATCGTCAACGAGATGAAGTCCCGCATCTCGGCCCGCGTGCACAAGGAGACCCAACGGCGCAAGAACGCGCTGGAAACGTCCTCGATGCCCACCAAGCTCGCTGACTGCCGGACGGACGACGTCGAACGTTCCGAACTGTTCATCGTGGAAGGCGACTCCGCGCTGGGCACCGCCAAGCTGGCCCGGTCCTCCGACTTCCAGGCCCTGCTGCCCATCCGCGGCAAGATCCTCAACGTGCAGAAGGCATCGGTGGGGGACATGCTCTCCAATGCCGAATGTGCAGCGCTCATCCAGGTGGTGGGCGCGGGGTCCGGCCGCAGCTTCGACATCAATGCGGCCCGGTACGGCAAGGTGATCCTCATGACTGACGCCGACGTTGACGGCGCCCACATCCGGACCCTGCTGCTGACCCTGTTCTTCCGCTACATGCGGCCCATGATCGTGGAGGGAAGGGTGTTTGCCGCGGTTCCGCCGCTGCACCGGGTGGAGGTCATCAACGCCGGCCAGAAGGCCAACGAGATGATCTACACCTACTCCGAGGCCGAACTGCACGTCCTGCTGGCCCGCCTGGCCAAGGAGGGCAAGCGGTACAAGGAGCCGATCCAGCGGTACAAGGGCCTTGGGGAGATGGACGCCGAGCAGCTGGCGGAGACCACTATGGACCCGCGGCACCGCACCCTGCGCAAGGTGGGGATCGAAAACGCGCAGCAGGCAGAGGAGATCTTCGACCTGCTGATGGGCTCCGACGTCTCCCCGCGCAAGGACTTCATCATCGCCGGCGCGTCCAGCCTGGACCGGGAGCGCATCGACGCCTGACCGGGCGCAGGGTCGCCGGGCGCTGGGATGGGTTCGGCGATCCCGGGGCTTTGACAAGCCCACCCGCCGGGTTGAAGCGCGACGGCGGCGTCAGCCCAGCAGCCCCGGAACCACCAGCAGTGCCGTGGGCAGCGCCAGCAGCAGGACGGACCCGGCCAACACGGCGCTGCGGACGGCCGCAGGAAGCTGGGGCTGGGGGGTCAGGAGGCGGCTGACCCGGGAGGCCGCGGTCCTGACCGCGTCCGAGCCCGGTCCGCCCGACGCCGACTCCAGCCCGGACAGGGCCAACGAGGGCGAGGACGGGCGGATGTCGCCGGCGCCCGCGTTTCCGGTCGACCCGCTGGCAACGATGGCTATCGCCTTGATGAGGGTGGCCTTGCTCTCCGTCCGCAGTGCGACGTCGTCGGCCAGCATCTCGATCAGGGAGTTGACCGATTCCTGTGCAAGCCGGGTGGTGGGCAGCCACGGGAGGGCCTGCCGCCAGGCGGCAAAGGCCCAGAGCAGCAGGTGGTGCCGCTGGCTGAGGTGCGCGTTCTCGTGAATCAGGACGGCCCGCAGCTCGTCCGGTTCGAGGGCGGCCATCAGGCCGTCCGACAGCACGGTCACGGAGCGGGCGCCCCCCGGGAGGCAGTACGCGACGGGGGAGTCGTGGCTGATCACCAGCGTCCCGGCATCCTGGGCCGATGGGGAGGCCAACAGTGCGAGCAGTTCACGGTGCCGGCGCCGCTGCCGCTGGATCTTGTAGTACGTCAGCAGCAGCGTGAACACCAGGTGGGCCGTCAGCAGGGCAGCAGTGGACAGTGCGAAGATATGCCAAAAGCCCAACGCCGTGGTGGGGGCATTGAACAGCACCATTCCCGCCAGCGCGCGAAGCCCTGCGATGAGGTTGTCACCGATTGGTTCCAGGCCATAGACCAGCATGGCGCCGATCATGGAGAGTCCACCCGCGAGCGCGATCGCCTGCCACAGCAGCATGGCCGTGAACGGCGACCTTGCCGGCCATTGGGCCCGTGACAGGAGAATTGGCACCGGCCAGGCCAGGATTATCGCCAGGACCGCCAGCAGGTATGAGGCCCAGAACATGGTGTGCTAGAGGTGGCCCAGCAGTTTACGCAGCGTCTCGGCTTCACCTTCGGAAACGGACCCGATGAAGCGGGCCAGGACGGCCTCGCGGTCCGGGGCTGATCCGAGGACCTCATGCATGAGTTCGGCGGTGTGGTCCGCGCGGCTGGACACGGCCTGGTACCGGTGCGGGCGGGTTCCGCGTTCGCGTTCCACCAGCCCCTTCTTTTCCAGGCGGGAGAGTACGGTGAGCACCGTGGTGACGGCCAGTTCCTTGCCTTCGTGGCCCGGTCCGCCCTGCGCCGCGGACGTGCGCGCCAGCTGATCCCTCAGGGTATTGGCCGTAGCCGCTTCCTGGCCCGCCCAGAGCAGGTCCATGACTGCCCGTTCCAGTTCACCAAGACTAGCCATTTCACTTTTCCTTTTGTTTCCCCGCACCGCGCATTCTAAGGCGCCCGGTGACGTCGCGCGGTTGTTCAACTACATAACCAAATCTACCCCGAAAACCGCCCGGGTTCTACATCGGGTAGAACATGTGGCGCGCCGGCCCCTGCCGCGCCATGCTAGGGGAGGGCGATTGGTTTTCGCCCGCCACTGCCAATGTTCTACACTTTGTAGAAGTTACAGTTCTACAAAGCGTAGAAAACTACATTGGCTAAACAGTAGGGACTGCCATGGACGCCTTGGAAATCGCACGCTGGCAATTCGGCATCACCACCGTCTACCACTTCATGATGGTGCCGCTGACCATTGGCCTGGGCCTGGTGGTGGCCGTCATCCAGACCGCCTGGTACCGCACCGGCAAACCCGAGTACCTGCGCATGACCAAGTTCTGGGGAAAGCTGTTCCTCATCAACTTCATCATGGGCGTGGCCACCGGAATCGTGCAGGAATTCCAGTTCGGCATGGCCTGGAGCGAGTACAGCCGGTTCGTGGGTGACGTCTTCGGAGCCCCGCTGGCCCTCGAGGCCCTCCTTGCCTTCTTCGTCGAGTCCACCTTCCTGGGACTGTGGATCTTTGGCTGGAAGCAGCTAAAGCCCGCCATCCACCTTGCCTGCCTCTGGGTGGCCGTTATTGGATCGGCCCTCTCCGCCTACTTCATCATCGTGGCCAACAGCTGGATGCAGCACCCAGTAGGGGTGGAAATGATCAACGGCCGGCCCGTCATGACCGACGCGTGGGCCGTCTTCACCAACAACACCGCGCTCGTGGCCGTCCCGCACACCCTGTTCGGCGCCCTGGCCGTGGCCGGCGGCTTCCTCCTGGGCATCGCCTGGTACCACCTGTGGCGGAGGCGGCACGACGGCGTTGACACGGTGGGTGCCGACGGCAAGGTCATCCCCGGTGAAGACGTCCGCATCCCCGGCCGTGACCGTACAGACCACAGCGTATGGATCCGGTCCCTGCGGATCGGCGCCGTGGTGGCCATGATCTCCTTCGCCGGCACCGCGGTCACCGGCGACCTGCAGGGCAAGCTGATGTTCCAGCAGCAGCCCATGAAGATGGCCGCCGCGGAGGCGGCCTGCCACGACGGCACCGGTTTCTCCGTCCTGAGCGTCGGAAACGTGGGGTCCAGGAACTGCGACGACGTCGTGGCCGTCATCGAGGTTCCGGGCATCCTGTCCTTCCTTGCCAAGGGCGACTTCACCACCGAGGTCAAGGGCGTCAACAGCCTGCTGCCCGAGTACAAGGCCAACTACGGGACCAACCTGCCGGACAACCCCATCTACGGTGAGCGGGCCGGCCAGGAAATCGAATACGTGCCCGTCATGGAAGTCACCTACTGGGGATTCCGGATGATGATCGGATTTGGCGGACTCGCCGCCCTGGCAGCATTTGTGGCGCTGTGGCTCACCCGCAAGGGGACCGTGCCGGAGTCGCACTGGATGATGCGGCTGGCAGTCTTTGGCATCCTGGCCCCCTTCGGCGCCAATGCCGCCGGCTGGATCTTCACCGAGATGGGCCGCCAGCCGTTCGTCGTGGCGCCCAACCCGGATCCCAGCGGCATCGACCAGGTGTTCATGTTTACCGCCGCCGCCGTATCGCCGGGTGTCTCCGCAGGGGAACTGATCGCCTCGCTGGTGGCCCTGACGGCCGTCTACGCAGTCCTGCTGGTGGTGGAGGTGAAGCTGCTGGTCAAGTACATCCGCGGCGGCGTGGTCTCCGCAATGCCCGAACTGGTCCACGCGCCGGTGGACGAGAACGAGGACGCCACCCCGGGACCCGGCGGCCCCGGGGACGCGAAACACGCAGACGACGTCCTGGCCTTCGCCTACTAGCCCGAAACCAAGCAGAGGAAACAAACAATGGAACTGCTTCCCACCATGTGGTTCATCGCCATCGCGGTGCTGTGGACCGGATACCTCTTCCTGGAGGGCTTCGACCTGGGCGTGGGGATGCTGATGAAGCTCTTCGCCCGCGACAATACCGAGCGCAGGGTGCTGCTGAACACCATCGGACCTGTCTGGGACGGCAATGAGGTGTGGCTGCTGACCGCCGGCGGCGCCACCTTCGCAGCCTTCCCGCTCTGGTACGCGTCGCTGTTCTCCGCGCTCTATCTCCCGCTGCTGGTCGTCCTCCTGGCACTGATCTTCCGGGCGGTGGCGTTCGAATACCGCGGCAAGGTGGACACGGACAGCTGGCGGAACCGGTGGGACTGGGCCATCGCGCTGGGTTCCTTTTTCGCCGCCTTCGGCGTGGGGGCTGCCCTGGCCCTCACTACAACCGGCCTTCCGTTGAACGCCAACGGCGACCGCGAAGGTGGGCCCATGGCCTGGTTCAGCGGATACGCCCTGCTGGGCGGTATCGCCGTGGTGGGGTTCGCGCTGCTCCACGCGCTGGCATTCCTTGCCCTCAAGACCGACGGGGAGGTGCGGCACCGCGCCCGCCAGTGGTTCGTGCGGCTCCTGCCGGTCCTGCTCCTGCCCATCGCGGCGTGGGCCCTCGCCATCCAGTTCATGGACGGCAAGCCGTGGACCTGGGCCGCCGTCGTCCTGGCAGTTGCTGCCGCCGTCACTGCCTGGCTGCTGGCCCGGAAAGGCTCCGAAGGCCGGTCGTTCCTGGCCCTGGGCGCCTTCCTCGTTCTGGGGACGGCTTCCATCTTCGGGGCCGTGTTCCCGGTGGTGCTGCCCTCCACGCTGGACAGCGCGTTTGACCTCACCATCTCCAACGCCTCTTCCTCCGACTACACCCTGGGTCTGATGAGCATTGTGGCAGCCTTTGGCCTTCCCCTGGTGATCGCCTACCAGGCCTGGACCTACTGGGTCTTCCGCCGCCGCGTCAGCGCAGCCCACATCCCCGAAGCCCACAGCTTCCTCCCGGCGGTGGCCGCCAGGGCGTTCACCACCAAGGGCTGACGTGCGGCCAACCTTCCCTGCCGGCCCGGCCACCCGTTCAGCGATCTACTGGCTGGGGCTGCTGGCCGCGCTCAAGGCACTGTCACTGGTGCTGATTGGCCAGGCCGTGGCCTCCATCCTGGCCGGACTCGCCGCCGGGAACCCCGCCTGGGCAACCCAGCTCGCTGCCGGGCTCGCCGGCGTCGTCCTCCGCTCCCTGACCGTCTGGGGCCAGGCCGTCGCGGCCCGCCGCGCAGCGCTGGGGGTCAAGGAAGAACTCCGGGGAGAACTGCTGGAGCGTGCCCTGCGCACGGGCGTCCGGTCCACCGGCCCGGGTGACGGCGGCCTGGCGGTGCTGGCCACCCGCGGCCTGGACGCCCTGGACAGCTACTACACCCAGTTCCTTCCCGCGCTGGTCAACTGCGCCGCCGTGCCGCTGCTGCTGGGGGCGCGGATCCTGTTCGCAGACTGGGTGAGCGCGCTGGTCATTGTACTCACCGTGCCCCTGATCCCGCTGTTCATGGTGCTGATCGGACGGTACACCGAGGACAGTGTCCGCCAGGCCCAGGCGTCGCTGGGCCGGCTGTCCGCACACATGCTGGAACTCGCCAAGGGCCTGCCGGTCCTGGTGGGACTGGGCAGGGCCACCGCGCAGCGCAAGGCCCTGGAGGAAATCTCCGAAGAGTACCGCTCCCGCACCATGGGCACCCTGCGGACGGCGTTCCTTTCCGCCCTGGCACTGGAACTCATCGCCACCATTTCGGTCGCCGTGGTGGCGGTCTTCATCGGCGTCCGGCTGGTCCACGGCGACATGCCGCTGGAAGCCGGGCTGCTGGCGCTGCTCCTGGCACCGGACTGCTACCTTCCGCTGCGGGAACTGGGCACCGCCCACCACGCCAGCGACGACGGCAGGGTGGCACTCGCGGAAACAGCCGCCGTGACCGGCGCAGCCGAGGCAACACCCCTGCCGGCGGCCAGGGCCGGCAGGCCCGGCGCTCCACTCGAGGTCACCGGACTCACGGTGACCTACGCCGGACGGTCAGGAGCCGCCGTCGGCCCCCTCACCTTCACCGCCCCCCAGGATCGGATCACCGCCCTGGACGGACCCAGCGGTGCCGGCAAGAGCACTGTCCTGGGCGTACTGGCCGGAACCATCGGCGCCGGTGACGGGACGGGCATCACCGGATCCATCAGCGGCCTGGACCGCAGTTCCGTAGCCTGGGTGCCGCAGCATCCCGTCATGGTGGCCGGAACCGTGCTGGAGGAGGTGCTGCTGTACCTCTCGCCGGACCCCACCCATGGCCCCGACCGCTTTACCGGCGAAGAGACTGCCCGCCGCTGCTTGGAGAGGGCCGGAGCCGCCCACCTGGCAGCGAAGCACCAGGCGGAGCTGAGCCCGGGCGAGCTGCGCCGCGTGGCACTGGCCCGCGGACTGGCCAGGATCGAGGCCGGTGCCACCCTCCTGCTGCTGGACGAGCCCACGGCACACCTGGACGACGCCTCCGCACTCATTGTGGAGGAGGCCATCCGGCGGCTCCGCGGCCAGGCCACCGTGATCCTGGTGGCCCACAACCAGCGCACCCGCCGGCTCGCAGACCTGCTGGTGCCCGTCGTGCCGGCGGTCCGGGCTGCCGCAGCACCGCACCACGGCGGCGGCGCAACCGGCATCCTGCCCGGCCCCGGCGGAAGCGGCTCCACCCAACCCGGCTCCGCAGACCCCGCTTCCACCGGCAATGACAGCGCATGCGTTGACGACGCGGCGGAAGCCGGCATCAGCGGGTCCGTCAGCCCAAGCGTTCGCGCTGCCCCAGGCGCGGCCCGCCTCCTGGCGGCACTCCTGGCGCCGGTGCGGGGCAGGTTCGCCGCCGCTGCTGTCGTGGGCACCCTGGCGGCCGTCTTCGCCGTCGCGCTTTCCGGCCTTTCCGGCTGGCTCATCATCCGGGCCAGCGAGCAGCCGCCCATTCTCTACCTGCTGACGGCGATCGTCGGCGTCCGGTTCTTCGGCATCGGCCGGGCCGTTTTCCGCTACTGGGAGCGGCTGCTGCTGCATGATGCCGTCTTCGCCGCGCTCACCCGCCTGCGCGGCCGGCTCTGGGAATCTCTGAGCCGCAGGGCGCTGTCGCTGCGCCGGCTCCTGCAGGGCGGCAACGTGCTGGGGACGGTCATCGACGATGTGGACACGGTCCGCGACCTCCTTCCACGCGTGGTCCTGCCACCCCTCACCGCGCTCGCGGTTTCCGTCCTGGCCGTGGCTGCCACCGGCGTGCTGGTGCCGGCGGCCCTTCCCGCAGTGGCCGGCGCGGCCATCAGCGGCCTGCTGCTGGCACCCGCGGCCGCCCTGTGGGGAGACCGCAAATCCGCCAACGCCGAGCAGTCCCTGCGCTCCGGGGTCCTGCGCCGCGTGACGGCAGCCCTGGACGCCAGGGCGGAACTGCACGCAAACGGCGTGGCAGCCCATGTGCTTGAGGCGCTGCTGGCGGAGGACCGCGACGCCACGCGCGCATCCCAGCGCTCAGCCTGGGCCGACGGGCTGGGACACGCTGTTGCCACCGCCGCCTGCGGCACCGCCGCACTGGCCGCCGCATGGCTGGCGGCTCCCGGGGTCCTTGCGGCCCAGGTTGCCCCGGCCACGGCAGCCGTGGTGGTCCTCCTGCTGCTGGCACTGGTGGAACCCTACGCAGCGATGACGACGGCGGTCCGCCAGTTCCCCGCGCTCCGTGCCGTGATGCGCCGGGTGGGGGAGTCGGGCGCCCTTGACGGCCGCCTCGACGTGTCTGCTGGGCTGCAGTCCGTTCCCGGCCGCGCCGGCGGCACTCCGGGCCTTGAACTGGTGGACCTGGCCGCGGCCTGGCCCGGAGACGTCCCGGTCTTCTCCGGCGTGTTCGCGGTGGCAGGTCCCGGGCGCTGGCTGGCGGTCACCGGACCATCGGGGTCGGGAAAGTCCACCCTGCTCTCGGTGCTGCTTGGCTTCCTGCCACCGGCCGCGGGACGGGCGCTGGTCACCGGCCGGGCGGCGTGGTGTCCGCAGGAGGCACACCTGTTCGACTCCACCATCCGCGGCAACCTCATGCTGGGCCGGCCGTCCGGGAACGGTGCACCAACCCTGGCGGACGACGAGCTGGAGTCTGTCCTGGCCGCCGTCGGACTTGCCGGCCTGGTGGCCCGGCTGCCGGCGGGCCTGGACACCCGGATCGGTCCCGGCGGTGCCTTCCTGAGCGGCGGCGAGCGCCAGCGGCTGGCCGTGGCGCGGACCCTGCTGACCGGTGCGGAGGTGATCCTGCTGGATGAGCCCACTGCCCACCTGGACGCCGAATCGGCGGCAGCCATGCTGGCGGACCTTCGCACGGGACTCCGGGACCGCACCGTGGTGCTGGTTACCCACAATCCCGCTGACATCAAGGCCGGCGACGCCAGGCTGGATCTTTCGGCCTTCGCCGGACAACCCCGGGAATCGTTGGCCGCTTCCCACTAAGGCGGGACGGTCCCCGGCGTGCCTGCGCCTTTAGCCGCTGACGTCGTGAAGGTGGTGGACGACGTCGTGCAGGAAGTACTGGGACAACGTGAGGACGGTGAACTGCGAGCCGTTGCTGCGCAGCCCCTTGCGTCCCCAGTCGTCCTCATGGACTCCGGCGAAAGACTCGGCGGCCTGGTGTCCTTCCGCCGCCAGTTCGCGGCCCACCTCGGCCGGATCGGCGTTGGCGTAGTCCTTCTCGATGGCGGTCCGGTCCTGGTCCCAATCCTCGAAGCGGGCGTCATCCTCTGCCAGCATCAGGTTCAGCCGCTGGTCGAACAGCGCGAAAACGTCCCGCACATGGCACGCGTACTCCAGCGCGGACCAGGTGTGGTCATCGGGGCGCTGCGCCGCGTCCGGCCGGCGCAGGACGGCGAGCCACCGGGGGATCAGGCTTTCGATGCTTCCCGGTACCGTTGCCGGGGTGGCGCTGGAAGCGTCGAAATGGCATTCCGGGCAGGGGCGGGACAGGACCCAGGTCCAGTCCTTTTCATCAGGAACGATAGGCATGGGAGCAGTCTAAGCGGTGGGCCGAAAGACTCTGGGACCCGTGCAGCGCCCGGCATAGCCTTGCCGCATGAGCCCGGAAGAGCGCGGGGGTGCGGAAAGCGGTGCGGAAAGCGGTGCCGAAAGCATGGTGCGGCTGGCGGGCCTGACCAAGCGGTTCGGCCGCAACACTGCGCTAGACGGCGTGACACTCACCATTGGGCCGGGCGAGGTGTTCGGCTACCTGGGCCCCAACGGGGCAGGCAAGACCACCACCATCCGGCTCCTGATGGGGCTGCTGCGGCCTACCTCCGGTACAGCGTCGGTGCTGGGACTGGACGCCTGGCGGCAGTCCCGGGACGTCCACCGCCTGGTGGGCTACGTGCCAGGTGAGCCGGCGCTTTACGACCGCCTCACCGGCAGCCAGCACGTGGCCTACTGCGCCCACCTCCGGCACCGGGACGACGGCAAACGGGCGGCCGAGGTGGCGGCCAGGCTGGAGCTGGACCTGGGCCGGCCCGTACGCACGTTGTCCCGCGGCAACCGCCAGAAGCTCGCCGTGGTCCTGGCGGTGATGTCGCGGCCGCGGCTGCTGGTGCTGGACGAGCCGACCAGCGGAATCGACCCGCTGGTGCAGCAGGTTTTCCATTCCATCCTGCGTGAACATACTGCCGAGGGCGGCTCCGCCTTGTTTTCCTCCCACGTGCTGGGCGAGGTGGAGCGCGTGGCAGACCGCATCGGGGTGGTGCGCCAGGGACAGCTGGTGGCGGTGGAGCGGCTGCAGGACCTCGCCGCACGTTCACTGCACCGGGTCCGGGCCCGCTTCGCGGCGGAGGTGTCCGCGGCGGAGTTCGCCGGCGTGCCCGGCGTGCGGGACCTGCTGGTGGATGGGACCACGTTGAGCTGCAATGCGCCGCAGGCGGCCCTGGATGCGCTGCTGAAGCTGGTCAGCGCCCGGGAGGTGGTGGACTTCGAATGCTCTGAAGCGCCGCTGGAAGAGACGTTCCTGAGCTACTACGGAATGGACGGACCCGGCAGCGCCAGCCTCGCCGGCGCGGGAACGGCGGCGCGCCATGCTGGCTAACGTCCTGCTGAAGACGCTCCGGGACCAGGGCAGGCTGCTGGTGGCGTGGGCCGTCTCCCTGGCACTCATCGTGGCAACGTACGCGGCCGTTTGGCCCGCGGTGAAGTCAC
Source organism: Arthrobacter sp. AG367 (assembly GCF_007828995.1). Classification (NCBI taxonomy): domain Bacteria; kingdom Bacillati; phylum Actinomycetota; class Actinomycetes; order Micrococcales; family Micrococcaceae; genus Arthrobacter; species Arthrobacter sp. AG367. The sequence continues at coordinate 131,513 of NZ_VIVE01000001.1, forward strand.
AGCCCTCTATCAGCAGCTTCATCGAGCAGATGCCGGAGGCGTTCCGCTCGCTTTTCGCCACCTCCAGCGCCGACATGTCCACTCCCACCGGATACATCCAGGTGGAGCTGCTGTCCTTCATGGGGCCGATTGCGGTGCTGATCTATGCCATCAGTTCCGGCGCGGGCGCCATCGGCGGGGAAGAGGACCGGCACACGATGGACCTGCTGCTTTCCAACCCCGTGGGGCGGGGCCGGGTGGTGGTGGACAAGTTCCTGGCCATGGTGCTGGGCACCTTCCTGCTGGCCGCCGTGCTGGGAATATCGCTGGTGCTGGAGGGCAGCATGGTGGACCTGGTCCTTCCGGCCGGCAAGGTGGCTGCCGCCATGCTGCATTTAGCGCTGCTGGGCGTCGTTTTCGGTACCCTTGCCCTTGCCCTTTCAGCAGGGACCGGACGGACCGGCCTCAGCCGCGGTGTTCCGGCCGTGCTGGCCGTCCTCGCCTACATCGTCAACGCCCTCGCGCCGCTGGTGGATGCCTTCGACCGCATCCAGAAGGTGTCGCCGTTCTTCCAGTACGTTGCCCATGACCCCCTGCGGCAGGGCGTGGCCTGGGACAGCGTGCTGGTGTCCGCTGCCACCGTTGCCGTGCTGCTGGGGCTTGCCGTCGCCGGCTTCCGGCGCAGGGACATAGCGGGCTGAGCGCCGGACGCGCGGCATCGCCCGTGGCGCCCGGCTATTCCCCGGCTGCCGGTCCGTCCGTCCATGCCATCGCCGGGCCCACTGCTTCGACGGCCTGTGAGAGCGGGACGCCGGAGCCGTCGCGGCGGCCATGCTCCTGCGGCAGCGACCGGGCCACCCCGGCAGCGGATGAAGCCTTGGCCGGGCCGTGCCCTGCCCAGGCCAGCAGCAGCATGTCCTCACCCTTCAGGAACCGGTGCGACCGGACCCCGGCGGTGGCACGGCCCTTGGCCGGATACTCGGAGAAGGCTGTGACCTTGGCGGTGCCAGGGGCCGTGCCCGGCAGGGCGCCGTTGGTCCCGGCGATGGTGACCACGACGGCGGCCTCGTCCTTGGGCCGGACGGCGCCGAAGAAGATCACCTGGTCACCTGCGGCGAGCTTGATGCCCGCCATCCCGCCGGCGGTACGCCCCTGCGGGCGGACGGCGGCGGCGGGGAACTTCAGCAGCTGGGCCTCCCTGGTGAGGAACACCAGTTCGGTGGCATCGTCACCGGCAGGAGCCACGCCCACCACGGTGTCCTTGTCCTTGAGGGTGATGACTTCCCAGTCTTCCCGGTTCAGCGGGTAGTCCGGCTGGACGCGTTTCACCACGCCCTGGGCGGTGCCGATGGCCAGGACCTCATCCAGGCGCACGAACGCCACCAGGGTTTCGCCCTTCACCAGCGTGAGGAAATCCTTTGCGGGGACGCCGCCCGCCAGGTTGGGCAGTCCGGCCACCGGCGCCAGGACCGGCATGTCCATGACCTGCAGCCGGAGCATGCGGCCCAGCGACGTGACGGCGGCGATTTCGCCGCGGGCCGACGTCTTAACCACTGAGGTGTACACATCATGCTTGCTCCGTGGCCCTGCCTCGGCCAGCGGCTCCTGGTTGCCGGTGCGGGCTATCTGGCCGGACGCGGTGAGGATGGCCCAGCAGGGGTCGTCCGCGATCTCCAGTGCCAGCGGCACGGCCTTGCCCTTCTTCCCGTTGGCCCCGGCAAGTTCGGCGGACGCAACGGTGGGGGACACGGCCTCGGACTCCAGCAGCACGGTGCGGCGCGGGGTGCCGTGGTCTTCGGCAATGGCACCCAGTTCGTCGGAAACCACGGTGCGCAGCAGTTCCTCCGAGCCCAGGATCGCCTCCAGCTCCGCGATCTCGCGGCGAAGCTCGTCCTGCTCCTTCTCCAGCTCGATCCGGGAATACTTGGTCAGCTGCCGGAGGCGCAGTTCCAGGATGTAGTTGGCCTGGATTTCGGTGAGGTCGTAGATGGACATCAGCCGCTCGCGGGCCGCGGCGGCCTCGTCCGAGGACCGGATGATCTGGATGACCTCGTCAATGTCCACGATGGCGATGAGGAGGCCCTCCACCAGGTGCAGGCGGTCCTTCTTCTTCCCGAGCCGGAAGGCGGTCCGGCGCCGGACGACGTTGATGCGGTGGTCGACGTAGACACGCAACAGGTCCACCAGGCCCAGCGTCTGCGGCTGGCCGTCCACCAGGGTGACGTTGTTGATGCCGAAGGAGTCCTCCATCGGCGTGTAGCGGTACAGTTGCTGCAGCACCGCGTTCGGGTTGAAGCCGTTCTTGAGCTCGATGACCAGCCGCAGGCCGTGCTTGCGGTCCGTCAGGTCCACGATGTCGCTGATGCCGGTCAGCTTCTTGGCGTTGACGGCATCCTTGATCTTTTCGATCACCTTTTCCGGGCCCACCATGTACGGCAGTTCGGTGACCACCAGGCCGGTGCGGCGCGCGGAGAGCTGTTCCACCTCCACCTTGGCCCGGGTCTTGAACGAGCCGCGGCCGGTGGCATAGGCGTCGCGGATGCCGTCCAGGCCGACGATCCGGCCGCCGCTGGGCAGGTCCGGGCCCGGGACGAACCGCATGAGGTCATCCAGGGTTGCGTCAGGGTGCGCAATGAGGTGCCGGGCGGCGGAGATGACCTCGACCAGGTTGTGCGGGGCCATGTTGGTGGCCATGCCGACGGCGATGCCGGTGGCGCCGTTGACCAGCAGGTTGGGGAAGGCGGCGGGAAGGACGTCCGGCTGGGTCAGCTGGTTGTCATAGTTGGGGACGAAGTCCACCACGTCTTCGTCGAGGTGGTTGGTGAGGGTGAGGGCGGCCGCAGCCAGCCGGGCTTCCGTATAACGGGGTGCTGCCGGGCCGTCGTCGAGCGATCCGAAGTTGCCGTGCCCGTCGATCAGCGGCAGTCGCAGCGAGAAATCCTGCGCCATGCGCACCATGGCGTCGTAGATGGCGGCGTCGCCGTGGGGGTGCAGCTTTCCCATGACTTCGCCCACCACGCGGGCGCTCTTGACGTGGCCCCGGTCCGGGCGCAGCCCCATGTCGCTCATCATGTACAGGATGCGGCGCTGTACCGGCTTCAGCCCGTCGCGGGCATCCGGGAGGGCCCGGGAGTAGATCACCGAGTACGCGTACTCCAGGAAGGAGCCCTGCATTTCGGACGTGACATCGATATCGACGATGTTTTCCGTGTAGTCGCTCTCCACGATGGGCTTGGAACTTTGGCGGCGGGCCATGGGGTTTGGTGAATCCTTCTGGGGTTACTGTGCAGCCTTGGGGGTGTGCTGCGATAGTTTTTGGCTAGGCTAAGCCTATGGTGGATCAGCCCGGGGACGGCGAATATCCGGAACATTGGGAAGCCGATGTCGTCCTGCGTGACGGCGGGACAGCGCATCTCCGGCCCATCCATCCGTCGGACGCGGACGCCGTGCAGGCCTTCCACACCGGACAGTCGCAGAATTCAATCTACATGCGCTTCTTTGCGTTCAAGGCCAGGTTGTCGGCCAAGGAGCTCAAGCGCTTCACCGAAGTGGACTACAAGGACCGGGTGGCGTTCGTCATCACCATCCGCGGCGAAATCGTCGGCATCGGCCGCTACGACCGGCTTGCCGATCCCACGGAGGCCGAAGTTGCTTTCAACATCTCCGACGCCCACCAGGGCCGGGGAATCGGCTCCATCCTGCTGGAGCACCTTGCCGCCGCCGCGCATGAAAACGGGATCCGGAAGTTCACCGCCGAGGTGCTGCCGGAAAACCGCAAGATGCTGATGGTCTTCTCCGACGCCGGCTACGACGTCAAGCGCCATTTCGACGACGGCGTCGTCAGCCTCGAGTTCAACATCGACCCCACCGAAAAATCGCGCGCCGTCATGGAATCCCGCGAGCACCGCGCCGAGGCGAGGAGCGTCCGGGACCTGCTGGCGCCGTCGTCCGTTGCCGTCATCGGTGCCAGCCGCAAATGGGGCACCGTGGGGTACCAACTGCTGGAGCACATCATCGAGGGCGGCTTCCACGGGTCCGTGTACGCCATCAACCCGGAGGCGCTGGAACTGGCCGGGATGATGTCCTACGGCAAGCTCTCCGAAGTCCCCGAGCCCGTCCAGCTGGCAATCATCGCCGTTCCCTACGAGGAAGTGGCCGGCGTCGTGGCGGAGTGCGCGGCAGCGGGCGTCAAGGGCGTTGTGATCGCCTCGGCAGGTTTTGCCGACGACGGCGAGCGGGGCCTGCTGCGGCAGCGCGCCCTGGTGCGCCAGGCCCGGGCCAGCGGAATGCGGGTGATCGGCCCGGCGTCGCTGGGCATCGCCAACACTCACCCGGACGTGTCGCTGAACGCGTCGATGGCGCCCACCATGCCGCTGCGCGGCGGCCTGGGCCTGTTCAGCCAGTCGGCCGCCATCGGCGTCTCGCTCTACGCCGCCTCGGCCCGGCGCCGGCTGGGACTGTCCAGCCTGCTCTCGGCAGGCAACAGGGCGGATGTCTCCGGCAACGACATGATGCAGTACTGGGAAGACGATGCCGACACCTCCGCCGTAGGCCTCTACCTGGAGTCAATCGGCAACCCGCGCAAGTTCTCCCGGATCGCACGGCGCCTGGCCCGCACCAAGCCGGTCATCGTGGCCAAGTCGGACACCATGGGGCTCCGCCTGCCGCCCGGACATGCCGTCCGGACTACCCAGGCGCCGGCCGGGGCGCTGGATGCCATGCTGCGCCAGGCGGGCGTGATCCGCGTGGAAACCGTGGAACAGCTGGTGGATGTGGCGCAGGTGGTGTCCGGGCAGCCACTGCCCGCCGGAGCCGACGTCGCCATCTTCAGCAATTCCCAGGCGCTGGGCAACGTGGTGGCGGACAGTGCCGCCGCGCACGGGCTGGGCGTTGCCCGGGTGGTTTCGGGACTGGACCTCGACGCCGGCCAGTCGGTGGCCCTGCCCGCACTGCGGACCGCCCTCCTTGACGCCCTGGCCTCCGACGCCGTGCACGCCGCCGTCGCCGCGCTGCTGCCTGCCCGCGGGCTGACTGCCGACGCGGTGGCGCAGGTCCTGGCCGAATGTTCAGCCACTGCCGGGAAGCCGGTGGTGGCCGCCTTCACCGGCATCCTGGACCCCGCCATCAACGTGGAGGGCCTGGTGGGAGCGGAGGGCTGTACCGTCCCCTGCTTTTCCAACCCCGGGGCTGCCGTGGCCGCGCTCGCTGCCGTGGTCCGTTATGCGGAGCGGGCCGGCCGCGACCAGGGGCATTTCGTCGAACCCGCCGGCTGCGACCCCCGCAAGGCGGAGGCCGAGCTGGACGCCCTGCTCGGGGACGTCACGGGCGACCAGCTCAAGCAGCTGGACCCGGCCGCGGCTGCTTCGCTGCTGAAGCATTACGGCATCTCAGTCCTGCCCTCTGCAGGATTCACCACACCGGACGAGGCCGTGGCAGCGGCAGATGCGCTGGGCTGGCCGGTGGTGCTGAAAACCACCGACCCCGCGCTGCGGCACCGGCTTGACCTTGGCGGGGTCAGGCTTGGCATTGAGGACGCCGAATCACTGCGCCAAAACGTGGTGCAGATGCGGCGCGCGCTCGCGGCCTACGGTGATCCCGCCCTGGAAGTACAGGCGATGGCGCCGGTGGGACAGGCCTGCACCTTCCGTGCCATCGAGGATCCGTTGCTGGGCCCGGTCATTTCCTTCGGCCTCGCCGGCGACGCCGTCAACCTCCTGGACGACTGGTCACACCGGGTTCCGCCGCTCTCCGCGGCGGACGTGCACGACTTCATCCGAGCTCCGCGGGCGTCCCGGAAGCTCTTCGGCTACCAGGGCCTGCCGGCTGTCGACGTCCCTGCGCTGGAGGACCTGGCCGCCAGGCTGGCCTGGATGAAGGACAACCACCCGGAGATCGCGCTGGTGGAATTCAACCCGGTTTTGTGCGGCACCGCCGGGGCCACCATCCTCGCCGCTGACGTACGCATCGGCAACGCCGCGCAGCGCACGGACAGTGCCCGCCGCGCCATGCTGGGCTGACGCGGTTAGCAAGTGACCGGACGATCTGTGAAAATGGGGGCATGAGCTTCCAGCCTCCCGCTTCGGCGCCCGAAACGCCCGGCAATGAAAACCAGGCACTCCGCCAGCACAGCTCACACAACCACGGAACACAGGGCCAGAGCCTGGAAGACGCGCTGCAGAAGGCCGGCTTCTACCCCCGCCTGGTCTCCGACGTCGTCGACGACGCACTGGACGGCCGGGACTGCGTGGCCCACCTGGTGCACCTGGAAACCCACTTCGACCGGGCAGAGGTGCGCCGCCACATCACCGTGCTGGTCCTCACCGCGGACATGCTGGTGATCACCCACGTGGACGACCAGCAACTGGACGAGGCGGGGGAGCAGATCGTCGCCCAGATCTCCACCGAGTCCGTTCCCGTGGCCCAGATCCGGTCCGTGGTCCTGAGCTACATGTACGCCCAGCCGCAGAACTACAAGCCCTCCGACCCCGTCCGGGAACTCACGTTGTCCATTGCATGGTCCGGTGGCCAGCGACTGGACATGGGTCCGGCCAGCTGCGGCGATCCGCAGTGCGAAGCTGACCACGGCTACACCGGAACCATCGCCCAGGAAGACATCGTGCTCCGCATCAGCGCGGAGGCAGACGGGCTGCAGGCAGTGCAGGACGCCAAGCTCTTCGCCAGGGCCCTGCGGGCGGTCAACACCGGTTCCGCGGCTCCCGTAACCCACGCCCAGTCCATGGGTCCGCGGACGCGGTCCGGGGTGTTCGGAAACCGGCTCAGCCGCGGGCACCAGCAGCGCTGAGATGCCGGAAGACCGCCACCGCGCCATCCAGGAAACCCCAACCATCGGCCGCACGCCCGACCTTCCAGCCCCTCCCGCCTACGGACAGCGTTCCGTGGCTGAAGTCCTCACCAGCGCCGCGGCAAGCCTCGGCGTGGAGGGCTTTACCAATACGCTTGGGCTACCGGACGCGTCCCGGGTCTGCGTTGTACTGGCTGATGGCCTGGGCAGGAACCTGCTGAAGCAAAAAGCGGCCCACACGCCCTTCCTGCGGTCCGTGATGCAGGCGGGGCAGGGCGAGATCCCCGTGTGGCTGGATTCCGCCTTCCCTTCCACCACGGCGGCAGCGCTGTCCAGTTTTGGAACCGGACTTCCGCCGGGCCAGCACGGCATGGTGGGCTACGACGTCCTGGACCCTGACCAGGACAAGGTGGTCAATCTGCTGGGGAACTGGGATCCGGGCGTCGACCCGCCCACCTGGCAGCCTTTCCCCACGGTGTTTGAACAGATCGCCGAACAGGTGGACGTCAGCACCGTCAGCCTCTCCCAGTTCGACGGTTCGCCCATGACCCGCGCCGCGCTGCGGGGCGGCAGGTTCATCTCCGGGATAACCGCGCATGCGCGGACCGCGGCCGCGGCCGAGGCCATGGCGGCCTCCGGCCCGTCCCTCATGTACTTCTACGTCAACGAACTGGACAAGGCGGGCCACCGCCACGGCTGCCGTTCCGAGCAGTGGGAACACCAGCTGGAGGAGCTCGATTCCACCGTCAAACGGCTCAACTCCACACTTCCCGCCGGCACCACCATTGTGCTCACCGCAGACCACGGCATGCTGGACGTCCCGGAATCCCAGCGGATTGATTTCTCCACCGACCCCGGGTTGGTGGACGGGGTGCGCCATACGGCCGGTGAACCGCGGATGGTGCACCTGTACCTGGAGGAGGCGGACCTGGAAGCCGGTGCTGGGGCAGCGAAACGGCTGCTTACCGCCTGGAAGGCGCGGTTCGGCGACCGGGTATGGGCCTTTACGCGCCAGGAAGCCGTTGCCGGGGGACTTTTTGGTGACGTCCGTCCCGCTGTTGCGGGCAGGATCGGTGACGTGATGATCGCGGCGCGTGACGCCGTCGCACTTTATGACGGCCGGCGGATGCGGCCCACCGCCATGGAAGTGGTGGGCCAGCACGGCTCGCTGACGAAGGCGGAGCGGGAGGTCCCGCTGCTCTGCTTCACCGCCGAAGGAAGGAACCGCCGGCGTGGCTGAACTCATCTTCTTCTCCGGCACCATGGACTGCGGCAAATCGACGCTGGCGCTGCAGATGGACTACAACCACCGGGCCCGCGGCCGCGGCGGCGTCCGCTTCAGCCGCAACGACCGCGCCGGAGAGTCCCGGATCTCCAGCCGCCTGGGCCTGGAGACGGACGCCGTGGAGGTGCTGGACAGCACCGACTTCTGGGAAGAAGTCATGCTTCGCCGCACCCAGGGCCAGCGTGTGGATTACCTGATCTGCGACGAGGCCCAGTTCTACTCCCCGGAGCAGGTGGAGCAGCTGGCCAAGGTGGTGGACGAAATCGACGTCGACGTCTTTGCCTTCGGCATCACGGCCGACTTCCGCACCAGGCTGTTCCCGGGTTCGCAGCGGCTCATCGAGCTTGCCGACCGGGTTCAGGTGCTGCAGGTGGAGGCGCTGTGCTGGTGCGGGCGGCGTGCAACGCACAACGCCAGGACGGTCGACGGCGTCATGGTCACCGAGGGCGCGCAGGTGGTGGTGGGTGACGTGGACATGGTGGTTGAGGCTGCCGCCGCCCCGGACGCCGGGCATGTACCCGTAGTGGGCTACGAAACGCTGTGCCGGCGCCACTTCATGCGGCGGGTGACGGCCCACGGCGCCAACCTGATGGCCCAGCAGGACCAGTTGCTGCCGTTCGACGTCGACGCCTGCCTCTGGCGCGGTTCCGGCGGACCCGGCGGGAGCCGAGGGGCTTAGCCCCACCCTCTTCGTCAAAGAAACCCCTGAAGCGGGGCTGCCCTTGAAACTGAGGTGGCCAGCTCTGATTGTCGGACCCCCTTGCCATGATGGGTTTATGGGGAAGTCGGCGGTGGTGAGGGCGTTCGAGGAGATCCGTACTGCCCTTGCGGTGCTTCAGGCTGAGGTGGATGGGGCGGGTTCGTTGCCGTTCTCGGATATTGATCCGCTGGCCGGTCTGGCCGATGGCTGCCTGGATATTCTTGCCGGGGCCCGGGAGGTGGAGGCGCGGGTTGCGGGGGTGAAGGCGAAGGCTGCGGTGGGGTACGCGGAGGCTGCGCATGCTGTGGCGGGCCCGGGGGTGCCGGTGGTGGCGCAGGAGATGGCGGTCGCGGCGGAGATCGGGTGCGTGCTGGCGTTGGGTCCGCGGGCGGCGGCGTCGTTCCTGGCCACCTCCCATGCCCTGACCAGCAGCTTGCCGCGGACTTTGGAGGCGTTGCAGTCCGGGACCCTGTCGTGGCAGCACGCGATAGTGCTGGCAGATGAGACGGCGTCCCTTGATGCGGTGGGAGCGGCGGCGTTGGAGGCGCATTTCCTGGACCCTGAAGCACAGGATGCCGCCCGGGGCTGCCCGGTTGGGGAGCTGCCGGCGCACCGGTTCCGGGTCAAGGCCCGGACCTGGCGGGAGCGCCACCACGCCGAATCGATCGAGAAGCGGCATGCCAGGGGTGTGGCGGAGCGGCGGGTGGAGTTCCGGGCGGACCGGGACGGGATGGCGTGGCTGGGGGCGTACCTGCCCGCGGACCAGGCCCAGGCTGGGTGGAACCGGCTCACCGCTGCCGCACGGGGCCTGCAGGGGCCGGGCGAGGACAGGACCATGCCCCAGCTGCGGGCCGACAGTTTCGCCGCAGCGATCCTCGGCAGCGGCAACATCCGGGGCGGCAGCACCAGCCTCACCAGTGCCAGTGCCAGTGCCACTGCCGGCGCCCTGGCTGCTGCGCGGCCGGGCGCCGGTGCCGGTGGCACTGATAGCGCCGCATCCGGAACTGGCCACCAGCCGTCGCCGGTCCGCGCTGAGGTGCTGGTTACGGTTCCGGTGTTCGCGCTGATGGGCCTGACCGATGAGCCGGCGATGCTGGACGGGTATGGTCGGGTGCCGGCGTCGATGGCGCGGCGACTGGTCGCGGACGGGGCGGGCTCGTTTTACCGGGTGTTGGTGGACCCGCGGGACGGGGCGCCGTTGGAGATCGGCCGGAAGAGTTACCGGGTTCCCAGGGCCATGCGGGCCTGGCTGCGGATGCGGGACGGGAAATGCCCGTTCCCGGGCTGCAGCAACACCTCCCTGGACACGGAGGCCGACCATCTCCTCGCCTGGCACCACGGCGGCACCACCGGAATCAGCAACCTGGGACAGCCCTGCCCGAAACACCACAAACTCCGGCACACCACCGCCTGGAAACCCACCCCGGCCACCACGAACGAACCACCCGGCTGGACCTCGCCCACCGGCCGCCACTACACAAGCGAACACCAGGACTGGGAACCACCAAAGTGGCCACCCGGATTCCTGCCCGGCGAACGGAGCCTCCTCGAAGAGGCACTTCAGGAGTACCTCAGCGCTTGAGCCTTAGAAGCATGTCGCCGTACGGAGACGTTGAGGCCGTCAGTGCACGCGGCGATAGCGGATGTGCGTTGCCAGCGGCGAGTGGAGCACTTCGGCGGGTTCAAAGCCGAAGGATTCAACGCCGTCGAAAATCCGTTCCCCTGACCCGAGCAGCACCGGCGCGATGTCGAGGGTGAGTTCGTCGATTACTCCCGCGATCAGCGCCTGCCGGACGGTAGACGCCCCGCCGGCGATGTCCACGCCTTTGTCCCCGGCGGTGTCACGGGCGGCAGCGTAGGCGGCATCGAAGCCGTCGGTGATGAAATGGAAGGTCGTCCCGCCCTCCATCTGGAGGGAGTCGCGGGCATGATGCGTGAGGACGAACACTGGCGCGTGGTAGGGCGGTTCGGGTCCCCACCAACCGCTCCATTCCCCGTCCCAGTCTCCGCGGATAGGGCCGAACATGTTCCGCCCCATCACATAAGCGCCGCGCGGGCGCATAAGCCATTCGCTGGCCACCTTGTCGGCGTCGTTGGCCCGCGGGTCGCCCAGGTGCCACGCATGCAGTTCCATGCCCCGTCTACCCAAGGGGTTGTCGCGGCTTTGGTCCGGCCCGGCGACGAAACCGTCCAGGGAGATGGACATGTGGCAGGTTGTGTCCGGCACCGCAGACCTCCTGGTGATAGCGCTATGTGAAGCGGCCGTGTGGTGGGGAGCCTAGCACGCGCCCGTGCGTAACGCGGCCAATGCCATCATCGGTGCGGGGAGACAGCTTCTAGTCGCTCCGCGTGCCAAAAACGATTTCGTCCCAGGACGGCACGCTGGACCGCTTGGGCCGTGCGGGCCGTTCCGGCGCCTCAGTCTCCGGCAGCTGTCCGGTGGAGGGGGAAGCGTCTTCCTGCTTCGCCGCCGGGCGGCGGGGATTGCTGCCCAGCAGCTCGTCCAGCCCGGCGCCGCCGGAAGTTCCGGAACCAGCCCCGGGAGTCGGACCGGAGGGCTTCTGCGGGGACGCCGCAATGGTGATTTCCCTCGTGTCGGTGCTGACGCCGTCGTGAAGCCGCAGCGCATCATCGTGGCTGTCACGGTGCGGCGGAAGGATGCTGAGCCTCGACAGCATGGAAGGCCTGGTGTCCCTGCGCCTGATGAAGGAGTCGCCCTGGGCTGCCGGCGCATCCCGCTGGTCATCCTGTGGTTCCGTCTCCCCGGCCTCAGGTTCAGCCGCCACTTCGGAAGGGCGCGGGTGGGCAGCGGGCACGCCATGGGTCAGCAGCAGCGCCAGTGCGTCGTCGGAATCCTCATCCACGCCCAGGCGCTGGCCGCGGCGGGAGCGGAGCATGTCAAGGAGGCCGTCGGATTCCTTGCCGGAATCCTGCACGGGCACTCCCTGGCCGGCCGGCGACGTCCTGGACGCATCCGCGTCCGTCTCGAAATCAAAGGGGCGGTCGGAAACCGCGGTGAGGCGGCGGGCAGGAACGGGCCCGTCCAGCGGTTCAAGTTCGCTCAGCTGCTGCGCCCAGCGGTTGGTGTTCTGCAGGGACTTCCGTGCCGGGCTGAAGGTCCACAGTGCAGGAGGTTCTTCGCCAATTCCCGAGGTACCCCCGGGCTTGGCTTCGAAACTTGCTGAGACAGTCCAGGTACCGTCCTGGCGCCGCCACGAGTCCCACTCCACGGTTGAGGGGTCGATGCCGTGGGCGGACAGGCGGTGGGCCACCATGTCGTCCAGCGTTGCCGGGTTGTCGCCGAAGGCGGACCGGTAGACGTCGTGGCCGGGGGAAGGCGCCGCGACTTCAACTTTCCGCGCCTGCTGGGCAACATATTCGCGCTCCGCCAAGACAGGGCCCTCGTAACGCTCCACCTTGGCCAGCGGCATCCCGGACAGCTCGGCGACGTCCGCAGCCGTGGCACCGGCACGGATCCGTGCCTGGATGTCCCGGGGGGACATGGGAACGGCCGGCCTCTCCGTCCGCGGCCTGGCCGTGGACCGGCTGGCCGTCCTGAGGGCCTCATCGATCGGCAGCTGGAACATCTCGCCGCCGGGCCCGCTTAACAGGAGATGCGTCCCGTCGTCGTGCACGCCTACAAGCCGTAGATCCTGCATACAAATCCTCCACCCTGGCATTACTATCAATCGAAACTCTGCCACCCGGCGGCGGGGAATTGGCTCAAGGAGCAGGGCGCGCCGTCATTTTCCGCTGGAAGCAGGCCCGAAAGGTGCGTGCGGGCGCAAGGACCGGCGGCCCCGGCGGCGTCAGTGCCGCGTCAGGGCTGCCGTCAGCTGGTCCGGATGGCGGGTCGAGGCGAGCCAGTAGGGGGTCCGGTCGGCGGGGTCCGTGATCTCGATTTTTACGACGGGATCGATCCAGCCGCGGATGCACAGGTAGGCGAGCCCGTTGAGCCGGGTGCCCCGTTCCGCGGTCGCCTCCCCGGCCTTGAACTGCTGCACAGCGCCGACGAAACGGCGTTCGATGGTGGCCCTTCCAACGGTGAGGGTGTCAGCCGTGACCGAAATGACGGGGGTGGAAACAACCAGGAGGACCGCGATGATGGCGAAAAGCACCAATGCCGCGGTGTAGCCTGCCGCCATGCTGATGGGGGCGAAAACCAGGATGCCCGCTGCGGAGACGCCGGCCGCGATGATCCAGATCCAGGCGTTGGGCCACAGCTTCTCCCTGTAGACAACAGGTGTCCCGGCAGAGGGTGTGCTGGGAACGGACGCAGGCGAGCTTGAATCGGGCATAGCCCAAGCTTTCCACCTTTGGCCGGCTATTTCACCTTGGGACAGGCTCTGCGGCCCGGCCTCCCCGGGAGTCTCCCTAGGAGTGATTTGGGGGCGCGGGTTAGAGTGAGTGACTGTGACTGATCATCCCGCCACGGTAGACCTTGTCCCGGACGCAGCCTTGCCCGCCACCGCCGCTCCCACCCTGCAGGTCCAGTTGAAGATGCTGGATCCTGAGCTGGAAGCACCGTCCTACGCACATCCGGGCGACGCCGGCGCAGACCTCCGCGCCCGCGAGGACGTGGTCCTGATGCCCGGTGAGCGCAAATTGGTCCCCACCGGCGTGGCCATTGCCCTTCCTTATGGGTTCGTGGCGCTGATCCACCCCCGCTCCGGCCTGGCCACCAAGCATGGCCTGACGATCGTGAACGCCCCCGGGACCGTTGACGCGGGCTACCGGGGCGAGATTTCGGTAACACTGCTGAACACCGATTCGTCCCAGCCCATTGAGCTCCGGCGCGGCGATAGAATTGCCCAAATGGTTATCCAGCGGGTGGAGCACGCCCAATTCATTCCTGTCAGCGAACTGAGCGGATCCGTGCGGGGCACCGGAGGCTTCGGTTCCACCGGCGGGTTCAGCGTCCCCGGAGCCTGACCTTTAGGCTGCACCCGCAGCCACGCCGGCATGCACGACGGCGGAACCTCCAAAGTTTCGCCGGCAGGTTTCAGGACTGGCACTTTTCCAGAATTAAGGAGTCACCCATGGTCTTTGGGTTCGGCAGGAAAGCAAAGAGTGAAGAGCCGGCAGAGCCGGCCGACGAGCTCACGGTTGCGGACGGCGAAGAAAGCGGATCCGCCACCGCCGCCCGCCGCCAGGACGGCCCCTTCGATGAGGCCGAGATCAGCAGCCGCGACGGCTATGTGGATCTTGGTGCCTTGCTGATCACGCCCAGCGAGGGCCTTCAGCTCCGCCTCGAAGTCGAGGAGGCAACACAGCGCGTGGTGGCGGTGACGCTCGACCTGGACGGCTCCAGCCTCCAGCTGCAGGCCTTTGCAGCGCCCAAAACCGAGACCTTGTGGGATGAGATCCGCGAACAGATCGGCCAGTCGGTCGGTGCGCAGGGCGGCCAGGTTGAAGAGGTGGAAGGGGCTTTCGGTACCGAGCTGGTGGCCAAGCTGCCTGCCGGGCTCCCGGACGGGAGCCAGGGCTACCGCGTGGCCCGGTTCATCGGCGTCGATGGTCCCCGCTGGTTCCTGCGCGGCGTCCTGGGCGGACCTGCGGCGCTGGAACGCCCCGCCGCGGAACCGCTCGAAGCACTGTTCCGGCAGGTCGTAGTGGTCCGTGGCGACAGCCCCATGCCCCCGCGGGACCTCCTGCAGCTGAGGCTGCCGAAGGACGCCTCCGCCACTCCTCCGCCCGCCGCGCCCACCCTGGAGGAGCCCGAACGTGGTCCCGAAATTACCCAGATCGGCTGAGTCTCCCTACAACAACCCGGTCCATGCGTCCGGCCGGATCACCCCACTGGGGCAACTTCCTGACAAGGGACGCGTCATGTGCCAGGGGCACATTGAATCGGTGACCTTTGTTCCTGCCGACCGGACCCCGGAATTCAGTGCCATCCTGTCCGAGGATGACGCCGAACGTCCGGGCCCTGGTCCGAAGCGGGGCAGGCCGCCCCGGCTCCGTGTCGTCTGGGTGGGCCGCCGCCGCGTGCCGGGCATCGAAGCGGGCGCGCGGATCCGGGTTGAGGGGATGCTGGCCCGGGGCGAAGACATGCCCACCATATTCAATCCCCGCTACGAGATACTGTCCCGCCAGGAGAACGAATGACCGCGCAAGAGCCCGAACAGCCGTCCGGCCCTGCACATCCGGGCAGAGAACAGCAGGGCAGGCCGCAGGCTCCCGGTCCATCGCCCGTTGCCGGCCTCGCCGCCGGGTACGCCGCCAAAGCGGGACTCCACCGCACCCACGACGGGCAGGTGGACGTGCTGCGCAGCGCCGGGGGAGTGCAGGGAATTGCCGAGAGCATCGTTCCCGGCCTGGTGTTCCTGGTGGCGTTCACCATCACCCGCGAGCTCACGCTGTCACTGGTGGCCGCCCTGGCATCGGCAGCCGTGTTCACCGTTGTCCGCCTGATACAGCGGCGGCCTCTGACCCAGGCCCTGGCGGGGATTGTCGGCGTCGGCATCTCCGCCTGGCTGGCCAACACCACCGGCAAGGCCGAAGACTTCTACCTCCCCGGCTTCTTCACCAACGCCGCCTACATCCTGGCGATGGTCATCTCTATTGCCGTGAAGTGGCCCGTGGCCGGGCTCCTCTTTGGCTTCATCCGCAACGAGGGCGTGGAATGGCGTAAGGAACCTGACCGGGTCAAGGCGTACCGCCTGGGCACCTGGATCATCGTGGGCGTCCTGGCGCTCCGGCTCATTGTGCAGGTGCCCCTCTACCTGATGGGCACCGACGGCCTGGCCGCCCTCGCCACCACACGGCTCATTATGGGCGCCCCCCTGTACATCCTGGGCGTCTGGGTGGCCTGGCTGGTGACCCGGCCTGCCCCGGCGGAGCCTGAAGCCGGCACAGACCAGCCCGCCTGACAGACCAGGCCGCCTGACAGACCAGCCCGCCTGACGGCCAGGCCGCCCCGCCTCTCCCCGGGCAGCGGCGGACCTAGCCGTCGAAGCCGTCGTCCTCCGGGACCGGGCCGTATCCGCTGGCGGTGGCCGGCTGGGCGCTGCTGCCCGCCTGCTCTCCACCGTTGATCCCGGCGGTGTCGATGCTGCCGGGTGCGGAGGAAAGCAGCTCCCGCAGCCGGTCCTCGGCGGCGATGGTGGTGACGAAGAAGAGTTCATCGCCGCCGTCGATCACGTCGTCGCGGCTGGGGGTAATGGGTGCCTGGTCCCGCAGGATCGCCACCAGGGTGGCGTCCTCCGGCCAGTGGATGTCGCCCACGGTCATGCCGATCACGTGCGAATCATGCGGGACGGTGAATTCCACCAGCGACGCCACGCCCGTCTGAAGCGTCAGCAGCCGGACCAGGTCGCCGATCTCCACTGCCTCTTCCACCAGGGCCGTCATCAGCTGCGGGGTGTTCACGGCGACGTCGACACCCCATGAATCGTTGAACATCCAGTCGTTCTTGGGGTTGTTCACCCGGCCCACCGTCCGGCCAACCCCGAACTCGGTCTTGGCCAGCAGGGACACCACCAGGTTCACCTTGTCATCGCCCGTGGCGGAAACCACCACGTCGGCGTCTTCCACCTTCGCGCCCTGCAGGGTGGAGAGCTCGCAGGCGTCACCCACCAGCCAGTGGGCGCCCCGCAGGCCGCTGCGCCCGATCACTTCCGGTTTGAGGTCGATAAGGAGGATTTCGTGCTTGTGCGCCAGCAGTTCGCGGGCAATGGACGATCCGACGCTGCCGGCGCCGACAATAACGACTTTCACTGATACTCCTTGGCGGGGGCTTTGGCGAGGATCTGGGCGATCTGGGCGCTGCGGTCCACCTGCAGCATGGCGTGCACGGTGTCGCCATCCTGGTAGGCGGTTCCGGCGTCGGGCAGCAGGCCCTCGCCGAAGCGGGTCAGGTACGCCACGCGCACATCGGCAGCCTTCTCAATGCTGCTGATGCGGTGCCCGATCCAGCCGGCGTCGAGGTCCAGTTCGGCCAGGACCAGGCGTCCTGAGGGCTCCCGGAAGTCGCCCGCGAGGTGCTGTTCGGGAAGGATGCGGCGCAGCACCTGGTCGGCGCTCCAGCGGACGGCCGCCACGGTGGGAATGCCAAGGCGCTGGTAAATCTCGGCGCGACCCGGGTCATAGATCCTTGCGACGACGTGCGGGACGTGGAAGGTCTCACGGGCCACACGGGTGGCCAGGATGTTGGAGTTGTCCCCGCTGGAGACCGCGGCGAAGGCATAGGCCTCGCCCACCCCGGCCTGCTTGAGGGTGTCCCGGTCAAAGCCAATGCCCGTGACTTTCCGTCCGGTAAAGCCCTGGCGGAGCCGGCGGAAGGCGCGGTCGTCCTGGTCGATGATGGCCACGGAATGTCCGGCATCCTCCAGCGTGTGCGCCAGCGTTGCCCCCACCCGGCCACATCCCATGATCACGAAATGCGCCACCGTATCTCCTCCATATGTAAGTCAGGATCGTGCAGCTAGAACTCTACCGGCACGGCCCTGGTTAGGCCCGGCCGGGGCCCGTCATGACATCGTCCGCGATTCAGACTAGCTTTGTGGGGTGTTGACAATACTGAACGCCGTCAAACGCGTGCTGGTGGGCAGGCCGTTCCGGAACGACCGGCTGGCCCATACCCTGCTTCCCAAGAAGATCGCACTGCCGATCTTCGCCTCCGACGCCCTTTCCTCCGTAGCCTACGCGCCGGACGAGATCCTCCTGACCCTTGCCCTGGCAGGTGTGAGCGCCGTGGCGATCTCGCCCCTGGTGGGACTGGCGGTGATGGTGGTCCTGCTGACCGTTGTCGCTTCCTACCGGCAAAACGTCCACGCGTACCCGTCGGGCGGCGGCGACTACGAGATCGCCAACGTAAACCTCGGCAAGTACGCCGGGCTGACGGTAGCGTCGGCCCTCCTGGTGGACTATGTCCTGACCGTTGCCGTGTCCATGTCCTCGGCAGCGGCGTACCTCACCACTGCTGTACCGTCACTGCACGGTGAGCAGGCCGTCATCGCCACCATCGGCGTCGTCATCCTTGCCCTGGTCAACCTGCGCGGCATCAAGGAAGCGGGCAGCGTTTTCGCCGTCCCCACCTACATCTTCATGGCATCGATCCTGGGCATGACCGCGGTGGGCGTGTTCCAGGCCGCAACGGGGCAGCTGGGGGAGGCGCCGTCGGCGGCCTTCACCATCGTCCCCACGGAAGGCTTCGACCAGGGCCTGGTGGGCCTGGCCGGCGCGTTCCTGCTGCTCCGGGCCTTCTCCTCCGGCGCCGCAGCGCTTACGGGCGTGGAAGCGATCAGCAACGGCGTGCCGAACTTCAGGCACCCAAAGAGCAAGAATGCGGCCACCACCCTCCTGCTCCTGGGGGTGATCGGCGCCGCGATGCTGGCCGGCATCATCTACCTGGCCAACGCCACCAAGGTCCACATCGTGCTGGATCCGGCCACGGAATTCCTGCTCGACGGGAACCCGCTGCCGGAGGGATACGTCCAGAACCCGGCCATCAGCCAGATTGCCCAGACCATCTTCGGCCCGGGCAGCATCCCGTTCTACATCGTGGTGGCGGCCACCGGCGTCATCCTGGTGTTCGCGTCCAACACGGCCTTCAACGGCTTCCCGGTCCTCGGCTCCATCCTGGCCCAGGACGGCTACCTTCCCCGCCAGCTCCGGACCAGGGGCGACAGGCTTGCGTTCAGCAACGGTGTCCTTGCCCTCGCGGCAGGCGCCCTGGTGCTCATCATTTCGTTCGACGCGGACGTCACCAAGCTCATCCAGCTCTACATCGTGGGCGTCTTCATCTCCTTCACCCTCAGCCAGCTCGGCATGATCCGGCACTGGGGGCGCGAGCTGAAGCTTGCCAAGGACAAAGCCGTCCGGCGCCGGATGATGAAGTCCCGCACCATCAACAGCATCGGCTTCGGCATGACCGGGCTGGTGCTGGTCATCGTCCTCATCACCAAGTTCGAACAGGGCGCCTGGATCGCCCTCCTGGCCATGTTCGTCCTCTTCCTGATCATGTGGAGCATCCGGGCGCATTACGACAACGTGGCCAAGGAACTCGCGGTGGATGAGGACTCCTCACCCCGGGCCCTGCCCACCAGGGTGCACGCCGTCCTGCTGGTGTCCCACGTCCGCAAACCCGTCCTGCGTGCGCTGGCCTACGCCCGTGCGTCCCGGCCCTCCCGGCTGGACGCCATAACGGTGGACATCGACGCGGAGGAAACGGCCCACACCATCGCCGACTGGGAAAAGCTCGAAATCCCGGTCCCGCTGACCGTCCTGGCCAGCCCCTACCGCGAGACGGTCACGCCCATCATGGAGTACATCAAGCAAATGCGCCTGGACTCCCCGCGGGACCTGATCGTGGTCTACATCCCGGAATACGTGGTGGGCAAGTGGTGGGAGCAGCTGGTGCATAACCAGACCGCCCTGCGCATCAAGACCCGCCTGCACTTCGAACCCGGAGTCATGGTGGCCAGTGTTCCGTGGCAGCTCAAATCATCCGAAGAAGCAAAGAACCTCCAGGACGTCCAGTGACCGCAAGAACTTCAACAGCCGCGCCGCAGGCACCGGACGCTGCCGGGCATGCAGGCGAAGAGGCGGTCCTCGACGTCGGGCCCGTGGCCCATGGCGGGCACTGTGTTGCGCGGCATGAGGGCAGGGTCATCTTTGTCCGGCACGCCATCCCGGGAGAGAAAGTCCGGGTCCGGCTGACCGATGCAGCGGACGACGCCAAGTTTTGGCGGGCGGACGTCATCGAGGTGCTCGAGGCTTCCCCCGACCGGGTGGAGCACTTTTGGCATCCTGCGGATTCCCGCCGGGCATGGGGCCACGGCCACCCGCCTGTGGGGGGTGCGGAGTTCGGGCACATGACACTGGCCCGGCAGCGCAGCCTCAAGGCGGATGTCCTGGCCGAACAGCTCACTCGGCTGGCCGGCTTTGAGCAACTGCCCGCCGCCTGGGCGGGCAGCGTGGAGGCGGTAGGGGAAAAGTACGACGGCGGCACCGGCCTTGGGTGGCGCACACGGGCCAGCTTTTCGGTCACCCCCGGCGGCAGGCTGGGAATGCACGCTCACCGTTCCAACCAGATCATCCCGGTGCGGGAGATGCCCCTGGCCAGCGACGCCATCAACGCGCTGCGCTTGTGGGACTTGGACCTCCAGGGCATCGAGCGGGTTGAGGTGGCCGCTCCGGCCAACGCTTCCCGGCCCCTGGTGCTCCTTGCGCCCGCGCCCGGGACAAAGGACAAACGGCTGAGGGCAATTGCTGCGGAAGTGCCGGGGGACGTTTCCGTGGCGGCCTTTGATGCGCTGACCGGTGACGTGACACAGCTCCGCGGCCGGACCTGGGTGCAGGAGTCCGCCGAGGGACACGATTTCCGCGTTACCGGAGAGGGCTTCTGGCAGATCCACCGCGACGCGCCCGGGACACTTGTGGGGGCTGTCACAGAATTCCTCCGGCATGGAGACTTCCTCCACCCCGGAGCCGTGGTGGCCGACCTCTACGCAGGAGCCGGGCTCTTCACCGCTGTCCTGGCCGACGCAGTGGGGGAGACCGGGTCCGTGCTCTCGGTCGAAGGGGCGCCCGGCGCCAGCCGCGACGCCCGGAAAAACCTGCACTCCGCGCCGCAGGTGGAGGTGGTCCAGGGCCGCGTGGAACGGGTCCTGCGCCAGAAGCCGCGGAATTTCGACGCCCTGGTCCTTGACCCGCCCAGGGCCGGAGCCGGGAAAGCCGTCGTCGGCCAACTCGTTGCCTCGCAGCCCCGGGCCATTGCCTACGTGTCCTGCGACCCGGCGTCGTTCGCCCGTGACCTGGGTTACTTCCGCCGCTCAGGGTGGGACCTCGCCGGCCTCCGGGCCTTCGACCTGTACCCCCACACCCACCACCTTGAGACCGTGGCACTGCTGGCTCCGGCTCCGTGATGCGGCCGCGGTTTTGGACTACGATGACCGTAGTAGTCCCACGTCGCGCCCGAATTCTCGGCCGGCCGTGTGCAATTTTCGGGCCCTGTAACTACTTAGGGCGTCCTAACTAGCAGGCGGTCAACCGCGCGACAAAGATGAAACTGTTGCGAGAGGAGTCCTGCGATGAGCACTGTGGACAGCTTCGGTTCAAAAGGCAAACTTAATGTAGCCGGAACCGAATACGAAATTTTCCGGTTGAACTCCGTTGAAGGTGCAGAAGCCCTTCCGTTCAGCCTCAAGGTATTGCTTGAAAACCTGCTGAGGACCGAGGACGGCGCGAACATCACTGCCGATCACGTTCGCGCTTTGGCAGGCTGGGATCCGAATGCGGAGCCCGATACAGAAATCCAGTTCACGCCGGCACGCGTGATCATGCAGGACTTCACCGGCGTTCCCTGCGTGGTTGACCTGGCGACGATGCGTGAAGCCGTCAAGGAACTGGGCGGCGACCCCAAGCGGGTCAACCCGCTGGCGCCGGCCGAGATGGTCATCGACCACTCGGTCCAGATCGATGCCTTCGGCAACTCCGGCGCGCTGGAGCGCAACATGGAGATCGAATACCAGCGCAACGGTGAGCGCTACCAGTTCCTGCGCTGGGGCCAGACCGCGTTCGACGACTTCAAGGTGGTTCCCCCGGGAACCGGCATTGTGCACCAGGTCAACATCGAGTACCTGGCCCGCACCGTCATGACCCGCGAAGTGGGCGGCGTCCTGCGCGCCTACCCTGACACCTGCGTAGGCACCGACTCCCACACCACCATGGTCAACGGCCTGGGCGTGCTGGGCTGGGGCGTGGGCGGCATCGAAGCCGAGGCCGCCATGCTCGGCCAGCCCGTCTCCATGCTGATCCCGCGCGTCGTGGGCTTCAAGCTCAGCGGCAGCATCCCCGCCGGCGCCACCGCAACCGACGTAGTGCTGACCATCACCGAGATGCTCCGCAAGCACGGCGTGGTGGGCAAGTTCGTGGAGTTCTACGGCGAGGGTGTCGCAGCGGTGCCGCTGGCCAACCGCGCCACCATCGGCAACATGAGCCCGGAGTTCGGCTCCACGGCTGCCATGTTCCCGATCGACGACGTCACCCTGGACTACCTGCGCCTCACCGGCCGCTCCGAGCAGAACGTCGCCCTCGTGGAGGCGTACGCGAAGGAACAGGGCCTGTGGCACGACGCGTCGCGCGACATCAAGTTCTCCGAGTACCTGGAACTGGACCTGTCCACCGTTGTCCCGTCCATTGCAGGCCCCAAGCGCCCGCAGGACCGCATCGAGTTGACCGAGGCCAAGGACGAGTTCCGCCACGACCTCAAGAACTACGTGTCCCATGACGCCAACGCGGGCACCCTGGACGAGTCCCTCGAAGAGAGCTTCCCGGCCTCCGACGCCCCGTCCTTCACCTCCGGCGGAACCCACGTCTCCGACACCGACCGCGAACCGCCGAAGTATTCGGCGGCCCACGGCGGCGCCGGGCGGATCACCAGCCCGGTTCCCGTGAAGATGGCTGACGGACGCGAGTTCGAGCTGGACCACGGCGCGGTCACCATCGCGTCCATCACGTCCTGCACCAACACGTCCAACCCCTCGGTCATGCTGGCCGCCGCCGTCCTGGCGCGCAACGCCGTCGAAAAGGGCCTCACCGCCAAGCCGTGGGTAAAGACCTCAGTCGCCCCGGGTTCGAAGGTTGTCACCGACTACTACGAAAAGTCCGGCCTGACCCCCTACCTGGAGAAGCTCGGCTTCTACATCGTGGGCTACGGCTGCGCCACCTGCATCGGCAACTCCGGCCCGCTGGAACCCGAGATCTCCGAGGCCATCCAGGCCAACGACCTCGCCGTCAGCGCCGTCCTGTCGGGCAACCGCAACTTCGAAGGCCGGATCAACCCGGACGTCAAGATGAACTACCTGGCGTCCCCGCCGCTGGTCATCGCCTACGCCCTGGCCGGTTCCATGGACTTCGACTTCGAGACCGACGCGCTCGGCAAGGACGAGGCCGGCAACGACGTCTTCCTGAAGGACATCTGGCCCAACCCCGTTGAGGTCCAGCAGGTCATCGATTCCTCGATCGACAAGGAAATGTTCGCCAAGGGCTACGAGGGCGTCTTCGACGGCGACGACCGCTGGAAGGCACTGGACACCCCGGCTGGCGACACCTTCGCCTGGGATCCGAACTCCACCTACGTCCGGAAGCCCCCGTACTTCGAGGGCATGCAGGCGACGCCGGAACCGGTCAAGGACATCACCGGCGCCCGCGTGCTGCTGAAGCTCGGCGACTCCGTCACCACCGACCACATCTCCCCGGCCGGTTCGTTCAAGTCCGACACCCCCGCCGGCCAGTACCTGCTGGCCAACGGCGTGGAGCGCAAGGACTTCAACTCCTACGGCTCGCGTCGTGGCAACCACGAGGTGATGATCCGCGGTACGTTCGCGAACATCCGCATCAAGAACCAGCTCCTGGACGGTGTTGAGGGTGGCTTCACCCGCGACTTCACCCAGGCTGACGGCCCGCAGGCCTACGTCTACGACGCCGCGCAGAACTACCAGGCAGCCGGCACCCCGCTGGTGGTCCTGGCCGGCAAGGAGTACGGCTCCGGTTCGTCCCGTGACTGGGCCGCCAAGGGTACCGCCCTGCTGGGTGTCAAGGCTGTCATCGCCGAAAGCTACGAGCGCATCCACCGCTCCAACCTGATCGGCATGGGCGTCCTGCCGCTGCAGTTCCCGGCCGGCGAGAACGCTGCCAGCCTGGGCCTGACCGGCACGGAAACCTTCTCGGTGGAGGGCGTCACTGCCCTGAACGAGGGCACCACGCCCAAGACCCTGAAGGTCACCGCCACCGCCGAGGACGGCTCCTCGAAGTCGTTCGACGCCGTCCTGCGCATCGATACGCCGGGTGAAGCGGACTACTACCGCAACGGCGGCATCCTGCAGTACGTGCTGCGCCAGATCTCCGCCAACTAGCGGTACTGCCAGCAGGCACCATCCTCCCGAAGCCCCGGCCGGTCACCGACCAGCCGGGGCTTCGGCTTTGCAGCCAAGCCAAGGCGTTAGAGTTAAACGGCACGTCTACCACCCGAAGGAGGGGTCATTGGGAATCTTGGACACCATCCGGAATCCGCAGGACCTGAACGAGTTGACCGAGGAACAGCTGGAACAGCTGGCCTCGGAGATCAGGGAATTCCTGATCACTAACGTTTCCCAGACGGGCGGCCACCTCGGACCCAACCTCGGCGTCGTGGAGCTGACGCTGGCCGTGCACCGCATTTTCGAATCGCCCCGCGACAGCATCGTCTTCGACACGGGCCACCAGTCCTACGTCCATAAGCTGCTGACCGGACGCCAGGACTTCAGCACCCTTCGCCAGGAAGGCGGACTCTCCGGCTACCCCGCGCGGGCCGAATCGGAGCACGACATCGTCGAAAGCTCCCACGCATCCTCCTCCCTGTCTTGGGCCGACGGCATCTCCCGCGCCCGCCAGCTCACGGGAGAAGGCGACAGGCACGTCGTCGCCATCGTGGGCGACGGCGCCCTCACCGGAGGGATGGCCTGGGAAGCCATCAACAACATCGCCGCGGACAAGAAGCGCCGCGTGGTCATCGTGGTCAACGACAACGGCCGCTCCTACGCACCCACCGTCGGCGGATTCGCCGACTACCTTGCCTCCCTGCGCCCCACCATCGACTCCTTCCGCGCCGCGCCGGCGTATGAGGGCGCACTGGACTGGTGGAAGAAGAAGCTCCAGAACGGTGGCCCGGTGGGCCAGTTCACCTACAAGAGCCTGCATGCCATGAAGAAGGGCATCAAGGACTGGTGGGCCCCGCAGGGCATGTTCGAGGACCTGGGCATGAAATACATCGGTCCGGTGGACGGGCACAACCTCCAGGCCATGGAACACGCGCTCTCCACCGCCAGGAATTACGGCGGCCCCGTCATCGTCCACGCCATGACGGAGAAGGGCCACGGCTACGCTCCTGCCCGGGCCCATGAAGCAGACCAGTTCCACGCCGTCGGCATCATCGACCCCGAGACCGGCGAACCAACCGGCAGTGGGGGCGCCCAGTCCTGGACCTCCGTCTTCGCCGATGAGATCGCCGCCATCGCCGACGAGCGCGAGGACATTGTCGGCATCACCGGCGCCATGCTGATCCCGGTGGGCCTGCACAAATTTGCGGCCAAGCACCCCGAGCGCGTCATCGACGTCGGGATCGCCGAACAGCATGCGCTCACCGCGGCCGCCGGCATGGCCTTTGGCGGGCTGCGTCCGGTGGTTGCCGTCTATGCCACTTTCCTGAACCGTGCCTTCGACCAACTGCTGATGGACGTGGCCCTGCACAAGGCAGGCGTCACCATTGTCCTGGACCGTGCAGGGGTCACCGGCCCGGACGGTGCCAGCCACCACGGCATGTGGGACATGGCCATGGTCCAGATCGTCCCCGGCCTCCACCTGGCCGCGCCCCGCGACGCCACCCGGCTCCGGGAGGAACTGCGCGAAGCGGTGGCCATCAGCGACGCCCCCAGCGTGGTCCGCTTCTCCAAGGGCTCCGTTGGTCCGGCGGTCGAGGCGCTGGAGCGGCTGAGCGACGGCGTGGACATCCTTGCCCGCCGCCCCTCCGGCTCCACCGAGAACGACGTCCTGATCGTCAGCGTCGGCGCGATGTCCGAGCTGGCCCTCGACGTTTCCAACCGGCTCGGGGCGCAGGGCATCAGCACCACCGTAGTGGATCCGCGCTGGGTCCTCCCGGTCCGCCGTTCCATCATCGCGCTGGCCTCGCACCACCGGCTGGTGATCTGCATCGAAGACGGCGTCCGCGCCGGTGGCGTGGGATCGCGCATCCGGCAGGAGATGCGGGCGGCAGGCGTGGACACCGCCCTGAACGAGGTTGGCCTGCCCGTCGAATTCCTGGAGCATGGCACCCGCAACCAGGTGCTGGAGCGCGTTGGGCTGACCGCCCAGCAGATCACTCACGACGTCGTTGCGCAGGTCCTGGGAACCAAGGTTCCGTTTGCGCGGCCCCTGCCCGGGCAGCAGCACCCCACCACCGGCAGCCTCCCGATCCTGTGAGGGACGAGGACGAGCTGAAGTATCCCGGCCCCGCCGGGGAGTCCGGACCGGTCCTGCACACCACCACCACGCGCGTTCCCAACGGCCTAAAGCCGGGACAGCTGGTGGTCTCCCGGAACCGGAAGTGGAACGGCAAGGCCCACTGGGTGGTGCCGGGCCGGTACCTGGGCGAAGACCGGCACGGGTGGTGGATTTTCCAGGGCACCAACGAGTTCTGTTCCCGCCCCGGCGCCGCGTTCTACACGCGCTCCGACGCCGTCCTGCTGGTGCCGCGCGAGGGTGACTGGGTGGCCACGTTCTACGACTCCGCGCATCCGGCGGGAGTACGGGTCTACATCGACCTGGCGGTGGGCCACGAATGGACACACATCCGGCCGGCGGTGACCGAGTTCCACGTGATCGACATGGACCTGGACGTCATCCGGACGGCTGACCGCGGCGTCTTCATCGACGACCAGGACGAGTTCGCCGAACACAGCGTCTCCATGCGCTACCCGCAGCAACTGATTGAGGACATCCAAGCCGCAGCGGACGGGCTCTACCACGCCGTGAAGGCACAGCAGGCGCCATTCGACGGCACCGACGTCGAATGGTTTACAGAAGGACGTAAATGAGCGGCATTGTCAGGGTCTACAAGCGCGACGACGAGGGCACCCTCCACTTCCGGGAGGCCTGGTTCGACGATGAGTACTCCCAGTTCGTCATGAACTTCGGCGCCGTGGGGCACCAGAGCAAAACCGAGGAAACCGACGTCCCGGATGCTGCTGCCGCGGAGGGCCTCCTGGACGCCTTCGCAGCCCAGTGCGCGGAGGACGGCTACGCCGAGATCCCCACCGAGGAACAGTTCTGGGTGGTGGCGCAGTTCGCGCTCAAGACCAAGGAGGGCACCGACCGGGACCGCTACCTGGAGCAGAAGGCCACGGACGCCCTGATCAGCCACCTCGCCTGGCGCGGCCTGGGCACGGTGGAGCGGTCCGAATTCACTGACTACAAGCTCAACATCTTCTGCCTCTGCCCGGACGTGAACAAGGCCGTCAACGCCATCAAAGTCTGCGCCCGCGGCGAGGACCTTGACTTCACCAAGCTCAGCATCGGCGCCGCCCCCTACGGCGACCCTGACCACTTCAAGCTCAAGCACTCAGCCAAGCCCGCCAGCAACTTCACCCTCTAGGAGGCGTCCTTGACCAGTTACAGCCGCGTTGGAAAATCCGGCCTGACCGTCTCCACCGTGGGCCTTGGCTGCAACAACCTTGGCCGGGCCAATACCGCCACCGAGACGCAGGACGCCACGGACGCCGTCGTCCACGCAGCGGTGGATGCCGGCATCACCCTCTTCGACGTTGCCGACACCTATGGGCGGGAGCCCGGATTGAGCGAAACCATGCTCGGCAAGGCCCTCGGAAACAAGCGCTCCGGCGTCGTCCTGGCCACCAAATTCGGCATGGACATGAAGGGCGGCAGCGGGCCGGACTTCGGCGCCCGCGGGTCGCGGCGCTACATCATCCAGGCGGTGGAGGCCTCGCTGCGGCGCCTCGGCACGGACTGGATCGACCTCTACCAGTTCCACACCCCGGATCCGCTGACCCCCATCGATGAGACCCTCGCGGCGCTGGACACCCTGGTCCGCAGCGGCAAGGTCCGCTACATCGGCCACTCCAACCGTTCCGGCTGGCAGATCGCCCAGGCGGAGTACGTGGCCCGCGAACTGGGCACGGCCCGCTTCATCTCCACCCAGAACCACTACAACCTCCTGGACCGCCGTGCCGAGCTTGAGGTGACGCCCGCCGCGGAGGAGTTCGGGCTCGGTGTCCTGCCGTATTTCCCGCTGGCCAACGGACTCCTCACCGGCAAGTACTCACCGGGCCATGCCCCGGAGGGGTCCCGGCTCAGCCACACCCGCACCAACATGGTGGACGACGCCGACTGGGACCAGTTGGGCCGGTTCAGCGCCTTCGCGAAGGAACGCGGGCTGACTGAAATCGAGGTGGCCTTCTCCTGGCTTGCCGCCCAGCCCTCGGTGGCCAGCGTCATCGCCGGGGCCACCAGGCCGGAGCAGGTCAGGCAGAACGCGGAAGCGGCGAACTGGGTCCCCACGCCCGAAGACCTGGCTGACCTGGACGGGATCTTCCCGGCAGTGCCCAAGGTCGCGCTCTTCTAGGCCGCCGTGCCCGCCTACCTCCTGGATGTTGACACCGGGATCGACGACGCCCTGGCCCTTGCCTACCTGGCCGCCCTCCCGGACACGGAGATCGTGGCGGTCACGGCCTCTCCCGGCAACGTGGACGCGGACCAGGTTGCCCGCAACACCCTGGCCCTGCTGGAACTGTGCGGCAGGTCCGGGGTCCAGGTGGCGGTTGGTGCCCGCCAGCCCCTGTCCATCCCGCTGCTCACCACCCCTGAGACCCACGGACCGCAAGGGATCGGGTACGCCGTGCTGCCCGAACCCGCCGGGCGGCTCTGCGACCGGGACGCCGTGGACCTCTGGATCGAACATGCCAGGGCCAGGCCAGGCGAGCTCACCGCGCTCATCACCGCACCGCTGACCAACTTCGCCCTGGCCCTGCGCAAGGAACCGGAACTGCCCAACCTCCTGGCCAAGGCAGTAATCATGGGCGGCGCCTTCTACCACCAGGGCAACACCACCCCCACCGCCGAGTGGAACACGCACGTGGATCCGCACGCCGCCAAGGAGGTCTACGCCGCGTACCGGGGAAGGCCGCTGGAGAAACTCCCCATCGTCTGCTCCCTTGACACCACCGAACGCATGGAACTGCACCCGGCCCACGTCACGGCGCTGGCCCGGGCCGCGGGTGCCGGCGTTCCCGAACTGCTGCTCCCGGAACAGCCGGAAGGGCGGCGCAGCACCTCCGACAACACCCTCATCAGGCACCTTTCAGATGCCCTGCGGTTCTACTTTGAATTCCACCGGCTCTACGACCAGGGATACCTGGCCCACGTCCACGACTTCTTCGCCGCAGGAGTCGCGGCAGGCACGCTCGAGTACACGGCGCGGACCGCCACCGTGGACGTCGAAACGGATTCGCCGCTCCTGGCGGGAACCACTGTGGCCGACTTCCGCGGGCTCTGGGGCACACCCCCAAACGCCAGGATTGTCGACAGCAACAACCCGGAGCAGGCGTTCCGCGAACTCGTGTCCGCCATCGGAAGCCTGGCCCGCCGGGTTGGCTGACAGGGCAGGGACGGACCCGTCATGACCGGGCCACCCGGCACGGGACGCTGCCGGACGATGGCCGGTAGAATGGGCCACGGACCGGCCAGGCGCAGTTGCCGCCGGCTGCTGCCGAGGTGACATAGGCAGCCACACTCCGGCCCGGCACTGCCGGGCCACTGCCTGCACCCAAAGGAACATTCCCCATGTCATCGCCCTCTTTGACGCTTCCGTCCCAGGAACGCCCGGCGGCCCGCCGCCGGCTGCTGGAGATCCTCGGCGCCCTGGCCATCGCGGCCACCTATGTCTACCTGGTGCTCAACCAGCCGGCAGACATCACCGGAGGTCCGGGCAGCGCATCGGCCCTGATCGCCCTCACCGGCTTCCTGGCAGGCGCAGTCCTGCTGATCGTCGCCGTCCTGCCCACGCTGCCCGCGTCCACCCTGGTGCTCATTCCGGTGGCCCTGGTCCTGAACATCGTGCTCGGCCAGTTCGTTGGCAGCACCCTGGTTCCCTTCTACCTCGACGCCATCGGCACGGTGTTGATCGCGGTCCTGGCCGGCCCGGCCGCCGGTGCCGCCACCGGAGCTCTCAGCAGCATCGTCTGGTCCTTCTTCAACCCCACGGTGCTTCCGTTCGCAGCCGGCGCCGCGCTCATTGGCTGCCTCGCCGGGCTGGCAGCACGCTACGGCCTCTTCCGCCGCTTCTACCTGGCTCCCGTGGCCGGTTTCGCCACCGGAATCATCGCCGGCGTGGCGTCCGCCCCGGTGGCCGCCTTCGTCTTCGGGGGCACCTCCGGCGTGGCCACGGGGGCCATCGTCAGCGCCTTCCGGGCCATGGGGGACACCCTCCTGGCCGCGATCACCAAGCAGGCACTGATCTCCGACCCTATGGACAAGGCCATCGTGTTCACAGTCGTGGCCATCCTGGTCTATGCGCTGCCCCGCAGGGCACGCCTGCAGTTCCCTTTCGTGCGGCGCCACCGGGTCCTGGCCGGCAACACCCCCGTGGAGGCCGCGGCTGACGCTCCCGCACAGGGGCCCGGGCACGGTCCCGCGCAGGGCACCTCCCCGGATTCTGCACGGAAGGGCTGACCGCAACGCTGTGACGGCACCATCGGCAGGCAGGACGGCAGCGCCGGCCAGGCGGGAACGCCTTAACCCGCTGACGTCGCTGACGGCTGCCGCGGCCACGGCGGCCATTACGACGGCGGCCGGCACCTGGCCGCTGTCCCTCGCCGTGGTTGCCGCCTGCCTTGGCCTGTCCGTGGCGGGCGGCACGGCCCGGCGGGTGCTCCCGGCGGCTGCGGCAGTCCTGGTCCCGCTTGGCCTGTCGCTGCTGTGGCTGCACGGACTGTTCTTCCCGGAGGGCAGGACCGTCCTGGCAGAGTGGGGACCTGCCCGTATCACCCAGGAGGGCCTGGCCTTCGCCGGGCAGCGGTTCCTGCAGCTGGCGGCCGTGGTCCTGGCCCTCCTGCTGTTCTCCTTCAGCGTCCGCGTGCCCGACCTCGTGGCGGCCTTGTCCGCCCGCGGCGTACAGGGCCGGTTCGCCTTCGTCCTGGCGTCCACCCTGACCCTGCTGCCGGCCATCGCCGCCCGGGCGCAGCGGATCCGGCAGGCCCAGGAATCACGCGGCCTGGTGGTCTCCCGCAGCCTGGTGTCCAGGTTGGGCGCGTTCCGGCTGCAGGCCGTTCCGCTGGTCCTCTCCCTGATCGATGATGCCGGCACCCGTACTGCCGCCCTGGAAGCCCGGGGACTCAGCAACACCGGGCCGCGGACCAGCTACCGCGAGGTGGCTGATTCCGGCCGGCAGCGGACAGTACGCATCGTGCTGGTGCTCGCTGCCCTGGCGGCAGTGGTTCTCCGGGTAGTGCAGGCGGGCGCAGGTGGCTGAGCCCATGGTGTCCCGCGGCCAAGGCAATGCCAGTGATGCGGGCAATGACAGTAATGCCAGTAATGCAGGCAATGCCAGTAATGCCAGTAATGCGGCCACGTCAGGCAAGCCGGTGCTGGCCGCCGGGATCCGGCACTTCACCTTCCACGACGGGCAGGTCCCGGCCCTGCAGGATGTCGCCATATCTCTTGCACCGGGCTCCTTCACGGCCATCCTGGGCGCCTCCGGAAGCGGGAAGTCCACCCTGGGCCGCCTGCTGGCCGGGTGGCTGCCTCCGGGCGGCCACGGATCGCTGGCAGGGTTCCTTGAGTTGTCCGGCACGCGCCTGGAGTTTGCCGGCGGCGCGGGGGACCCGCGGATCGATCCCGCCCAGTGGGGCCGCCACGTGGGCTTTGTCCCCCAGGACCCCGGCGCCGTGCTGTCCACCGTCCGCGCCACGGTGGCGGAGGAACTCGCGTTTGGACTGGAGAATGCCGGTACGGGGCGTGGTGACATGCAGGCGGCGGTGCAGCGCACGGCCGGGCTGCTGGGACTTCAGGGCCTGCTGGACCAGGACCCCGGGACGCTTTCCGGTGGCCAGCTCCGCCGGCTGGCCATCGGCTGCGCCATCATCGCCGGACCTCCTGTGCTGGTCATGGACGAGCCCTTCGCCTCCCTGGACGCGGCAGGGGCGGAGGATCTTGCCACCCTGGTCCTGGACCTGCTGAAGCGGGGTACCGCCGTCGTAATCCTCAGCCAGGTGGTCGACCCCCTGCTCCTGGACGCAGACACATGGGTGGTACTCGCTGGGGGCATGGTCACGGCAGCGGGGCATCCCGCCGGTATGGGAGCGGGGCATGCCAACGATGGCGGTGTCCCGCCAGTGCTGCCCCGGGCAATCAGGCGTCCTGCCGTGCCGGAGTCCGCGGTACCGCCAAGGCGGCCTGCAGCCCGGCAGGCGGGGCCGGCTGCCCTGCAGCTCCGCGGCGTCTCCTTCGCGTACCCGGACCCGCAGGTTCGCGGAAAAGAAAGCCGCAGAAGATGGGGCAGGGCGGCACCGGCGGGGGGCCTGAACACAGGCACCCCAGTGCTGCAGGACATCAGCCTGCAGGTCCACCCGGGGGAGATCGTGGCGGTCACCGGGCCCAACGGCGCCGGAAAATCGACGCTCCTGCGGCACTTCAACGGGCTGCTGCGACCCACCGCGGGAACTGTCCTGGTCAGCGGCAGCGACATCTCAAGCGACCCCGTCGGACGGACCGCTGCATCCGTGGGCCTGTTGTTCCAGCAGCCGCGCGACCAGCTGTTTGAACGGACCGTACTGCGGGAGGTCCGCTTCGGGCTGGAGCGATTGGTGGGCCGGGACATGGTTGCCGGCCGCGCCGCCGCGGCGCTTCAGGCCGTCGGGCTGGCGGAGGCCGCCGACGAGCACCCCGCCGAGCTGCCGGCATCCGCCCAGCGCCTCCTGGCGCTGGCCACCGTCCTGGCGCGCAGGCCCGCCGTCCTGGCGCTGGACGAACCTACCGTGGCACTGGACGGGGACGGGCTGGCCCTGCTGGACGCCGCCGTCGGATCGGCAGCAGCGGCGGGCGCCGCCGTCGTGCTGGTCACCCATGACCTGGGCTACGCACGGACGGCGGCGCACCGGCTCCTGACGCTCGACGGCGGCCGGCTGACCCCGGCCTGACAGGCAGCACCCACCGTCCTGGCTGCCGGCCTGGTGCCGGTTACCCTGCGGCGGGGGACGCGACGCCCGGTGCCAGGAAACGCCTGCCGTTGACCCGCTCCGCGGCCCCCACCCGGTCCAGGTACGGCGTGATGCCACCCAGGAACATGGGCCAGCCCGCGCCCAGGATCATGCACAGGTCGATGTCCTCGGGTCCGGCGACGACGCCCTCGTCCAGCATGAGGCCGATTTCCTCAGCCAGGGCATCCTGGACGCGGTGCAGCACCTGCTCCGCCGTGGACGGGCTGGAGCCAAAGGACAGCAGCTCAAGCGTGGACTGGGGGATGGTCCGCGAACCGTCCGGGGCGGTCTCCCACAGTGCTTTGACGTTGTTGTCGATGAGCTTCTTGAGGTTATCGGAGACCGGGAAGCGGTCGCCGAAGGCGGCGTTCAGGGACTCCTGGACATGCTGCGCAACGGGCAGGCCCACCATGGCCAGCAGCGTGAACGGCGTCATGGGCAGCCCCATGGGCCGCAACGCGGCGTCCGCCACCTCCGCCGGGGTGCCCTCGTCGAAGGCCGCCGTGACTTCCCCCATGAGCCTCAGCAGGATGCGGTTGACCACGAACGCGGCCGCATCCTTGACCAGCACGCCGTTCTTCTTCAGCGCCTTGGCCAGCTCGAAGGCGGTGGCCAGCACGGCATCGTCCGTGCGCGGGGCGCGGACGATTTCCAGCAGCGGCATCACAGCCACGGGATTGAAGAAGTGGAAGCCCACCAGCCGTTCGGGATGCTGCAGGTCCGCGGCCATTTCCGTCACGGAGAGCGAGGACGTGTTCGTGGCCAGGATGCACTCCGGCGCCACGATGCCTTCCAGCTCGGCGAAGACCTGCTTCTTGATGTGCAGTTCCTCGAAGACGGCCTCGATCACGAAGTCGGCGTCAGCGAAGGCGTCCTTTGACACCGAGCCCGTCACCAGCGCCTTGGTCCGGTTGGCCGCGTCCTGGCTTAGGCGCTGCTTGGCCAGCAGCTTGTCCACCTCGGCGTGGACGTACGCAACGCCTTTGTCCACGCGCGCCTGGTCGATGTCGGTCAGGACCACGGGCACCTTCAGCTGGCGGGCAAAAAGCAGGGCCAGTTGGCCGGCCATCAGTCCGGCGCCCACCACGCCCACCTTGGTGACGGGCCGGGCCAGCTTGCGGTCAGGGGCGCCGGCCGGGCGTTTGGCACGCTTCTGCACCAGGTCGAGGAAGGCGTAGACGGTGGAGCGGAACTCATCCGTCTGCATCAGCCCGGCCAGTGTTTCGCATTCCAGCGCGGCGGACTCCGCCGCTGTCATGGTGCGGTTTGCCTCGAGGATGTCCAGGACCTTGGCTGGGGCTGGGGAGGCGTTGGAGGTCTTGGCCTCGACGAAGGCCCGCCCCGCGTCCACCGCGGCGGCCCAGCGGGTTGCCGCGTCAGGGGAGGAAGGGTCGACGGCGTTGGCCCGCTCCGGGACCACCTCACCGGAGATGACACCGGCCGCCCAGGCCAGCGACTGTTCCAGGAAGTCGGCAGGCTCGAAGAGGGCGTCGGCGATGCCCATGCCGAATGCCTGCGCACCGGTGAGGGGGCGGTTGTTGCTGAGCGGGTTTTCGATCATGACCTTTACGGCATTTTCCGGGCCCACCAGGCGGGGAAGGATGTAGACGCCGCCCCAGCCGGGCACCAGGCCAAGGAAGGCTTCCGGAAGCGCCAGGGCACCCGCCCCCGCGGACACCGTGCGGTAGGTGGACTGCAGGGCGATTTCCAGGCCGCCGCCCAGCGCGGCGCCGTTGATGAAGGCGAAGCTGGGGACGCCAAGGTTTGCCAGGGTTGCATAGACGTCGTGGCCCAGCTGTGCCATCCACAGCCCGTGCTCACGCTTTTCCAGCGACTTCACGGCGGAGAGGTCCGCGCCCGCCACCAGGTAATGCGGCTTGCCGGTCACCCCGACGCCAACAATCTCGCCACGGGCCGCACGGTCGCGCAGGCCCTCCAGGACGGTGCCGAGCCCCACCAGGGTGTTGGGGCCCAGGGTGGTGGGTTTGGTGTGGTCCAGGTCGTTGTCCAGGGTGACGAGGGCAAAGGTGCCCGGGCTGGGCCTGCCCGCCGTGCCTGGCAGGGCGATGTCCTGCACATAGGAGTGGGTCACGGTTTCGTTGGGGAAAAGGTCCGCCAACTTGCGGTAATCTGCGGCGCTCATGCCATGGCTCCTTCGGAAACGGCGGCGGTCTTCCCGGAGGGGGTTCCGCTGTAGTCGGGGTGGTGCGGGTTCTCCCAGATCACGGTGCCGCCCATGCCAAGGCCCACGCACATGGTGGTGATCCCGTACCGCACGGAGGGGTCCTCTTCGAACTGGCGGGCCAGCTGGATCATCAGCCGGACACCGGAGGAGGCAAGGGGGTGCCCCACGGCGATGGCGCCGCCGTACCGGTTGACCCGGGGGTCGTCGTCGGCGATGCCGTAGTGGTCAAGGAAGCTCAGGACCTGGACGGCGAACGCCTCGTTGATCTCGAACAGGCCGATGTCCCCGATGGTCAGCCCGGCGTTCTTCAGTGCTTTCTCGGTGGCCGGGACGGGGCCGATGCCCATCACCTCGGGCTCCACCCCCGCATAGGCGTAGCTCACCAGCCGCATCTTCACGGGCAGCCCCAGCTCTGCGGCGGCCTCGGAGGAGGCAAGGACAGCGGCGGTTGCGCCGTCGTTCAGGCCGGCGGCGTTTCCGGCAGTAACCCGGCCGTGGGCCCGGAACGGCGCGCGCAGGACGGCCAGGTCGTCCATGGTGGTGCCCGGGCGCGGCGGTTCGTCCTTGCTGTGGACGGTCCAGCCCTCGCCCGGCTTCCGGGCGGCAACGGGAACCAGGTCCGGCTGGATCCTGCCGTCCCGGTAGGCGGCTGCCAGCTTGTCCTGCGAGGCCACCGCGTAGGCATCGGTGCGCTGCTTGGTGATGGCGGGGAAGCGGTCGTGCAGGTTCTCGGCCGTGTTTCCCATGTTCAGGGCTGCCGGGTCCACCAGCCGCTCGGACATGAACCGGGGGTTGGGGTCGGCGCCGGAGCCCATGGGGTGGTGGCCCATGTGTTCCACTCCGCCGGCAACCACCACGTCGTAGGCGCCGAATCCGATGCCGCCGGCCGTGGTGGTGACGGCCGTCATGGCACCGGCGCACATCCGGTCGATGGCGAAGCCGGGGACCGTCCGGGGGAGACCGGCCAGCAGCGCGGCGGTCCGGCCCAGGGTGAGGCCCTGGTCGCCGGTCTGGGTGGTGGCGGCAATGGCCACCTCATCGATCCGCTCCGAAGGCAGGGACGGGTTGCGGCGAAGGAGGCCGCGGATGCACCTCACGATCAGGTCGTCGGCCCGGGTTCCGGCGTAAATTCCTTTCTCGCCGGCCCTGCCGAAGGGTGTGCGGATGCCGTCCACAAAGACGACGTCGCGGACAGTGCGCGGGGATGCGCCGCTTCCGTGCTGGCTCACGTGTAACTCCTCATCGAGACGTAGCGCCGGGCGCATGCCGGAGTGCGGCACTCACCTGGCGTCGGTACACCGATGTTACTCGTGAGTAACTTAGCCTGCAAGGGCTGACGCGAAAAGGTTATTGGCCGGCCGCCGCAGCGGCCTGTTTGGGTTCCTTGGGTGGAAGCGGCTGCGGGTCCAGGAAGGCGGCGGAGATCAGCGGAGCCGTGAGTTCCACCTGCCACGGGCGGGCACCCAGGGTCCGCAATTCCGCGGAAATCGAGTCTTCAGTGACGTCCGCGGGCGGCCGCCAGGCCACGCGCCGGAGGTAGTCGGGCGTCAGGAGGTTCTCCAGCGGGAGGTTCAATTCCTCGGCTTTCGCCTGGAGCAGGGGCCGGGCCGTGGCCAGGCGGGCAGCGGCTTCCGGATCGCGGTCGGCCCAGACCCGCGGCGGCGGCGGGGCGTTGGTGGCCAGGTGCAGGGGTGGCAGGT
The DNA here is from genome assembly GCF_007828995.1 of Arthrobacter sp. AG367. NCBI lineage: Bacteria > Bacillati > Actinomycetota > Actinomycetes > Micrococcales > Micrococcaceae > Arthrobacter > Arthrobacter sp. AG367. The sequence continues at coordinate 167,914 of NZ_VIVE01000001.1, forward strand.
CCTCCAGGTCCCGGGCGGCCGCGATGCAGCGCAGCCACCGCGGCGCTTCGCGCTGGGCAGCGCGCCCGTGGAACCCCTTGGTGGTGAGCAGCTGTGGGACGGTGGCGGGCATGGCCTTCGCCGCGGCGACGAGGGCCGAGTCGGGGAGCAGCCGGCCCGGTGCCACATCGCGTTTTTGCGCCAGCGAGTCGCGTTCCAGCCACAGTTCGCGGACTGCGGCCAGCTGGCGGCGGTCCCGGATCTGGTGCAGGCCCGAGGTCTTCCGCCACGGGTCAACGCGCGGGGGAGCGATGCCCGCTGCGAGGATTGCCGCAAATTCCTGCTGGGCGTACTCCAGTTTCCCGTCCGCCTCCAGCAGCTCGATAAGTTCCTCGCGCAGTTCGGTCAGGACTTCCACGTCCAGGGCGGCATAGCGCAGCCAGGGCTCCGGCAGGGGCCGGGTGGACCAGTCGGCCGCGGAGTGTTCCTTGGCAAGCCCGAATCCCAGTAGCTGCTCGATGACGGCGGCCAGGCCTACCCGGGGCAGCCCGGCCAGGCGCGCGGCGAGTTCGGTGTCAAAGAGCTTGTCCGGCCACATCCCGAGCTCGGAAAGGCAGGGCAGGTCCTGGGTGGCGGCGTGCAGGATCCATTCGACGCCCCGTAGGGCGTCGTTGATGATGTCCAGGTTCTCGAACGGTTCGGGATCGATCAGCCAGGTTCCGGCGCCCTCGCGGCGGATCTGGACCAGGAAGGCGCGCTGTCCGTAGCGGAAACCTGATGCGCGCTCGGCGTCCACGCCGGCGGGTCCGGTGCCGGCGGCAATGGCCGCGGCACACCGCTCCAGGCCGGACGCAGTTTCGATGACCAGCGGAACGCCGTCCCGGGGGGAGTCAAGGTCGATGATTTCGGGGATGGGGCTGTCAAAGCCCTCCACCGTGATGTGGGATGCGGCAGCAGCAGCCGGGACGCCGGCCGTGGTGTTTTCCGGAATGTTTGGGGTCATGATGCCCCCAGTTTACCGGGCTGCCCCGTAACCGTTCTGCTGGCTTCGCCGACGGGGTGGGAGTGCGGTGACGCCGTCGGGGAGCGGCGGCAGGCCGGCGAACGTGCACACCATGTCGGACCAGGCCTCAAGGTGGGCCTGTACGTCGGAGGAAGCGGGCGTCCAGGAGGCCCGGAGTTCGATGTCGATGGACCCGGGCCGCCCGGCCAGTGTCCCGAAGCTTTCGGAGAGGACGCGGGTGGCGGTGCCGCCGGCGGCCCGGTATGCCGCCTTGTGGTTTTCCAACGCCTCCACCAGCCAGGTCCACGCCACGGTTCCCAGCATCTGGTCGTTGCCCATTTCCGGTTCCAGCTCTGCACGGATGTAGGTGACAATCCGGAACTCGCCGTCCCAGACCGCCGAGCCATCCGGATCGTGCAGCAGGATGAAGCGTCCGGTAGCCAGCTCCGTTTCGTCCTCGTCCGCCGGTCCCGGGGCGGCCGTTCCGGATGCGGCGGCAAACGCCATGGCCGCAGGTCCGTGGACCGGCGTGGCCGGGGTTGCGGCGCCCGGTGCCATCACCTCTGCGCCCAGCGCGACGGCGAAGGGTGCCAGCCGCGCAGGGGCTGGGATCTCCGCGAGGCGAAGTTCCTTCCGGCAGCGGGCTTTCCTGAGGGTTCCCAAGGCGTGGAGAAAATCCGGGGGAACCTGGTCCAGTGCGTTCACCTTGGCAGATTACGGGGCGGGACGGGCCGGGGCAGGAAGGCTCGCCGTCGGGGCCGCTCACCCGGCCTGGCCGGCGCGGTATTCCCGGAGCTCATGGCGGATCGCGGCAGCAAAGGTATCGACGTCCTCCTCCGTGGTGTCAAAGGAACACATCCACCGGACTTCCCCTTTCGCCTCATCCCAGTCGTAGAACCGGAAGGACTTGCGCAGACGGTCCGCCGTGCCGGGGGGAAGGATGGCGAAGACTCCGTTGGATTCGGTTTCCTGGGTGGGCCGGACGCCCTCAATGGTGTCGACGGCGGCACGCAGCCGGGTGGCCATGGCGTTGGCGTGTGCGGCCGAGCGCAGCCACAGGTCGCCTTCCAGCAGGGCGATGAACTGGGCGGACATGAAACGCATCTTGGAGGCCAGCTGCATGTCCATCTTGCGCAGGTAGACCAGGCCATGGGCGGCTTCCGGGTTCAGTGCCACCACTACTTCGCCGAAGAGCAGCCCGTTCTTGGTGCCGCCGAAGGACAGGATATCGACGCCGGCGTCCCGGGTGAAGGCGCGCAGGGGCACGCCCAGGTGGGCTGCCGCGTTGGCCAGCCGCGCCCCGTCCATGTGCAGCTTCATGCCCCTGGCGTGCGCGTGGTCGGCGATGGCACGGACTTCTTCCGGCGTGTAGCAGGTGCCCAGTTCCGTGGTCTGGGTGATGGAGACGGCGAGCGGCTGGGCTCGGTGCTCGTCACCCCAGCCCCAGGCCTCCCGGTCGATCAGTTCAGGAGTCAGTTTCCCGTCCGGCGTGGGTACGTGCAGGAGTTTTAGGCCGCCGATGCGTTCCGGTGCCCCGTTCTCGTCCATGTTGATGTGGGCGGTGGAGGCGCATACCACGGCACCCCAGCGGGGGAGCAGGGACTGCAGCGACAGGACGTTGGCGCCGGTGCCGTTGAAGACGGGGAAGCATTCGATGCCTGGGCCGAAGTGGTCAACCATCAGTTCCTGCAGCCGCGCGGTGTAGTCGTCTTCGCCGTAGGAGACCTGGTGTCCGCCATTGGCTGCGGCAAGGGCTGCCAGGACTTCCGGGTGGACCCCGGAGTAGTTGTCGGAGGCAAATCCGCGCACGTTGGGATCATGCAGCCGCAGCGCCGCACGGGTTTCTGCTGTGGTGGTCATAGGGTTGCTCACGCTTTCAGTTTAGGTACTGCCACGCCAGGCAAAGCCAGACAGGCGGTCAGTCCGCCAGCCGGAGCCGGGCGCCGTTGAGTTCGGCGGACGGAGTGGTGAAAAGCCGGACGACGGCGGCAGCCAGGTCAGTTACGTCCGTTGTCCCCGGGAATTTCCGCTGGGGATGGGCGCGGCGCAGGTCATCGTCCACCAGCGCCTTGACCACCAGGATGGTGGCGGCCGCCGGGCTCCCGCTGCTCCCTGAGGCCTGGCGGAAGCCATCGGCCATGGCCATGGTCCAGGTTTCCGCGGCGGCCTTCGCCGCCACGTAGCTGGCGACCGCTGCGGCGGGCTGATCCAGGGCAGTGGATGAAACCATCGCAAACCTTCCCGACGTGGAGGCGGCGATGTCGTCGAAAAAGACGCGTGACACGTTGCGCAGCGTGGTGATGGCGCCGCGTTCCAGGAAGTCCCAGTCGTCGTCGGACTGGTCCGCGATGCCCTTGGCCCCGCGCCAGCCGCCCACCAGGTGGATCACGCCGTCCACCGCCCCCAAGGCGCCGGTGACGTCGTCGCGAAGCCGCCGGACGTCCGCCAAAACCGCCAGGTCGCACGCAAATGGACTGACGCCGTCGCCCGCTTTCCGCGCTGCCTCCGTGATCCGGGCCTGGTCGGAGCCCGCCGTGGCCACCCGGTGCCCCGCGGCAGCCAGTGCCCGCGCCACGGCGATTCCCGACGCGCCGCTGCCGCCGGCCACCAGGACAGTGAGCGGCCGGGCGGAGGGCGCGCCCCCGGCCGGACCGGCGCTGCTCACAGCGCGGAGCGGCCGGTGATCCCGGCGGTGGACTCAATGACGGGGCGCATCTTCTTCTCCAGTGCCTCGTAGAACATGGACAGCGGGAACTCGTCGTCCAGCACCTGGTCCGTGAGTCCGCGGGGCGTCCCCGCCAACGGCAGCGCGTCCGGGCCCTTGGCCCAGACGGAGGCGGGGTTGGGCGTGACGGTGGCCGAAACCAGCTGGTAGGCCGCCAGCCAGTGGGCGGTCTTGGGACGGTCAATGGACCGCCAGTAGAGTTCGTCGATGCTGGCACCCAGGGCGATCACGGCGTCCGCCACCTCATCCCAGTCGATGGTAAGCCGGGTATCCGTCCAGTGCAGCACGTGGTGCTGGTGCAGCCAGGCAAAGAGGAGCTGGCCGCCCAGGCCATCGTAGTTGCGGACCCGGCTGCCGGTGATGGCGAAGCGGAAAATGCGGTCGAAGATGATTGCGTACTGTACGAGCTTCGCGTGCCGCCGTGCGTCGGGGTCGGCGTCGTCGTCCCTTTCGATCCGCACCGATTCGCGGAAGGCCGTGAGGTCGCAGCGCAGTTCTTCCAGCGAATACAGGAAGTAGGGCATCCGCTGCTTGATCATGAACGGATCGAACGGCAGGTCCCCGCGCATATGCGTCCGGTCGTGGATCAGGTCCCACATCACGAAGGTGGCCTCGGTGAGGTCCTGGTCCGCGAGCAGTTCCGCGGCGGCCTCCGGCAGCTCCAGGGCCGTGATCTCCGCGGCGGCCTTCAGCACGCGGCGGAACCGGGCGGCTTCACGGTCGGCAAAGATGGCGCCCCATGTGAACGTGGGGGTCTGGCTGACGGCCACAGTCTCGGGGAAGAGGACGGCCGAGTTCGTGTCGTAGCCAGGAGTGAAGTCGACGAACCGGATGGGGACGAACAGCTTGTTCGAGTAGTCCCCGGCCTCCAGTCCGGCGATGAATTCGGGCCAGATGACCTCCACCAGCACAGCCTCCACCAGCCTGTTGCTGCTGCCGTTCTGGGTGTACATCGGGAACACCACAAGGTGCTGCAGCCCGTCGCGGCGGTGCTCCTGCGGCTGGAAGGCCAGGAGCGAGGAGAGGAAGTCGGGGACAGGAAAGCCGCCGGCGGCCCATGCCTCGAAGTCTTTGCAGGCGGCGTCCAGGTAGTCGGCGTCGTGCGGAAAGGCGGGGGCCAGGGCCCGGATGGCGGCCACAATGGCATCCACGTACTGCGCTGCCTCCCCGTGGTCCGCGGGGTTGGGGACGGACCCGTCCTGGACCTGGAGCGCCTGCAGTGCGGTGGCGGCGGCCTTGAGCCGGAGCCAGTCGTGGTCCTGTGCGGAAATCCCGGTGACGGCGGTGGTCAGGGTCTCTGTCATCGTCGGCTGCCTTTCTGGTTGCTTGCTTCTCCGGTGAGCGTAACAAGCAACCAGCAGGACTTATGCCAAAACGACTCATTCGTAAGAAACGCTTAGCCTCGATGGTTTCCGGGAAGGATCGAGACTGTCCCTCCGCTGTGGGATCAGTCCCGGAACGCTGCCCTCTCCGGCTCAGCTTTCCGGCGTGCTGTCCCCAACATCATCCCGGGCCACCAGCCGGAGTGACACCGAATTGATGCAGTAGCGCTGGTCGGTGGGCGTTCCATACCCCTCGCCCTCAAAGACGTGGCCCAGGTGCGAGTCGCACGACGCGCACCGCACCTCAATCCTTTCCATGCCCAGGGTCCTGTCGTGGATGTAGCGGACATTCCCCTCAGCGAGCGGAGCCCAGAAGGAAGGCCAGCCGCAGTGCGAGTCAAACTTTTCGTTGCTGGTGAACAGTTCGGCGCCACACGCCCGGCACTGATACACACCCTCTGTGTGGGTGTCCCAGTACTCACCGGTGTAAGGGCGCTCGGTTCCGGCCTGCCGCAGCACGTGGTACTCCTCCGGCGTCAGTTCCTCCCGCCACTGTTCATCGCTCTTCCTGACGGCAGTTTCCGGGATGCCGGTGTCCTGCTGAGGGGTGTCCTGCGTGGCAGTGTCATGCCGGGCCGGGTCCTGCGTGGCAGGGGCCGGTGCTCCGCCAACAACGCCTGCCGACTTGTTACCGAAGATGCTGTTTCCAAAGATGCTCATAGCATTCCCAACGCTCAGGAGTCGCCGATAAATCCCGAGCCCGCGTACAGGTGGAGCACAGGGACACCGAGCTGGTCCTGCGCCTTGTTGGCCCAGTCGGTGTGGAAGGTATCGGCCACGGCATGCGGCCTGGTGATCACCACGGCCTGCGAGGCGCCGGTTTCCCGGACCTTCGCCACAAGGCCGTCCACCGCCTTCCCCTCCACCACCTGGCCGCTCACACCCGAGCCCAGGCCCTCCAGCGCGGCAAGCGAGGTGGCGAGCGTTTCATCCGCGTGCGCCCGCTCGGCGGCGGCGTCCGGGTTGCGGCCGGCGAGTTCCCGGAATGCCTTGGCAACGTCCAGCATGGAGAGGTTTTCGAGGAAGTCCACGAGCAGGTGGCGCTCGGTGTTCGCAGGGACCAGGACCAGCAGCCGGCTGTCCGACCCATCCACCAGCCGTTCAATGTTCACGCGGTCGTCCGCGCCCAGGGGTTCTTCGGTCAGGATGATGATCGGATCACTCATGGCCTTAGCCTAGCGCCGCTCGGGGGCGCCTGCACCGCACTTGCGGAAAGTGCCGGAACACGACCGGAGAGCCGTGCGCCGCCGTGCCTTTCCTGTCCGGGAATGCGGGTATCGGCGGCAACGCCGGTAAGAATAGTCCCATGGCACCTTTCCGGCGAGCGCGCCCTGCAATGACTGCAACCACCAGGGATTCCGGCGGAATGTCGCCGGGGGCGAAGTGGGCCATCGGCGGAGCTGTCGCCGGCGGCTCCGTGGCCAGCCTGCTGGGCGCCGGTTCGTCCGCGCTCGCCGTGTACTTTGCCCGCCGCGTCATTACCCCGGCCCGGCAACGGGCAGCGGACAAGGAACTGCTGGCCGTAATCCGGGACGGGCAGAAGCAGCAGGTGATCCTGGCCGCCAATGACGACACCACCGTGGATGGGGTTTACGGATTCTTTTTCGACGGCGGCAAGGGCCACGCGCGGATCGGCCGCATCATCTCCTACTCGCCGGCCGAACGCACGGTCCTGCGCGAGGTCGAAGCCGTCTACAGCGGCGACCTGTCCACGGCCCGCTGGGGATGGTGGAGCGGCGCCACCTACCCTGACCCGGCCGCCGTCGGAATTCCTGCCGAGGACGTGCTGATACCCGTGGAGCGCGGGGAAGCGCCGGCCTGGCTGGTCCGGGCCAAGGGGACAGCCCGCACCTGGGCCATCATGGTGCACGGCCGCGGAGCCACCCGGCAGGAAGCGCTGCGGGCGGTGGGACCGGCACTGGAGCTGGGCCTGACCAGCCTGCTGGTGTCCTACCGCAACGACGGGCTGGCGCCGTCGGCCGATGACGGACGGTACGGCCTGGGCTCTACGGAGTGGCAGGACATCGAAGCCGCCATTGAGTATGCGCTGGCCCAGGGGGCCGAGGAAATTGTCCTGTTCGGCTGGTCCATGGGAGGGGCCATCTGCCTGCAGACCGCGGACCTTTCCCGGTACCGGCACCTGATCCGGGCCATGGTGCTTGACGCACCCGTGATCGACTGGGTCACCGTGTTGGCGCACCATGCACAGCTGAACCGGATTCCGTCGCTGGTGGGCCGCTACGGGCAGCTGATGCTGGGCCACCCGCTGGGGCGCCGCCTGACCGGCCTGTCGGCACCGGTGGACCTGAAAGTCATGGACTGGGTGTCCCGGGCCGTGGAGCTGCGGACACCCACGCTGATCATCCACAGCGTTGACGACGAGTACGTGCCCTACGGACCGTCCGCGCTCCTGGCCGAACGGAACCCGGAGATGGTCACGTTCGAGACGTTCAACCACGCACGGCACACCAAGGAATGGAATGTGGACCCCGAGCGCTGGGAACGGCTGGTTAAGGCCTGGCTCCGGCAGCAGCTCGCTCCGCGCCTCAACCCCGGCACGGGGCTCACCCCTGGAACGCTGGCCGGGCACACCGCTGCGGGGGCGTGACATGGCGGACGAACTCCACGAACAACAGCCCGGGACGGCGGCCTTGAGCGCGCGGGGCCGGGATCTCGCCGCGGGACTGTCAAGGCTGGTTGCGGCAGCACCGGGCGCTCCGACGCAGGCTTCGCACGCACCCTTTGACGGCACGCATGTGGGCGAAGTGCCCGTGTGCAGCGCACCCGACGTTGATGCCGCCGTCGGAACTGCCCGCGTGGCGCAGCGGTACTGGGCAGGCGTTTCCGTCGAAGACCGTTGCCGGGTGATCCGGCGCTTCCGCCGGCTGGTGCTGGACCGGGAGCAGGACATCCTGGACCTGGTGCAGGCAGAGAGCGGCAAGTCCCGGCTGAGCGCCTTTGAGGAACTTGCGGACGTGGTCCTGACGGCGGACTACTATGCGCGCACAGCAGAACGGCACCTTGGGCCGCGCCGCCGGAAGGGCGCCGCCCCGGTCCTGACCCGCACCACCGAACACCGTCTTCCGAAGGGAGTGGTGGGGGTCATCAGCCCCTGGAACTACCCGCTGACCCTTGCGGTCTCGGACGCCGTCCCGGCCCTGCTGGCCGGGAACGGCATCGTCCTGAAGCCGGATTCGCAGACGCCCTTCACCGCCCTGCTGATGCTCAAAATGCTCCGGCAGGCGGGGCTTCCCGCAGGCCTGTTCCAAGTGGTCACAGGGCCCGGCACTGCAATTGGCCCTGCCTTGATCGCGCGGGTCGACTTTCTGATGTTCACCGGATCCTCGCAGACCGGCAAGACCGTGGCGCGGCAGTGCAGTGAGCGGCTGATCGGCTTCTCGGCCGAACTCGGCGGCAAGAACCCCATGCTGGTCCTGGCCGATGCGGATGTGGGCAAAGCCGCCGCCGGCGCGGTACACGCCTGTTTTTCCAACTCCGGACAGCTGTGCGTCAGCATCGAACGGATCTACGTGCACACTGACGTCCATGACAGCTTCCTGGCCGCCTTCGCGGCCGCGGTGAAAGGCATCCGCATGGCTCCCGGACCGGACTGGGACATTGGCATGGGATCCCTCATCAGCCCGGCGCAGCTGGAACGGGTTGACCGCCACGTCCAGGATGCGCTCGCCAAAGGAGCCCAACTGGTCACCGGCGGACGGCACCGGCCGGATCTGGGGCCGCTGTTCTACGAGCCAACGGTCCTGACGGGAGTCACGCAGGAGATGCTCCTTGCCAGGGAAGAGACCTTTGGGCCGGTGGTGGCCGTCTACCGCACAACGGACGACGACGAAGCCGTTGCCCTGGCCAACGATTCCGACTTCGGACTGAATGCCAGCGTCTGGTCGGCCCGGCGGGGCGAGGCAGTGGCCCGCAGGCTTCTGACGGGAACGGTCAATGTCAATGAAGGCTACGCAGCCACCTGGGCATCCCATGATGCACCGATCGGGGGCATGAAGGAGTCCGGCGCAGGCCGCCGCCACGGCCGGGAAGGCATCCTCAAGTACACCGAGCCGCAGACCATCGCCGTGCAGCGGCTGCTCCGTGTTGCACCCCTTCCCGGCATGTCCAACCGGACCTACGCACGGATCATGAAAGGGGCCATCAGGGTGATGGGCCGCGTACCCCGAAGCCGTCAAAGGACACTGCCCGTGGCGCCGGGACACGCGCCGCCAACATCGCAGGAGGACTGATATGCCCCAGGGAACCAGGCTTTCCGGCGCAACTGTGCTGATCACGGGAGGCGGCAGCGGGCTGGGCCGCCGCCTGGCGCTTGGAGCAGCCCGGCGCGGAAGCCGGGTGGTGATCTGGGATGTGGACGTCCAACGCGGCACGGCGGTGCGCGACGAGATCCGGGCTGCCGGCGGTTTGGCCGAAGCCCATGCCGTGGACGTCACGGACCGTGGGGGCGTGAAGGCCGCGGCGGCTGTTGCCGGACCCGTGGATATCCTGGTCAACAACGCCGGAGTGGTCAGCGGCCTGGCACTCCTCGACGCCACGGAAGAAGCCATCGAAAGGACCATGAAGGTCAACGTCATGGCCCTGTACTGGGTCACCCGCGGCTTCCTGGGCGGAATGGTAGACCGCCGGCGGGGAACCGTGGTCACCATTGCCAGTGCTGCAGCCCTGGTGGGCGTCGCCCGCCAGACAGACTATTCCGCCAGCAAGTTTGCCGCCTTCGGCTTCAACGAATCACTCCGTGCCGAGCTCCGCGCTGGAAAAATTGGTGTCAATACGCTGGCGGTGTGCCCTTATTACATCGACACGGGGATGTTCGACGGCGTCCGGACGCGCTGGCCCCTGCTTCTTCCCATCCTCCAGGAAGAGCAGGTGGCAACCAAGGTCCTGGATGCCATCGAGGCCGGGCGCCGAAAGCTGGTCCTGCCGCCCATCGTGAACCTGCTGCCGGCCCTGCGGGTCCTTCCGGTTGGCGTCTTCGACCGGGTCATGGACGTGCTGGGGGTCAACCAAACCATGGACCATTTCACCGGCCGCGCCGCGGGGCGGACTGGAGGGCATACCGGGGTGGCCCACCCCCTTACAGAGGGGACCCGTGACCCTATGACGGACTAAAGCACAGGTTTATCCTGCTGCCCAAGGGGGGATACCGCTGCGAAGAAATGGGGCCCCAAAATGCGCATTACAAGACGACAACTGCTGCAGGCCGGCGCTGTGGCCGGTGCAGGTGTTCTGACCCAGGCTTATGGATCCGGGGCCAGCCCGGGACTGGCGGCCCCCGTTCCCCCGCCCGGCATCTTTACGGAGCAGCTTCCCACGCTCGCCGACCTGGGGGTTATCGACATGCGGTCCGGCGGCAACCTTGAGTTGTGGGCCCGCAACTCCCGCCACCGCTTCCAGGCCCGGATGGGCCTGACCGACACCCTGACGTACCAGGACGCCGGATCATCCAGGACTTACCTGGGCCCGGTCATTATCGCCCGGAAGGGTACGCCCCTGAGCCTCACCGTCCACAACGATATGGGGCGGCATCCTCTTGCCTTCGCCATTGACCCCGAACTGGTACCGCAGGGCAGCAACGATGCCCGTTTTCCCAGGACGGCTGTCCACCTCCACGGCGGCAACACTGCACCAACGTCCGACGGCGGCCCTGGACAGACTTTCCGGCCCGGCGCCTCGTACACCTACCACTATGGCAACAACCAGGATGCGGCCGGCCTCTGGTACCACGACCACGCGCTGGGCCTCACCCGCCTGAATGTCTACGCCGGGCTGGCCGGTGGCTACCTGCTCCGGGACACCCGCAGTACGGGCATCGACACCGGCGACGGGACACATCTTCCACCGCCGCCATATGAATTGCCGCTGGTCATCCAGGACCGCATGTTCAACCCGGACGGCTCGTTTGCCTACCCGCCCAACCCTGAACTAGTGGACGCAGACGGCGCAGCCCGGCCCTGGGCCCCTGAGTTCTTCGGCGATGTTGCCACGGTCAACGGAAAATGCCGGCCCAACCTGGACGTGGCCCGCGGCAAGTACCGCTTCCGGATGTTCAACGGCTCCAACGCGCGGTTCTACGACTTCAAGTTCATCGCGGACGGCACCGCAGTCACTTTCCACCAGATAGGGTCCGACGGCGGCCTGCTGGACGCCCCGGTCAGGCTCAACAGGCTGGTCATGGGACCCGGTGAGCGGGCAGACATTGTGGTGGACTTCGCCGGGCTGAAGGCAGGTTCGAAGGTGGTCCTGGCCAACAGTGCCCGGGTGCCCTTCCCGAACGGGCCGGAATCTGTCCAGCGCGGCGCCATCCCGCTCCCACAAATCATGCAGTTCACTGTCCTCTCCGAGCCCGGCTATACGGTGCCGCTGCCGGCCCAGCTGCGGTCCGAGCCTCTCACCCGGCTGGAACTGCCCACCGTGGCCACCAGGTCCATGGCATTGGTGGAAGTGGCGAACGCCGATGACGTTCCCATCATGGCGCTGCTGAACAACAGGATGTTCGACAGCCCCGACATCACGGTGGTGAAGCAAGACACACTGGAGCAGTGGGAGCTCATCAACACCACGGTGGACGCCCACCCGATCCACCTTCACTTCACCCAGTTCCAGGTGCTCAACCGGCAAAAGTTCGATGCCGACTCCTACCTTGAGGCCACGGACTACGTAGACCCCAAAACCGGACTCGTCACGCCCGGAAGGGGGTGCGCTGTACCGGTCAAGCCCTTCCTGATCGGCCGTCCCAAGGCCGCGCCGGCCAATGAACAGGGATGGAAGGACACCGTGGTGGCGATGCCTGGCGAAGTGACGCGGATCCGCGTCCCCTTCGGTGCAGCCGCGGCAGGAGGTGACCCACTGGCCATCGGCTCATCCTTCACGGGTGAATACGTCTGGCACTGCCACATTTTGGAGCACGAGGACAACGACATGATGCAGCGGTACGTAATCGAGTAGCCAGGGGCTCCCAGCCCCTGCACTGCTATGGACGGGAGCTGCCCGCAGCCGGCGAACCAATGGGCGCCGCAACAGCTTCCGTCAGCCGGATGAGGTCGGCCGGAGCTAGCTCGATGTCCAGGCCGCGGCGCCCCCCGGACACCAGCATCGTCTCCAGCCGCAACGCGGAGGAGTCCAGGACCGTGGGGGAGGGCTGGCGCTGGCCGATCGGGGAGATGCCGCCCAGCACATAGCCTGTGCGCCGCTGGGCCGCTGCGGGATCGGCCATGGCAGCCTTCTTGGCTCCGAGTGCGGCAGCCATTGCCTTCAGGTCGAGGGTTCCGTTGACAGGTACGATGCCCACGGCCAGCCGGCCCTCCACGTCCACCATCAACGTCTTGAAGACGCGGGACGGATCAATGCCGAGGGCCTCGGCGGCCTCGGTGCCATAGCTCGCGGCCGCCGGATCGTGGGTGTAGGGGTGGAGCACAAAGGGAACCCCGGCCGCGGTCAAAGCCGCTGTGGCCGGGGTTCCCTGGGAGCCGTTCCTGCGTGCCATGGAGGCGGGGTCAGGCGACCTTGGCGGCGGCGGCCACCTTGCGCTTGATCCTTCCCAGCATGGCCGTCATGCCCCTCATGCGCAGCGGGGTGATGGCCCGGGTGAGCCCCAGCAGCTCCGGCATGTCGTCCGGCACGGACAGGATCTCCTCCGCGGACAGGCCGTCCAGTCCCTCGTGCAGGACGCCGGCAAAACCCCGGGTGGTGGGAGCCTCAGCCGGGGCCTTGAAGTACAGCCGCACGGCGCCGGCGGGACCGGCGTCGTTCTTCTCTGTCTCGATGGTGAGGAACAGCGGCGACTGGCACTCCACCACCTGCTCCAGGAGTTCGGGGTGGTCCTTGAGCCGGTCGGGGAGCTCCGGCAGTCCTTCGGAGAACTCCAGCAGCAGCTGCAGCCTCTCGGGTTCGGACAGGGCCTGGAAGTCGTCCACGATTGCCGCCAGGGCGGAAGGCAAAGCTTGAGTAGTCATCGTTCCAAGTCTACGCGGGTGGTCCTGCGTCAGGCTCCGACGGCGACGGGAACGGAACCACGCTCGGCGCCCTTGACGATCGGCACGCGCACGGCGTTGCCCCACTCGGTCCACGATCCGTCGTAGTTGCGGACGGAATCAAAGCCCAGGAGGTACTTCAGGGCGAACCAGGTGTGGCTGGACCGCTCGCCGATGCGGCAGTACGCCACGACGTCGTCACCCTCGGACAGCCCGGCTTCGCCCAGGTAGATGGCCTCCAGCTCCTCCCTGCTGCGGAAGGTGCCGTCAGCTGCGGCGGCACGGGCCCAGGGAATGGATGCCGCAGTGGGGATGTGGCCGCCGCGGAGGGCGCCCTCCTCCGGGTAGGCAGGCATGTGGGTGCGCTGGCCGGTGTATTCCTCGGGGGAGCGGACGTCGATGAGGGGCTTGCCCAGGTGAGCCAGGACGTCGTCCTTGAAGGCGCGGATCGGGGCGTCGTCGCGCTCAACTACCGGGTAGCTGCCCCGGGCGGGGGCAGGCCGGTCCTTGGTCAGCTCGCGGCCTTCGGCGATCCATTTGTCCCGGCCGCCGTCGAGCAGCCGGACATCCTGGTGGCCAAAGAGCGTGAAGACCCAGAGCGCGTATGCGGCCCACCAGTTGGATTTGTCGCCATAGATGACCACGGTGCTGTCCCGGGAGATGCCCTTGGACGCCGCCAGCTCAGCGAAGGCCGCGCCGTCAATGTAGTCGCGGGACACTTCGTCGTTCAGGTCGGTGTGCCAGTCGATCTTGACGGCACCGGGGATATGGCCGGTCTCGTACAGCAGCACGTCCTCGTCGGACTCCACCACCACCAGCCCGCCATTGGCCACTGCGCCGTCCTTGATGGCAGCCGCGAGCCACTCCGTGGAAACGAGCCGCTCCGGGTGGGCGTAGGCTGCGAACTTCTCATTCTGTTCAACCGGGTAGGGCATGGCTTGGCCTTTCAGTAAGAGCACGGGAAACCGTGGAACATGCATTGGAACCTGTTCCCACCCTAGCCAGCGCCCATGACGTTGTCCGTATTCCGTTAATAGGACGAAATGTTGCCTTCGTCACGCCCTCGGTCGGGAGGGAGGCAACCAGCCCGGGTCCGGTCCGCATTGCCGGTATCCTTTCTGGGGACCAACCACCAGCAGAACGGACCACCTTGGTACAGATCGAACAGCTTGCCGCCCGCACTCCGGCAGTTTCGGTGGACGAACTCCTCAAGGGCTTCTACCCATCGCCGCGGTTCGGGGAGGTCTCCTTTGCGAGCTACCGCCCGGACCCCAAGCAGCCCAGCCAGGCCGCCGCCGTGCGCGAACTGGAAGGGTTTGCCGACGGCGTGGGGTCGGGCAACGGAGGCGGGCTGTTCAAGAAGCTGTTCGGCAAAAAGGACGATTCCCGTGCCGGCATCTACCTTGACGGCGGGTTTGGCGTGGGCAAGACCCACCTGCTCGCTTCGCTGTGGCATGCCTCGCCGGGCCCCAAGGCTTTCGGCACGTTCGTGGAGTACACCAACCTCGTGGGCGCCCTGTCCTTCCGCAAGACCGTTGACGCCCTGAGCAGCTACAAGCTGGTCTGCATCGACGAATTCGAACTCGACGATCCCGGCGACACCGTCCTGATGTCCCGGCTCATGCGGGAACTGGCCGACGCCGGCGTCAAGCTCGCCGCCACGTCCAACACTTTGCCGGGTTCCCTGGGTGACGGCCGCTTTGCCGCAGTAGACTTCCAGCGCGAAATCCAGGTCCTGGCGGACCAGTTCGAGGTCATCCGCATCGACGGCGAGGACTTCCGCCACCGCGGCCTCCCCGCCGCACCGGCCCCGCTGAGAAACAGCGAACTTAACGCCCACATGAAGGCGGAGTTCGACGGCAAGACGGTTGCCCAGGACGAATTCTCCACCCTCATCCACCACCTGGCCGGTGTCCACCCCAGCCGCTACCGCCAACTGATTGACGGCATTGACGGCGTGGTGTGGCGCAACGTGGAAACCATCAAGGAGCAGGCTGTGGCGCTGCGGTTCGTGGTTCTGGCGGACCGGCTCTACGACAAGGACGTTCCCATCCTGGCCAGCGGCGTCCCCTTCGACCAGCTGTTCACCGAGGAAATGATGACCGGCGGGTACATGAAGAAATACTTCCGCGCCGTGTCCCGCCTGACCGCCCTGGCGCGTGAAGGGCAGAACCACGAACCGTCCTAAGAGGCGGTCCCGCTGCGCCGTGGCTGCAGCACCCACCGCACCGCCAGCCCGGCAATGAGCGCCCAGAACGCGGAACCGATTCCCGCAAATGCCAGGCCTGAGGCCGCCATCAGGAACGTGACGGCCGGGGCGATGCGGTCTTCCGTGTCCGCCAGGGCAGCCGAAATCGCCGACGCAAGGGTTCCCAGCAGGGCCAACCCGGCCACTGCTTCGAGCATCCCGGCCGGCGCCAGGTTCACCACCGCCACCAGGGCAGCGGAAAAAGCGGCAAGCACCAGGTAGGCCAGCCCGGAGGTGAAGCCGGCAACCCACCGCCTGCTCCGGTCCCCGCCTGCTTCCCCGCCCGCGGCCAGCGCCGCGCTGAGCGCTGCAAGATTGATGGCGTGGCCGCCGAACGGAGCCCCCGCAACAGTCCCCGCTCCCGTGACCAGCATCGCCGGCCGCCACGGAGTGTCATATCCGAATGACCGCAGGACAGCCACCCCGGGAACGTTCTGCGACGCCATGGTCACCACGAACAACGGGACGGCGATGCCCACCAGGGCCTGCAGGCTGAACGCCGGCGTGGTCCAGGCGAGTGCGGGCATAAGGCCTCCCGCGTCCACCGGCGTCCCGGCGGACGCCAGGGAAATTCCGATCACGCCCAGGGCCATGAGCAAAGCCGCGGGTACCGCCCACCGCGGAGCGAACTTCATCATCACCAGCCAGCACAGGATCACCGGCGCCACAAAACCGGGCACCGTGCCCAGGGCTTTGAAGGGGGCCAGGCAAAGCTGGAGCAGGACCCCCGCCAGCATCGCCTGCGCCAGCGGGGACGGAATCCGCGCCATCAACCTGCCAAGCGCCGGCACCATGCCGGTCAGGGCCAACAGCAGGCCTGTCGCCAGGAAGGCGCCGACGGCGGCCGGCCACCCGCCGTCGGGCATTCCCGCTGCAGCCAGCAGCGCCGCACCCGGCGTCGACCAGGCCAGTGTCACCGGAACCCGGGAGCGCCAGGCGAGGACCAGGACGCCCAGCCCGACGGCGAGGGTCAGCGCCAGCAGGCCGGACGCGGCCTGGGTGGAATCGGCGCCCACCGCCTTGAGGCCGGCGAGGACTACGGCAAAGGACGAGGTAAAGCCCACCAGGGCGGTAACGATCCCGGCGACAACGGGCCGGGAGTCGAACCGCGGCAGTCCGGCCTTGGTTGTCCTGGAGGGTGCAGGGGAGTTGGGCATACCCGGCAGGTTACCGGCGCGGGTTTGGGAACCGGCAATCGGGGCTGCCAAAGGCAGACTGGCCGGGCAGCCGAGGGCATTTTTAAACGCCAAAGGCGCGGGCGCCGCCTCGCGGCGGGACCCGCGCCCCGTTGACGTGCTGGGGCAAGGCCCCGACCAAATCCTTTACGGAGCCCTGTCCACCGGCGGAACCGGATTTTCAGGAGCTGCCGGGGGAACCTGTCCGGGGGCAGGTGCCTGGCCCGGGGTTCCGTTCTTGTCAATGAGCTTGGAAGCGCCATCCTGGATCTTGTCGACGTGGCCTGCGTACTTGCCGCCGGTCTTCGTGTCGACGAAATCGCCGGCCTTGCTGATGCCGTCCTTGATGGCCTGCTCGTTGCCGCGGATGAGACCCTGAGCCTTGCCCTTTAGATCGTCAATCAAACCCACGAGCACCTCCCTTCTGTCGCGGAGCCAGGTCGCTCCTCGCGCCTTCGATCCTATCCGGGCGTGAAAGGTGTGCCAAGGGAATTCGCCTGCAGCGGATTGGGAATACGAAAAAAGCAGCTCCGCAGAGCTGCTTTACATGGTGGGCGATACTGGGATCGAACCAGTGACCTCTTCCGTGTCAGGGAAGCGCGCTACCGCTGCGCCAATCGCCCCGAACCGGAAGACCGGCTGTGGGATGTAAGAGAGCGGACGACGAGATTCGAACTCGCGACATCCACCTTGGCAAGGTGGTGCTCTACCAGCTGAGCTACGTCCGCGTGTGCAGGATGGACCGGTAAACCGGTGGTACTGCGGGCAAGTTGCCTTGCCAGTGGGCGATACTGGGATCGAACCAGTGACCTCTTCCGTGTCAGGGAAGCGCGCTACCGCTGCGCCAATCGCCCATTGCATCCGAAGGATCCGGAAACCATGGTTTTCACCGAGGTGGGTACGGGATTCGAACCCGTGTATACGGCTTTGCAGGCCGCTGCCTCGCCTCTCGGCCAACCCACCGTGTTAGCGTCAATTCCGAAGAACCTTTGCTGTGACAGTGTCCTGCGAGCGGACGACGAGATTCGAACTCGCGACATCCACCTTGGCAAGGTGGTGCTCTACCAGCTGAGCTACGTCCGCATTTTGGAGGGTTGATTCCCTGCCGTTTCCGGCATTTCCTCGCGTTCCAACGAGTAAAAACAATATAGGAGGTTCCGGGATTCTCCAAATCGCGCCGGCCCTGCGCCCATTGTGTGCCTCCAGATCGCTGTAATCACGCGGTTTTTGCGAGTTACAGGTGTGTAATTTCCGACGGCGGCAGGGGCGCCCGGGGGCGGCAGGCTGTGCTCCGCCGGGCTGCTTTCGAGGATTCCCGGCCAGGCAGAGGCTGCGGCGCGGTACCGGTCAGCGGGGTGTGTTGTTCGATTTTTGAAATAGGGCAGAGGTGGGCTAGCATTCAAATGCATCGGGGCGATTGGCGCAGTGGTAGCGCGCTTCGTTCACACCGAAGAGGTCACTGGTTCGAACCCAGTATCGCCCACCGCAGAGGCCCGTTTCCGCTCATCAGCAGCGGAGACGGGCCTTTTTCATGTGCAGCGCCTGCCTCCCGGAGCTTTTGTCGGCCCCCTGTGAAAGAGTCTTTTGTATGACTGATCCGCTTCTCGCCCACGCCACCGAATACGGCCGGATGTACGCACGGTCAACGTCTGAGCAGTTTTCCGTACCTTCCATCACCACGGTTATCAGCCAGCAGCCGCATGGCCTTGATGGCTGGTTCGGTTACATGGGTGCCAGCAGCCTGGCCAATGATCCGCTGCTGTCGGACTGCCTGGGCAGCCCGGCCAAAATCAAGCAGGCCATCAACCGTGCGGCCAAGGCTGCGGAAACCTATCGTGATGATGCCGCCCGGCGCGGGGACCGCGTCCACAATTACTGCGAGCAGGTGGCGTTGCGAGCGCTGGGACGTCCCCACGCCATGAAGGAGGCCCGTGAGGCGTTGGCCGCCAACGGGGAGGAAGCGTTCGCGGTCCGCTTCGACGAGTGGTGGGAGCTCTTCCAGGTGGAGCCCATCGCCCCCGAGATCACGGTCTGGAACAACACCGTGGGCTACGCCGGCACCCTTGACCTTGTGGCGCGGATCAACGGACGCATTTGCCTGATCGACTACAAGACCAAGGGCACAACGCGAGACGGCCTGGTCAAACCGCTGGACGACAAAGTAGTGATGCAGCTGGTGGCCGGCATGAAGGCGGAGGAAAGCCTGGTGGATGCGGAGGCGGGAACCTGGGAGCCCTGGAAGTACGGCGAAAACCCGGTCCTGCTGGCCGTCGCCATCGGGGAGACGGAGGTCCGGCCCGTCCGTGCCAACCCCGAGGTCCTCAAGAACCACTGGTGGAAATTCTGCGCCTTGCGCCGGGTCTGGGAACTGTCGGCGGACACCATCAGTGCAGGCACCGCGCTGCTGCCCATCGCACCCCCGCCGCTGGCACAGGCCCGTACCGCCTAAGCGCCGGATGGACCCGGAGAGACTGCACCTAAACTGGATAGGTTCCCTTTGCCGCCAACCGTGAGGACAAACAGCGCATGGCTATTCTGAATATCCGCATCATCGGTGATCCTGTGCTGCGCACAGTTGCCGATCCCGTGACGGAATTCGGACCCGAGCTTGCCAAACTGGTGGCCGACATGACCGAAACCATGGAGGACGTGGACGGTGCAGGGCTTGCCGCCCCGCAGGTCGGCGTCAGCAAGCGCGTCTTCACCTACCGCATCGACGGTGTGGAAGGGCACATCATCAATCCGGTCCTGGAGAACAGCGGGGACTACCAGCCGGACCAGGTGG
The DNA here is from genome assembly GCF_007828995.1 of Arthrobacter sp. AG367. NCBI lineage: Bacteria > Bacillati > Actinomycetota > Actinomycetes > Micrococcales > Micrococcaceae > Arthrobacter > Arthrobacter sp. AG367. Next base: position 187,202 of record NZ_VIVE01000001.1, read on the forward strand.
AAGGCTGCCTGTCCATTCCGGGCCTCGGTTTCCCTGTCCGCCGCTTCCGCGCCACCCGGGTCACCGGCGTGGACATGCATGGACATCCGGTGTCCATCGACGGGGAGGGCATGCTGGCACGCTGCTTCCAGCACGAAAATGACCACCTGGACGGCATCCTCTACACCGACCGCCTCGAAGGCGAAGACCGGAAGGCTGCCTTGCGGTCCATCCGCAACGCCAATTACGACGCCGTCGCCGGGCGGACCACAGCCAAGCGCGCCAAGAACGTGGGATCGAGTTTCGGCGGGGCCGGCTTTGGCCAAACCAGCACCCCCGGCTCCAGCTTTGGCGGAGCAGGGTGAGGGTCCTCTTCGCGGGGACGCCCGCCGTCGCCGTGCCATCCCTGGACGCCCTCGTCAATGCCGGCTTCAACGTGGTCGCGGTCCTGACCCGTCCCGATGCCCCGGTAGGCCGCAAACGCGTACTGACGCCGTCGCCGGTGGCACAACGGGCCGGGGAACTGGGCATTGATGTCATCCGTGCCGCCCGGGTCGACGCCGACGCCGTCGCCGCCATCGCCGCAGTGCAGCCGGACGTCGCGGCCATCGTTGCCTACGGCGGACTGGTCCCCCCTGCGGCCCTGGGCATACCGCCGCACGGCTGGGTCAATCTGCATTTCTCCCTGCTGCCGGCCTGGCGAGGCGCGGCACCGGTCCAGCGGTCCGTCATTGCCGGAGACGATGTCACAGGTGCCGTGACCTTCCAGCTTGAAGAGGGACTCGACACCGGTCCTGTTTTTGGCACCCTCACCGAGGCGGTCAGGCCCCAGGACACGGCAGGAGACCTGCTTGAGCGGCTTTCCCGCAGCGGTGCCGTCCTGCTGGCGCAGACACTGTCCGCCATCGAGGCCGGAAAAGCGTCGCCGCAGCCGCAGGCCGGAGAGGTCTCCCTGGCACCCAAGCTGACCCTGGAAGACGGACACCTTAACTGGTCCCACCCGGCCCTTGCCATCAACAGGCAGGCACGCGGAGTCACCCCTGAGCCCGGCGCCTGGACCCTGCTGGACGGGCAGCGGGTCAAGCTCGAACCTGTCCGGCTCCGGCCGGATATTTCAGGACTTGCCCCTGGCTCAGTGGCATTGCAGGGGAAAGCCGTGTTGGTGGGAACAGGTTCACACGCCGTGGAACTCACCCGGGTCCAGCCCGCTGGGAAAAAGATGATGGCTGCAGCCGACTGGGCACGCGGCATGGCTTCACTGGAGGGTGTGGTGTTCGAATGAGCGTGTCCGGCGGTAATACAGGTGGACGGAACACGGGCGGACCAAACACCGGCGGAGGGGGAAGCGCCGGAGGAGGCGGCCGCGGCAAGGGCGGACCCCGGGATGCCAGCAGAAGGGATGCCAAAGGGCGGGAACGCAACCGCGGGCCGCAGCGGAACTTCACCGGGCAGGCGCCGTCGCAGCGGACCAGGCGCGCCGATCCAGCCCGCCTGGTGGCCTTCGAAGTGCTGCGTGCCGTGGCTGAGGAGGACGCCTACGCCAACCTCGTGCTGCCCGCGCGGATCCGGCACCACCGGCTGGACAAACGCGACGCCGGATTCGCCACGGAACTAAGCTACGGAGCCCTGCGCGGCCAAGGCACCTACGACGCCATCCTGGCGCGGTGCGTGGACCGGCCCCTGGCCCAGCTTGACCCCGCCGTCCTCGACGCCCTCCGTATCGGCGCCCACCAGCTGCTGGCCATGCGGGTCCCCGCGCACGCCGCCCTGGACCAGACGGTTGGACTTGCCCGTGCCGTCATCGGGGCGGGACCCTCCGCGCTGATCAATGCCGTCCTCCGCAAGGTCACTGCCCACCCCCTTGAGGAATGGCTGGACCTGCTGGTGGAGGGCGAAACCGACGAGACGAAGATTGCCTCGCTCAGGTACGCCCACCCCGAATGGATTGTCCGGGCAATGCGCCAGTCGCTCGTGGCCCATGGCCGGCCCGCAGCCGAGATCAACGACCTGCTCGAAGCGGACAACGCCGCCCCTGTGGTCAACCTTGTGGCCCTGCCGGGGCTGGGCAGCCTCGACGAAGCGCTGGAAAACGGTGCCACCCCCGGGGAACTGGTGGAAGGCTCCGCGCTCTCCAGCGGCGGTGACCTGAGGCGGCTGGCATCCGTACGCGCCGGTACCCTCCGGGTGCAGGATGTCGGTTCCCAGCTGGTGGCCAGGGCCCTGGCCGCAGTGAACCTCGGCCAGGCGGCCGATGGTGCCGGTGAAGCGTGGCTCGACCTCTGCGCAGGCCCGGGTGGAAAGGCGGCACTCCTTGGTGCCCTTGCGCACCAGCGGGGGGCCACGCTTCTTGCGAACGAGCCCGCCCCGCACCGCGCAAAGCTTGTCAGCCAGGCACTGTCCGCCGTACCGCAGGACAGCTGGCAGGTCCGGACCGGCGACGGCCGGGATGTAGGCGCCGAACAGCCGGGGCAATACTCCCGTGTCCTTGTGGACGTTCCCTGCACCGGCCTGGGGGCACTTCGGCGCAGGCCCGAGTCCCGGTGGCGTCGCTCGCCCAAGGACATTGCAGACCTGGGCCCACTGCAGCGCGAGCTGCTGAACTCTGCCCTGGCCGCGGTTCGGCCCGGGGGAGTGGTGGCCTACGTGACGTGTTCACCGCACCCGGCAGAGACCACAGCTGTTGTGGCCGACGTGCTCCGGAAGCGCGGCGACCTGGAACTCCTCGATGCCGGCGCCGCACTTGACGCAGTCAGCCTCACTGGAAGCCTTGGCGCGGGCCATGAACTGACCGCGCAGCTCTGGCCCCACATCCACCACACCGATGCCATGTTCCTGGCCCTGATACAGAAAAAATCCTGACAGGAGAAGAAACCCTGACAGGCAAAGAAACCTGACAGGCAAAGAAACCTGACAGGCAAAGAAACCTGGCCAGGAAGAATTCCCGGCTTCCCGACCTGCGGCTACCAGCCCCGCCCGCTCCCTGCAGCGGGCTGGAACTTCGCTGCGACCAACGCACGTTCATCCGAAAGGCAACCCTGTGACGCAATGCTGCATCAACCCGAGCATCCTCTCCGCCGACTTCGTCAACCTTGAGGCCGAACTGCGGCGGATCAGCAACGCCGACGCCGTGCACGTGGACGTCATGGACAACCACTTCGTCCCCAACCTGACCATCGGGCTGCCGGTGGTGCAGCGGATCCAGGCCGTCAGCCCGGTTCCACTCGACGCCCACCTGATGATTGCCGACGCGGACCGCTGGGCGCCCGGGTTCGCCGACGCAGGCCTGGCATCGGTCACGTTCCACGCCGAGGCATCCATTGCGCCCATCAAGCTGGCGCGGGAACTGCGCAGCAGGGGGGCCAAAGCGGGCATGGCGCTTCGCCCCGCCACCCCCGTGGAGCCGTACCTCGACATGCTGCCGGAGCTGGACATGCTGCTCATCATGACTGTGGAACCGGGCTTTGGCGGCCAGGCGTTCCTGGACGTCACGCTCCCCAAAATCCGCCGGGCCCGCGAAGCTGTGGAAGGCTCCGGGCTGGGAGTTGCCATCCAGGTGGACGGCGGGATCACCGAGGAAACCATCACCCGCGCCGCCGAGGCCGGCGCCAACGTCTTTGTGGCGGGCTCTGCCGTCTACGGCGCCGATGACCCCGCCGCAGCCATCGACCTGCTGCGCCACAAGGGCAGCCGGACATTACGCGGGGCGACGGAATAACCGGGTGCCCCTGCCGGTTGTGGCACAATAACAACACACATACGTGCTCCGGGGTCGGTGTAAGTCCGAACCGGCGGTGACAGTCCGCGACCCGCGAGCCGGCTTCCTCCCAGGAGGATTCCGGCGGACGGTTGAACCGGTGGAATTCCGGTACCGACAGTTAAAGTCTGGATGAGAGAAGCACGTACAGCTGTATCAGTGGGCCCGTTGGGTCCGCAACGTTCTGCTGTCGTATCCCCGGAGCCATCGCGGTTCGACAGGGAAGGAACGACACGCATGAACCCCCAGCGATGGCTCTTAACCGCCGAAAATACTGCCGCCTCCAAGGCAGGCACCCCATCCGTCCCGGCCGCCGCATGACGGGCCCGGTGGAACTGAAGCCCGCGGCCGGGGTGGTCACCGCCTTCAGCGCCGACGTAACCCGCGCCATGGAGCACGCCCTGCAGGCAGCCCTGCAGGGTCCGCGCGGAGCGAATCCCCTGGTGGGCGCCGTCGTCGTCGGTCCTGACGGGCGCCAACTTGTCACCGGCTACCACCGCGGCGCCGGCACCGCGCATGCCGAAGCGGACGCAATCGCCCAGGCCGCCGCCGTCGGCCTTGATCTATCCGGCTGCACCATGGTGGTCACGCTGGAGCCCTGCGACCACGTGGGCCGCACCGGGCCGTGCACGCAGGCGATCATCGACGCCGGCATCACGGACGTGGTGTACGCCGTCGACGACCCCCATGACCCGGCGGCCGGTGGCGCAGCAACACTGCGGGCGGCCGGCGTCCGGGTCCGCAGTGGCCTCGGCGCCGACGAATCCCTGGACCTGAACCGCCAGTGGTTTGAGGCAGTCGCCGCCAAGCGCCCGTTCGTCACCCTCCACATCGCCCAGACCCTGGACGCCCGGATAGCAGCCGAAGACGGCACCAGCCAATGGATCTCCAGCCCTGAGTCGCTGGCAGACAACCACGGAATCCGCGGCCGCATCGACGCCATCCTGGTGGGCACCCAGACCGTGCTGGTGGACAACCCCCGCCTGACCGCCCGGGAACCCTCCGGAGACCCCGCACCCAAACAGCCGGTACGGGCCGTCATGGGACTGCGCGGAATTCCGGACGACGCCGCGATCCACGGCGATGACGGCCTGGCTGTCCACCTCCCCACCCGGAACCCCCGCGAAGCGTTGACCCTGCTGTACAAAGCCGGGATCCGGCATGTGATGGTGGAAGGCGGCTCACGGATCCTCAGCTCCTTCCTCTCTGCCGGCCTGGTAGACGAACTCATCGTCTACCTTGCCCCCACCCTGCTGGGATCCGGCACCCCCGCCCTGAACGGGCTGGGCATCACCAGCCTCCCGGACGCCCAGCAATGGGAATGGGACGAGGCCGACGGCGGCGCCGTCCGGACGCTCGGCCGGGACCTCAGGCTTCACCTCAGACCGCAACGGAAAGTTGCACTCGACCACCCACCAACCCGCGGCAGCGCGGAGCAAGCCCAGGGAGGCTACTGATGTTCACCGGAATTATTGCCGAGCAGGGGCAGGTGCTGTCCGTCGAGCGTGACGGTAACACCAGCGCCACCGTGCGGCTGCACGCCCCCGGCTCCACCGAAGGCCTGGCACTTGGCGGCTCCATCGCCGTGAACGGGGTCTGCCTCACGGCAACCGCCATCGACGGCAAGGAGTTCAGCGTGGACGTCATGGGGGAGACCCTGGTCCGGAGCACCATCGGCGAACTCGCAGCCGGCGATTCGGTCAACCTGGAGCGCTGTGTTCCCGCGGGCGGCCGGCTGGACGGACACGTGGTCCAGGGCCACGTGGACGGCGTGGGGGTCCTGCTGGAACGCGAACACCAGGGCAACTGGGAGCGGCTGCGTTTTGGCGTCCCCGCCAACCTGGCCCGCTACATTGCCGAGAAAGGCTCCATCGCCATCGACGGCGTCTCCCTCACCGTGACGGCCGTCAGCCCGGCTTCGGAGCAGGAACCCTGGTTCGAGGTAGGCCTGATCCCCACCACGCTGGCAGAAACGGGCCTGGGGACCAAAACCACCGGCAGCCGGGTGAACCTGGAGGTCGACGTGCTGGCAAAGTACACCGAGCGGCTGCTGGCCTTCCGCGACGCGGATGCAGCAACCGGTACCGGTGGCGCCGCGGTTGCAGGAGGTGCACGGTGAACGCCGCCGTACGCCTGGAACCCGCCGCATCCGCGGAGGCTGTCACTGTGACCGATGGACGGACGTCCGCGCCTGCCGTGGGACTGGACTCCATTGAGGACGCAGTCCGGGCCATGGCCGCCGGCCGGCCCGTGCTCGTCGTCGACAACGAGGACCGCGAAAACGAAGGCGACATCATCTTCGCCGCCCAGCACGCCACGCCCGCCCTGATGGGCTGGACCATCCGGTACAGCTCCGGCGTCATTTGCGTGCCGCTGACCGGAGACCGCGCGGATGCGCTGGCACTGCCTCCCATGACGGCGATCAACGAGGACGCCAAAGGCACGGCCTACACGGTGTCCTGCGACGCCGCCACCGGCGTCAGCACCGGAATCTCCGCCACGGACCGGGCCCTGACCGCCCGGATTCTGGCCGACCCGCACGCCGGTCCTGCATCCGTGACCCGCCCGGGGCATATTTTCCCGCTTCGCGCGGTTGACGGTGGAGTGCGGGAACGCCAGGGGCACACCGAGGCCGCGGTGGACCTGTGCCGCCTTGCAGGCCTGGAGCCTGTCGGGGTGATCGCGGAAGTGGTGTATGACGACGGTGAAATGATGCGCCTGGACGGGCTCCGTTCGTTCGCAGCTGAACATGGATGCCCCCTGATCTCCATCGAGGACCTGGTGGCGTATCTTGAAGCCGGGGCCGGGGGAACCCAGCGTGAGGATGTCCGGGTAACGCCGGGCGAAGAGAAGGAGAAGCGATGACGGCAGCGGCAGCCACCGACGACAGCCACCAGAACGGCCACCGGAAACACCACACGGTGTCCGGCGCAGCGCCCCATCCCGTCAGCGGAGGGCCGGTTGTACAGTTGCCCACGGCCTTCGGCGAGTTCGTGGCACAGGCATGGACGGACCTGGTGACGGGTGTGGAACACCTCGCCGTCAGTTCCCCCAACGCTCCCACTGACGGTAAAGCACCACTGGTGCGGCTGCACTCCGAGTGCCTCACCGGCGACGTCTTCGGTTCCTACCGCTGCGACTGCGGCGAACAACTTGCCTTCGCGCTGGAACTGATCCGGGACAACGGCGGCACGCTGCTCTACCTGCGCGGGCAGGAAGGCCGCGGCATTGGCCTGGCCAACAAGATCAAGGCCTACGCCCTGCAGGAAGCCGGCTTCGACACAGTTGAGGCGAACGAGCAGCTGGGCCTCCCCGTTGACGCCAGGTGCTACAAGGCCGCAGCCCAGATCCTGGCCGAAATGGGCCTGCATGAGGTGCGGCTGCTGAGCAACAACCCGGACAAGCAGAACAGGCTGGCCAAGGCGGGCGTGAAGGTCGTGGAAATGGTGCCTACGGAGGTGCCGTCCCGCGAACAGAACATCCGCTACCTGCGCACCAAGAAGGACCGCATGGAACACCGGCTGCTGCTGGACACCGGCGTGGCTCCCGTGCCCGTGCCCGCCCCTGAAACCCCTTTCGACCACGAACAAGACTGAACGGAACAAGAACCCATGAGTGGACACGGCGCCCCCGACATCGACCTCAGCACCCTCAACCCGGCCGAGACGTCGCAGCTGAAACTGGCCATCATCGCAGCAAGCTGGCACACACAGATCATGGACGGGCTCCTGGACGGCGCACTCCGGGCCGCCAAGGATGCCGGCATCGCCGAGCCCACGGTGCTGCGGGTTCCCGGCAGCTTCGAGCTCCCGGTTGCCGCGGCGCGGCTGGCACGGCACTTTGACGCCGTTGTTGCCCTCGGCGTCGTGATCCGCGGCGGAACCCCGCACTTTGACTACGTCTGCCAGGCCGCGACGTCGGGCCTCACCGACGTCAGCGTGTCCACGGGCGTGCCGGTGGGCTTCGGCGTGCTCACCTGCGACAACGAACAGCAGGGGCTGGACCGGGCAGGCCTGCCCGGCTCCAAGGAAGACAAGGGCCATGAGGCCGTGACAGCTGCGCTGGCTACCGCCGTCGTCCTCAAGCAGTACCGGAGCTAGGCGCAGCACCGGACCCGGCGTCAGGTTGTTGCACGGGCGCGGTGTGTGTATTCGCTCACATCGCGCCCGTCATGCAACGGCCCGGGAAGCGCCGCTGCGGCTGCACCAAGTAGGCTGGAGGGCGTGAAGAATTTCGAGACGCTGTTCGCTGAGCTCAGCGAGAAGGCAGCCACCCGCCCGGAAGGCTCCCGCACCGTCGCTGAATTGGAGTCCGGTGTTCACGGCATCGGCAAAAAAGTCGTTGAGGAAGCAGCCGAAGTGTGGATGGCTGCCGAATATGAATCCGATGAAGCCGCGGCCGAGGAAATCTCCCAGCTGCTGTACCACCTGCAGGTTCTGATGCTCGCCAAAGGCCTGACCCTGGAAGACGTCTACAAGCATCTGTAGCCACCGGTCCGGCGCACTGCCGCCGGGCCCGCCGTGGCCTGCACTGCCTGAAAACCCAGACCTTCCACCCCAGAAAGAATTTCCCATGCTGCGAGTAGCCGTCCCCAACAAGGGCTCCCTGTCCGAAGCCGCCTCCGCCATGCTCTCCGAAGCCGGCTACCGCCAGCGCCGCGACACGCGCGAACTGGTCATGGTGGACCCTGACAACGAGATCGAGTTCTTCTTCCTCCGCCCCCGCGATATTGCGGTCTATGTCGGCCAGGGAACGCTCGACGTCGGCATCACCGGACGCGACCTGCTCCTGGACGCCGGCGTGGAAGCCGAAGAGCTGCTGCCGCTGGGTTTCGCCGGCTCCACCTTCCGTTTTGCCGGACCCGTCGGCGACTTCAGCAAGGTGGAGGAACTCGAGGGCAAGCGCCTGGCCACCAGCTACGACGGACTGCTGCGCAACTACCTGGCCGAACGCGGCATCAACGCCAAGGTGGTCCGGCTGGATGGCGCGGTTGAATCCTCGGTCCGCCTGGGCGTCGCCGACGCCATCGCCGACGTCGTGGAAACCGGCAACACCCTCAAGGCCGCCGGCATGGAAATCTTCGGCGACCCCATCCTCAAATCCGAGGCCGTCCTGATCCGCCGCACCGGCAACGGGGGCGCCGCCAACGGCACCGCCAAGGAAATCGACGTCCTCATCCGCCGGCTCCAGGGCGTCCTGGTGGCACGCCAGTACGTGCTGATGGACTACGACATCCGCAAGGAACTCGTGGAGAAGGCGGCCGGCCTGACGCCTGGCCTCGAATCGCCCACGGTCTCGCCGCTGCGCGACTCCGACTGGGTGGCCGTCCGGTCCATGGTTCCCAAGAAGGAAACCAACCGCATCATGGATGAATTGTACGACCTCGGCGCCCGCGCCATCCTGGTCAGCAGCATCCACGCCTGCCGCATCTGAGCCGGCCCCGCAGCAACCAACACAGACTCCAGGAGTACCCCATGGCAGTAGCAGTACGCGTCATTCCCTGCCTCGACGTCGACGCCGGACGCGTCGTCAAGGGCGTCAACTTCGAGGGCCTGCGCGATGCCGGCGACCCCGTGGAACTCGCCCACCGCTACGACAACGCCGGCGCCGACGAACTGACCTTCCTTGACGTCACAGCTTCCTCGGGCAACCGCGAGACCACGTTCGACGTTGTCCGCCGCACGGCCGAAGAAGTATTCATCCCGCTGACGGTGGGCGGCGGCGTCCGCGGCGTGGCGGAAGTGGACAAGCTCCTGCGCTACGGCGCCGACAAGGCCTCCATCAACACCGCGGCCGTGGCCCGGCCCGACGTCATCGACGAAATCACCCGGCACTTCGGTTCCCAGGTGCTCGTCCTGTCCGTTGACGCCCGCCGCACCCGCCCGGGGTCCCAGCCCACGCCGTCGGGATTCGAAGTGACCACCCACGGCGGCCGCACCGGCACCGGCATCGACGCCATTGAGTGGGCCAGGGAAGCGGCTGACCGCGGGGTGGGGGAGATCCTGCTGAACTCCATCGACGCCGACGGCACCAAGGACGGGTTCGACCTCGAACTCATCAAGCTGGTCCGGGCGGCCGTCAGGGTCCCGATCATCGCGTCCGGCGGTGCCGGAGAGCCCGCACACTTCCCGCCGGCCGTCGCAGCCGGCGCGGACGCCGTCCTGGCGGCTTCGATTTTCCACTGGGGACCGGACAACATGATGTCCCAGGTCAAGGAAGCGATCCGGGAAGCCGGCTTCGAAGTCCGCTAACCCGACTGACTCGCATTTGTTGTCGTTATGAACGCCCATAACGACAACAACTGCGACCCAGTTGGGTCAGAGGCCTACTTCGGCTGACTGGAGGAGGGCGACGGCGTCGGGCTGGCCTTCGAAGGTGACCAGCGCGTGGCGTGTCCGGCCGTGGGCGTGCATCAGCAGTTCGCCCGGCTCGCCGACGATCGCCACCGAAACGGGGGCGCGCTTGGCAACATGCCGCGGACCGGACGGACGGACCAGGACAATGCCCAGGTCCACGCCGCGGTAGAGGATGGCGGCACGCTTGACCAGTTCGTCCCACAGCGCGTCAGAGTACGCTTCATCAAGTGCCCTGGGCGCCCACCGGTCCACGGCCCGCCGGACATCCTCGGTGTGCACGAAGTATTCGATCAGGTTGGAACTTTCGTCCAGTGCCTTGATCTTCATCGGCGACAGCGCCGGCGGACCGGCGCGGAAGGTGTTGACCAGCCGGGCGTAGTCCTCGTTGGTGGTCAGCTTGGCTGCCAGCTTGGCGGTTGCCTGGTCCGAGGCCTTGGCCAGGCGCTTGATGATCAAACCGAGCCCGACGGCGGCCTTCCGCTCGCGCAGGTAAAGGTGCGCGGCAAGGTCCCTGGTACGCCAGCCCTTGCACAGTGTGGGCGCATCAGGGCCGGCCGCAAGCAGGGTTTCGGCCAGGACTTCTCGGGACGGTTCGACGAAATGCATCACTTGGAAAACTAGCACGACAGGCGCGGAGTTGGGCAGCAGCGCAGGGGCAGGTGGCGTGCCGTTGTTCACAACAGGAGGACGGGCACGTGAAGGCACTAGACTTGACCCGATGTCTGAGCAGCCAACCCCCGTCCCCACCGCAGGATCCGCCGTGTCCCAGCCTGTGGCATCCGTGCCGCCGTCGTCCGGGGAATCCGTCCCGGCCAGCCCGCTGCCCATGGAGGTAGCCGCGGCACTCAAGCGCGACGCCGCCGGCCTGGTGGCCGCGGTGGTGCAGCAGTACGACACCAACGAAGTCCTCATGCTTGGCTGGATGGACGACGAGGCGCTGCACCGCACCATGACCACCGGCCGGGTGACCTTCTACTCCCGCTCGCGGCAGGAGTACTGGCGCAAGGGTGATACCTCGGGGCATGTGCAATGGGTCAAATCCGTGGCCATGGACTGCGACGGCGACGCACTGCTGGTGCGCGTGGACCAGGTGGGCGCGGCCTGCCACACGGGCACCCGCACCTGCTTCGACGGCAGGGACCTCGACGTGGTGGCAGGCCACGCAGGCTAGGCGGACACGCTGCCCGGCCGGGCTTCCTCCACAGCCCCGGCCACCCCAGCAAGCACACCAAGGCGCCCGGCAATGCCGGCCCTTTCGAAGAACAGGCGGACAAGCATAACCATGCAGGACCTTGGAACCATCAGCCCGAGCCTCGAGGAATTCCGGGAACTTGCCGGCCACAGCCGCGTCATTCCCGTCCGGCTCAAGGTCCTCGCCGACGCCGAAACCCCCATCGGGCTGTACCGGAAGCTGGCGCAGGGTCAGCCCGGCACCTTCCTGATGGAATCGGCAGCGGTGGGCGGAGCCTGGTCCCGGTACTCCTTCATCGGCGCCAAGTCCCGCGCCACCCTGACCACCAAGGACGGCCAGGCGCACTGGCTGGGCCAGCCGCCCGCGGGCGTGCCGGTCAGCGGCAGTCCGGTGGACGCCATCCGCGACACCGTGGAGGCGCTGCGCACCGACCGTTTCGAAGGGCTGCCGCCCTTTACCTCCGGGCTGGTGGGCTTCCTCGGCTGGGAAACCGTCCGGCACTGGGAACGGCTGGTCAGCCCGCCCGAGGATGACCTGCAGCTGCCGGAAATGGCCCTGAACCTGGTCACCGACATGGCCGTGCATGACAACGTGGACGGTACGGTCCTGCTCATCGCCAACGCCATCAACTTCGACAACAGCTCCGAACGCGTTGACGAGGCCTGGCACGACGCCGTGCGCCGGGTCAAGGAACTCCTGGCCAAAATCAGCACCCCGGTGGTGCAGCCGGTCTCCGTCCTGACGCCGGCGGCCCTGGACTTTGCCTCCAGCGTCCAGGAACGCTGGGACGAGGCTGAATACCTTGCGGCGCTGGACCGCGGCAAGGAAGCGATCGTGGACGGCGAGGTCTTCCAGGTGGTGATTTCGCGCCGGTTCGAGATGGAGTGCAAGGCGTCCGCGCTGGACGTCTACAGGGTCCTGCGCAACACCAACCCCAGCCCCTACATGTACATCTTCAGCCTGGCCGACGCCGAGGGCCGCGAGTACTCGATCGTCGGCTCCTCGCCCGAAGCCTTGGTCACGGTCACCGGCGAGGAAGTCATCACCCACCCCATCGCCGGCTCGCGTCCGCGCGGCAAGACGGTCGAAGCGGACAAGGCCCTGGCCGAGGAGCTCCTGGCGGACCAGAAGGAACGTGCCGAACACCTGATGCTGGTGGACCTCTCCCGCAACGACCTCTCCAAGGTCTGCGTGGCGGGAACGGTGGACGTCACCCAGTTCATGGAGGTGGAGCGCTTCAGCCACATCATGCACCTGGTGTCCACCGTGGTGGGCCGTTTGGCTCCGCAGGCCAAAGCCTATGACGTGCTGAAGGCCACCTTCCCGGCCGGCACCCTCTCCGGCGCACCCAAGCCCCGTGCCCTGCGGCTGCTGGACGAGCTGGAACCGCACCGGCGCGGCATCTATGGCGGCGTGGTGGGCTACCTCGACTTCGCCGGCGACATGGATATGGCCATCGCCATCAGGTCCGCCCTGATCCGGGAAGGACGCGCCTACGTCCAGGCAGGGGGTGGCATCGTGGCAGACTCCGTGAACCCCACCGAGGCCCTGGAAACGGTCAACAAGGCCGCCGCTCCGTTGCGCGCCGTGCACACGGCCGGATCGCTGCACAACATTTCCGCGGAATCCCTTCCCGACGGGTCGGTTTCCTGATGCCGGACTCCGGCATGGCGGCAGGCCGCCCCGAAGAGGCGGCCAAGGCAGGAGAGGCGGATACGGCGGCCAAGGCCGGCAAAGCCCGCAAGACCCGGGCCGTGCCGGTCTGGGCGCGCAAGTCCACCCTGGTCATGCTGATTACCCTCCTGGCGCTGGCCGCCTTCGGCACCACCACCCAGACCTGGATGACCGCCACCCTGGACCCCAACCAGGTGGGACAGGCCGGAGCCGCCCAAAGCACCATCCAGGTGCAGGGCAGCAAGGCCGCCACCACGGTGACGGCCCTGGCCCTGGTGGCCCTGGCAGGCGGGCTCGCAGCGGCCATCGCCGGCAGGATCGCCCGGTGGGTGATCACGGCCATCATCGTCCTTGCCTCCGCAGGCGTGGTGACGGCGGCGGCCACCGTCCTGGCCGATCCGCTCGCCGCGGCGCAAGGGTCCATTGCGGCAGCCACCGGCGTCTCCGGCAGCCAGGCGCACGTGGACGTTACCCCGTTCCCGCTGCTCGCCGTCGTCGCGGGCTGCCTTCTCGCCCTGTCAGCCCTGCTGATCCTGCCCGCCTCCCGTTACTGGAAGACGCGCACCAAATATGACGCGGCCGGAGCGGCAGCACCCACGGCCGCCGGCGCCACGGCGGTGGCCGGCCCCGTGGACGAGGTCGACAGCTGGGACCGGCTTTCCCGGGGCGAGGACCCCACCTAAGACCGGCGGACGCCGGCGCCGGCAGGGGCGGCAGGCCCTGCGGTACGCGGGCGGCAGCCAAAAAATGGCAGAATGTAAGCAGTATCCATCCTGAGGAGATTTCCATGAGCAAAGCACCTGCGTCCGTTTCCAAGTCAGGCACCCGCACCGTTGCCCCCGGCGCCATTGACCACAGCCAGGAACTGGGCCACGGCAACAGCCCGGCCGCGTGGACCTGCGTCATCGTCATGCTCGTCGGCGCGCTCATCGCAGCCATCGCCTTCGTCATCGCCAGCACCCCCATCTTCATCGGCGGCGCCGTTGTCATGGTCGTCGGACTGATCCTCGGATACGTCATGCGCAAGGCAGGCTACGGCGTCGAAGGCAGCAAGCTGAAGAACTCCGGCCACTGATGGCGACTGTTCTCGACGACATCAACGCCGGTGTCAGGGAGGATATGGAGGCCAGGAAACGGCTCGTTTCCCTGGCTGAGCTGAAGGACCTGGCCCAGGCCGCGGCACCTGCCCGTGACGCGTGGGCAGCCCTCGGCGGCACCTCCCCAACCCGGGAACAGCTGAAAGTCATTGCCGAAATCAAACGCCGCAGCCCCTCCAAGGGCGATCTCGCCAGCATCGGGGATCCGGCGTCGCTCGCCCGGCAGTACGCCGACGGCGGTGCCTCCGTCATCAGCGTCCTCACCGAACAGCGCCGCTTCAACGGGTCCCTGGCCGACCTCGACGCCGTGCGCGCCGCCGTCGACATCCCGCTGCTGCGGAAGGACTTCACGCTCGACGAGTACCAGATCTGGGAGGCCCGTGCGCACGGCGCCGACCTCATCCTGCTCATCGTGGCTGCCCTCTCGGACGCCCAGCTGGCCGAATTCAGCGGCCTCAGCCGGGACCTGGGCATGAACGTGCTCTTGGAGACCCACACGGAAGAGGAAATCGAGCGGGCCCTGGCCGCCAACGCGCGGATCATCGGCGTCAACGTGCGCAACCTCAAAACGCTCGACGTCGACCGTTCCGTCTTTGCCGCACTGGCGGGTCTGATTCCGGCCGAGGCCGTGGTGGTTGCCGAATCCGGCGTCCGCGACGCCGCCGACGTCACGCACTACGCCGGCAGCGGCGCCAACGCCATACTGGTGGGCGAGGCACTGGTAAGCCACGCCACGCCCCGGGAACGCATCGCAGAGTTCACTGCCGCAGGTGCCGCCGCCATCGCCGCCCGCGGCTGACGAAACGGACCAAACCGTCGTCCTGCGGGCCCGTGGCACGCCGGCCCGCAGGACAGCACACCATTCCGGCCGCCACCGCCGGAACAGCAACTTTTTGACCAACCACCACCGAACAGGACAGGACTGATGGCTGACGCACCCTCAGGAAACGCTGACAACAACACCGCGGAAGCATTCCTGCAGGGCGGATCCCTCCGCCACGCCCCGGGGCCGTACTTCGGAAACTACGGCGGGCGATGGATGCCCGAGTCCCTCATCGCCGCCCTGGACGAACTTGAAGAGACCTTCAACAAGGCCAAGGACGATCCCGACTTCCGTGCGCAGATCGCTGACCTGAACAAGAACTACTCCGGCCGGCCGTCCCTCCTGACCGAAGCCAAGCGGTTCTCCCAGCACGCCGGGGGAGTGCGCATCTTCCTCAAGCGCGAAGACCTCAACCACACGGGTTCGCACAAGATCAACAACGTCCTTGGCCAGGCGCTGCTCGCCAAGCGCATGGGCAAGACGCGCGTCATCGCCGAGACCGGCGCAGGCCAGCACGGCGTGGCAAGCGCTACCGCTGCCGCCCTGATGGGCCTGGAGTGCGTGGTGTACATGGGCGCCGAGGACTGCCGCCGCCAGGCGCTCAACGTCGCCCGCATGGAGCTCCTGGGCGCCAAGGTGATTCCCGTCACCAGCGGATCCCAGACCCTCAAGGACGCCATCAACGAGGCCCTCCGGGACTGGGTGGCCAACGTTGGCAACACCCACTACCTGTTGGGCACCGCTGCCGGAGCCCACCCGTTCCCGGCCATGGTCCGTTACTTCCACGAGGTCATCGGCGAGGAAGCCCGCGCCCAGATCCTGGAGCAGGAGGGCCGCCTCCCGGACGCCGTCTGCGCCTGCATCGGCGGCGGCTCGAACGCCATCGGCATCTTCCACGGGTTCCTGGATGATCCCTCCGTGAAGATCTACGGCTTCGAGGCCGGCGGCGACGGCGTCGAAACCGGCCGGCACGCCGCCACCATCACCCTGGGCAAGCCCGGCGTGCTGCACGGCGCACGCTCCTACCTGATGCAGGACGACGACGGCCAGACGATCGAGTCGCACTCCATCTCCGCCGGCCTGGACTACCCCGGCGTGGGACCCGAGCACTCCTACCTGGCCGACATCGGACGGGTCAGCTACGAGCCCATCACGGACAGCGAAGCCATGGAGGCCTTCCGCCTCCTGTGCCGCACCGAGGGCATCATCCCCGCCATCGAGTCCTCGCATGCGCTGGCCGGAGCCATCAAGGTGGGACAGCGGCTTGCTGCCGAAGACCCGGCGGCCGCGGCCGAAAAGATCGTCATCGTCAACCTGTCCGGACGCGGAGACAAGGACGTGGCCACCGCCGCCGAATGGTTTGACCTGTTGGACAAGAATTCCGCCGAATCCGAGATCGGCAAAGAGGGGGAGCAGCTGTGAGCAGTGCAGAAATGGCCAACCGGGCAGAGATGACCAGCAAGTCGGCAGCAGCCATCGACAGGGCGCGCTCCCAGGGACGCTCCGCCCTCATCGGCTACCTCCCCGCCGGCTACCCCAGTGTGGAGGACACCATCGCCGCAGGCATTGCCCTGGCGGAAAACGGCGCGGACCTGATCGAGATCGGCATTCCCTACTCGGACCCCGTCATGGACGGCCAGGTCATCCAGGCCGCCACCACCGAGGCACTGGCCAAGGGCTTCCACGTCAGCCAGGTGTTCGACGTCGTGGCCGGCATCACCAGCAGGACCGACGCCGCCGTCCTGGTCATGACGTACTGGAACCCGGTGGTCCGGATGGGCGTGGATGAGTTCTCGCGCCGGCTGGCCGAAGCCGGAGGAGCCGGGCTGATCACCCCGGACCTGATTCCGGACGAGGCCGCCGAGTGGATGGAAGCCTCGGACAAGTACGGCCTGGACCGTGTGTTCCTCGTGGCGCCGTCCTCCACCGCGGAGCGCATGCAGCGGACCGTGGATGCCAGCCGTGGATTCGTGTACGCCGTCTCCATCATGGGCGTCACCGGTGCCCGCACCTCCGTCAGCACCGCAGCCAAGGACGTTGTGGCGGCGGCGCACGGCGCCGGCGCCGAGCGCGTCTGCGTCGGGCTGGGCGTCTCCACCGCGGACCAGGTCCGCGAAATCGCCGCCTACGCCGAAGGCGTCATCGTGGGCACCGCCCTGGTGGCGGCCCTCCGCGACGGGGGAGTGGATGCCGTCGCCGCCCTCACTAAGGACCTGAGCACCGGCCTGGCGCCTGAACCGGGCCTGGCGCAGGAAGCCGGGGCCTAGGACATGCAGCCACTCCTTCAGGCAGCCGCGCTGGTACCCACGATGGTGCCGGCCAGCATCCCCAGCCCGGACTGGTCCGGCTTCGACATTCCCCTGCCTTGGGGCAGCCTCCGGATCCACGCCTACGCGCTGTGCATCCTCGCGGGGATCGTCGCGGGGCTCTGGCTCACATCCGTCCGCTGGGCCAGGCGCGGCGCCCCTGAAGGCAGCGTCTGGGACATCGTCATCTGGGCCATCCCCTTCGGCATCATCGGAGGCCGGCTCTACCACGTGGTGTCATCACCGGACGCTTACTTCGGCCCGGGGTTCGACGGCACCGGAGACCTCTCGCTGATCCCGCAGATCCAGCGCGGCGGGCTGGGAATCTGGGGCGCCGTGGTCCTTGGGGCCCTTGGCGCCTGGATCGGCTGCCGCCGCAGCGGAGTGAAACTGAGCGCATTCGCCGACGCAGCGGCCCCGGGCCTGCTCCTGGCCCAGGCCATAGGCCGGTGGGGCAACTACTTCAACCAGGAACTTTTCGGCGGTCCCACCACGCTGCCGTGGGGCCTGCAGGTGGACGCCGACAACCCCAACTTCCCCGCCGGCATGCCCGCGGACACCCTCTTCCACCCCACGTTCCTCTACGAGTCCCTGTGGAACCTGGCCGGCGTCCTGATCCTGCTGGCCCTGGACCGGCGCTTCAACTTCCGCCGGAGCCGGCTTTTCTGGCTGTACGCCATGTACTACACCCTGGGCCGGGTCTGGATCGAGGCAATGCGCATCGACGACGCCGAACAAATCACCATCTTCGGCATCACCACCAGGCTCAACGTGTGGACCAGCATCTTCGTGTTCCTGGCGGCACTGGTCGCCTTCATCCTGTTGGGCCTCAAAAGCCGGACGGACCCGGACACCGTGTACCTTCCGGGGCACGGAGCGGAGAAAACCGTGGAACCGGGAACCGATTCCGTGGCCAGTCATGAAGTCCGTGATCCGGACGATGTTGTCTCAGATAGTGATTCGCGTGGTAATCTCCCTGATAACCACAGCGGTTCCAGGCATGCTTCCGACCCCACGGAAGAAGCCGCGGCGGCACCGGCGGGCTCAAAGCCCGGAACGGATGCAACGGCTGCCGGACACTCCGGCAGCACAGCCACAGGACCCGCACCGGAGGCCGGCACCGGCAAGTAGGGCGCCGGCCAGGCAGGGCAGCAGAGCCACCGCTCGAAGCGCCCGAAAACCACAATGTCGTGGCATGGGGCACCGTCCGCCCAGCATGGATTTGCTGGCTGATGATGCCTCGGGCAGGGGCCTGCGTAACCGTTAGTTCAGCAGGCTGCGCTGACCTACAATTTCCAGTAATCAACACTTTGTTGTGCCCACCGCAGCGGCGCCGACGAGTGGGGCCAACGGTGTCCCTTCCATACGCACGATCAGGAGGAAGGACGTCTCCCATGACCCAAACTCTTCACACTCCCAGCTGGTCCGAACCGGACCAGCCTGAGACTGCAATGTCGCCGTTCAAGCGCTTCGCAGCCATGCCGGAGGCCGCCGGGCTCTACAACCCGGAACAGGAGAAGGACGCCTGCGGACTCGCGATCATCGCGACCCTGCGCGGCGAACCCGGGTATGACATTGTCGACGCCGCCCTGACCGCCCTGCGCAACCTGGAGCACCGCGGTGCCGTGGGTGCTGACGAGGGCACGGGCGACGGCGCGGGCCTGCTCATGCAGATCCCCGACGAGTTCTTCCGTGCGGTCACCGAGTTCGAGCTGCCCGCACCGGGCCAGTACGTCGCCGGTACCGCGTTCCTGCCTGCCGAGCAGCGCGAGGCCGACGCCGCCAAGGCAGGTATCGAGGGCCTGGCCGCCGATGAGGGCCTGAAGGTCCTCGGCTGGCGTGAAGTGCCGGTGGTCGCCGACCTCGTGGGCGCCATGGCCCGCGCCTGCATGCCCTACTTCTCCCAGCCCTTCCTGGCATCCGCCAACGGCGAGGAACTGGACCGCAACGAGCTCGACTCGCGCGCCTGGCGCATCCGCAAGCGTGCCCAGAACAAGTTCGGTGTGTACTTCCCCTCGCTGTCCTCGCGCACCATCGTCTATAAGGGCATGCTCACCACCGCCCAGCTGGAGCCGTTCTACCCGGACCTTTCGGACAAGCGGTTCAAGACCAAGCTGGCGATCGTGCACTCACGCTTCTCCACGAACACCTTCCCGTCCTGGCCGCTCGCCCAGCCGTTCCGGACCATTGCCCACAACGGTGAGATCAACACCGTCAAGGGCAACCGGAACTGGATGCGCGCCCGCCAGTCCCAGCTCGCCAACCCGCTGCTGGGCGACTCGCCGGAAGAGCTGTACCCCATCTGCACCCCCGGCGCCTCCGACTCCGCCTCGTTCGACGAGGTAGCGGAGCTGCTGTGGCTGTCCGGCCGGCCCATCACGCACTCGATCATGATGATGATCCCCGAGGCCTGGGAAAACCACGCCACCATGGATCCGGCCCGTCGCGCCTTCTACGAGTACCACTCCCTGCTGATGGAACCGTGGGACGGCCCGGCTGCCGTGTCCTTTACCGACGGCAACCTGGTGGGCGCAACCCTTGACCGCAACGGCCTGCGCCCCGGACGCTTCTGGATCACCGAAGACGGCCTGATCGTCTTCGCCTCCGAGGTGGGCGTGATCGACGTCGAACCCTCCAAGGTGGTCAAGAAGGGCCGCGTGTCCCCGGGCAAGATGTTCCTGGTGGACACCGAGGCCGGCCGCATCATCGATGACGAAGAGGTCAAGGCCGAAGTTGCCGCGGCCAACCCGTGGGCGGAGTGGGTCAAGGACAACCTGATCGACCTCAACGACCTGCCCGAGCGTGAGCACGTGGTGCACACTGCCGCGTCCGTGAACATCCGCCAGCGCACCTTCGGCTACACCACCGAGGAACTGAAGATCCTGCTCGGCCCGATGGCCCGTACCGGCGCCGAGCCGCTGGGCGCCATGGGTTCCGACACCCCCGTGGCAGTGCTGTCCAAGCGCCCCCGCCTGCTCTTCGACTACTTCGTGCAGTCCTTCGCGCAGGTCACCAACCCGCCGCTGGACGCCATCCGCGAGGAACTGGTCACGTCCCTGACCTGCGCCATCGGACCCAACGGCAACCTGCTGGACACCAAGCAGGTCCGCCAGCCCCAGGTCCAGCTGCCCTTCCCGGTGATCAACAACGACCAGCTCGCCAAGATCGCCAACATCGAGGACGCGGATGGCAACCGCGTGGCCATGAAGGTCCGCGGCCTGTACCGGCCCGAAGGCGGCGAGAACGCGCTCCGCGCCCGGCTCACCGAGATCTGCGAGCAGGTTTCCGGTGCCATCAACCGCGGCGTGCAGTACATCGTGCTGTCCGACCGTGACTCCAACGCCCAGTGGGCGCCCATCCCGTCGCTGCTGCTGGTCAGCGCCGTGCACCACCACCTGCTGCGCAGCGCCAACCGCACCAAGACCGCCCTGGTGGTCGAGGCCGGCGATGTCCGCGAAACGCACCACGTGGCCGTGCTCATTGGTTACGGCGCGTCCGCCGTCAACCCGTACCTGGCGATGGAATCCGTGGAGCAGCTGATCGCTGCCGGCGACGTCACCGGTGTGACCCCGCAGGACGGCGTCTACAACCTGATCAAGGGCCTGGGCAAGGGCGTCCTGAAGATCATGTCCAAGATGGGCATCTCCACCGTGGCGTCCTACACCGGCGCCCAGACCTTCGAAGCCCTTGGCCTGGGCCAGGACCTGGTGGACGAGTTCTTTGCCGGCACGCACTCCCAGCTGGGTGGCGTGGGCCTGGACGTGATCGCGGCCGAGGTGTCCGCACGCCACCAGATGGCCTACCCCGAGGGCGGCATCGAGCAGCCGCACCGCCCCCTGCTGGGCGGCGGCGAGTACCAGTGGCGCCGTGACGGCGAACCGCACCTGTTCAACCCGGAGACCGTGTTCCGGCTGCAGCACGCCACGCGTGAGCGCCGCTACGACATCTTCAAGGCCTACACCAAGGGCGTGGACGACCAGTCCACCAACCTGATGACCCTCCGCGGCCTGCTCAAGTTCAAGAACGACCGCCCGTCCGTGCCCCTTGAGGAAGTGGAGCCGGTCTCCAGCATCGTCAAGCGGTTCTCCACGGGAGCGATGAGCTACGGCTCCATCTCGCAGGAGGCCCACGAGACGCTGGCCATCGCCATGAACCAGCTGGGCGGCAAGTCCAACACCGGTGAAGGCGGCGAGGACGTGGATCGCCTGCTCGATCCCAAGCGCCGCTCTGCGGTCAAGCAGATCGCGTCCGGCCGTTTCGGCGTGACCAGCCTCTACCTGACCAACGCGGACGACATCCAGATCAAGATGGCCCAGGGTGCCAAGCCCGGCGAAGGCGGCCAGCTGATGGCGCAGAAGGTCTACCCCTGGGTGGCCCGGACACGGCACTCAACCCCCGGCGTGGGGCTGATCTCCCCGCCTCCGCACCACGACATCTACTCGATCGAGGACCTCGCGCAGCTCATCTACGATGCCAAGCGCGCCAACCCCTCGGCGAGGGTCCACGTGAAGCTGGTCTCGGAAGTCGGGATCGGCACCGTGGCGTCCGGCGTGACCAAGGCCAAGGCCGACGTCGTACTCGTTTCCGGGCACGACGGCGGTACCGGCGCCTCACCGCTGAACTCGCTCAAGCACGCCGGTGTCCCGTGGGAGCTCGGCCTGGCCGAAACCCAGCAGACGCTGATGCTCAACGGCCTGCGCGACCGCGTGGTGGTGCAGGTGGATGGCCAGCTCAAGACCGGCCGCGACGTTGTGATCGCCGCGCTGCTGGGCGGCGAGGAGTTCGGCTTCGCCACCGCTCCGCTGGTAGTGGAAGGCTGCATCATGATGCGCGTCTGCCACCTGGACACCTGCCCCGTGGGTGTGGCCACGCAGAACCCCGAGCTGCGCGCCCGCTTCAGCGGCAAGCCGGAGTTCGTGGTCAACTTCTTCGAGTTCCTTGCCGAGGAAGTCCGCGAGATCCTGGCGGAGCTTGGCTTCCGCAGCCTCGAGGAGGCCATTGGCCACGCAGAGGTCCTGGACGCCCGCGAGGCGATCGACCACTGGAAGGCCGACGGCCTGGACCTGGACCCGATCCTTCACGGCCTGGAGTTCGACGACGACGCGCCCCTGCGCAACATGACGGGCCAGAACCACGAGCTGGACAAGCACTTCGACCAGCGGCTGATCACCATGGCCACGGAAGCGCTGACGGACCGCAGCCCGGTGAAGATCACCGTTGACGTCATCAACACCGACCGTTCGGTGGGCACCATGCTGGGCCACGTGGTCACCAAGACCTTCGGCACGGATGTCCTGGCCAGGGACACGATCGACATCACGCTGAACGGCACCGCCGGCCAGTCGTTGGGTGCCTTCCTGCCTGCCGGCATCACCCTGCGGCTCTACGGCGACTCGAACGACTACGTGGGCAAGGGCCTCTCCGGCGGCCGGATCGTCGTCCGCCCGGACCGAACCAACGTGTTCAAGGCGGAGACCAACGTCATCGCCGGCAACGTCATCGGCTACGGCGCCACCAGCGGCGAAATGTTCCTGCGCGGCCAGGTGGGCGAACGCTTCCTGGTCCGCAACTCCGGTGCCACCGCCGTCGTCGAAGGCATTGGCGACCATGGCTGCGAGTACATGACCGGCGGCCAGACGCTGATCATCGGGCGCACCGGCCGCAACTTCGGTGCCGGCATGTCCGGCGGAACCGCCTACGTCCTGGACCTGGACACTGCCAAGGTCAACAAGGACGCCCTGCAGTCCGGCGAACTCCAGCTCCGCGAGCTGGACGCCGAAGACCGCGACATCGTCCACGGCCTGCTGGTCAAGCATGTGGAAGAAACTGACTCCCAGCTGGCGGCGCGTCTCCTCGAGAACTTCGATGACACCGCTGCCCGCATTACCAAGGTGCTGCCGCGCGACTACGCGGCTGTGCTGCAAACCCGTCTCGACGCCATCGAAGAGGGCCTTGACCCTGACGGCGAAGAAGTATGGTCTCGAATCCTGGAGGTGACCGGTGGCTGATCCACGCGGATTTCTGAAAGTACGCCAGCGTGAAACCCAGCCACGCCGTCCTGTTCCCGTCCGCATCATGGACTGGAAAGAGGTCTATGAGGCGCAGGAAAAAGGCACGCTGAAGGCCCAGGCCGGACGCTGCATGGACTGCGGCGTCCCGTTCTGCCACCAGGGCTGCCCGCTGGGCAACCTCATTCCCGAGTGGAACGACCTCATGTGGCGGGACAAGGGTGAGGAAGCGATCGAGCGCCTGCACGCCACGAACAACTTCCCCGAGTTCACCGGACGGCTCTGCCCGGCGCCGTGCGAGGCGTCCTGCGTGCTGGGAATCAACCAGCCCGCGGTCACCATCAAGCAGGTGGAAGTCTCGATCATCGACGAAGCCTGGGACAACGGCTGGGTCAACCCGCTGCCGCCCGCACGCCTGACCGGCAAGACCGTTGCGGTGGTTGGCTCCGGCCCGGCCGGGCTGGCCGTCGCCCAGCAGCTCACCCGCGTGGGCCACACGGTTGCCGTCTATGAGCGGGACGACAAGATCGGCGGCCTGCTCCGCTACGGCATCCCCGACTTCAAGATGGAAAAGGAGCAGGTGGACCGCCGCGTCGAGCAGATGAAGGCCGAGGGCACCCGCTTCCGTACCGGCGTCTCCGTGGGGACCGACGTCACCTGGGAGCAGCTGCGCAGGCGCTACGACGCCGTCGTGGTCTGCACCGGCGCCACCGTTCCGCGTGACCTGCCCATCCCGGGCCGCGACCTGGACGGCATCCACTTCGCCATGGACTACCTGGTGCCGGCCAACCGCGCTGTTGCCGGGGAAACCATCGAGAACCAGATCAATGCCCACGGCAAGCATGTTGTCATCCTGGGCGGCGGCGACACCGGCGCTGACTGCCTGGGGACCGCGCACCGGCACGGCGCTGCCTCGGTGACCACCCTGGCGATTGGCAAGCAGCCGCCGTCGGAGCGTGCCAGCCACCAGCCGTGGCCGACGTTCCCCACCCTGTTCGAGGTGGCCAGCGCGCACGAGGAAGGCGGCGAACGCACCTACCTCGCGTCCACGGTCGAGTTCGTTGGCGAGAACGGCAAGCTGACCGGCGTGAAGGTGGCGGAGACCGAGTTCGTTGACGGCAAGCGCCTCCCGAAGGCCGGCACCGAGCGGATCATCCCGGCGGACCTGGTGTTCCTGTCCCTCGGCTTCACCGGTGCCGAGCCTGCCGGCATCACCGAACAGGTGCACGCCGAGTTCGACGGCCGCGGCAACGTGGCCCGCGACGGCTACTACATGACCAACACCGAGGGGGTGTTTGTTGCCGGTGACGCCGGCCGCGGGCAGTCCCTGATCGTGTGGGCCATCGCCGAAGGACGTGCCGCCGCTGCCGCCGTTGACAAGTACCTGATGGGAAGCACGATCCTTCCCGCTCCCGTAGCACCGACGGACCGGGCTATCGCCGTCCTCTAGCCGCTGTCCTCTGGCCGCAGTCCCGCAGGATGCATCGAGGGTTCACCTCGCAGACAACTTAACCAATGCAAGAGACCAATAGGGTAGGTATATGAGACGCGCAAAAATTGTGGCTACGTTTGGCCCGGCAATTGCCAGCTACGAAAACACCCTCGCGGTGCTGGAAGCCGGCGTTGACGTCGCCCGCATGAACATGAGCCACGGCGACTACTCCGTGCATGACAACACCTATGAGAACGTCCGCAAGGCAGCATCCGACCTTGGCAAGGCCGTGGCCATCATGGCCGACCTGCAGGGCCCCAAGATCCGCCTGGGCCGTTTCGTCGACGGTCCGCACGCCCTGGCCGTGGGTGACGTCTTCACCATCACCACCGAAGACGTTCCCGGTACCCAGGAGATCTGCTCCACCACGCTGAAGAGCCTCACCGAGGACGTCAAGGTGGGCGATGCCCTGCTGATCGACGACGGCAAGGTGGCCCTGCGTGCCACGGCGGTGGACGACGTCAAGGTGGTCACCGAGGTGACCGTTGGCGGCATGGTGTCCAACAACAAGGGCATCAACCTTCCCGGCGTGGCCGTGAACGTGCCCGCGCTGAGCGAAAAGGACGAGGACGATCTCCGCTGGGCGCTGCGCCGCGGCGTGGACCTGGTGGCGCTTTCGTTCGTGCGGGACGCTACGGACATCGCCCGCGTCCACGAGATCATGGACGAGGAAGGCCGCCGCGTACCGGTCATCGCCAAGATCGAAAAGCCGCAGGCCGTTGAGCAGCTGCCCGAGATCATCGACGCCTTCGACGCCATCATGGTGGCCCGTGGCGACCTGGGCGTGGAGCTTCCGCTGGAGGAAGTGCCGATCGTGCAGAAGCGCGCCATTGAACTGGCACGCCGCTGGGCCAAGCCGGTCATCGTGGCCACCCAGGTCCTTGAGTCCATGATCGACAACCCGCGCCCCACCCGTGCAGAGGCTTCCGACTGCGCCAACGCCGTCCTGGACGGTGCTGACGCCGTCATGCTGTCCGGTGAGACCAGCGTGGGCAAGTACCCGATCGAGACGGTCAAGACCATGGCCCGGATCATCGAATCCACCGAAGTCCACGGCCTGGAGCGCGTCCCCCCGCTGGGGACCAAGCCCAGGACCCGTGGTGGCGCCATCACCCGTGCCGCCGTCGAAATCGCCGACCAGCTGGACGCCAAGTACATCTGTGCGTTCACCCAGTCCGGTGACTCGGCCCGCCGGCTCTCCCGCCTGCGGCCCATCAAGCCGGTCTTCGCGTTCACCCCGGTGGAGCAGGTCTGGAACCAGATGGCGCTGACCTGGGGCATCCAGCCGGTGCTTGTCCAGATGGTTGACCACACCGACGCCATGACGGCCCAGGTGGACCGCAGCCTTGAGGAAATGGGACTTGTGGAAGACGGTGACCTGGTGGTCATCGCCGCCGGTTCGCCTCCCGGAAAGGCCGGCTCCACCAACTCGCTGAAGGTGCACAAGGTGGGCGACCTCGCCGACTCCACGCGCGCCGGAGACGTCGCCAGCAACAAGGAAAAGCTCGGCCCGTGGCCGGAAAAGAAGAAGAAGGCCCAGGCCTAGTCTTCAGACACAGCGAAGGACCCCTGCCGGTTGGCAGGGGTCCTTTGCTTTGGTGCTGTGCGCGTTAGGGTACCCGTGGGGGCCGGGCCGCCGTCGGAAACTCTTCGGGCCCGGCCGGCGCGTTAGTTGACCTGGTTGATGATGGTCTCTGCAACCTCGCGCATGCTAAGGCGGCGATCCATCGAGGTCTTCTGGATCCAGCGGAAGGCTTCGGGTTCGGTCAGGCCCATCTTGGTGGTCAGCAGGCTCTTGGCGCGTTCCACGAGCTTGCGGGTGGCGAACTGCTCCTGCAGGTCGGACACCTCGCTCTCGAGGGCCTTGATTTCCTCGTGGCGAGAGAGTGCGATCTCCAGCGCCGGGATGAGGTCCGCGGGGGTGAAGGGCTTGACGACGTAGGCCATGGCGCCGGCGTCGCGGGCACGCTCCACCAGTTCCTTCTGGCTGAAGGCGGTCAGCAGCACCACGGGGGCGATACGGGCCTTGACGATCTTTTCGGCCGCAGAAATGCCGTCCATGACGGGCATCTTGACGTCCATGAGGACCAGGTCCGGCTTGAGTTCCTCGGCGAGCTGGACGGCCTTCTCGCCATTGTCCGCCTCACCCACGACATCGTAACCTTCGCCGCGCAGGATCTCGATGATGTCGAGGCGGATGAGGGTTTCATCCTCTGCCACAATGACGCGGCGCGCCGGCTGGGACGTGGGCTTGGACTCCGTCTGTTCAGTCACGGGATCTCCTTGAAAAGGTACGGCGGGACATCACTATCTTAGGTGCCACCGCTGCTGTACTTGGTTTGCAGGGTTCGTTTGCGGCGACGGCGGCGCGATTCTGGAATTCAGCCTATCTGCATGTAGAGTAATTCCGCGTACGTGAAGCGATCGCGTTGCTCACAGTCAGCTGTGAGCGTACTTTGGCTCCGCGTAATCCGCGCCCGAGTGGCGGAATTGGCAGACGCGCCGCACTCAAAATGCGGTATCGAAAGGTGTGTGGGTTCGAGTCCCACCTCGGGCACGACGTATTCCCTCGTCAGAGGCGATTTTGCTTTGACGTGTTGACAAAGCTTGCGGTCGCGTCGTCTGACGGGTTGGGTCGCGGGCTGTCGCCTGGCCGCCGCGATGGCCTATTCAGGTGTGTGGGTGGCGGGCTCGGGACGCTGGCTGGTGGTCCTTCCGCCTGCTGAAGTGGGTTATATGGTTCGGGACTGCCCCCGGTTTTGTTGACTCCTTGACCTAGCGAGCTTGTGCTCGTGGAAGGATGTTGACCATGCCCACGCCGTATGGGGCGGAGTTCCGCCAGGATGTTATAGATGTGGCCCGCAAAGGCGAGGCGCCGCTGGCGCAGATCGCGAAGGATTTCGGGCTTTCGGTCACGACGCTCAAACGCTGGATCGCCATTGCCGAACGTAAAGATTCCGGTGCCGGCCCAGCTGCGGCGGAGTCGGCTGAGATGAGGGAATTGAAGAAGCGGAACCGCCTGTTGGAGCAGGAGAACGAGATTCTGCGCCGGGCTGCTGCTTATCTGGCTAGGGACATTAACCCAAAATGACCTACCCGCTGGTCACGGATCTTGCCGCCGACGGTATCCCCGTGGCGGTGACCTGCAGGGTGTTGGGTTTCAGCAAGCAAGGCTATTACCGCTGGCGGGCATGCCCGGTGACCGAACGGGACTGGATTGATGCGCACCTGGTCAACGCCGCGCGGGATATCCATGCCGACGACCCTGCATTCGGGTACCGGTTCATCGCCGACGAGCTCCCGGAGAAGGGCATCACAGCAGGTGAGAACAGGGTCCAGCGACTATGCAGAGACCACGGCATCTGGTCGGTGTTCTCCAAGAAGCGGGGCCTGAACAGGAAGCCGGGGCCACCGGTCCACGACGACCTGGTCGAACGGGACTTCACCGCCACGGCACCGAACGCGCTGTGGCTGACGGACATCACCGAACACCCCACTGCCGAGGGGAAGCTCTACCTCTGCGCGGTGAAAGACGTCTATTCCGGCAGGATCGTCGGTTACTCGATGGACTCACGGATGAAGTCCTCGCTGGCCGTCGCCGCGCTGGAGAACGCCGTACGGGCTCGCAACCCGGCAGGGACCGTGGTGCACTCGGATCGAGGGTCCCAGTTCCGGTCCCGCCGGTTTATCGAAGCGCTCCGACACCACGGACTCACCGGCTCGATGGGCAGGGTCGGTGCGTGCGCGGACAACGCCGCGATGGAATCCTTCTTCTCGCTGCTGCAGAAGAACGTCCTGGACCGTCAGCGGTGGACCACAAGGCAACAACTACGGTTGGCCATCACGACCTGGATCGAAAGGACCTACCACCGCCGGAGACGGCAAAGACGGCTGGGAAAACTCACACCCATCGAATATGAAACAATCAACCGGACCGCGCTCAAAGCGGCCTAAGACCCCGAGTCAACAAAAGCCGGGGCAGTCCCGGCGTTCAGGGCATACTCCTGAGACGCAAGGTGAAGTGGGGTAAACCCCTGCCTATCCGCGGAGTCGGGCGACTCACCGGCAGCAATCAGTCGAGTCACCTCTGCTGCAGCATCGGTAAGTGCTGCGTAGTGCAGCGGCGAACGACCGGCGGGATCCAGGAATACCTCAACTTCTGGACGGTAGGGGCAAACTGCCACGATAGACGATCCTCCACTAGGCGGGTGATCCTTCCTTGCGATGAGCGCCCTCGACGGACTACCAATCAATCAACACTTCGTGCGCCGCCTCCACAATCTTGTTGCAAATGTCCTCCCGGCTTTGCGGCATGTCGTCCCAGTCGTCCCTGAGGACAACCAAATAGTTCAACTCCGTGGGCTGACCTAGTTCGTGCCAAGCATGGCCCAGAATGAGATTTGTCCCAAGGTATGGGTCGAGGACGCCGTCAACGATTTGTTGGAGCCAGTGCCGAACCAATGCGCGCCGAGCGTCGCCGTCGTCCTCATAGGGCCTGCCCAACTCCTCCCGGACCTGGACCCATAAATCAGCTGCCCCCCGTGGATCATTCCGTAGATGTCCGGCCAGTTCGCGAAGCGAGGGAGAGTCATAGCCCTCAACAAGCAAATCAGCTGCTACATCCGGATAGTTCTCGCTGGGTACCAACCCCACTTGGTCGCGCAAGAACATCAGGCGCACATTTCCGGTTTCCTGTTCCATGGGAAAACCCTAGTCCCGGTGTCGACCATCCCTCACCTCCACAGGGGACGTGCCACCGGGTGATCCTTTACCAGGAACTCCTATTTGATCCGCGATTTACAGTTGTCCGCCCCGAACGGTCCCTATTCGCCCGTCCGAGCCTCGTCATTGCTCCAGACGGTGGTCCTCAATCAAGCCGTCATGATGGCCGTGAATCACGTTGACATATTCACGCTTACTGTTTTTGCCCCGTTATTGCATCAGGTGGCGCATTTTGCCCACACCCTGCACCCAGCTGAGCAGCTCGTCCCCCGGTTTGAGGAAGCGCTGTGGGGTACGACCAACGCCCACGCCGGCTGGCGTGCCGGTGAAAATTACATCACCGGGCAGCAAGGGCGTTACCTGTGAAAGGCGGGCGATGATCTCGGGCACCGGGAACACCATGTCCGATGTGCTCCCCTTTTGGATTTCTTCGCCGTTGATGGAACAACCCAGTTCAATCCGGTCCGGGTCCTCAAACTCGTCGGGGGTCACCAGCAGCGGCCCAATGGGTCCAAACCCGGGAAACGACTTCGCCAGGCTGTACTGGGGCGCGGGCCCGGATGACTGCAGAGTCCGCTCTGAGAGGTCCTGGCCCACGGAGACGCCTGCCACGTACTTCCACGCCTCTTCGGCAGGAATGCCCGTCCCGCCGCGGCCCATCACCACGACGAGTTCCACTTCCCAGTCAACGGTGCCGGGCGGCAGGGAGATGGTTCCGTGTGGACCGGTCAGGGCGGTGACGAACTTGGTGAACACCGTGAGGTCATCGGGTACGGCCAGCGAAGCTTCCGCGGCGTGGGCTGCGTAGTTCAGCCCGATCGCGAAGACCTGCCGGGGCTGCGGCGCGGGGTTTCCGAAGGAGGACGGCGGAACCTCGGCCAGCGGTGTCCCGCGCCATTGCTCCAGCGTGTAGGCGACACTGCGGAGTTCTGACCAGCGTTCGTAGCAGTCCTGGATCCGTGGACTGAAATGTCCGCCCGTTTCCATCGCCACATCGATGACGTGGTCATCGGGCGTCACCAGGTGGAGGCGTCCGGAAATGTTGGCCAGGCGCATGATCAGGCCGAAACGTCGAATTCCACGGTGCCCCAGCCGTCGAAGGTCCCGGACCAGCGGCCGGCTTCGTTCATCGGAACGGCCTGGAGGCAGCTGCCGGGAAGGATGACCTGGCCTGCTTCGAACTCCACGTCGTAGTCGGCGAGGCGGTTGACCAGCCAGGCGACGGCGGCAAGGGGGTTGCCGAGGATGTTTCCGGTGGTGCCGGAAATGATTTCGCGGTGGTTGAAGGTCAGGACACCGCGGGTGTCGCGCAGGTTCAGGTCGGTGACCTTCCGGGGGGTGCCGCCGAGGATGACGGCGCCGGTGGAGCCGTTGTCGGCGAGGGTGTCCGGCAGGCCGATGGCCCAATTCTGCACACGCGAGTCGATGATTTCGATGGCGGGCAGCGCGTAATCGATGGCGTTGATGACGTCCGCGATGGTGGTGTTCCGGCCGCCCAGGCGGGAGCGGAGCACGAACGCCGGTTCGAGTTCCACATAGGGTGCAATGAAGTTGTCGCGTTTGAAGGTTGTGCCCTCGAAGGCGAAGAGGCTGGCGAGCAGGTGGCCGTAGTCCGGCTGGTCCAGGCCGAAGGCGTCCTGCATGACCTTTGCGATGTTGCCGAGCTTGTAGCCGACTAGCCGGTCGCCGCCGTCCAATGCGTGTTCGACGTTGATCTTCTGGACCTGGAATGCGGCGTCCGCGTCCAGGCCGGGCCAGGTCTCGGTCGGAGCCGGTACGGGCTGTCCCTGAAGCCGTGCGGTGCGGAGCGTATCGGCGACATCGTCGAGTGTGATGGTGGACATGGTTCCTCAGTTCTGTGTGTTGGGGTTCCGGCCCCGGGCGACTCGTTGCGGGAGGCGTGCCCGGGGCCGGAAGATGGGGCGCGGCGGGGCCTAGCGCTGTTCGGGTTGCCCGTCGATGAGGCGGTTGACGTGCCAGGGGTTCGCGTCCTGGAGCGGTGCGGGGCGCAGTTGCTCCGGAAAGTTCTGGTAGGCCACGGGGCGGAGGAACCGTTCGATTGCCAGGGTGCCAACGGACGTCGTTTTGGAGTCGGATGTGGCGGGGTAGGGGCCGCCGTGGACCATGGCGTGGCCGACTTCGACGCCTGTGGGCCAGCCGTTGATGATGATCCGGCCCACTTTTCGCTCAAGGGCGGGTATGAGCGGCGCGGCAGCGGCGTAGTCGTCCTCGGTGATGTGCAGCGACGCGGTGAGCTGGCCGTCGAGCTTGTTGGTTGCTTCGACCAGGTCATCGATGCCCTTATAGCGGACCACCAGGGACGCAGCCCCGAATATTTCCTCGTGCAGTACCGGGTTTGTGGTGAAGACGCTAAGTTCGGCGCTGAACACGGCCGGTGCCGGTGCGTTCTCGCCGGGGCCTTTCTGGCCCCGGCCGAGAAGCTCGACGTCGGTCTCGGCGTCGAGTGCATCGTGGCCGTGCTGCCACGCGGAGGCGATGCCGCCACTGAGCATGGTCTGCCCGGAGAGTGCAGCGATTTCCTTTGTGACGGCGGCAGCGAACCGGTCGCCGGCGTCGCCCGCGGGGACGAAGGCCAGGCCGGGGGAGGTGCACAGCTGCCCCGAGCTGCCGGTCACGGAGGTGACGTACTGCTTCGCCAGGGTCTCTGCATCGCCATCCAGGGCGCCCGGGAACACATAGACCGGGTTGATTGAGGACATTTCGGCATAGACGGGAATGGGCTCAGACCGTGCAGCCGCGGTGCGCATGAGGGCCGTGCCGCCTTCGCGGGAGCCGGTGAAGCCAACTGCTTTGATGTTCGGGTCTGCCACCAGGGCCTGGCCGATGCTCGCCCCGGAGCCGTAGACCAGGGAGAACACGCCTGGGTGCAGGCCCAGGTCCGTGACGGCCTTGACGATGGCCTGGCCGACGAGTTCGGCGGTGCCGGGGTGGGCGTTGTGGGCCTTGACGATCACGGGGCAGCCTGCGGCGAACGCGGAGGCGGTGTCACCGCCGGCAACGGAGAACGCCAGGGGGAAGTTGCTGGCTCCGAACACGGCAACCGGCCCAAGGGGGATCTGGCGCTGCCGGATGTCGGCCCTGGGCAGGGGTGCCCGGTCGGGGATGGCCGGGTCGATGCGCACGCCGCGGAAGTCACCCTGGCGCACCACGTCGGCGAACAGTCGCAGCTGGCCAACAGTACGCGCCCGTTCGCCGCATAAACGGTCCAGGCCAAGGCCGGTTTCGGTGGAGGCCCGTTCGATGAGTTCGTCACCGATGGCTTCGATGTTGTCGGCGATGGTGTCCAGGAAGCGTGCGTGTTGTCCGGGGTCTAGTGCGCTGAAGGAATCGAAGGCGTCAGCGGCGGCTTCGGTTGCAGCCCGCAGCTGGTCTTCGCTGATCAGCGTGTACGTGGGTTCCAGTGCTTCGTTGGTGGCCGGGTTGATCCCGTTCGTGGTTCCGGTGGTTCCGGCGGTGGTTTCTCCGGCAATCAGGGAGTGTCCGTGAAGTGTCATGGGGTGCCTTCCGAGGCAGTAGAAAGTGGGTCGGGGTTTCTGGCTAGGCGTTGCCTGGCCCTAGGTGCCAGATTCCGAGTGCTGAGAGCAGTTCGCGGGGGTCCCAAATGACCCATTCCTCGGCGAGCTTGTCATTTTCGAAGCGCAGGAACGATGCGCCGGTCACGTTGACGCTGCGGCCGGTGGCGGGGACGTCCATGAACTCGCCTTGGTGGGTGCCTGTCGTTTTCCAATGGACTGCCACCTTGGTGCCGTCCTCCACGATGTCCAGGATTTCGGTGCTGGAATCGGGGAACGCGGTGTGCATGGCTTCGATGGTCTTCCTAAGGCTCGCGTAGTCTTCGCTTCCCGATTTGGACCGCCGGACATAGTCCGGTGCCAGCAGGTTTTCGAATGCTGCGAGATCACCGTCCCCCCAAGCGCCGTTCCAGGCTTTGAGGATGGCTTCGCTGCGGGTCATGATGCGCTCCTTGCTGGTACTGATTGCGGTGCGGCCGGTGCTGCGCTTTCGGGCGCCGGGATTTCGATGGGGAGGTACTGTCCGAACTTGCCACCACGGAACAGAAGTGCGTCACCGTTTCCTTCAGTCATGTTGGTGACCGCCCCGACGACCATGTAGTGGTCTCCCACGACGACTTCTGCGGTGACCATGCAGTCGATGTAGGCGGTGGCGCCGTCGAGGTGGGGGGTTCCGAGGGGGCCGGGGGTGCAGGGGAGGCCCTCGAACTTCTGCGGTCCTTTCTTCGACAGTGACCGGCAGATGCTGATCTGGTCGTCGGAGAGGATGTTGGCGGTGAACTTTTGCAGTTTGCGCAGTTTCGGCCAGCTTGAGGAGGACTTGTCCACGCAGAACATGACCAGGGCCGGTTCGAGTGAGAGGGATTGGAAAGTGCCCACGACGAGGCCGAGCTTTTCGTCGTCGTCATTGATGCCGGTAATGGCTGTGACGCCGGTGGGCAGTTTGCCCAGGATCTGGCGGTAGAGGGCCGGGGTGATGTCGCTGTCGGGAGTTTTTTCAGCGGCTGGGGTGATATCCATGTCAGGGTTTCCTTGAAGAAGGTAGATGCGGCCAGGCAGTGCGGATTAGGAGGCGGCTTCGCGGAAGCTTCCGAAGCGGCCGCCGTGGAAGATGAGCGGGGCGGAGGCCTGCTCAGCGGGTGTCATGTCCAGCACGCTGGCGATGACGACGAGGTGGTCACCGGCGGTGAACTGCTGTTCAATCCGGCAGTCGAACCAGGCAAGGGAGCCGTGGAGGTGCGGGGTGCCCCAGTCCGACTCGGACCACGCAACGGAGCTGAGCTTGTCCTCGCCTTTGGCGGACAGTGCCCGGCAGACCTGTTGCTGGTCCTCGGCGAGCAGGCTGACGCTGAAGATCCCGGCCTGGGAGATCTTTGGCCAGCTGGTGGAGGAGTGCATCACGCTGAAGGTCACCAGCGCCGGCTCCATCGACAGGGACGCGAAGGTTCCCACGATCATGCCGTTCTGGGTGCCGGTCACCGGATCTGTGGAGCAGATGGCTGCGACGCCGGTGGGCAGGTGCCGCATGACGGCCCGGTAGCGGTCGGAGTCGATGGTCCCGGGGGCAATGGCGGTGGCGGTCATGGTTGATCCTCCTTCAGTTCTGCGTGGACAGTGCGGCCCGCGCGCAGTCCGCTTTCGATGGCGCCGTCGAAGAATCCGGCCCAGATGTTGGCGATGTCGCCGCTGGCGAAGTGCAGGGCGCCTTCGCTGGCCTGCTGTGCGGCGTGGTACTTGGTGAGCTGGCCGGGACGCTGGACCAGCCACGTCTCTTCGGCGTAGGGGTCTTCGCCCCACTTGTGACCCGTGACCTCGAGGACTTCCAGGTCGTCCCGCCATACCTTGATCGCTTGCTGGACCTGGTCGATGTCGGTGACATCAATGCGGTTGGCGTCGGCACCGAAGCCCACCAGCACGGCGTCGTCCTTGCCGACGAATTCGGTCCGGATCACGGAGAGCGGTTTGTCCTGGGCGGAGTAGGCGAAGAAGGGCTTGATGGGACCCTTGACCCGGATCCACGCTTTGACGCCCTGGGATGCGGTTTTTTCCCGGCTGGGTGCGAGCTTGCCTTCGGACAGGGCGGGCTGGACATCGAGCTTGTGCAGCACGTTCTGCGGCAGGGTGATGACCACCTTCTTGGCCTCGATCTCCTGCCCGTCGGCGTAGAAGACCGTGGCTCCGTCACTGGTATGGCGCACTGCGTTGACGGGGGCACTCAGGCGGATCTCCGCATCCGTGTCGCCGGCAATCGCGTTCACCAGGGTGTCGTTGCCGTCCTTGAGCCGGTAGATCGCCGAGGCCTCGTGCATCAGGTGCCAGTGCCCGGAAGACCCGGCATTCCAGCGCAGCGCGTTGACGTAGGCGCACTGGTTCAGAGGTGCGTTGAAGTGGCCTACCCAGGCGGCTTCGTTGGCGTTGCGCTCGTCCTCGGAGAGGTCCAGTTTGTCCAGCATTTCCTGCAGGTTGTACTGGTCAACTTCTGTCAGGCCAGGGTTGGTAAGCGGTGCATCGGGACGGGGCAGCCACTTCACGGTGTCTTCGAGCAACCGCGTCATGCCTGGGTCGATCAGCTTCATGAAGTCGTCCAAGTTGCCGCGGCGCACCTCGTCGCCGGCGAGCCAGTAGGTTTCTTCCGAGCGCGGGCCGCGTGAGACCTCGAGCCCGTAGCGGGTGACCTCTGCCCAGACATGGGGCTGGGTCCAGTGCAGCCAGTTTCCGCCGAGTTCCAGTTTCTGGCCCAGGCGGTCTTCAGTCCACAAGCGGCCGCCCAGGCGGTCCCGGGCTTCCAATACAACCACCTTGTGACCGCGGTTGCTAAGCTCACGGGCGGTGATGAGGCCGGCGAGACCGGCCCCGATGACGACGACGTCAGTTTGTTCAGTCATGGAAAGGTCCTTCGTTGTTAATTCCGTGGTGCGGGATTAGCGTGCGGCGTCACTGAGGTGCTTGGCGCGCTGGGCCGTGGCTGGGTGGCCGTCCAGCGTGTATTTCTGGCCGAAGAGTTTCTCGCGGAGGGTGACGGGTTCCTGGTCCTCGGCGCGGGCCGGGGCGATGATGCCTTGGGCGCGCAGTTCCGGCAGGGCGAGTTCGATGAATTCCTCCCAGCCGCCGGGCTTGGTGATGTAGCTGAGGTTGAGGCCGTCGATGTCTGCCTCGTCGCGCCAGCGGCGCAGTTCCGCGGCGACGGTTTCCGGGGAGCCGATGATCGTGGATCCGGTGCCGCCAACGGCGAGGAACTCGGCGATCTGGCGGGGGGTCCAGTCGCGGTCGGGGTCGGCCTTGGAGAACATGTCCACCATGGACTGCCCTGCCTTGGTACCGACAGAGCGCAGGGGAGTGTCCAGTTCGTATTCGGCCATGTCGATGCCGGTCCAGCCGCTGAAGCGGGCCAGGACGGCGTCGATGGGTGCGTTCTCCACGGCCGCATTGTATTTGGCCTGGGCTTCCTCGTCCGTGGGCGCCACCACCACGGTGAGCAGGATGACGATCTTGACGTCGCGTGGGTCGCGGCCGGCGTCGGAGACGGCCTGGCGGAGCTTGGCAACGCTGCGCTTGGCACCCTCCACGGATGTGCTCTGGATGAAGACGGCCTCGGCGTGCTTCCCGCCGAACTCCATGCCCCTGGCGGAGGAACCGGCCTGGAACAGTACCGGGGTGCGTTGTGGGGAAGGCTCGCACAGGTGGAAACCGGGCACCGTGAAGTGCTCGCCTGCGTGTTCGATGGGGTGCACCTTTGCCGGGTCGATGTATGTCGCGGATTCGGCGTCGCGGACCACGGCGTCCTCTTCGAAGGAGCTTTCCCAGAGCTTATACACCACGTCCATGTACTCGTCGGCCATGTCGTAACGCTCGGCGGGGGTGAGCTGCTGCTGCTTGCCGAGGTTGCGGGCGGCGGCCTCGGAGTAGGAGGTGACGATGTTCCAGCCGACCCGGCCTGAGGTGAGGTGGTCCAGTGAGCTGAACTTGCGGGCCAGCAGGTAAGGCGGCTCATACGTTGCCGAGACGGTGACCCCGAAGGTCAGGTGCCTGGTGACGGCGGCCATGCCGCTGATGAGCACGGTGGGGTCGTTGATGGGAAACTGTGCGGCGTCGCGGAGGGCGGCGTCGCCGTTTCCGCGGTAAACGTCGTGGTAGCCGACGTTGTCGGCGAAAAAGATCCCGTCGAAGCCGGCCTTTTCCAGCATCTGCGCGATGCCCGTCCAGTACTGCAGGTCGGTGTAGCGGTAGCCCTGGTCCGCATCGTTCCGCCACGACCCGGAAGTCAGGTGAGACGGGGCGAAGACGTCAAAAGCGAAAAGGCTGAGAGGTTCGTTTTTCATGGCAGCGGTGCTTCCTTGGACTCGTGCCGGACAAAGCCGTTACTGGAATGGTGAGCGTTCAATTTGTGAACATTGCGTTCAATCTAGAATGTAAGCCAACTCACTGTCAAGAGGTGACCGTGATAGCGGAGGTGTCGCCGCCGGCGCGACCGCGTCCGGCGGGAGCGCAGGGACTTGTTGCGGTGTAACTCTTGACAGCCAGTGTGGCCCATGCCATATTTTTGATCACGACGTTCGAGAAATGAACGGCCCCCGGTCAATGTTTCGGCCGAAATCTCCTCTTCGCGCTGATTCCACCGGCGCCTGCATCCCTCCCCAGCAGCACGATCTACAAGGAAGTCCATCGTGAATTCATCTGTAACACCTTCCCGCCGGCTGCCCGTGCAGTCCCTGGCGCCCCAGGACCCGCAAAAAAAGAAGTTCCTGATCAAGCTCAGCGGCGTGATCGCCGGCGGTATGTTTATTGACGGCTTCATCCTGGGCGGCATCGGTCTGGTCATGCCCGCTTTGACGGCTGACCTGAGCCTGTCCGCTACCATGCAGGGGCTTATTGGGGCCTCTGCCCTGATTGGCATCTTCTTTGGCGGCCCCATCGGCGGTTACCTCGCGGACAAGGTCGGCCGCAAGCCGATGTTCATTGTCGACCTCGCGATCTTCCTGGTCGGTTCCGCCGCCCAGTTCTTTGTTGCGGACGCCTGGCAGCTCTTTGTCATCCGCCTGCTCATGGGCATGGCAATCGGGGCGGACTATGCCATCGGCTGGCCGCTTCTTGTCGAATTCTCACCAGCCAGGTTGCGCGGCAAACTCATGGCATTCCAGGAGGTTGCCTGGTACGTGGGGTACCTGCTGTCCTACGCTGTGGGCTACTACATGTCCACATCAATCCACGCCGACTGGCGCATCATCCTGGGCATGAGCACCGTGCCGTCGCTCATTGTGTTCCTGCTCCGGTTGGGATCACCTGAATCCCCGCGCTGGCTCCTCAGCAAGGGGCGTCGTGAGGAAGCGTTTGCCATCGCCCACCAGTTCATGGAGGACGCGGACGTCAAGGATCTGGAGCACGAGAAGTCCGAGAAGCCGAATTTCGGCAAGCTCTTCTCCCCGCAGTACCGAAACTCCACGATCTTCGTCTGCATGTACTGGGTCTGTAATGTCACCCCTTACTTCGCCATCGCCACCTTCGCGCCCATCGTTTTGGAAAGCCTGGGGGTCGAAGACGGCCTGGCAGGAGCGCTGGTGCTCAACGGCGTCGTGGTGGCCGGTTCCCTGGCCGCGATGTTCCTGATTGAAAAAGTGGGACGCCGCAAACTGTCCATCCCGCCGATGTGGATTGCCGCCGCCGCCCTGGTTGTCATCGGCCTGTTCTCCCACATGTCGCCGATGATCATCCTGATCAGCTTCATCATCTTCTCGTTTTTCAACGCCGTCTCAACGGCCCTGACCGGCGTCTATCCCGGCGAGGTCTTTCCGACCGAAATCCGCGGCGCCGGCGTCGGCTTCGCCACCGCCTTCTCACGGATCGGCGCAGCGGCGGGAACGTTCATCCTTCCCCTGTCCGTCGATGGCCTGGGCGTCGGAACCACGATGCTGAT
Source organism: Arthrobacter sp. AG367 (assembly GCF_007828995.1). Classification (NCBI taxonomy): domain Bacteria; kingdom Bacillati; phylum Actinomycetota; class Actinomycetes; order Micrococcales; family Micrococcaceae; genus Arthrobacter; species Arthrobacter sp. AG367. The sequence goes on from NZ_VIVE01000001.1 coordinate 226,049, forward strand.
CGCCGCAGGCATCTGCGTGCTGGGTGCAGTGATCTCGCAGTACCTTGCACCGGAAACCAAGGGCCTGAGCCTGAGCGACACCTCCGCGCCGCTGGGCAAGCCTGCCCTGCAGCACTAACCATTCAACAACCACCATGGACGCCTGGCCGGGACCTCCCCGGCCAGGCGTCCAAGTAATGCCACCCAACATCATTGAAATCTGCCGAAGGGACACCATGAAGATCTACGGTGAAAGCGCCAACTCCACCAGCCTGCCCACGCCCCGCCTGAACCTCGACGACGGCGGCACCCACCCGGGCGCCTGGGTCAGCTTTCGGGACCCGGCAGCGGTCGACATCCTGGCCGCCGAAGGATTCGATTGGATCTGTATCGATGGCCAGCACGGCGGTGCTGAAATCTCCGAACTGCAGCCCCTGATCGAAGCTGCCCATCTGTTTGGCGTGCCGTCGATCGTCCGCGCACCCGGGCACGAGGCCGGCACTGTTGGCAGGGTGCTCGATGCCGGCGCAGGCGGCATCATCTTTCCCACCGTGGAAGATGCAACCACGGCAGCGGCCCTGATAGCGGCCACCCGCTTCGCTCCACGTGGAAAGCGCAGCTACGGCCCCACCCGTCGCAGTCCCCGCTACCCCAAACCGGTCCCGGGAAACCAGCAGGACGATGCACTGTGCATCCTCATGATCGAAACGGCCGCCGGTCTGGCAAACCTTGACGCCATCCTGTCCACCGGACCCGACGCCGTCTTTGTTGGCCCCTACGATCTCTCCCTCAGCCTGGGGATCACGCTCGAGGAACTCACCGGCGAAGGCGCCGACGGCATCCTCGCCGATGTTGCCCGCCGCTGCATTGATGCGGGCGTAGTCCCCGGCATCTACACCGGGGAGCCGGTTTTGTCCGAAAAGATGATCACACTTGGCTTCCGCTTCATGCCCACGGCGTCGGACAACGGTTTGCTGGCCGTGGCCGCACGTGAGGCCGTTGCAGCATCAGCCCGGTTGGCGGCACGGGCCTCCGAATCAGCTGTAGCGGGGTGACGTCGCCTGATTCCTGAACGCCCCGTTCGCTCTATGGAGGCATAGGATGGTGGAGACAGCCAGTCGGGGCATCATTGCCTTGAGCAGACATGAACGGAACCGGGGTTTAATGTGGCAACGGAAACAGGCGTGGACGTACAAGCGGTAACAGCCGGTGACGATGTCGCGGCCGGCGAGGCAGTAGACCTCACCAACAAGTCCGTTATCAAGGCCACCGTCCTGCTCAGTGAGCTCGGCCGGCATAGGGCAGGCATCACTGTCACCGAACTCGCCCAGGCTGTCGGAATGACGCGCCCCACCGCATTCCGCCTGTTGCTGAGCCTGGAGCAAACGGGGTTTGTTGACCGGGTCGACAACCGCTACACACTGGGCTGGGAGATGGCACGGCTGGGCCGGCTGGCCGACCCCTATACTGGCGCCGTGGCCAGGGTGCAGCCCATCCTGGAGGAGTACGCGGCAAAGCTAAAGGAGACCCTGAGCTTTGCCATGGTGCGTGAAGCACTGGCCTATGACGTTATCGCTGAAGCCTCCGGTTCCCGGTACCTGAACGTCACCATGTATGTCGGTGAAACCTACCCGGTGCACGCCAGTGCAACGGGCAAGCTCCTGCTTGCAGAGATGACCGACGAGGAAGTTATCAAGGCGCTGCCCAAGAAACTGGAAGCCTATACGCCGAGCACCATCACCAAGCGGGACGCGATCATCAACGAACTGCATACGGTTCGCGAACACGGATACGCCCTGCTCAACAACGAACTCGAAGAAGGACTCTTCGTTGTGGCGGTGCCGGTCCGGGACGTGGCAGGCGCCCTGGTTGGCATCGTGTCGGTCAACGGACCAGAGCAACGGCTGAACTCGGAGAGCCTGCCGGACACGATCAATGACCTTCGAATGGCGGGCAAGGACATCGCGAAGGCGCTCCTGGGCTTCGAGCCGGGCGACTCCTGACTGAAGCTCCTTTTGGTGTCACTTGGCGATAAGCCAGGCTGGGTAGTGGGGGGCAATCTGCGGAACGTACCGGCGCTTACCTGCGATTGCTTTGGGGACAGGGAGCTTAGCGGTGTGGCCTATGGCGGGCGAGCCAGACAACCATCGGGGCGGCTCTGTCTCGAACGGAAGTGTGGGCGGCTGTCCTTCAGTGGCGCCAAGCTGTTGCCCTCAGGTCAGCGTGGGGCATCCGCCATGGCCAGCAGATGTTCGAGGGATGGATACTTCCAGCGCACGTATTGGACTGGTATGCCCACGCGCTCGGCCACGAGGCTGTGTGTCAGCCCGCGTCCTTCCATGTCGCTGTTGATTTCCCTCACGCACTGAGCAAGAGCTGCCGTCCTGCGTGCATCGCGTTCCCGTATTACTTCAGCGGGGTCTCTGCGAGGCTTTTGCTTCTGCTGCCGACGCCAATGGGGTCTGGTCATCCTGCCACGTCCGGAAAGAGAGAACGCTCGTAGCCGGCTGGCTGAACGGGAACAAAATGCGGCGTGGCAGACGCAGGTACGATCTGCGACGGCGCGGTGTGGCGGAGGCCGGCAGTGGGCTTTTCCCCTCGTTTCATGGCCATCATCTCCGTTGATGCAAGGTCTTGCAGCAGCAAACCTAGAGTAATAACTTGAACGTGACGTTCATCAGATGAACATTTCCATTGTGGCCCTCGTTATCCTTCATTGCAAGGCCGGAGCGCCCGAAATCTTCCCAGCAGAACGGAATCAAGACATGCCCGGATACTCCCGTACTCCACGGCTCCGTCGCACACCCCCGCTCCCCTCGCCGGTCCCGGACTGGTCGAAGTTGTCCCGCGGGGATGTGGTGCAAGTGCTTCCCAGGAATGGCCTGAGTACGGTTGGGCAAATTGACATGCTCGCCCTGGATCGAAGTGTTTTCTGGATCATCCAAGAGGGAGGGCGCGGCCGGCTGCTGGTCTGCAGCGCCGACAAGCCAAGGGTTGTCGTAATGGCCCGAGGGGACAGCGAGAAGTAGAAAATCTTTTACCGCACTGCATTGCACCGCTGGGGTGAGGTATGCCACACTAATGTCACGTTCAATTTACGAACGCTACGTTCAAAAAGTTCTGCCGAGCTCTGGGACGGGGTTGTCCTGCAGCCGCCACAAGGAAGGAAAACTGATCATGTCGATCTCCATCGGCCACCGCGCTATTTTCGCCGCTTTCGGCCACCGTTACGCAGCCCCGTCACACGCCCATGTGACCTCCGTCCAGGCACCGTCGCCCGCAGCGGAAGTCACGGCCTTCGAGGCTGTCCCCTTCGAGGCAGGGGAGCTGAAGTGCTCACCGTGGGAGGGGCTTTACCTCGACCAGGCACGTCCGTTCACCGCAAGCGGCGATGAAGCATTTCCCCGCCGCCAGCTTGACGCGTTCCTCACCAACCTGATGTACGGCGAGTAAGTCATGTCCGTCATGCTCTACGCTGAGCCGGCGGGTGAGCGCGTTCAGTCATTGGCCGAGGCCACTCAAGATGCAGATGAGTGCGATACCGGAAGCTGCTTCTTTTGCAGTAGCCCGGAAACGGACTGATTCGCTGGCAGCAGACCGACCACCTAAACAGATTGAGCAGAAACATGGAGCTTGAGGGCAAGACAGCTCTGGTGACCGGCGGCGGTCAAGGGATCGGCCGTGGAATCGTAGACTGTTTCCTGCAAGAGGGGGCCCAGGTGGCCGTAGTCCAGCGCAAGCCCCTCGACCCTGACCTCCAAGCCCATCCCTCAGTACTCGCCATCCAAGCGGACCTGGTGGACACACGCATCCTTTCCTCCGTCGTCAACCAAGCCGTGGACCGCTTCGGCGGCCTCAACGTCCTGGTCAATAATGCCGGCACCATGTTCGAGCGCGGCGTCTCCGACATCCTGCCGGAGGAGTGGGACATGATGATGGCACTGAATCTGCGGACCCCACTGTTCCTTGCCCAGGCCGTGCTGCCGTTCATGCGACAGGCGGGAGGCGGAAGCATCATCAACATCGGCTCAATCGAAGGTCTCGCCGCCAATCCAGAGCACGCAGCATACGCCGCCTCCAAAGCCGGCATCCACGGCATGACCAAGGCCCTCGCCGTGGACCTGGGTCCGGACAACATCAGGTGCAACGCCATCGCACCAGGATGGATCACCTCGGAACTGAGCGAAAACTACCTGCAGTCCCAATCGGATCCCGCCGCCGCGCGCAACGCGCTGCATCGGCTGCACCCCGCGGGCCGCTTGGGCGAGCCCAGAGACGTCGGCGAACTCGCAGTTTTCCTGGCCAGTCACCGCTCGGGTTTCCTGACCGGTGAAGTCATCACGCTCGACGGCGGGCGCACAGCCAAACTACCGCTCCCCTTCTAAGCCCCACCAGGCCAACGACCGGATAGACGTCCAAGCCCGTCACCGCGGCGCCCTGTGCCATCGGGGATCCCTGCGCCTTCTGCCTGGGCGCTTTCGCCAGGGACTCAAGTTCACCAGGCGGCGGGATTGGCGGGCACGCCAATGACTAGGTAAGCCATGCCAAGTGCTTGTGCTGGCCTGCTGTTCGGATGCATTACCCGACGTCTTTCCAGTGCTGGTCTGTCCATAAAGAAGTCGACCCGCCCGGCTTGGAGATTACGCACAAAGATTGTCCTTGGGTACGGGCGTCGGCTGAGCCCAGCCTCTCAGCGGCCACGGCTGGATTGCCCCATTTCCGGAGCCCAAAACGGGCCGCCCCCGTGTTGGGTTGGGGCGTACTTCAACCTGCACGTTACAACGGGGACCTTGATGGCGGTTCGGCAATTGCATCCGGGTGAAGAGCAGCTATCTGAAGGGCGGCGCCGATGATGCCCGCGTCGTTCCTTAGTTTGGCCGGCACGATCGGGGCATTCAGTTTCAGCCTGGGAAGGTACTCATCGGCGCAAGCCGAGATCCCGCCGCCCACTATGAACAAGTCGGGGGAGAAGAGGAATTCAATGTGAGAGAAGTAGCGCTGCAGGATCACGCTGTATTGCTCCCAGTTCAGGTTGTATCTCTCGCGGGCGACGGCCGATGCCTTGGTTTCCGCGACAATCCCGCCGACCTCGAGGTGGCCCAGTTCAGAGTTGGGTACCAGTTTTCCATCGAATACGAATGCCGAACCGATCCCTGTTCCCAGCGTGATTGCCAGGACTTTGCCATTCACACCTTTGCCAGCACCAAATTTCACCTCAGCCAAGCCAACAGCGTCCGCGTCATTGATGACCTCAACACTTCGATCAAAACGGTCTGTGAAGAGGGCTTGAATATTGAAGCCAACCCACGACGGGTCCAGATTCGCAGCGGAGCGGGCAACGCCATGCTGGACGATCCCGGGGTAAGTAATCCCTACCGGTGCACCCACCGATTGCGCTTCCATTCGCTGCTCCAGTTCCCGGACTACTTCTGCAACAGCGTCAGCGACGGCCTGGGGAGTGCGTTGACTTGGGGTCGCGATATGGACCCTGTCTCCTTCAAGGCGGCCAGTGGTGAGGTCAGTGACGCCGCCCTTGATGCCGGTGCCGCCGATGTCGATACCCATCATCGAAAGTGAGGTCATGCCGATGTTTGCTCCTCTGTTAGCTGTTTTATGAATCTTCCGGTTCTGACGTTTGCGTGGCAGCGAACCCGGGCAGGAGCGATCGCAAACGGGCTTCCGGACGAGCAGCGGCGACGTGCGTGCTTTCAGGGTCGGTGACCACACCGCTTGTTACATCGGCCGTCAGCAGTTCCTGCAACCGTTAGCCGTTGCTGTTGAAGGCGGCGTCGAAGCTGGTTTGGGAGGAGGGGAAGTCGTATTTTTTGAGGTTGGCGAGGGCTTCGGGGGCGCCGTGGAGTCGGTCCATGCCGGCGTCTTCCCATTCGATGCTGATGGGGCCGTTGTAGCCGATGGCGGTGAGGGCGCGGAAGGAGGCTTCCCAGGGGACGTCGCCGCGTCCGGCGGAGACGAAGTCCCAGCCGCGGCGGGGGTCGCCCCAGGGCAGGTGGGAGCCCAGGACGGTGTTTCGGCCGGTTTGGCGGATCTTGGTGTCTTTGCAGTCCACGTGGTAGATCCGGTCTTTGAAGTCCCAGATGAAGGAGACGGGGTCGATGCCTTGCCACATCATGTGGGAGGGGTCCCAGTTCAGGCCGAAGGCTTCGCGGTGGCCGATGGCTTCGAGGGTGCGGTGCGTGGTCCAGTAGTCGTAGGCGATTTCGGAGGGGTGGACTTCGTGAGCGAAGCGGACGCCTTGTTCGTCGAAGACGTCCAGGATAGGGTTCCAGCGGTCGGCGAAGTCCTGGTAGCCGGCGTCGATGACCTGTTCGGGGACGGGCGGGAACATGGCGACGTATTGCCAGATGGCGGAGCCGGTGAAGCCGACGACGGTGTCCACGCCGAGTGCTTTGGCGAGCCGTGCGGTGTGTTTCATTTCCTCGGCGGCGCGTTGGCGGACGCCTTCGGGGTCGCCGTCGCCCCAGACCTTTGACCCGACGATGGCTTCGTGGCGGAAGTCGATGGGGTCATCGCAGACGGCCTGGCCCTTGAGGTGGTTGGAGATGGCCCAGACCTTGAGGTTGTACTTGTCCAGGATCTCGAGTTTGGAGTCGATGTAGCCGGGTTCGTCCCAGCGCCAGGCGTCCAGGTGGTCCCCGGAGACGGCGATTTCCAGGCCGTCGTAGCCCCAGCCGGAGGCCAGGCGCGCGACTTCTTCGAAGGGCAGGTCGGCCCACTGGCCGGTAAACAAGGTGAAGGGGCGGGGCATGGTGGGGCTCCTTGGTTGGTGGCGGGTGGCTAGTGGCGCACGACGGTGAGGGTGCTTTTGTTGGCCGCGGATTCCTCCACGGCGTCCAGGACGTATTGGACGTTCAGTCCTTCTTCGAACGACGGCGACGGCGGGGTCCCGGCATCGATGGCGGCCAGGAAGTCCCGGACCTGGTGGGTGAAGGTGTGTTCCCAGCCGATCACATGTCCTTGCGGCCACCACGCCTCCAGGTAGGGGTGCTCGGGTTCGTTGACCAGGATCCGGCGGAACCCCTGCTCACGGACCGGAGCTGTTGCGTCCAGGAAGCGAAGTTCGTTGAGGTTTTCCAGGTCGAAGGTCAGGGCGCCTTTCGTGCCGTATACCTCGATCTGGAGGCTGTTCTTATGGCCCGTCGCCACACGGGATGCTTCGACGGAGGCGCCGATGTTTCCAGTAAGCCAGAAGGTTGCCCACGCGGCGTCGTCCACGGTGACGTCCTCCAGGCCGTCCGGGCCCGGCCGCTGGGTGACGAACGTCTTCAACACCCCGGAGGCCTCAAGGATGCTTTCCCCGGTAAGGAACTGGATCTGGTCGATGGCGTGGGAGGCGATGTCGCCCAGGGCGCCGGACCCGGCGGTTTTCTTCCGGAGCCGCCAGGTCATGGGGGCCTGGGCGTCGGCGAGCCAGTCCTGGAGGTAGGCTGCGCGGACGTGCCGGACGGTGCCCAGGCGTCCCTCGGCGATCAGTTCCCTGGCCAGGGCCAGGGCCGGGACGCGCCGGTAATTGAAGCCGATCATCGACTGCACTCCCCGGGCGCGGGCCTTGGCGGCCGCTGCGGTCATGAGTTCGGCCTCGGCCAGGGTGTTCGCCAGGGGCTTCTCCACCAGCACGTGCTTGCCTGCCTCCAGCGCTGCGATGGCGATCTCGGCATGCATCCAGCCCGGCGCGCAGATATCCACGATGTCGATGTCATCCCGGGTGATCACCGTCTGCCAGTCCGTAGCCGACTCCGCCCAGCCATACCTGGCCGCGGCCTCGGCCACGGCGCCCGCGTCCCGGCCCACGAGCACCTTCTGTTCGAATGCCGGAACATCGAAGAAGCAGCCCACGTTCCGCCACGCGTTCGAGTGCGCCTTGCCCATGAAGGCGTAACCGATCATCGCAACCCCAAAGGTACGTCGGCTTTCGAGCGGGAGTTCAGCGAGGCCTGAGCGAGACGGCATGGTGCCTCCAACGTCGGTACCGATCAGCGGCGTGTTCTTGTGTGACTTCTCGTCCAAAAGACTTCCTTTCGATGCAGGAGCGTGGAGATAGGGGAGGCCGGCAGGGCGACAGTGTGCGCGGAATCGGTGCCGATCTGGTTGTGTCAGTGGCGCTTTTCATGGATGGTGCCGCAGGGCACGCTCGGATCAATCTGGACGGTGTACAAGTCGACGTCTTGCTGCGTGACGAGGATGCCGTGCCTGTGTTCGAACGCGGCAGGTATCAGTTGGTCGACGGCTTCGTTGATTTTCTGGTCCCGGCTCTGTGTGTCGTCCTCCGTCGTGACCTGAACAGAAAGCGAGAGCGGTTGATGACCAAACAGGTCGCTGGGTGTGATGAGGCTGTCCTCGTCGGTGGGCGGCCGTTGGGTGTCGTGGAACATGTGCCCTCCTGGGCTGGTGAATAAGCTGGCAGGGGAATGGACGAACAGATCATCTGCCTTGAGTTCGGGCCTAGGACCCCTTGGCGCCGGCAGACGATCCAGCCTCAGGATGACTGCCATTGCGCGCAGGCCGTTTTGGTGACGCTCAATCGTGGCGAGAACTCACAGGCAGGCTGATCTCTAGGACGGGCCGGAGCCCGGGATGGCTCATCAGTCAACATGGAGAGGGGACCTGGGGTGGTCACCGCGTTGAGGTCTCCGTGCTCGCCGACGAGCTATCGGCAGATCGACCGTAAGCCCACGGTGAGGTAAGCCACTCAATCATGCGATTGATGCTGCGCTGGGCACCGATCGTCGTCGGTTCGTTGAGGTGTCCGTGCTCTGTTCCGTGTTCCGTGACGGTTAACAAGTCCACGCCCGCGCTAGCGAGTTCGGCGGCAAAGGCGTCGCCGGATGCGCGGATGGTGTCCACGTCCGAGTTGAGGATGAACGTGGGTGGGAAGCCGGAGAGATCATGCCCACCAGGGAACGCGTAAGGGTCGCCCAACTGCTTGGGGGCGCCGTTCACATAGTTCAAAGTCAGCCCTGCGACGCCTTCCGGTGTTAGGGGGATGCCAGGGGCCGGTGTTAGTTCGGCGAGCTTTGCCTTCAGTTCGCTGCGGAACTGCGGCAATTGAGGGTGCAGGAGAGGGTAGGCCAGTAGCAGCCTGGAGGGCATGACGAGGCTCTGATCGCGCAAACGCAGAGTCAATCCTGCTGTGAGGGTCCCCCCTGCGCTTGCTCCACCCAGTGCCCAGCCGGCGGGACTCTGCGAATGCAGTTCTGTGTTCGCCCAAGCGAGGACAGCCTCTATCTCGTCGACCGCTGCGGGGTAGTAGGCGTTACCGGCGCCCGGTTCGGCGCCGAGGTCGAGGGCCCACTGAGGGACCGGAGCGAGTCGGTAATCTACTGCGACGACGGAAATCCCGGCCTCGGCCAGGCTGGTGGCGACCCAGTCGCTCTCGGCCATGTCGAGGTCGCCGTAAATGTAAGATCCCCCGTGGCACCACACCACGCCGACCGGCTCGGCGCGGGACGTCGATGGTGTATAGATGCGGATCGGGATTTCCCCGTGCGGCCCTTGGAGTTGTCGGTTCTCGATGTGGACGGTGTGGTCTGTCATGGTCTATTCCTTTCTGGGCGCGGGCGGGGGGCGCACTGCGCGGATCCGGACGGTTGTACGCCTGGACTTGAGCACGCGCAAGAACATGCTTCCGAAACCAGCACTTTTATAAGGCGAGTCGGATATAGGTTCCTGGCAGATTTTCTGCAATGCGCCTGGTCGACGCTCCGGCGTGCATCAACCACAACAGGGATCCATCGCTCGTAACGTCATCCACCCGGCCGTGGTCAATCAGCCGCCCATTCCTGAAAATTTCAACGTCTTGATTCTTGAGTGTTATCCAGTCGTCGACAGGCTTCCATGGGGCAGGCACGTAGGTTGTCTTTGACTGGGAATCAGGCAACGTATGTCCTTGATCTGCGCGGAGGAGGTCCACCGAAGCGTCTGCTCGATTGCCGTGCGTCGAAGTAACGTACTCTGGCGCGCCGGAAGCTGGACTGCGTACTGCCCGTGAACGCATATCCGGCTCTCGGGGCTCATCGGTGCTGGGAATGTATTGAGTTGCTTCTAGACGGTTCCCACGGGCCCTGTGTGGCCGAGGTGCGGGAGGCGGGCCAGGGCAATAGCGGTCATGCGCCCGGTTCTTCGACGCTGGACAGGTATGCCAGGGACCTGCTGATCCCCTCAAAGAGGTCCCCCGAGTAGTCATCAAATTCGACTACACCTGTTTCCAGTGATGTGGCTGCCCGGAGGATGGCCGGGACGTCCATTGCTCCCTCGCCGGCAGGGAGCTGGGCCGTCGTGTCGATACTGATCGGGCCGTCCTTGATATGGATGAACTTCACCCGGTCACCGAGCCGTGTCAGCAGATCAGCGGCATCTTGCCCGGCCACAGCCGCCCAATATGTATCGACTTCCAGAACAACTTCGGGCTTCAGCTTGCTGGCGAAGTACTCGAGGGCCGTGTTGCCGTCGATGGTGCTCTCCAGTTCCCAGGCATGGTTGTGGTACCCAACGCGGATGCCGTACTTGGCCCCTTTCCGGGCCGCAACGTTAAGTTTCTCCGCTGTGGCCAGGATGCTTTCTGGGTCCTGCCAGTGTTCTGCCGGCAGGAACGGATCGATAACTGTCGTGATGCCGAGTTCCCTCGCCGCGGCGAAGATCTCATCCTGGTCCTGGCTTAAAAGCGGGGCGTGGCCGGAAGGAGCCGTGAGGCCGTTTTCCTTCAACGCGGCGCTGAGCTCTTTGACTGTAGCCACGAAGTTGTACGGTTCCACTTTCTTGAAGCCGATAGCAGCGACTTTCCTGATGGTGCCAGGCAAGTCTTTCTGGAGGGAATCGCGAAGCGTGTACAGCTGGAGGGAGTAGGACATGTTTTCCTTTGACGATTTTCTTGCGTCGAGCTTGTCGCGTGTGTCAGCGTCCGGCGAGGGACCCGCCGATTCCGCCGACGCTGAAGTACCTGTTCAGGGTGGCGAAGACGATGATTGGCGGGACCATCATCACGACGGCCAGGGCCATGACTGAACTCCAGTCGGTAAGGTTCTGCTGGAAAAATGACTGGACACCCAGTGGCAGGGTGATGATCTCGGTTGATCGAAGGAACACGATGGCCACGAGGTAGTCGTTCCAGGCGAGCAGGAAGGAAAAGATCGCTGTGGAGAGCACTCCTGGCAGGGAGTTGCGCAGCACGAGCTGGGTAAAGGACCCGAAGACCGAGCAGCCATCGATCCAGGCTGCTTCCTCCAGGCTCATCGGAATGGAGTCGAAGTACGCGGCCATCATCCATGTCGCCACGGTCATCGTGGACCCCACATAGATGATGGTCAGGCCCAGAAGGTTGTCCACCAGCCCCAGCCCGGCGAACAGGATGAACAGCGGTACCACGGAGGTGATGATCGGCAGGGACTGCATGACAAACAGGAGCAGCGAGTAGCCGGAGACTGCCTTGCTCCTGCCGCGGGAGAGGACATAGCCGGCCGGTGCCGCCACGGCGACTGATACAACGACCGTCGCCAACGTGGTGATCAAACTGTTCTGCAACCACGTGGTGGCGAGCGTTTTGGAGAAGATGTAGCCGAAGTTCTCCAGAGTAAGGCCTGTGGCAGTACTAGTCCGTCCTGGTGTCAGTGACAGAACTATCGTGACCATGATGGGGATAAGGACGATGGCAGTGAGCAGGAGAACCAGGACGAACCTCCACCAGCGACCGCGTGTACCGGCCTCAGAAAGCACCGGCGGTTTGCTGCTGGCTCGCGGAAGCCGGCCAGCTTCGGCGGGTGTATGCAGTACTGCATTCATTATTCGACGCTCGACTTTCGGATCTGGCGGTAGAGAATGACCGACACCACCACGAGGGTGAGAGTCATGAGGAAGGCGATAGCCACGCCCGGGCCCGTCTGGAAGTTTTGAAAGACGGTGCGGTAAGCCAAAACCACCAGGGAAGTAGTCGCATCGACGGGACCGCCGCCGGTGAGGAGGTAGATGGTGGGGAAGTCATTGACACAAAAGATCGTCATGAGGATCCAGCTGATGTAGGTCGAGCGGGAGATCAGCGGGAGCGTGATCTGGCTGAACTGCTGCCACCGGTTGGCGCCATCCATGTTGGCAGCTTCGTAGACCGAAGTGTCCACGGATGCCAGGGCCGAGGAGGTCATCATCATCATGAACGGAAAACTGACCCACACCTTGAAGATCATGACGGTGACGGCGGCCAAGGTAGGGTCGGCCAGAAATAAGGGGCTACCCAGGCCGAGGCTACGGAACAGCGCAGGGACAGGACTGTCGGGCGTCGCCACCAGCCAGTTCCAGGCGGCCGCGGAGACCACGATCGGCACTACCCAGGGCAGGAGCAGCAGCACCTTGAAAACTCCGTTGGCCGGGATCTTGGTACGCAACAGCAGGGCCAGTCCCATTCCGACCAGCCAGGAGCCGAAGACTCCGACGACGGTGAACAGCACGGTGAATCGGGCGGCCTTCCAGAACGCCGACGACGAGAGCACACTTGCAAAGTTCTCCCCACCGATGAACTTGCCGGTTTCGATCAGGGAACCGTCATGTGTGGCTTGCACTCCGGCATAAATGAGGGGGTAGGCATAGATGAGGACCAGGAGGACCACCGAGGGCAACAATAGCCAAAAGAAGGTCCGGCGGGTTTGGGTACTGAGCTTGCTCTTGCGGTTTCCCGGCGTGCCGGGCCCGCCGGGGGCGACGCCCCGGCGGGCCCGGTCCAGGCCGATGCGGGCAGTGGATGAGGACACGTTTCAGCCTTACTTTTTCATTACTGATTCGATGCCGGACTGCAGGTCCCGCAGGGCGGTCTTCGCATCGGTCTTGCCGCCAAGTACCGTCTGCGTGAACTGGCCAAGGAACTGTCCACCTTCAACGGCTGCCAGGGATGCGAAGAGCCTGGTGCCTTGGGCGCTGAACGTCTTGGAGATCGGCTGCCAGTCTTTGATGATCTTGACGTTGTTGGCATCCTTCTGGAACTCGGGAAGCTCTGTGATGGATTTGAACACCGGCATGGCTCCCACCACGCCCTGCTTCCACAGTTCCTTCAGCTGGCCCAGGTAGTAGATGAGGAATGCCTCAGAAGACTCCTGCGACGGGGTGTTCTTGTACATCATGATGTTGTTGCCATATGTGAGGGTCGCTTTGTCACCGTGCGGGCCCGTCAGCGGGTCCGCGACCAGGATGTCACCCGTGGTGTCCCCGGCGCGCGCTGTAAGGCCAGGAGAGTGGGTGCCGAAGGCGATCTTTTTGTCCTTCCACTGGCTGGTGAGGCTGTCCTCGTTGTAGCTCACCGCGGCCGGGTCGACGATGCCGTTGGAGACGAGTTCGCGGATGAACTCCACGGTCTCGACGTTTCGGTCATTGAGGGCATCCGGCTGGCCGTCCTTGGTAAACAAGCCGCCGCCGTTGTTGAGCAGCATCTGGACCACGGACTGGACTCCGATGTTGTTTCCCGCGCCGGCGCCGGTACCGAAGGCGAACGCCCCGATTGTTTTGAGTTTCTTGCCGGCTTCCAGCAGTGTGGGCCAGTCCTTGGGAAGTTCAGCTCCGGCCTGCTCGAAGAGTGACTTGCGGTACCAGAAGACGCGCGGGTCCAGCTGCCAGGGGATGGCGATGTAGCCCTTGTCGGACTCAAAGGGTTCGAGGACGCCGGGAAGGAAGTCATCGAACATGCCGTTCTTTTTGAGTTCCTCGACAACTTTGTCGGCGTAGGCGATCTGGTTCTGCTCTTCGAACTGGAACGCCTGGAATCCGGCGCCGGTGGATACTGCAGGCCCCGTCTTGGACGCGATGGCCGAAGAAAAGGTCTGGTAGTAGTTGTTCCACGGGATTTGCTGATATGCCGCCTTGGCTTTTCCGCCTTCAGGTGCATACGATTCCGTGATTTTCTTGGCTGCATCCGTGTACGCGGCTGGACCCCATGGCATGTCCCAGAACTTCACGGTGCCCCCGGCGCCCGAACCTCCGCCCTGGGAGGATCCTGCGCCGCAGGCGGCAAGAAGCGGAACTGCGGCAGCTGCCGCGGTGAGTCCAAGGAAGCCGCGGCGTGAGACTGATGTGGCGGTAGTGCTGTTGGGATTCGTCATTGTTCTTTCCTTTTCTGACCTGGTGTCCCGGGCCTTGCTCTTCGTTGAGATGGATAAATTGGATCTGCTAGGGATATGCGATCGCGGTTCGGAATTCCGCGAGGTCCGGTGCAGTGGAACCGTTGGCAGCCAGTGCTGCCAGGCGTTTCCACGTTGCGCGGTGGGATGACTCGTAGATAGTTGGAGAGGTCAGTGCACCGTGCGGGTCTGTTCTCTTCAGCGTTGCCGGGCGGGCGGTGTCAGGAGCCGGGATCGAGAGGTCGACGCAACCGTTCCTGGTGAGCATCCGGACACGCACGTCGTTGTTCAAAGCGTTTGAGATTACGGCCACTATGGTCACCGGCGTCCCTGATGGGGTGAGGGTGGCAGCAATGGCAAACCCTTTTTTGTTGGTGCGGAGAGTGCGAACGTCATCCAGGTGTCCCAGAAGCCTCCCGGCCAGCACCAGGAGTTCGGCCCTCACCTGCTCAATGGGGATGCCGTTGCGTATGTAGGCAGTTACTTCAACGAGGGCGCTGTCAGGCGCCGCCTGTTTGTAGGCCTCCGCTGCCTGGGCTACCGCAGGGTTGGAAGCCCAGCGGAAGTCCAGCACCACGGGCACCGACTTGCTGGCCGCCAGTCGTTCAAGGGACTGCGTGTCGCCCGGCTCCGGCGCGATCACCGCGACCCCGGCCGCACCCTTCGTGATGGTTTCGGCGGCTCGCTCCGCCCAACCGTTCGTGCCGGACACGCCCTGCAGCGCCGCCGTATCCGCCTGTCCCGGTGCGAGGGACATGGGCAGGGACGCAATGACAGACGCGACCGCGCCAGTCTGAGACGCCCCGTTGTCCGCATAGACGTCGAATGTGGTTCTCATGCTGCGGCCTCTTGTCGTTTCAGTGCTGCCGACGCCGCCGCGTCGGCTGTTGCGAGTGCAAATTGCAGGTCCTGGATAAGAGTGTCGGCGCTCGGAGGATTGACTTCGCCCCGTGCCAGGAGCGCAAGGAACTGCCATTCCCCCTCGTAACCGTTGGCGTCAAAGGGGCCAAAGACCTGGGTCTTCTCGCCGTCGGATATTTCGGCTACGGCGGATCCGGCCTGCACATAGGAGGGCGTAAAAGTCACCTTCAGGGATTGCGTGTCACTGATCGCCTCGAAGGTCCATTCAGGTTCCCAGCTGTCGGACATGACGGCCTGCAGATCGATGGTCCGGCCACCGGCCTGGACGAGGATTAGGTACCCGAACGGCTCCAGGGCCTCTGCGCGAAGTACCTCGAGATCAGTGAACGACGGGACGAAGCGGCGCACCAGCGGAAGATCGTGGATCGCCAGACCCATCACTCCTCCGCGGATCGCGGCCTCCAAGACCGCTGGATCGCGAAGGTCAGGAGCCGCCGAAGTGGCCGGCCGGGCAACGACCTCCGTGGCGAAATCCTCAAATCGGGGATTTGGAGGCAACACGATAGATGACCGCAAGGTGTGCGCTGTCTCGGCCAAGTCGCCCCAGGCTTCAACCGCTGCTGCCCACCCCGGGTCAAAAGCGTGCATCGCGCCCACAATGATCGGCACACCGGTCTCGGCAGAAACGTCCGAGATCCGGGCCGCTTCTTCACCGCTCATGGCAAACGGCTTTTCACACAGGATCGCGCGCTTGCCGGCCCGGCACGCGGCGATGACCTGCTCCGCGTGGAACTGGTGCGGGCTGCAGATCACCACGACTTCGACCTCAGCGTCAGCCAGCAGCGCTTCGACGCTGGTGGAAAAGCGTGCGCCTACACGTCCGGCAACTGATTCAGCAATGCCCTCGTCAACGTCCATCACATGGGCGACAAAGAATGTTCGGGTGAGCCTGGCCAGAGTGGGTAGGTGAATTGCCTGCGTCACTGGGCCTGCTCCCAGTATTCCGACGCCTAAAAGCGCAGGTGCTGTTGTCTCCTGCTGTTCGACAGCGGACATGTGCATCTCCTCATTGATCTGAACACTTGCGTCACCCGGCGTGGGCTAGGCCACTCGAAAACGAACTGGTCGATTACTTTTCACCAAATATAAACAGGTGTTCTGAATTTGGCAAGAGCGCGACGGAGCTTGGTACGGAGGGATGTAACAGGTGGTCGTCAGCTTCACTCAAGAGCCCGGACCGTAAAGGTCGTCCAGCGGTCCCGGCAAGCCGTCGATGCCGCCGCATGAAAATTGTCCCGACATGGGGGCGGGCAGGCCCCGTGAGTCACATGCCCGAGGAAGTTGGCGTGATGGAAGCAGGGATGCCTGAAGGAATACTCGTCACTGCGACGCTCGTACGTTCATGCCAGGTCGAACTAAGGCATGAACGGCTTTTCGATACTGGCCGATGAAGTGCCGGCATACCGCATCCGACGGTGGCCCGAACCTTTGACTCACGGACGGGATGAGAACGCAGGGTCTCGGCCCCGACCCTGCGTTCTCAGTTTGGTGCACGCCCGTTAGGTCTGCGCTGTCACTGGCGGCGGGCCGACGCGTACGTGTCCCAGGCGGCCAGGGCTCGCACGTAGTAGGCCGCCCGGTAGGTGGTGGTGTCGTAGCCGTTCCACGCCTCGGGGGTATTGAAGGCGTAGGCGCCGCCGGCGGCCGCGGTGGGGCTGTATATCTGGTGCACCAGACCCTCCGCGAGCTCGTTTCCATCGGCGACCAAGTCGGGTCGTCCGAGTCGGTGGCCTTCCCGGATGAGCGTTCCGGCGACCTCGAAGTTCGTTCCAGTCCACACCTCTGCCGCTTGGAAACCGACTTCCCTGGGCCGGTTGGGCAGGAATGGGTAGGGCTTGCCCCCGCTCGGGACGAGGTTCGGCGCTCCGAGCGTATGCCCTGTGGAGTCCTTCACCTGCGTGAGAAGGTCAAAGGTGTTCGTCAGGTGCGCGGCCACGCGTTCGGGCGGATTGATGTCGGGCAGCGCGAGCTGCTCGGCCACATGCTGAGGCCACAGCACGTCGACGAAGACGTCGGAGGATCTGGCGCCTGCATCGGTGAACTTGTAGTAGCTCCCGGTCCAGAACGCGGCCTCGTACGCGGCCTGGGAACTGGCCCGCGTGTGATTGAGGGCGTCGACTTTGAGCGCCGAGGCTTCGGAGATCCCGAGCCGTTTAGCGTCCTGAGTAGCGGCTGCCATGATCTCTGTGGCCAGGATGTACAGGCCGGAGTTGTAGACCCCGTGCACTCCGCCGGATTGCCCCATCACGTCATAGGTGCTGGCGAAGACGGCCGGCTCCGTGGGAAGCGTGTCTCCCTGCGGTATCCGGGGTTGGACGTCGTGCGTCCATGCACGCAGCATCGCCGGATATGTCTCGCGCAACAGAGAATCGTTGCCCGAGCTGCGATACGCGCCGTACGTGCGGAGGAGGTACTTGACCGGACGGTCGAAGAAGGTATCTTCGGGTGCGGCTGGGCCGGTAGATTTCTCCCACAGCAGCCACGGCGCGCTCAGCTGCCACCAGATATAGCCGTCGATCGGCGGATTGAAGCCCGGGCTGCCGGGCACCCGGCCGTTGGGGTCTTGGGCAATCATCTCGGACGTCGCGCGGACAGAGTCGGCTTCGATGGAGGGAAACAGCTCACGCAGGGCAATCGCCATCTGACCCTGGACGTCGACCTCCCCGGCGTCGGCCCAGCCACCGCCCGTGAGCGTGTGAAACAGGTGGGTGCCAGGGACTGCCGCGCCTACCCGGGGTACGTCGCTCTGGTGTGGAGTGGAGACGAGGCCGGATTCCCAGAAGGAGCCGTTGAACGTGAGCTGATTGAGTTCGTTCAGCGCGGCCATGCGGACCGCGGGCGACACCGTGTCATCGAGCGCTACCGGCTTCCACCAGCGTTCCACCGCTTCCTTTGCCTCGTCCACGCGTGCGAGGTTCCGCGCAGCGATGGCAAAGCCCTGGTTGCCGGGATAACTGCCCGGGACATAGTTGTTTTGCGCGTCTTCACGCGCTCCGTAGAAGGAGGTGTAGCGCCGCATCCAGGATGTGTCGCCCGCAGTACCGAAAGTGATCTGGGGGAAGTCCCAGGCCAGGACGAAGTGAACGGTTTGCGTTTTATGGGCCGGCAGGTTCATCTCAACTGCGAGGGCGCTGGCGGAGTTGCTGCCGTCGAGGGCCGAGTTGGGGAGACTGCCGGTTGCACTGAAGGGGGTGTAGATGTCAGAGCCGTCGCCGTCGGCGTTCCAGGATGTTGCGTAGGTGACTCGCTGTCCGGGTTCACTTCGCACAGCAGTGGTCCACTCGCTGTTCTGCGAGTCTGCGGTGTTAGCGGGGCTGGAAGCCCCCAGTGTGATACCGGTGATTTTGTTACTGTGATCCTCGGTCTCGCGGCTGGTGTAGCCGGTGCGGACACTGGGAACGGAGCTGGGGGTGTTCTGTACTGTGCTGCCCACGTGTGCTGGAGCATTGGGGAAGGTGAACATGGTCGACACGTTCGTCGGCTTGCTCGTTTCGTTCGTGAGTTCCACATCGAAGTAGGCCACGGGCTGGGATGAGGATTCGTCGTTGCCGGCCACGATTGGTGTCCAGAACGTTGTTGACACGGATGTGGAGGGTACGGGGTCGGCGTAGTCGATGCGGCCGAAGGGGTAGAGCGCGCTGTATGTCCCGCTCCCAGCGTCCAGGGTCGACCAGGCAGGGAGGACGGACCCGAACTCGGAGCTGTTGACGGCGAGCGTCTTGGTCGTGGCAGTTTGGCCTGGCTGCTGTTCACGAATGTGTATCGCGGCCTGGGGCAGGATGCGCTTCTCGTAGTTCGTGTTTGTGGACCCGCCCATGTTCCATGGACCGAAGGTCCCGGCCTGATTGATCATGAAAGAACCTGCTCCGAGTCCCCCGAGCGGAATCCCGAGGCCGGGCTGAGCCATGGGGTTGCCGAGCTGGAACGGCGAGGTATTGGGTTCGGAGGTATCGCCTGCACAGCGTTGCCAGTCGTGAGTGCTGCATGGGGTGCTCCCGATGAGTCCAAGAGGTCGCTGGTATGCGGCTTCACCCAGGGCAGAGGGCTCCGCCGGTTGCGCGGTGGGTGCCAGCGGTGGCGACGCGACGGCTGGTGCGATGGCCGTGGCTGCTATGCCGGCTGCGACGGCAACGCCGGTTAGGCGTCGGGTGTGGCCTTTAAACAAGGTTGGTTTTTTCATCGGGCTGTTATCTCGTGCTGTTCGAGAGCGGACATGTACATCTCCTCATTGATCTGAACACCTGTCTCACTGGATGTGCGCGTGGCCATCCAAAAGAAACCGAGCGATTCGGTTTCGCCAAACATAAACAGGTGTTCCTGATTTGGCAAGAGGGCCATAGGATGGGATACCGAGGAAGGGAAGAGGTGGCATGTCAGCTTCACTCACGAGCCGAGGCCCGTATAAAAAAGGGGTGCTGCGGCGCCAGGAAATCGTCGATGCGGCTGCACGCATATTCGCCAGGCATGGGTATCACGCGGGCTCATTGCGTCACATAGCCGAGGAAGTTGGCGTGACCGGAGCGGCTCTGATCCGCTACTTCGGCAGCAAAGAAGGGCTGCTGATAGCGGTTTTGCGCCACTGGCAGAAAGAGTCGTCCCGCTGGCAGGGACCCCATACAGGTCTTGAACACATCCGGGCCCTGATTCCGCTCATGCGCTACCACACGACGCACCGGGGGTTCATTGAACTTTTCCTGACCCTAAGCACTGAGGCCTCAAATCCGGAACATCCCGCCCGCGACTTTATCGTCAAGCGTTACGAAGATTCGCTCCACGGATTCAATCGGCACTTAAGCATTGCCAGGGACGCCGGCGACATCCTGCCGCTTCCTGACGATGCAATCGATCTGGAGTCGCGCTCTTTGATCGCACTGATGGACGGGATGGAGCTCCAGTGGCTGCTCAATCCCGACCTCGACCTCGTAACCAACTTCCAGGCGCAGGTGAACATCACAATTTCCCGCTGGACCGGAAAGAGCATCGAGGAAGTCACACTTGAGACAGAGAAATGGCTGGAACGGGCCGACTCCTCACGGGCTGCCGCGCCCTGAAGCGCCCCGCTGAGGACCACACGGCATAGAGGGCTGGAACGGCGCCCTGCCTGGCCCGCTCGGTCTCGGCAGCCCTGGCTTCACTAACCCAGACAGGGAAGGAACGCCGTTCCCGCCTAAGAAAACAGAGGAACAGGGCGCACATGACGGATGACGCCGAAAATGAACGCGAAATATCGCTGACACGGCCTGACTATGGCCCGGGGATTGTCCGGCACATCGTGCTGTTCCGTTACCGTGACGACATCGACGGCAAGGACTTACAAGAAATCGAGCAAAAGTTCCACGAGATACAAACATCCAAGCGGGATGGGCGCCCCTACATCCTGAGTATCGAGTCCGGGGCACAAAACAGCCCCGAAGGATTAGGGCAGGGATTCCATCAGGCCTACATAGTGTCTTTCGCGTCGCAGGGTGATCGGAACTATTACGTCGGTGAACCATTGATCACTGACCCGGCACTGTATGACCCGATGCACCACGCTTTCAAATCCTTCATCACGAACTACATCAGCGGTCAGGAGAGTAGCGTCCTCGTCTTCGACCTTCACGTTCAAGCGCCGCAGTGAAGCCGTTGTTGGTCAACCAGCCACCGGCGACGAAGCACGCTAGGGCGGGTACTTGTCGTTAGATATCCCCGGCCTATTTGAAAGGCCGATAATGGTGATTCTGTCAGTCTTCTGAGGCGGGGAACTGGCAGTCTTAGCGCTGCCCTAAGGCTGCCCAGCGCAGGAGTCACATTTTCATCATTCGTGGCTGCCTGCGTGCTAAGTGGCCATCATTACGGCTACAGCAGGTTGAAAAATACACGCCGGGAAGGGCGGGAACGTCCGGTGACAGCATATGAGCGAGCAGGGCGGGGGTGGCTCCGGGACTGCCAGGAATTGGGCACCCGCGTGTACGGCGGCGTCGGCGTGTTCGGCCGCGAGGATGGGGCCGGCACCGACCGAGACTCTTGGCGTGTCCGTTTAGCGCCTCGACGATCCGTTCGCCCTGTGCCCGAGGGCGGACTCACTCCGCGGGGGCGACCCCGAGGTCCGCGGCGTGGCCGCTGATGGTGCGGGCGAGGTCGATGTCGCGGCTGGTGATCCCGCCGACGTCGTGGCTCGAGAGCGTGACGCCGACCTCGGGGTAGGTGAGCGTGAGGTCGGGGTGGTGGTTGGCCTCATCGGCGGAGGCGCCGATGCGGTTCACGAGCTCCAGGCCGGTGGAGAACTTCCGGGTCCTGAAGGTGGCGGCGAGGGCCTCGCCGGTCACGCGCCAGCCGGTGAGCCCGGCCTCGGCGAGCTCGGCGGTGGACAGCTTCCGTTGGGGATCTGTCATGGTGCCATCATGGCTCCGGATGGCCGCCTTGGGCTACCCCTGGAGGCGGCACGCCTCCATGGGTGATGGCAGGCGCCGGCGACTGAGGGCAAACGTCGGCACTGCCCGGGGATGACGTTGTCACGCCTTGGGAGGTGAGAGAAAAGGCCCAGTCGTGATGCCAGACGCGTCCTTCTCCGAGCCTCTCCGCCCACCAAATTCGAAGGCCGATAACGGCCGTTCGGTAAGTCTGACTAGACTCTTCGGATTCAGGCGACTGGCCGACTGAGAGAGACAGCCAGCAAGACTTTATGCCTGCGGCCTCGGCCCCTTGAGCTCGGGAGTCGAATCAAAGGCGGGTGCGGATTGCTGAAGGTGTCAGTACCGCTTTGGTACCATATGGGCATGGCTATGAATCTTCGTGTCCCTGAAGACCTCAATCGACGGCTGGAGAAGTTGGCTGCCGAGGAACACACGTCCAAGTCCGCGCTGCTGTTGCAGGGGGCAGAATTGGTTCTGCAGCGCCACGCGCGCCGACGCGAAATCAGCGAGGGCCTTGATTTTGTTATGAGTCATGACGCTGAGTTGCTGAAGCGTCTTGAGGACGCGTGACAGCGTATCTGGACATTGAGGATGCACTTCAGGTAGTTGATCGCTACGGCTTCCATATCCGTGATGTCGGGTTGTTGGCCTCGGCGTTGGCCAGGCCGGCTACGACTGTCATGGGCGCGGAGGCTTATCCCGAACTGGCGGTGAAGGCGGCCGCGTTGTTGGAGTCGGTCGCACGGTTCCATCCGCTCATTGATGGGAACAAACGGACCGCGTGGACGCTCATGGTGCTGTTGCTGTGGATCAACGGTTACCGGCATGGCTTCACCACGGATGAGGGCTTCGACCTCGTCGTCGGAGTCGCCGCGGGCACTATCGACTTGTTGGACTCTGCCGCTCAGATTTCCAGGCATTTGGTGCCCCGGTAGCCCTTGATCCCCTGAAAATGGGGTGTGGACAATGTCCACACATTTCGTCTCGTACTGCCTCGTACAGCTGCCGGACTTCTTCGAATTCCGCATGTTTTCGCGGGAGCCGAGTGTTTGCAAGGCCTGGAATACAGTTCGAGTCCCACCTCGGGCACAGCAGATCCCCTCGTCGGAGGGGCTTTTTGCTTTACGTGTGGACATGGCTTGTGGTGGCGCCCCTCTGACGGCTGGGTCGCGGGCTGTGGGCCTGGCTGCCGCGGAGCCTATTCAGGTGTGTGGTGTGGCGGGTTCAAGACCCTGGCTGGTGGGCCTTCCGCCTGCTGTCGTGCGGGTCTGCGGTTCCTCGTTCCGGTTATGTTGGTGGGTTGGCCGGTGGTGGCGTGCATCTATTCATGCCGCGGGGGAGTGGGACAACATGACCTTTACGCACCTGCTTTCCTGTGCTGCCGCAGGCCGGTCTGAAGGACCGGTAGAAAGGGTGGCCCGCGTGCTTTTGTCTTGTCAAACGGAATGTGTACAGTGTCCACACCTATATCTGCTTTTCGAGGACGAAGTTATTGAGCTTGCGCAATCCCTGACAGTTCTGATCACTGCACATGCCGTCCAGCTCATGAACAGCTATGGCCTGAGTTCGCCGAGCCTTTGATTATTGCGAACCGAGTCAGAGGACCTGCCGGCACTCAGCGTGATTGTCGTTGTCAGGCCGAGCCTGTCGACGGGACAGACCCCGGCCGCGACAAGCGCGTCGAGCTGCAGCTGCGCGTCCTGGCTGGATGAACTGACCCGTGTATAGCCAAGGTGTCTCACGTTGCCACTGTGGCTCGAAAAGGCCTCTTGAAGGCACTGCTAAGACCTCCCTCGCTGAGACGGCTTAGCGAGACGTCAGGAAACACGGTATGACGCAGAACCCTATTCCTTTGATTGGCCGTAAAGGGGTGTCTTGGAAGGCTTTTGCTTTTCGAGACACATGAGAGATGAGAGGTTGGTTCTCCAGCGAAACCGGTGTCGGAGGGATCCGACAAGCAGTTTCTCGCGGCCGAGGTCTATTGTTCAGCTCGGGCTGTTCGGGACTAGGCGCCAGATTCGGTGGGTTTCGGTGTGGAGCAGCCGCCGTTCCCCGATCTTTGGCCGGCGAATCCATAGAACACCGAGCTCGGGAGCTGTTATTTCAACATATGCCGGATCCGGGCAGTGGAGATCGTCGGAGATAGCGACTGCGTCGCCCGGCTGAAGGGATGACCAGTCGGTGACTTCCTGATGGGTTCGGTGATGGGATTTTGACATGTTCATCCTTTGCAGAGGCAGATGTGAATGGATAACCCGCCCCTGATCGGTGGTGGCCAGACGCGGGCTATCCAGAAGGGGAAATTTAGCCGTTGATTACCTGGGGGACGCCGAGGTGTTTGAGTCCTTCGACGCCGAATTCGAGGCCGTAGCCGGATTGTTTTGCGCCGCCGAAGGGGATGCGGGGGTCGACGGCGCCGTGTTTGTTGATCCAGACGGTGCCGGCTTGGATGCGGGCGGCGACGTTGCGGGCTGTTGCCGGGTCTGAGGACCAGACGGAGGCGCCGAGTCCGACGTCGAGGGCGTTTGCTTTCTGGATTGCTTCGTCGATGGTGCTGTAGCGGATGATGGGCAGGGCGGGGCCGAATTGTTCTTCGGCGACGAGTGGGTTGTCGTTGTCGACGTCGGCCACGAGGGTGGTGGGGTAGAAGTAGCCGGGCTGGTCAGTGTCCGGGTTTCCGCCGAGGAGGACGCGGGCTCCGGAGGCTTTGGCGGCCTCCACGAGGTTCGCGACGATTTCGTATTGTGCCTTGTTCTGCAGCGGTCCGAGGACGTTCTTTTCGTCCAGGCCGTTGCCCATCGGCATGGCCTTGGCCACGTTGGTGAGTTCGTCGCAGACGGCGTCGTAGATGTCGTCGTGGACGTAGAGGCGTTTCAGGGCGGCGCAGGTTTGGCCGGTGTTGATGAAGGCGCCCCAGAACAGGCCTTCGGCGATGGCCTTCGGGTCGGCGTCGGGCAGGACGATGCCGGCGTCGTTTCCTCCCAGTTCCAGGGTGAGCCGCTTGACGGTGTCCGCGGAGGATTTGATGATCGCTTTGCCGGTGGCGGTGGAGCCGGTGAACATGATCTTCCCGATGGCGGGGTGGGAGGCGAGGGCTTCGCCTACATCGCGTCCGCCGGAGACTACGGTGAGGAGCCCTTCGGGCAGGGCTTCGTTGATGGTTTCAACGAGGGCAAGCACGCTGAGCGGGGTGTGTTCGGAGGGTTTGACCACTACGGCGTTGCCCATTCTCAGGGCGGGGGCGACCTGCCAGACGGTGATCATCATGGGCCAGTTCCACGGCCCGATGGCCCCGACGACGCCGATGGGCCGGTAATGCAGCTCGGCGCGTGTTTCACCGTCATCGACCAGGGTTTCGGCTTCGAGCGGTGTCCCGGCGGCGGCGCGGAGCCAGGCGGCGCAGGCGCCGACTTCGAAGCGGGCGTTGGGGCCGTTCAGCGGTTTGCCCTGCTCGCGGGAAAGCAGCTGGGCGAGTTCTTCGGCGCGGGCTTCGATGGCGTCGGCGGCCTTCAACAGTGCAGCGGACCGTGCTTGGTGACCGAGCTCGGCCCAGCCGGGCTGGGCGGCGACTGCCACGTCGATGGCGTGCTGCAGGTCCGCGACCGTGTGGACGGGCGCGTCGCCGACGGGTTCACCGGTGGCGGGATTGAAGATGGTCCGGGCAGCAACGGAGCCCTCGGTCAGGACGGGTGTGGTGTTCATTAGATCCCTCTTATCTGGGTATTCAGTTGCTTGGAGCTGGCGGGACGAATCGTGCTCTAGTCGCAGCGGGTTCGGCTGTGACGGCGGTGTCGGTGAATTCGATGGTGTGTTCGCTTCGGTTGCGGCGCTCCAGGGCCATGCCGGCAATGAAGGCGACCGGGACCATCACGAGCAGCCAGTTGGCTGTGACGGCGTCACCGCCAATGAGGGTGGTGAAGTTGCTGACCACCGACCAGAGCACCGCGGTCATCAGGATTACGGCCAGGATCGGGGCGATAAGTGTCTGCCAGATCCCCTGCCCGCCGTGGCGGCGGAAGAAGACGACGACGGCCACCGATGCCAGGACATAGAGGACCAGCAACGCAACAACCGCGACGCCGGCGAACCAGGCGAAAAGGGTCAGGACCGGGTCCAGCCCCAGGATCGCGAACGGGATTGTCATCACCAGGGCCATCGCGGTCTGAACGTACGCGGCGGCGTAGGGTGCGCCGTGGGAGTTGGTCCGGGCCAGGCGGGCTGGGATGGAGCCGCGTTGGGCCAGGGAGTGGAGGTAGCGGTTGATGGCGTTGTGGAAGGCGATGATGCCCGCCAGGACCGAGGTGATGAGGAAGGCGCCCCCGACCGGGCCGGCCCAGGCACCGAGTTTGTCGACGGCTGCTGCGAAGAAGAACGAGGTGGCGTCGCCGGATTCGACCGCTGCGCCGGCGGCTCCCTGTACGGCTGTCGGGCCGTAGTAGGAGACGAGCATCCAGGTGATGAAGGCGAAGAAGATGGCAATGACACTGACCGAGAGGTAGGTGGCCCGGGCAACGGTGCGCCGTGGATCTTTCGCCTCGTCGGAGTAGATCGCGGTTGATTCGAAGCCGAACATGGACGCTACGGCGAACATGATGGCCACCCCCGGTGCCCCGGCTGCGATCGCGGCCGGTGAGAAGCTGGCGGAAAGGCTGATTCCTTCGGGTCCTCCTCCTGAGGCCAGCACGCTGATGCCGAAGGCGAGCAGGATGGCAACTTCGGCGCCCACGAGGAAGGCCAGGAATTTGGCTCCGAGTTCAACGTTCCTTGAACCCAGGAGCTGCACGGCGCCCATGGTGACCAGCACCAGCAGCCACCACGGTATGGTCACTCCCGTGTAGGTCGCGACGAGGGCGCTGAGACTGGCGCCGTAGAGCCCGTACATGCAGGCCTGGACGGTGCCGTAGGCCAGCAGCGCCAGCCAGGCGGCGCCGGCACCTGTATGCCGGCCCAAACCTGCCCCGACGTAAGCGTAGAAGGCGCCGTTGGCGCGGATCCTGCGGCTCATGGCGATGAATCCGACGGCGAAGATGATGATGACGACGCCGACCGTGAGGTAGGCCCCGGGAGCCCCGGCCCCGTTGCCGAGGAACACCGTGAGGCCGGATGCCCCCGCGATTCCGGTCAGTGGTGCTTGGGCGGAGAGGACGAAGAAAAGGATGCCGAGGACTCCGATGGAGCCCTTTTTCAGGTCGGTGCCCGGCGTCGTTGCCGCGGTTGAACCCGTGGATGTTTCTGTCTTTGACATGGTGGATGTCAACCTTCTTTGAGGATTCTTTGGGGTAGCCGTGCAGGGTTAGGCGCGACGCTGGTTGATAGTGTGTGCTGCTTCCATTCCGCTTTCAATGGCTCCGTCGATGAAGCCACCCCAGCCGTTGGCGTAATCGGAACCTGCGAACAGCAGGGGCCCGTGTGGCTGCTGGAAACTGGGGAGGGATTCGGTGAGGAATCCCGTGCGGTGCATAGGCCAGGTCTGTCCCGAGAGGGGATCGCTGGTCCAGTCGTGGCTGGCGACGTCCAGGACCTCAAGGTCCGGCACAAGGAGGTCGACGGCGGCCTGGACCTGCTGGAGGTCGGTCGCATCGAGGCGGGCGGTGTCGGGGCCGAAGGCCACCAGGATGGTGTTGCCATCCTGGTCGTATTCCGCCTGAGCGTAGTTCAGGGGCCAGTCCGCGGCCCCGAGGGCAACGAAGGGCTTGACCTCGCCCTTGACGGTGATCCAGGCCTTAATGCCTTTGGAGACCTGGCCCTCGGTGATGGCCTGCTGCTCCGGAGCCGGCAGTGCGGGCTGGAAACCGATGGTTCCCAGAGCGCCGAGGGGCACGGTGCAGATCGCGTGTCCTGCCTCGAAGGTGTCGCCGGTGCTGGTGATAACGGACGCCTTGTCGCCGGCGTACTCGACTGCGGCGACCGTCGTTCCGAGCCGTACGTCAGTGCCCTCGGCGATGCTGTTGATCAGTTTGCCGGTGCCGCCTTGGATCTTGAACGTCGCGCAGGCTTCGAAGTTGACCATCCAGTCGCCGTTGGTCAGCGCCACCCACCGCAGGGCCTGGGTGAAGGCTGCGTGGTCAACGGGGCCGTTGAAGTTCAGTGCCCAGAACGATTCCAGGATGTCGCGGGAGTAGGGCGAGAGTCCGAGTTCGGTGAATTTCTCGGGCAGCGAGACATTATCAATACTTTTGATGTCCGGGCTGATGAACGGGCTGAACGGCTGCGGGAAGTAGGTTCGGGACTCGTTCATGAGTTTCCGGTTCGGTTCGTCGATATCGCCCAGCAACTGCTCCGGGGTGCCCTCGTGGCGCTCACCGCCGGCCCACCAGTAGGCCGTCTCAGGGACCGGGCTTTGTACGGTACCCAGCCCGTAACGCTTCATCTCGGACCAGACATAGGGCTGGGTCCAGTGCACCCATGTCCCGCCCATCTCTAAGGGACGGCCCAGTTGCTCGTCCAGCCAGGTGCGCCCTCCGATCCTGTCCCGTGCTTCGAGGACAACGACGGAGTGCCCGGCCTGGCGGAGCTCGCGGGCGGCGGTGAGACCAGCGAAGCCGGCACCGATGATGATGACGTCCGCTTGCTCCGCGGTTGGGTTGGTGTTAGTCACGTTCGGCTCTTTTGCTTTCAAAACGATTCTGGGAATTGATCAGCTGGCGGCTGTTGATCAGGAGTAGACAAAGAACTCGGTGGTGTCTTCAATGACGGTCCATCGGGTCTGGGTGCCCTTATTGAAGGAAGCCGCGCAGCCGGGACGAAGGTCGAAGCTTTCTCCGCCTTCAACTTCAATGTGGAGGTGGCCCTCAAGAATGTGGAGAGTCTCGTCGGCCTCGATCAGAAGATCGAAAGGCTCCGGAGCATCTTCAGTAGTGACGTGCCAGAAACCGGCAGAGAGCGCAGGCCGGTCCCCGTCGCCCGGGCTGCGGACCCACTGGACCTGGCCCAGGATGAACGGCTCGTACTTCTGCGGATCAAAGGCGTCGTGGACGGTGAAGCCGGTGGTGGTCTGGGAAGTGGACATCGTTGTCTCCTCGAGAGAAAGAATAATTACTAAGCGCCCGCTTAGTTGTGCGCTCCATCACATCTAAGCACCTGCTGAGTGTCGACGTCAATAGACGCTCGGAGAACGATAGAATCAAGCCATGAACGGGGATAGGCACAAGGGGTATGGCACAGGCCGGGAGGCGCTGCTGGTTGCGACAGTGCACGTCGTGGCGCGCAAGGGCCTGAGAGGCCTGACCTTCCGCGCCGTGGCGGAGCAAGCGGGGGTCAACAACACCCTGGTGGCCCACCACTTCGGCACTCGGGACGCGCTGATCAAGGCAGCCCTCGATTGGTCGGTGCAGCAATCCATCGGACTGTCGCAACTGGAAGAACTCCCCGCGACGGAAGAAGAGTTTTGCGAAAGCATCCTCGCGCTGATCGCCGAAAATCCCGACCTGCAAATCTTCCAGTACGAGATGATCCTGGAATCACGGCGAAGGCCCGAACTCGCCGAGGCCGTGCAACAGTTGTACGCACGCTACGTTGCCGCGTTCGCAGAGGGTTTACGTCGAATCGGATTCGGTCAGGAGGAGGGTGCGGCCCAGGCTGCCTTCGCGGCACTGGATGGACTGGTGCTGCAGCTCCTGGCCGGCGTCGACCGGCAAGGCGTAGAAAGGTCAATCCGCTACCTCTGGGTGGCATTAGGCGGCCACATCACTGCCGGCGCGGTCAGCGGGGCTAACTAGCAGGATTCACTGCCGGAGCTGTATATCCATGTGCGCTACTGGCCACCGCTCCACCGCCGAGGGCGTAAGCCATTCCTCTTGTAGAACCACCTCATGCGTCAGGTAGCGTCGTGAAAACGCCGCCATTTATCGCCGAAGGTTACGTATTGGGGCCTAAGCTGACGCTTTTGGCACCGATTTCTGCCGTCAGGCTGGGTGTGTACTTCATCTGATACTGCTCAGCCACATCGTGCGGCAGTGTTCGCGCTCCATGGGGGGCTATTGCGTGAGTTAGTGATAGGCGCTACTCTGGTGGTCGGACATGTGACTGGTAGTGCAGGCAGGATCCAATGTAACGCTTTTCAAAAAGCGGGACGTTGGGTCCTTTTTTTGTGCCTGAACGACGAGGAAACGCATCGGTGCGTACGCGCATGGACTTGGAATCCAAAGGAGGACCCATGACAACCCAGGAGAACGCGAAAGCGATTTTGGAGCATGTCGGCGGCGACGCGAACATCACGAACCTGCACCACTGCTCAACGCGCCTACGCTTTAGCCTCGCCGACGACAGCAAGGCCGATGTGGCTGCACTCAAGGCGATTCCGGGCGTCCTTGGCGTCGTCAAGGGGTCGTCCCAAACCCAAGTCGTTGTCGGCGACCGGGTTGTTGACACCTTTGCGGCGATAGAGGCGCTTCGAGGACCGGGCGGCCAGCCAACTTCTCCATCTCAAAGGGCCCCATACAGCTGGAAGTCCCTGGGCGGTACCGTCATGGACTTTGTGGTCAGCGTATTTACCCCCATCATTCCGGCCATTGCGGGGTCCGGTATCTTCAAATCGTTGCTCGTTCTGGCATCTGCCCTGGGGTGGCTGGACGCTAAGAGCGATAGCTACAAACTGCTGGCCGTCATTCCCGATGCGGTCTTCGGGTTCATTCCCCTGCTGGTGGCGTATACCAGCGCCAGGAAACTGAAAGTCAACATACCTCTTGCCATCGGTCTCGTGGGCGTGATGGTCTACCCCGCCTTCACTGCATTGGCCACCAAGGAGGGCGGCGCCGCACTCTTCGGCCTTCCCGTACCGGTTGTGGCTTACACCGCCCAGGTATTTCCCGCCATCCTCACGGTCCTGCTGCTCGCCGTCATAGAGCCGCTCTTCACTAAGCTGGCGTGGGCTCCCATCCGGATCTTCTTCGTACCGATGATGTGCATCGTCATCGTTGCACCAGCGATGATCTTCCTGCTCGGGCCGCTTGGATTCTGGCTCGGAACGCTTCTCACCGGTGCTATGACCGGGCTGCACGGCTCACTGGGTTGGGTCGCCGTCGCACTGCTGGCAGGCGTGCTGCCCCTGATCATCTCCGTTGGGATGCACAAAGCCTTTATTCCTCCGACCATCGCAACGATCGCCGCGACCGGACGGGAATCGCTTTACCAGCCCGCCTCCCTGGCCCACAACCTCAGCGAGGCCGGCGCCGCCCTTGGCGTTGCCGTCCGCACCAAGAGTCCCGCGCTGCGTGCCACCGCTCTGTCTGGCGGAATCTCGGCACTTTTCGGTATCACTGAACCGGCCCTTTACGGCGTCACTCTTCAGAACCGCAGGGCTTTCATCGCCGTTGTCGCAGGGGCGGTGTCAGCCGGAGCCTACATGGGCATAATGCACGTGGCCGGTTTCGTCGCGGTTGGGCCAGGGCTCGCGAGCATCACATCCTTTATCGACGCCGACAACCCCCAGAACCTTCTGCATGCGGTCATTGGACTGCTGGTGGCCGTCGGGGTGTCCTTCGTGACGGCAGCTATCCTGTGGCGTGACGATGTGTCCGCAACCGTCCGCCAGTTCGGCGACGTGAAAGTTGAGACGCCTGAGGGAGCCCGCATCCTCAGCCCGCTCACGGGGGAGGCCATCGCGCTCTCGGAGGTGTCCGATCCGGTCTTCGCAACGGGCGTGCTGGGAGAGGGACTGGCCATCCGGCCCACTAACGGTGAGGTTCGCTCTCCCATCTCAGGGGTGGTGACGGCCCTTCTGGATTCGAAGCACGCAATCGGCATTCGCGGTGATGACGGTGTCGAGGTACTTATCCACGTCGGTATCGACACAGTTCGTCTTGGCGGCAGCGCGTTCGTTACCCACGTGTCAGTCCGTGAGAGGGTCGAAGCCGGGCAACTACTGCTCGAAGCAGACCTCGCCGCAATCACGAATGCGGGTTATGACACCACTACTCCCGTGGTCATAGTCAACTCTGCCCGCTTCGATGTCAGCCCCGTCGAACCACACGCCATTGCGGCCGGAGACCTGCTTCTGGTCGTCAACGAAAAAATCAAGGAGAAGATCGATGCCACTGCCTGAAACTTTCCGATGGGGCGGCGCCCTGGCAGCAAACCAGGTAGAGGGCGCCTGGCGCGAGGGGGGCCGCGGTCCGGCTGTCTCCGACGTCGCAACCTACAAACCTCACGCGGATCCCAAGGACTATGCCGTTCACCATCAGGTGACGGTGGAAGGCATCAACGCGGCGCTGGCCGACCAGAACGACCAGATGTATCCCAAACGGCGCGGCATAGATTTCTATCACCGGTACCCCGGCGACCTGGCATTATTCGCGGAAATGGGCTTCACCACGCTGCGGGTTTCTATTTCCTGGACCCGGCTCTTCCCAACGGGCGAAGAGGTTGAACCGCTGGCCGAAGGCGTCGCTTACTACAAGGCATTGTTCACTGAAATGCGGCGCCTGAACATCGAGCCTCTGGTGACTCTCTCGCATTATGATCCCCCGCTGGCACTGGCTCTGAAAAACAACTGCTGGGTTGAGCGCCGGACGATCGAACTTTTCGAGCGCTTTGCCCGGACCTGCTTCACAGAGTTTGGACACCTGGTCAAGCTCTGGCTCACCTTCAATGAGATCGACGGCATAACACGGCACCCGTTCACGTCGGGCGGCATCATTGACCAGACCGTTGAAGGCAGCCTGGATCAGGCCTGTTACACGGCTCTGCACCATCAGTTCATCGCCGCTGCGTCGGTGACCAGACTGCTGCGGGAGATCTCACCTGATGCCCAGATGGGCTGCATGCTGACCATGCTTGTGACCTACCCCAATACCTGCCGGCCGGAAGACGTGGCGGCGACCCAAGCCAAGGAACGGCTCCTTTACCTCTGCTCCGATGTCCAGGCAGGCGGCGGCTACCCCCGTCTGGCACTTCGTGCCCTCGAATTGCGGGGTGTGAAGATTCCTTTTGAGGATGGTGATGTGGAGTTGTTGGCCGAAAATACCATCGACTTCATATCGTTCAGCTACTACAACTCCATGACCGAGTCGGCAGACCCCAACGCGGAGCGCACGCCCGGAAACACCGTGCTCGGCGTGAAGAACCCCTTCCTGGGATCCACCGAGTGGGGGTGGCAAATCGACCCGATCGGACTAAGGATCGCGCTGATCGACCTCTACGACCGCTACGCAAAACCCCTGTTCATCGTCGAGAACGGTTTGGGAATGCGTGATGAACTCACGGAGGACGGCAGGATCCACGACCCGTACCGGATCGAGTACTTCCGGGCACACTTCCAGCAAATGATCCAGGCCATAGAGGAAGGGGTGGACCTCATGGGATACGTAAGCTGGGCGCCCATCGACCTGATCAGTTCATCAAGCTCACAGATATCAAAGCGCTACGGTTTCATCTACGTTGACCAGGACGATCTCGGCCGCGGAAGTGGTAAGAGATACAGGAAGGACTCGTTCTTCTGGTATCAAAAGGTCATCGCATCCAACGGGGCCGACTTGAGCTAGCACTGCTTCGAAGTTCTTGGCATCGTCAACGGAGACAAACACATGCAGATCATCACAAAGGTGCTCAACTCCAGCGTCCTGCTCGTCGAAGACGAACAGGGAGTTGAGCATGTTCTGCTCGGCAAGGGAATTGGTTACGGCCAAAAGGCAGGCACCTGGGTGGACGGGACGGGTGTCGACCGGGTCTTTGTGTCCCTTGACGATGCCAACCATCGAAACTTCGTTGAATTGCTTGGACAGGTCCCTGGCGAGTTCGCCGAGTTCACCCGGGCTATTGTTGCCGACGCGAAGGCCGAAGGCCTCGAACTGGACGAACACATCTACCTGTCGCTCACAGACCACCTCCACTTCGCCGTGGAGCGCCAAAGACGCGGACTTTTCGTTGTCAACCGGCTCGCCTGGGAGGTCCGGAACGTTTATCCGACGCAATACGCCGTGGGATCCCGCGCGGTTGAGAGGATGAATCAACAGGGCGGTTTCAACCTTCCTGACGACGAAGCGGCCAACATCGCGTTTCACATAGCCAACGCCGAACGGGGCAAAGCCGGACTTGATTCGATGCGGGTCGTCGAGCTCATCAGGGCGGTTTCGACCATCGTGTCGAACGTATCAGGGGTGAGCCTGGACCGTCAGGACCTCCATACGTCCCGCTTTATAACCCACCTTCAGTACATGGCTGAGCGGTTCTTCGCCTCCCGACTGCTTACCAGCGATGACGATTTCCTGTTCAACAGTCTCAGCGAGCGTTATCCGAAGGCAGTCTCCGCAGCCGAACGGGTGCGGACCTTTGTCGCTCAGAAGTACCACACAGACTTGCCCAACGAGGAAGTGGCTTTCCTCGCCTTGCACATCGCCAGGGCATCAAACGGATAAAAATGGCGCGGCACACCCTCGCCATCACGAAAGGCACCTCCATGACACAACGAACAGCAACGATAGCGTCCACCGCAGGCCTGCACGCGCGCCCGGCTGCGGTTTTCGCCAGGGCAGCAGCAGACTCCGCTCATGACGTATCCCTGAGTACCAACGGCCAGACCGTGGACGGCCACAGCCTCCTCTCCATCATCACCCTGGGCATAGCCCACGGGGACGAAGTCGTCATCGACGTAGCAGGCGAGGATGCAGGCAGGGTTGCGGACGAACTGGCTGCGCTCCTTTCCTCGGACCTGGACGCCCACTAGCTACACGGTCTGCTGACTCGGAATCCATCCCATCCGGTCGCACCACACAGGCAAAACAGAACGGTCTTCCTGTCCAGCGGGCAGGAAGACCGTTCTATTATTTGGTAACGCCCTCAGACGCCCGATTTCCGGGGAATCCGATTTACGATACAGCTGACAGGACTAGTTTCGATAGCGTCCAAAGCACGGGTGTGGGGACGCCCGCCTCCTGTCCGAGGCGCACTACAGCGCCGCCGATGTAGTCGATTTCGGTGCGTCGTCCGGCTTCCCGGTCCTGCAGCATGGACGTCTTATGGTCCTTATGACGGGTGAAAGCATTCTCAAGAGCTGACTCTACGCGGTCCCGCTGCAGTGTGACTCCCTTGGTCCGGGCGACCGCGGTGGTTTCATCCAAGACCCGATCAACAATGCGACGGGCTTCCGGACTTGAACCGATTTCCCCTACAGTTTGGCCGGTCACGGCACTGAGCGTGTTCAAAGCGGCATTGAAGGCGATTTTCTCCCAGATGGCCTGATGGATGGCCGGATCGGACGTGGCATTCAGGCGCGCCGTGTTGAGCCTGGCCGCCAGATCATCCGTTTCCCGTTCCAGGCCGCCGGTGAGCGGCCCGAGACGGACCTTCCCGCCGGAGCTTGTGCTGAGAAAGCCCGGCCGTTCCAGATCAGCCGGAAAGTCCGTGATCCCGATCCACGTTCTCTCCGCACCAAATTCCTTCGCCAGGATTTCTGCGTTGCCAAGCCCGTTCTGCAGGGTCAGCCCCATGCTCCGCTCATCGATGAGATGCCGGATGGATTCGATGGCCGCAGCGCTGTGGAACCCTTTGGTGAACACCACCACCAGCTCAAGGGGTTCGGCAAAGTCCTGCGCCGTGCCTGCCCTGGCTGGTGCATGTTCGGCCTGTCCGTCGGTGGTCAGGCTAATCCCGTGACGGTTCAAGGCTTCGATGGTCGTCGCTGAAGCATCGATGAACACAACATCGTTGCCGGCAAGCTGCAACCGGGCACCAAACAACTGGCCCATTGCCCCTGCGCCGAGAATTCCAATGGTCATTGGTATGGTCCTGTCGGTGTTAGAACGGGTACTGGCGGGGGCTGCTCTGGACACTGACCCAGTGGTCTGTGGTGAATTCCTGGATCGCCCACTCGCCGTTGAAGCGGCCGAGCCCGGAGCTCTTCTCTCCGCCGAAGGCAACGTGTGGTTCGTCGTTGACGGGGATGTCGTTGATGTGTGTCATGCCGGCTTTGATGCCCTTTGCGAAGGCAACTCCACGTTCGGGACTTCCGGTGAAGACCGCGCTCGAAAGCCCGAAGCTGCTGTCGTTGGCCAGTTGGAGCGCATGGTGTTCGTCCCGGGCCCGGAGGATGCCTACCAGCGGTCCGAAGATTTCCTCACGGGCTATCTCCATGTCGGGATTAACGTCCGCGAAGATGTGCGGGGGCAGGACGTTTCCGTTCACCTGCCCGTCGAGTACCGTGCGGGCACCCTGCTCTTGGGCGAGCCGGATCTTTTCCTGCAGCCCCTGAAGCTGTTTGCTGTTGATTACTGGCCCGATGATGGTGGCTGGATCAGCCGGGTTGCCCACGGGCAGGTTACGCACACGGGCAGCGAACTTCTCCACGAATTCATCATGGACTGCATCATCGACAATGATCCTGTTGATCGCCATGCAGATCTGTCCCTGGTGCAGGAACTTGCCCATCGCCGCGGCCCTGACCGCCTGGTCAATGTCTGCGTCTGCAAGCACCACGAAGGGGCTGTTGCCACCAAGTTCCAGCGCCACGTGCTTGAGATGTTCGCTGCTGGATGCCAGGCGTGCCACGTTCTGTCCCACCGGGGTGGAACCCGTGAACGAGATGAAGGACGGAACCGGATGTTCTACGAATGCATCACCGATTTCTGATCCTGCCCCGATGACGACGTTAAGGACCCCTGCCGGCAGGCCTGCTTCTTCGAAGACTTTCGCCAGTACGAGCCCGCCGGTGACCGGGGTGTCGCTGGCTGGCTTGATGACGACGGCGTTGCCCAAGGCCAAGGCGGGGGCGATGGACCGCTGCGTGAGGTGCAGTGGAAAGTTCCAGGGGCTGATGACGCCGACGACTCCCAGCGGCCGGCGGTAAACCCGGTTTTCTTTGCCGGCGGTGTTTGACTCAAGGATGCGCCCCTGGACCCGGTGCGGGAAGGAAGCTGATTCGATGGTGATGCCGATGGCCGCACCGAGCTCGATATTTGCCTTGAGGACAGTGCTGCCGGATTCGGCTATGAGCCAGGAGATGATTTCCTCGCGGCGGGTTTCCATTATCTGTGCCGCTTTCAGCATGACCTTTTGACGGGCGGCGGGGCTGGTGGCTGCCCACGCTTTGCCTGCTGCTTCCGCGCTGCTGAAGGCGTCGTCCAGGTCGCTGGTGTCTGCTTGCCGAAGCTCGAGCAGTTGTTCGCCGCTGAATGGGTTGGACACCTTCAACACCGACGGGGAGTTGCCAGCGCGCCACTGACCACCGATGAACTGGTTCCCGGTGATCCATGAAGTTTGATTGGGGGTTTCGCGCTCGATTTCTACAGTCATCTTTCACTCCTGATTGGATTGTTTGGTTTTGTCTCTAGTTGGTGCCTGCGTGGGTCGCGGCTGCTACCGGACCCGGCTGCGACGCATCTTTTTTGTGGGAGGTCCGCGTTGTGAAGACAAGGAGGACGGCAATGATGGCGACGATCCCAGGGGCGGCAAAGATGAAGAAGTTCTGCTCCGGTGGAAGATTCATCGCCAGCAGGCTTCCTCCAAGTACCGGCCCTGCGATTGCTCCCAAACGTCCCACGGCCGAGCACCAGCTGACACCCGTGGACCGGATGGCGGCCGGGTAGAAATCGGCGCCAAAGGCATGCACAACTGCCAGGGTGCCGACCGTGGTGGCTCCAGCCAAGAAGAGCAAGGCGTTGAGCAGGACGGGGGAGGGGTGCATGCCGAGGAGGAGAAGGGAGATGGCTGCGAGGGCGAAGAATGCCACCAGCACTTTCTTGTTGCCGAACCGGTCACCGAGCCAGCCCCCGGCGAGGGCGCCGGCGGTGGCCCCGATGTTGAGAACGACCAGGAACTGCAGGCTCGAGCCGAGGTCGAAGCCGCTGGCGATCATGATTTTCGGAAGCCAGGTGTTCAGGCCGTAAACCATGAGCATGCACATGCCGAAGGCGACCCAGATCATGGGCGTACCGAGTGCGCGTCCGGCCCGGAAAAGTGCCGCTGGAGATACGGATTCCCGCTCTTTGGCTGCAGGCAGTGACCAGTCAGCCGAGGACGCATCAACGGACGGGGCTGACCGGTTCAGCAGCTTGCGGGCCTCAGCGGCACGGCCGCGGTTCATGAGGAACGCCATGGATTCGGGCATGTGACGGTAGATCAGGGGAAGGATTAGCAGGGAGATGCCGCTGACAAAGAACACTGCCCTCCAGCCGAGCAGAGGGAGGATCCACATTGCAACAAGGGTGGCGATGATCGATCCGACCGAGTAGATGCTCAACATGATCGTGGTCAGGGTGTGCCGTTTAGCGGCAGGGGAAAGTTCATTCATAAGGGAAACGACGTTGGGGATGACGCCTCCCAGGAAGATGCCAGTGATGAAACGCAAGGCCCAGAAGACGTCCGGGTTAGGGGCAAAGCCTGTAGCGATCGCTGCGAGGGAGAACAGGAGGGTTCCGTGGACGATGATCGGGCGTCGTCCGACCCGGTCGGCAAGGGAACCCAGAACGAGGGCCCCACACATCATGCCCATCAGGGCGGCGCTTCCAAGCCATCCTGCCTGGTCCGGCCCGAGGTTCCACTCCTTCATCAGGGTCGGGAGTACGGAGCCGTAGACGATCAGGTCGTAGCCATCGAAGAACATGATGAACGAACAGCACAGAAGCAGGATCATGTGGAATTTGGTCAGCGGTGCTCCTGCCATGAGGGAGCCGGGGGTGGAGTGCGTCATTGCGATTCCTTACCTGGGGTTGGGAGGTATAGATGCCCGATGGCAGCCCGAATGGACTGCAGCAGGCGGTGAAAGGGTGGAGAGGGCCCCGCGGGGGTCCGTCGCAGCCGAGCCCAGGGAAGTGGGCACGGGCGCGGTAGGGTGTGGCGGTTTAGATACTCAGTCAGCAGTGATTCGCGTATCGATGAGGAACGGGCCCGTTCCTTCCAGGGCTTCCTTGTACGCCAGTACGAACTCTTCCCGGGTTTCACTTCTGATTGCTGGAACGCCGTAGCCTTCGGCGATGGCGACAAAGTCGATCCTGCCAAGTTGAAGGCCCGGCACATCGGGTACGCCCATGCGTTGTGCGAAGGCGGCCAAGGCCCCGTAGCTGGAGTTGTTGACGATGACGAAGACCGTGCGGGTCTGGCGTTGAGCGGCGGTGTACAGGGCGGTGATTCCGTAGTTGGCCGAACCATCGCCCACCGTGGCCACGACGGTCTTTGAGGGATCACCCAATGCCATGCCTACTGCTGCGGGGAGGCCGAAGCCGAGACCGCCTGAGGCGGGAAAGTGGTACATGCCCGGGCGGTCGATGGCGATGCGCTCAAGGTATTCGAGGTCGAGAGTTGTCGTCTCATTGACGTACGCAACGTCGGTGCGGGCGTTGGCGTTTAGTACTTCGAGGACCTCAGTGCCGGTCATACCATCCGGCGAGGTTTTGGCAGGTGGAAGGACGCGGGTACCGCGCGGTCCCCGCCGCCGGCCGCGGTCCTTGACGCTCTCGGAGAGAGTCCTGGCCGCCTCGGCTACGTCAGCGACGATCGCGCGGCCGTACGGCGCACGCGTTGCTTCACGGGGGTCCTGGGTGAGTTGGACCACCTGTGTTCCGGCAGTGAGGTAGTGTCCCGGCTCCCAACGGTGGTACCGGAAGACCGCCGCGCCCAGAACAAGAACCACATCGTGATCCGCCAGGCGCTCCCGCACGGAACAGATGCCCGGAACCAGGACACCGGCAAAGTTGGGGTGCGTAGTGGGGAAAGGACAGCGCGAGGGGGAAGGGGCGACGTAAACGGAAGCGTCGGTCTTCTCCGCGAGGGAGATAACGTCGTCGAAAACACCGGCGTCAAGGACCGCAGCTGCGTCTACTTGGGGACCAACGACGAGGGCGAGATTCTTTGCCCCATCCACGAGGGAGAGGAGTTCCTGGGTTAGTCCTGGTGTGAGGCCCCCTGCCGACGAGACGGAACGGGTGTTCAGCAGGACATCGTCTTCAAGGGCTGTCTCGGCCCAGTCGTCGAGCGGGACTGAGACGTACACCGGCCCGCAGGGCTGGGTGGACGTCTCAAAAATGGCCTGAGCCAACGTCCGCGGTACGTCAGCAGGGGAGAGGGGCTCGTGCGAGTACTTCACAAGCGGTGCCGGCAGCATGGCGGCATCCGCGCTGGCAAGCATCGTCTCCTGGCCCACAGTTCGCCGCACCTGCTGACCCGCGAGGATGACCATCGGCGTGTGCCCGTATCGAGCGTTCGTCAGGGCGCCCATGGCATTGCCGGACCCCGAAGCCGCGTGAAGATTGACCAAGGCTGGACGGCCGGTAGCCCGGGCATAGCCCTCCGCCATGCCGACAACCACCTGCTCGTGCAGGCCAAGGACAAAATCGAAGTCTTCGTTGAGGCCCGCCAGAAAGGGGAGCTCATTTGACCCGGGGTTCCCGAAGACGGTTGTCATGCCATGGGCACGGAAAACGTCCAGGCTGGATTCCAAAACAGTCTTCTTGCGGGTCACCGGCGTCCTCTTTCAATGTGTTGCGAAGCCCCAGCAGTAATTGGGACTCGGGATCTGCAGGAGGCCAACGCATAACATGCCGCCTCTTCGCCTAGTCCGAGTTTCGGTCCCGGGCCTCACTAGAAAGGCTAAGTGACATCAATCACCCAGGTCTAATAAAGATTCAGGCATGTATTCATAGGTGGTACCTATGGGTTTGCGACGCGGTCTCCGGACCTAAGTTCCTGTCAGGAGGCCTGCATTCTTTTGATCGCCCAGTCGACAAACCAGGATGTCGCCGATGAAGACCTGTCCAGCGCTGCATGCGCACGGACTGGGGCAGCGAACTCGTCGCTGGGCAAAGCCCTGACCTCAAGGCCCCATCGACTGATCCAGTCAGGCGTGACAACCTCCGGAACGAAAGCGACCAAGTCCGAGGCGGAAAGGATGCCAGGAATCGCTGAAAAGCCTGAAAGATACACAGAACCTGGTACCGGCGGCGGCAATAGTGACTGCATAAGGGCATGCCCTGTTGTCCCGCGCACAACGATTCGCGGAAGTACAGTCAGTTCCTCGAACGTTGGCTTCTCACCGGTGAATCGGTTGGGGCGGGAAACACAGACGTATCGATCCCAACGGATCACCGAGGTGAACAGCGACTCTGCAAGCAGGTTTGACGAAACGGCAAGGTCCAGTTGGCCCGAGGCAAGGTCCTGACCTGCCGTTTCTGTATTGAGGTTGGCTACATCGAGGCTGCAGTGTGGGGCTGCTGCAGCAAGACCGGATACCAGTGCCGGAAGGAAGACCGCTTGCCCCAGGTCAGTCAGAGCGATTCGAAACGTGGTCTGTGCCGTAGTGGGGTCAAAGCTCGTGAGTCTGTTAACTGCCGCATCGGCAAGCTTCGGTAGCGTGCCAATCTCCTCGTATAGCTGCAGTGCCGAGCGGGTAGGAGCGATTCCGCGCCCTTCCCGCCGGAACAGTGGCGCGCCCGTGAACCGGCTAAGCCTGTTTAGCCCCTGAGTAACGGATGGTTGGGAAATCTTCAGCCGCTCGGCGGCTCCCGTCACTGAGCCTTCTTCGATAACCGCCGCAAACACCCGGATAAGGTTCAAATCCACAAAGAACGCCTCTCCTTAGCCATAAGGGGCTCCAGGCTCAGAGTAGCAACCTGCTGCCGAAGCGCGAACACCGGGTTCTGCAGTCATTTGATCCATGGAGCCCCCGTCAATTTCTCACGTACAACTGGACTACGCCATGACTGCACCATTCGACTCACTCAGGTGACGGAGAAGTGCCTCGTAAAGGCGCGGCTTACTTGGCTTTCAGTCAGGAGCCGATATTGAAGAATCCGTCAGCCTCAACAGGGCGTCACTGCCCAAAAGGAAGAGTGTCGCATTGTCCACACCCTGGGCTGTGGATCGGCTCATATTGTCCTTGTACTACAGCGGTCAGGAAAACAAGGGACGACGGCGGGAATCCCGCCGTCGTCCCTTGTTCGGTCTTTAGGCTCTATAGGCCCACTGTGCGAGCAGCCGCCCTTGGGCATCGTACTTTTGGACGGCCAGTCCTGGCCCTTGGTAGCTCATGCCGGCTAGAGGGTTGTGGTGGTCGTAGGTGAAGGCGATGAGTGGCCCACTTGAAGCGACATCGTGCAGGTGAAACCGGGTTTGTCCGGCCCCTTCGCGGGCCAAGGCGCTAACTTCCTCCAGACCTTGGTATGTCTTGTCGAGATCGACGATGTTGTATTGAACGTCGTCGTGGAAAGTGGCGATCAGGGGTTCCGCGTCTCCGTTGTTGTAGGCCGCCATCACGGTTCGGACTGTTTCGGAGAGGGTGCTCACGACGCCGCTCCTGCTTTCCCTGGGGGTGCCGTTTTCAGGCCGCTGTCATGCCCTTCTTCGATGTTTTCCTGATTCGTTGGGGTGCGGGGGATGGCAAGGGCAGCGAGTGCCCCGGCTACCGCGACGCCTGCGATGAACAAGAGGGGGACGATGACATTGCCGGTCCAGTCCTGACCGAGCCCCATGACGTAAGGGCCAAGGAAGGACCCTATGGAGCCCACGGTGTTGATCAACGCGATGCCTGCGGCGGCCGCCGTCATGCCCTTGAGTTGGAGGTTGGTGACCGCCCAAATAATGGGGCCGGTGGCGGTAAAGAGTGCACTTGCGAGGGATATTCCGATGAGGGTGGGGACCAGTTGATCGCCGGTGGCCACACTGGCGACCAGTCCCAGTGCGGCCAGTACCATGCCCGTGACCAGTACCCGCCGGTGGGCCTGGCTGCGGTCGCAGTAGATGCCAAGGGCGATGGTCGCCACGACAGCGACTGCGAACGGGACGGAGGACAGATAGCCGATCGTCATTACATCCGTTACGCCGGTGTTCTTGATGATGGTTGGTATCCAGAAGACGACGGCGTAGATGCCTATGTAGTTGGCTGCCAGGATGACGCCGAGGAGCCAGACCCGCCTGTTGGTGATGGCCTTCTTGAACTGCGTTGTTGCTTTCTCACGCGCGCCGGCCGGGCCGAGGCTTGCCGCAATGGCGGTCTTTTCCTCATTGGTGAGCCACGCGGCGTCCTTCGGTGTGCTGGCGACGGCAAAGAAGAAGATAATGCCAAGGAGGGCTGCCGGAATGCCCTGGATCACGAAGAGCCATTGCCAGCCTGCGATACCTGCGAGTCCCCCCAGGCTGGACATGACCCAGCCGGAGAGGGGGCCGACGAACATGCTGCCGATGGGTCCTGCGATAACCAGCAGTGCCAGGGCCTGGGCGAGGCGTTTGCGTGGGAACCACTGGGATAGGAAGTAGACCATGCCTGGGTAGAAGCCGGCCTCTGCGATACCGAGGAAGATCCGGGCAATGTAGAACTGTTCAGTGTTTTGGACGAAGCCGGTAGCGATGGTGACAACGCCCCAGGTGACCATGATGCGGGCGATCCACATTTTTGCGCCGACGCGTTCGAGGATCATGTTGCTGGGCACTTCAAAGAAGATATAGGCGAGGAAGAAGATCCCGGCGCCGAGCCCGTAGGCAGCTGCCGAGAGACCGATGTCGGCACTCATTTCGAGCTTTGCGAAGCCGATATTGACCCGGTCGATGATGGCCACGGCGTAACAGATGGAGGCCAGGGGCAGGATTCGCCAGGCGAGTTTCTTGTAGAGGGTGGTTGGCAGGTCCCCGGTGCCTTCTGAAGCTGTGTTGTGGGTGTACGTCATTGTACGGACTCTTTCGCTCGTCAGTGGGTTGTGTTGTGTGCTGGATGCAGGGCGGGGAATGTCCACCAGGTGTCGGGCTGCCACTCTGCCGATTCCC
The DNA here is from genome assembly GCF_007828995.1 of Arthrobacter sp. AG367. NCBI lineage: Bacteria > Bacillati > Actinomycetota > Actinomycetes > Micrococcales > Micrococcaceae > Arthrobacter > Arthrobacter sp. AG367. Next base: position 269,133 of record NZ_VIVE01000001.1, read on the forward strand.
ATACCTGCCGTTGTTGCTGCCGGGGGTCCGGGACCACTGTTGGGGTGGTGTCCAGCAACATTGTCCACCGTTCTGTTCGCCGGTATTCCGGCCAGAAGGGCAGGTCGTGGCTTTCGGGTTTTCCGTGGTGGATGAAGGTTGTCCACGCCTGCCGGATTCCTGATGCCAGAGTCTGTAACGCCGGTTCTGCCGCTTCGAGTCCGATGTCCCAGACGAAGGGAACGTCGGCGCCATGGAACCCCCACTTCTCCTTGGGGGCGCCGGGGCTTGGAGCATCGAAGCGGTAACGCCAGCAGGACGCGTGTTCGGACTGGCTGTCGAGCAGCCGAATGGTGGGGATGCCGTACCGTTCGTCGGCCAGCACGGCGCAGTGTAGGCGGCGCTCGTCCGCCTCTGGGAAGGCGCTCCGGTAAATGTCCAGCACTTGTTCTGCTTCGTCCCCGAAGATCTCCTGTAGGACGCGTGGTGACTGTTGCGATGCACACGGGTCGGCGAGGTCGTAGCTTCCGGCCTCGTTGGCTGTCACGCCGGCCATGATGTTGATCCCCCTGGCGCGGCCCTTGGCGAAGGCGTGGACCGGGGCCTCGGGAAGAATGAGTCCGTCTACGGTTGGGCGCCAGACCCAGGTTGCCCTGACGCCGGCGGCAATCTCCTGCTGTGCGGCGAGGATTGTCTCAACGGGCATCGTTAGGAGCTCCGTGGCATCCGCAGGGCTAAGGCCGAGGGTGCGAAGCAGTGCAGCGGTGACCTGCTCTGCGGTGTCGGGGGTGTTGAGGTGCTCGCCGCCACTTTGAATGATTCCGCGGTGGAACAGGCCCTCGGCCATTGGCGAGGCCATCAGATTGACCACGCTCTTGGCCCCGGCGGAAACACCGGCGATGGTGATGCGTGAAGGGTCTCCCCCGAATGCGGCCACGTTGTCCCGGACCCATTTCAGTGCAGCGATCTGGTCCAGTAGGCCTGCGTTCGCCGACGAGGCGTACTGCTCGCCGAGGAGGTGGTCCAGCTTGAGGAAGCCGAGGGCTCCCAGCCTGTAGTTGACGGTGACCACGATGGTGCCTTCGAGGGCGAGGGCTGTCCCGTCGCCGATAAAGTTGGCTCCTGATCCCCAGGTGTATCCGCCGCCGTGGAACCAGACCAGAACCGGACAGGGCGAGTTTGCCGACTGCGTCGGTGCGGTGATGTTGAGGAAGAGGCAGTCCTCACCCATGGGCGAGTCATCGTCCGACGGCGTTGCCCCGCCAGGCGGCACGAGCTCGGCCGCGAGCACCTGCGGGGCACGCGTTGGAAACGTGGTCACGTCCAGAATGCCCTCCCACGGCTCTGCCGGCTGGGGAGCCTGCCACCGCAGGGCTCCGGTCGGGGGAGCGGCGTACCGTATCCCGCGCCAGCTGATGGTGCCATCGTTCGTGACCCCGCGAACTGCTCCCTGACGCGTCATTGCGACTGTGCCTGTCATTGCTTTTCCTTCACTAGGTATCGACTTCGTCAACAATCGTGTGCTGGGTCACGTGTTTCCGACAACGATTTCTGGATAAGTGGAAGAATCAGCCAAAAGTCTGGCGGAAAGTCTAGAGTTGGAGGTGACAAAGAAGTCGTAAAAGGGAGCGGGAAATGGATGTGCTGGATGAGCTGGACCAGCGGATTGTCGGCGCCCTCCAGGTAGACGGGCGCGCCTCGTGGGCGAAAGTGGCCGCATCATTGGGGGAGGCCGAACGGACGGTGGCGCGGAGGGGCTCCGAGCTCCTCCGGGACGGGCGGGTGCGGATACGCGCGTTGCCGAATCCGAGCCGCTTCAGGCATCTGGAACAGTTTGTGTTGAAGGTTGCCTGCAATCCGGGCTCAGCAGGAATAGCCGCTGCGGCCCTCGCGCGACGGCCGGAGACCTTGTACACCTACATCCTCACCGGTTCGGCGGATTGTGCGGCGGAGTTTTCCAGCCCTGCTTCCAAGTTTGCAGAGCTGCTCATCCGGGACATAGGGAGCATCCCGGGGGTGAGGTCGGCCGCCACGTATCCGGTCCTCAGCTATCCCAGGACCATGCATCAGTGGAATCCCGGCGTCCTGACGCCGGCGGAGATTGAGGCGATGGGCGGAACCCGGTACTCGGAGGCTCCCACCGCCCTGGAGCACGTGGAGCAATTGGGCAAAGAGGACCGGCAGATTCTCCGGGCACTGGAACGCGATGGCCGCGCCAGTTATGAGGAACTGGCGCGTATCACTGGGCTCTCAGTGCAGACCGCCCAGCGCAGGGTGGAGCGGATGCGGCGCGAGGGCACATTGTTCATCCGTGCGGTCTTCGAGCCTGCGCTGCTCGGTTTGCCGGTGGAGGTTCTGCTGTGGGTCAAGGTGCCGTTTCCAGAACTGGACCGTGTGGAAGCGGAAATGCTTCCTTCTTCGTCAGTACGGTATGCCGCGGTCCTCGCCGGTGACTTCCAGCTTGTTGTCGATGCCGTATTTCCAAGCCGCGCAGCACTTTCTACCTATCTAAAAGGGGCTGAGTGGGCCACGCGGGCGCAGGCCATCGAGCCTGCCGTGGTGGTAGACGCGTTGAAGCGCAGCGGAACGATGGCGTTGTCGTTCGGCGAAGACCTCGGCGGGTACAGCTCCTGACAAATTGGCCATCGTTGCCGCAGCGGCAGCAGCGACTCCCAGGCACTACGCCAATGTGTTCAGCGTTTCCTGCTCGGCGGCGATGGTGGTGTCCTCGCCGTGGCCGGTGCGGACCACGGTGTCGGCCGGGAGGGTCAGGAGCCGTTCGCGGATGGAGGTCAGGATGGTGGGGTAGTCGCTGTAGGACCGGCCGGTGGCGCCCGGGCCGCCGTTGAACAGCGTGTCCCCGGTGAAGACCGTCCCCTCGCTTTCCAGGTAGAAGCAGGTGGACCCGGGCGAGTGGCCCGGCGTGTGGATTGCCTTCAGGGTTGCCCCGCCCACCTGGAACACGTCGCCATCGGAGTGGTAGTGGTCCGGTTTGGCGTCCAGGTAGACCTGCTCCCACAACACCAGGTCCTCCTTGTTCAGGTGGATCGGTGCGCCCAGGGCATCGGCGACCTCGCGTGCGGCACCGATGTGGTCGTTGTGCGCGTGCGTGAGCAGGATGGCCTTCACCTTCCGGCTACGGACCTGGTTGATGATCGCGGCGGCGTCGTGCGGCGCGTCGATGATGATGCATTCCTCGTCATTGCCCACGATCCAGACGTTGTTGTCCACGTCCCAGGTGCCGCCGTCGAGCGAAAATGTGCCGGATGTGACCAGGTTTTCGATGGTGACGCTCATGCGGACGCCCCGGCCGGCTGGACCTCGACGACGGAGCGCAGCACCTTGCCCTCGTGCATCTTGCCGAACGCTTCCTCCACCTGGTCGATGGTGATCCGCTCGGACACGAACGCGTCGAGGTCCAGGTTGCCCTGCTTGTAGTGCGAGACAAGCATCGGGAAGTCGCGGGAGGGCAGGCAGTCGCCGTACCAGGAGGACTTCAGCGATCCGCCGCGGCCAAAAACATCCAGCAGCGGCAGTTCCAGCGTCATCTCCGGCGTCGGTACACCGACAAGGACCACGCGGCCGGCAAGGTCGCGGGCGTAGAAGGCCTGCTTGTAGGTTTCAGGGCGGCCGACGGCGTCAATCACCACGTCCGCTCCGTGGCCTCCGGTGAGGGCGCGGATGGCTTCCACGGCGTCCTCCTGGCGCGAGTTCACGCCGTGGGTGGCGCCGAGCGACTTGGCCATGTCGATCTTGTTGTCGTCGATGTCCACGGCGATGATCGTCGTGGCACCGGCCAGCCTGGCCCCGGCGACCGCAGCGATGCCCACGCCGCCGCAGCCAATGACGGCCACGGACTCGCCGCGCTTGACCTCGCCGGTGTTGATCGCGGCGCCGATGCCGGCCATGATGCCGCAACCCAGCAGGCCCACGGCGGCTGCGTCAACGTCCGGGTCCACCTTGGTGCACTGCCCGGCGGCGACCAGGGTCTTCTCGGCGAAGGCGCCGATGCCCAGGGCCGGCGAAAGCACGGTTCCATCCTCCAGGGTCATCTTCTGCGTGGCATTGTGCGTATTGAAGCAGTACTGCGGCTGGCCCTTGGCACACGCACGGCACTCCCCGCAGACGGCACGCCAGTTAAGGATGACCCGGTCCCCAGGGGCCACCGAGGTCACATCCGGGCCGACAGCACTGACAACCCCCGTGGCCTCGTGCCCGAGCAGGTACGGGAAGTCGTTTCCGATACCGCCCTGCTTGTAGTGCAGGTCGGTGTGGCAGACACCGCAGGTCAGGATGTCCACCAGCGCCTCCCCCGGACCTGGATCCGGCACCAGGATGGTCTCCAACGACACCGGAGCGTCCTTCTCCTTAACCACAACTGCTTGGACTTTATGAACCATGAATGTGCACCTTCGTTTGCGTTCTTGCTGTTGAACCGGGGCGGATCAGATGTCTTTAGTGTCGAGATGCCAGATTCTGTGGGTCCCGACGCTGAGAAGCTGGCGGTCACCACTGGAGATTCTGCGGACCCAGATCACGCCTATCTCTGCTGCTGTTTCTTCTACTTGGAGCCCGTCTTGGTAGAAGAGATCTTCTGAGACGGCAACCCTGTCGCCGGCCCGGAGCATGGACCAGTCCTCTACCTCAACTGCACGGGTGTGGCGGTTCAAGTAATCCTCCGCAATGTCGATTGGCACTACTGGGTCGCTGTATCTAGCGTGCGGCCCTTAGCCTTGGCCTTCCGCGGTGGGGGCACCGCCTGCGGCGGTGCCCCCACCAGTCAGTGGTGTTTTAGCCGTTGATTACCTGGGGGACGCCGAGGTGTTTGAGTCCTTCGACGCCGAATTCGAGGCCGTAGCCGGATTGTTTTGCGCCGCCGAAGGGGATGCGGGGGTCGACGGCGCCGTGTTTGTTGATCCAGACGGTACCTGCGTGGATGCGGGCGGCGACGTTGCGGGCTGTTGCCGGGTCTGAGGACCAGACGGAGGCGCCGAGTCCGACGTCGAGGGCGTTTGCTTTCTGGATTGCTTCGTCGATGGTGCTGTAGCGGATGATGGGCAGGGCGGGGCCGAATTGTTCTTCGGCGACGAGCGGGTTGTTGTTGTCGATGTCGGCCACGAGGGTGGTGGGGTAGAAGTAGCCGGGCTGGTCAGTGTCCGGGTTTCCGCCGAGGAGGACGCGGGCTCCGGAGGCTTTGGCGGCCTCCACGAGGTTCGCGACGATCTCGTATTGTGCCTTGTTCTGCAGCGGTCCGAGGACGTTGTTTTCGTCCAGGCCGTTACCCATTGGCATGGCCTTGGCCACGTTGGTGAGTTCGTCGCAGACGGCGTCGTAGATGTCGTCGTGGACGTAGAGGCGTTTCAGGGCGGCGCAGGTTTGGCCGGTGTTGATGAAGGCGCCCCAGAACAGGCCTTCGGCGATGGCCTTCGGGTCGGCGTCGGGCAGGACGATGCCGGCGTCGTTACCTCCCAGTTCCAGGGTGAGCCGCTTGACGGTGTCCGCGGAGGATTTGATGATCGCTTTGCCGGTGGCGGTGGAGCCGGTGAACATGATCTTCCCGATGGCGGGGTGGGAGGCGAGGGCTTCGCCTACATCGCGTCCGCCGGAGACTACGGTGAGGAGCCCTTCGGGCAGGGCTTCGTTGATGGTTTCAACGAGGGCAAGCACGCTGAGCGGGGTGTGTTCGGAGGGTTTGACCACTACGGCGTTGCCCATTCTCAGGGCGGGGGCGACCTGCCAGACGGTGATCATCATGGGCCAGTTCCACGGTCCGATGGCCCCGACGACGCCGATGGGCCGGTAATGCAGTTCGGCGCGTGTTTCACCGTCATCGACCAGGGTTTCGGCTTCGAGCGGTGTCCCGGCGGCGGCGCGAAGCCAGGCCGCGCAGGCGCCGACTTCGAAGCGGGCGTTGGGGCCGTTCAGCGGTTTGCCCTGCTCGCGGGAAAGCAGCTGGGCGAGGTCTTCGGCGCGGGCTTCGATGGCGTCGGCGGCCTTCAACAGTGCAGCGGACCGTGCCTCGTGGCCGAGCTCGGCCCACGCCGGTTGGGCGGCGACTGCCACGTCGATGGCGTGCTGCAGGTCCGCGACCGTGTGGACGGGCGCGTCGCCGACGGGTTCACCGGTGGCGGGATTGAAGATGGTCCGGGCAGCAACGGAGCCCTCGGTCAGGACGGGTGTGGTGTTCATGGCATTCTCCTCATTGAGTGGTTAGTTGTTGTTCCGCGTGAATCCGGGATGGTCACCATTGGTTTTGATCAGTAGGGCCGTCGAGTGTTTCCAGTGCCAGACGGAGTTGCTCGATCATGTGTTGGGCGTGTTCGAGTTCGAAGACGAGCGGTGGCCTCATTTTGAGGACGTTTTCGTGGCGACCGATCTTTCCGATGAGAACGCCGCGGGAACGCATCTCTTCTGTGAGTGCCTTGGTGGCGGCGGGGTCCGGCGTCGCATCGTCGGGATTGACGATTTCAAGGCCAAAGAAGAGGCCCCTGCCGCGGACGCTCTTGATCCTGGGGTTGCCCTTAGTAAGGGCTGCGAGTTCGTCAGCGATGAACTTGCCGAGTTGGTGTGCATTTTCAACAAGCCCGTTCTCTTCCATGACCTGCAGGACAGCAAGGCCTGCTGCTGACGAAACGGGGTTTCCAGCAAATGTGTTGAAGTAGGTGTTGTTTTCCCCGAATTCCTCCATCAGTGCGTGCGTGGTGATGACGCCACCTACGGGGTGGCCGTTGCCCATCGGCTTGCCAAGTGTCACCAGATCAGGGGTGGTGCCGAAAGCCTGGTGGCCCCACATGTGGTTGCCGGTCCGTCCGAAGCCTGACTGGACCTCGTCCGCGATGATCAGTCCGCCGGCGGCATGGACCCGGTCGGTGACCGCCTCGATGTAGCCGTCGGGGGTCTGCAGGAGTCCCTCGGTTGAGAACAGCGGGTCATACAGGATGGCTGAGACGCCGTAGCCTTCGGCCTGGAGCGAGGAGATGGCTGCGTCGACGTCGCGCAGCGCTTCCTGGAGGAGGCGCTTTCGTTTAGCCGGTGTCAGCCCTGCTGCGTCCGGAATACGAATGGGGCGTACGTGGGCGCCGAGGGGTTCTTTGACCTGGAGGCCGGTGGTCAATTCGGCAAGGGTCGTGGTGTTGCCGTGGTAGCTGTGGTCCGAAATAAGGATGCCGGTGTTGCCGGTGTGTTGCCGTGCGATTCGCAGCGCGAGCTCGTTTGCTTCTGATCCGCTATTGGTGAAGAACACCCGCTCCAAGGGGGAATCGAAGAGCGCCAGCAGCTTTTCGGCGTACTCAACGACGCGTGAGTTGAGGTACCTCGTGTGGAGGTTGACGGTCTGCAGCTGGGTTGTGATTGCTTCGCGGACGACGGGGTTGGAGTGTCCGACGTGTGGAACGTTGTTGTAGACATCCAGGTAGGTCTTGCCGGTGGCGTCGTGGACCCACACGCCCTCGCCGGCCACGATTTCCAGGGGAGTGGCATAGAACAGCGGGGAGTGGCGCCCGATGGTGCGTTCGCGGCGGTTAATGAGACCTTCCTGGAGGAGTGCGTCGGGTGCCGGTTCTGTGGCTGTTTCGAGTGTCATTGCTGTCCTTGGCCGTTGGTGCGGATTTGAGTCCGGAACATGAGTCGGTGGGTGTTGCCGGGGTCGGACGGTCGATGGCCGGCCCCGGCAACCGGTTAGAGGGCTTGGGCGCCGGCAGTAGCGACCAGGTGGTCGTTTTCCACGGTGCTGCCGCTGACACCGATGGCGCCGATGGTCACCCCGTCTTTGGTCAGTGGGATGCCTCCGGGAAAGGTGATCAGGCCGCCATTGGACACTTCGATGTTGAACAGCGGTCCGCCGGGCTGCGAGATCGAGCCGATGTCTCCGGTGGGCATGTCGAAGTAACGGGCCGTGCGTGCCTTTTTGATGGCGATGTCGATACTGCCGAGCCACGCACCGTCCATGCGGGTGAAGGCCTTGAGGTTTCCGCCGGCGTCTACAACGGCAATGTTCATCAGAGTTTCCGAGGCCAGGGCTGCCTCTCGTGCCGCTTCAACTATCTTGTGTGCTTCTTGCTGTGTGATGTCGTTCATCTGTTGCTCCGAAATCTTTTTCCTGTTTATGGGCGTAGTTGTATCGACTGGTGTAGAGCCAGCCTTGGTTAGGCGCTAACGCGCGACGGGGGGTGTTAGACGAGAGCTGCCGGTTTTGCGGCTGCCTTTACTAAGTCAGGGAAGTCAGGGGCTGTTATTTCGGTGATCAGCCCTTCCCAGCATGTACGCAGTTCCCCTGCGTAGTCGGCGTCGTCGTTGGGCGCAGCGTTGCCCATTGCGGTGATCCACAGTCCACTGTTGGACCAATGGGCCACCGCCATGAAGAGCCTGGCGCGGGCCATTTTTACTGGGTCAGTGTTGCCGAAATAGGCTTCGAAGAGTGCCTGTGCCCTCTCTTTCCCGAATCCGTTTTGCGCTGCAATAAATCCGATCTCGTAGCACGGGTCCGAGTTGCCGGCGAGGTCCCAGTCGATAATGTTGTAGGTCATCGAGGAGGTGTCCTTGATGATGTTTGCATCCCAAATGTCCAGATGGCAGGGAACAAACTGGGAAGGATCCAGGGCCAGGACGGTCTCCAGGCGGTCCATCAGGGCCTGGATGGCTGACGTTCCGGGCGGCAGCTCGATACCCTGTCTTTTGGCGGCCTCCATCCTTTGTCGGGCCAGGTTGAAGGGGTTGATGTCGTTGAGGAACCGGCGGCCGGAGTGATGAAGCCGGTGAAGGGCAGGGACGAGTCGGGTGACGGAGTCATCGTCCTCGCTTAGCCTCGGGTGGCCTCCCGGAACAAAGTCGAGAGCCAGCGCCAAGGGTTCGTTTGAGACTGTTATGACGGGCGCGCCCACTCCGATCTCGGCGGCAATTCTTGTGTTTTCCAGAACCACGTGGGCGGCGGGCAGAACTCCTACCGTTTCCCAGTAGTTGTTCCAGAGCTTGACGACGCAACGACGGGAACCGTCCTCGACGAGGTAGTTCTTATGGGCCTGGCCGCCGGAGAGGGAATGTGCGGTGACGTGACAGCCAGCCCAGTCTGGGTTCGTCGAAAGCACCGCCTCAATGCTGGTGATTTCGGTATCAGGGACGATGGTCATTAGGATTGGATGTCCTTCGATGTTCGAATGCAGGTGCACTGTGTTGGGGTCGGAGGTTGTCCTGGCTGCACTGTTCGCACTGTTTCACGAGCTCCCACAAGCTCTGTAACGGTGCGGTCAGGACGTCTGCCGGTGTCACTGTTTACGCCTTTGCTATGGCGAAGCGTGAAGGCAGGAACAGGTTTGTTTCGGGGCGGGAAATGCCGTCGACATGATCGGCCAGCATTTCACCAACAACCGCTGCATAGCGGAACCCGCGGCCCATGTCTCCGGTGCCTATGACGACATCGGACGACTCCGGGTGTCCACCGATAACCCAATGGCCGTCCTCCACCTCAGACCACATGCATACGGTGGTCGATACCGGGTTGGTGTCGATGTCCGGGAGCCTGGCGCTGAGCACTTCCTGGATCCGTTCGAGGTCTCCGGGCCTGAGGTCCTGACTAAGGTCCTCGGGGTCGATCCAGTTTCCCTTCCCGGGGACAGAGAACTTCCATTCACCGTTAGGCTCGGAGCAACCGTAAGCCGGTGCCTCGTCCGATCCTGGGGGCTTGGCGAAGTAGATGGCCGGCTTCGGTAGCCCGTCCTGGCGGAAATTGGCCAGCACCTGACGGTCCACCTTGTAGGGCAGATCCAGTTGCGTCAAATGGTTGGCGCGGGCACCCACGGTGACGACGACCTTGTCGGCCGAGTAGTTACCCTGATCGGTGCTCACGACGATGCCCGAAGCGCTCTCATCCCAGCCTTGAACCGCTTCTCCCGTGCGCAGGGTTGCGCCGAGCCGGCGAGCCTCCGACTGCAGGGCCTTGATGGCGGGGTGGACGAGGGCAACGGTGCCGTTTGGCTCCCATACGGCGACTTCGTCGTCACCAATGGTGGCCCAAGGGAACCGCTTCCGTGCCGTCGACGCGTCAAGGGCATCGTACTCAAAATCGGACGCGCTTAGGGAGGCCACCGTTTTGTCGAACCACATTGATCCGGGTTCGCCGACGAACACAGTTCCCGAACGTTCCAACAGCCGGGTCCCGGTTTTCGCGGCCAACTCGTCCCACAACTCAAAGGTCCGCTTTGTGAAGGTGGTGTACTGGGCTCCTGCACTGCTGGATTGCCGGGCCAGCCGTGTGGCGCCTCCGTGCGAACCGTGCATGTGCGGTGGTGCGAACTTATCCAGGCCGAGCACGGACTTGCCGCGGGCTGCCAAGTGCCACGCCGCCGATGAGCCCCAGGGGCCCAATCCAATGACGATGACGTCGTAGTGTTGTGTTGACACAAATTCCTCCGTTAGTGGTTTTCGGACCCTTGGCGGGTCAGACAGTGGCTCGTACTAGAAGTCCGTCCATGAGCAACCGGATAGCCGCGACCGCTGGCCCGGCGTTCGCCGGCTCACGTGCTGCAGCAGCCCCGGCAGCGCGGATCGCCCCGGTTATCGTTGCAGCCAAGGCCTCAGTCGGTGCGTCCTCCGGCAAGGTGCCGCTGTCCTTGGCATCCTTCAGATCCCGCGCAATGAGCTCTTCGAAAGAGCGGGAAGTCGAGCCCATGACGTCCGATAGTGCTGACACCAGGTCCGGTCCCATCACCCCGTAGAACCGGCCCTTGGGCTCCTTTGTCGCCTCCACCAGCGCCGTGGCCAGCGCCGTGATTCTTGCGCCGGGGTCCGTCAGGGGATCCCGCAAGCTGATCCCTCGTACGTACACGGCGTCGGCGATCCGCAGATAAACTTCGCGGACAATTTCGTCCCTTCCGCCGGGGAAGTGGGCATAAATGGTGCCCCTCGAAATACCCGCCTGCTGGCTGAGGACCTCGAGCGCGGTAGAGGCGTACCCCTCCGAACTCAGCAGCTCAGCTGCGGTGTCGAGAATGTCGCCGCGGGTTCTCATGCGGTTGCGTTCCCGAAGGGAGAGGGGCTTGTTGGAGGCACTCATTTCTGGTCCTTCGTGTGGGGTGCTGGTGATCTGCTTCACATGATTGCACATCAGATCCTAAAAGTGAACAGTCTGTGCAAACTTTGAAGAAGAGGTACGCGGCCGCTCCGATGCGGTTGAAAACATTGAACACTATGCCTAAGTTCTGAACTAGTCATGCAACAAACATTTAACGTGTTCTATTGCAGTACGAAACATTCAGTGTTTACCTTTTATGTATGAAACAGGTCACACCAGGCTTGGCTGGCCCTAACTCCCTTGAGGGCGTCCGGAACTTCCGAAGCCTCGGGGGACTGCCAGCGCACGGAGGATCCCGTGTGGCTGAAGGCATGGTGTACAGGAGTGGACACTTCGGATACTCGACAGCCCTGGACCGTCAGAGGCTGGAGGCGGCACGCCTGCACTTCATGGATCTGCGAAGTCCTTGGGAATCCGACGCCGAAGACCGTTGCGTGCCTGCGCTAACGGCTGTACAAACGCCACTTCAGGCTCAAGACAGCAGGGACGCGTGCCTGTGGTCTGCGGTTCGCGAAGGTCGCGTGAGCGAGCTTGGCAGGACGCTGACTGCTGCGGAGGCTGAAGAGGTAATGCACCGGCTCTATGCCCGTGACATAGCCGGCAACCCATCGGTATTTGCCAATTTCCTTCAGTCATTGGCTCGAGTTGAGCTGCCTGTCGTCGTCCACTGCTCGGCAGGGAAGGACAGAACCGGATGGGCAATAGCCATCCTTTTGACCATCCTGGGAGTACCTGAAACCGCAATCCTCGAAGACTACGTTCAGAGTTCATTGCCGGAGAACCAATACCTCATCAGAGATTCCGCAGGCAGCGTCGCGCCCATCGACAGGCACCTGCGAACAGTCATCACACCCTTGCTGGAAGCGCGGCAAGGGTACCTCGAAGCCGCATGGCACAGCGTGGAGCACGCCTGGGGATCACGTCACTCCTACTTGGAAGACGGACTCGGCATCACTCCGGCGCTCACAAACAAACTCAAGGCACGGCTCCTCGTCTGAGGAAGCCCGACCACGGCTACGGCCATTATCTGCCCGAAAGAGAAAACCCATGATTGATAATGTCAGCGAGTTGCCGGCAACGACGCCGTCCAGCACACCTGTCCCACCGCAAGCAGGCCATCTCCGCTCAAATAAACTCGGCGTCTTCGCCATCGCCTTTTTCGTCATCGCAGCGGCGGCCCCCATGGCAGCCGTCGTGGGCACCGGTCCCGTGGTCTTTGCTGCGGTTGGACCGGCAGCCCCCTTGATCTACGCGATCGCTGCCCTGCTCATCGCACTCTTCGCCGTCGGATACCTGCGCATGAGCAGGTATGTCACCAACGCCGGCGGCTTCGTCGCCTACATCGCCAAAGGCCTAGGTACACCCTGGGCCACGGCAGGAGCTGGTCTGGCGCTGCTGATGTACCTCAGCTTGCAGGTCGGGCTCTGGTCGCAGTTCGGCGTCTTCGCCGGGCAGTTGCTGGAGAGCATCACGGGACTCTCCGTGCCCCCGCTCGTCTGGATTGTCGCGTTGCTTCTGATCTCCACGGCACTCACTATGCGGGGCGTCGACACGAGCATCCGACTCTTGGCCGTCCTCATCATTGGTGAAACGCTCGTAGTGGCTGCCCTCGTTATCGTGCTCGTTGCCAGCAAGGGGCCAGGAGTCTTCACATTCTCTGGCTTCACGCCAGAAAACCTCTTCAGCCCGGGCCTGGGCATTGCATTGCTGTTCGCCTTCCTGTGCTTCACCAGCTTCGAAGCAACCGTGGTTTTCTCTGAAGAAGCAATCAACCCCCGCAAGACGATCCCGCGGGCCCTCTACGCCGTGATTGCCTTTGTCGGAATTTTTTACACGCTCTCCATCTGGGTTATCGGAGGGGCCATCGGGGTGGACAACATCCAACAGGCGGCAACGGATGACCCTGCGGGATTCATCTTCAACCTCGCCTCCGAAAGTGGAGGGAGCGTCTTGAGCATGGCCATGCAGGTTCTCGTCGTGACCAGTTACCTCGCCATGCTGCTGGGCCTGATGAACATGTTCGCCCGCTACCTTTTCGCCCTCAGCCGTGCCGGAGTCCTGCCGGCCAGGCTGGCCACCGTTTCCAAGGATGGGAGTCCCGCCACCGCAGCCCTGGCCAACGGCGTGGCCGTCGGCATCGTCGTGGTTGCCTTCCTGGTCTTCGGCGCAGATCCGCTGACCGTCGTGTTCGCCTGGTTCAGCGCCTTGGCAACGGCAGCCTTCATCACCATCCTCATCGTGGCGTCCGTATCCATCGTCGTGTTCTTCTTCCGGACCAAAGACAACACCAGTATCTGGGCGACCAAGATCGCACCCACTCTCTCCACCCTGATCCTCTCCTACATCGGCTACGTGACGGTCGAGAACTACGACTCCCTCATTGGGCCTGACAACGCTGCCGCGAAATGGCTGCTCGTCCTCATTCCCGCCGCGATGCTTGGCGGCCTGGTTTTCGGCAGGAGCAGACGCGACATCGACTACGCCAAAGAAGTAATCTGACGCGGATACCTTGCTGCCGCCCCTCTGGCGGCAGCAAGGTATCCGCCATCGTCGATGGGGAAAGCATTTCGGCATTGAAGCCACCAGAATGACGCGCAAAGGTACGCCGCACCCTTGTTTAAGTCGAAGGGTTAGTCCTTCATGAGACGGCAACAGCACACACTCCGAAACAGAACCGGGAGATCCAAATGACCCCCACACCAGTTGCAGTTATTACGGGCGGAGGAACCGGAATCGGAGCCGCCACCGCCGCAGCACTCCGGGGCCAAGGGTGGGAAGTTGTCATCTGTGGACGCCGGCGGGAAGCTATCGCGAAGGTCGCTGAAACAACCGGCGCCCACGCTATTGTCGCAGACGTCGCTTCGGTTTCCGATATGGAACGGCTGGTCGAGGACACCGTGGATCAATTCGGCACCATCAACGGCCTGGTACTGAATGCCGGAATTGTCCGTGCCGGCAGTGCCGGCGAGCTGTCCGATGAAGACTGGAACGCCATGGTCAGCACCAACCTCACCGGGCCCTTCCTACTAGTCCGTGCCGCCTTGCCGCACCTGATCAAAGCCAACGGCTCGATCGTAGGGGTGGCCTCGGCGGCCGCACTTCGGGCTACCGCTGGAATCGCCGGTTACGATGCCACGAAGGCCGGCCTTGCCATGTTGATGCAGTCCGTGGCCGTCGACTACGGACCGCGCGGGGTGCGCGCCAACGCAGTATGCCCTGGCTGGACCCGGACAGAGATGGCCGACATGGAGATGGGCGAATTCGCTGAACACAGCGGCATCGATCGCGAGGAAGCCTATAGCCTCGCCACAGCGTTCGTCCCAAGCCGGCGCCCGGCCGCATCCTCCGAGGTCGCCGATGTCATTGCCTGGCTGCTTTCCGATCAGGCCTCGTACGTCAACGCCGCCACGATCCCGGTGGATGGGGGACTGATCGCAGTCGAGCCCGGCGCCATCGCCTTCGACCCCCGGGTCAGTATCTGCACCACTGGCACCGACGGACCCACCCCGGCGATGCAAGCGATTCCCTGACTAACCACTACAGCCCGTCTTTCACGAGTTAATTGGAAAAGGAGTGTGGACTTTGTCCACACTCCTGGTCCCGGACTATCCCGTACTGCCTCCAAATGCGCCCGTATTTCCGATGTTTTCGCGGGCTCCCAGTGTTTGCAAGGGCGAGAATGTAGTTCGAGTCCCACCTCGGGCACAGCAGATCCCCTCGTCAGAGGGGTTTTTGCTTTAACGTGTTCAGATAGTTTGAGTGTCGTCGCTCTGGTCCGCCTGCGGTGTCCCGAGATGATGCACCCCACTGCGTGGACGTGTTTCTTTCCTAAAGCACCGCTACTTGCTGGCGCCTGCGGTGAGGCCTTCTCGCAGGGTTCGTTGGCCGAAGATGAAGACGACCAGAGCCGGCAGCATGGACAGGATTACGCCGGCGAGGACCACCGAGATGCTGCCGGTGCCGAGATTGCCCTGGAGCGTGACCAGGCCGAGGGGAAGGGTGAAATTCTGTTCGCTGATGGTGAGGATCAGTGGCCGGAAGAACTCGTTCCAATGGAAGTTGAAGGCGAGGATCCCGACGATCGCCATGCCGGGGACCGCCAGGGGGACGTAGACCGAACGGAAGATCCGCCACGGCCCGGCGCCGTCCAGGGCTGCTGCTTCGGCGAAGTCGTTCGGCAGGCCAAGGAAGTACTGGCGCATCAGGAAGGTGCCGAATGCTGTGGGAATGGCCGGAAGGATCAGGGCCAGCAGGGTGTCGGACAGGCCCATTCCACGGATCAGCATGAACACCGGGACGATGGTGACCTGCACCGGGACCATCATGGTGGCCAGCACCAGCGAGAAGATGGCGTTCTTACCGCGGAAGTCCAGGCGGGCGAAGGCGTAGCCGGCCAGGGTGGCCGACGCCATCTGGCCAAGTGCGATCAGGCCGGTCACCAGGGCGCTGTTCAGGACCAGGAGGCCGACGTTGATCTGCTTGAACACTTCCTGGTAGGCCGTGAAGTCAGGGTTGATGGGCAGGAAGGAGGGCGGCAGGTTGAACGATTCCGACGGCGTGCGCAGCGAGGTGGACAAGGTCCACAGGACAGGGCCGAGGGTCAGCGCCGCTGCCACGGCCAAGGCTGCGTATCTGCCGGCAGTGCCGGCTGATGGCAAGCGGCGGGGCGTACGGGTGGCGGGCGGTTCGGCGGTGGAACCGGAAGGCAAGCCGGTCCCGGTGTGCAGGGTCTGGCTGGACATGGCGGACCTCACTGGTAGAAGACGAAGCGGCGGCTAAGGCGGAACTGCAGGGCGGTGACGGCAAGGATCAGCACGGTGAGTACCAGGCCGACGGCGGAGGCTTTGCCGAACTCCAGTTGCTGGAAGGCGGATTCGAAGATGACCATGACGGCGGTCCGGGTGGAGTCGCCGGGGCCGCCGTTGGTCAGGACATAGGGCTGGTCGAAGACCTGCAGGGCGCTGATGATGGCCATGACGGACGCCACGAGCACCGTCGGGCTGATCAGCGGAAGGGTCACATTGCTGAACTGTTTCCAGCCCGTGGCACCATCCAGGTTCGCTGCTTCATGCAGTTCTTTCGGGATATTGGTCAGGGCGCCGAGGAAGAGCAGGAAGGAGAACCCGAAGTTCTGCCACACGTAGACCAGGACGACGACGGCGGCGGACGCCGCAGGGCTTGTCAGCCACGGCACAGCGGGGATCCCGACGAGCGACAGGAGCCAATTCACCACGCCGAATTGTTCGTTGAACATGTACCGCATGAAGATGGACACCGACGCGGCGGAAAGGACCAGAGGAAAGAAGAAGGTGGAACGGAGGAATACCCTCAGCCAGGACGGCATCCTGGCCTGAAGCATGGAGGCCAGGCCAAGGGCGATGCCGAGTTGAAGGACTACCGCCACAATCACAAACCCGATGGTGTTCAGGAAGGACACGCGGACGGTGGGGTCCTGTGCCAGCGAGGCGAAATTGGCGAACCCGACGAACTGTGGTGCCGAAATGATGTCCCAGCGGAAGAAAGCCAGGACCAGCGAAGCAATGATCGGCAAAAAGGTGAAAAGGGCCATCCCGATCACCGTAGGAGCAAGGAAAATCCTTGCAAGCCGCCGCTCGACAAAGGACCGGCGCACGGCCGGTGGCTTCACTGTTGGCCGCGGGACGGTGGACGTGGTGGTCATAAATTCCTCCTCAGGGCCAGTTCGAGGTCACGTTGAAGGTTGCCCATCGCTGTCCGTACATCGGCGGAGCTGCCGCTGACCGCGGTGGAGACGTTCTTCATCAGGGCAGTTTCGACGGCCGCCTGCTGCGGCGGGGCGGGGATCGGACCGGAGGTGGGGAACCTGTCCAAGGTGTCGTAGAAGACTTTCCAGTGCCGCGGCCCGGTGGCGGCGTACAAGGACTCGTTGACCATCGAACGGCGTGTGGGGGTGGTGTTCGGTTTGGGAATAGCCAGCTTCATCGCTTCGCGGCTGGAGCAGAACTTCACCCATTCCCAGGCCGCGTCCTTGTCTTTCGCAGTGCGCATGATCGCGTAGCCGGCAGCACCGAACTGGTGCCGCTGGGTCCGCCAGCGCGGGAAGAACTGCACGTCGAACTGATCGGCGGTCATCCCGGCCTCGTGCAGGCCCTGCGCCCAATAGCCACCGGCCGGCGTCGTGCCGATGCGGTTGTTGCCGAACAGGCCCACCAGGGCGTTGCCGCCCCCGGATTCGGGCCGCACGCCAAGCCCTTCGGCTACCAGTTCACGCAGATAGTCGAAGGTCTCGACCACCCGCCCGTCCTCGGCGTTGGGGGCCAGCCACTGGTACCCGCCGCCGCGGGTCCCACGGGCAGGATCGCTCGGGTAGAAGCGGTCCCAAAGCCAGTCCCCGCCGGGAGCCTTTGTTTCGGACAGGAAGCTGGTGTCATTGGCGTAAAGCCACGGGACAACCCCGCCGAAAAGCCGGTTGGTCCAGTAGTACGGGGTGAAGTCAGCCGGCCGGGCCTTGCGCAGGGCTCGCAGTGTGGCGCTGAAGTCGTCCTTGGTCCAGTCGTCCCTCGGCCGGTCAACGCCGGCCTGCGCGAAGGTGGTGGTATTCAGGTACATGTTCGCCGCGTTCCAGTCCAGGGGAAGCTGGTACAGGCTTCCCTGGTACATGAAGGCTTCCAGCAGGCTCGGATGAACGTCGTTAAAGTAGTCGCTCATCGCCGCGGCGTCCCGGCGGACATATCCATCCAGAGGCTCGGCCAGCTTGTCGGCGAACAACTGGGCGCCTTCGGTGGCGACATAGACCACATCCGGGGGCGTGCCCGCGGCCACCATGGTCAGGATCTTGGAAAAGAAGTCCTTCCAGTCCGCACCCTGAATCGCCTGCAGCCGCACTGGGATGTCGGGATGGGCGGCGGTGAAAGCCTGGATCAGGCCCTGGCGTCCCGCCGCATCCGCTGCCGTTCCCAGAATGGCGATGTTCAGGGCCTTGCTGCCGCGGCCCGGAATGTCAGCGCCGGTAAGTCGGGGCCAGGCCCCCACAGTGGCCCCCGCCACGGCGAGCCCGCCCAGGCCCAGCATGGAACGCCGGGTGAGTTGCGCAAACCTGCTGCTGGACGGCAGCGAATGCGCAGGGGCTTGGTGCCCCGGTGTCTTTTCAGACGTCATTGTTGGCTCCTCCTAACAGGGTAAACGGCGTCCTTTACTTTTGTTGCCCGCAGGGTCGTTTTGTTTATGCCTGGTCGCATGCGAAAGCCCGTGGTACGGAGGCGTGTGCTTCGACAGCAGCTGTGAGTTCGTCAAGGGTGGGCGGGTTAGCCCCGGCGCGCTGCACGGTGATGGCCGCTGCTGCGGCTGCGGTGCGTCCCAGCTGCTCCATGACGGCGGGGGCAAAGCCCTCGGTGCCGCGGGTGAGCAGGCCCAGGATCAGTGCGGCCATGTAGGAGTCGCCGGCGCCGATGGTGTCCGCCACCGTCGCTTTGACGGCGGGAATGGTGATGCTCGCGGACGGCGAGGTGAATTGGGAGCCGGCAGCACCTTTGGTTATCACCGCCAGCCCGGCGCCGAGGCGGAGGATGTGCTCAGCGGTTTCTTCCAGTGTTTTCGCGGGGTAGAGCCACTGGGCGTCCTCGTCGCTGAGTTTAACGACGTCGGTCAGTGCGCCGATTGCTTCGAAGGTTGCCTTCGCTTCGGCGTGGCTGCCAAGCAGGGATGGCCTGATGTTCGGGTCGTAGGTGATGGTGCAATGCTTGTGGGCTTGTTCGAGCAGGGTTTTGACGGCACCGGCGCCGGGGTTGAGGAAGGTGGCGATGGAACCGGTGTGCAGGATTTGGGGGAAACAGGCAGGCGTTGCTCTTGGCAGCTGCCAGCGGATGTCGAAGTCGTATGCGGCGGATCCGTCCGGTCCGAGGGTTGCGGTCGCTGTTGCGGTGCGGGTGAGGGATTTTGATCCTGGCAGAAGTGTCGCCCCTGCCCGGTGGAGGTGGATCTCTATAGTTCTTCCCCGCTCATCGGGTGCAATGGCCGTGAGCAAGCCCGTGGTGACCCCCAGGAGACCGAGGCCATAGGCGACATTGGCAGGCGATCCGCCAGGATGCTCAACCTGGCTGTTCGGGGTGGTGACCACATCGATCAACGCTTCACCGACAACGACGGCGTCAAAAGGCTTTTGGGAGTCTGGGCAGGCTGCTTTGAGGTAATCCATGTTTGTCTCTCGGACAGTGTTGATGGGGGAGCGGCTAGGTCGTCGCGTTGATCTCGTTGATCGTCAGGTCACTGAAGGTGGCCGTTCCATCGTTGGCGTAGAGCCGGATGTTGTTGTCACCTTCCAGGGGAAAAACGCGGTGTGAGTGCACCACCCGTCCGTCTCCGACGAACATTTCGACGCTGGTCCGGTCCACCAGGAGGCGGAGTGTGAGGCGCCCTGCCGAGGGATCGATAGGTGTCTGGCTTTCCCCGCCAGTGGGGTTGATGGTGGGTCGCCTGTTGACGTAGGCGAACGGGCCGCGGAGGAATGCACCGGCCGCGACGTGCCGGCCCCCACCGGATGCACGGCAGAGCTCAAGGCCGATGTTGGACGGAGGGGCCGCCGGGTCCCATACGAGCTCACAGGTCAGGTCATAGGCCAGTGAACTGATATCGAGGTCTTGGGTTCCCGTGACCTTGACGTCCCCGAGGTGGTGGGTGCGTTTGATGTGGTTGGCCAGGCCGGTGGTGGGGGTTGAGGCGAGGTGGTAGCTTCCGCCTGCCTTCTTGAGCCGGATGTCGCGCACGATCATGTCATCACCGTTGTACGCGTCGGTCGCCAGGGTGGGAGTGTTGTGGGGGTAGTCCCAGAAGTTCGCCCAGCCAAGCGCCCTGCGCAGGGTGGCATCCTCCGCGCCGGAGGAGTCGTGATGGGGGTAGGTCACTGCACCGTAGAAGTCATAGCCGTAGTCCAGCCATTCCGGCTCGGCATGGTCGGGAGTAAACGTGATTCCGTTGAAGGCTCCTGTCCAGTAGGCGTATGTTGCTGGCAGTCCACGGCCCTTGCCGTTGGCGCTGGTGCCCAGGATCCAGTGCGAAGTACCGTCGTCGGCGGTCATGCGGAAAAGGTCCGGGCACTCCAGCAACCCCAGGTCCGTCCGGACGAATTCGCCGACCCGCCGCCAGGAACGCAGGTTGGCAGATGTGTAGAAGCCGAGCTTCTGCCCTTCGGCGTTGACCATGAACCACTGCCCGCGGTCGGCGTCCCAGATGACTTTCGGGTCGCGGAAGTCCTGCACGCCTGGGTTTGGAAGTACCGGCGCCGTCCCACCAGGTTTGAACGAACGCCCACGGTCTGTTGAGTACCAGAGGTATTGCGCCTGGCGGCCCTGGGGTGCCTGGGTCACGAGGGCTATGACGGCGTTTTCACCGTAGCCGGCAGTGTTCCGTTCGTCGATGACAAGACAGCCTGACCAGCAGTCGCCGTTATCGTTGCTGAACTTAGGGATGGCAACGCCACGGTCGCGGAACGAGACGTGGTCGGTGGTGGTGGCACGGCGCCACGATGTGCCGCCGCCGCCCTGGAGGTAATCGGCGTTGTAGAGGTAGTAGTAGTGGTATTCGCCGTCAATGTAGATGGGCCGCTGGGGGTCGTTCTTCCAGTTGTCGGGGACGCTGAAGTGATAAGTCGGGCGCATACGGGTTGGTCCTTTGTAGGGCGGCTTGGCCGGTGCGTTGTCGGGGGCGTTCGGGGGTGCCGCTGCCGCTGACTGGGCGAATGGTGTTGAGAGTGCGAGCGATCCGGTGAGGGCAACGGCCCCGCTTCCGGTCAGGAGGGCACGCCGGGATACGGCGGGTGAATCTTCCATCAGTTACCTTTCGGTGGGCAGCGTCGGTGCTGCCAGTGCGTGAATGTTGATGTTTTGGACGTGGGAACGGGAACGTCAGTCTCCAGGCTCCGGTTCTGTCGCCAATGCATGGCCGCCGGCACCGGCGCGCGGGCGGTAGAGGTGGCAGCGGACCCAGTGGCGGTTGAGGGGGTCGCCCACCTGGTGCCGGACGGGTTCCCCGGATGAGCAGCGCTGCTCCGGGTCGTTCTCAAAGGCGCAGCTGGCGGAAGCCATGACGGCTTGCCGGAGCTGGCCGCGGTGGATGGGGTCGTAGGATCCCGCCCGCGCCGGGTCGGGGACGGCTGAGACGAGCAATTGGGTGTAGGGGTGGGCCGGGTTGGCGAGCAGGTCCAGTGATTCACCTTCTTCCACGATTTCGCCGGCGAACATGACTGCCGTCCGGTCCGCCAGGTACCGGGCGGAGGCGAGGTCGTGGGTGATGTAGAGCATGGAAATGCCCTGCTCATCGCGCAGTTTCCGCATCAGGTTCAGCACGCCGATGCGGACCGAAACGTCCAGCATGGAAGTCGGCTCGTCGGCGAGGATGACGTTTGGCTCCACGGCCAGGGCTCGCGCGATCGCGACCCGTTGACGTTGCCCGCCGGAGAGCTCATGGGGGTAGGAGTCGAGCATGTCGGCTTGAAGCCCGACGGTGGTCATGAGCTCCTCTAGACGGCGCCTGGTCTGCTCTTCGGAACCGCGCTGGCGGGTGCCGCCTTTGCCGTGGACGGTGAGGGACCGGCGGAGGAAGTGCTCGATTCGGTGGGCGGGGTTCAGTGAGCCAAAGGGGTCCTGGAAGACCATTTGCAGCTGGGACCGGAACTCCCGTGAGGCCTGGAAACGGTCACGTTTGAGGACGTCGACGCCGTCGACCAGGATGGCCCCTTCGCTGGGTTTTTCGAGCCGGGCGACACAGCGGGCCAGGGTGCTCTTGCCTGAGCCCGATTCGCCGACCAGTGCCACGATTTCTCCACGGCCGATGGTCAGGTCGACGCGGTGGAGCGCCCGGACCGCCTGGCTGGAGAACAGGCCGCCGATGTGGAAGGACTTACCCAGTCCGCGCACCTCCAGGGCCGGCGTCAGGGTCGAAACATCCGGCCGTGTCGGGGAGTGGACGGCGTGGCTCATTGTGCTGCTCCTTCAAGGACGGCGGCTTCGGCGTCGGCATCAAACGGTGCCACGAAGTGGCCGGGCGCAATTTCGGCGAGGTCCGGGATGTTCCGGAACTTCACGCCTTCGGGCAGGCCCTTAAGCGGGATCCGCGGGCCGGTGAGCGGCGGGAACGCGCCCATGAGGGCTTGGGTGTAGGGGTGCCCGGGGGCGGTGTAGATGTCGTGCGCTTTGGCGGTTTCCACGATCCGGCCGCCGTACATGACGGCCATCCGGTGGGAGAGTTCCACCATCAAGGACATGTCGTGCGTGATGAAGAGGACGGAGAAGCCAAGTTCGCGCTGGAGATCCTTGATCTGGGCCATGATCTCCTGTTGCACCACCACGTCCAGTGCGGTGGTGGGCTCGTCAAGGATCAGCAGTGACGGCTTCAGGGCCACAGCCATGGCGATGACGGCGCGTTGCCGCATGCCGCCGGAGAGTTGATGCGGGTACGACTTGAGGCGGGCGGGGTCCATTCTGACCAGTTCCAGCAGCTGTGCGGCGCGTCGAAGGGATTCTTTGCGCGAGTAGCCGGCGTGGGTGGTGAAGATGTCTGCCATCTGTTCCCCGACGGTGAGCACGGGGTTCAGCGAGTTCATGGCGGACTGGAACACCATGGCGACGTCCTGCCAGCGGAAACGGCGCAGCTCGTCCTGGTTCATGGCGAGCACGTCCTTGCCGCCGAAGGAGATGCTGCCGGCGGCGATCTTCGCCGGGTCCTTGAGCAGCCGCATGATGGAGTTGGCGATGGTTGATTTTCCGCAACCGGATTCGCCGGCCAGCCCGAACACCTCGCCGGCGCCGATGCTGAAGGAGACGTCGTTCACGGCCGTGGTCGAGCGGGAGTCGCCGATGTACTTGACGGTGAGGTTCTTGACGTCGAGGACCGGTTCATGGGAGCCGAAGGAGGTTTGGGAGACGGTCACTGTGCGGCGCCCCTTTCGGTGGTGGCGGGTTTGCGGATCTTCCGCAGACGGGGGTTGGTTACTTCGTCAACGGCGTAGTTGATGAGGGCCAGGGCGAACGCGACCAGTGCGATGCAGAGGCCGGAGGGGATGAAGACCCACCAGCTTCCAGTGAGCAGGGCGCCTTCGTTTCCGGCCCAGAAGAGGTTGTTGCCCCAGGAGACGGTGCTGACGTCGCCCAGTCCAAGGAATTCGAGGCCCGCCTGGGCCCCGATACCGTAGATGACGCAGGCGAGCAGCGTTCCCATCACGATCGATGCCATGTTCGGCAGGATTTCGCGGAACATGATGCGGCCGGCGCGCTCACCGGAGACGACGGCGGCAGCGACGAAGTCCTTGGAACGGATGGACAGGGCCTGTGACCGGACAACGCGCGCTGATCCGGCCCATCCCGTGACGGTGAGGACCAGGATGACCGTGCCCAGGCCTGGGGGCAGGAAGGCGGCCAGGATCACAAGCAGCGGCAGGCCGGGAAGGAGGAGGAAGACGTTAGTCAGCAGCGACAGTGCTTCGTCGATGAATTTGCCGAAATAGGCTGATGCCAGGCCGACGAGGATTCCGATGAAAGTGGATGCGAACCCGACGGTAAGCCCTACGAGCAGGGAGCTTCGGGCGCCGTGGATGGTCAAGGCGAGCACGTCCTGGCCCTTGGCGGTGGTTCCGAGCCAGTGTTCGGTGTCTGGTTCCAGTGAGGCCATCCCGGTGATCCGGGAGGGGTCGTCCGGGAACAGTACCGGCGCGGCCAGGGCCAGGACGATGAAGACGAGCATAATGGCCATGCCGGTCATGGCCTTCTTGTTGGTGATGAGTCCGTGGATGAAACCGCGGTTGGTTTTGCGGGCAGCTTTTGCTTCGGTGGGCTGCTGGAGGATAACGCTGGTCATGGTCGGTCCCTTGGTTACTGGGTACGCACTGCTCAGTTGCTGCGCACGCGGGGGTCGAGGCGGACGTAGAGGATGTCCACCAGGAAGTTCGCCAGCAGCACGGCGGCGGTGATGGTCAGGAACAGGCCCTGCATAAGCGGGTAGTCGAGGCCTTGGACGGCGTTGAGGAGCTGGTAGCCGACGCCGGGGTAGGCGAAGACGACCTCGGTCAGGAGGGCGCCGCCGACGACGAAGCCCAGGCCCATGCCGAAGCTGGTCACCGAGGGCAGCATCGCGTTCCGGGCTGCGTAGCGGAGCATGATCCGTCCGGGGCGCAGGCCTTTGGCTTCGGCCATTGTGATGTAGTCCTCGGAGTTCGTGGCAATCATGGTGTTCCGCATGCCCAACATCCAGCCACCGATGGAGACCAGCACGATGGTCAGCGCCGGTAGCACGAGGTGGGCGGCGACGTCACCGATGAACTCGGCAGTGAACGCCGGCTCCAGGCCGTCGGTGAACGCGTGGCGGATGGGGAACCAGCCGAGCACGACGCCGAACAGGTACAGGGCGCCCATTGCCAGCCAGAAGTAGGGGAACGATCCGATAAAGACCAGCACGGGGGGCAGAGCCGAGTCGAGGGCGCTGCCGCGGCGCCAGGCTGCCAGGATGCCCAGCAGGTTGCCCACGACGGCGGCAATCACCAGCGCGGTCCCGCCAAGCAGGAGGGTCCAGCCGATTTGGGATGAGATGACTTCGGTGACGGGGGTGGGGAAGCGTGTAATCGATACCCCCATCTGTCCGGTGAGGATGTTCTGGAGGTAGCCGGCGTACTGCTCCCAGATGGGCCGGTCGTCCACGCCAAGCAGCTTGCGCAGGGCTTCGAGCTGTTCGGGCTGCATTCTGTCCTGGGAGCGGGCAAACATGCGTGATACGG
The DNA here is from genome assembly GCF_007828995.1 of Arthrobacter sp. AG367. Taxonomy (NCBI): domain Bacteria; kingdom Bacillati; phylum Actinomycetota; class Actinomycetes; order Micrococcales; family Micrococcaceae; genus Arthrobacter; species Arthrobacter sp. AG367. The sequence goes on from NZ_VIVE01000001.1 coordinate 293,915, forward strand.
GGTCCCCGGGCATGAAGCGGGGGAGCAGGAAATTCAGGGTAATGGATGCCCAGAAGGCGATCAGGTAGAAACCCAGTCGGCGCAGGATGAAGCGCACGGTTTCCCTCCAATTCGGGAGTGGTCAAGATTGTGGGTACGCCCGACGGCCGGCTGATGGCATAAGCCAGGCCGTCGGGCATAGGTGGCGTGAGATCAGGTGGACCTCAAGCTCGGCGGTGGATGGGCCCACGCCGCCCTGGGTTCCCTGGCCGAAGCGCAGCGAGGTTAGGGCGGCGGTGGGGACTACTTGCGCGGTTCCAGGCTGGTCAGCACGAGAACCGTGGAGGGTGCGCGGACAGAGAGGGTGGCGTACGGGTTGTCCTGGGTGGGCCAGCCGGTGAAGCGGGTGTCGTTGTACGCACCCCATTCCGGGCCGGAGAACAGCGGCACCAGTGGTGCGACGTCGTTGTATTCTTCCTGCAGCTTGTTGGCAATATCTTTTTGCTTGGACTGGTCCGTGGCTGCGGCGAAGTCGCTCAGCAGGGCATCGGCTTTGGGGTCGCCGAAACGGTGGTAGTTGTCGGAGGCCTTAGTGCCCACCGGCTTCACCGATGCAGTGCCCATGGTGGTGTTGAAGTACTTGTAAGGGCTGGGATCGTTGGCGCTCCAGACGATGCCGGAGTCGAAGTCACCCTTTTCGTACCCTGCCACGACGGCAGCCCAGTCCGGGGAGTCCACCTTCGCGGTCACGCCGACCTCCGCCAGGTTCTGGGAGATAACGTTGGCCACGGAGAGCCAGTCGGACGAGGTAGCACCCACGGAAATCTTGAACTCGAACGGTTTGCCGTCCTTGAGCGTGCGCTTGCCGTCGGCGCCCTTGGGGTAGCCCGCCTTGTCCAGCAGGTCGTTTGCCTGCTGGACGTCGTGCTTGGTCCACGTGCAGTTGTCCTTGACCTGGGTGTTCTTCCAGGTCTCGTAGTTGCCGGAGAGGCCGGTGCAGTCGGCCGGCTGCGCGTAGCCGCTCATGCCGATCTTGGTGACCTGGTCCCGGTCCACGGCCATGCTCAGCGCCTTGCGGACATCAACATCGTTGAAGGGCGCCTTGGTGGTGTTGAGCTGCCAGTTGATCATGGCACCGGTCGGAGGGAACCAGTAGTGCCGGTGGTCCTTGTCCTTCGAGACGAAGGTCTTTTCGATATTCGGGATGTACTGGGGCGCCCAGTCCACGTCGCCGTTGGCGGCGGCGAGGTTGGCGCCGTCGTTCCCCGCGAACGCGAGCATCTTGATGCCGGCAATCTTCTGCTTATCCGGCTGCCAGTAGTTGGGGTTCTTCTTCAGCACGAAGGACTGCGCCTGGAAGTTGTCCACCTCGGTGTACGGTCCGGTGCCCACAGGTTTGGCGTTGGCATCCTTTTCCGGATCGGCCAGTGCGGACCAGATGTGCTTGGGCAGAATGCTGAGCTGGCCGACGTCGTACAGGGCGGGGGACCAGGGCTTGTTGAAGTTGAACGTGACCTTGTTGCCTTGGGCCGTGACGCCGTCGAGGTACTCGTAGCCGCCCTTAAGCTTCTTCTGAAGCTCGAAGGTGTACGCGACGTCGTCGGCAACGAAGGGCTGGCCGTCGGACCACTTCACCCCGTCACGCAGGGTGAAGGTGATGGACTTTCCGTCGTCCGCGGCCTTCCAGTCGGTGGCCAGCCACGGCACCGTATTCCCCTTGGCCGCGTTGAAGACCAGGAGGGACTCGTAAATGGACTGCTGGACCATGGGGTTGACGGTCGGCGCGAACGGGTTGAAGTTCTGCACGAACGTTCCCATGTCTTCACGGGGAATGGTGAGGAATGCGCTGGCGTTGGCCGCGGCGTCGGTGCCGCCGGACTTGTTGCCGGTGGCGGCGCAGCCGGTCAGCAGCATCGCGCCTACCGCCAGTCCGGCCGCGGCAATGCGGGCGGACTTGAGGAACTTGGTTTGTGTCATGATGGGGTTATCTCTTCCTGTCTTCATCAGCAAGGTGAAGGGTGGGTTGGGGTTTTGCTCTTCGACGTTGATTTCGCGGTCAGACCGAAGAGCGTTCTAACAGCGGACAGTCGACCAACTGCTGATTGGCAGTGATCGGCTGTCCGGCTGTAAGGGTGGCGAGCGTCTGGACTCCCAGAGCGCCCATCTTTTCGAACGGCAACGCAACAGTAGTCAGCTTGGGCCTGAGGTAGGCCGCGATGAGTTCCTGGTTGTCGAAGCCGATCACGGCGATGTCACCGGGGATGGCCAGGCCACGTTCCTTGATGGCGTCGTAAGCCCCCATGGCCATACGGTCATTGAGGCAAAACAGTGCGGTGGGCCTTTCCTTGGCCGGGTACCGGTCAAGGATCTGACACGCAGCGTCGTAGCCGCCGTCTGCCGTCGCATATCCGGCCGTCACCAGCTCCGGATCAAGCTCCAGGCCGGCGTCGGCCAAGGCCTCCCGGACGCCCTGCAAACGCCCAACAGCTGCCGGGATGCGCGGGTCCAGGTTGATCACACCGATTTTGGTGTGGCCGGCCCTGAGGAGGCGTTCGACGGCGACCCGTCCGCCCGCGCGTTCGTCAGGGACGATTGAGGGCAGCTTCCCGTCCAGGTCGAAGCAGTTGACGAGCACCGTGGGTACTTCGTGCGCGCTGCGGGGCACATGGACGCCGCGGTGGTGTGTTGCGGCGTACAGCAGGCCTTCCACCCGCTGCTCCAGCAGCTTTTCCACAGCAGCATCCTCCATCCCCTGGTTGGGGCCGGCCGCATCACCCTGGTCCGACGGGGCGATCAGGAGGAACCGGCCGTCACTCCAGGCCTGGTCCTGGGCACCTTTGATGATGTCCACGGCGAAGGGGGCGGTGACGATCTCGGTGACGATCCCGTACCAATCGCTGCGCTGGGATGCCAGCGCCCTCGCCCCGGCATTTGGGCGGTAGCCCAAAGCCTGAACCGCCTCAGCGATGCGGACTCGGGTCTCCTCCGAGATGCTGGCGTCTTCACGGTTGTTCAGCACGAATGAAACAGCTGTCCGGGATACTCCGGCATGCTTGGCTACGTCATTCATGGTGACGCCACGCTGCCGGGCAGTGCCGGGTTTGGCGGGGGAGGTGGTCTTCGCCATTGAATGCTCCAGAGGTCTTCATTGAGCTGGGGTTGCCCGTGCTAATACGGAAGCAATTGGGTGAATCTATGTTTAGTAACTCGCGTTACTTTCGGGCTGTGATCTAAGTTACCCGCGTTACTAAACGGTGTCAAGACGTTTCTTCAGCCGCTGCTGTTAGGGGCGCTGCTTGAAGGACTCGACCTTCCCGGGGTCTCTTTCAATGACGGGGCCGAGGATGTCATCGATCCTCAGGAGCATTTCCTGGTCGAGTTTGACTCCTGCGGCCCGGACATTGTCCACGAGCTGCTCGGGCCGGGATGCTCCCACGATGGCTGCCGAGACGTTGGGGTTTTGCAGTACCCATGCGACCGCGAAGGCTGCCATGGACAGTCCGGTCTCTTCGGCCAGGGGCTTCAGTTCCTGGACGCGGGTGAGGATGTCCTCGTTGAGAAAGCGGTGGTCATTCTTCAGCTCGCCGTTGTCGCCTCGGAAGCGGGAGCCGTGTGGGGGCGCCGCGCCGGGGGTGTACTTGCCGGTGAGGACTCCCTGGGCGAGCGGGGACCAGCAGATCTGGCCAATGCCCAGTTCTTCGCTCAGGGGAACGATCTCCTGCTCGATGACGCGCCACAGCATGGAATACTGCGGCTGGTTGGAGATGAGCTGGACCCCAAGGTCCTTGGCAAGGGCAACACCGGCTCGTATCTCGTCCGCCGTCCACTCCGACACCCCTATATAGTGTGCTTTCCCCGCCCGGACAATATCGGCAAAAGCCCGCATGGTCTCTTCCAGTGGGGTCTCGTAGTCATACCTGTGCGCCTGGTACAGGTCGACGTAGTCAGTCTGGAGCCGGCGCAGCGAGGAGTTAATGGACTCCATGACGTGTTTGCGGGACAGGCCGCGGTCGTTCCGGCCGTCCCCGGTGGGGAAGTAGGCCTTGGTAAAGATCTCCACGCTCTCACGGCGTGTTCCCTTGAGCGCCACACCCAAAGCTTCCTCCGCCCGGGTTCCGGCATAGGCATCGGCAGTGTCGAAGGTGGTGATGCCCAACTCCAGTGCCTGTTTGACGCATTCCGTCGCAGCCGCCTGGTCGATCTGCTCGCCGTGGGTGACCCAGTTTCCGTAGGCGATTTCACTGATGTACAGGCCGGAGGTTCCCAGTTTGCGGTATTCCATTAGGCATCATCCTTTTCGAAGTTGGTGAGTTGGAGCACTGCGTCGGCTGTGCCGCCGGTGGAGTAGAGAGTGAGGGAAGTTTGCGCTGGATCCGGGAAGATCAGTTCGGTCACCGAGACGAGCCCATCGTTCGCGAAGACCTCCACTGAGCAGTGGTCGACAAAGATCTGCAGGGTGTAGTTGCCGTCCTTGGCTGCGACAATGGGGGCGCGGCTGGTAGAGGGAAAGGCTTCGTGGAAGTCGGTGTCGCCGGAGTGGGTGCGGTCCACGATCAGGTCGCCGCTGCCGGGGTGGATCCCGATCCGTGTCCCGACCGTGCCGTCCGCTGGCCCTCTGACCACAAGCCCGAAGTCCTCGGCGTCCCCAGGGGAAAAGGTGATGTCAATAAGCTGTACCGCGGTGCCGCCCTCAACAGTTGCGGAGCCGCTCAGGGCCAGCCGCTGCTCGGGACCGGGTGTCGAAGTTGCCCTCACTTCCGGTACGGGGTGCTGCAGGAGCCGGGGTTGCCCGTTCACGGAAACGAGGGACACGTCCCGGACCAGGCTCATGGGGCTGCGCCAGGGCGAGGTGGGGATGTGGTTGGCATACTGCCAGTTGTTCATCCAGCCGATCATCAGCCGCCGGCCATCCGGGACGTTGCTGAACGAGACCGCGGCGTAGTAGTCCCGGCCCCAGTCCAGCCACTGGTAGTCGGGTACGCGCTCAGGGTCCTGCATCCCCTCGGTGAGGGTTGTCTCGGAGCTGAACGTGACGCCGTCGAACTCTCCCACAAAATACTGCCCTGCGGACCCGCCGTTGGGGCCGCCGGGGTTCATGTTCACCGTCAGGACCCATTTCATGGCTGAGGAGTCACCGTCCAGGGGCAGCTCAAAGAGGTCCGGGCATTCCCAGATCCCGCCGGTGGCGTTGGCCGGGCCGAAGGTGCTGAGATATTCCCAGATCTTGAGGTCCTGTGAGCGGTAGAGCAGGACGGTGAAATCATGGGCTTCCACCGCCACCATGACCCAATAGCTGCCCGAAGGGCCGTCGTAGCGGAAGACTTTGGGGTCCCGGAATTCCGGCGAGTTCCGGGTCAGGACCGGGTTGCCGGCGTACTTCGTCCAGGAGTATCCGCCGTCCGTGCTCCACGCGAGGGACTGCGCCTGCGTGCCCTCGTGGAGGGAGCCCGGCTTGTACGCGCTGGTGTAGATGGCCACCAGGGGAGCCTTACCGTCCGCGCCGAATCCGCTGGTGTTTTCGGCGTCCACCACAATGCTGCCGGAGTAGATTTCCTCGACGTCATCGCAGGGAATCGCTACCGGTTGCTCCGTCCAGCTGACCAGGTCAGTAGAAGTCGCATGGCCCCAGGACATGTTGGCGTGGACGTTTCCGAAGGGGTTGTTCTGGTAGTACAGGTGGTAGGTGCCCTCGTGGAAGACAAGCCCGTTCGGATCGTTGAGCCACGTGTCTTTGGCGGCGAAGTGCATTGCCGGCCTGTAGGTCTCAACGGTGGTGGTAACGCTGTTCATTCTTCTCTTTTCATGGCTGGCTGAGGTCCTCGGACCTGTGGAGCGGGCGTGTGTTGGCGTAAAGGGGCCACTGCGAAATCAACTGGCTGCAATTGCAGGAGTCGGGGTGCTCTCAGGTTCATCGCGTGGGGTGAGCGCCTGGCGAAGCAATGCCTGAGTAGTTCCGTGCCCGGCTTTGGGAGGCGGTGTCCGCCATTGGATGCTCCAGAAGTCTTCGTTGAACTGGACGTTGGCTGCTAGTGGTTTACGCTTATCGCTAGTAACTCGCGTTACCTTGTTGCGTGATCTAAGTTACCCGCGTTAGTTGGGTGGTGTCAAAGGTTTTTTAACTCGTCCGCCGTCGCCCACTACATGGAGGGTTTCGTTCAATGACGGGGCTGAGGGCGAGGACGATGCTGGCGGGGACGATTTCCCGGCCCACACGCCGCGCGCAGATCAGCTGGGGATGCTGGCCTGCTGCAGCCGTGCCGACAGTTCGCCGGCGGTAGGCGGAGCTGCGCCTTTTCGGCTGACCGTGATTGCAGCTGCGGCGGCAGCAGTTCGGCCGAGTCTTTCCTGGGCCTGGGGCGTCAGTCCGTGTGTTCCGCGCGCTAGGAGCCCGTAAATGAGGGCGGCCATGTATGAGTCCCCTGCTCCGATGGTGTCGACGACCGGTGAGGGGAATGCCGGTACGTGCACCCTGCCGTGAGGAGTCATCAGGAGTGATCCGTCTGCACCCAGTGTGGTGACCACCATCCCGGGCCCGAGGCGGAGGATTCGCTTGCCAGCCTCCTCTGCCGTCAATTCTGGGTAAAGCCAGGCGGCGTCCTCATGGCTGAGTTTGATGACGTGTGCAAACGCCGCCAGATCCTCGAACGTCGACCGTGCCTCCCATACGGAGCCCAGCAGAGCCGGCCTGATGTTTGGGTCGTAAGTGATAAGACACCGACGATGAGCCTGTGCAACGAGTTCCCTCACCACCGCGGCTCCGGGCGCCAGGAACGAAGCGAGGGATCCCGTGTGCAGGATTTGCGGCAGGATGGGCGCAGCGATCCTTAAGGGGTCCCAGGCGATATCGAACTGGTAGGACGCGGACCCATCGGCGGACAAAGTGGCGGCTGCGGTGGCCGTAGGGCTGTCGCGGTGTGCACCTGGCAGGAGTTCGACGCCGGCGCTGTTCAGGTGGGCGGCGATCGCGCGCCCCCGGGGATCTTGGCCAATCGACGTGTGGAAGCTGGTTTGGATCCCCAGGCGCCCCAGCCCGTAGGCCACGTTTGCCGGTGAGCCGCCCGGGTGTTCGGACACTCCTTCCGGTGAGTTGACGACGTCTATCAGGGCCTCCCCGACCACAAGGACGTCAGGGCCGTGCGGTTGTTTGGAGCATGTGTTCATGTTTCAGGCGAGCGGCGTCAGCTGCAGAGAAGCGGCGGCTGTTCCGCCGGTCGAGTAGAGCGCCAGCGAGGTCGCGGAGGGGTCAGGGAAGATCAGTTCGGTCACCGTCACGAGCCCGTCCTGCGCAAAGATCTCAACGGAGCAGTGGTCGATGAAGATCTGCAGGGAGTAGGTCCCATCGGGGCCCGGCTGGATTGGTGCGGTGCTGACGGAGGGGAAGGCGTCGTGGAATCCAGTGTCGCCGGAGTTGGTGCGGTCCACAAGGAGTTCGCCGGATACCGGACGGATGCCAATCCTGGTAGCGGCACCATCCTCGCCGCCCCTGACCGCAACGCCGTATTCTTCCGCTGTTCCCGGAGTGAAGGTGACCTGTATCTGCTGGACGGCCGTGCCGCCGTCGACCGCAACCGTCCCGTCCAGTTGCAGCTGCTGAGCGGAAGCGGGAACCGAATTGGTGGTGTATTCGGCGGCGGGTTGCTGGACCAGCCGCGGCTGTCCGTTGACGGAGGTGAGGGTGACGTCGCGGACGAGGCTCATGGGGCTGCGCCAGGGCGAGGTGGGGATGTGGTTGGCGTACTGCCAGTTGTTCATCCAGCCGATCATCAGCCGGCGGCCGTCCGGGACGTTGCTGAAGGAGACTGCTGCGTAGTAGTCCCGACCCCAGTCCAGCCACTGGTAGTCGGCTACGCGGCCCTCGTCCTGCATGCCCTCGGTGACCGTGGTTTCGGAGCGGAACGTGACGCCGTCGAACTGTCCCACGAAGTATTGCCCGGCGGACCCGCCGTTGGGGCCGCCGGGGTTCATGTTCACGGTCAGGACCCATCGGGTGTTCCCGGCGTCGCCGTCCAGGGGAAGTTCGAAGAGATCCGGGCATTCCCAGATGCCTCCCGTGCCGTTCGCGGGCCCGAAGGTGCTGAGGTACTCCCAGGTCTTCAGGTCGTCGGAACGGTAGAGGAGGACAGCGTAGTCGTGGGCTTCTACGGCGGCCATCACCCAGTAGCTGCCTGCGGGGCCTTCGTAGCGGAAGACCTTGGGGTCACGGAATTCGGGGGAGTCACGCGTGAGTACGGGGTTGCCGGCGTATTTGGTCCATGAGTAGCCGCCGTCTGTACTCCAGGCGAGGGACTGTGCCTGGATGCCGGGGTGGGCTGAGGCCGGCTTGTAGGCGCTGGTGTAAATGGCTACCAGCGGGTCGGCGCCGTCGTTGCTGAAACCGGAGGTGTTCCCGTGGTCCACCACGATGCTTCCGGAGAAGATCTCTTCCGTGTTATCGCATGGGATGGCCACCGGCTGCTCTTCCCAGTTCACCAGGTCTGTGGATGTTGCATGTCCCCAGGACATGTTGCTGTGGACGTTCCCGAACGGGTTGTTCTGGTAGTAGAGGTGGTAGGTGCCTTCGTGGAAGACCAGGCCGTTGGGGTCGTTGAGCCAGGTGTCCTTGGCCGTATAGTGCATGGCCGGGCGGAAGGTCTCAAGGGTGGACGTGACAGTGTTCATGGGTCTCTTTCGTGATGCCGCCGGCCGGGGCGGCGCAGGCTCGGGTGCCGGGCGCGGAGTCCGCGCCCGGCACCGGGAGGGAAAGCCGGGGGCTTAGGAGTTGCTCTTGTACCGGTCGTAGGCCTGCTGGTAGACCTCGACCATCTTGTCCACTCCGATGTTCTTAAGCTGTGAGACGTAGCCGTCCCATTCGTTCTCAATGCCGCCGGACACGATCCATTTGGCCGTTGACTGCTTGACGATGGTGGCGGCGTCGGACTCGATGGTGCTGATCTGCTGGATTTCCTCATTGGACAGCGGGACCGGCGGGTAGCCGTCGTTGGCGGCGAAGGGCTTGTAGTTCTCCTGGACCGTCTTCTGACGCTCGGCGGCGCGGGGTTCGGGCGCTACGACGTTCTTGAAGTTTTCAGCGGTGTTGGCTTTGGGACCGCCCGGGGCGACCTTTTGCCGGCGTTCGCCTTCGCTGGTGCCCGCCGGTGCGGGGATCTGGGTGAGCAGCCCGGTGGCGGGGTCCTTTTGCAGGGTTTCGCCGATGGGTCCCCAGTTGGCCTGGGCGGACTGGATGGGTTCGTAGAGGTGGTCCGCCCAGCGGATGGTGGCGGCGGGGTACTTGTCCGCCCGCGTCACGGCGAAGGCGCCGCGCGCGATCTCCTGGTTGTTGGACTGGCTGGCCCGGCGCTTGCCGTCCACTCCTTCCAGGACCGGCAGCAGCTTGTAGTCGGAGGCGCGGTCGGCGCCTACCATTTCCTTGATCTCCCACCAGGCGAATGACCCGAGGTTTTCCGTTCCGGCTTTGCCCTTGGCCAGGTAGGCTTTGTCGTCCTGGGAGAAGGATTCCGGATCGATCAGTCCTTCCTGGTACCACTGGTGCAGGGTCTGGAGCGCTTTCTTGTAACCGTCCTGGGTGGCGGTGTAGATGACCTTGCCGTCCTGGACGATCCTGTGGTCCATGTTGTCCGGAACACCGCCGAGTGCGGCGATCAGGTCCACGATGTCCCCACACCATGAGCCAGGCATGAAGCTCAGCGGGATCGTCTTGCCGGTCCCGGATGCGTCGCGGTTCTTGAAGGCCAGCAGGGCGTCGTGGAGTTCGTTGATGGTTTTGGGCATCGGGATGCCCAGCTTGTCCAACCAGGCGGTGTTGATGGCCATTTCGTTGGGGAACTGGACCAGGCCGAGCTCCTCGATGGAGGGGAGGGAGTAGATGTGCCCGTCGGAGGAGGTGATGGCTGCCTTGATGTCGGGCCGGTCCGTGAGCAGCTTTGAGAGGTTTGGAGCGTTTTTCTCGATCAGCCCTTCCAGCGGGATGAGGGTTCCGCTGGCCGAGTAAGTGGCGATTTCGGCGTCGGTCAGGCCGCTGTTGAAGAAGGCGTCGGGCAGGTCGCCGCTGGCAAGGATGAGGTTCTTCTTTTCCTTGAACACGGTTTCGGGAAGGTTCTGCCACTCGATGTGGACATTGGTGTCCTTTTCCCATTGCTGCACGAGGGACATGGTGTTGTAGTCAGGGGCCAGTGCGGTTTTCGTTCCGGAGAACTTGAGGGTCAGGGTGTCCTTGACGATCGGAAGTCCTGACTGTTGGAAGCCGAAGTCCGCGGACGAATCCTTGATCTCCGTGGTGCCCTTGGAGTTGCCTGAGCAGGCGGTGAACAGCATCGTTCCTGCCATCAGGGCGCCGGCGACGGCGAGTTTGCGGCTGGTTGCCATGGGTTTTCCTTTGCTTGTGTGGAGGGGAGGAGCACGACGGCGATGCGGGGCAACGGCGTCGGGCATTGGTTTTGCAGGGTGTCAGCTCTTGACGGCACCGATCATGGTGCCCTTGGTGAAGTGCTTTTGCATGAACGGCAGGGCGATCATCAGCGGGAGGCTGGAGACCACGATCATGGCGTATTTGGTCAGTTCGGCGATCCGCTGGGCGGCGGCGTAGGACTGGATGTCCCCGCCGGTGGTGCCGGTGGAGGAGACGTCCGATTGGATCAGGATGTTGCGCAGAACCAGTTGCAGCGGGTACTTGGTGTCATCGTTGAGGAAGATCAGGGCGTCGAAGAACGAGTTCCAGTGGGCCACCACGTGGACCATGATCATCAGCATGATGAGCGGCTTGGACAGCGGCAGGACCATCCTGAAGAAGAAGGTGAAGTCGTTGGCGCCGTCCATCTGGGCGGCTTCGCGGAGTTCGCCGGGAATGGTGTGTTCGAAAAACGAGCGGGCGATGATGAGGTTCCATACGCCCACCGCACCCGGCAGGACAACGGCCCACACTGTGTCGAGCATGCCCAGGTCGCGGACCACCAGGTACTTCGTGATGAGGCCCCCGTCGAAGAACATGGTGACCACAAAGAGCAGCATCAGGATCTTCCGGCCGGGCATGTCTTTCCGGGACAGGGCGTAGGCGCCGCACAGGATGGTGCTCACGCCGATGGCAGTCCCCAGCACGGTGTACACCAGGGTGTTGCCGAGGCCGTTCCAGATCCGGCTGTCGGCGAGTATGCGCTGGTAGCCTTCCAGCGTCACGCCGGAGGGGACCAGCCACACTTTGCCTTCATAGACGGCGTTCGGGTCGCTGACGGAGGCGATGACGATGAAGTACAGCGGGTAGACAACCGCGATGATGGACAGGGTCAGGATGGTGATGGCCGTGATGTTGAACGCTTTGTCGGCCCACTTTTCGCGGAAAGGGACAGTCCGCCCGGGGCCTGGATCGTTCGTTCCAGGCCTGTTTCGCTGGGCAGGGGCCGGAGTGGCCACAGGTTCGGTATGGAGGGTCATAGCGGCATCACCAGAGGGTTGCTTGGTTGGCCCTGCGTGCTACCCAGTTGAAGGTCAGCAGCAACACGAGGTTGAGGACGGAATTGAACAGGCCAATGGCGGCCGAATAGCTGAACTGTGCCTGCTGCAGGCCCGCATGGTAGACGTACGTCTGGATGATTTCCGACGCCGGCAGGTTCAGGTTGGTCTGCATCAGCAGGGCCTTTTCGAAACCGACGTTGAGCAGGTTCCCGATGGCCAGGATGAACAGGACGGTGACCACGGGCATGATGCCCGGAAGGTCGATGTGGCGGATGCGCTGAAGTTCGGAGGCGCCGTCCACCTTGGCTGCGTCGTGCAGCGCAGGGTCGATGCCGGAGAGAGCAGCCAGGTAAACGATCATGGAGAATCCGGCGTTTTGCCAGACGTCCGAGATCACATAGATCGGCCGGAACCACTCGGCCGAACCCATGAAGAAGATGGGCTCGCCGCCGGCCAGTTGGATGGCGTTGTTGACCAGGCCCGACCGTGGAGACAGCAGCACGAACATCATTCCCACCACCACCACCGTGGAGATGAACGCCGGCGAGTACAGCACGGTCTGCGTGAACTTCTTGAACCGTTCGCTCTGCAGTTGGTTGACCAGCAGGGCCAGGACAATCGGGATGGGGAAGGCCACAACGAGCCCGAGGATTGCGATCCAGAGGGTGTTCCCCACAACTTGGCCGAACTGGTATGAGTTGACGAACCTGATGAAGTGCTGGAGCCCCACCCACGGACTTCCTGTGAAGCCGTCAACCGGGTTGTAGTTGCGGAAGGCGATCTGCACTCCGTACATCGGCCAGTACTTGAAGACGGCGATATAGATGAGGGCCGGGGTTAGTAATACGTATAACTGCCAGGACCGGGCGACTTTCTTCAGCCGCAGTGGCAGGGGAGTGTGGCGCGTTGGTCCAGCGGGTGGAGCCGGCGGCGCTGCCGGTGTGGATCGAGCCAGGATGCGGCTCATGGCTTCTCCTTGGGATGAGTCACTGAGTTTCTTTCGATCAGGGGGCAGGTGATGAATTCCACCTGGCCGTCGGGTTCGGCGCCTTGCAGGATGAGGTCCACGGCGCGGCGTCCCATCTCCACGAACGGCAGCTCAAGGGTGGTGAGGCCGGGCCGCAGGTGCGGGGCGAGGGTTTCCTGGTTGTCGAAGCCGATGATGGATAGGTCACGCGGAATCGAAAGGTGCAGTTCCTGGGCTGCCTGATAGGCGCCCCAGGCGGTACGGTCGTTGGCGCAGAAGATGGCGGTGGGCGGCTCCGCAGCCGTAAGCAGCTCGATGGCGTGGGTGAAGCCATCCTCTTCGTTGCCCCTGCCGAAGCGCACCAGCTCCGGCTGAACGCCATGCCCCGCTTCGCTCATGGCCTGGGTGTAGCCCCGAAAGCGTCCGACGGCGGCGGGGAGTTCGCTTTCCAGGGTTTCGATGTTGATCATCGCCACCCGGGTATGGCCGGCGTCCAGGAGATGCCGGGTAGCCGTGAGGCCGCCCAATTCCTCGTCGGGAGCCACGCTGTGCAGGCGGAGCTTTCGGTCCTGGGAGTTCAGCACCACGGAAGGGACGTCCATCAGCGCCTCGGGAACGTCCAAGCGGCGGTGGTACATGCCCGCATACACCACCCCAGCCACCTTGTAGCTGAGCATGGAGTCCAGCGACGCTGCCTCGAGGGCCTTGTTTCCGCCGGTGTTCATGGTGAGCAGGAGCAGGCCGTCTTCCCATGCCCGTTCCTGCGCGCCCTCGATGATCTTCCCGGCAAAGGGAGCGGTGGCCACGGCATCCCCGAGGAATCCGATGATTCCAGAGACACCGTCACGCAAGGTTTTGGCATGGGCGTTGGTGCGGTACCCGAGCTTCTGGACGGCATCCTGCACCCGTTTCCGGGTGTCGTCCGAAAAACGCGATCCGGTGGCCGAATTCAGGACCAGGGAGACGGTGGCCTGCGAGACACCCGCTTCCGCCGCGACGTCGTGCATGGTGGGTCCTGAATGGGGGCGGGGTCGTGCCATGGGCACCTCCTTGGGCCGTTGGTTATTCGTATCAGTTATTCGTATAACTGGATTGCTGTAAACTGTAACCTGCGCCATATCGAGCCGTCAAGGGATTGCGGTGGATGCCTGGTAGACGAATTCGCTGTTGCTTGCGTTGGTTTGCCGATGAAGAGTCGTCCTGGCGGGTGATGCCGTGTTCGGCGAGGACAAGGTAGGTTCCTGCACGCTAAAGAGGAAAGCCGCCTCCATGGGGTCGGCTCGTGATCCGCCAGTGCGGCTCCGGAGGGAGATGTTCCACTCCGCGGTCTCCTTGAGTAGTTCGGCGGGATCCGCTGTGTCCGTGGTACCGGTGGCGCTGATGCGTCCGGGATTCTTGTGGTGATCTCCTGCAGGATCCAGCGGTTGCCTTCCGAATCATGGAATGATGCGTAGGAGGCATACGATCGGCCGCCGGGATCTGTCCTGGGGCCCGTCCTTCGTTTGCGATGTGGAAACCACCGCCGAGGCTGATGTGGAAACCACCGCCGAGGCTACCGTTTGGCGACTTGGAAGACCTCGCCCGGTCCATCGCCGTACTCCATCAGGGCAGTGCGGGCGGGCGTCGGTGTCATCGACCACCAGGAGCAGTCCGTCGAGACTGCCGGGTTGGGCGGAGGTGACCTGGGTGCCGAAGAGGACAGGGCGTCTGACCCGGGGGTCAGTTGCATCAGGCGGTACCCATTGCCGTCGTCGAGGTCTGCATCGATTCTCCAGCCCAGCCCCGCGTAGAAGCCCTTGGCCCGGGAGAAGTCGGCGAGGGGATGACCACCGCTTCAACCCGGCACGCCACGGGCGGGGCTTGGATGGCCGTTGTGCTGCTTGGATGTGTCGGGTTCACTGATGCTCCTGTTGTGTGGTGATTGTTCTTGGGGGTTGCTTTTTCAGGCGGCGGGGGCTGCCGGGGTGAGAGCGCTTGCGGTATCGCGCCGTTGGCGGACCAGTTGGATGACGACCGCCGGGACGGCGAAGGCCACGATGGCCGCTGCGTACCACTGGAAGGTCGGTACCGGTCCGAGGATGGGTACAAGCTGCCCGGCGATGATGACAGGAAGACCGAAGGCCAAGTACGCGACCGTGTAGATGCCGGAGAAGACGCCGGCACGCTGGTGCGGCTGGATGTGCGGGACGATCAGGCGGACCTGCCCCCCGAATGAGGCACCGAAGCCGGTCCCGCCGAGTACGGCACCGATCCAGACGGCGGCGAGCCAGGTTTGATTCACGCCGATGAGGACCACGATGACCCCGATCAGCGTGAGGGACGTACCGATGATGGTGGCCTGCCTGGCGGGGTGCCGGTTGAAGGTGAAACTTGAGACGGCAGCGGCGAAAGGACCTAGAAATGCGGTGAACCCTGCGACCAGTCCGCCGTCCAGGGCGAAATGGAGGCGGAGGATCGCAGGTGAGAGTCCAAGGAAGAAGGCCGGGAACATCCAGCCCGCGACGTGCACCGGGACGCCGGCAGCGAACTCGCTGCGGAGCGCTGCGGGCACGCCAATGCGGGGGATGAGGGAGCGTAGTGCGCCGGGCCACTTCGGAGTTGTTTCGGACGTGAAGCCCACGAACACAAGGCCCAGCGCCATGATTGCCGTAAGGGCACTAAATATCACGGTGTTGGCGTCGGAAGTGAATTGAACGGCAGCGCCGGTCACGAGCGCCCCGACACCCAGGCCGCCGGCAACGGAACCCGCAGCCAGGCCCCCGGCGAACTTCTTGAATCGGGCAGGTGCCTGCTCCGTAATGGCAGCACTGAAGGCGCTGGTCGCCAGGCCCGTGGCGATGCCTTGAAGGATGCGGGAACCGATGACCCACGTGATGCTTGGAGCGAGTACGAATCCAATCATCGCAGCGAGTTCAGCAGCAAGAGCAGCGAGCATGACGGGACGACGGCCCACGTGATCGGACAGCGAACCAGCCCCGAGCAGCGCCGCCAACAGGCCTATGGCGTACGCGGAAAAAGCGATGCCAAGGGTGCCAGTTGAAAAGTGCCACTCCTGCTGGCGCAGCGAGAGGAGTGGGGTCGGTGCACCGGCAGCGAAAAAGAACGCTGCGAATACTGCGGCGAGCCCGGGGAAGGCGAGACGCGCGGACATTTTCTTGGGGAACAAGGTGGAAACTCCTTAGACAGATTGGTCTAACACTTCCAGTTAGACAGATCTGTACAAAGCTGTCAAGCGCTGTTTAGACCGATCTGTCTGATATGGTGGATGTATGGCCTCTGCACGGGTTTCGGCACGACAACGCCTCTTGGATGCGGCTGACAAGCTGTTCTATTCCGAGGGAGTCCATACCGTCGGTATTGACCGGCTCATTGAAGAGGCCGGGGTTGCAAAGGGATCGCTGTTCTACAACTTCACGGGCAAGGACGACGTTGTTGCCGCTTATCTTGCCGGCCGGGACCACCGGCGGCGCGACCGGATCGCTCGCCATCAGTTGGGCCTTGAGGACCCGATTGATAAGCTGCTGGCCGTCTTTGATGCCTTGGAGGAGGCAGTTCTCGCCCCGGGCTACAGGGGCTGCGCATTCGCCAACGCCAATGCCGAGGCACTCCCGGACAGCGTCGAAGCCAAGGCCTTGCGTGCCTTCCGCGACTGGCTCGCCGGCACCCTCCTGGCGTTGGCGGAAGAAGCAGGCTTTAGGGACCCCGCCGATGTCGCCGCCCGCATCTGCCTGCTCTACGACGGAGCGGTCGCGAACTCGCAACTCGACAAGCACCCGGACGCCGTCCGGATCGCCAAGGAACTCGCCCGCCTGGTCCTCGACACCTCACCCCGGGGTTAACCGTCGGGCCGGCGCAGCGGACCCTGACAGCTTTGTTTCGCGAACCCATGCACACCAACACCGTCGGGGTGGCACGGACTTGTTTCTCGTCCATCTCTGGGGGAGATGCCGACCCGGACCCGGGATGATGTCGCCCAGGCTAGTTTCACTGAAGACAATCTATTTTCCCTCCCGTCCGAATTGAGTAAGCATTCTTACCAATGGGTGGCCAATCAGTGTCCTCGAGCTCGTTGAAGTGGCACAGCGCCTGGCCACGCCGTCGCGCTTCGTTGCGACCCGGACCGCGCCGTTACGGTGGTAGTTCCGGCCCTTCCTGGGCTTTGCTTCTCCCCCCCCCAGCGACCGACTTTGGACGAGCAAACGCATAAACTCTGGCACCACCTGATGACCGTCATCTCGGCCTCCAGCAGTACGCGGCGCATGGTGGTGATCTCGGCGCCGGAATCACCTCGCGGCTCGGGCAGGCGTATCGTGGCGCCGTCACAGGTATCCATCTCTTGGCGGTCGCTGCCCCGCTTCACATCGACGAGGCGACAGTTACCGGTGAGGAGCGGGAGCATCTAGACAAGGTTCAGGCGTGGATCGCAGCCGAGGGCGCCTAGCAGCATCAGCAGCAGACCCGGCCCCTCACCCTCGCCCCAGCGCTGTCGGATTCGCCCGCAGGGCCTTGCAACCCCACCACGCAGCTGGGCGGAGCGGACGCGGTGTACTCGTCGCACACGGGTGGCAGAAACACCTCGGGTGGTTCGGCGGCGGCGGTATTGAGGAGACCAGCAAGGGCATGGATGCCATGGGCTTCCGTCCTGCGAAGACCAGTGACCTCCGGTGGACCGGACTCAGCACAGCGCCCCTTGACGACCGAGGACCGTCGGCAGAGAGTGGCACATGTGAAGCGTGTGGCTCTTCGGGAGTATCTGGCGAGCGCACTGTGGGCGATGCCGACATGCGCCGTCGTGCTCGCGCTCATCGCGGGGGCGAGCCTTTCCGCTGTGCAGATCGACAAGACGTCGCCTCTTGCAGTCCTCCTCTTCCAGGGGACATCCGATGACGCCCGGAACCTGCTCGTGAGCATCGCCAGCACGATGGTCACGGTCATCGCCCTCGTCCTGGGACTTACCGTGGTGGCCCTGCAGCTCGCGTCGACGCAGTTCAGCCCTCGGCTCCTGCGGAATTTCCTCCGCGACATCCCCAACCAGCTGACCCTGAGCGCCTTCGTCGCGACCTTCGCGTACAGCACGGCGGGGCTCTACACGGTGGGCATCGCAGGCGGCCAACGCATCGAGGAGTACCCCCGACTCGCCGTTAGCGGCGCGCTGATGCTGCTGTTCGTGAGCATGGTGATGCTCGTGTTCTTCGTCCACCATCTATCGCATTCGATCCAGGTGGACCAAGTCATGAAGGGCGTCGAGACGGCGACGCTGAAGGTGATCGAGCAGTCATACGTCCCCGGCGACCCTGGGATCCCCATGCCGGACGTGCCGCAGGGTGCCACCGCCCTGCCGGCACCGGCATCGGGATACGTCCAGGCCTTCCATGTCGGGCCATTCGTCGGTGCACTCGCGGAGCGGGGCCTGAAGGCACTGATGGTGCCCATGGTGGGCCGGCACGTGGTTGCCGGAGCACCCATCGCCTGGGTATGGGACGTCGCTGACGGCAGCGGGAGACCGTATGTGCCCGAGGCTTCCGCCCCGCTTCGGCGTGCACTAGCGCAGAGTGTACGCATCGGCTACGAACGGACCCTGGAGCAGGACGTCGCGTTCGGGATCCGACAGCTCGCGGACGTCGCGTCCAAGGCGCTCTCGCCAGCTATTAATGACCCATACACGGCGAACCAGGCGGTCGACCATCTGGGCACGATCCTCGCCGCGCTTACACTCAGGCAGCACGGCCCGCGAGCAGTGACAGACGCCCAAGGTACGGTCAGGCTCCACATCCCGGCCCGCGACTTCGCCTATCTCGTCGATCTGGCCCTCGGACAGGTTCGGCGTTACGGATCGAACGAACCCCGCGTCGTCAGGGCGTTGCTGCGGGTGTGCCGTGATCTCGCCTGGTTCGGAGACGCCGCGCACCGCGCCGTCGTTCGGCAGTATGTGCAGACCCTTATGAGCGACGTAACCCGGCTCGTGGCGCAGACAGCCGATCGCGACCCCCTGCTGGAGGAGGGCGCAGCGGTCCTTGACCTCTTCGACATGGCGGACGGCCCTCCGGGCACCTCTTAACTCCATCCTCCTCCCGCCGCAGAGACGGCCGGAGAGCGGAGGCAGCCAGTGGCCTGGTGCCACGCTATTTCAAGTTCAAACGCAGGAAGGTCAGAGGGCACGAAGAAGGCGCGCCCCGTTCGCTGAGCGCGCGCCCTTCCCGTATAGAACTGTTACTCCTTGAAGGCATCCTTGACCTTCAATGCCGGCCAATTTCGCCAGGCAAAAACAATTACATGGGACGCGAAGCCTGCCAGCCATAAGCCACATCGGGGCATGCGGGAACGGCATCGTGGTGCTCTACGCCTCGATCACCCGGCCCGCTCGACATGCTCAGGTCCGTTGTTACGGACGCTGTTTACCCTCGTGCTGACAACCCGGGGTGTCAGGGTTGGCTCCGGCAGAGAGCCCAGCAGGTGCTCTGCCACTCAAAGTATCCGTCAGCCGGGAGGATTGCGCTTCGTTTGACCGCCGCTTTGCGGAAAGACGGCTTCTCCAGTTCACTGCGGGCATTGATCAGCTTTTTGCCGATCTTGATGTCTTTCGCCCAAGAGGGGACCAGACCCCAGTGGGCCACGAGCAGATGCCGCTCGATGGAACCCTCGTCCAGGCGCTCAGCCACGATATGCACGCTCTGTGTCGGCGCCACATTCCAGCTCGGAGGAGGCGGGTCACCTTCTACCTCTTTGGCATCAAAGTAGCTCAGAAGGTCGCCGGTGGCCTTGGACATCACGTATCTGCCGCACATGACGCCATTGTGCCTGAAGGCTGTAGTCAGTAGGCGTCGAAGCGAACCAACAATGTTTGTGCCACCTTTCAGAAGTGCATACGGGCTCTCCCTGGCCGTTCATGACCGAATCGTTCCGCCTGCTGCGGGCGTACCTGCCGTTCGGTGCGAGTGAATCCTAATTGGAGCAGTTAGGCCCCAACGGTTCTGTCCAGGGCCTAACTGATATTCGGATATGTCACGCGTTGAACAGGTCAGGTAGCTGTTTCGCTTACTGGAGGGCACCTCACTTCGCCTATAGGTTCAGCACCAGAAATAACGACTTTTTGAGATTCACAGACACGTTCAGAAAGCAGAAAGCAATCGCTCAAGTTGTGGCAGACGTGAGAGGGCTAGGTCATGGACCGTGCTTCCAACACTACTCCTGCCGGAAAGCCTGAGGGGCCAAGGATTCCAGGGCCGCCAACAGGAGAACCAAGCCATGCCGATCGAGTACTAGTTGGGGTCAGGCGGTGGTGATAGGGCCGGGCCGGTTAGACTCGTTTCATGCGCACAACCTCGGCACGAGGCCCCGACGCCGCTGGGAGCGAGCGCGTACTTATCTTGTCAGCAGGGGTAGGAGCGGGGCACAACAGCGCCGCGGCGGCGCTGCGGCAGGCGTGTGCCGCGCGCGCCGACATTGATGAGGTGCAGGTGCTCGACGTGCTGCAGGTGAGCAGCGTGCTCTACCGCTCACTGCTGGGCAAGGGTTACTTCGTCCTTGTCAAGGACTTGCCCTGGCTGGTCGAGTGGGGCTACGACATCAACGACCGTCCGTTCCGGCGCCGGGTCCCAGTTGATCCCTGGACACGGGTAAACGCTCTTCCGGTGATCGGTGCGATCAAGCGATTCCGGCCGACCGCAATCCTGTGCACGCACTTCCTGCCAGCCCAACTGCTGGCGTCGCTGCTCCTTCGCGGCGTGATTGACGCGCGGACCGCCGTCGTCATGACGGACTACGACTTCCAGGGCCTATGGCTTACGGGGGCGTTCCATGCGCTCTTCCTGGCCAGGGAAGAGGGCAGGGTGGAGCTGATAGCGCTGGGTTTGCCCCCCGACCGCGTCGCGGCCACGGGCATCCCGATCGCCAGCCAGCTGGATGTCGCGCCTGCGCGCGATGTAAACGAGCCCCCGATGCTGCTGATCTCGGCGGGCGCGACTGGCGGAGACTATGCCGTCTCGGTCGTGCGGCAGACGCTGCACATGCGCTCATCCTTCACGGCCACGGTTCTGTGCGGACGCAACGATGCCCTGCGGCAGCGTATCGAACAGCTAGTGGCGCCCGCTGGCGACCGCTACCGCGTGCTCGGCTTCACGGCGGAGATGCCCGAGTTGCTGCGCCGCGCCGACCTGTTTGTGGGCAAGCCGGGCGGTCTGGCGGCGGCGGAGTGCATGGCTGCAGGGCTGCCCATGGTGCTTGTGAACCCCATTCCGGGGCAGGAGGTTCGCAACGGGGATTACCTGATGGAGCAGGGGGCGGCGGTCCGTTGCAACACTCCCGCGACGATCGGGTGGAAGATCGACGAGCTGCTGCGGGAGCCGGGCCGCCTGCAGCGGATGCAGGCGGCGGCGCGGAGAACGGGCCGCCCTGACGCTGCAGCGGACGTGCTGACCGGGCTGTTGGACGGCCCGTCCCGTCCCCTCGTCGTGACACGCGCAGCGCAAAAGACAATCCTCGCCGAGAGCGAGCGGCGAGTCGTTTCGACCGATCTGACGGGACCTTCGTCGCTTGTCAGCATGATCGACTCGGCGGCTGGCAGCACGGTCGCGCTGCTGCGAGCCGAGGAGCTGGGAGATCTGCAGAAGTGGTACGCCACCCCGAACGGGGGTCTGCTACTGCGGCGCGGTCACGCGCTCAGGTCGCTCAGATGGGAGGAGCGGCGGCTGCTCCGCGCCATTCTGCGCGCGGACAACGAGCTGCACGTCCGTGTCGAAGGGCCCTCGCCACCGCCTCGCATCCGCCCCTCCCGGTCGCCAGCAGCGGCAAAGAGCCAGGCAGTCGACCCCGAATCAAAAAGCTGAACAGCGAACAGCCGGCTTCGTTTCCGGCTGTGTCGGGTTGGTTCGGGATGGCCAGCACCGGTGCATGGGCCGGGGGGGAGCGGGCACAACAAGACTTTGCTGATTGTGGTGGGAAACTTCCTCGGACTGCTACTTTCTTCGGCGCGGGAGATGGGGCACCTGTCTGTCCTGCCAAAGTTTGCTCCCATCCGGCGGGGACGAGCCGGTAGAAAGACTGAGGAGCAGCGCTTAGCGCTTCCCGTACTTGCGGTGGACGGCTTGTTTGCTTACGCCCAGGCACAGGGCAATGGCTTCCCAAGAAAGGCCGGCCTGCCGGGCCTTCCTGACCAGGGACGCTTCGGTGCGCCCAACCTCCTTCTGCAGCTCAGCGACCGCGCGCAACGCGTCAGCGGGGCCCTTGCCGTCCATTGATGCAACCAATGTCTTCATCCGGTCCACCTCCATGCGTCAACATTAGTTGACGGAAATCGCCAGCGTCAACATTTATTGACAATTCACAAGGTCCTGCAGACGGGTGTGAAGTCAGCAGTCCTCCAATACTCACGGGACAGCCACATGCCCCAGCCTCACCCGGACCAGTCTGAAACGGCTGGGGCTCGTCCCCATGAACTCGCGTCCCGCCGGCGATGCCGTCCGGGGGAGTTCCATCCAGGTCTTCATGCGGTCGACGTCGCTCCAGTCCGTTGTCGAGGATGTGCGGGATGACGCCCTGCCACTCCTGCCGATGGCCCTTTCATGAGCCCTGGCGGCGGCGTATCGTCTATTCCGCCGGGAACGGTCGTAGCCGTCAGAGGAGCGGACATGGCTGGATGGAATGCGGACACAGCGGCGGGGCCGGTGGGGGCGGGAACCGTAACGCTGGTGGAAGGCTCATGTTTCTGCATCTCCGCCGCCAACGGCGACATCCATTCGGAACTTCCCCACGGTGTATTCCACGAGGACACCCGGATCCTGTCCGAGTGGAGCATGACAGTGAACGGCCAGTCGCTTGAGCCGCTGGCCGCGGAAACGAAAGAACCCTACCGGGCACTGTTCATCGGCCGCGTTCCGCGCGGGGACGGATACGCGGACAGCCCTCTGATCGTGGAGCGCCTGCGGGAAGTCGCTGACGGCGTGATAGAGGAAATCACCATTCGCAACTACTCCGGAAACCCTGTGGAGTGCAGCGTCTCCGTTGGCGTCGATTCGGATTTCGCGGACCTGTTCGAGGTGAAGGAGGCGAGGGTCCAGCGGCGCTGGGAGGTCGCCCGTGGAGCCGACGGTGATTCCCTGATTATCAGCGCGGCATGGCAGGACCTGCGGAAGGCTGTCCTGGTGCGGGGACGCGGGGCCGTGGCCACCGCCGGCGCACTCACGTACCAGGCGGTGGTGCCCGCTTACGGCCACTGGACAACGCGGCTAAGCGTTGCACCGGCCGGGCAAAAGGACGTTTCACGCCCTGTCCGGCACGGCACCTCACAGAGTGATCGGCGGCACCAGGAATGGGTCGCGAAGATACCCAGGCTGCAGATGACCAACCGGTCCATCGAACGGACGCTGCGGCGCAGCTACGACGACCTCGGCGCACTTCGGATCGAGGACCCTGCGTATCCGGAGCGGATTGTGGTGGCCGCAGGAGCGCCATGGTTCATGACCCTTTTTGGGCGTGATTCGCTGTGGGCTTCAGAAATGGCCCTTCCTGTGGATCCGTCACTGGCTCTTGGCACCTTGCAGACCCTGGCTGACCGCCAGGGCAAGGTGGTGGACCCGGTGAGTGAGGAGGAACCCGGGAAGATCCTCCACGAAGTACGGCTTGGGGTATCTTCCGGGCTGGCCCTGGGCGGAAAGTCGGTCTATTACGGCAGCGTGGACGCCACTCCGCAGTTCGTGATGACTTTGGCCTCCGTAAGCCGCTGGGGTTTCGCCAAGCAAACCATCGCAGCCCTCTTGCCCAACGCGGACCGCGCCCTGGACTGGGTCCGGAACTACGGCGATAAGGACGGCGACGGCTTCGTCGAGTACTCCCGCCTCAATGACCACGGCCTGCTAAACCAGGGATGGAAGGACTCGTGGGACGGCATCAACTTCGCTGACGGCAACCTTGCCGAGCCGCCGATAGCCCTTTGCGAGGTGCAGGCGCTGGTGTACTCCGCGCTGCAGGCACGGGCGTGGATGGCGTACGACGGCGGCGACGCGGGTTTGGCCGCGCAGCTCACCGACGAGGCGGCGGCGCTGAAGAAGAAGTTCAACGAGGCGTTTTGGCTGCCGGAACGCGGCTACTTCGCGGTAGCGCTGGACGGCAGGAAACGCCCGGTGGATGCCTGTGCCTCAAACATGGGCCAGTGCCTGTGGCACGGCATCATTGATGATGACAAGGTGCCGATGGTGGCCGAGCGGCTGATGTCGCCTGAAATGTTCAGTGGATGGGGCGTGCGGACCCTTGCCACGAACATGGGCGCCTACAATCCGGCAAGCTACCACAACGGGTCTGTTTGGCCCCACGACAATGCCATTATCGCGGCGGGCCTCATGCGCTACGGCTTCGTGGAGGAGGCGCAACGGATCGCCACGGCCCTGCTTGAAGCGGCGGACTACTCCGACGGGCGGCTCCCGGAACTGTTCTGCGGTTTCAGCCGGGAACAGGTAGCCGAACCGGTGCCGTACCCCACGGCCTGCTCACCCCAGGCGTGGGCGGCCACCACACCCATCATGCTGATCACCAGCCTGATGCGGTATGACGCCCACGTGTCGCGGGGCGGCTTCTGGATGGACCCTGCTCTGCCGGCATCCTACGGGGATCTGCACATTACCAACGCGCCCCTGGCCGGGGGCCGCATCACCATTGACATCACCCCCTCTGGCCCATCGGTGCAGGGCCTGCCGGAGGGCATCACCTTCCACCGCGAACACCGTCCGTGGCTGAGCGAGCTAATTTCGCAGGCCGGACTCGACGCCAAAAGCTGAGCGTCCAGCCGGCGTCGTCTTTCAAGCGGCGGTGTCTCAGCGCAAGTCCTCTGACGCAGACTTGCCGGTGGATTCTGTGCCAGGTGCCACGTACCGAATATAGGACTCTTCGGGGCCGCCTTGTATACGTAATTTTGCGTAGCCAGGGGATTGGCAGAAAGGGTGGTTGAGCTACGTCTGATGCCTTGAAACGCGGTAATCCACGCGTCTAGCCTTGTATGACCGGGCTTTCGCTATCAGGGTGGGCAGAAAATGGATGCCGTAGGTGATCTCGCCAGCCAGTTGATCCGGTTGCCGGACCGGGAGACGTACTTGAGAGCGGCCAGCGAACTTCTCTCAAAGCTTTTCCCCTGCGATGGGCTAGCGTGGAATGAGCTGGATACGAAAGCTGCGAAAGCGGAAGTGTTCGCCCGCCCCGCCGACCACCCATTCGGTGACCTTGCCCCGAGATTGCTTGAGAGCCGAAGCTACCATCCACTCGTCACAAGCGACTTGAGCGATTCCCTGTCGGGCGTTTGGCGTCCCCGGCGTCTTAGTGACATTCTTTCGGAACGCGAATTCTATGGGTCCCGGCTCTACTGTGAGGGCTATCGAGAGCTGCGAATTAACCGTCAATTATCGATCCGGACTGCGCAGCACGGGCAAGGAAGCGTACACAGCTGGGTGATGAACCGCTGGAATCACGACTTCAGTGACGGGGAAATGGAGCTTGCCCAGGCAGTCCAGCCTGTACTGCGTTTGCTCGATGCGGCATACGCAAATTTCGACTTGCTGCCGGGCAACGTTTCTCATGGCGACGGCTTGGGGCTGACCGATCGGGAGAATGAAATCATGCGGCTCGTGTCCCGGGGCTTGACGAGCACTGCAATGGGCCATCTTTTGGGAATAAGCCCCAGAACGGTGTCAAAGCATCTTGAGCACAGCTACGCAAAACTGGGATGCAGTAACCGGATAGATGCCATCAGGGTCTTCACTTCGGGAGCGGCCGGCGGTGCGACTATAAGCATCTAGGATGCTCGGTGTCAGCGCCCCCTCGTGAGTCGAAACTTCCAGAGTTCGCGGGATTCGATTGGCAGCTGGCTCCAGGAAGCACCCGGGTGCGCGTTCGCCATCTCACGGGATGCGGGAGTGGTTTCGCTGTCGACGGCGTGATTGGCCTGGCTTGAGGTATCAGGGCCGACAAGCAACACGGCGCCAAAGACAACTGCCGTGAATAATGTCCGGAACCGGACAAAACCGTTTGAAATGCCGTAGGCGTGCATGGAAGCCTCAAATTATTCGTGAAAACTTGCGTGCTGTAACGCCCTGACGCCCTGTGCGCCTGGCTGAGATGCTGGCCGGTCAGGGGGTCGGGTCAACTAAAAACCGTCTAGTGCGGATCTCGAATCCCATGCGCCAGTGACGGGTACGAACCTATCGCCAACACCAAATCGATGGTGCCCAAGGGCGCTCTCCTTGTTCGATCTTCCATACCCTCGATGGTCCGCGCTTTGCCTTATATGAGCCATACGTATTAGTGCGTATGTCCGGGGAGGCTCCTCACGTCCTGTGCCGAAAGCTCTGAGCTGACGAGACCGGTAGCATCATTCGCCTCTTAGCCGTCGAAGTGCGTCGACTCGGTTGGTGCATCCGAGTTTGGTGTAGGAGTGTTCAAGATGCTTGGCAACTGTCCTCGGGCTGATCCCGAGCAGATGGCTGATGGCTTTCGCGGTGAGGCCCTGACCGACCAGTCGGAGG
Organism: Arthrobacter sp. AG367; assembly: GCF_007828995.1. Taxonomy (NCBI): domain Bacteria; kingdom Bacillati; phylum Actinomycetota; class Actinomycetes; order Micrococcales; family Micrococcaceae; genus Arthrobacter; species Arthrobacter sp. AG367. The sequence goes on from NZ_VIVE01000001.1 coordinate 319,811, forward strand.
ATCTCCTGTTCCCGGGCAGACAGCCCATGCACGTGGGCTGCCGTCGCCCACCTTATGTCAGGATGTTTTTCGTGATGGGATGCCTCGAGGAGCCTGAGTACCGGCTGGATATAGCCCGCAAGGTGAACCTCAAAATCCGTGAAGTCCTGGTGAACTCGGTTTATCGCCCACCCTGTGAGAGTAAAAGGAGTGGGCTGCGTCACCAGAAAGGCAAGCTCCCTGTTGGAACCCAGTGGCGCAAGCGTTTCATGGTATGCGTGGCTCCGGTACAGCTGCGTGTCAGTCACAAGGTCGCTGAGCCGTCGAGGAGTCCAGATGCCGTCACCGGTGTCATGCTGGTAGCTGAGGACCAGCGGGTGGTCATTCCAGATCTCAGGCAGAATATCGGCGGCGTGAGTGGGGAACGGATAGGCAGGAAAGACGCGGACGTCAGCCGCGGGCGCTCGCACGTCAAGAACGTTGTATACGACGTTTTCACAGGGAAAGAGCTTCAGCAGAAGCTCGCCGGCAGCCTGCAGGTATTCTTCAGGGTCACGGAGTCCGATGAGCTCCGCCGCAAGCTTGGTGGCTGGCTCCATCACGCGCCTCCGGACTCTCGGAACAATCCGTTCCCCGCAGCGCCCGGGGCGCTGTTCGAAGCCCTCGTACGCAGTGACGCGCACTGGCATCAGAAGGATGCGTGCCGACCCCTTAGCTGTGGAGATCAACCAAGGTTAGCTCCCGCGGGAAGATCCAAACAACAGCTGTTCGGTTCCGGATTTACTTTTGTATTTGCCTGCTGGTCAGCTGTTACCACTGGGGCCTTCCCCTAGCCGCGGCTTGGGTGGTGTCTCTGCCGGAGGCCTTGTGCCAGACGATCTGCGACCGGTTCTGCGACGCGTGCCGACGGGTGAAATTCGGTCCGCAGCAGCAGTACCAGGGCCACCAGCGTGACGGCCGCGTAGCCAGTCAGGAACCGTGAGAAGAACAGCCCCAAGGCAACATGGAATGCGATAGTGAGGACAAGCCCCATTTGAGTGGCCTTCCGCCGGTGAACACCGGAACAGGCGCGTCGTCGAAGAACTGCGGAGCGTTCACCGCCCGGAGAATTCATTCCAGGCGCAGGGGCCGGCAAACGCGCCAACAGCCACTGCGGTCAACGTTCCCGGCCGCCATTCACGGGCCACGAGAAATGCCAGAACCAGCGCAGCAAGCGCCGACAGCGCCGCTCCGTACAAGATCGTAAGCCACTCCAGCATGGTTGCCTCCTCAAGAACACCGCCCCAGGACGCGCAGTGGACCCTAACCGATGTGCCCCGCAGTGGTCCAGGGGCGTGGCGGGTGGCGTAAGAATGGCAACGTATAGGCGACGGCAAGCGCGGCTTCCGCGTCTACCCCGCATGGTGCACCGATCTGATTTCCCAAGCGTCACGTACCCAGCGCGCACAGGCGGCTGCGTTCTCCGAGCTTCCTCCCGGGTAATGAGGGCCAATTTAGGTTGACACACTCAGTTGCCCGCATCGGCAAGGAGCAGTGGCGAATCCGCACCGCCCGGATCACACCGGCGAAGCCGGGCGCCTTCGTCCCCGGTAGGACGTGTATTTTTGGCCCCAGCAGTCTGATGACGTCGGTTCGCTGCTGCCGGACGTGCAATCGAATCAGTCCTGTTGGGGGAACACGTCAACTATGAGCCCACTTAGGTTTGGGTTCGTTCCATGGTGCTGGCCTTGACGTTGTCGCGACTCGCGCGGTTGTTTTCAGCAGGGCGAACCGCTATTCCTTGGTCGTGCTGCCCTTGGCGTTGGCTCTACCGGCCGTGTGGTCCTGCGCATCGGTGGTCGTGGCGCAAGCCCTCGTGGAGCTGATCGCCATGGTGTTCCGGTTCCTGCCGATGGTCGTAAACAAGACGGGAAGGGGAATCACTGGCCTTCCCATGAGGCGATGGCGCGTTCGACATAGGTTGCGACAGTGGCGCGTATGTCGGTTGTCGGATCGAGGAGCCATTGCAACCCGATGCCGTCCAGCATCGCCGTAAGCAGCCGCGCCTCGATCTCGATCTGCGCAGGGGAAAGGGGAGCGATGTCACCGATGCGGGCAGCTTCGCCCAAATGTGCGGCGAGGGTTGCCAGGTTCGATGTGTAGCGCTCGGTGATGAAAGCGTGTGCTGGGTGGGTCGGACTGGAGGCTTCGGCCGCGATGGTGGTGAACAGTTCGAGCAGGCCGCGGTTGTCCTGGTGGGCGGCCATGACCTCTGGCAGCCGCCGGAAATAGTCCAATCCACTGACATCCGTGAGGCCGTTCTCCACGGTCCGTCGGTCCCATTCTTCCAGCACGGCCGTGAGCAGGCCTTCCTTGCTGCCGAAGTGCTGGATCAGGGTGGCGTGGTTGACGCCGGCCTGCTCGGCGATCGTGCGGAGGGAGCCGCCGGCGAAGCCGTGTTCGCCGAAGACGTCCGTCGCGATGCCGATGAGCTGCTCGCGTCGGCGGACCCCTGTGCGGTAAGGGCCCCGAGTTTTGGTCTGCGTGCTTTCTGGCATGCCACTACTTTCTCATGACCATTGCCGAAATATAACCATTCGGTTAGGGTTAACTTCCACGGCCGGTAGCCGCACGGGACCTCCTGACTGGCCGCTGCCTGTCAGCCCAGTCCCGAAACTCGCAGATGGGAATCCTTGAGATGAAGTACTCAGTTCTCGGCCCGACCGGCGTACGCGTGTCCCGCATCTGCGTGGGCACTGCGACCTTCGGCGTGGCACCGGGCCCACAGGAAGCCGATGGCGTCGTGGGGGCGGCATTGGATCTGGGCATCAACTTCTTCGACACCGCGGATGTCTACGGTTCGACCTCGACGTTCGACCGCCCCGGCGCTCCGCCGGCCGCAGAGCGCGAGTCCGCTGAGGAGATCCTCGGCCGCTCACTGGCCGGCCGGCGGGATGAGGTGGTGCTGGCGACCAAGTCCGGGGAGCGGAGGTTCGATCCGGATGCCGGTCTTTCGCGCCGGTACATCATCCAGCAGGTCGAACAGAGTCTGCGCCGGCTGCGCACTGACCGTATCGACGTCTATTACGCGCATTTCCCGGATCCGAACACGCCCTTGGGGCAGACACTTGCCGTCTACGACGATCTGATCCGGCAGGGGAAGCTGCGGTATGTCGCTTTGTCCAATCACACGGCCTGGCAGATGACCGAGGCCCTGTGGATCGCCGATGACCGCCGGCTGGTCTCTGCCCCCGTGGCCGCGCAGGTGATGTACAGCTTGCTGGACCGAAGCGCCGAAATGGAGCTCGCCGCCGCGTGCGTGCGGTTCGGTATGTCGATCATTCCCTATGCGCCGCTGCACGGCGGTCTTCTGGCCGACTTGTCCGTGCTGGACCGTGAGATCGCAGGGGGCAAGCGTTATTGCGGCCCCGGCTTTACTGCGTCCGAGATCGCGGTCGCCCGCAAGCTCGACCGGCTGGCCCGCGGGTGGGGACTGGGGATGCAGCAGGTCTCGCTGGCCTGGCTGTTGTCCCGCCCGGCCGTGGCGTCGGTGATCGTTGGAGCCGAGACGGCCGAGGAGCTCCGCGCCAACGCCGCCGCTGCAGATGTCGAGCTCACCCAGGAACAGTTGGATGCGGTCTCGGCGCTGACTGCCGGGACCACCTCCTGACCGGAAGATACGAGGAACGCTGATGAAGTACTCATTTCTTGGCCAGACCGGTGTCAGGGTTTCGCGGATTGCGCTGGGCACTGCCACCTTCGGGGTAGCCCCGAGCGCGGAAGACGCAGAGCGTGTCGTCGGTGGTGCGCTTGACCTGGGCATCAACTTCGTCGATACGGCCGACGTCTACGGCAACATGCCCGTATTCGACCGGCCTGGAGCCAAACCTGCCGCGGAGCGCGAACCGGCCGAGCAGATTCTCGGCCGTGCCCTGCAGGGACGCCGTGACGAGATGGTGATCGCCACCAAGTCCAATGGCATCGTCGGGCTCGGCGTCAATGACCGGGGGCTGTCACGCCGGCACATCATTACCCAGGTCGAGACGAGCCTTCGGCGTTTGCAGACTGATTACATCGATCTCTACTACGCCCACGACGTCGACCCGGACACACCGCCGGAACAGACTCTGGCGGTCTATGACGATCTGATCAGGCAGGGCAAGATCCGCTACGTCGGCCTATCCAACCACCCTGCCTGGCACGTCACCCGCGCGCTGTGGATCGCTGATGACCGCCGCCTGCAGGCTCCTGTCGCCGCGCAGGTGAAGTACAACCTCATCGACCGCGCCGCCGAGCGGGAGCTCGCGCCGGCGTGCGGGCAGTTCGGTCTGTCGATCATTCCTTACGCCCCGCTGCATGGCGGACTTCTCGCCGATCTCGCGGTCCTGGATCGTGAGGTCTCCGGCGACGAACGATTCGGCGCACCTGGGTTCTCCGAGGCGGAAGTTTCCCTTGGCCGCGAGGTGGATCGACTCAGCCGTGAATGGGCTTTGGGCACTTACCAGGTCGCCCTGGCATGGCTGCTGTCCCGCCCCGCCGTCGCCTCGGTGATCGTGGGGCCGGAGACTGTCGATGAGCTTCGCGCAAACGCCACCGCGGCGGACATCATGCTGGAGCCGGGCCAGTTGGATGCCCTGACGGCTTTGGCTAGCGAACCACCGGCTTTCCACCATCGCGCCGGTGACGGTCCGCTCAGCTCGCCTGTCAGAGACGGTCGCATGAGCCCACATTCCTTCAAACCTTCCTTAACCACCAAACAGTAAGGACCCAACCATGTCCCGTGCAGAGCAGAGCACCGTCGACTTCCTGACCGAATACTTCGCGGTCATGGAGAAGAAGGATTACGAACGTCTCGGCGACTACTTTGCTGACGACATCACCCTCACCTTCGCCAACGCACCGACCGTCAAAGGTAAGGACGCGGTGCTGGCACAAATGGCCGAGATCGGCGGCAAGGTCGGGTCCTTGGCCCACCCACTGGTCAACGTCTGGCAGGAGGAAGGCGGCATCGTCGCCCTAGAGGTCGACAGCGCCTGGCACTTCCTCGACGGGGTTGAGGTGACGCTCAGGGCCTGCTCAATCTTCACCATTGCCGACCGGAAGTTCACCGACCAGCGCATCTACGTCGATAATGGCCCCATCAACTCTTACCTCAGCTGAACCCAGCAGCGAGAACGAGCCATTCGAACGTTCACTTATGAGCGGCATGCCAAATGGCCAGAAACATTGGAAGCGCGGGGGGACCGCTACTGCGTGTGGGAGTCTCAAGTCGATCCTGAACGCACATTTTATCTGAATAGCGTGATCACCGTAGGCACCGGCTCAGGCTGATTGTTGCTTCCGTGTGGTGGCCAACTCGGGCGTCCCTTCGGATCTGCGCGAACAACTCCACTCTCGACTCCATCCAGACCAGCCCTCCGCCGCATCCATCCAGTGATGAATCCAACGTTGAAGGCGGGGCCACGTATAACCGTCACAGATGCCCGGCGAGTCACGAAGTGGGGCCAGAAATAACCGTTCTACCGGGGCCATCCAAACCTGTCACAGTCAGGCAACCCCGGATTCGTAGTCACCGTTCTGTTCTTCTACCTGGGTGACAGCCTGTGCGGCGGCACCAGGATCCGAAAGGTCGAGGAAGCGCTTGAATCCCTGGAACTTCACCCTCTGACTTTATTCGCTCAAGGATCCGGCCTGAGTCACAACACAGCCCGCTGCCCCAAGCCACCGCTTCTGAGGACAGCGGCGACCTCACCGAGGTCACGTCCAGCCGGGGTCAGGCGCTTCCCGCAGATAGGGTCAAGTCTGTGGGGTCCGGAGTAACCTGCTGCGCGACCGCCAGGCTCTGTGCAATGGCGGTAACGCGCTGCTCCACGCTGGCCTTTGGGGGTGCTGCCACCTTGATTGCCCGGAAGCCTGTTTCGTGCAGGGGGCCGGCTGCCTGCAGGCACTCTTCCATCCGCTCAATGGTCAGGAGCGAGCCAGGTTCGAGGAGCCCATCAGAAGGTACGCCCAGATCGGAAGTCCTGGCCTGGGCTGGTTCTGGTGGGGCGGCCGGTACGTGGACGTCGGCCCAGGCTGGACCGTACTTCGTGTCGATGCTGGAGCATCCGGAAAGCACAACCCCGCCCAGAATTCCGCGGTCACGAAGGTAGGTTATGTGTTCGCGCCCGGCTTCTGGTCGTCGCTGTTCGATCACCGACCGCCCCCAGTTGACGACCATGCCGAAAGGATAACCTGTGGCGTCGCACGCCCGCTGGACTGCTTCTGCCTCCGCTTCCAGGCTGAGGAAGCCTTTGGCCGGTGTTTGGCCTGGCATCAGGGCGTCGCAGTGTTCCAGGACGAGGCGGGCGCCGCCCGTGTCCCGGCCGGCCAGCTCGGTCAGCGAGGCTTCAAGTGCGGCAGCCGACGCGGCATCCTCAATGGCTATCGGGGCGGCATGCAACTCCAGGGCGGCGACGCCGGGCCTCCCCACCTGCCGGTTGAGCCGCTTCACGGACTCCAGCGCATCCTGGACGAAATCCAGTGCTGACCGCCGGCCGGACGCAGACGTCGAGGCAAGGCCGAAGCCCGGGTCAGCCTGCAGCCTGGCCATGGTGCCGGGGATCGTCGTGACCACGAAGCGTGCATTTTCCGGAAGCTGTCGCAGGAACCATGCTTCGTCCTCTTTGTGCAGCTTTCCGGTGAAGGGTATTTCCAGTCCGGCCACGCCATCCAGGGCCAGGACGGAGGCCAGGAACTTTCCTTCAGCCACGGGATCCCATCCCAAGAGGCTGGGCGCGGCCGCATAGGCCCCAATGAAGTAGGGGGCCCTGTCCGGGCTCGTTAAAGGCATCATGGTCTCCATTGGTTTGTGGCCGTCAACGGCTGACGGGCTCACGTGTCTGCAGCATCGCCAATTCGTGGCGGCGGGGGAGCCCTTCCCAGTCGCCTTGGACCAGGCAGGCGAAGGCCCCGGTAATGGTGGCGGTGATGAGTCTGTCCTGCGGTTCCCGGCCTGCTACGAGTTCGGCAAGGTAGCCGGCGACGAATGCGTCGCCGGCTCCCACGGTGTCCACGGCGTCGACGGGCACTGCCTCTTGGCGGAATATCGTGCCGTCGATGAGGGCCAGCGCGCCGTCCGCGCCCAGCTTGACGACGGCCTGGCTTGGACCCAGTGCGGTGATGCGCCGGGCCGCCTCCTCCGGATGGCCGGCTCCGACGGCGATCGCGGCTTCATCGTCGCCCGCGAACACGACGTCGGCGAGCGGGATGATGTCCTGGTAGACACGTTGTGCAGCTTCCGGTGACCACAGGGTTGCGCGATAGTTCAGGTCAAAGGAGACCGTCACGTGGTGGGCACGCGCCAGGTCCACTGCGTATCTCAGGGTCGCTTCCGCACGAGAGGAAAGCGCGGGTGTGATGCCGGTGACGTGCAGCAGGGTCGCTCCTGACACCAGTTGTTCGTCGATGTCCTCCGGCGCGATTCTGGATCCGGCGCTGCCGGACCGGTAGTAGCTGACGCGCTGGGTGGCGGGAGTCCGGCGTTCCTTGATCATCAACCCGGTAGGGGCGGAACGGTCGACGGCGGCCCTGACGTCAACGCCTTCGGCGCGGATTTCCCGCGCCACCAGGCTGCCCAGTGAGTCAGCGCCCACGCGTCCGCACCAGACAGTCTGCACGCCGAGTCGTTGGAGCCCGATGGCGACATTGGATTCCGAGCCGCCGATGCCCAGGCTCAGTGTGGATGTGTGGGCGAGCGGCCCCACCTGCTCCGTGCGCATCAGCGCCATGGTTTCGCCGAAAGTGAGCACGTAAGGCGCGCCGTTCATTGGGTTGCTCCAAGCTGGGCCGCGGTCTGGTCCACCAGGGCGCGGACGCGCCGGGCCCGGGCCGTAAGTTCCTGGAGGTCGCCGCCCTTGAAGGCATCACCCAGCAACGGGCCGCCCAGGCTGACCGCAAGTACTCCTGCCCGGATCCAGGCGGGGACGTCGTCGATGTCCACGCCGCCGGAAGGTATGACCTGGATGTCAGGGAACGGGCCGCGCAGCTGGGAGACGTAGCCGGCACCCACAGTGGAGGCGGGGAAAACCTTTACGGCGGTCGCGCCCAGCTTCCATCCGGCGTGGAGTTCGGTGGGCGTCAGGCCTCCTGGGTAGACGGGGATACCGCGGCGGACGCAGGCTGTGATGATGTCCGGGTCGGTGACGGGGGTGACGATGTACGCCGCGCCAAGGTCCATGGCCGTTTCTGCTTCGTCGGCTGCGGTGACGGTTCCCACGCCGATTTCCAGGGTGTCGCCAAACCTCTCCTGCAGGCGGGGCAGCTCGTCCCAGACTCCTGGCGTGCTCAGGGTCAATTCGATGCTCAGCACTCCGCCGAGCTGAAGTGCTTCGATGACGGGAGCGTAATCGGAGGCGTGGCAGGCACGGAGGACGGCCACAACCCGGGTTGCGCCGAGGATTGCGGATGGGTGCGGGCGCTGAAGCGTGCCTTGGTCATCGAGGCGCTGCATTGAAGGTCCTTCTGCTCTGGTGTGCGGTGGTGACGTGCCCGACGGCGGCGCGTGCCGCCGTCGGGCGTTTAGTCGGTCTATTTGACGTGCTGGGCGGTGGTTGCGTTGGCAGCCCCAGCGGCTGCGGCCGTAACGATTTCGCTGTGGTGCCGGGCATCCTCGGGGTCGGTGAGGTCGCGGTTGAGTGTTTCGGGCGTGAGCCGGGTGGCGATGAAGCTGACCACCATGGTCAGGGACATGTAGATGGCAACCGGGATCCAGGAATTGCTGAAGAGCCCCAGCAGCCCTGCGCAGATCATCGGTGCCACGCCACCGCCGATGATGGAGGAGAACTCGCGTCCCAGGGTGACGCCGGCGTAGCGGTAGCGGCTGCCGAAGATTTCGGGGAAGTAGCTCATGTGGACGCCGACGACGCCCTGGCAGGCAAGCATGAAGCCCACGATGATCACCAGGACGATGGCCACGGGGGACCCGGTGGTGAGGAGCATGAAGGCCGGTGCCGGGAAGAGGATCAGTGCCCCGGTGATGAGCGACACGACGCGCCGGCGGCCGATTTTGTCGGACAGTATCCCGAAGGAGACGGCGGCGACGCCGCCGCACAGTGCGCCGATGAGGAGGACCGGGGGGATGAACTTGGGGTCGGTTCCGACGACGGTGATCAGGTAGGAGGCCATGAACACCTGGATGGTGTACGACTGTGTGCTGACGCCGAGGTTCATGAGGATGACGCGCAGGACGTTGGCCTTGCCGTTTTTGGCGACTTCCTTCAGCGGGGCCGGCGGTACGGTACGGGCCTGCTTGATTTCTTCGAAGACGGGGGACTCATCCAGCTTGCGCCGGATGACCAAGGCTGCAATGGTGACGAAGATGCTGGATAGGAAGACAAGCCGCCAGCCCCAGGTCAGCATGTCGTTAGGGGCGAGGGACTGGGCCGCGATCCACACGAGGGCACCGAGGGCGGTGCCGGCGGCTGCGCCGACCATGATGAGTGAGGCGAGCTTGCCGCGGGTGCCGGGGGCAGCGGATTCGGTGAGCAGGGTTGCGCCGCCGGACTGTTCGGCGCCGGCGCCGAAGCCCTGGGCTGCGCGGCAAACGCAGAGCAGGACCGGGGCAAAGATGCCGATCTGGTCGAAAGTGGGCAGCAGGCCGATGGCCAGGGTGGCGCCACCCATCAGGAGCAGGGTGACCACAAGGACCCATTTGCGGCCGAGCCGGTCGCCGAAGTGGGAGAAGAAGACGCCGCCGAGGGGCCTGAACAGGAAGCCGACGGCGAAGGTGGTGAAGCTGGCGATCAGCGCCGCCGCGGGGGAGACATTGGGGAAGAACAGTTTGCTGAAGACGAGGGCCGAGGCGGTGCCGTAGATGACGAAGTCATACAATTCGAGGGTTGTACCGATGAGGCCGGCGACGGCGGCCTTCCGGACTTTGCTTTGGTCAACGTTCCCCGGGGGAACGTGCGCTGCTGTGGTCATTTCCATACTCCTTTGAATGGATGTCCTGCTGTGCTTCTGGTGGTGCTGAATCAGTAGGTGATGAGGACTTTGAGGTTGGTCGGGTCAACCACCGGTGCCGTAAGGGCCGCCGCGGTATTTTCGAGCGGGTAGGTGCTGGTGATGATGGACTGCAGGTCTACGACGCCGGAGGCCGCGAGGTCGATCGCGGCCGGGAATGCGTTGGCGTAGCGGAAAGCGGTGACGAGGTCGATCTCGTAGCGCTGGAGGAAGCCGAGCGGGATTCCGTCCACGGTGGGTTTGGCCTGGCCGACGACGGTGGCGCGGGTTGCCGGTGCCAGGGTCTGGATGCCTTCAGCGAGGGCGCGGGTGTTCCCGGAGCATTCGATCAGCCGGTCCATGCCTGCAAGGTCAAGTGGTGTGGTGGCGGTGTTGATGGTGCGGGTGGCGCCGAATTTGGTGGCGACGGCGAGGCGGTCGTCGTTCACGTCCGTCACGACGATCTCGGCGGCGCCTTGGGCTGCCGCAACCTGGGCGACGAGGAGCCCGATGGGTCCGGCGCCGGTGATCAGGACGCGCTGGCCTTTGTGGACCTGCGCCCGTTCGACGGCTCAGACGGCGACGGCGAGTGGTTCGATCGCGGCGCCGATTTCCGCCGGGATGGTGTCCGGCAGGGGGTGCACGGCGGCCTCGGGGACCACTACGTGGCGGGCGAAGAGCCCATCGGTCGGTGGGGAACCGAAGCAGGTACCGGTGGGGCAGAGGTTGTAGCGTCCGGACAGGCAGGTGGGACATTCACTGCATGGCAGGGCGGGCTCGATGACCACGGGGGTGCCGCTGGTGATGCCGGCCTGCGGACCTGCGGCAATGACTACGCCGGCGCCTTCATGCCCCAGGACCGTGGGCTGCCGCAGTACGTTGGTGCCGTTGCGTCCCTCGGCGAAGTAGTGCATGTCGGATCCGCAGATTCCGCCGGAGCGCATTTCGACCAGGAGGTCATTCGGGCCCAGGGGCGTTAGTGGTATGTGCTCGATGCGCAGGTCCCGGGCGCCGTGCAGTACGGCGGCCTGGGTGCCGGTGGGAAGCGCGGGCGTGTTCGTTTCGGGAATGGCTTGGGTGGTCATGGCGTGCTCCGCATGATTTGGAGGGACGGGGCTGGAGTAAGGGAAACGGGTGGTCTTGCTTCAGCGATGGCGGCCAGCGGTCCCGATGAGCGAATGATGTCGATGAACTCGCCGGTGCGCAGGATGAACCCGTCGCGTCCGGCCAGTTCCTCGCCGAGGAGGTGGTGGTCCCCGATGACCTTGCGGGCGAGGTCGCGGCCCGAGCGGGACCCTGCTGCGAGTCCGGCCAGCATTCCGCGCGCCGGGTCCTCCATGGCGTGGGCCTGTGGTCCGGGATCGAAGCCGGGCAACGGGGCGATGCATGCAAGATACGCGGCGGTGGTGAGGGCCAGGAGGTGGGGCATCCCGCCGTCGTCGAGCATCTGCAGCGCCGGCAGCGGGATTCGTTGGCGGAGTTTGACGGATCCGTCGGATCCCACCTGGCTGGTGCGGTGGCCAAGGGCCGTGTTGCGCCAGCGGGTGAAGAGCTCTTCCTCGTAGGCGTCCACGTCGACGTCGCGTGGCACCGCGACGGTGGGCAGGTACTCGTTGCGCAGCACGGAGCGGGCAGCTTGTTCGATGGACGGGTGCGAGACGGATTCGGGGATGGTGACGGCGCCGGTCAGGGCACCGAGGTAGGCGATCAGTGAGTGCGTGCCGTTGAGCAGGCGGACTTTCAGCTGCTCATAGCCGCCTACCTCGTGGGAGAACACCGCCCCGCCGGCCTCCCAAGTGGGCCGCCCGGCAATGAAGTTGTCTTCCACGATCCACATGCTGAACGGCTCAGCCGGGACCGGGATCCTGTCGGTGTAGCCGCGCTGGGATGCGACCAGCCTCCGGTAGTGGTCCGTGGTGGCGGGCACGATGCGGTCAACCATGGAGGAAGGGAAGCTGGTGCGGCTGTCAATGAAGGCCAGGGTCTCGGAGGCTTCCTCCGGCGGGAGCAGGGCGGCGAATTCGCGGACCAGCCGCTGGGTGTGGTGGCCGTTGTCGGCCAGGTTGTCGCAGCTGAGGATGGTCACCGTCTCGCCATGCGTCCTGGCTCGGTGCTGCAAGCCGCGGACGATCTGCCCGACGGGAGTCTGGGGTGAGCCGGGAACGGCCAGATCGTGCTGGATTGCCGGATCCTGAAGGTTGAGGGCGCCGGTGGCAGGGGTGTAGTTGTAGCCGTTCTCCGTGACCGTGAGGGACACGATCCGGGTACCGGCGTCGCCGATCGCCTTTACTACCCGGTCCGGGTTGGCGGCTGCCGTGAAGGCATCCGTGTGCACCCGGGGCACCGAATAGGTGGCACCCGCCGGGGAGGTTTCCACCACGGTGTAGAGCATGTCCTGGGCGTGCATGGCATTCGGGATGGTGGAGGAACGGCTGGCAACCCCGATGATGCCCCAGTCACCGCCGTGGGCGGCGACGGCGGCGTCGGTGTAGACGGCCTGATGTGCGCGGTGGAAGTTGCCGAGGCCCAGGTGGACAATCCCGGGAGCCGGTGCTGCCGGCCGTCGCAGGATTCCCGGGGTGGCCGCGGACAGCGGGGGAACGGAGGTCATGGCTACCAGTCCTTCATGGAGCCGTCGAGTTCCCGGGCGATGGGCAGGTAGGCCAGTTTGTAGGGGAACCGGGCTGCCGCCGCCTCGTCCACCTGCACACCGAGGCCGGGTTCTTCTCCGGGATGGAGGTAACCGTCCTCGAATCTGAAGCTGGACTTGAAAACTTCCGACACCAGCGGGTCGTAGCCCATGTATTCCTGGATCGCGAAGTTGCTGGTGGCAAGGCCCAGGTGCAGCGAGGCGGACAGGTTGATGGGCGAGACGTCGGAGGGGCCGTGGGGGGCTCCCTTGATCTGGTACACCTCGGCCAGCGCCAGGATCTTGCGGACGTGGGAGATGCCTCCGGCATGGACGACGGCGGTGCGGATGAAGTCGATGAGCCGCTCCGTAATGAGGTGCTCACAGTCCCAGATGGTGTTGAAGACTTCACCGATGGCCAAGGGGATGGTGGTCTGCTGGCGCAGGGTGCGCAGGAGGCGCTGGTTTTCGGCCGGGGTGACGTCTTCGAGCCAGAACAGGTCCACGTCTTCCAGGGAACGGGCCAGTCGGGCGGCTTCGGTAGGGTTGAGCCGGTGGTGGACGTCGTGGAGCAGCTTCAGCTCGGGACCGACGTGCTCCCGGACGGCCGACAGCACTTTCGGGGCGTGACGGAGGTAGGCGGAGGTGTCCCAGTCCTCTTCGACCGGTCCGGCTCCGCGCCCGGCCGGTTCATAGCCGGCGGCACCCTTGGTGACGCCGTAAACCTTGTCCAGGCCGGGGACGCCGGACTGGGCGCGGACAGCCCGGAAGCCTTGTTCGCGGCGCTGGTCGATCGAGTCGAGGAGCTCCGGGAGGTCCCAGCCCGTGGCGTGGGTGTAGGTGAGGATCTTCTCGCGGGCGGCGCCACCGAGGAGTTGGTAGACGGGGACGCCGAGGGCTTTGCCTTTGATGTCCCAGAGGGCGAGGTCGATCGCGCCGATGGCTGCCATGGTGACCGGTCCCCGGCGCCAGTATGCGCCACGATAGATGTACTGCCAGGTGTCCTCGATACGGTCGGCGTCGCGTCCGAGCAGTGCGGGGGCGAGGTGGTCCCGGAGGTAGCTGGCGACGGACAGTTCGCGGCCGTTGAGGGTGGCGTCCCCCCAGCCGATCAGCCCGTCGTCGGTGGTGATCTTGAGGGTGACGAAGTTGCGGCTGGGGCTGGTAACGAGGACGTCGACGTCGACGATTTTTCGGGTCATTTGGTGATCACGACATTCTTCAGTGGCTGGTTCGCGGACAGGCGGCTGATGTTTTCGGCTATCTCGAGGGCGCGGCCGCGGAAGGTTTCGGCGGTGACGCCGGATGAGTGCGGGGTCATGATGATGTTGTCTAGCCGGTCGAAGGGCAGGGCGGACGGCATGCCGCGGCCGTCCGGACCGGGGTACTGGTACCAGACGTCGACGGCAGCCCCGGATATTCTGCGGTCCATCAGGGCTTCGTAGAGCGCGGCTTGGTCAACGACAGGGCCGCGGGCAACGTTGACCACCTGCCCCTTGGGGCCCAGGGTGTTCAGTTCCTCGGCGCCGACAAGGGCTGTTGTTTCTGCGCTGAGTGGGATGCTGATGAGCAGAATGTCGGACTCGCTGAGTGCTTCAGCGAGGCGGCCGGTGATCCCGGCCCAGCGCAGGCCGTTTTCCTCCGGGTCGACGCTGCCGCTGCGGGTGATCGCGATGCCTTCCGCCCCGAAGGCCTGGAGCAATTTCCAGGCGGCGCTGCCGATATGGCCAAAGCCAAGGAACGTGACAACGGCTCCGCGGAGTGTTTCCGGCTGCGGGATGTCCTGTGAATATACGGAGGAGGCCCAGACGCCGCTGCGGAGGGCAGCGTCCTGGCCCAGCAGGTTGCGCCGGAGGGCGACCAATGCGGCGGCGATGTACTCGGCGATGGAGCCTTCGTGGTGGAAGGTGTTTGCGCACACCGCGCCGGCTGGCAGGGCGTCGGCTTCAATACCGTCGTAGCCCGCCCCGGCAACATGGACCAGTCGGAGGTTAGGGGCTTGGGCGCCCATGGCCGCGGTGAACTTGGGTCCGACATAGACGTCAGCGTCTTTAAGGTCTGTCAGGACCGAGTGCTCATTCCAGCTGTCGTGCCAGGACGTGAGTGCACCGGCCGGGAGTGCCGCCTCCAAAGTCGCCCTTTGGGGCATTAGATTGGGGTCTGCGATGACAATTCTCATGGTTACTTTCCTTGGAGGGCGTGATCTGCGTTGCGTGCGGCGAAGGTGGAGCCGCGGACGATGAGTTGTGAGCTGAGGTGGACAGCCTCAGTGGTGGAGGGCTTGCCTGCGATCTGTTCGAGGAGGAGCTCGAGGGCCAAGGAGCCGCTTCTGCCGATCGGAACGCGCACGGACGTGAGGCCGGGCTCCGCGGCTGCGGCGATGTCGAGGTCATCAATGCCCACGACACTGATGTCTTCGGGGCAGTGGTACCCGAGGGTCCGGGCTCCGGCGAGCATGCCGATCGCCACCAGGTCGTTGTATGCGATTACCGCGGTTGCACCGCTGGCGACGACTGACGCTGCGGCGGCGAGGCCGCCGTCGACTGTGGCATTCTGGTTGCCGACCGTCACCAGTTCGATTCCCCAGTCATTGCAGAAACGGCTGATGGCTGTGTGGCGTTGCCCGTTCGCCCATGACGAGGCGGGACCGGGAATGTAGGCGATTTTACGGTGGCCGAGCGCGTGAAGGTGTTCCACGGCCTGGCGGAGGCCTTCGCCCGCTTCCATCAACACACGGGCCGCATGGTCGGCTTCACCGTTGATCACCACAAGGGGCGTGTTGCCCGCGAGCTGGTGGATCTGGTCCGAAGGCAGGCGGGGGGAGCAGAGGATGATGCCGTCGACGCCGGCAGCGAATGACACCAGGTGTTCCCGTTCCCGGGTGGACGACTCGGAAGTGTCTGCCAGCACCATCCTGTGCCGTCCGTGCCAAGCCTGATCCTGGATTGATTTGATCAAAGCCGCGAAAACGGCGTTGGAGATGTCGGGAACAACGACCCCGAAAGTCCGGCTGCCCGACAGGCCAGGCACGTCGTAGCCGAGCTGCAATGCAGCGTCTACCACCTTCTGACGGGTTTCGGCCGCCAGTCGACCCGGATCGCTGAAGGCCCTGGACGCTGTCGCCAGCGATACACCCGCAAGCTTTGCGACATCCGTGAGTTTGGCCGGCATTGGTCCTCCAGTTGCTTCGTTGAAACCCTTCCTCATTAGTATGGAAATACTTGTACAAGTTTGTCAAGGATTTTCCATGACGTGCATCACTCGGCAGCGCGGTCGACAGCCGCGCCCGATCCTCTGGGTTCTCTACAGAACCAGGTGTAGCCGTTTCTGAATCAGGGCGCCGTTGCCGCGGTCGTGCAGATCCGTTGGCCCGAGGGGGAGTGGTCCAAGGCTCACGGCGTGCGTGACCTTGAGTCCAGGACAACGGCGCAGCCCGCGGACCGGGTGGAGGTGGCGAGCGTCACCAAAACTATGACCGCCGTGGCGGTGCTGAAGCTCGTCGACGATCACCTCATTGGTCTCGACGATCCCGTCAACGACGTCACTCCCGAGTTCACGTCCTCACTCAAGCCCCCGGGGCCCATCACATTAAGGCAGCTGATGAACCACACGTCCGGAATGCCCGAGGTAAACGATGCTCTGCCAAAGGACGTTGACTTCCGCCCTGTGCTTTCCAGCACGCTCAGCCTGGAGGAGGGACTCCAGTTAGCCGGGGCCCTTCCCTGGACCTCGGCCAGTGTTGGGTCCTTCAAGTATCCGAATACGAACTACCTGGCACTCGGTCTCCTGATCCAAACACTGCGGCACAAGCCTTACATCCAGATCATGCAGGAGGAGGTATTCGACCCCCTCGGTTTGAAGAACACCAGCCTGGACCACCTCCACCCGCACGAAACCGGACTTCTGCACGGCTACGTAACCCTCCTCGGCGAACGAATCGACACCACAGACAACACCTTCACGGTCGGCAACCCGGCAGCGGGCGCGGTCTCGACGATGGAAGACCTGAACCACCTCGTGGCCGGCATTTTCCAAGGACGGGCGCTACCAGGCGGCGATGACAGTCACAACGCCATCACTGCCCACCGAACTCGAAGACCCGTCCACCGGGAACAGGCGTGACCTCCTGGACAGCCAGATCGAGTCCTCCCTGAACGAGACCCTTGACCGGCTCTGCATGTCAACCAGATGAGAAAGTGCCTGCTGTTCAAGGCTTGGTTTGAACACAGCACAGATGGACGATCCGGCGGAATGCGCCGTCGCGACGGGCGGGAGGCCAGGGAATCCCGTGGCTTCGGGAAGGCCCGAAACCAGGTGACTAATGGCTCTGTTCGCCCGTCGGTGACCGCGCAAAGCTGGAATGAACGGCAGGGATTGAAGGGGCGGGTCCGGGGATGATGTACGGATGGTATGGCGACTGGGGTGTGGGCGGTTGGATTGTCATGGCCCTGATGATGCTGCTGTTCTGGGGTGGTGTGGTGACGGTCGTGATTCTTCTGGTCCGCGGCGGACGCCAGGGGCACGGGGGATACTACGGGTCTGCTCATGATGAGGCTGAGCGGATCCTGAATGAACGTTTCGCGCGGGGGGAAATCGACGCTACCGAGCTGAATGAACGCCGGGCTGCTCTCCGACGCAGGCCGTGAAGACACTCTCCCGCAGCACGCAGATCCTGATCGGGGCTATCGCGACAGTACTGCTGACCGCGTTGTCCATGACGGGGATCGCGCTGCTGGGCGGTGGCCCGAATCCGGGCGGAGCAGGGAATCCCGGCACCACCCGCTGTGCGGCGCCGAGTTTCGCGGGCACCGTCGTGAACGTCACTACCATCGACAGGGGCGGGACCATGATGGCCAGTCCCAGGATGATGCGCGGCAGCATGCGCCTGACCGCGGACCGGGCCACCGTGGTCCACGGCAAAGTGTCCTTCCTGGTCGTCAACACCGGCACCATTCCCCATGAAATGCTGGTCGTCCCCGTGGCGGGCACCCAGAGCGCAGGAACGCGCCCCGTGGGCCGGGACGGAAGAGCCGACGAGGCCGGCAGCCTGGGCGAGGCCTCCGCTGCCTGCGCCGAAGGTGAAGGAGAGGGGATCCTGCCGTCCACGAGCGGCTGGGTCACGCTTGACCTGCCGCCCGGGCGGTATGAACTGTTCTGTAATCTCCCGGGCCACTACTGGGCAGGGATGTACACGGAGCTCACCGTCACTTGAACCGGCCGGAGAACCGCAGGCGGCGGGGGAGCGATACCGGACAGGGGGAGCGGGTCCGCCGGTGACGAACCGGCGGACCTCACACGAGGTAGCCTGCCCAGGCAGCCCGCTTCCTGCCCGGATCTAGTTGCTGAGGTAGCCGTTCGGGTCCAGTACGTACTTTGTGGCCGCTCCGGCATCGAATTCCGCGTACCCCCGCGGTGCATCATCGAGCGCTATGGCTGTGGCGTTGACCGCCTTGGCGATCTGGATCTTGTCATGCAGAATCGCCATCATCAGTTGCCGGTTGTACTTCATCACCGGGCACTGGCCGGTCGCGAAGGAGAGGGACTTTGCCCAGCCAGTGCCCAGGGACAGGGACAGTGAACCCTTCTGGGCCGCCTCGTCCGCGGCGCCCGGGTCTCCGGTGACGTAAAGGCCGGGAATGCCCACGGACCCGCCGGCGGCGGTGAGGTCCATCAACGAATTGAGCACGGTGGCCGGCGCTTCCTTGGCGCCATGCCCGTGCCCGCGGGCCTCGAAACCGACTGCGTCAATACCGGCATCGACCTCCCGTACGCCGAGGATCTGCTCGACCTGGTCGGCCGGGTCGCCGTTGGCCACGTTGACGGTTTCGCAGCCAAAGGACCGGGCCTGGGCGAGGCGATCCTCATTGAGGTCCCCTACGATGACCACGGCGGCCCCCAGCAGCTGGGCGCTTGCCGCCGCGGCAAGTCCTACGGGTCCGGCCCCGGCAACATAGACGGTTGACCCGACGCCGACACCTGCCGTGACGGCGCCGTGAAATCCGGTGGGGAGGATGTCGGAGAGCATGGTCAGGTCCAGGATCTTCTCCAGGGCCTGGTCGCGGTCGGGGAACCGCAACAGGTTCCAGTCGGCATAAGGGACCAGGACGTACTCCGCCTGCCCTCCGACCCAGCCGCCCATGTCGACGTAGCCGTAAGCGGATCCTGGGCGGTCCGGGTTCACGTTCAGGCAGATCCCGGTCTTGCGCTCCTTACAGTTCCGGCAGCGCCCGCAGGAGATGTTGAACGGGACCGAGACGATGTCCCCGACCTTGATGAACTCGACGTCGGGCCCGGTCTCGATGACTTCCCCGGTGATCTCGTGACCCAGGACCAGGCCGGCCGGGGCGGTCGTGCGGCCGCGAACCATGTGCTGGTCCGACCCGCAGATGTTGGTGCTCACGGTGCGCAGGATGACGCCGTGCGGGACCTTCCGGCCGACGTTGACGGGATTGACTCCGGGGCCGGCCATCAGTTCAAAGGTGGGGTAGGGGGTATCGATGATTTCGACAATCCCGGGTGCCTTGTACGCAACGGCTTTGTTGGCTGACATGGGCATGGCTCCTATGGTTGGTGTTCGAATTGGCACGGAAGGCCTGACGCCGGCTGCATCAGACCTTCCGTGGGGCAAGAGTTGTCAGTTTTCGTGAAGCAAGGGGGTGGATTGAGGTGCCGGGCGGGCCGGACCGAGCGGCTAGGCGTCGATAACCATGTCGGTCAGCGCGGTTGAACAGCAGGGAAGGAACTTGCCTGCAGTGATCTCACGGGCCCGGATCCCGCCCTGGTGGTTCATCTCCACCTCGCCGGAAAGCTTGACGACTTTGCAGGAGCCGCACATACCCTCCTTGCAGTTCGCGCCGATCCGGACGCCTGCGCGCTGGGCCACTCCGAGGATGTGTTCGTCCGGGCCGATCCGTACATTGATGCCCGTCCGCATGAAGGACAACGTGAGGCTGCCCGTTCCCACAGTGTCAAAGCTCGAGGCGTCGGGGGACGCGGCCTCCGGTTCCGCATCTGATCCGCCTTCGGCGGCCGCCGGGCCCGGGTCGACCGTTTCCAGCGGCAGCCCCGTGGCCTTCAAGGTTCCCTCGTCGTCGTAGCCAGGCTCGTAGAGCCCGAACGCGCTGGGCTGGCTTTCGAAATAGTCCTCGGCGGAATCGGCGATTTCCTCGGCGATCTCCTCCGCGATGTCCGAAGCGAGCGCGATTTCTGCCTGGTATTCAAGGAGTGTCTGGCGATCCCCCGAGAAGAACTCCATGTAAATGGAGGTGTCGTCGACGCCGACCTGCTTAAGCAGCTCGGTGGCGGTGTTCAGGTAACCTTCCGGGCCGCAGGCGTACACCTGGCGGCCGTTGGCATCAGGAGCGACCTCGTCGATCATGGCCGAGGACAGCCTTCCGCTGAAGCCATCCCACTCCTCGGGCCGGCCGCGGTCGCCAAGGGCGTAGAAGACCTTGACGCGCGAGTCCACCGACGCGATGTAGGCCAGTTCCCGGTGGAAGGCAAAGCCGCCGGCTTCCGCTCCGTGGTAGAGCACTACCACATTGGCCGTACCGGGCAGCGAGTGGATGGTCCGCAGCATCGACATGATCGGAGTGATGCCGGCGCCGGCAGCCAGGAAGAGGTACCGTGCGCGCCGGTCGGCATCGGGCAGGTGGAATGCCCCCACGGGTCCCAGCATGTCCAGGACGGTGCCGGGTTTGACGTTGTCATGCACCCACGGTGAAACCAGTCCGCCGGGATCGCGCTTAACGGTGACGCTGAAGGTCCAGGGTTCCGTGGGTGAGCTGGAGATTGAGTAGCTGCGGTCCACGGGTTCCTGGTCCTCGCCGTTCACGGGAAAGGCGATATTCACGTACTGGCCGGCCCTGAATGCCAGGGGTGCGCCGTCGCAGCGGCGGAACACGAAGGTCATCATGCCCCCGGCCTCGGGTACGGTCTCCACACATTCCGCCATGAACTCCTGCGGATGCCAGGGACCCAATGCACGTGCAGCGCGGGCGGGTGCCTCGGCGCTGCCCATTACCCTGTTCCACGGCATCTCAAGGCCACGGATGCGTTGGGGTTCCTGGACTACCGTTTCAGTAAGGAGTTCCGTCATGCCAAGTGCTCCTGAACGCGCTGAACGTACCAGTTGATGAAGGCCTCCACCTGGTATTCGCTCTTCATGTAGGGGCCGGGCTGGTAGGCAGGGCTGCCGGCACCCTTCTGGCACAGCTCCACGAACGCCTTGTCCTGCAGGTTTGTCTGCTTCCAGGTGTAGGTGAGCTTGTCCAGGTCGTAGTCGACGCCTTCTTCCGCGTCGTCCGCCACGAGCCAGGTGGTTCGCACCAGCGACTGGTGTTCGTTGATGGGGAAGACACCGAAGGTGATGACGTGGTCCCCAAGGAAATGGAACCAGCTGTTGGGCTGCAGGTGCATCGAGCAGCGGCCAAGGCGGAAGTCCGGAAGGTCGCCAAGCAGTTTCTTGGAAAGCCTGCGTCCGTCGGGCGAGAACGATTCACCCTCGCCGTCGAGCGATTCCCGTGAGATGCGGATTCCCGCGATGCGCGTGTCGAGCTCCTCGACCACCTCGTAGGGAAGGCCGTAGCGGCGGCAGCGCTCCTCGAGCGATGACTGTGCGTTCTTGTTGCGGTCCCACACTTCCTCAAGGTGCGTCGGGATCAGCCCCTCCGTGAGGCCCCAGGTGGGGAAGAGGGAGCAGGCGAGTTCGGGGTGGCCGTCACAGTGGTAGCACTCCCGGTTGTTCTCCATGACCAGCTTCCAGTTGCCCTCTTCGATGATGTTCTGCTGGTAGGCAATCTTCGTCTTCGACAGATCGTGGGGCGCGAGGTAGGGCTCAAAGATCTTTGCGGTTTCATCGAAGTCCGTCGGCGGCACGTCCGCAATGCAGACGAAGATCAGTCCTGCCACCTCGCGGCCGTGGGCGCGCTTGAGGCCGAAGCAGCTCTTGTCGAACTTCGTTTCCCCCGGGGCCGAGGCGTGGATCAAATCGCCCCTGGGCGAGTAGGTCCAGGAGTGGTAGCCGCAGACCAGGTTTCCCGTTGATCCCGTGGATTCCGTCAGGACGCGGGCGCCGCGGTGCCGGCACACGTTGTGCAGTACGTTCACGCCGCCGTCGTCGTTGCGCAGCACGATCAGGGAATAGGGCCCGTAGTCGACAGTGACGTAGTCGCCCGGTTCCGGCAGTTCGGCAGTGCTGGCGGCAAAGATCCAGTGCTGCCCGAAAATGGCCTCCATGTCGATATTGAAGATCGTCGGGTCCGTGTAGAAGGGGGCATCGAGGGAATATCCCGTGCGCCGGAACTCGAACAGTTCGGTGATTTCCGCCAGTTGCTCGGCAGGCAGGGATGCAGCGAGTTTTCCGCGCTTGAGGGGGACGTTCACTGAAGCAGTCATGTTGGGTTTCCTCCCGGGAGGGCTGGCTGGTGTGCGATTCGTGGCGACCACAGAGTTGGAGGCGGCAACCGGCGTTGCCGCAACTTTGCAGTCATAAAGGTTGGGGAGGATCGACCTGCACCAATGCGTCCGTCGGGGACGTCCCTGTTCGCGCTGTACGCAACATCGATCACCATATGCAACAGTGTGACTCGTGCCACGCAGGGTGTCAATCTATTAATTGACGCCGCCAAAAACTACGAAAAAACGTGCTGACTGGACCCGGGCGCGCATCAGCTAAGGCGTGTGAAATCCGGTTGGACGCTGGCCCGGGGCCGGTTACTCACTGCTTTGGTTGCGCAACGCCGCCCACGCCTGGAAACCGCCGATCAGGTCGGTGGCACGGATCAGCCCCAGCCTCTGCAGGGTGTGCGCAGCGAGGCTGGAACTGTAGCCCTCGTTGCACACAACCACGATGCGGCGGGCGGGGTCGTCAGCGATCGGGAGCCGATGGGCGCTGGAAGGATCGAGCCGCCACTCAAGAACGTTGCGGTCGATCACGACGGCTCCCGGAAGTTCGCCGTCCCGGTCCCGCTGATCCACCGGCCGAATGTCAACAACAAGGGCGCCCGCTGCCATTTCCCGCTCAAGATCCGAAGGGTGGACACGCACGAGCCCGCTGCGGCTCTCTTCCAGTAACTGGTCGACCGTAAGGGCCGCGGGGGTGCCGCCCGCATCCGAACCGCGTTCGCCGCCTTCAGCGCCGTCGTCGGAGTTATCAAACTGGTTCAAAATTTTCTCCCTTTACCTTCTGATGCGTCCATCGTTCCACCATGAAGCTGAACGCGGGGACGGTCGGACCGGGGCGAATGTCTTTTTGCGTCCGCCTGGGGGAGGAGTGCACCGGCGGAAGGTGCACGACGGCGGTGCGTCCCGTCGTCGTGCTCCTTGACTTTTGTGGGGACTACTTGAATTTCGGCGCCGTAGTTTCTGCGGAAGACACGCGAACGCTGTCCTGTTGCTTTCGCGGCGCTTCGGGATATGCTCCACAAATGGCACCGCGAAGTTTCCTTCAATGGCCGGTCATCCGTCAATTGTCGACGGGGGATCTGCTGGGCCGTGGGCCCGCTGTCACCTCGGCCAAGACCCAGGCCATTGCCCCCCGCACAGCTACTGCTGACCGCGTTGTCCAGAGCGTCTGCCCCTACTGCGCCGTGGGTTGCGGACAGCGTGTCTACGTCAAGGACGAAAAGGTCATCCAGATCGAAGGCGATCCGGACTCACCCATCTCGCGCGGCCGCCTGTGCCCCAAGGGTTCTGCCAGCGAGCAACTGGTCAATTCACCAGGCCGGCAGACCAAGGTGCTTTACCGTGCGCCGCGCTCCAGGGAGTGGGAACACCTGGATTTGGTCACGGCCGTCGAGATGGTGGCGGACCGGTTCATCGAAACGCGCCGCAGGACGTGGCAGCAGGAGGACGACCAGGGCCGGCTGCTTCGCCGCACCATGGGCATTGCTTCGCTGGGCGGCGCAACCCTGGACAACGAAGAAAACTACCTGATCAAGAAGCTCTTCACGGCTGCAGGGGCGGTGCAGACCGAGAACCAGGCCCGCATATGACACTCCGCCACGGTTCCCAGTTTGGGAGCCTCGTTTGGACGCGGTGGTGCAACGCAGTCACTGCAGGACATGGCCAACGCCGATTGCATCGTTATCCAGGGTTCCAACATGGCCGAGTGCCATCCCGTGGGATACCAGTGGGTAGCGGAGGCTAAAGCCCGCGGAGCCAAGGTCATCCACGTTGACCCCAGGTTCACGCGGACGTCGGCAGTGTCGGATAAGCACATTCCCATTCGTGCAGGCTCCGACGTGGTTCTCCTTGGTGCGCTCATCAACTATGTCCTCACCAATGACCTGTGGTTCAAGGAGTACGTCAGCGCGTACACCAACGCCGCCACGCTGGTCCATGAGGATTACCGCGACGCCGAGGACCTGGGTGGGCTGTTCTCCGGCTTTGATCCGGAGAAGCGCGCCTACGACACGTCATCGTGGGCCTATGCGGAAAAAGGGGACGGTGCCATCGATGAGCCCGGGCCAGGTTCGGAACACGGAGCCGATGCCACGGCCCGCGCCGCCGGCCACGCCTTTGGCAGCGGCGGACCACCTTTGGAGCACGCCGAAGTGCAGCGCGACGACACCCTCCAGGACCCGCGGACTGTTTTCCAGATCGTCAAGCGGCACTACGCCCGCTACACCCCGGAGATGGTCCAGGACATGTGCGGGATCGACGCCGCGGACTTCGAGTACCTGGCGCGCTCCATCACGGAAAACTCCGGGCGCGACCGCACGACGTGTTTCGCCTACGCCGTCGGCTGGACCCAGCACTCCCTTGGGGCTCAGTTCATCCGGGCCGCCGCCATCCTGCAGCTTCTGCTCGGGAACGTCGGACGCCCCGGTGGCGGGATCATGGCCCTGCGTGGCCATGCCAGCATCCAGGGCTCAACGGACATCCCCACCCTTTTCAACCTTCTGCCCGGGTACCTGCCCATGCCCAGCGCCGGACGCCATGACAGCCTTGAGGAGTACCTGTCAGTCATTGGCTCGAAGCAACAGAAGGGTTTTTGGGCTGATGCCGACGCCTACACCATCAGCCTCCTAAAGGCCTGGTGGGGTGAGGCTGCCAACGCGGACAACGACTGGGCTTACGACTATCTCCCGAGACTGACGGGGGCCCACGGAACGTACGAGACAGTAATGGGCATGCTCGAGGATGAAGTTGAGGGCTACTTCCTTCTCGGCCAGAATCCTGCAGTGGGTTCGGCCCACGGCCGGATGCAACGCCTGGCCATGTCGCACCTGAAGTGGCTGGTGGTGCGTGACTTGAACCTCATCGAGTCGGCCACGTGGTGGAAAGACGGTCCGGAAATTGAATCCGGGGAGCTGCGCACCGAGGACATCGAGACCGAAGTGTTCTTCCTGCCTGCCGCAACCCACGTTGAGAAAGCCGGCTCTTTCACCCAGACCCAGCGCCTGCTGCAGTGGCGGCACCAGGCGGTGTCGCCGCCGGGGGAGTGCCAGAGCGAGCTGCAGTTCTTCTTCGAACTGGGCCAGCGGATCCGGGAGAAACTGGCCGGGTCGCAGGACGAACGGGACCGTCCGCTGCTGGACCTCACTTGGGACTACCCCACGGACGGGCATGGCGAACCTGATGGTGAAGCCGTGCTGGCGGAAATCAACGGCCGCCACCTGGACGGCCCGGATGCGGGCAAGCCCCTCTCGGCATACACCGAACTGCGCGCCGACGGATCCACGGCGGCCGGCTGCTGGATCTACACCGGTGTGTACGCTGACGGTGTCAACCATGCCGCCAACCGGAAGCCGGGCAAGGAACAGGGGCCTGCGGCCCCGGAATGGGGCTGGGCATGGCCGGCCAACCGCCGGATCCTCTACAACCGCGCGTCGGCTGATCCGGCCGGCAACCCGTGGAGCGAGCGGAAGAAATACATCTGGTGGGACCAGGAACAGGGTAAGTGGGTCGGAGACGACGTGCCGGACTTCCCGGTTGACCGGGCACCTGGCAGCAAACCCGATCCCTCTGTCGGTGGTCCAGCCGCACTCAGCGGTGATGATCCCTTTATCATGCAGGCAGACGGCAAAGGCTGGTTGTTCGCGCCGAAGGGCCTCATGGATGGACCCCTTCCCACCCATTACGAGGCGCAGGAATCACCGGTGGCGAACGCGCTTTATCCGCAGCAGCAAAGTCCTGCGCGGCTGGTGTTCCCCCGCGCGGACAACCTCAGCGCACCGAGCGCCGGCACCAGCGGGGCAGACGTCTACCCGTTCGTCTTCACCACATATCGGCTCACGGAGCACCATACGGCGGGTGGGATGAGCCGCTGGCTCCCATACCTGTCGGAGCTCCAGCCGGAGATGTTCTGCGAGGTCTCGCCTGAACTGGCCGCCGAGCGCGGACTTGAGCCGTACGGGTGGGCCACGATCATTTCGCCGCGCTCCGCCATCGAGGCGAAGGTTCTTGTCACGGACCGGATGAGGCCCCTGGCTGTTGGCGGCCACACCGTGCATCAAATTGGGCTGCCCTACCACTGGGGCGTCGGCAGCAATGCCGTGGTCAGTGGTGACGCGGCCAACGACCTGCTGGGTGTGACCCTGGACCCCAACGTCCAGATCCAGGAGTCCAAGGTGGCTTCGTGCGATATCCGTCCGGGCCGCCGTCCGCGGGGGAAGGAACTGCTTGCCCTGGTTGCGGAGTACCAGGCCCGGGCAGGAGTGACCATCGAGACGGGGAACAGCGCCGTCACCAATCCGACGGCGGAAGGCAACAAACCCGCCCCGCATACCGATCCCACAACGGAGGACTAGATGGGCCAGCTGTCCGGACCGACCGACCCCACCGCCGATGCCCACTGGGAACACAACCATCCGCGCAAGGGATTTTTCACCGACACCTCGATCTGCATCGGCTGCAAGGCCTGCGAAGTTGCCTGCAAGGAATGGAACCACAACCCGCAGGACGGAAACCTCGAGTTGCTGGGGTCTTCCTACGACAACACCGGATCCCTGGGCGCCAGCACCTGGCGGCATGTGGCGTTCATTGAGCAAGGCCAGGAACGCATTACCGAGGCCCGGGAATCCGGGCGGGCCCTGGTCAATTTGGGCATGCCCCGCATTGGTCCTCCCGCCACGGCAGGGTCCGCAGCGACCGACCTGGCAGAGGCCGACACGACGCCCCCGGACACGGCAGACTTCCGGTGGCTGATGTCCTCCGACGTCTGCAAGCACTGCACCCACGCCGGATGCCTTGACGTCTGTCCCACGGGGGCCCTTTTCCGTACCGAATTCGGCACCGTGGTGGTCCAGGACGACGTCTGCAACGGCTGCGGAACCTGCGTGGCCGGGTGCCCCTTCGGCGTGATCGAACGCCGCAGCAATGGCACGGTGAAGGTGGCCGGCCAGCGGGACGAGCAGCACGAAAAGCATCCCGCCGACCCCAACGTGGGCGTGGCCCAGAAGTGCACGTTGTGCTACGACAGGCTGGTGGCCGATGAGACGCCCGCGTGCGCCAAGGCATGCCCGACGACGTCCATCAAGTTCGGCGACCACGACGACATGGTGGAAACAGCCCGGGAGCGGGTGGCCCACCTGCACGCGCAAGGCCTCACCGAAGCGCGGCTCTACGGTGCGAACGAGAACGACGGCGTCGGTGGAACGGGATCGGTCTTCCTGCTGCTGGATGAGCCCGAGGTGTACGGGCTCCCGCCGGACCCGCGCGTCCCCACAGCCGACCTGCCGCAGATGTACCGGCGGGCAGGCATGGCTGTAGCGGGCATGGCCGCGGCTGCAGCATTGGCTTTCCTGGGAGGACGGGCGTGACCCTTTCGGAATTCGACAGCTTCCGGCCGGCGGAGCGTGCCCGGCGCCGCCGGCAGGACGGCAAACCCGGCCTGCGCCGCCGCAGGGACAACGGGGACGGTTCCCGCGAAGTGCCCATGGTCCCGGAGCCTGAATTCACCTCTTACTACGGCCGCCCCGTCGTAAAGCCCGCGCCGTGGGGCGATGACGTTGCCATCTACCTGTTCCTGGGCGGCGTGGCAGCAGGCTCGGCGCTGCTTGGCCTCGGCGGCCAGTTGACCGGACGGCCGATACTTCGCCGGAATGCCCGGCTGGGTGCCTTGGCCGCCGTGAGTGCCGGCGCCGTCGCGTTGGTGAAGGACCTGGGCAGGCCGGAGCGTTTCCTGCATATGCTGCGGACCTTCAAAGTGACCTCGCCGATGAGCGTGGGCTCCTGGATCCTCAGCGCCTTCAGCGCAGGTGCGGGCGTTGCCGCAGTGGCCGAAATCGACCGGATGAGCGGAAACCGGCTGCCGCTGGGACCCTTGCGCAGGGTGCTGCAGGCCGTGGAAGGACCGGCGGGCGTCGAGGCTGCGGTGTTCGCCGGACCATTGGCGGCATACACAGCTGTGCTGCTTGGCGACACCGCCACCCCCACCTGGAACGCTGCGCACGAGGAACTGCCGTTCGTCTTCGTCAGTTCGGCGTGCCTCGCTTCTGCCGGGCTCGCCATGGTCACCACGCCGGCCCGCGAGACCGGTCCCGCCCGCAAACTCGCGGTGCTTGGCGTCGTGGGCGACGTGCTTGCCATGAAGATCATGGAGCGCCGGATGGATCCGGTGGCAGCCGAGCCCCTTCATCAGGGCAAGGCAGGCACCATGCTGAAGTGGAGCGAGCGGTTGGCAGTCGCCGGCGGCCTGGGAACCGTGCTGGGTGGCCGCAACCGCGTCGCTGCTGCCGCTTCGGGGGTGGCGTTGCTGGCCGCTTCTGCACTGACCCGGTTTGGCATCTTCGAAGCGGGGCTGGCCTCTGCCAAGGACCCGCGGTACACCATCGAACCGCAGAAGGCCCGGCTCGCAGCCCGCCGCGCAGCGGGCGTAACCGGGGACGCGATCACGACCGCCAGCTGACCTGGCCGCCAGGCATCAGCGGATCCTGATGCCCCGGCCGGCAGTGGTGTGGCCGATGACGGGGTGCCCTGGCAGCTCGCCGACCACCAGCAGCCCGCCGGAAGTCTGGGCATCGGCAAGCAGCAGCAGGTCGTCTTCGGTGATGCCCGGTGCGGTCTGCAGGTGCGGCCGCACCCAGTCGAGGTTGCGCCGGGTCCCGCCGGAGACAAAGCCGTCGCGCAGTGCCTCGCGGGCTCCATCAATCAGCGGTACCGCCTTCAGGTCGATCACTGCGCCCACTTCCGATGCCCGGACCATCTTGTGAAGATGGCCAAGCAGGCCAAAACCCGTGACGTCCGTTGCTGCCCGGACGCCGGCGGCCACCGCTGCCTCGGACGCGTCGCGATTGAGGCCCACCATGGTCGCTATCGCCTCGGCGAACACTTCACCGGTCGCTTTGTGCCGGTTGTTGAGAAGCCCGACGCCGATCGGCTTGGTCAGCGTGATGGGCAGGCCCGGCCGGGCGGCGTCGTTGCGCAGCAGCCGGTCCGGGTGCGCGACGCCGGTGACGGCCATGCCGTACTTGGGTTCCGGATCGTCAATGGAGTGTCCGCCAAGCACCGGGCAACCGGCCTCCGACGCCACACTAAGCCCGCCGCGGAGGACCTCCGTCATCAGCTCCATTGGCAGGACGCCGCGGGGCCAGCCCACCAGGTTGATGGCCGTGACCGGCCTGCCGCCCATTGCATAGATATCCGAGAGCGCATTGGCGGCGGCGATCCGGCCCCAGTCAAAGGCATCGTTGACAACGGGAGTGAAGAAATCCGCCGTGGTAAGAACCGCGAGGTCGTCCCGCACCAGGACGGCCGCCGCGTCGTCGCCACTGTCCAGGCCAACCAGCACCTCTGCGCCCGGCTGGCCGATGAGGCCACGGACGGCATCTTCGAGCTCACCCGGCGGGATCTTGCAGGCACAGCCTCCTCCGTGGGCGTAGTCGGTGAGCCGAAGGGCGCCCACGGCGCCCTCATCAAGTTGCTGGACTGACGTCTGGGCCTCATTCACCCGCCTAGCGTACCCCCGTGAATCGACCTGCTATATTGAGGCGCGGTGGCGTCCGGGTCCTGGTGGGCCCCCCGGTCTTCAAAACCGGTGCGGCTGAGCATCTCGGCCTGGCGGGTTCGATTCCCGTCCGCCACCGCCAACTTTCGGCAGTGAATGCCGCGATATGAGGAGGGCTGTGGACCACGTCGATCCCCGCCGCCTAATTCCCCGCACGGACGACCTGCTGGCACTGCCGCCCGTCCGCGAAGCCCGGTCACGGCTGAGTGAGCGTGTGATCCGCGAACTCGTCCGGGACATCCAGGACCAGGCCCGGCGCGGTGACCTTCCTCCCGGCCAGGTGGAGCCAGTCCTGCTGGCCGCCGTCGCTGACCGCAAGGCAACAACCCTCCGCCCGGTGCTGAACGCCACCGGGGTCATCGTCCACACCAACCTGGGGCGGGCACCCCTTTCCGCGGCCGCGGTCGAAGCTGTTATCGCAGCCAGCGGCTACGTTGACGTGGAACTCGACCTGGCTGACGGAAACCGCTCCCGCCGTGGCGCCGGGGCCCGGGCGGTACTGCTCGCCGCCTGTCCCGCCGCTGAGGACGCACTGGTGGTCAACAACGGAGCAGCGGCGCTGGTACTGGCCACTACAGCCCTGGCCGCCGGCCGGGACGTGGTGGTGAGCCGCGGCGAACTCGTTGAGATCGGTGCAGGCTTCAGGCTCACCGACCTGATGGAATCGACAGGGGCAAGGCTTCGCGAGGTGGGCACCACCAACCGGACCCACCTGCACGACTACGCCGCGGCCCTCGGCGCCGATACGGGCTGCGTGCTGAAGGTCCATCCGAGCAACTTCCGGGTAGACGGTTTCACTTCCGCTGTTCCGCTGCATGAACTGGCCCCGCTGACGCAGGCACACGGAGTACCGCTCGTGGCCGACCTTGGCAGTGGACTGCTGGCACCCGACCCGCACCTCCCTGATGAACCTGATGTTGCCTCCGCTTTGGCGGCCGGGGCCGACGTCGTCATCGCCAGCGGCGACAAACTTCTCGGCGGACCCCAGGCGGGCCTGCTGCTGGGCCGCAAGGAGGTCATCACCCGGTTGGCCCGCCACCCGCTTGCCCGGGCCGTCCGGGCCGACAAACTTGCCCTCGCTGCCTTGGAGGCGACCGTGGCCGGCGGAATGCCGCCCGTCGTACAGGCGCTGCACGCCGACGTCGGGCAATTGCGGCGCCGCACGGAACGGCTGGCCCAGGAACTCGGGGCAGCGGTGGTGCCGCATGACGGCAGGGTAGGCGGCGGGGGCGCCCCCGGTTTTGCCTTGCCCGGGTGGGCGCTCCGGCTCCCCGAAGGACTGGCGCGGCTCCTGCGTACCGGCGATCCCGCCGTGCTTCCGCGCGTCCACGACGGTTCCTGCCTGATCGATCTGCGGTGCGTGCCCGCCGCGGACGACGACCGGATTCTCGAGGCCATTCGGCAGGCGCTGGCAGCCCTCGAGGCTGCGGATGCAGGCAGGGCGGGCTGAACCGTGCACGTCGTTGCCACGGCCGGTCACGTCGATTCCGGCAAGAGCACCCTTGTCCGCGCCCTTACCGGCATGGAGCCGGACCGCTGGGAAGAAGAACGGCGCCGCGGGCTGACCATCGACCTGGGTTACGCCTGGACCACGTTGCCGTCCGGGCAGGACGTTGCGTTCGTCGACGTCCCCGGCCACGAGCGTTTCCTGGGCAACATGCTTGCCGGCATCGGACCCGCGCCGGTGGTGTGTTTCGTCGTCGCCGCCGACGAAGGCTGGCAGGCCCAGTCGAGTGACCACCGGGACGCCGTGGCGGCGCTGGGCATCGAGCACGGCGTGGTGGTCCTCAGCCGCGCGGACCGGGCGTCCAGCCAGCGGGTGGCGGACGTCCTGGCACGCACCCGGGTGGAGCTGGCCGGGACTGGTCTGAGGGATGCCCCGGCCGTTGCCGTGTCCGCCATCGACGGCACCGGCCTGGCTGAGCTGCGTTCAGCGCTCGACGGCGTCCTGGCCAGTGTGCCCCAACCCGCCATAGATGGGCGGGTCCGGCTGTGGGTGGACCGGTCGTTCACGATCACCGGTTCCGGCACCGTGGTGACCGGAACGCTGGCCGCAGGAACGATCGTCCAGGGGGACCGGCTGGGCCTCTTTGGTCACCTTGGTTCCCGGTCCGTCGTCGTCCGTGGCCTGCAAAGCCGCGACACCTCGTACACCTCGGTGGCGCCAGTCAGCCGTGTGGCCCTCAACCTGCGCGACGTTTCCGCCACGGACATCCGGCGCGGTGATGCGCTGCTCACCCCCGATGCCTGGCCCACCACCGGCGTCGTGGGCATCCAACGGACCACCGGTGTGGGGTATACGGATGTGCCGGAGCAGCTCATGGTCCATGTTGGCACCGCGTCCGTGCCGGCCAGGCTGCGTCCTTTCGGCGCCGACCACGCCAGGCTCGTCCTTGACAGGCACCTGCCTCTCGTCCTGGGCGACCGGCTGGTGCTTCGCGACCCCGGAAGCCGCTCTGTGCTGGGCGGGGCACGCATCCTCGACGCCGATCCACCGGCCTTGCGGCGGCGCGGAGACGGCGCCCACTGGGCCCAGCGGCTTGCGGCCATGGACCCGGCGGGCGACGTGCTGGGGGAGGTGGCAGCCCGCAAAGCCGTGCAGGTGGAGCATCTGCGCCGGCTCGGGCTGTTGTCCGGGCAGGACCCGGAAGGGCCGCCCGGCGTGCAGGTCATCGACGACTGGTGGGTGCACGCTCCTGTCCTTGAGGCCTGGCAGCACCAGCTTCGCAACGCAGTCCAGGCGCTGCAGGAATCCGATCCCTTGGCGCCGGGCCTTTCCATGGGGGCAGCCCGCAACCTGCTTCGCCTGCCCGACGAGAAGCTGCTTTCCCATGTCATCCGTGGGGCCGCCCTGGAACAGGACGCAGGCCACATCCGGCTGCCCGGCAGCCGGGGCCACCTTGGCCCCATCGAACCGGCAATTGCCGAGCTGGAGCGCAGGCTCACCACGCATACGTTCCAGGCCCCGGAATCCGAGGAGCTGGCCGCGCTGGGTTTGGGCACGCGGGAGCTGGCTGCTGCAGAACGCTCGGGCCGCCTGCTAAGGCTGCGTGACGGCGTGGTGCTGCTGCCAACGGCGCCGGCCCTTGCGATGCGAACCCTAGCCGGCCTGGAGCAGCCCTTTACCACCAGCCAGGCGCGCCAAGCCCTCGGAACGACGCGCCGGATAGCGGTTCCACTGCTGGAACACCTCGATTCGCGGGGGTGGACCCAGCGGTTGGACGCAGGCCACCGCAAGGTGGTGCGCTAAGGGTTTGCGTCCCGAAGTCGACGGGCTTTGACGAGGAAGACAACCGCAACAATCGTCCAGAATGCAGCACCCCAAAGCAGTGCCGGCATCAGGACCGCCATTCCGGTCGCCGTACCTGATGCCATGAAAGAGTTGATGAACGCCCCTGCCGAAAGCGGCGCGTGCATGAGCATCGCCAGCGGGAGGCTCCCTGTCCGGTCGTAGACCCACACCATCAGCACCCGGAATGGGGGCAGCCAGGCAAACAGGAACACCGCCACGATAACCGCGTTTGGCATAGCTCCTGAAGGGTCAGTGCTGTCCGCGAACATCGGGTAGTGCCAGGTTCCCCACAGCAGGGCCATGATGAGGCCAGTCAAAAGAATGCCGTAACGCCTACGGAGCCTGGGCAGGGCAAAGCCCGTCCAGCCAAGCTCTTCCAGGATGCCGACCGCGAGCCCGACCAGGAGGCCGCCCAGGATAATGGCCGCTGTCCCCTCCAGTGTGGTCGTGCCCGCGTAGTAACCCGGAAACATCATCGAGACCAAGGCCGCCGTCGTAGCCATGACGATCGGGCCAGTAAGAAGGGCGAAAAGGTACCACCGGGGGCCCACCCGCCATTGGCGCAGCCGGGTCCCGAGT
Organism: Arthrobacter sp. AG367; assembly: GCF_007828995.1. NCBI lineage: Bacteria > Bacillati > Actinomycetota > Actinomycetes > Micrococcales > Micrococcaceae > Arthrobacter > Arthrobacter sp. AG367. The sequence goes on from NZ_VIVE01000001.1 coordinate 353,201, forward strand.
TCCCGAAGCCCTGTTCGGCCGTATAGAAGGGCGGTAAGGGAAACGCCGGCTGCGGCGGGCCCTGCCGGGAGCGCCGCCGCGGCCCAGGTTACGGTTAGGTGCCCTGCACTGAGAATGGCAGCCATTCCGCCCCAGGAGATGAAAAATGCGAGGAGGTAGAAAACAGGCAAGGGATGGCGCCTCGTGAACGAGGAGAACCCCTTGCCGGCGGCGCCCGAAACGAGCGGCACTCCGGGCTGTGGTTGCGTTGTCATGGGGACCCTCCTGCCTGACCAAACGCGCGCCCGCCGGTGACCCGGGAGCTGCTACCCCCAACTCCCAGCGTGATAGCGCAGGCAATGGCGGAGTAGGGGCTTTGGTCATGGCACCCTGTACCTCTGGAGCGCCGGGACGCCCCGGATACCTGTCTTGGTTCCAAAGACCCTGTTTGGGCACTTCTTCGCGCCCTAGTCTGTCGTCATCCATTACATCAAGGAGGCATCCATGCGCAGAGCAGCAATGACTGAAACCGAGCGGGTCCATCATCTCTCCGAGAACCTCATGGGCCAGCTGGCCAGAGGCAGGGAATGGGCCACGCCTGGTGTGCAGGCTGCGCTTCAGCGGGCGGTGGCCGGGCTGGATGCAGGCATCGAGACCGCTTCTCCCCGCCTCCAGGCGCTGTTGCGCCGGTTGGCCGATGAGCTTGCCGGGGGTGTGGAGACACTGACGCCACGGGTCCAGGGACAGCTTAAGCGCGTTGGCCCGAAACCGGCCGCACGAGCCAAGAGACGCGGCCCGGTGAGGTCCCGGCAGCCGGCCTTCCGGGTGTGGTGGTGGATCGCAGGGCTCGCAGCGTTGGCAGCCGGGGCAGCAGTCTGGCGCTCAATGCAGGCGTCCAAGGAAGAGACGGTGCGTTCGGACAGTTCGCAGGACATGAGCGGTGCGGATGCGAATGTCGACGCAGATCTTGCCTCAGGACGGATGTAGGAGGGCGTTCAGCGGCGGCAAGAAAGCATCGTTCTACAAAGGCGCCGGCCACCGATGGATTATCCCCCGGAAGGCCAGCGTCTCAGAGGAAGCGTCTGAGCAGTTCCGGGACCCGGGGCAGGACCAGTTCAGGGGGACCGGAAAGCCGGGACTCGAGGGCCACTGTTCCCTGGTACCCCATGGCCTTGAGGGCGGCGCCGATCCGAGCCCAGTCGATGTTGCCGGCGCCCGGTTCCAGTCGATTGGAGTCGCTGGCCTGGACGTGGCCGACGAAAGCGCCCGCTGCCTCCAGGGCCGCTGCGGGATCTGCTTCTTCAATGTTCATGTGATAGGTGTCTGCGGCAAGCTTGACCGAACCGAGTCCGACTTTCCGCAGCAGTTCCACGCCCTGGGCGAGTGTGTTGACCATGTGGTCTTCGTACCGGTTCAAGGGTTCCAGGTACAGTTCTACGCCTTCGCGCGCGGCGTGCCCGCCAAGTTGACCGAGAACATCAACAAGCACGGCCGTGTCCTCCTCCTGGGTTCGCGGCGGAATGAACGGGGGAAGGCGTTTTGAAAACATGCCGTAGGAGGCCGGGGTTACGGCGCCCCGGCCCCCCAGCTCGGCCATGACACTTAGCTGGGATCGAAGTTGAACCACGGCGTCCCGACGGAGGGCCTCGTCAAAGTCTCCGATGAAGTGAAGCATGTCCACGCATACGGTGGGCATGACCACTCCGTTCTTCCGTGCGCGCCGAAGCTCGGACAGACGGTTCTGGAAACCCAGGTCGCCTTGGGCGCGGAGCTCAATTCCGTCGAAGCCCCAGGCAACGGCTCTCTCAAATTTCTCCTCCAGGCAGCTACCGGGCAGGTGCTGCTCTTGTACGGTGAGCGGGATCATCGGAACTCCAAAACTGTCTGAAGGGCAGACTCGGGATTGATATCCAACAGCTCGTAGGCCTTGGCAGCATCTGCGATGTCGAACCGGTGGGTCACCAGCGAGGCTGCATCCAGGGCGCCGGACGCGATCGAAGCGATCACTGTCTGTTCCAGGCGGGGAACGCTCCACCGGGTGCGCAGCCGGTTTGGGACCGAACCGATTTGCGAGGCGAGTATCTGGACCCGGTTGTGGTGGAACTCTTCTCCCAGGCGGAGAGGTGCCGCGCCGCCCTGGTAAAAGCCGGCAGCAACCACTGTGCCATCGGCACCCACGGCCCGCGTGGCCTCGTGGAGGGCGCGGTAGTTCCCGCTGAGTTCAATGGCGCAATCGCACCCCATGCCGCCGGTAAGTTCGCGAATCCGGGCTGCGGGATCCGGGTCCGGCGCCAAGGCTTCCTCCGCACCCCAAGCGAGTGCCTTGTTTTGGCGCACCCTGATTCCGTCAACTGCGATCACCGTCGCGCCGTTCAAAACGGCGAAGCGGGTGGCCAGCAGGCCGATGACGCCCTGGCCAAAAATGGCAACCGTCGAACCCACCCCCAGGTCAGCTGCCAGGACGGCGTTCAGGGCTATCGCTCCCACCCGCACAAATACGGCAGCGAGCGGGTCCATGCCCTCGGGCAGTTGGTGACCGGCCACGGTTTTTGCCGGCAGGATAGCCTCGGACTGGTGCCCCCAAATGCCCCAGACGGTGTCTCCGACTTTGACAGGCCGGCCGGCGTCCTTCCCCTCATCGACCGGGTCGGGCACGGCAGCAACCTCCACGACCTCTCCGACCTCCGAGTATCCCCACCCGTCCAGGGGGTAGCCAAGCCGCGGTTCACGTAGATCCTGCTGGAACAGGCGGATCCCGGGATTCCATACGGAGGTCAGGTAGGGATTAGTGCCCCGGTACGCGGTCATCTCGGTCCCGGCCGAGATACCCGAAAACAGGGTGCGGACCCGAACCTCTCCGGGCTGGAGGGCAACGCTCTGGCTCTCGATGATCTCTACTTTGCCGGGGCCTGCAAAGCGAAGAAGGCGGTACACGGCTGATCTTCCTTGATGGCGATTTGGTGCCTGGGACCATGGCGGTGCTTTCAGTATGCATGGGTCCAGCGTGGCGCTGCTTTCGAGACAGTGATCAGATGTGGGGGGTATTGCCTCGGCCCCGTGCCCGCCGCAGGCTTACCCTCCGGGGGTGTGGAGCGGCACGGTTTCGGCGCATGCGGCTGTGCCATGGCCTTGCATGAAGGTGGACCGTGGTAGACGGCGCTGATGCCACCAGGGTGGATCCGTTCCTTCGGCGGCGAAGATGGACGATCACGAGGACGGTCAGGCCGATCCAGGCGAACGCAACGCCGATGACAAGGAGCACTGTCGGAATCGTGTCCACTGCGGCACTTCCTCAGGAAGCAGGGGTTTGCTGGTTCACGTAAAGAACGGGGTCATTGGCGTGGTGCCTCTGTACCCGGACGCACCACGGGCGGTCCCATGCCATGGTGGGGTCCGGGGTGGCTGCTGACGCGCAGGATCCTGCAGCGGGTGGGGGATAGGGGTGATGTCACAGCGGCCTCCGGCTGAGCTGAAGCGGGGCCTGCTGCTGGACTTAGTTGAGGTATAGCGCGGTGCCACACCATAGTCAATAGACGTGGGCAAAGCCCCCGGCTCAGGCCACCACCACGCCGTGCCGGGAACACTCCGCTGTCCAGCCAAGCGGCGTGACCTGTACTTTCATCCGGCGCCCGCAGGCGGCGCAGTACCGCGGCGGTTCCATTGCCATGCGTTCGCCGCAGCGTTGGTGGGCGTACGACGGCGGGTGGTTGCCGCCGTCGAACGCCTCGCCGCAGTGCCCGCAAAAGTTCCCGGCGGCTGAATGCATGGAGGGAAAAGCTCTCTTCACAGCGTTTTCTGAAGTTCCTTGATGGGCATGTTGAGGCCCACGAGCAGGTTCAGGTCTGCGGTGGCAGGGCGGCCGAGGGTGGTGAGGTAGTTGCCCACGATGACGGCGTTGATGCCCCCGAGCAGGCCATCGCGGGTGCCGAGGTCGCCGAGGGTGAGTTCGCGGCCGCCGGCGTACCGAAGAACGGTGCGGGGCATGGCCAGGCGGAAGGCGGCGATGGCGCGGAGGGCGTCCTTGCCGTCCATGATGCCTTGGTTCTCCAGCGGGGTTCCAGGCCGGGGATTGAGGAAGTTGAGCGGCACTTCGTGGGGTTCCAGGGCTGCGAGCTGGGCGGCCAGTTCAGCCCTCTGCTCCAGGCTTTCACCCATTCCGATAAGGGCGCCGCAGCACAGTTCCATGCCGGCGTCCTTGACCATGGCGCAGGTCTGCAGCCGTTCCTCATAGGTGTGGGTGGTGACGACTTCGGGGAAGTAGCTGCGTGCCGTTTCCAGGTTGTGGTTGTAGCGGTGCACCCCCCACTCCTTGAGCTGGTCCACTTGGCGCTGCGTCAGCATGCCCAGCGAGCAGGCGATGTTGATGTCCACTTCCTGGGTGATGCGGTCGATGGCGAACTTGATCTGGTTCATCAACTTGATGTCGGGCCCCCGGACGGCAGCGACGATGCAGAACTCCGTGGCCCCGGTGGCGGCTGTCTCCTTGGCGGCCTTGACCAGTTCCGGGATATCCAGCCACACGCCACGGACGGGGGAGTCAAAGAGACCGGACTGGCTGCAGAAATGGCAGTCCTCCGGGCAGCCGCCGGTCTTGATGGAGATAATGCCCTCTACCTCCACTTCCTCCCCGCAGTGGCGGAGCCGTACCTGGTGGGCCAATTCAAGGGCGCTTGGAAGTGCCTCATCCGGGAGCCGGAGGACCTCTTCGAGCTGGGCCTGGTTCAGGCCGATGCCGTCCCCGAGAACCTGCCGGCGGGCGGTTTCCAGGATTGCGTAGCCTCCGCCCGCGGTGGTCCCGGTGCTGCCGGCGCTGGGAAGGTTTGCCTGGATGGTCATTAATTGGTCCTTTGCGTCTACATGGAATATGCCTCACAGCAGACGCTAGTTCTCCCTGGGCGACTCGATTTTGGAGGAGTCCAACAAAGAATCCGGTGACGGGCCCAACGATGACGCGCCGGGACCGGTGACACGTACTCCGCCCACCGCCCCTGTCCACGGCGTATCGCCCGGAACGGGCAGCACCAGATGCGCAAAAACGTACCCCTGCTCAAGTGGGAGGACCCTGGACGTGGCCCCTGCGCACTTCAGGCACAGCTCCACCGGCTGAAAGGGGGCGCCGGGATGTTCCTGCCCCACGGAGACCACAGCGCCGGAACCACCCACGCAGGCTACGGTGACGGTGTACAGCCCAGCCGCCGGCACCTTCGCCATCGTGCCAAACCCCCTGACGGGGCCATCCAGGGGTCCCTCCTCGAAAAGGAGCGCAGGCCCGGGTACTGCCTTAAGAAGCCGGTCCAGCTCAGCATAGTTTCCCACCTCGCGCTCCAGGACGAGCGGGTCAACGTAGGGGGCAGGGGAATCAGCGACTGGGGACGGGCTCGCCATGGGACTCTGCACAGTCTCTTTGTACTCATACGCGCAGCCGGCGGTTCCCCAGGCCACAATCGGCAAGCAAAGGGTGAAAGCAAGACCACGCTGCCTGTCCTTCATTCCCACCTTTCCATGGTCGCCATGGCCGCGGTTCAAGGCAATGGTCCGGTCACTGGCAGCACCTTCGCGGCGGGAGGCCGTGGGGGTTCTTGGTCGACAGCCGACAATGAAGCCAAGCTCAAGATTGAAACAATAAATCCCTGTAGTGGACAAAATATCTTCCCCGTGGCCGCAGGGCTTCCTAAAGTGGCCGTACAGCTACGACTTGGGGGACAGTCCCCCAATTGACCAGGCCAAGGGGGGCCGCATGAGCACAAGCAATCCGCCGGCCGCCAAGGACGAACATACGGTGACGCGGCCGGTGCCCGCTCCACCTGTGGGGCCCTTGGCAAGACCCAGCACGGTTCAACAGACCTCGCGTTCCAGCAGGCGGGAACATGAGGTACAGCGCCTGATCCGCGACCTTGCCGTCCTTGCAGACAACCATCGCGCGCAGGTTTCGTAAACCGCCTGCTTAGCTCCCGGAACCTGTTCCGGTCCTGTGGAGGATGCCATCCACCACGCTCTGGAGTGGTGCAGTAGCGTCGATCGCAATGGCACCGGACGGGATTTCTTCCCGTGTTCCGTGAAGGCGTTCTATGAGCTTCCGTTCAGCCTGGCGCCCTCCCCACTCGTCCTTTGGGCGCGCATCAAGCCGCCGGCGAAGCGTTTCGAGGTCCACCTCAAGAACGAACACCGCGTCAAAAAGCTCAATGAACTTTGAGAGATTCCTGGATCCGCCGCAGAAGAACGTCACCGCCTCCCGCCGGTCTTCGGTGAGGGCCTTCACGTCGTCCACCCTCCAGAGATGGTGATGGTGCACGGAGACGCCGGTGATGCCGGCGAGTGGTTCACCGGTCTCAGGATCGCCTTGATAGGCCAGTTCGCGGTCACCGTTGATTGCGTGATAACCGCGCCGGCGCAACTCGTCGCAGACAGCGGTCTTGCCGGTTCCTGAGCCGCCTTCGATGAGGTAGTTCTTCCTGCCCATGCCTGATGGTACCGATACTGCGTGCTGAAGAAGATGGATCCGACGATGTTCCCGGGCGCTGCATGGTGGGTTGGGAACCGGCTCGTCCTTCAGCCCTCGCGGTTGATGGTTTGATTAGTCAGTGCTCCGTGTAAAACGCTTTGTTGTTTTCAGCCTGTTTGTCGTTTGCATCAGCACTGCTGTCTCCTTCTGGCTCATCCGGCAGCCGGGCGCGGACGCCCGGGTGGCCTTTTCCGCACCGCCGCGGGCAGGGGCAACTTTCGCACTCGGCCCCGCCGGCATCGACACCGCCGTCAACGTAACACGCAGCCCGGACGCCCAGTGGCTGCTGGAGGCTTCCACCCAGACCGGTATCCCTGCCCGGGCCCTGCGGGCCTACGTTGGTGCCGCCGCCACGGCCAATGACGCCACCCCGATGTGTCGAATCGGCTGGAATACTCTGGCTGCTGTCGGCTTCGTCGAATCAGCCCATGGAACCTATGGCGGCGGCCGCCTGGACAGCAACGGCCATGCGAGCGGGCCCATCGTGGGACCAAGCCTTAACGGCGATGGATTCGCCGCCATCGCGGATACGGATGGCGGCGCCCTTGACGACGACGCCCGGTGGGACCACGCGGTGGGGCCGATGCAGTTCATTCCCTCCACGTGGCGGCTTGCAGGAAGGGACGGGAACGGGGACGGAACAGCGGACCCGTCCAACATCGACGACGCCGCCCTCAGCGCGGCCACATATTTGTGCGCCCACGGCCGGGACCTCACAACCCCGCAGGGGTGGGCAGACGCCATCCACTCCTACAACCAGTCCGATGCCTACATCCGTCAGGTGCGGGCCCAGGCGACCGCTTACGCCGCAGAAACGGGCACCCCCGAATGATGCCGGGCGGCTGGCGGTCGCAGTGCCGGCTTCAGGTGCATACGGGGTCTCCCCGTGGACTCGGCCGTCCGTGCGTCAGGCAGGCTGCCACCTGACGGGAAGTGCCTTCAGTCCGTAAACGATGGTGCTTTCCATCCGCTCCAGTTGCGCTTCATGAGCCAAGGAGAGCCCAGGCAAGCGGGCCAGCAGTGCCTCCAGCGCAATCCTGGCCTCCAGTCGGGCAAGGGGCGCGCCGAGGCAAAAGTGGATGCCGTGGCCGAACGCCAGATGACGGTTGGGGTTGCGGTCAATGTCGAACTCCGCCGGCCGCTCGAATTGCTGCCCGTCGCGGTTGGCGGACCCGATCCAGGCAACAACCGGTGCCCCGGCCGGGATTCGCTGATCGCCCAAAATCGTCTCGGCCACCGTCACCCGGTACATGGACTGGACCGGCGACCGGAACCGCAGTACCTCTTCGAGGGTTTGGGGAAGCAGGGCCGGCTCCTTAAGGACACGCTCGAGAGAGCCCGGCGACTCAGACAAACATAGAACGGCGTTGCCGATCAGGTTGGTGGTGGTCTCATTGCCGGCGACGAGCAGCAGGCTGCAGAAGCCGAGCAGTTCAGGGACCGTGAGCTTTTGGCCGTCAATCTCGGCAGACAGCAGGCTGCTGATCAGGTCCCTGCCGGGGCGGCTCCTGCGTTGGTCGATGAGGGCCAGGAAGTATTCGACCATCTCTGAGGCGGTTGCGTCCTGCCCGTCGCTGGCCGGGCCAGTGCGGGTTTGGCTGACAATCACGTCGGACCATTGCTTGAAACGCTCGCGGTCCTCCGCCGGGATGCCCATGAGCTCGGAAATCACGATGACCGGCAGCGGGTACGCCAATTCCTTGATCAGGTCACCGCTCCCGCGGGCCGCGATCCCCTCCAGGAGTTCGTCCGTGAGGCCGGCGATACGTGGAGCCAGCGCGTCAACGGCCTTTGGCGTGAAAGCCTGTGTCACCAGGGAGCGCAGCTGCCGGTGCCTCGGGGGATCGGCGGTGATGAGGCTTGAGGCGAAGAGCTGGCCGGAGCCGGACGGATTTTCACCGCCCATGCGGGATGAGAACGTAGCGTGCTCGGACAGCACCCGCTGAACATCGTCATACCGGAACACGTGCCAGCTCCCCGATTGGCCGTCCTGGAAGACAGGAGCGGCTGCACGCATTTGTTCGTAGTGGGGAAAGGGGTCGAGCGGATAATCAGCAGCCTGTGTGACGTCCATGGTGGCCTCTCTGCCTCCTTGGCGCTCCCGGGGGCACGGCGGGCGCCAAGGCCTCAAACGACTGAGCGTGGAACCTTGATCCTAACCAAAGCCTGCGCCTGGGTCATCAGTCCGGCCGTCGAAATCCCTTGCCGTTACTGAAGTCTGGCTGTCAGCGGGCCCCGCCGCCGTCTGTGGGATTGCCGGAACCGCAACAGACACCTACCCCAGGCGTAAGGCGACGGCGAGGTCCGGTCCCAGTGACTTCGCGAAGGTATTGGTCATGTGGTTGTCCCGATAGACCAAGACGTTCCCGATGACAGCCGGGCAAAGGCCGTCCCGGCAAAAGAGCCTGGAGAGGTCAACAATTTCAATGCCTCCAACCCGGCGGGCCGCCCCCACAAGCGCGTCATCCCCGCCCGCAAGGGCCTCCGAGGCAGGCGTGGCGCAAGCGCCGTGGTCGGCATACTTTTGAATGCATTCCACCGGGTTGCCCTGTGGATACGGCAGGTCCGCGACGACCGCGACCCGCAGTCCCGCAGCACGCAGCCGGGAAAGGGTCTGAACATAACCCTCGACAAGCGGGGCATCCGGCGCCCAGGACCACCCAAGAGCCTTTTTGTAACCGGGCTCGCGCATCCCGGCAACCAGGACGAGGTCCGGTTTTCCTGCCGCGATTCTTTCGGCTGTTACGGAATTTTGGTTCGAACAGTTGGCGTAGAGGGTGGTCTCGGACCGCGGCGGAGTCAAGGCAAACGGGCAGCCGTTCCGCACCAGGGCGTGGATTCTCAGCGGGATCTTCCGGGATACGGCAATGAGGGGGTCAACAAACTGGCCGGCGTGTGAATCCCCGACAACCACAACAACAGGCGCATCCTGCTGTGCCACCGAACCGAACCAGCAATCAGTGTCAGGCACCACGGCGGGGTCGTAAACGCCGCAGGCCCCGGCGCTGGTGGCAGGTACATCCTGCATGGCGACCGAGGGATCAGGGCGGATGGGGAGGCCGGCAGGTACCGGCGCGGGGCGGGTGGACCACGCCTGGGCGCCGGGGTAATCGTGGTCCGACAGTTCGGTCGACAGTTGTGCGCGCTTAATCTCAATTACCTGCCACGGCGCCCACGCTGCAACGGACACCACCATCGCGCCGCACAGCGCCATCGCGTAAGTCCGGCGGTACACGCTCCAGCCAGCATGCCCTGAGCGGTGCCGGAAGCGTTGTTCCACCAGGTGGTAGGAGGCTACGGCGAGGACAAGACTGAGCAGGGCGAGAAGCAGCGCTTCCCTGATGCGTGGCGCGCGGCCCAAGAGCGCGACAGCGAAAACGATGACGGGCCAGTGCCACAGATACAGGGAATACGACACGTCTCCGACGAGCGTCATGGGCCGGATGGCAAGGAACCTGGAAGCGGACCACGGAACGGCTGATGATGGAGGGCCAGTGCGCAAGAGGATGGCGGTCCCGAGTACTGGGATGCCGGCGATGCTGCCGGGGAAGGCAATGTCAGTACTGAAGAGAAAAGCGGGGACGACGATGGCAGAGACGCCCAGCCACCCGCTGACCGCCGCAAGCCGGCCGGACGGTTTCGGCAGTGCCGGCAGGAGAGCGGCGAGCCCGCCGACGGCGAGTTCCCAGATCCTCGTCGTCGTGGCAAAGTACGCGATGGTGTGTTCATGGTCGCTCAGGTAGATGCTGTAGACGAACGACGCCAGGGCAGTCACGGACAACGCCGGGACGATGAAGCGGCCGGGCGGCTTGCCTGTGGCGAGCGCCGCGGAGATCAGGCCAAGGAAGAAGAACGGGATGACGAGGTAGAACTGCTCCTCGACGGCAAGGGACCAGAAGTGCTGAAGGGGAGACACTTCCTGCGTTGCGCCGGCGTATGAGACTGCGGACAGGGCCTGATGCCAGTTTTGTACCTGGAGCAGCGAGAACAGTACATCGGAGGAGATGTTCTGCCAGCGGCTTTGGGCAAGCAGCAGCATTGCCCCGGCCAGGACTGCAACCAAAACAACGGCCGACGCCGGAAAGAGGCGGCGGATGCGCCGTGCGTAGAACTCGGGAACGGAGATTGACGCGTTCTTTGACGCTTCCCTGGCAAGGGAGCCGATGATGAGGAAGCCCGAGACGACGAAGAACACGTCGACTCCTACGAACCCGCCCGGGAGGGCTTCAGGCCGAAGATGGTAGATGACGACGATCCCAACGGCCAGTGCGCGGAGGCCCTGGATGTCCCGTCTGGCCCCAAAGCCGTTGGTGCCGTGCGCCCGGACCTTAGCCGCGGCATGCCTCATTGCTTCCCCTTGTATTCTGCTGTCAACCTCCGCCCTTTAGCGGGTATCGAGGCGAGTGGGACTCGCCGAGAGGGGATTCTATCCGACACCAATGCCATGGTTGTGGCACTCGAACGCCGTTTTCGTTTTGACCGGCCAAAGTGGTGCCCGCCTTTGCCGGCGCCGGGGTGGAATGGTGACGGCCCGCCCCTGGATTTCCACCCCGCCGTTGGCCAGGGGCCGGGGGCCCGGGTTTTGTGGTAGCCAATCCGGGTCCCCTAAGGTTGATGCTCGATGAAAGCCCCTGAGAAGACTTCCGATCAGCTGCCCGCAGGTTCCCCGCGCGGACCCGTTTTTGTTGATGCCTCAGGACGGCGCCTCCGGCGGGTCCAGCTGATTGGCCTGGGGGTTCTCGGGCTGGTGGCCGGATACGTCGTCCTGGTGCTTGCCGCGTTCATTGGCGGCTCCGGGGTCTCCGCGCCCTTCCTGCCCCTTCCCGCCGCGGCAGGCCCCCACGACCAGCCGTCAATTCCGCCGTCTTCACCAGCGGCTGATTCCCACACTGCCGCAGCCTTGTCCGGCCCCGCCGCTCCGCCCGTTGAGCAGTCCCCGGCGGCAGTGCCGGTGGCCCTGGCCGCCGCACCGGCCGCACCCCCGGTGGGCGGTACCGCCGTCGCGACTTCCGCCCCTGTTGCTGCTCCGGTTCCTGCTGCGTCCACTCAACCCGGACTGAGCGGGACGGCTCCCGGTGCCGCTGGAACCGCCCCCGGCTCCAGCGGGACGGCCCCGGGTACCAGCGGTGTTGCGCCGGGGTCCAGCGGTGTTGCGCCGGGCCAGGCAACGCGGCCGTCGGCCCCTTCCCGCCAGTAACATGACCCTCCGGAACAAGGGCACCAGAAACGCAAAGAGCAATGTGCCCGCGAATGTCAGGGCCCATTGGTTCGTCCTCCTGGCCACCTTGATGGCGCTGGGGCTGGCTTTGGTGGTGCAGGGATACCTGCACCACCTGGGCGGTGCCGGCGTGGACCAGGTGCCCGTGAACCAGGCCGCCGGGAATGTCCCGGATGCCGTTTCCCACGGTGGCCCGGTGCTGGATTCCCGTGGCGGGACCGTAACGTCCGTCAGGCCGCCGGACCGGACGGTCGCCCTGACGTTCGACGACGGCCCTGACGCCCTGTGGACGCCCCGCATCCTCGACGTCCTCCGGGAACACCGTGTCCATGCGACCTTCTTCGTCGTGGGCTCCGCAGCGGTGGACAACCCGGATCTTTTGCGCCGCATCGTGGCCGAAGGCCATGAAGTGGGGGTCCACACGCTGACGCACACGGACCTCGGCCCAGCTCCCGACTGGCGCCGGGAACTTGAGGTGCAGGGCGGACAGGACGCGATTGTGGGCGTCACCGGCCGGGCCGCGTCCCTGCTGCGGCCGCCCTACACCGCCGGCAACGGGGCCATTACGGACAGCATGTGGTCCGCGCTGCGGGGGCTGGCGGATGAGGGATACCTCACCGTGCTGAGCAGCATGGACAGCAAGGACTGGCAAACGCCGGGCGCCGGAGCGATCGAGGACAATCTCACGCCGTCCGGGCCGCAGGGGCAGGTGGTTCTCATGCATGACGGCGGCGGCGACAGGGAACAGACCGTCGCCGCGCTGGACTCCGCCCTCTCCCGATTCTCGGAGCAGGGGTACCGCGTCACCACGGTCGGGGATGCGGTGGGCATTGACAGCATGCGCCCCGCATCCAGCGTGGAACAGGTTCGCGGCTCTGCGTTCGTGTGGGGCATCCGCCTCAGCGACTTCGTCGTCACGGCCATCTCGTGGGGACTCGTTGCCGCCGGCGCCGTGACTTTCGTGCGCGCCGTCCTGGTGATGTTCTTCGCTGCCCGCCACAGTCGCGCAGCGCGGCGCCTCCCCACGCCTGGTCGGGGCAGGCGCCGCGTCGACGTGATGGTGGGGCCGGCGGTCATCGAACCGGTGACGGTGATTGTCCCCGCCTACAACGAGTCCGCCGGAATTGAAGCGGCGGTCCGGTCTATCCTTGCCTCCACGCATCCGGTGGAAGTCATTGTGGTGGACGACGGCTCCACCGACGGGACCGCCGACATCGTGGAGGCTCTCGGCCTGCCCGGCGTGACCGTCATCCGCAAGGAGAACGGCGGCAAACCGTCCGCCCTGAACGCCGGAATCCAGGCCGCGGGCCACGACCTTGTTGTCATGGTGGACGGTGACACCGTTTTCGAACCGAATACAGTCCGCGCCCTCATCCAGCCCTTCGCGGACCCCCGCGTGGGCGCGATCTCCGGCAACACCAAGGTGGCCAACCGGGGAGGCATCCTGGGTGCATGGCAGCACATCGAGTATGTTGTCGGGTTCAACCTCGACCGCAGGCTGTTCGACGTCGCCGAATGCATGCCCACCGTTCCCGGGGCAATTGGGGCCTTCCGGATCGAGGCCCTCCGCAACGTCGGCGGTGTCAGCGATGACACGCTCGCTGAGGACACCGACCTGACCATGGCACTGTGCCGGGACGGCTGGCGCGTGGTGTACCAGGAGGATGCCAAGGCCTGGACGGAGGCGCCCGCAACCCTCGGCGCCCTGTGGCGCCAGCGGTACCGCTGGTGCTACGGCACCCTGCAGGCTATGTGGAAGCACCGGGGGGCTGTGCTGCAAAAAGGCGCGGCCGGGAAGCTCGGCCGGCGCGGGCTCGGCTACCTGTTTGTCCTCCAGGTACTGCTTCCCCTCTTCGCGCCCGTCGTTGATGTCTTTGCCCTGTACGGCCTGATCTTCCTTGACCCCCTGCGGATCGGGGTGCTGTGGCTCCTGTTCCTGGCGGTTCAATTCCTTATGGCTGCTTACGCGTTCCGGCTCGACAGGGAACGGCTCGGCCCGCTCTGGACGCTTCCCCTGCAGCAGTTCGTCTACCGGCAGCTCATGTACCTGGTGGTCATCCAGGCCGTCGTCACAGCAGTGGCCGGAGTGCACCTTCGGTGGCACCGGATGGAAAGGTACGGCAGCCTGCGCGTCCCGCAGACCCAACGACAGGGCTAGGGTAAGTTCGGGCCTGTGGGATCCCTGGCCCCCCGGGCCGGGACCCCGTCCCCTTGCCGGCAAGCCGGCGGCAGGTACCTGGAACGCAAAGGAGCTCCATTGGCTGACGAACTAACCACGGGCCGGCTCGAGTGCCTTTTCACGGGTTCGGTCTGGGCAGAGGGCCCCGTGTGGGTGCCGTCCTCGAAAACCGTGCGGTGGAGCGACATCCCGAACAACCGCATCCTCGAGTTCAATCCCGCCACCGGGGCCACCCGGGACTACGCGGTGGGCGTCGAGTTCACCAACGGCCGCACCCTCGACGCCGACGGCAGCGTGGTCCAGTGCAGCCACGGGCAGCGCCGGGTGGAGCGCGACCGCGAAGGCATAGTGACGGGCCTGGTGGATTCCTTCGAGGGTCACCGGCTGAACTCACCCAATGACGTGGTCATCGCCCGCGATGGAAGCATCTGGTTCACGGACCCGCCCTATGGAATTCTGCCGGGGACAAGGGAAGGCCACGAGGGTGAGCAGGAATATGGTGGCTGCCATGTCTTCCGCTTCGAGCCGGATTCCGGATCGATGACGGCCGAAATCACCGACCTGGTGCACCCCAACGGGCTTGCCTTCTCGCCCGACGAGTCCGTTCTTTACGTCGCGGATACGGCCGGTTCCCGCTATGGCGTTCCGCTGCGGATCGCAACGTACAACGTCCATGAGGGACGCTGCAGCGCCAGGACGGGGACGCTCGAGCTTGAGGACGGCCACCCGGCCGACGGCCTCAGGGTGGACGTCGAAGGCAGGATCTGGACCTCCGCCGGCCCGTCCATAAGGGTCTACTCACCGTCCTTCGAACTCCTGGACACCCTCCCAGTGCCCGAGACGGTCTCGAACCTGTGCTTTGGCGGTTCCGACGGCCAAGACCTCTACATCACGGCAACCACAAGCCTGTACCGGATCCGTACCACCACCAGGGACGCGGCTGCCCGCCACTTTCCGCCCCATAACCACTGAATACGAGGAGAAGCCATGCAGCATCGAACCCTTGGCCACAGCGGCGCCGTGGTCACCAGTTACGCGCTGGGAACCATGACCTTCGGCGCGGAGGCGACGGAGGAGACATCCCATGCCATCCTTGACAGCTATTTCGACGCGGGCGGCAACTTCATCGACACCGCGGACGTCTACAGTGCGGGAGTGTCGGAAGAAGTCATCGGCCGCTGGCTGGCCAAGCGCCCCGACGTGAGGGACAGGGCGGTGATCGCCACGAAGGGGCGCTTTCCCATGGGGACGGCACCAAACGACGTCGGAACCTCACGGCGGCGCCTGACCCGCGCCCTTGATGATTCCCTCCGCCGGTTGGGCGTGGAGCAGATCGACCTGTACCAGATGCATGCTTGGGACCCGATCACCCCGCTGGAGGAAACCCTCCGCTTCCTGGACGACGCTGTGAGCCGCGGCAAAATCGCCTACTACGGTTTCTCGAACTTCCTTGGCTGGCAACTGACCAAGGCTGTGCACGTTGCACGCAACCAGGGATGGAACCCGCCCGTCAGCCTGCAACCCCAGTACAGCCTGCTGGTCCGCGACATCGAATTCGAGATCGTTCCGGCAGCCCTCGACGCAGGAATCGGCCTGCTGCCGTGGTCGCCCCTGGGCGGAGGCTGGCTCTCGGGCAAGTACAAGCGCGACCAGCAGCCTACCGGTGCAACCCGCCTGGGGGAAAACCCCAAACGCGGCATGGAGGCGTGGCAGGCGCGCAACGAGAACCCGCGCACGTGGGCTGTCATCGACACCGTCCAGGACATCGCCGACGCCAACGGCGTGAGCCCGTCCCAGGTGGCCCTGGCCTGGCTGGCGGACCGTCCGGCTGTTACCTCGGTGATTCTGGGGGCGCGGACCACGGAACAGCTCGCTGACAACCTCGCCGCCGCCGAACTGCAGCTCAGTGCCGATGAAGTGGACCGGCTTACCCAGGCCAGCCAGCCAGAGGCCGGCGTTTATCCCTACGGACCCATGGCTGAGGAACAGCGCAGCCGGAAAATGGAGGGCGGGCGGTAGCTACACCGCGAACGAGGGCACGGTGAAAGGACCTACTCCGCGTGCTTCAGCACGTCCGGCAGCTCGTCCACATACACCGTTTGCGGCGGCTCGTAGTAGATCACCAGCACCTCGCTGCCCACCGGGAAGTCGCTGGTTTTGTCGAACGGGTGGGCGTGGAACGCCATGATGCCGCCGAGGTAGGGCAGCATGACTTCCCCGATGGTGCCCGGGCCGATGCGCCCGGTCACCCGGCCGATCTTCCCCGTCAGGCTCCGGTCAACGTCCTTGCGCATGGGCGGGCCTATGCACCGGGAGCCTTCGGCGGACGCTTGGTGTCTTCGCCCTTCCGGAGCGCTGATGCGAGGGCAGGCAGGTAGTCGCCCGCCTGTGCCAGGATGCCGCCCAGCATCTTGTTGACGCCTTCGCCGCCGTTGAGGACGGTCATGTTGCCCACGTGGGAGAAAGGCTCGGCTGCAGCGGCGATGATGGCGGGCATGTTTTCGGCAAGCTGTTGGGAGATGACCGCGTCCTGGTTGGTGCCCAGCGCTTCGGCCCGGGCCTTGATGCCGTCCGCTTCGGCCAGTGCCTTGGCCTTGATGGCGGACGCCGCGGCGTCGCCTTTGGCCCTGGTGGCGGCGGCTTCAGCCTCGCCGGTGACCTTGGTTGCTCCTGCTGCGGCGGCGGCTGCGGTGGCATTCGCCTGGGCCTGGAGTTCAGTGCGCCGCGCGTTCGCCTGCGCCTCGAGCTCGGTGCGGCGTGCCAGCGCCTCCGCAGCGCTGATATCCGCCGCCTTCTGGCCTTCAGCATCGGTGCGTTTGGCGTAGGCCTTCGCATCAGCGGGTTTGCGGATACTCGTCTGCAGCTTCTGCTCCTCACGGTCCGCCTCAAGCTTGGCGACTTCGGTTTCCTGGACCACCACCTGCTGCCGGGCCGTGGCCTCGGCGAGCGGGCCGGCCTGGGCTGCGTTGGCCCTGGCGCGTTCCGCGTTGGCCTGCGCCACGGACTGCCGGATTGCCGAAACGCTCTGCGCGTCCGCGATCAGGGCCGCAGCTTCCGCTTCCTTCTCTGCCGCCTCCCGGTTGCGGGTGGCCTCGGCAATCCGGGCCTCCATCTTCACCTGGGCAATATGCGGCTTGGCGATGTTCTGGATGTAGCCGGTAGGGTCCTGCAGGTCCTTGATCTGCAGGGAATCCACCACCAGGCCCAGCTTCTCCATCTCCACTCCGCTGGCGCTGCGGACCTGGGACCCAAGCTTGTCCCGTTCGCGGATAATCTCCTCCACGGTCATGCTGCCGATAATGGAGCGGAGGTGGCCCTCAAAGACGTTGTAGACCTGGCTTTCCATTTTGGGTTGCTGGCCCAGGAAGCGGCGGGCCGCATTTGCAATGAATGGCGGTGCGTCACCTATTTTGTAAATGACCACGCCCTCCACAATGACCTGGATGCCCTGCGACGTCACGCAGGAAACCTTGAGTTCGGTTTCATTCAATGTCAGCGAGAGCGTCCGTACCGTCTGGAGGCCGGGAAGGACCAGGGCGCCTTTGCCGGTGACAATCTTGAAGTCCATTCCTGCCCTGGTCTCCAGGGTTCCCCGGGTGAGTCCGGAGATGATCAGGGCCTCGTTGGGTTCAGCCACCTTCCACATCAGCTTTGTCGCCACCCAAATGAAGACAATGGCAACAAGTACGCCCAAAACAGTGGCAATTAGCGGGAAGAACGGTGCAAAGTCCGGCATGGCCAGGTCCTTTCAATGCCGCGAAAAACGCTTCACGGTAAAACCCCAATGAATGCAGCCGTCCATTTACCCGAACCATTGGAATCTGCGCCTGGCCAGCTGTTGTAGCCAGTCTGATTGGGCCCCGGTCAAGAGTCCAGAGCCGGGCGGATATTTGCCTGCAGCAACGAAGATGGGCGTACGACGGCGGCACCTGGCAGATGCCGGAGGGGTCCGGTCAGGCGTCCGGCAGGAAAGGGCCGGCCGTGGGTGCCGCAGTGACGGGTCAGCGGCCGTTCGGGTGTCCGGAACCCGTTCCCAGCAGTGCTCCGACTTCCGCCGAACGGTGGGCCTCAAAGACGAGGTCTGCGTTGGCGCGTCTGCTGGAAAGGTAAGGAATTGCGAGGCTGGCTCCGCACCCCCGGCACCGGATTTCGTCGGTCCATACCCAGTTGTAGGCTGCGTGACGTTCCAGGACGCCCTGCATGGCGGCGGCTATGGCTGTGGTGATGGCATTCGCTGCCGCGGTGACCAGCGCTGCATCCCCGGTGTTGTGGATGGACCCAACCTCAGTGTCGATGCTCATGGTGCCTCTTCCCGCGATCCCGATGGTGCTGTCGAGCATAGTGTGTTCCGCGTCACAAGCCGGCATTGGTAAGGTCTCGGTTCCCTAACGGCGCGCCGGGGGGGAGCAGTCCGGTCACGGCTCCAGGTCTGAGTCCACCACGGTGACCTCCAGGGGCATCCTGTTTGTCCGGCGCAGGCGGCCGGCGAGGACGTTGTGCAGCCCGTGGGTCACCAGCCGCCTCGTGGTCAGGAACCGGTATTCCGCTTTGTCGGACGTCACCAGCTTCACGATTGGCTGAGCGGCCTGGTCGGCACTCTGCCCCCACAGGCCCACCACCACCTGCAGTGCACCGAGACGCTGTTCGTACCCGGCCTGGGACGCGACCTTTCCCAGGAGGGCCGTCTCCACCAGGCCGGGATTCATGCCGTGCACCCGGACCCCCGTACCTTTGGTTTCCAGCCGAAGCGTCTCCGTAAACTGGCGGACCCACCGCTTGCTTGATGCATAGGCGTTCTGCAGCGCCACGGGACCGCGGTCACCTTGGCCGTAGAGGTTCACAAGGTCACCATGGCCCTGCTCCAGGAACACCGGCAGGGCAGCCCTGGCACCGTGGAAAGTGCCCAGGATGTTGGTCCGCACCACCCGTGTGAAGTCAGCCACGGGCGTCGATGCCGTCGGTCCGTAGACCCCTGGCGTGCCGGCGTTGTTGACCCAGATGTCCAGCGTCCCACGGCTGAGGGCCATGTCGCGGAGTGCGTCAACGTCCGCCGGGTCGCCGGTGTCGCAGCGTCTTCCGTCCGCCGCGATGCCTTCCAGGCGCAGACGCCCGACGGCGGCAGCAACGCCGTCGTCCGTTCTGGATGCCAGCACCACCGCCGCGCCATGCAGGCCCAGCACCCGGGCCATGGCAAACCCCAGCCCGCGGCTGGAGCCGGTCACCACCGCCACCCTGCCTTGGAGCACAGTGTGAGGGGGCATGGCCGGCCGGGAACGCATTCCTCCGTCCTACGCCTCTGCGCGGTCCGGGGCAAGGGCGTTGCCCGCTACCGTTCCGTCCCCGGCCTTCCGGTCCCGGAGGGCGGCTGCCAGGTAGGGCGCTGTGCGGCTGTTGGCTGAACGTTCGACGGCGGCGGGGTGGCCGGCGGCGACGAGCTTCCCGCCGGCGTCGCCTCCGGACGGTCCCAGGTCCATCACCCAGTCCGCGGCCGCGACCACATCCATGGCGTGTTCCACCACGATCACGGTGTTGCCGGCGTCCACCAGGCGGTTGAGCTGCGCCATCAGGAGTTCGACATCGGCCGGATGCAGTCCCGTGGTGGGCTCGTCCAGCAGGTACAGCGTGTGGCCGCGGCGGGCGCGCTGCAGCTCGGTGGCCAGCTTGATGCGCTGCGCCTCACCCCCGGACAGCTCGGTGGCGGCCTGGCCCAGGCGAAGGTAGCCCAGGCCTACTTCCTGGAGTGTCTGCAGGGACCGCGCGGCGGCGGGAACCCCGACCAGGAAACCGGCGGCGGCATTGACCGTCATTCCCAGCACGTCCGCAATGGTCCTGCCCTGGTAGGTGACCTCCAGGGTTTCGGGGTTGTAGCGCGAGCCGTTGCATTCGGGGCACGGACCGTAGCTGCCGGGGAGGAAGAGCAGCTCCACCGCGACGAAGCCCTCGCCCTGGCATGTTTCACACCGTCCGCCGGCCACGTTGAAGGAAAAACGTCCGGGCCCGAAACCCCGGCTCCTGGCGGCGCCGGTGGCAGCGAACTCCTTGCGGACGGCATCGAAGAGGCCTGTATATGTTGCCAGGTTGGAGCGGGGCGTGCGGCCGATCGGCTTCTGGTCCACCTTTACCGTGCGGTCGATCCGATCCAGCCCGGACACCCGCCCCACACTGCCCACACCCTCTTCGTCACGGTCCGCGCCGGGCTCGTCACCTGGTTCAAGGTTGTCGTCGCCGGCTTGCCCGGACGTGCCGGCGACGTCCGCCAGGACCTTGCTGACCAGGGTGGACTTTCCCGAGCCGGATACGCCGGTGACGGCTGTCAGGACACCAAGCGGAAAGGCCACGTCCAGGTTCCGCAGGTTGTGCCGGTTGATGCCGCGCAGGTCCAGCCACCCGGAGGGTTTCCGCGGCGCACCCCTGGCGGCGCCGCCGTCGTCCATTGACCCTGCTGAACCGTTTGGGAACAGGAACGGCCGGGTCACCGACCCTGCCACGGCGTCGAGGCCCTCAACGGGCCCGCTGTAGAGCACCTGCCCGCCGTCTTCGCCGGCCCGGGGACCAACATCCACCAGCCAGTCGGCACGCCGGACCACATCCATGTTGTGTTCCACCACGAACACGGAGTTTCCGGATGATTTCAACCGGTCCAGGACAGCCAGGAGGGGTTCGGCGTCGGCGGGGTGCAGGCCGGCCGACGGTTCGTCCAGCACATAGATCACCCCGAACAGCCCGGACCGGAGCTGGGTGGCAATCCGGAGCCGCTGCATCTCGCCCGGCGAGAGCGTTGGCGTGGCCCGGCCCAGCGCCAGGTAGCCCAGGCCAAGATCCAACAGCACGCTGATGCGCTGCAGCAGGTCCCGGGTGATGGCCACGGCCACTTCGTTGGATTCGGATGACTGCTTCCGCGATGCCGTCCCTGCCGTGGCCAGCAGGGTGGTGGGGCGGATGATCTCCGCCAGTTCGGTCATGGGCACGGCATTGAGCCCGGCGATGGTGTGCCCGGCGAAGGTCACCGCAAGGGCCTCGGGCCGAAGCCCCGTTCCGCCGCACCGCGGGCACGGTCCGGTTTCCATGAAGCGCAGCACCTTCTCCCGCATGGCGGGGCTCTTGGAATCGAGCAGTGTGTGCATCACGTAGCTCCGGGCGCTCCAGAACCGGCCCTTGTACGGCTTGGCCACGCGGTCCCGCTGCGGCGTCACTTCCACCACGGGCTGTTCCTCGGTGAACAGGATCCAGTCGCGGTCCTTTTTCGGCAGTTCCCGCCAGGGGGTGTCGACGTCGTAGCCCAGGTGGGCCAGGATGTCCCGCAGGTTCTTGCCCTGCCAGGCGCCGGGCCAGGCGGCGATCGCGCCGTCGCGGATGCTCAGTGACGGATCCGGAACCAGTGATGCTTCAGTGACGGTGTGGGCGGTGCCAAGGCCATGGCATTCCGGGCAGGCGCCTGCCGCGGTGTTGGGGGAGAAGGCGTCCGAGTCCAACGGGGGAGCTCCGGCGGGATAGCTGCCGGCGCGGGAGAACAGCATGCGCAGCGAATTGGAGAGCGTGGTGACGGTCCCTGCCGTGGACCGGGAAGTGGCGGTGCCCCGGCGCTGCTGGAGGGCGACGGCGGGCGGCAGCCCGGTGATCTGCTCCACCTTGGGGTTGTGGCCCTGCTGGATGAGCCGGCGTGCATATGGCGCGACGGACTCGAAGAACCGGCGCTGTGCCTCGGCGTAGATCGTGCCAAAGGCCAGGGACGACTTGCCGGAGCCCGATACTCCGGTGAACGCCACAATGGCATCCCGCGGCACATCCACGCTGACGTTGCGCAGGTTGTTCTCCCGGGCGCCCCGCACCCGGACGAAGCCGTCTTCGGCCTGGTCGGCCGTAAAACCCGGGTGGTCCAGCTCGGTCAGTTGCTCAGCGTTCTGTTTGGCATGCACCGCTTCGACTGTAGTGGCCAACCGTGCCTGGCCGGAACTTGAGGGGACCTGTCGGGACAGCGCGGACGGATTTACACTAAAGCATTCCGTGACGCAGGCAGGCGGGGGACGCCGACCGGGGACAGAAGACCAACTACATATTGAGGAAGGGCCGGCCATGGGCAACGCGTCGCAGGGAGCGAACAAGGCAGTATCCGAGGCCGCGTCGGCGAGCCGCAGCCCCGCGGTCCGTATTCTGGCCCGTGCCGGATTTGTCTTTATCGGTTTGGTCCACATCCTGATCGGAGCCATCGCCTTGCAGGTGGACCGGGGCCAGGGTGGTGAAGCCGACCAGTCCGGGGCGATCGGATCCCTGGCTTCCAAGCCCGGCGGCGGCATCCTGCTGTGGGTCGGGGCGGTGGCCTGCGCTGCGCTTGCCCTGTGGATGCTCAGTGAGGCGTTTATTGGGGCGCGCTCCGAGACAGACTCCAAGAAGAAGCTGAAGGCTGCCGCCAGCGCCGGGGGAAAGGCCGTGGTCTTCGGTTTCCTGGCCTTCACCTTCGCCGTCTTCGCCTCCGGGGGCAGCAAGAACTCCAGCCAGTCGGCCAGTGACTTCACGGCAAAGCTCATGGGAGCGCCCGCAGGCGTGGTTCTTGTGATCGCGGTGGGGCTGGCAATCATCGGCGCCGGCGTCTATTACGCCTACCGGGGCATTACCCGGAAGTTCATGAAGGACCTGCGGGACCCGGGCAACGCCCGGACTGCCGTCAAGTGGCTCGGAACAGTCGGTTACGCAGCCAAAGGCGTGGTGCTCGCCGTCGTTGGCGTGCTGATCATCGTGGCGGCCGCAACTGCCGACCCTTCCAAGTCCTCCGGCCTGGACGGCGGGCTGAAGACCCTGGGCTCGCAGCCTTATGGGGTGTTCCTGCTGGGCGCCATCGCCGCAGGGCTCATCTGTTATGGGGTGTACTCCATGGCCCGGGCACGGTACGGAAAGTTCTAGCTTGTGCCCCTGGGCCCCTTCCGGGACCGGGATGCCTGGATGCGGCCTTACTTACGGCGCCTGCCCGGACTTGCCGGGCCGGCCTGGCTGACCAGGCCGGCTACCGCTTCGTCCAGCTGGATGCGCAGGGCCGGCCCGTGGCCGGGCAGGACAACCGGGGCGTCAACGCCGGCCAGGGTCCGCACGGAGGCCAGCGCCGCGGCCCGGTCTGAGTGATACATCGAGTGCAGCATCTGCGGACCGGACGTCCGGCTGATCGGGTGGCCGCTGACAAACGAATCTCCAACGGCGATGGCACCCGCAGCCGGAAGAAGGATTGCTGCATTGCCGGGCGTATGCCCGGGCACGGAGATGGCAACAGGGCTGCCCGGCAGGGCTTTGAGTGTGGCGTCGTCCCAGGCCTTCGCCTGCGTCGCGGGCCCGGCCGCCAGCGCGCCGGCCCTGATGGCGTGCACCATCCAGCGGAACACACGCGGCCGCCACGCCCGCCTGAGGACCTGGCCCAGGGTGACTTGGTGCTTCTCCTTCCCCTGCACATGCGCCAACTCCGCGGGAGCGCACAGGACAGGGGTCCCGAAGGACTCGGAAAAGAATGCCGCGGAGCCGGTATGGTCCACGTGGCCGTGCGTGACCAGCAGGGCAAGGGCGTCCGCAGGTTCCAGGCCCAGGTGGCGCAGCGACGCGATGACGTGGCGGCGGTCATCGGGATATCCGCTGTCAATGAGGATGAATCCCGTGCCGTCCCGCACCACTATCCAGTTGGACGCCGGCCCTTCAGCGAAATACACGCCGGGTGCCTGCTCGGAAAGGCTGGTTGCGGGGTCCCACCCCGCGGTTTGCTGCTGCACGGGTAAAAGAGTAGCCGCAGGCAGCCGCATATGGCGGATGCGGCCCAAGCCCACGGATACCTAATGCCCCTAAAGTTCCTGTGCAGTCGCTGTGCATCCTTTGATCCTGGTCACCTTGGCCCTACAGTATTCCCACCATTGCCTACGATGGGATACGGACAGGGGACGGATTGGCGGCGCGCAGCCGCCTCCGGCCCGCGACGATTTGCTGGCAGGAGGTGGACCGATGCACCACGGCGTGCTGCTTCAGGGACATCCTGTGTACCGGCATCCCGGCCGCGTGATAGCGGCGGGAGCAGTTGGCCTGGTCCTGGCCATAACCTCAGGGAGTACGGCCCCCACCCAGCCCCCGGCCGCCGCGGCGCCGGTCCGCGTAGTGGTAGTGGGGGACTCGCTGAGCACCGGTCACGGCACTTCGCCGCAGCAGGCGTGGCCGGCATTGATGCGCAAGGACCCGCTGGGCGCCGGCCTGGAGGTTGTCAACGCCGCCGAGAATGGCAGCGGCTACCTCAGCACAGGTGATCTTGACGGAACTTTCGGCACCGAGGTCGAAGACTTCGTGACACCGGACACCGGCATCGTGGTCTTTTTCGGTTCAGAGAATGACCTTGGCTTTGCGCCCGCAGACGTTGGCGGCGCCGCCTTGGCCGCGATGGACCGTGCGGAAGCCCTTGCCCCGGAAGCGAAGATCATCGTGGTGGGGCCGCCGTCGTACTCTGCAACCCCGGACCCCGCCCTTGTGGACATCAGCGACCAGCTAAGGGCCGCTGCCCGGCAGGCAGGCGGGGAGTTCGTGGACCCCATCGCCGAGGGCTGGATCAGCGACGATTTTGACGACCTCATCGGCCCGGACGGCGACCACCCCACGGTGCTGGGACAGCACTACCTGCTGGAGCACATCGGCGCCTACCTGGAGCAGGCGGCCCCGGCGGCGGCCGCAGCGCAAGGCCGTCCGGAGGCCCAGTGAGCGCCGGCCGGACCGGGATTTCCCGGCGCAGCTGACTCAGATCAAGGGCCACGGGTAGCGCATGCCCGTATGGTCAACGGGAAGTACCTTGTCCTGAAGCACGCGCTGGACGCGCCGCCGGAGGGCTGCCACTTCGGCGTGGTCGAGGAGCCCGGCCACATCGGCAGGCACCGTGGTGGCCAGGGGACTGATGTCCTCAAGCAGGTCGTCCGGAATGGGGTCGCCGGCGAAGTCCCAGATCACGGTGCGCAGCTTGAACGCGGCAGAGAAACACAGGCCGTGGTCGATTCCCCAGATGTGGCCGTCAGTGCTGCGCAGTACGTGCCCACTCTTCCGGTCCGTATTGTTTGCCACGTAGTCGAACAGGGCGATCCGGGCCAACGCGGCGTGGGTCCCGGGCGAGTCGGCGTAGAGCGTGAAGTAGTGCTCCTCGAGGTCCCCTTCGACGAACCACTGCAGGGAGCCCACCCCAAGCGGCGCGTCCGATCGGACAACTGTTGGCGGAACGATGCCCCACCCCAGTGCTTCGCTGAGCAGATAGGCTGCGCGTTCCCGGCGGTACAGGCCGGCGTCGAAATCCGCGAGCGGCCGTTCCCCGGCTTCGGGCTTGTAGACCGCCCAGGCGGACTCATCCGCGCAGGAAACCTCCACCAGGAAGGTGGCGTTGCTGCCGCTCATGATGCGGCCCAGCAGTTCCACGCGGCCCTCGTTAAGGAGGGTCAGTTCCCGGCCGGACACCGCATGCCCCGTGCGGCCGCGTCCCGCGGCCATCCATCCGATGACACTCCGCACGGCATCACGACGACCTCAGCCCGCTCAGGGGTTCCGACGTCGAATTCACCGTGAGCACGGCCGGCGCCCGGCCGTCCACGTAGGAAATCGCGGAGACCGACGCCGGGCTGATCATGATCCGCTGGAAAAGGTCCAGATGGGTGCCCAAGGCGTGGGCCACGGCCGCCTTGATGGGGTCCGCGTGGGAGAAGCACACCACCACGCCGCCCCGGTGGGCTGCGCGAAGGTTCTCCAGGGTGCCGACCATCCGGGCCTGCATCCCGGAAAAGCCCTCTCCGTTGGGGAACCGGAAGGCCGACGGATTGTGCTGGACGGTCTGCCACTCCGGCAGGCCCGCAAGGCCGGCGAGCGCGGCGCCGGTCCAGTCACCGAAGTCGCACTCCAGAAGTCCGGGTTCTTCCGTCACCGCCATGCTTGTCCGTGCCGCCGCAGGTTCCGCGGTTTCCTTTGCACGCTCCAGGGGCGAGGAGTAGATGGCCTGGATGGGCAGGCCGGAAAGGCGTTCGGCAACAGCGTCCGCCTGGGCACGGCCGCGCTCGGAAAGGTGCAGTCCCGGGGCCCTGCCGGGCAGGACAGTACCCGTGGTGGGTGTTTCGCCGTGCCGCACCAGGAGGATCAACGTACTCTCAGCAGTCATCAGCAACCAGCCTAACGCCCCGCTGCCTGCCTGCGCCCCGCCGCACGGGCCGGGACGTCGGCTGGCTCCCTTGGCCGGCCACGCCGCATCGTCACGCTGCTTCGAGGAATCTGGAGGAAACTCTCGATTAGCCGCAGGGCGGGGACTACCGTAGAGGGGTGACTGATCGCCCCGATATCTTTACCGTTGGTGAACTGCGTGCGGCAGGCCATGTCCACAAGGACCTGCGCCACGAGATCCGCGACAATCTCCTCGCATCCCTGGCTGCGGGGCGCGACCCCTGGCCAGGTTTGTACGGCTTCGGCCGGACCGTGATTCCGCAGCTGGAGCGGGCCCTGATTGCGGGGCATGACATTGTCCTGCTGGGTGAACGGGGGCAAGGCAAAACCCGCCTGCTCCGTACCCTGGCCGGGTTGCTGGACGAGTGGTCGCCGGTGATCGAGGATTCGGAGCTGAACGAACACCCCTTTGAACCGATTACCGAACAGTCCCGCGCCCGGGCCCTGACCGAAGGGGACCGGCTCCGGATCGCCTGGCGTCACCGGTCCGAGCGCTACGTGGAAAAGCTCGCGACGCCGGATACCTCGGTGGCCGACCTGGTTGGCGACGTGGACCCGATGCGCGTCGCCGAAGGCCGCCGCCTGGGAGACCCCGAGACCATCCACTACGGGCTCATTCCCCGCTCGAACCGCGGCATCATCGCCATCAACGAACTGCCGGACCTGGCCGAGCGCATCCAGGTGGCGATGCTCAACGTCATGGAGGAACGCGACATCCAGATCCGCGGCTACGTCCTGCGGCTGCCGCTGGACGTGCTGGTGGTCGCGTCCGCCAACCCGGAGGATTACACCAACCGGGGCCGGATCATCACCCCTTTGAAGGACCGCTTCGGCGCCGAGATCCGGACCCATTACCCAATTGAACTGGAGGACGAGGTCTCGGTCATCCGGCAGGAGGGCCGGCTGGTGGCGGACGTTCCTCCCTTCATCCTGGAGATCCTGGCCCGCTATACCCGGGCGCTGCGGCAGTCCCCGGCCATCAACCAAACATCCGGCGTCTCCGCCCGGTTCGCCATCGCGGGGGCAGAGACGGTGGCCGCGGCCGCGCTGCGGAGGTCAAGCCTGCGGGGCGAGGACCAGGCCGTGGCCCGGATCATTGACCTGGAGCCCGCCGTGGAAGTCCTGACCGGGAAGCTTGAGTTCGAATCGGGCGAGGAAGGACGCGAACAGGGCGTCCTGGACCACCTCCTGCGCACCGCCACCGCCGAAGCCGTCAGGGCGCACTTCCAGGGCCTGGACATGGGTCCGCTCGTGGCTGCCCTGGACGGCCACCGGACCGTCACCACCGGGGAGCAGGTCACGGCGAAGGAGTTCCTCGGCAACCTCCCGGCCCTGAACGGATCAGGCCTCTATGACGAAATCGGCCGGCGCCTGGGTGCGACGAATGACGGGCAGCGGGCAGCCGCCGTCGAACTGGCGCTCGAAGGCCTGTACCTCGGACGGCGGATCTCCAAGGAATCCGACGACGAGGAAACCATTTACGGCTAGGCACGGGAGGCACCATGGCCATCCACAAGCGGTCCGCAAGATACGGCCGGTACACCGGTGGTCCGGACCCGCTCGCCCCGCCGGTTGACCTGGCGGAGGCGCTCGAAGCCGTCGCCCAGGACGTGATGGAAGGCTACTCGCCCCGCCATGCCCTGCAGGAGTTCCTGCGGCGCGGCGGCCGGAACCGCGACGGACTGGACGATCTCGCCCGGCGCGTCCAGCAGCGGCGCCGTGAGCTGCTCGGCCGCCACCGGCTGGACGGCACCCTGGATGAAGTGAAGAAACTCCTGGACACCGCCATCCTGGAGGAGCGCAAGCAGCTGGCACGGGACGCCATGATGGACAACACCGACCGCGCCTTCCGCGAGATGCAGCTGCAGAACCTGCCGCCCTCCACAGCGGCGGCCGTCAACGAGCTTGCGTCCTACGACTGGCAGTCAAGCGCGGCCAGGGAAGCGTACGACCGGATCAAGGACCTGCTGGGCCGGGAGGTCCTGGAACAGCGGTTCGCCGGCATGAAGCAGGCTCTGGAAAGCGCCACTGATGAGGACCGCGAGGCAGTCAACGAAATGCTCCGCGACCTCAATGAGCTGCTGGGCAAACACCGGCGGGGCGAGGACACGGAAGCCGATTTCCAGGAGTTCATGGCCAGGCACGGCCAGTTCTTTCCGGAGAATCCGCAATCGGTCGAGGAATTGGTGGATGCCCTGGCACAACGGGCCGCCGCAGCCCAGCGGCTCCTGCAGTCCATGTCCCCGGAACAGCGTGAGGAGCTGATGCGGTTGTCGGCGCAGGCCTTCGGCTCTCCTGAGCTGATGGCCCAGCTCAGCGAGCTCGACGCCACCCTGCAGGCGCTGCGTCCCGGGGAGGACTGGACGGGATCGGAACGCTTCGAAGGACAGGAAGGCCTGGGGCTGGGTGACGGGACAGGTGTCCTGCAGGACATCGCCGAGCTTGACGAACTGTCTGAGCAACTGTCCCAGTCCTACAACGGCTCCCGGCTTGATGACCTGGACCTTGATGCCCTTGCCCGCCAGCTGGGCGAGAACGCGGCCGTGAGTGCGCGCACGCTTGCCGAGATCGAGCGCGCCATGCAGGTCGGCGGCTACCTGCGGCGCGGTGCCGACGGCGACCTGCGGCTGTCACCGCAGGCAATGCGCAGGCTGGGGAAATCACTGCTGCGGGACACCGCCAGGCAGCTCTCCGGGCGCCAGGGGAACCGTGACACCAGGGTGGCCGGGGGCGCCGGGGAACAAACGGGTTCCAGCCGCCAATGGGAGTTCGGGGACGCCGAGCCCTGGGACGTTACCCGCACCATGACCAACGCCATCCGGCGCACCATGGCCGACGGCGGCGATCCGGCCCGCGGACTGCGGCTCGCCGTCGGCGACATCGAAGTGAGCGAGACCGAGGCCCGTACCCAGGCCGCCGTTGTCCTGCTGGTGGACGTTTCCTTCTCCATGGCTGCCGAGGGGCGGTGGGTTCCCATGAAGCGGACCGCGCTGGCACTGCACCACCTGGTCTCCACCCGGTTCCGCGGTGACAGGCTGCAGCTGATCACGTTCGGCCGCTACGCGCAGTCCATGGACATCGGGGAACTCACGGCCCTGCCGGCCCTCCGCGAACAGGGCACCAACCTGCACCACGGCCTGCTGCTGGCGGGGCGCTTTTTCCGCCGGCACCCCTCCATGCAGCCCGTGCTGCTGGTGGTCACCGACGGCGAACCGACGGCGCACCTGCTGCCGGACGGGGACTCCTGGTTCAACTGGCCGCCGGACGCCGGGACCATCCGCGCCACCGTTGCCGAACTGGACCGGATTGGCCGTTCGGGCGTCCAGACCACGTTCTTCCGCCTGGGCAACGACCCCGGCCTGGAGCGCTTCATCCGGCGGATGGCGCAGCGCGTTGACGGCAGGGTCGTGGCGCCGGAGGTGGGGGACCTGGGTGCCGCGGTGGTGGGGGAGTACCTCCGGGCGCACGTCCGCAGCGCCTACGCCGACGGCGACTGGTTCTGACCGGTTCTGCGGTCCGGGCTGGTCCGTGAGTCCGGGTCACTGGTCCCTTGCCGGGCTTCGCGGGCGGGAATACCATGGCCGCCATGAGCCAGTTGATGGTGGACATGATCATCACTTTGGACGGCTTCGCCTCGGGCGAGGGATGGCCTGGCTGGTGGGGCCTGGAAGGTCCTGAATATCTGGCCTGGCTGCAGCAGGAGGCCGGAGGGGACCGCACCTACCTGATGGGGGCCAACACCTACCGCCTCATGTCGGGGATGTCGGAAGATGCTGCCGCCGGGGGCACGGGATATTCGCAGGACGAAAGCACCTCCCTGACGGGTCTTGCCGCCGTTCCCAAAGTCGTGTTCTCCTCCAGCCTGGCCGCACCCCTCCGCTGGCCGAACTCCGAACTGGTGGCCGGGGACGCGGTCGAGGCCGTCCGGCAGATGAAGCGGACCCACGACGAACTCTTAAGCACCCTCGGCAGCCTCAGCCTCTGCCGTTCCCTGGT
The DNA here is from genome assembly GCF_007828995.1 of Arthrobacter sp. AG367. Classification (NCBI taxonomy): domain Bacteria; kingdom Bacillati; phylum Actinomycetota; class Actinomycetes; order Micrococcales; family Micrococcaceae; genus Arthrobacter; species Arthrobacter sp. AG367. The sequence goes on from NZ_VIVE01000001.1 coordinate 383,276, forward strand.
GGCAGCGGGTCTAGTGGACCGGTTCCGGCTGGTCGTCTTCCCCCTGATCACCGGGCGTACCGGACGTGAACGCATCTATGACGGCTATCCGGACGTCGCCCTGGAGATGGTGGACAGCAGGATTTTCGACGGACGCCTGCAGCTGCTCGAGTACATCCCCCGCGTCATCGACCGCCCGCCGCTCACCGGCGAACCGTAACACCCTCGGCAACAGCCAGCGGCTGCTGCCCAGGCGGCCGATTCCGTGTCAGGATCAAGGTATGCCCCGGCGACTCATGCTGCTCGATACTGCCTCCCTGTACTTCCGCGCCTTTTACGGCCTGCCGGACAGCATCCGCCGCCCGGACGGAACGCCGGTCAACGCGGTCCGCGGGTTGCTGGACATGATCGCCAGGCTCAGCACCGACTATCACGCCACCCACCTGGTGGCCTGCTGGGACGACGACTGGCGCCCGCAGTGGCGGGTGGACCTGATCCCCACCTACAAAGCCCACCGGGTGGCCGAGGCAGTTTCCGGCGGCGCCGACATCGAGGTGGTTCCGGAGGGCCTCCAGGCGCAGCTGCCGATGATCCGCCGCGTGCTGGAGCTGGCCGGCATCGCCATTGTGGGCGCGGCACACCACGAGGCCGACGACGTCGTTGGCACCTATGCGAGCCATGCCGGCTTCCCGGTGGACGTGGTCACGGGTGACCGCGACCTGTTCCAGGTGTGCGACGACGAACGGGGTGTCCGGGTGATTTACACCGCCCGCGGCATGAAGAACCTCGAAGTCATCACGGAAGAAACCGTGGTGGCCAAATACAAGGTGCTGCCCCAGCAGTATGCCGACTACGCCACACTCCGCGGAGACGCCTCCGACGGCCTGCCCGGAGTGGCGGGCATCGGCGAGAAGACGGCAGCGTCGCTGCTGCTGAAGTACGGAACCCTCGAAGGGTTGCTGGCGGCTGCTGACGAGCCGGGCACGGGCGTGTCGGCACCTGTCCGGGCCAAGCTCTCCGCTGCCTCCGCGTACCTGGAAGCAGCCCCCGCCGTCGTACGCCTGGTGCGGAACCTGGAGCTTCCCACCCTGGACCAGGCGGGCGCCCGCCTGCAGCCCGTCACGGGCGACCGGCGCGCGGAACTGGAGCAGCTGGGCGGCGAGTGGAACCTGGGCGGCTCGGTCCGCCGGCTGCTGGCCGCGCTGGACCTGCGGCCTTAACCGGGGCTGTCCCGACCGGCCAGTGCTGGTTACGTCCTTCTGTTGCGTCAAACAAGGACACGTCAGCGTCCCTGAAGCCACGCGCCGATGACGCCGGAAGTACGGGCATGACAATTCGTTTCGCCGCGGGTCGGTGCGTTTCAGGCGGCTTGAATGAGCCGATTTGCTGATGGTTTGGTGAGGTAACGATCCAGATGAGAGGCCATTTCCATGACAGTCACTTCAGATCTTGCTCCGCGCCGGCTCCGGGACATTTTCGGCACGTTTGCCAGCGGCCTGACCATCATTACGGGTTCCACCCCCGATGGGCCCACCGGGTTCACCTGCCAGTCCTTCGCATCCCTTTCGTTGGAGCCGGCGCTGGTCACCTTCAGCCCGGCGCGGACATCGACCACCTGGCCTGCACTGAGAAGGGCCGGGTCCTTCACCATCAACATCCTTCCGGCCGAACACCAGCACCTCGCGGGCCAGTTCGCGCGCTCGGGGACGGACAAGTTCGCCGGCGTCAGCCACGCATCCTCGCCCCTGGGGAACCCGGTGCTGGATGACGCGCTCGCCTGGCTGGACTGCGAACTCCATGCAGAATACGACGGCGGCGACCACACCATTGCGGTGGCTGCCGTGCGGCACCTCAGTGCCCGGAACGACGCCGAACCCCTGCTGTTCTTCAAGGGCCGGTATGCAGGACTCGCCCCCGCGGAGCGCCTGCTCGAAGCGGCCGGCTGACTGGCGCGCCCAATCCACCGGGCATTGCCGATGCCCCGGGACCCCGCCTCCGTGCCCTTGCTTTAGCTCCATCCAGTAGTAAGCTTGCTGAGCATTACTAGTAAGCTTGCTGATTAAATGGGATGGGAGCAGGAGCTATGGGCGCAATTTTCGGTACGGCCCTGTCACTGGTGCTGACCGTTGGCGGTGCGGCGGTGGCGGCAGAACGCGGCCCGGGAGCCGCGCAGCACTATCTGGCCGGGCACGTGCTCCTCGGAGTGGGGATCGGCCTGTTGTTCGCCACCGGACTGCGCATCGGCATCCGGCATCTCCTGGCCCGGCCAGGATCCCAGCGGCGGAGCGCTCCCGTGGCACCCCCGGCAGCGGAGCTCGCCTCCGTGACTGTACTCCCCGTCCGGACCGCCTCCGCAGTCCCGCTGCGGGGCAGGCATGCCGCTTGAGGCGCAGGCACCGGCGGACCCGGTGCTGACTCCTGAGCAACGCGCCCCGCATCCCGCACCCCGGCGTCGCCGCGGAGTCCGTGCCCTGATGCTCCTGTGCTGCGCCGTCGTTGCGGCGGCGCTGGTTGCCGGCGCCTCCGGCATCCGTTCCGGGGATGCAGACGAAAACGTCCTGCGCGGTTTCCAGATCCGGGTGCTGAGTATCAGCCAGGCCGCCGCCGAGAACAGGATGGATGGGGCGCTGGCTGCCCTGCAGGCCCTCGAGAAGGACCTGGGCGATGCGGCAGCAAATGGCCGGCTTTCGGCATCGCGGTACCGGAGCATCGAGAATGCACTGTCGGTGGTCCGGACAGATCTCGCCACGCAGGTGGCAGCAGCGTCCGCGGCAGCATCCCCTGACACAGCGCCCGGCGCCGTTTCGGCAGACCCTGCCCTTGCCGGCACCGGGCAGAACCAAGCCGCTCCCGTGGAACCCGCCGTTCCGGCCGTCGCTCCGGCGCCGGTCCCGGCAGACTCCGCTCCGCAGGCCCCCGGGCCGGAGCATCAGGACACCGCGAAGGAAGCCAAAGGCAAGGGCAAAGGCCAGGGCAAGCCCTGACCGCAGCGGCAAACAGCTCCCCGGCCAAGGGAGAATGGATGGATGAATCCTTCTGAGGGCCGCCCCGCCGCCGACGCCTTCGACCTCCGCGCGATCGGTGCCGGACTCGCCTTCGAAGGATCCCTTTCCGCTTTGCGGGAGGCACTGGGAAGTGATGGTATCCCGGGTGCCGCCGTTGTGCAGGCACCCCCGGGAACGGGAAAAACCACCCTCGTACCGCCCCTGCTGGCGAACCTCCACGGCCGGCGGGGCCGCGTTGTCGTCACCCAGCCGCGGCGGGTTGCCGCCCGTGCCGCCGCCCGGCGCCTTTCTGCGCTCGACCGCAGCCGGATGGCCGGCCGCGTGGGCTACACCGTCCGCGGGGAACGCCAGGCGGGCCCGGACACCCTGATTGAGTTCGTCACCCCGGGCATCCTGTTGCGACGCCTGCTGGCAGATCCCGGGCTGGAGGGCACTGCCGCCGTCGTCCTGGATGAAGTGCACGAGCGGGGACTGGAAACAGACCTCCTGGTCGGCATGCTCGCTGAGGTCCGTGCGCTGCGCGGCGACCTCGCCGTCGTCGCCATGTCCGCAACCCTGGACGCGCCCCGGTTCGCAGCCCTGCTGGGGGATGACGAGGGCGCCGGGCCCGCACCCGTCGTCGACTGCCCCTCCGTCAACCATCCACTGGACGTGCAGTGGCTCCCGGCGCCCGCCGCCCGGCTGGACGCGAGGGGAGTGGCGCGCACCTTCCTGGATTATGTGGCTACGGCAGCCGCGGACGCCCATGAACGTGCCGTTGCGGCCGACGGGTCCGTGGACGCGCTCGTGTTCCTGCCCGGGGCCAGGGAGGTCTCGCACGTTGCAGCGGTCCTGCGCAGCCGGCTGGGCAGCAGTGTTGACGTGCTGGAACTTCACGGCCAGGTGGGGACAGCCGAGCAGGACAGGGCAGTGGCGGGGCGTGCTCCCGGGGACCTCCCGCGGATCATCGTCTCGACCGATCTTGCCGAGTCCTCCCTGACAGTGCCCGGCGTCCGGCTGGTCATAGACTCCGGACTGGCCCGGGAACCGCGGCGGGACGCAGGCCGCGGCATGAGCGGGCTGGTTACCGTGTCCTGTTCCAGGGCGTCAGCCGACCAGCGGGCCGGGCGTGCCGCACGGCAAGGCCCGGGGACAGTGGTCCGCTGCTACTCGCAGCACGCATATGGTGCCGCTCCCGCCCACGTGACGCCGGAAATCAAGGTGGCGGACCTGACCGGCGCCGCCCTGACCCTTGCCTGCTGGGGCGCGCCCCGGGGGAAGGGGATTGCCTTGCCGGACGCACCGCCCGGCCAGGCAATGGATGACGCCGTTGAGGTGCTCCGGGAGTTGGGCGCAGTGTCCGGTGACGGCCACGTGACTGCAACGGGCCGCGCCCTTGCCGGCATCCCCGCCGATCCACGGCTTGCCCGGGCATTGCTCGACGGCGGCACCTCCACCGGACACCGGTTCGCCGCCGGGGTGGTAGCCGCGCTCTCCGGGGACCACCGCGCACCCGGAGCGGACCTGACCCGCCTGCTGGCCCAGCTCAAAGCCGACACAGGCCCGGCCGGAAGGCGCTGGGCGGACGAGTCCAGGCGGCTGGGCGCCCTGGCGGGTCGGCAACAGGACGGCGCCACGGCCCCTCCCGCCATCCCTGCCGCTGGAAACGAAGCTGCGGGCGCCGTCGTCGCGCTTGCCTTTCCCGACCGCGTGGCCCGCCGCGTGCCCGGCAGCGACGGCGCCGGACAGTACCTGCTGACGTCCGGGACCAGGGCAGGGCTGCCGGCAGGCAGCACGTTGTCAGGCCACGAGTGGCTGGCCGTGGCCGACGTGTCCCGCGCCAAGGGAAGGGACGCGGCCGGTACGGGCGCCGTGATCCGCGCCGCAGCCCCCATCACCCTTGGCATTGCCGAAGCGGCGGCGTCCCACCTGCTGTCCGACAGTGTGGACGCGGAATTCAGCGGCGGCCGGCTGAGCGCGCGCAGGACCAGGCGGCTGGGAGCGGTCGTACTCTCCGCAACCCCCGTGCGCCCCACCGCCGAACAGGGCAGGAGGGCCGTGCAAGCCGCGCTGCGGTCAAGCGGCCTTGCCGCCCTGTCGTGGTCGACGGCGGCGGCCTCCTTGCGGCGCCGCCTCGCCTTCCTGCACCGCGAGGTGGGGGCGCCGTGGCCTGATGTGTCGGACGGGGCGTTGCTTGGGCGGCTGGAAGAGTGGCTGGGGCCCGAGCTGGAAGACCTGGCGGCCGGGAAACCGGTCACCTCAATCGACCTGGCCCACCCCCTGCGCCGGCTGCTGCCCTGGCCCGAAGCGGCCCGGCTGGACGAGCTTGCGCCGGAAAACCTGGAGGTCCCCAGCGGCTCCCGCGTCAGGATCGACTACCCGGAACCAGGTGGGGACTCCGCCGCGCCCGTGGTGGCGGTGAAACTGCAGGAGTGTTTCGGGCTGGTTGAATCCCCGCGCCTGGCGGGCGGCCGTGTCCCGGTCCTGTTCCACCTGCTGTCACCGGCCCGCAGGCCGCTGGCGGTCACCGGCGACCTCACATCGTTCTGGTCCGGCCCGTATACCCAGGTGCGCGCCGAAATGCGGGGCCGCTACCCCAGGCATCCCTGGCCGGAGGACCCCTGGTCGGCTCCCGCCACGGCACGGACCAACAAGCGGAACTGAAACCACGTCCGATTCTTTCCGGCCGGAGAAGGCTGCGTGAGAACTCCGATACACAGCCGAAACGTCGCGTCGACGTGCTGAAACATGCCTTCCCTACGCTCTTAAGTACGCGGACAACGTGGTCCGCATTCCCCTACGGAAGGACACACCATGTTTCTCTTGAACAGCCTCAACCTCCTGCTGGACGGCCGACGCAGTGAGGCCAGCGGGTCCCGCAACACCGACACCGGCACGTTCCCGGAAGGCCGGCTCACCTCCGCCGCCTGGGAAGGCTGGTGGCACGAGGACGCTGCCTAGCAGCGTCAGCCGTGCCCGGCGATGAACTCCGCCACCGGAAGCGCCAGCGACGCACCCACCTCATCGGCGGGGCGCTTGTTTCCCGCCACGGCAAAGGAGTGGTCACCGCCCTCCACCCACTGCAGGACCGCGTTGGATCCGATCCGGGCCACGACGCCCGCCAGGATGTCGGGCGTGGCAAACGTGTCGCGCGTTCCCTGCAGGAACAGCATCGGCGCCGTGATCCCGTACAGGTGCTCATCCCGGAGTTTCTCCGGCTTGCCGGGGGCATGCAGCGGGTAGCCGAGGTACACCAGGCCTGTGGCCTCCATGCCGTCGGCAACGGCCATGGACGCCATCCTGCCGCCGAACGACTTGCCCGCCGCCCAGACGGGGCCGCTGCCGCCGTTGGCCTCCGCCTGGGCGCGGGCTGTGTCCATGGCGGCCCGCCAGGCGGCGATGGCAGCCGGAGGGCGGTCTGGGAACTTCCGCCCTGCCTCCAGGTACGGGAAATTGAAGCGCAGGGTGGCCAGGCCCAGCCCGTTCAGGGCGTCGCTGAAGCCGCGGAGGAACGGATGGTCCTTGCCGGCACCGGCACCATGCGCCACCACCACAGTGGCGGTGGGCTTCCCGGGACGGGCGTAGACGGCGGAAAACGAGGCGTCACCGACGGCGACCATGAGCTGCTGATCGGATGAGGGCATGGCTCCATCATGCCGGAGGCCGGCGGATATGCCGGTGTCTGCCGGCGGCCGGGTGTACGTTGTCCCCATGGCGAGCGAACAGACCACCATCACTGTCCCGGGTCCCAACGGCGGGCGCGAAATGCGCATCTCCAGCCCCAGCCGCGTCCTCTGGCCGGACCTGGGCCTGACCAAGCTGGACCTCGCCAGGTACATCTGCGACGTGGGGGAGGCATTCATCGCCGCCAACGGGGACCGGCCCGTGTCCCTCCAGCGGTACTCGGACAACATCGAAGGCGAGATGTTCTTCTCAAAGAACCCGCCAAAAGGCACGCCGGACTTCATCAGGTCCGTCAAGGTGGTGTATCCGAGCGCCAGGTCCCACCCCCAGCTGGTCCTTGACGAACCGGCAGCTGCCGTCTGGGCCGTACAGATGAACACCGTGGTCTTCCACCCCTGGCCCTCCCGGGCGGAGAACACGGACAACCCGGACCAGCTGCGGATCGACCTTGACCCGCAGCCGGGCACGGACTTCGACGACGCCGTTCCCGCCGCCTTGGTGCTGAAGGACGTCCTCGCCGAGGCAGGCCTCACCTGCTTCATCAAAACGTCCGGCAACCGCGGGCTGCACGTTTACGCACCCGTCGAACCAACACGGGAATTCCTGGACGTCCGGCACGCGGTCATCGCCGCTGCCCGGGAAGTGGAGCGCCGGATCCCGGACAAAGTAACCACGGCGTGGTGGAAGGAAGAACGCGGCCAACGGGTGTTCCTGGACTTCAACCAGGCCAACCGCGACCGCACCATCGCCGGCGCCTACAGCCCGCGGGCCCTGCCGCACGCCCCCGTGTCCTGCCCCATCACCTGGGAGGAACTGGAACACGCGGATCCAAAGAACTTCACCATCCTCACGGTTCCGGAACGGTTGAAGACGGTGGGAGACCCCTGGGCTGGCTTCAACGCCAAGCCCGGGACCATCGACACGCTGCTGGAATGGTGGGACCGCGACTGCAAAGCCGGCCTGGGGGAGATGCCCTTCCCGCCGGACTACCCCAAGATGCCGGGCGAACCGCCCCGGGTCCAGCCCAGCCGGGCGAAAAAGCAGACTGACGCCAACAGCGACTGACCCGCGCCCTCCAAAACGGGGCACTTTGGCACGGACACGGCGGCCGCCGTCGGAAATTACGACGGCGGCGCCGCCAAAGTGCCCCGGGACCGCAGGTGCGGCCCGGGTTACTTCGAAGCAGGTTTATTCGAAGCGGGACGGGTCGCCCATGCCACGCCGGACCACCTCGGCCAGCCCGCTGGAGAAATCAATCACGGTGGTGGGCTCTGCGCCGCAGTCCCCGGCGTCGATCACGGCATCCACCTGGTGGTCCAGCCGCTCCTTGATTTCCCAGCCCACGGTCAGCGGCTCTTCCTCGTCCGGCAGCAGCAGCGTGCTGGACAGCAGCGGCTCGCCCAGTTCGGCGAGCAGCGCCTGGACCACGCGGTTGTCCGGAATCCGCACGCCCACCGTCTTCTTCTTGGGGTGGAGCAGGCGCTTGGGAACCTCCTTGGTGGCGGGCAGGATGAAGGTGTAGCTGCCCGGGGTAACGGACTTGATGCTGCGGAACACGTCGTTGCCGATGTTCACAAACTGGCCCAGCTGCGCGAAATCGCGGCAGACCAGCGTGAAGTGGTGCTTGTCGTCCAGGTGCCGGATGCTCCTGATCCGGTCCAGCGCCTCCCGGTTGCCCATCTGCGCCCCCAGCGCGTAGCAGGAATCCGTGGGGTAGGCGATCAGGCCGCCGTCGCGGATTATGTTCACTGCCTGCGCGATGGCGCGCGGCTGGGGGTCCTGGGGATGCACATCAAAGAATCGGGCCATGCCCCGAGCCTACGTTCCCGCGGCCCGCGCCGCACCCTTTCCTGCGGGATATGCCTCGACACGGAAACAGTTTCGTCCCCTGACATTCAAACCCCGGAACACGGGATGAACAGGGGAGACTTCCCCTACCGGGTGGCGGCCGGATAGGGCAGGATGTTGTCTGCCCGCGTTCCGGCCGAAGCAGTTCCGGCCCCTGTGAAGGAGAACCTGCCATGCCAACAATCCTCAATCCCTACATAAGTTTCCGGGACAATGCCCGTGAGGCACTGAACTTCTACCAGCAGGTGTTCGGCGGCGAGCTGACACTCAGCACTTTTGGTGACTTCCAGGCCAGCGAGGATCCTGCGGAAGCGGAAAAGATCATGCACGGCATGCTGATCACCACCCAGGGCCTGGTCCTCATGGGCGCTGATACCCCCAACAGCATGGAGTACCACCCGGGTTCCGCCATCTCCATCTCGCTCAGCGGCGATGATGAAGTGGAGCTTCGCGGCTACTACGAGCAGCTCAGCGGCGATGGCGGCGCGGTGACAGTCCCCATGGAAAAGTCGCCGTGGGGTGACATCTTCGGCATGTGCACCGACCGGTACGGAGTCGCCTGGCTGGTCAACGTCAACGCATCGCAGGCCACGCCGGCACCCTGAGGACCCTGAGGACGTGGAGGGGGGAGGGCCGGCCGGCCAGCCTGCATGGATCTGCCCCTGCGCCTTGAGGCCGGGCCCCCGGGCTGGGAGGATTGATGCGTGAGGCCCCTCATGGAGTTCCTGTACGACAAGTGGTGGATGGTGTTTCCACTGATGGCGGTGGCCGGCCGTTGGGCAGGCGGCTGGCGGCGTGCCGGCGAGCGCCGGTACCGGCGCCGGGTTGAACTGTACAAACTCCAGAACCAGGACAAACTCCAGAACCAGGACAAACTCCAGAACCAGGCACGCGAAGCTGACAGGGCGTCGGTGGCCGACGTGAAGTCGCTCATGGCCACCCACGATGCCACCAACCGGCGATGGCTTGACTATGAGCTCGACGTGGGAAAGCTCATTGATTTTCCCCTCATGACGGACGTCCGGGAACCCCTCACAGTCGCCTTCCTGCGCGCCAAACGCGAAGCCGACGGCCTGCGGCCACCCTCTGCCGAAGACCTGACATCAGTGGCCGGCCTTGACGCCTACCGGCAGGCCGTGAACAACTTCGCGGTGGCCCTGGATGTGGCCGAGCGCGAAGCCATACGGATCAGGGACAGCAAGTTCAGCGGCCCCGAACGCGAACGGCTTGCCGTGGCACGGAAACTGCTCATGATTGCCGAGAACCATGCGGCTACCCCGGCCGAACGGCAGTCTGCCTACAAGCGGGCCCGGCGTGAGCTGGACGGGCTCATCGTCCTGCCGGACGTCACAGTGGCGGCCCTTGAGGGCAGAATCGCACCGCCGCTGGATGCAGGTCCCAGGCCGCCGCAGTTCCACCAGGGCTGAAGCCCCTGCAGGTGCAGCGTGCGGCGGACGCTTTATTTGGATGTCGACGGCGTGGTCTGCCCGTTCGGCCCGGAGGGAACCACCGGCTGGGGGTCCGCCTGGCAGCGCGCCGACGCTGGGCTGTTGCCCGTCACCTTCGCCGCAGAACTCGTATCGGGGCTCAACTCCCTGGCCATGACGCCCGGGCTGCGTTGTGTCTGGCTTACCAGCTGGGAGGAGCTGGCGCCCCAATACCTGTGTCCCGCCGTCGGACTTGCGGGCAGCGGCTGGCCATACCTTGCCGCGGACGGGGCAGCAGGCGGGGCCGTCTGGTGGAAGCTCCGGGCCATCCAGGGCGACGTCGAGAAGACCGGACCCGACTCGGTGGCGTGGGTGGATGACCAGCTGGCGTTCGAGTCTGAAGCACAATCATGGGCACGCTTCCTGGGCAGGCGCATCCTCACGGTGTCGCCCCATCCGCGGCAGGGAATCACGCCCGCGGAACTGGACGTGCTCCGCTCTTTCCTGGCCGGGCCCGTGTTTTGACCTCCTGCCCGGTACGCGTACGATCGATAAGGTTTCCCGCCGGTTGTGCCATCGCCGCAAGTCATTCCAAAGCAAACAACTGGTGAACTATGCTGTCCAAGGCAGCCGGGTAAGAGAAACTGCTGAACGTCGACTCTGCAGATTGGGCAACAGGTGGATATCACCTTCATGGTGGCGCTGGTCATCGCACTGGCACTATTTTTCGACTTCACGAACGGCTTCCACGACACCGCGAACGCCATGGCAACGCCCATCGCAACCGGTGCCATCAAGCCCAGGACAGCCGTGGCCCTGGCAGCCGTCCTGAACCTGGTGGGCGCCTTCCTTTCCACCGAGGTGGCCAAGACAGTGTCCGGCGGCATCATCCGCGAAGGGTCCGGCGGCGTCCAGATCACGCCGGAGATCATCTTCGCCGGATTGATGGGGGCCGTCCTGTGGAACATGGTCACATGGCTGAAGGGTTTGCCCTCCAGCTCATCCCACGCACTGTTCGGCGGACTGATCGGCGCGGCCATCGTCGGCGCAGGGTTCAACTCCGTCAACCTTGAGACGCTCCTTCAGAAGGTCATTCTTCCGGCGGTCTTCGCACCGCTGATCGCAGGCCTTGCCGCCTACGTCTGCACGCGCCTTGCCTACGCCCTCACGTCACGCCACGATCCCGAGACGGGCACCAAGCTCACCCAGAAGCGCGGCGGCTTCCGCACGGGGCAGGTCTTCACGTCCAGCCTGGTGGCCCTGGCACACGGAACCAATGACGCCCAGAAGACCATGGGCATCATCACGCTGGTCCTGATCGCCGCCGGAAGCCAGGCGCCCGGGTCCGGTCCCCAGCTTTGGGTGATCGCCGCCTGCGCCCTCGCCATCGCCATCGGTACTTATGCCGGCGGCTGGCGGATCATCCGCACCATGGGTTCCGGCCTGACCGAAGTCAAGCCCGCCCAGGGCTTCGCGGCCGAGACCAGCACTGCGTCCGCCATCCTCGCCTCGTCCCACCTTGGCTTCGCCCTTTCCACCACGCAGGTGGCCTCGGGTTCCGTCATCGGCTCCGGAATGGGACGCCGCGGGACCACCGTCCGCTGGAACATGGTGGGCAAGATCGCGCTGGGATGGCTCTTCACCCTGCCGGCCGCCGGCATCGTCGGTGCCCTGACCGCCCTGCTGGTGAAGACCGGCGTCGTGGGCGTGCTCATTGCCGCGATTGCCGGCAGCGCCGCGGTGCTCTTCATGTTCTTCTACTCACGCAAGTCCTCCGTGAGCCACCAGAACGCCGTCGAGGTGGAGGAAGCCGGCCAGGCTGTCCGGTTCGCCAAGAAGAAGGCCATGGCCCGCGCCCGGGCCGAAGCCAAAGCTAAAGCCAAGGCCGACGCCAAAGCCAACAACCCCAAGGAGAATCGGCGATGAAGTGGTTGGAACTCCTGACCGTTGCCGGCGCCACGCTGGTTGCTGCCGCAACAGTGGTGACCCTTTACTCGCTCGGCGTCCGGCTGACGGCCATCGCCGCTGACGCCGAACAGACGTCCCCGGCCATGAAGCGCTCGTTCGCTTATGCTTGCTTCGGCCTGTGCGGCCTGGCTGTCCTGGTGGGGCTGTACCTGATCATTCCGTACTTCTCCAAGTAGCCATTCCCGGAAGCTGCTGCCCGGAGAGCCGCAGCCCGGGCCATTGGCTGGACTGGGCCGCTTGGCTAGGATGGGGCCATTGGCTGGCCCGGGCCACTTGGCTAGGCTGGGGCCATGCCCCGCATCCAATACTTTGTGGCCGCGTCCCTTGATGGCTTCATCGCCACGTCCACCGATGATCTGGACTGGCTCCTGCAGTTCGACGGCTTCGAAGGCGGGGCCGACAGTTACGGCGAGTTCATGTCCGGGGTGGGCTGCATCGTCATGGGCGGGGAAACCTACGCCTGGCTAATGGAGCACGAGCCCGGCAGGTGGCCGTACACGGACACACCCAGCTACGTCTTCACGCACCACGAATACCGTGCCCCGGAGGGCGCAGACATCACGTTCGTCCGCGGGGATGTCCTGGAGTTCATGGCCGACTTCGAGCGCGCGGCCGGGGACAGGAACATCTGGGTAGTGGGCGGCGGCAACCTGGCGGCCCAGTTCGCGGATGCCGGACTGCTGGACGACATCATCCTTTCCGTCATCCCGGTGGTCCTGGGCAGCGGGAAGCGGCTGCTCCCGGTAAAAGGACCGACGCCGCCGCTCGAGCTGGCTGCGTCCCGCACCATGGGCAGGGGGATCGTGGAGCTGCGCTATCTGCTGCCCGGGCGAACGGGCCCGCGGTCCTGACGCACGTACCTCAGCCGGCGTCGTCCCGGAGCATGTTGGTGATCCGTGCCGTTGACAGGCGCCGTCCGTGGGCATCGGTCATGACGATTTCATGGGTGGCAAGCGTGCGCCCCAAATGGATCGCCGTACAGGTGCCCGTCACCATGCCCTTCGCAATGGACCGGTGATGCGTGGCACTGACCTCGATGCCGACGGCATGCCGGCCGGGACCGGCGTGCATCCCTGCGGAGAACGAACCCAGGGTCTCGGCCAGCACCACGTGCGCGCCGCCATGGAGTATGCCTGCCACTTGGGTGTTGCCCTCCACCGGCATGGTGGCAACGGTCCGTTCCGGACTCATCTCCAGGAAATGGATTCCCATTTTGACCACCAGGGCGCCAACGCCAAACCGGCCCAGCCAGCCGTGCATGTGGTCGGGAATGCCGGCGGCCGCCAGCTCCTCCGCGAAAGCGCCCGGCGTGAAATTGTCTGTCATGGCAACTAGGCTGGCACCTGTGAGTGAAACAACCAAACCGGCCCCTTTCCCGTCTTCGGCCATCGCTGAGGAGGCTGCCGCGCAGCTTTCGTCCTCCACGCCCAGGCCTGCTGCAAAGGCCGCCACCCCCGCTGCCGGTGGGTCTGTTTCAGCCACGGAAGCGCCCGTGATTCCCATCACCGACCAGCCCCGGCTGCTGGTCCTTGACGGCCACTCCATGGCGTTCCGCGCCTTCTTCGCCCTGCCCGCGGACAAGTTCTCCACGTCCAACGGCCAGCACACCAACGCCATCCACGGCTTCACCTCCATGCTGATCAACCTCATCAAGGAGCAGCAGCCCACCCACATCGCGGTGGCGTTCGATGTCTCGGACGAATCCACCCACCGGAAGACCGAGTACAGCGACTACAAGGGCGGCCGGAACGAAACCCCCCGCGAGATGAGCGGCCAGATCGACCTCATCGCGCAGGTCATGGAAGCGTGGGGCATCAAGACCATCAAAATGCCCGGCTACGAGGCCGACGACATCCTGGCCACGCTCGCCACCATGGGTGAAAAGGCCGGATTCGAAGTCCTGCTGGTCTCCGGTGACCGGGATGCCTTCCAGCTCATCACGGACAACGTCTTCGTGCTCTACCCGCGGAAGGGCGTCAGCGACATCCCGCGGATGGACGCTGCGGCCATTGAAGCGAAATACTTCGTCAGCCCGTCCCGCTACTCGGACCTTGCCGCCCTGGTGGGGGAGACGGCCGACAACCTGCCGGGCGTGCCCGGCGTCGGGCCCAAGACCGCGGCGAAATGGATCAACCTGTACGGCGGCCTGGAAGGCGTCCTGGAGCACCTTGACTCCATCGGGGGCAAGGTGGGCGACGCCCTGCGGGAGAACGTCGACGCCGTGAAGCGCAACCGCCGGCTGAACCAGCTCCACACCGATCTTGACCTTCCCGTCACCCTGGACGACCTCTACCAGCCGCGCCCCGACCAGGCCGCGATTGAGGACCTCTTCGACCAGCTGGAGTTCAAGGCCATCCGCGGCCGGCTGTTTGCCCTCTACGGCGACGCTGACACTCCCGCCGCCGAACGCGACAGCATCGAAACACCGCACTACACCACGCCTGCCGGTGCCGCCGAACTGGCCGCCTTCCTGGCCGCAGGCGCCGGCCAGCGGACCGCCCTCGCTGTGGACCTCGTGCCCGGCCGCATCGGCGAGGACGCCGCCGCGCTGGCCATCGTGCGCGGCGACGCCGCCGTCTACGTCGACCTCGCCGGCCAGGACGCCGAAACCGAAAATGTACTGGCCGGATGGCTGCGCGACCCCGAAGCACCCAAGGTGATGCACGGCTTCAAGGCCGCGCTCAAGGCACTCACTGCCCGCGGCCTGGAGCTGGAGGGCGTGGTGGACGACACCTCCATCTCGGGCTACCTCATCCAGCCGGACCGCCGCACCTATGAACTCGCCGAACTCGCCCAGCACCACCTCAACGTGGGAATCCCCGCCGCCACGGCCAAGGCCGGGCAGCTGGAACTGTCGTTCGACGGCGACGACACCGCAGCCGCCGACGCCCTGGTCCAGGCCGGCGCCGTCGTGCTGGCCCTGAGCCGCTACTTCGAGGACGAGCTCAAGGAGCGCAAGGCGGAGGAACTGCTGTCCACCCTGGAACTGCCGGTCAGCCGGGTCCTCGCCGACATGGAACTCGCCGGCATCGCCATCGACATGGACAAGATGGATGAACAGCTTGCCGACCTCGCGCGGGTGATCGACCAGGCGCAGGAACAGGCCTTCGCTGCCATCGGCCACGAGGTCAACCTGGGCTCGCCCAAGCAGCTGCAGACCGTCCTGTTCGACGAACTGCAGCTCCCCAAGACCAAGAAGATCAAGTCCGGCTACACCACGGACGCCGCTTCCCTGAAGAACCTCCTGGAAAAGACAGGGCACGAGTTCCTGGTGCAGCTCATGGCGCACCGCGAGGCGGCCAAGCTGCGTCAGATGCTCGAATCGTTGAAGAAGTCCGTGGCGGAGGACGGCCGGATCCACACCACCTACGCCCAGAACGTGGCCGCCACCGGCCGGATCTCGTCCAACAACCCCAACCTGCAGAACATCCCCATCCGCAGCGAGGAAGGCCGGCGCGTCCGTGGCATCTTCGTGGTCAGCGATGGCTACGAATGCCTGTTGTCCGCCGACTACTCCCAGATCGAGATGCGCATCATGGCGCATCTTTCGGGGGATGCGGGCCTGATCCAGGCGTACAGGGACGGCGAGGACCTGCACCGCTTCGTCGGCTCCAACATCTTCCACGTCCCCACCGACCAGGTCACCAGCGCCATGCGCTCCAAGGTGAAGGCCATGTCCTACGGGCTTGCCTATGGTTTGACGTCCTTCGGCCTGTCCAAGCAGCTGGAGATTTCCGTTGATGAGGCACGGACCCTGATGAAGGATTACTTCGACCGCTTCGGGGCCGTCCGCGACTACCTCCGGGGAGTGGTGGACCAGGCCCGGGTCGACGGCTACACCGCCACCATTGAGGGGCGCCGCCGCTACCTGCCGGACCTGACCAGCACCGATCGCCAGCTGCGCGAGAACGCCGAGCGCATCGCACTCAACAGCCCCATCCAGGGTTCGGCGGCGGACATCATCAAGCGCGCCATGCTGGGTGTCCATGCCGAACTGCAGGCGCAGGGCCTGAAATCGCGGATGCTGCTCCAGGTCCATGACGAACTGGTCCTGGAAGTCGCTGCCGGGGAGCGGGCCGCCGTGGAGAAACTGGTGACCGAGCAGATGGCGGCAGCCGCGGACCTGAGCGTGCCCCTGGAAGTCCAGATCGGCGTCGGACCCAGCTGGTACGACGCCGGGCACTAACGTGTGTTGATGCTGGCCAGGCGCCGGAGGTCTTGGCTAGGCTCAGGTGCGTGGCTGATCTGAGTGGAAACTACGAAATCCGGCGCTTTGGGGCTGTATCCAGGGGCAAAGACGGTTACGCCCAGGCGGAAACCTGGAGCCGCGCCGTATCCTTCGGCTTCCACGAATCCACCCGCACCCCGGAACACGTCGCGAAGACGCTCGAAACGTATGAGGCAGACCGGCGCGTCCTCACCGGCGCCTACCAAACGGGCCCGGTAGCGCCCTCGTCGCTGCCCGCGGACGTGCCGGTGGCCACCTTCGGCACCATGCGCAATACCCTCAACGTAGGCTTCGGGCGCCTGGTGGAAGCCCACCTGGTCACCGCCGTTACCGTCCGCACCTCGCACCGGCGGCGGGGGCTGCTGCGGCGGATGATGAGCGAGGACCTCCAGCTCGCGAAGGACGACGGGGTGGCGGTGGCGGCGCTGACCGCATCAGAGGGAACCATCTATGGCCGGTTCGGCTACGGCGTGGCCAGCTTTGAACGCACTGCCAAGGTGGACACCACTGCGCGGTTCAGCCTGCGGCACCAGGCCACCGGCACCGTGGAGGTCGCCGACCCCAAGGCCCTGCTGCAGCTGGCTCCTGAAGTCTTCGACCAGGTGCACCGGCTGACTCCGGGGTCCGTAGGCCGGCAGGACTGGTATCGGCTGCTTGCGTCGGGCGAGCTCGGCCGCGACGGCAAGGAGGACCCCGCCATCAAGGTGGCGCTCCACTACGGCCCGGGCGGCGACATTGACGGCTACGTTTCCTACAAGTTCCTCGGCTGGGACACCGAGCCCTACACCGTGGAAGTAGTGGACCTGCTGGCCGGCAGCAACGATGCCTACCTGGAACTCTGGCAGTTCCTTGGTGCCATCGATTTGGTGGACCGCGTGTCCTGGATGGAAGCCCCGTTGGACGACCCCCTGGCCTGGGCCCTGGACGATCCCCGCTGCATCGACTCCTCGGACAGCCGGGACATGCTCTGGCTGCGCATCCTCGATGTCCCCAAGGCACTCTCCGGGCGGCAGTACCCAACAGCAGGCCGCCTGGCGCTGAAAGTCCTGGACCCGCTCGGCCTCACGGCTGGAACCTACGCCCTTTCGTCCGACGGCGGCCAGGCCGCCGTCGAGCGCCTGCCGGAATCCGCGGAGGCGGACCTGACCCTCGATGTGTCCGCCCTGTCGTCCATCTACGTCGGCGGGGTCAGTCCGGTTACGCTGGCGGCAGCCGGCAAAATCCGGGAGCACACGGCAGGTTCGGCGTTGACGGCCATGCAGATGTTCGCCGTCGAACGGGCGACGCACTGCCTCACCCACTTCTGAGGTCGGTTGACTGCATGGGGTCCGGTCCTGGGTGAACGCGCCACCGGCGTACTGCGCCTGCCCGCTTTGACCCGAATTGCGGGCAGCGACTAGAATAAACGGGCGTGTACCACGTGTACGCACTTGCGTCCCCTCGCGGGGCGCATTGAAAGCAATCCACAAAATCAGGATGACCCGGAGGATCCGTCGGATTCACCGCGAATCGCGCCTGCGTTCCATAACGCGGGCGCGCCGGTTTGCCTGACCGACTAACTATCCACAACGGAGCCCCTACTACATGACCATCACCTCCACCGAGAAGCCCGGTACCCCCGTAGTCGCCATTAACGACATCGGTACCGCTGAGGACTTCCTCGCAGCAGTCGACGCGACCATCAAGTACTTCAACGACGGAGACCTCGTCGAAGGTACCGTCGTCAAGGTCGACCGCGACGAAGTTCTGCTCGACATCGGTTACAAGACCGAAGGTGTCATCCCCTCCCGCGAGCTTTCCATCAAGCACGACGTTGACCCCGGAGACGTCGTCTCCGTTGGCGATCAGGTCGAAGCCCTGGTGCTCACCAAGGAAGACAAAGAAGGCCGCCTGATCCTCTCCAAGAAGCGCGCTCAGTACGAGCGTGCCTGGGGCGACATCGAGAAGGTCAAGGAAGAAGACGGTGTCGTCACCGGTACCGTCATCGAGGTTGTCAAGGGTGGTCTTATCCTCGACATCGGCCTGCGCGGCTTCCTGCCCGCATCCCTCGTCGAGATGCGCCGCGTGCGCGACCTGGCTCCGTACATCGGCCAGCAGATCGAAGCCAAGATCATCGAGCTGGACAAGAACCGCAACAACGTGGTCCTGTCCCGCCGTGCATGGCTGGAGCAGACCCAGTCCGAGGTCCGCTCCACCTTCCTCAACAAGCTGGAAAAGGGCCAGGTCCGTCCCGGCGTTGTTTCCTCCATCGTCAACTTCGGTGCCTTCGTGGACCTGGGCGGCGTAGACGGCCTGGTCCACGTTTCCGAGCTGTCCTGGAAGCACATCGACCACCCGTCCGAGGTTGTCGAGGTTGGCCAGGAAGTCACCGTCGAGGTCCTCGAGGTCGACCTGGACCGCGAGCGCGTCTCCCTGTCGCTCAAGGCTACGCAGGAAGACCCGTGGCAGACCTTCGCCCGCACCCACGCCCTGGGCCAGGTTGTCCCGGGTAAGGTCACCAAGCTGGTTCCGTTCGGTGCGTTCGTCCGCGTCGAAGACGGCATCGAAGGCCTGGTCCACATCTCCGAGCTGGCCGTGCGCCACGTGGAGCTGGCCGAGCAGGTTGTCTCCGTTGGCGACGAACTGTTCGTCAAGGTCATCGACATCGACCTGGAACGCCGCCGCATCTCGCTGTCCCTCAAGCAGGCCAACGAGGGCGTCGACGCCGACAGCACCGAATTCGATCCGGCTCTGTACGGCATGGCCGCAGAGTACGACGAAGAGGGCAACTACAAGTACCCCGAGGGCTTCGACCCCGAGTCCAACGAATGGCTCGAAGGCTACGAGACCCAGCGCGCCGCTTGGGAGCAGCAGTACGCTGACGCCCAGGCCCGTTGGGAAGCCCACAAGAAGCAGGTTGCCCAGCACGCTGCTGACGACGCTGCTGCCGCAACGTCCGGTGACGGCGATTCCGGCGCCACCAGCTACTCCTCCGAGCCTGCTGCCACCGACACCGGTGCCGGCACCCTGGCTTCGGACGAGGCACTTGCTGCCCTGCGCGAGAAGCTGACCGGCAACTAATTGCCGCCGGCCCGGATTCCGGGCTGACGCAAGGGGCCCCCGCGAAAGCGGGGGCCCGTTGTGCTTTAACGCGACAGCTGGCTGGCAGCTGCCAGACAACGCATGGGGCGTTGCGGTCAGCCGGGCCTACAGGTCGACGACGGCGAGGACCGTCCCTTCGCCGTCAGAGGTCAGTGCCGCCCCGGCTGCCGCGAGCAGCCGCTGGGCGCGGTGGTTCCCAGCCAGGGTACGCGCGGTGACGCGCCTCAGGCCGGCCCGGCGGGCCTCCGCCAGGACCAGGTCCAGGGCGGCGGTGCCGATCCCGCGCGAACGGAAGCTCCGGCCAAGCCAGATCCCGGTTTCCGCGGAAGGCACGTCGGCACCAGCGTTCCGTTTGAGGCGCACGGAGCCGGCAATCCGGCTGCCGCTGAAGACGGCCCAGGACTTTTCCGCTGCGGGGCCTCCCAACCCGGCGGCCGCAGCGTGATGGTAGCTGTAGAACCAGGCGGTGCGCTCCAGGTTCCAGCCGGGGCCGCCCAGTGGGGGAGCCACTTCATCCGGGGAGGCGTCGCGCTTGGCCAGCTGGAGCAGCTGGTCCGCTACGGCTTCATCGACGTCCACCAGGGTCACTTCAGGTGATGGCTTCATCCACCCATTCCGTTCCACCGGGCGTGAGCGTGGCAGACCCTGCCGTCAGCTGCAGGACGCGGTCAGTTGCGGCAGCTATGGCGGCTGCGTGGTCCGGCACGGCAATCCGCAGCACCGTGTGCCGGTCCTGGTAGCTGGTCTCCGCCATGACGGCGCCGGTGGCACGCAGGTCGTTCTCCAGCCGCCCTGCGGCGGCGTGCGGTACCGCCGTGGAACAGATCCGCATCCTGCTGCGGCGGACCAGGGGCGCCAGGTCCAGGGCTGCCGAAACCGACTCGGAGTAGGCCCGGACCAGCCCACCGGCGCCGAGCAGGACGCCGCCGAAATAACGCACGACGACGGCACTGGTGTCACTGAGGTCGGTCACCCCGGGTGCGGTCTCCCTCTTCAGCAGGGCTTCGAGCATGGGGATGCCTGCAGTCCCGGCAGGTTCGCCGTCGTCGCTGGAGCGCTGGATGGTGCGGTCCGGCCCAAGGACAAACACCGAGCAATGGTGGCGCGCGTCGTGGAATTCCCGGCGGAGGTCCGCCACCAGGTCACGGGCCGCAGCCTCCGTGCCGGCCCTCCGCAGGACCGTGATGAACCGGGAGCGCTTGATCTCGAGTTCGTGCCGGAAGTCCCGGCCGGCCGCCAGCGTGGTGTAGGTGCCTGACCGGCTGTCTTGCTCTTGCATCCGCCCCAGTCTAGGCCCACCCGCCGGCGGCCTCACCTCCCTGCTTCCAGGCGGCGGACCTGCGGCCGGGGACTAGTAGGCTGGCGGGGTGCTGAAAATCGGGCTGACGGGCGGGATCGCTTCAGGGAAATCGGTGGTGGCCGCGCGGCTGAAGGAACGTGGCGCCGTGCTGGTGGACGCAGATGCGCTGGCACGGGAGGTGGTTGAGCCCGGCACCGAGGGCCTCGAGCGGATTGTGGGGGAGTTCGGCGCGGACATGCTCGACGGCGCCGGGCGGCTGGACCGCGCACGGCTCGGCGGGGCGGTGTTCGGCAACCAGGAGCGCCTGGCTGCGCTGAACGCCATCGTCCACCCCCTGGTACGCGCCCGCGCCGCCGCCATCACGGCAGCGGCGCCGGAAGACGCCATTGTGGTCCAGGACATCCCCCTTCTGGTGGAGACGGGGCAGGGGGCCGCCTTCCACCTGGTGCTGGTGGTGGACGCCCCGGACGAGGTGCGGATGCAACGCATGCAGGAGCAGCGCGGCATGACCGCCGAAGCGGCGCGTGCGCGGATGGCCGCCCAGGCCACCCGGGAGGCACGGCTGGCCGCTGCCGACGTCGTCCTGGACAACTCCGGCACCATCCTGCACCTGCTTGAGCAGGTAGACAGGCTCTGGGACCGGCGGCTGGTGCCGTTTGCGCGCAACCTGGCGGCCGGGACCCGCGCACCGCGGAAGGGGGGACCGGTGCTGGAGCCGCACCGGAAGGAATGGGCACGGCAGGCGGCCCGGATCGCGGCCCGGCTGGAAGCGGCTGCGCCCGGCCTCATCCTGACCGTGGACCACATCGGCTCCACCTCCGTTCCCGGCCTGGCCGCCAAGGACGTCATCGACCTGCAAGTGGCGGTGCCGGACCTGGAAACCGCGGACAGGATCGCGCCGCTCCTGGCGGCTGCCGGCTTCCCGGCAGTACGGGGAGCCGAATCGGACACCCCGAAGCCCAACGCCCCTGATCATGCCGAATGGCAGAAGCGGTTCCACGCCAACGCGGACCCGTGCCGGGCCGTGAACGTCCATGTCCGGGCCGCCGGCTCGGCCGGGTGGCGTTACGCGCTGATGTTCCGCGACTGGCTGCGGACTGACCCCTCCGCGGTCCGGCTTTACGAAGCGCACAAGGCGGACCTGGCAGGACGCTTCGCGGACTCCGCCACCACCAGGGCCTACGCGGACGCCAAGGAGCCCTGGTTCACCGACGTTGCCTGGCCGCGCATGTCCGCCTGGGCCGAGGCAACAGGGTGGGTGCCGCCGTCGTACGCGTCCTGAGGCAGGTCCTTGGACGGGCGGCTGTTCGCCTGTAACGGACGGGACCGCCCAGTGTCGGTGCCCGGTTGTAGATTAGATCCATGAGCCTTGCGCAGGAGATCAACCGTGTTGTAGCGCCCTTTGAGGTCATCAGCGAATTCAAGCCCGCGGGCGACCAGCCGGCGGCCATCGCGGAGCTGACGGAGCGGATCAACAACGGCGAGAAGGACGTGGTGCTGCTCGGTGCCACAGGTACCGGTAAGAGCGCCACCACTGCCTGGCTCATCGAACAGGTGCAGCGCCCCACCCTGGTAATGGTGCAGAACAAGACCCTCGCCGCCCAGCTGGCCAACGAGTTCCGCGAACTCCTGCCCAATAACGCGGTGGAATACTTCGTTTCCTATTACGACTACTACCAGCCCGAAGCCTACGTCCCGCAGACGGACACGTTCATCGAAAAGGACTCCTCCATCAATGAGGAAGTCGAACGGCTGCGCCACTCCGCCACCAATGCCCTCCTGACCCGCCGTGACGTCATCGTGGTGGCCACAGTGTCCTGCATCTACGGCCTGGGAACGCCGGAGGAATACATCGCAGGGATGGTCACGCTGCGCAAGGGCCAGGAGATGAACCGGGATGCCCTGCTGCGCAAGTTCGTGTCCATGCAGTATGCCCGGAACGACATGGACTTCCACCGCGGCACGTTCCGGGTACGGGGCGACACGGTCGAGATCATCCCCATGTACGAGGAACTGGCGCTGCGGATCGAGTTCTTCGGGGATGAAGTGGAAAACATCTACACCCTCCATCCGGTGACGGGCGATGTCATCCGGGAGGAGACGGAGATGTACGTCTTCCCCGCGTCGCACTACGTGGCCGGGCCGGAGCGGATGAGCCGCGCCATCAAGACCATCGAGGCCGAGCTCGCGGAGCGGCTGGCGGTCCTGGAGGGCCAGAACAAGCTGGTGGAGGCGCAGCGCCTCCGCATGCGGACCACCTACGACCTCGAAATGATGCAGCAGATGGGCTTCTGCAACGGCATCGAGAATTACTCGCGGCACATCGACGGCCGCCCCGGCGGATCTGCGCCGCACTGCCTGCTGGACTACTTCCCGGACGACTTCCTGCTGGTGGTGGATGAATCCCACGTGACCATCCCGCAGATCGGTGCCATGTACGAAGGCGACATGTCCCGGAAGCGGACCCTGGTGGACCACGGCTTCCGGCTGCCCTCCGCCATGGACAACCGGCCCCTCAAGTGGGATGAGTTCCTGGAACGGATCGGCCAGACCGTCTACCTTTCCGCCACCCCCGGCAAGTACGAACTTGGCAAGGCCGACGGCTTCGTCCAGCAGATCATCCGCCCCACCGGGCTGATCGACCCCGAAGTGATCGTCAAACCAACCAAGGGCCAGATCGATGACCTGCTGGGCGAGATCCGCACCCGGGTGGAGAAGGATGAGCGGGTCCTGGTCACTACGCTTACCAAGCGCATGGCCGAAGACCTGACGGACTACCTCCTGGGGCACGGCATCAGGGTGGAGTACCTCCACTCCGACGTTGACACGCTGCGGCGCGTTGAACTCCTGCGGGAGCTGCGCCTCGGCAGCTTCGACGTCCTGGTGGGCATCAACCTGCTCCGTGAAGGACTGGACCTGCCGGAGGTCTCCCTGGTAAGTATCCTGGACGCAGACAAGGAAGGCTTCCTGCGCTCCTCAACGTCGCTCATCCAGACCATAGGCCGTGCCGCCCGCAACGTGTCGGGCCAGGTGCACATGTACGCGGACCGGATCACTGACTCCATGGCCAACGCCATCGACGAAACCAACCGGCGGCGCGCCATCCAGGTGGCCTACAACAAGGAACACGGCGTTGACCCGCAGCCGCTGCGCAAGAAGATCGCGGACATCACGGACCAGCTGGCCCGCGAGGACGCCGACACCCAGGAACTGTTGAACAACAACCGGCTGGCCAAGGGTGCCAAGCGCAGCAAGTCGGGCGCCAAGGGCGCAGCGCAGGTGCGTGCGGACGGGCTGGCCGCTGCACCGGCCGAGGACCTGGTGGGCCTGATCGAGCAGCTGACGGAACAGATGCACGGCGCTGCGGCTGAACTGCAGTTCGAGGTGGCGGCCCGCATCCGCGACGAAGTCAGCGACCTGAAGAAGGAGCTGCGGCAGATGCAGGCGGCCGGCCACGCCTAGGCGCTGCTTTTCCAGGCAGCCGCAGCCATGACCGGAAACGGCGGGCACCCACCCCGGGTGCCCGCCGTCGCGCTTTCTCTGCTGTGGTGCTGTTGCCTTACTTCCTGGCGGAGTCGATCATTCCCTTTGCTTCCTGCATCAGGCCCTTCGCAGCATCCGAAGGGGATTTCCGGTCGAACAGGACATCAGTGCTGTACCGCTGGATAAGCGCCTGCACGCCGGAGGAACCGGTGGGAGGTACCGGCGGACCGCTCTTCAGGTCCGGCTTGATGTCCTTCAGGAACGCGGCAGCGGCCTTGTCCGCAGGGGTCAGCAGCGGGTCGATCGCCGTCTGGACCTCGGAGTTGGTGGGGAAGCCGCGTTCAGTCAGGATGGTCTTGGCCGCATCCAGGTTGTTGAGCATGTAGTTGACCACTTCTGCGGCTTCCTTGGGGTGCTTGCTGCGCGAGGAAACTGACCAGAACATGGACGGTTTGTAGGACATGCCGTTGTCCTTGGCGCTGCCGGTGGAGCTGGGTGCCCGCAGGATCTTCACCTCGGTCTTCAGTGCGGACTGGAGCGCATTCACCTGGTTGGTCCACCACCACGACATGGCCGTCTTGCCGGTGGCGAACAGGGTTTGTTCCACGGGGGCGCTGATGTCCTCGGTGGCAATGTTGGCCGGTGGGGCGGCGCCCTTGTTACGCAGGTTCAACACGTTCTGGAAGAAGGACGCTGCCGTGCCCTCGTCAAAGCCGAGGCCGCCATCCGCCGAGTACAGCGACTCGCCGTGCTGCATGGCCCAGGTGTTCAGGTCGGAGTCGGTCAGGGAGTAGGAGCTGCCGTAGTTGGTCTGGCCGGCCTTGCCCGCAGCCGCCGCGATCTGGGCGGCGGTCCGGGCGTAGTCGTCCCAGGTCCAGGTTTTGTCATCCGGGATGGGAACCCCGTAGTCCTGGAACATCTTGGTGTTGATCATCACGGCCTTGGCGTTCTGCCCGGTGCTCAGGCCGTACTGCTTGCCGCTCACCTGGCCGGACTTCAGGGCGTCCTGGTCAATCTTGGACGTGTCGACGTTGCCCTGCTTGGACAGGTCCAGCAGCGCGCCCCGGCCGCCGTACTCGGCGATGTACGCCTGGTCCATCTGGATCACGTCCGGTGAATCGTTGGCGGCCGTGGTGGTGGCCAGCTTGTCCCAGTAACTGCTCCACACCCCGGGCTCAGCCTTGACGGTGATGTTGGGATGCGAAGCCTGGAATGCATCGATCACCTGCTGCGTCTGCTTGTTCCGCAGGTCGTTGCCCCACCAGGTGAAGCGGATGGTGACGTTTCCGCCGTCGCCCGACGATGAAGAGGGGGAGGACGAGCAGCCGCTGGCCAGCATGGCCAGCGCAGCGGCGGTGGCAAGGGCCTTGGCCACCACGCCAGTGCGATGAGGAGTCTTCATTGACCAACCTTGATTTCTGGGAATGACGCCGGGACGCCGGGTCGAAGCGAGAAACCGCTTTCTCGCCTGAACGTGATTATTGCAAGCGTGCCGGCGGCCGTCAACGGTTTGGGGGAAAACGTTATCCAGCGACGTGCGCCCGCGTCCCGGGGCGCGCCGGTCAGCCCCCTGGGGTACAGTTAATGGCACGTAGGGGAGTATCCCAAGCGCTACGATCGTCAACACGCAGGGCACAGTTGCCCTGCCGGGCGTAGCGGGCCGCCGCATCAGCACCAAGTGCACAGGCAGGCCGGAGAGACTTACACCATTTTTGTGTACCCTGCGAAAGGCTTCCCTGTGCTTGATTTGCCTGTTTGGTTCGAGGTCGGCTCATTTGTCGTCCTCGGCCTGATTCTCCTGATCGATCTCCTCCTGGTGGTCCGGCGGCCGCACGAGCCGTCCATGAAGGAAGCCGGTCTGTGGGTAGCCTTCTATGTCAGCCTCGCCCTGGCCTTTGCCGGTGCCATGTTCGCTTTCACGGGTGCCGAGTTCGGCAGCCAGTTCGTGGCCGGCTGGGTCACCGAATACAGCCTCAGCATCGACAACCTGTTCGTGTTCATCATCATCATGGCCAGGTTCTCCGTGCCCCGGAAGTACCAGCAGGAAGTGCTGATGGTGGGCATCATCATCGCGCTGGTCCTGCGAGGCATCTTCATCATGCTCGGCGCCATCGTCATCGAACAGTTCAGCTGGGTGTTCTACATCTTTGGCGCATTCCTGCTGTGGACGGCCTGGAAGCAGGCCCAGGACGAGGGCGAAGAGGAAGAAGACCGGGAAAACCCGCTGATTGCCAGGATCCGCAAGGTCATCCCCATGTCCGAGAAGTTCGACGGGGGCAAGCTGCGGACCACGGTGAACGGCAAGAAGGTGTTCACCCCCATGGTGATCGTCTTCATCACCATCGGCCTCACGGACCTGCTGTTCGCGGTTGACTCCATTCCCGCCATCTTCGGCCTGACCCAGAGCCCTTTCATTGTCTTCACGGCCAACCTTTTCGCCCTCATGGGACTGCGGCAGCTGTACTTCCTGCTCGGTGGCCTGATGAACCGGCTCATCTACCTGAAGCACGCACTGTCCTTCATCCTCGCGTTCATCGGCGTCAAGCTGGTCCTGCACGCCATGCACGTGAACGAGCTGCCCTTCATCAACGGTGGACACCACATCGAATGGGCGCCGGAGATTCCCACGTTCGTCTCCCTTGCCGTCATTGTGGGCACCATCATCATCGCCGTGGTCGCCAGCCTGGTCAGCTCCAAGGCGCAGGCTGCCAAGATGGATCCCCGGCTTGAGGAAGACGTCCGCAGGAGCCACAGCGACGTCGACTAGGCGCCCCCGCCCGCTCCAATCCGCCGGATCCCGGCCGCACGCGCGGCCGGGATCCGGCATTTAACCCTTCCTGAGGCAGCGGGCAAAAACCCCTGTGGCGTGCGCCGCGCCGGGACTATGCTCTGAACATGGCCCGCACACTTGTGATGGAGCAGGACGTGCGCCACGTGCAGCGGCGCACTGTTGTGCTCTTGAGCGTGGCCCAGGTATTCAGTGGACTTGGGACGGGATCAACCGTCTCCATAGGCTCAATCCTGGCCGTGGAACTCTCCGGTTCCAGCGCCTGGGCGGGTGCCGTTGCCACGGTGATGACCCTCGGGGCCGCGGCCGCGGCACTGCCGCTGGCATCGCTGGCGGAACGGCGCGGACGCCGGGCCGGGCAGGTGGCCGGTCTCTCGGCCGCTTTGGCAGGCGCCGTGCTGATGGTGCTGGCCGTTGTCTCCGGCCTCTTCGTCCTGCTGCTGCTTGGATCGGCAGGCATAGGGGTGGGCACGGCCGCGAGCCTGCAGGCAAGGTTTGCCGCCGTCGATCTCGCTCCTGCCGAACACCGCGGGCGGGCGCTGTCCACCGTGGTCTGGGCCGTGACTGTCGGCGCCGTTGCCGGACCCAACCTGATCCAGCCGGGCACAGCCGTGGGGGCAGCATTGGGCCTGCCTCCGGTTGCTGGTCCTTTTGTGATTTCCGGGGCCGGGCTCCTCATTGCCACTGTAATCCTGTTCGCAGGCCTTCGCCCCGACCCCTTGCTGCTGGCACGCCAACGTGCGGCCGCCGGCCCTGGTGGAGCCGTTCCGCCGTCGGCGGCAGCGCGAACCGGGGTCGCTGCCGCCGCCCCCTCGCAAGCCCCTCCCATGGACGCCCCACCCACTGTCTCCGCGGCCGCCGCAGCTGCCTCCCCGGGTTCGCTCAGCCGGGGGCTTCGTGCCATCCGTGGATCGCGGACAGCACTGCTGGCGGTGACGGGCGTCGTGGCAGCCCACGCGGTGATGGTCGGCGTGATGTCGATGACGCCGCTGCACCTCCAGCACCTCGTGGAGGGACCCGGTCCGCACGCCGGGCACGTTGCCGAGGGGGACGTGCTGGTCATCATAGGCTTCACCATCTCACTTCACATCGCCGGGATGTTTGCGCTCTCCCCGGTCATGGGCTGGTTGACCGACAGGGCGGGCAGGATGGAGACCATCATGATCGGCTTCACGCTGCTGATCGCGGCGGTGGCCGTTGCCGGGTTCGGCCAGTCCTCAACCGCCGCGGTGGCCACCGGGCTGGTCCTGCTGGGCATGGGCTGGTCTGCGGCCACGATTTCCGGCTCCACGCTCCTGGCGGAAAGCGTGGGGCAGGGAGCCC
The DNA here is from genome assembly GCF_007828995.1 of Arthrobacter sp. AG367. Taxonomy (NCBI): domain Bacteria; kingdom Bacillati; phylum Actinomycetota; class Actinomycetes; order Micrococcales; family Micrococcaceae; genus Arthrobacter; species Arthrobacter sp. AG367. The sequence continues at coordinate 411,369 of NZ_VIVE01000001.1, forward strand.
GGGTGGCGGTCCAGGGTGTCTCCGACATGCTGATGGGGGCCGCGGGGGCTCTGGGCGGCGCGGTGTCGGGACTTGTCCTGGGTGTTGCCGGCTACCTGGGCCTGAACCTTCTGGGCGGGACCATCGGGGCGGCCGTCCTGGCCGCAGCGGTGGCCACGCGCCTGTCACACCGCCGGTCAGCGGCCGCCTGACCGCACCATGCCCAGCAAGCGGGCAAAAATCCGCTCACCGTCGTCGGCGATTCCGTCGTGATGGAAGTCCGCCGTCTCCCAGACCTGCAGCCCGCGCACCGCAGCGGCGGTCCGCAGCGAAAGCTCCCGGTCCACGTAGATGTCGTCCGAGTAGACTGCCGCAGCCACGGGAACAGTATTGCGGGCCAGTACCCGCGCGTCGTACAGCGGCTTCCAGTCCTGTTTGCCGGCCAGCAGTTCCGCCACTTCCCGCAGGGGCCGGAGGGCAGGGTCCTGCTCGAAGTACCACGGATACACCATCTCCCCGGTGAGCAGCAGCGGGTCGGCATCCGGCCGGAACCAGGGGTTTTCGCCGAGCATCCGCCACGCTGACCAATCGGTGGCCTGGCCCTGGCCATAGATGGATTCGTGCATCAGCGCGTACAGCGGGTTGGACCGGCGGGAGATGACGCCTTGGAGCTGCTCCAGGAACGCGTCGGACAGGCGCGGTCCGGCCGCCGTGTCCACAAAGGCGTCCTCGAGCAGGTAGTGGAGGCTGTCCACGCGCGTGTTGCCGCCCAGGAACGCCCCCGCCATCTGGAACCGCTCCACGGTGAGGGGCCCGCCGTCGGGCAGGAATTCCGGCGTGGAGCGCAGGTGGCGGGCAATCCGCTCCACAACGTTCCTGTCCTCGGGATACCAGCGGAAGTACTCGTCGTTGCGGGCCGCCACCCGCTGGTACGTGGCCCGGTACACGTCGTCCGCGGAACCGGTGAGCGGGGCAAGGCCGCCGGTTACCAGCACCTCGCGCAGGCCCGCAGGTGCGAAGGACAGGTAGGTAAGCGCGCAGAAGCCCCCGTAGCTCTGGCCGTAAATCGTCCAGGGCGGTGATTCCAGGGCGTGGCGGATCAACTCCGCGTCCGCCACGATCGAGTCCGCCCTGAAGTGCTCCAGGTAGGCCGCCTGCTCCGCCGCGCTTCCGCGGCCGGGCAGGGTGTTCCGGTCAATGGGCGAGGAGAGGCCCGTGCCGCGCTGGTCAAGCATCAGGATGCGGAAGTCCTGCGCCGCGGCTTTGCTCCAGCCACCCAGGGAACCCCACCTGTTGCCGCGGCCGCCCGGGCCGCCCTGCAGGAAGAGGAGCCACGGCAGCCGCGCGGCGGCTTCTTCGCTGTGCGCAGCAGACACGTACTCCCGGGCGAAAACCGTGATGGTTTCGCCGCGAGGCTGGCCGCCGGCCACGGCATGATCCTCCGAAGCAAAATGGTCCAGCGGGACTGTGAAGTAGTGCTCCACCGTGCGCATGCCACGGAATTCATGCCGGGCCTTGACGTCATGCCCGACGGCGGTCGCCTGGACCCGGCGCGCGTCAGCCACGGGCAGAAGCGGGAAGGGAGTCGCGGGACGTGGCCCGGCCGAACCGGTCCAGTGATTCGCCGGTCAGCCTGAAGGTGGACCAGCCGTCCATGGGGCGCGCACCCAGGCGGCGGTAAAAGTTGATGGAGGGCTCGTTCCAGTCCAACACGCTCCATTCCACCCGTGCGTAGCCATTCTCGACCGCGATCGCCGCAAGGTGCTGCAGCAGCGCCTTGCCGTGGCCTTCGCCCCGGGCTTCAGGGCTGACGTAAAGGTCCTCCAGGTAGATCCCGTGAACGCCCTCCCAGGTGGAGTAGTTCAGGAACCACAGCGCGAAGCCCTGCACCTCGCCCGCCGCGTTTTCGGCCATGGCCGCGAATACGCGGGGGTTGTCGCCGAAGAGCACCTGTTCCAGGCGCTCGGGCGTGTTCCGGACGGCGTCGGGTTCCTTCTCGTAATGGGCCAGTTCATGGATCATTCGGAGGATGGCGGGCACGTCGTGGCGGGTTGCGGGGCGGATTGCACTCATTCTCCGAGCTTACCGCCGGCGCCGGGACGGCTGCCCCGGCCAGGTCGGTGTCAGAGCCGGTTAACCTCCGTCACCTTGACCACCGCTGTCCCGGTGGCATTCGAGCCCGCAAGATCCACCTCGGCGGAGATCCCCCAGTCGTGGTTGCCCGCCGGGTCATCGAAGATCTGGCGCACCTTCCACGTTCCGGGTTCCTCGGTGATCATGAGCAGGCCCGGACCGCGGGCGTCGGGCCCGGTCCCGATGTCATCGTGTTCGTCGAAGTAGTCGTCCAGCGCGTCTTCCCAGCGTTCGGCACCCCACCCGGAACCGCCGTCGAGCTCGCCCAACGCCGTGGCGTCCTCGTCAGCGAACAGTTCCACCCGCCGGAACATCTCGTTGCGCACCATCACCCGGAAAGCGCGGATGTTGGAGGTGAGCGACGGCGGCGGGGGAGGCGGCGCGTCATGCGGCGTCGGCGCCGCCCCGGAGGCCAGCTCCTCCCATTCGTCCAGGAGGCTGGAGTCCACCTGCCGCACCAGCTCACCCAGCCAGGCGGTCAGGTCTTCCAGGTCCTCGCGAAGCATGTCCTGCGGAACAGTCTGGCGCAACGCCTTGAAGGCATCGGCAAGGTACCGCAGCACGATTCCTTCGGACCGGGCCAGGCCGTAGAACTGGACGAATTCGCCAAAGTTCATCGCCCGCTGGTACATGTCGCGCACTACCGACTTGGGTGCAAGCTCAAAGTCGCCCACCCACGGCGCGGCCTTCCGGTAGACCTCGAACGCCTCGCCCAGGATCTCCGCGAGCGGTTGGGGGTAGGTGACCTCGTCCAGCATGGCCATCCGCTGGTCGTAGTCGATGCCCTCAGCCTTCATGGCGGCCACCGCTTCGCCGCGCGCCTTCTTCTGCTGCGCCGACAGTATCTGCCGCGGTTTCTCCAGGGTCGCCTCGATCACGGACACCACGTCCAGGGCGTACGACGGCGACTCCGGGTCAAGGAGCTCCAGTGCGGCAAGCGCAAAGGGGGAGAGCGGCTGGTTCAGCGCGAAGTTCGGCTGCAGATGGACGGTCAGCCGGACGGAACGGCCATCGGGGCCTTGCTCCTCCGGCGGGATGCGTTCGATCACTTCGGCGGCCAGCAGTTCCCGGTAAATGCCCAGGGCCTTCTTCATCAGCCGCAGCTGGGAAGCGCGCGGCTCGTGGTTTTCGGTGAGCAGCCGCCGGGCCGCCGCGAACGGGTCGCCGGGCCGCTCCATCAGGTTCATCAACATGGCGTGCGTTACCGTGAAGCTGGACGTCAGCGGGTCCGGTACCGATTCCACCAACCGCTTGAACGTGGGCTCACCCCAGGAGACGAAGCCCTCGGGCGGCTTTTTCTTCACCACCTGGCGCAGCTTCTTCTGGTCATCGCCGAACTTGGCGGTGGCCTTGGCCATCGCCTTGACGTTCTCAGTCACGTGCTCGGGTGCCTGCACCACCACTGTCCCGGCGGTGTCGTAGCCCGCACGGCCTGCCCTGCCCGCAATCTGGTGGAACTCACGCGGGTTGAGCAGCCGGGTGCGGACGCCGTCGTACTTGCTCAAAGCCGTGAGCAGCACCGTCCGGATGGGGACGTTGATGCCCACGCCCAGGGTGTCCGTGCCGCAAATGACCTTCAGCAGCCCCTCCTGCGCCAGCTGCTCCACCAGCCGCCGGTACTTGGGCAGCATCCCGGCGTGGTGCACACCGATCCCATGGCGGACCAGGCGGTTCAGCGTCTTCCCAAAGCCCGCGGCAAACCGGAAGTTGGCGATCAGCTCCGCGATTTTGTCCTTTTCCTCCCGGGTGCACACGTTGATGCTCATCAGGTTCTGGGCACGGTCGATCGCTTCGAGCTGGCTGAAGTGCACCACATAGACGGGCACCTGCCGGGTGGACAACAACTCCTCCAGCGTCTCGTGGACGGGTGTCTGGTGGTAGTAGTAGTGCAGCGGAATGGGCCGTTCGGCGGAACTGACGGTGGTGGTCGCACGTCCGGTCAGCGCCGTGAGCCCCTCCTCGAACCGGGTGACATCGCCCAGGGTGGCGGACATCAGCAGGAACTGGGCCTGCGGAAGCTCCAGGAGGGGGACCTGCCAGGCCCAGCCGCGCTGCGGGTCGGAGTAGAAGTGGAACTCGTCCATGATCACCGCACCGAGTTCGGCTGCGGCGCCTTCCCGGAGCGCGATGTTGGCCAGGATCTCGGCGGTGCAGCAGATGATGGGAGCATCCTGGTTCACCCCGGAGTCGCCGGTGATCATGCCCACGTTCTCTGCTCCGAAGATGTCGCAGAGCGCGAAGAATTTCTCGGACACCAGGGCTTTGATCGGTGCCGTGTAATAGCTTCGGCGGCCCTGGGCCATGGCCTGGAAGTGCGCCGCAATGGCCACCAGGGACTTCCCTGAGCCGGTGGGCGTGGCCAGGATGACGTTCGCCCCGGTTGCCAGCTCCATGATGGCCTCGTCCTGTGCCGGGTACAGCGACAGGCCCCGGCTTTCCGTCCACTCCACGAACCGGGTGTAAAGGGCGTCGGGGTCGACGGCGGCGGATGGGGCGGGGGCGGGCAGATCGATCAGCTGGTCAACGAGTTTCATTGACTTCAACCTTAGTGCCACGTTGCGGCCGGATCCGGAGTCCCTGGCGGGTTAGGCTACGCCTTGCCCGTGTGCGCGTCAGAAGCTGGAGAGATTCATGAAGTGGGACCCCGCCAAGTATGTCCAGTTCGGTGACTACCGGAACCGGCCGTTCTTCGATCTCACGGCCCGGATCCATGCCGACCGGCCCAAGCGCGTGGTTGACCTGGGCTGCGGGCCAGGGAACCTGACGGCAACCCTGGCTGACCGCTGGCCGGGGGCCCGGGTCCTGGGCCTGGATTCCTCCGCGGACATGCTGGCAAAGGCGTCGGCACTGGCGGAGGAGAAGCCCTCCCTTCGCTTTGAGCAGGCCGGCATCGAGGGCTGGATGCCCAGTCCGGAGACGGACGTTGTGGTCAGCAACGCCGCCCTGCAGTGGGTTCCGGGCCACCAGGACATGTTGCGCAAGTGGCTGGAAGTGCTCCGGCCGGGGGCCTGGTTCGCCCTGCAGGTACCCGGAAATTTCAACGCCCCCTCGCACTCCCTGATGCGGGACCTCGCGGGGTCGGACCGCTGGGCTGCAAAGCTGGACGGTGTGCTGCGGGGCGGGGAGGCCGTGGGGGAGCCGGAGGAATACCTGCGGATCCTGCTCGACGCCGGCTGCGCGGCGGATGCGTGGGAAACCACCTACCTGCAGGTCCTGCCGGGGCCGGACCCCGTGCTGGAATGGGTCCGGGGCACGGCACTGCGGCCTGTGATGGCCGCCCTGGGCGAGGAGGACGCCAGGAGTTTCGAGACCGAGTACGCGGCTTCTTTGCGGGACGCCTACCCCCGCGGGGTCCACGGCACCGTTTTGCCTTTCCGCCGCATCTTCGCAGTGGGCCGCAAGGCCGGCTAACCGGTACCCGGCCAACGGGTTTTCCACGCCCGTCACAGGCTGTGACAGCAGTGAAAAGTGATCTGGCTTACAATGGCGACTGTGGTTTAGGGGTCAAGCCGCTGGCCCCCTCTTCGGCCCATGCATTTACAGGGGGTATTTTGCTGGTCGGACTCGTGAAGCGGCAGCTTGCCGGTCAATACGCGTATGTATGGGCGATCGTTTTCCTTCAGCTGATCCAGGCGGCGGCAAACCTGCTGCTGCCCACGGTGAACGCCGCCATTATCGATGACGGGATTGTCGCAGGGGAGCCGGGGGTGGTCTCGCGCCTTGGCGTGCTCATGGCCGTCATTGCCGTGGTGCAGGCAGCGTCCGCCATTGCTGCCGGCTACCTTGGGGCGGTGGTGGCCATGAGGATCGGGCACCGCCTGCGGGCCGAGGTTTTCACCCGGATCCAGTCCCTGTCCTCCCAGGACGTGGCCCTGTTCGGAACACAGAGCCTGACCATCCGCGCCACCAACGATGTCCAGCAGATCCAGGCCTTCGCGGTGCTTGTCTTCACCATGCTCTTTGCCGGGCCCGCCATGGGCGTAGGCGGCATCGTCCTGGCCGTGCAGCAGGATGTTGCGCTGTCCCTGGTGGTGATCGTCATCGTGCCCCTGCTCCTGCTGATCATGTACCTGATTGTCAGGCGGCTGATTCCGCTCTACCGTGAGGGCCAGGACCTGCTGGACCGGTCCGGCGGGATTCTTCGCGAGCAGATCATCGGGGTGGATGTCATCCGCGCCTTTGTCCGCCAGGGCCATGAGGTCCGGCGGTTTGCGGAAACCAACGCCGGCCTCACCGCCAACAACCTGCAGTCCGCGCTCCTGGTGGCGGGGATGCTGCCCATCATCATGCTGGTGGTCAATACCAGCTCGGTTGCGGTGGTGTGGTTCGGCGGGCACCGGATCCAGGCAGGCCAGATGAACCTTGGGGCGCTTACGGCGTTCATCGCCTACATCATGCAGATACTGCTGGCGATCATGATGTCCATGTACGTGCTCATGACGGCGCCGCGGGCGGCAGTCTGCGCGGAACGCATCCAGGCGGTCCTTGACACCGAGCCGTCCGTCGGCGATCCGGGCAATCACACTGCGGCCAGTGACCGAGCGGCCAGCGACAGGGCAGCCAGTGACAAGGCAGCCGCGCCTCCACCGCCCGGCGCCGTGCTGCCGGGGCGGCAGGCAACGCTGGCGTTCCAGGATGTCGCCTTCTCTTATCCGGGAGCAGAAGCGCCCGTGCTCGCGGACATCAGTTTCACGGCAGCTCCCGGTACCACCACAGCAATCGTGGGCTCCACCGGAAGCGGCAAGACCACGCTGCTGAACCTGATCCCGCGTTTCCTGGACCCCACCCACGGCCGCATCACCCTTGCCGGCCACGACATCCGCCACCTGCCCCTGGACCAACTCCGCGCTGCCATGGCTATCGTGCCCCAGCACTCCCACCTTTTTACGGGAACCATCGCAGACAACCTGCGGATGGCGGACCCCGACGCCACGGACCAGGAACTGTGGGCTGTCCTGGAGGCTGCCCAGACCATGCGTTTCATGCGCGACCTCCCGCTTGGACTTGCCACCCCCGTCGGCCAGGGCGGCGCCAGCCTGTCGGGCGGCCAGCGGCAAAGGCTCTGCATCGCCAGGGCCCTCCTGCGCAAAGCGCCCCTCTACCTCTTTGACGACAGCTTCTCCGCGCTGGACTATGACACCGACACCAGGCTGCGGCGCGCACTTGACCAGGCGCTCGCCGCCGCAACGGTCATCATCGTGGCCGAGCGCATTTCCGCGGTCGAAGACGCGGATCTCATCCTGGTGCTCGACGACGGCCGGCTGGTTGCGCAGGGAACGCACAGGGAGCTGCTGGAAACGTCCGCCACCTACCGGGAAATCGCAGAATCCCAGCTCGCGCTGGACGGCACGCTGTGACGGCGGTGGAGGAATCCGCGGAAACGGCGCACAGGTTCTGGCCGACCGCCCGCAGGCTCCTTGGCCTGCTGCGCCCGTTCCGGCTGCAGATGCTGGGGGCCGTGGCGGCAACGTGCGCCTTCGCAGGGGTCAACGTTGCCGCCCCCAAGTATCTGGGCGACGCCACCGACATGGTGGTGCAGGGCATCTTCCAGGGAAGCCTGGACCAGCGCCTCGGAGTCCTGCTGGCAGCCGTGGCCTTGATGTATGTTTTCGCGTCCCTCTTCAACTGGATCCAGGGCGCGCTGACGGCACTTGCGGTGCAGGGACTTATGTATGGCCTGCGAGCAGCGCTTGAGGACAAGCTGCACCGGCTCCCCTCCACGTATTTCCGGGAACGCTCCCGCGGGGATGTCCTGAGCCGGGCCACCAACGACATCGACAACATTGCCCAGGCCCTGAACCAGGTTCTGACCCAGCTCATCGTGTCCGTCCTGATGCTGTGCGGGTCGCTGGCCATGATGCTGTGGATCTCGCCGCTGCTCGCGGCCATTGCCATTGCCAGCGTCCCCGTTTCCACCTGGATCACCGTCCTGGTGGCCCGGCGGTCCCAGGAGCATTTCGCCAGGCAATGGAAGGAGACCGGCGAACTCAACGCGCACGTGGAGGAATTCATCAGCGGGCATGAAGTCATCAAGGCCTTTGGCCGGCAGGCGCAGGCCACGGAGGTCTTCAGCCGCAGCAACGGCCGCCTGGCCCGGGCGGCAGCCAAAGCCCAGTACTCAGCCGGTGTGGTCCAGCCGCTGATGGTGCTGATGTCCAACCTCAATTACATTGCTGTCGCAGTGGTGGGTGCGCTGCAGGTCATCGCAGGCGCCATGACCATCGGCGGCGTCCAGGCCTTCATCCAATTCAGCCGGCTGTTCACCCAGCCGGTGGGTCAAATCGGCGGCCTGCTCAACGTCATTCAGTCCTGCGCAGCCTCGGCGGCAAGGGTTTTCGTGCTCCTCGATGCCGGGGAAGACCTCCAGGAACCGGCCGGCGCAGCGGCCGGCGCTCCCGCCGCCGGCCGCATCGTCTTCCATGACGTCACCTTCAGCTATCCCGGTTCCGTTCCGGCGGTCAGCAACCTCACCTTCACGGTGGAACCGGGCCAGGCGGTGGCCATCGTGGGGCACACGGGCGCGGGCAAGAGCACCGTGGTGAACCTGCTGATGCGGTTCCTGGAACCTTCGTCCGGCAGGATCACCATGGGCGGAAGGGACATCGCGGAAATTCCCCGCGACCAGCTGCGGGGCAGGTTCGGCGTGGTGCTCCAGGATTCCTGGCTTTTTGCCGGGACCATCCGGGAAAACATCGCCTACGGGCTGCCAGGCGCTGCGGATGCGGCCATAGTTGCCGCCGCGGAGGCAACGCACGCGGACCGTTTCATCAGGTCCCTGCCGCGCGGCTACGACACAGTCCTGGAGAACGGCGGCGAGCAGCTCAGCCAGGGGCAGCGTCAGCTCATCACCATCGCCAGGGCGCAGCTCGCCGGGCGCAGTGTGTTGGTCCTGGATGAGGCCACAAGTTCGGTCGATTCCAGGACGGAGGTGCTCATCCGCCAGGCGATGCAGCGGCTGCGCCAGGGGCGGACCAGTTTCGTGATTGCCCACCGTTTGTCCACCATCCGGAACGCTGATCTAATTCTCGTCATGGACCATGGACGGATCGTCGAGCAGGGCACTCATGACAGCCTCCTTGCCGCCAACAGCTACTACGCCCGGCTGTACAACGCACAGTTCGCCGAACGCGACGGCCGCGCGGGCATCCTGGAGGGCGGCCTGTGAGCGCCGCAGGCGACTTCCCGGGGTCCTGGCGCCCCAACCCGGCCAGCAGCGTGGCGCTGTTCGAGCAACTCCGGCTTCAGGTCATCCATCTGGCGGACAGCGGCGCGTTGGCGCCGGGCACCAGGCTGCCTGCCGTGCGGGCCCTGGCGGAGAAGCTCGACGTCGCCCCGCACACCGTGGCCAGGGCGTACAAGGAACTGGAGGCCGCCGGGATCGTCACCACCCGTGGCCGGAACGGTACGGTGGTTGCCGCGCGTGACGAGCGCCTGGGCGGCCTGTCCGCCGCAGCCGCCGCATACGCCGCCGTCGCCAAATCCCAAGGGGCCAGCTTTGCCGAGGCCGTGAAAATCCTGGCGGCCGCCTACGATGTTCCCTGACGGCGGAACCGCGAGTGTTCGAAAAAGTTTTCGATTAGCATAATGGGGTGCCTAAAGCCGTAGCTGAAGAAACCCCTGCCCCCTCCACGTCCTTCGCGGTCCCTGCCGCCGCCGCCCCGCAGCGCCCGGACCTCTCCCGCCTTGTGGTGAAGGGCGCGCGGGAGCACAACCTGCGCAACGTGGACCTCGACCTGCCGCGCGACGCCATGATCGTCTTCACCGGCCTCTCCGGATCCGGCAAGTCCTCGCTGGCGTTCGACACAATCTTTGCCGAAGGCCAGCGCCGCTACGTCGAATCGCTGTCCGCCTACGCACGCCAGTTCCTGGGCCAGGTGGACAAGCCCGACGTCGATTTCATCGAAGGGCTCTCCCCGGCTGTCTCCATCGACCAGAAATCCACCAGCAAGAACCCGCGGTCCACTGTAGGAACCATCACCGAGATCTACGACTACATGCGCCTGCTGTGGGCGCGCGTCGGCAGGCCGCACTGCCCCGTCTGTGGTGAACCCGTGTCAAAGCAGACGCCGCAGCAGATTGTGGACCAGCTCCTCGAACTCGACGAGGGAACCCGCTTCCAGGTCCTGGCGCCGGTGGTGCGTGGCCGCAAGGGCGAGTTCGTGGACCTCTTCATGGAACTCACCGCAAAGGGCTACTCCCGGGCGCGGGTGGACGGCAACCTCGTCCAGCTCAACGATCCCCCCAAGCTGGGCAAGCAGTTCAAGCACACCATCGAAGTGGTGGTTGACCGCCTGGTGGTCAAGGAAGGCATCAGCCAGCGGCTCACCGACTCCATCGAGACCGCGCTGGGACTGGCCGAGGGCCGGGTCCTGGCGGAGTTCGTCGACGTGGACGCGGACGCCCCCGAAAGGATCCGGGCGTTCTCCGAGAACCTCGCCTGCCCCAACGAGCACCCCCTGTCCATCGACGAAATCGAGCCGCGCTCCTTCTCGTTCAACAACCCCTTCGGCGCCTGCGCCGCCTGCAGCGGCATCGGCACCCGCCTCGAGGTTGACGAGGAACTCATTGTTCCCAACCCGGAACTCTCCCTGTCGGAGGGAGCCATCGCGCCCTGGTCACTGGGTACTGCCACCACGGAGTACTGGAACCGGCTCCTCGAGGGCCTGGCCAAGGAGGTTGGCTTCTCCATGACCACGCCGTGGGAGAAGCTGGGCAAGGACGTGCGCCAGACCATCCTGCACGGCAAGGACCACAAGGTGGTGGTGCAGTACCGCAACCGCTTTGGCCGCGAACGCAAGTACAGCACCGGGTTTGAAGGCGCCATCCAGTACGTCCACCGCAAGCACGGCGAGACCGATTCCGACTGGGCCCGCGACCGCTACGAGGAGTACATGCGGCAGGTTCCCTGCCCCGCCTGCAACGGCGCGCGGCTCAACCCGGCATCCCTGTCGGTGCTGATCAACGGCAAGTCCATCGCCGAGGTTGCCGCCCTGCCCATGCGGGACTGCGCGGATTTCCTCAACAACCTGGTGCTGACCGGGCGCGAGGCGCAGATCGCCCACCAGGTCCTCAAGGAGATCCAGGCCCGCCTGACCTTCCTGCTGGATGTGGGGCTGGAATACCTCAACCTGGAGCGCCCCTCGGCCACCCTGTCCGGCGGCGAAGCGCAGCGCATCCGGCTCGCCACCCAGATCGGCTCCGGCCTGGTGGGCGTCCTCTACGTCCTGGATGAACCCTCCATTGGGCTGCACCAGCGGGACAACCGCAGGCTCATCGAAACCCTCACCCGGCTCCGCGACATGGGAAACACCCTGATCGTCGTGGAGCACGACGAGGACACCATCCACGTGGCCGACTGGATCGTGGACATCGGACCCGGCGCGGGCGAGCATGGCGGCCAGGTGGTCCACTCGGGGACCTACAAGGAGTTGCTGGACAACAAGGAGTCCCTGACCGGCGACTACCTGTCCGGCCGCAAGGCCATCGAGGTGCCCCGGAAGCGGCGCAAGTACGACAAGAAGCGGGAGATCAAGGTATTGGGCGCACGGGAGAACAACCTCCTGAACGTCGACGCAGCCTTCCCGCTGGGTCTTTTCACCGCGGTGACGGGCGTGAGTGGTTCGGGCAAGTCCACCCTGGTCAATGAAATCCTCTACAAGGTGCTGGCCAACAAGCTCAACGGCGCCAAGCAGGTGGCCGGACGGCACAAGACGGTCCAGGGCCTGGAGCACCTCGACAAGGTGGTCCATGTAGACCAAAGCCCCATCGGCCGCACGCCGCGGTCCAACCCGGCCACGTACACCGGTGTCTTCGACAACATCCGCAAGCTCTTCGCCGAAACCACCGAGGCCAAGGTCCGCGGCTACCTGCCCGGCCGTTTCTCGTTCAACGTCAAAGGCGGCCGCTGCGAGGCCTGCTCCGGCGACGGCACGCTGAAGATCGAGATGAACTTCCTGCCTGACGTGTACGTCCCCTGCGAGGTGTGCCACGGTGCGCGCTACAACCGGGAGACCCTGGAGGTGCACTACAAGGGCAAGACCATCGCCGACGTCCTCAACATGCCCATCGAAGAGGGCGCCGAGTTCTTCGCGGCCTTCTCGCCCATCGCACGGCACCTGAACACCCTGGTGGACGTGGGACTCGGGTATGTCCGCCTCGGACAGCCCGCCACCACCCTCTCCGGCGGTGAAGCGCAACGCGTCAAGCTCGCGGCGGAGCTGCAGAAGCGCTCCAACGGCCGCAGCATCTACGTCCTGGACGAGCCCACCACTGGCCTGCACTTCGAGGACATCCGCAAGCTGCTGATGGTCCTGCAGGGGCTGGTGGACAAGGGGAACACGGTGATCACCATCGAGCACAACCTGGACGTCATCAAGAGTGCCGACTGGCTGGTTGACCTCGGGCCCGACGGCGGTTCGGGCGGCGGCCAGATTGTCGCGGCCGGAACGCCGGAGCAGGTGGCCAAGTCCGGCACCAGCCACACCGGGAAGTTCCTGGCCGAGATACTCGGCTGACCGGAGGAAATTCCACGGAAATATTCCTCACGGGGAATGCGAGTTTCAGGCACTCCTGCTGTCATGAGAAACTAACCCGGTGACTTCAACAACAGTGCCCGTGATCTTTGACCTGGACGGCACTCTTGTCGACCCGGCAGGTGGCATAACCGAGGGGATTGCCGCGGCCCTCCGCGGACTGGGGCTCCCGGTTCCCGGCCAGGACCTGCTCAACGCGATGATCGGCCCCAAGCTGAGCGATTCCCTGCTCAACGTGGCAAAGGTACCGGCGGACCGCCTGGAAGAGGTGGTCCGCCGGTACCGCGAACACTACGTGGCCACCGGAATCGCCCAAAGCCGGCTGTACCCGGGCATCCGCGGGATCCTTGAATCCTTCGCCGCAGCAGGCCGGCCTGTGGCAGTAGCCACCCAAAAGCCACAGCGTCTGGCGCATACGGTGCTGGCGCATCATGGCATCGACGGCCTCTTCCACGGAATCCACGGCTCCGGCGATGACGAAGCGGCAGTGGACGGTGTTCCCCTGGGCAAGACCCAGATCATCGCCGCCGCCCTGCGGGACCTGGACACGCAGCACGCCATTATGGTGGGGGACCGCGCCCAGGACGTGTCCGGGGCCATCGCCAACGGACTGGACTGCATCGGCGTCGCATGGGGGTTCGCTCCGGACGGGGAACTGGAGGAAGCCGGCTCCGTGGCTGTCGTCAGCACCGATGAGGAGCTGGTCGCGGTCATCGAGCGTCTGCAGGCCGTCCACGTCGCGGCAATGAGCGGGGTGAGCAACGATGGAAATGTTTGATGCCGTCCGCTGGACCACCCGCAACCTGATCTCCGGCACCTGCCGGCCCACCGTCGTCGGGCTGGACAATGTCCCCTCCGACGGCCCGTTTATCGTGGCTCCCAACCACCTGTCCTTCTTCGACAGCGTGATCGTCCAGGCATTGATGCCGCGGCCGGTCGCCTTCTTCGCCAAAGCCGAATACTTCACCACCGGCGGCGTCAAGGGCAAGGTCATGAAGGCGTTCTTCGAATCCGTGGGCTCCATTCCGGTGGAGCGCGGCGAACAGGCCGCAAGTGTCCAGGCGCTCAAGACACTGCTGGACATCCTGGAGTCAGGCCGCGGCATCGGCATCTACCCTGAGGGAACCCGTTCCCGGGACGGCATCCTCTACCGGGGACGCACCGGGGTCGGCTGGCTGGCGCTCACTACCGGGGCGCCGGTGATTCCCGTGGGCCTGATCGGCACCGAGAAGCTGCAGCGCGCCGGCGAGAAGGGGGTCAGGCCGCAGCACTTCACCATGAAGGTGGGGGAGCCGCTGTACTTCGACAAGACCGGCCCGGACCACTCCCTGCCTGCCCGCCGCGAGGTCACGGACCGCATCATGGACGCCATCGCCGAACTCAGCGGCCAGGAACGTTCGGCCAGTTACAACCAGAGCAAGACCCCGGAATAGCCGGCAAGCCGGCCAGGGACAGCCGGTACGGACCCCGTCCTGGCCGGCTGGCAGGGAGACCCGGCGCGACTCAGTAGACTTGATAGGTGGCAAATCCAGCAAGTTACCGGCCCAAAACCGGTGAAATCCCCACCAACCCGGGCGTATACCGGTTCCGTGATCCGCACGGCCGGGTCATCTATGTGGGCAAGGCGAAAAGCCTGCGGTCCAGGCTGAACTCGTATTTCGCCAACCCGGCCGGACTGCTGCCCAAGACCTATGCCATGGTGCACGCGGCCAGCAGCGTCGAGTGGACGGTCGTTGGCAGCGAACTCGAGTCGCTGCAGCTGGAATACACCTGGATCAAGGAATTCAAGCCCCGGTTCAATGTGGTGTTCCGGGACGACAAGACCTATCCCTACCTCGCCGTGACCATGAACGAAAAGTACCCCCGGGTACAGGTCATGCGGGGGGACAAGCGGAAGGGGACCCGCTACTTCGGCCCGTACACCGCCGGGGCCATCCGCGAGACCATGGACACCCTGCTCCGCGTCTTCCAGGTCCGGAGCTGCAGCGCCGGCGTCTTCAAGCGGGCGGAGGCCAGCGGGCGGCCGTGCCTGCTGGGATACATCGACAAGTGCTCCGCGCCCTGCGTGGGCCGAATCTCGCCGGAGGACCACAAGGCACTTGCCGAGGATTTCTGCGCCTTCATGGGAGGCGAGGCCAAGCGGTTCATCAACAAGCTGGAAAAGCAGATGGCCGACGCCGTGGCGAAGCTGGACTATGAGCACGCCGCCCGGCTCCGCGACGACATCACGGCCCTGCGCAAGGTCTTCGAACGGAACGCCGTGGTGCTGTCCGAGGACACGGATGCAGACGTCTTCGCCCTGCATGAGGATGAGCTGGAAGCCGCCGTCCAGGTGTTCCACGTCCGCGGCGGCAGGATCCGCGGCCAGCGCGGCTGGGTGGTGGAAAAGGTGGAGGATTTCACCACTCCGGACCTGGTGGAGCACCTGCTCCAGCAGGTCTACGGCGAGGACGGCGACACCCATGGCCGGCTGCCACGCGAAGTCCTGGTGCCCGTGGCGCCCAGCAACGCGGAGGACCTTGCCAAATGGCTGGGTGGCATCCGTGGCGCCAAGGTGGACATCCGGGTGCCGCAGCGCGGAGACAAGGCGGCGCTGATGTCCACCGTCCGCGAGAATGCCGAGCACGCGCTGAAGCTGCACAAGACGCGGCGCGCCGGGGACCTCACCGTCAGGTCCCAGGCCCTCCAGGAACTCCAGGAGGCACTGGACCTGCCCGTGCCCCTGCTCCGGATCGAATGCTTCGACGTCTCCCATGTCCAGGGCACCAACGTGGTGGCATCCATGGTGGTGGTGGAGGACGGGCTGCCCAAGAAGTCGGACTACCGCAAGTTCTCCATTACCGGCCCCGCGGCCGCCGATGACACGGCGGCCATGCATGATGTCCTGACCCGGCGGTTCCGGCACTACCTGCAGGACAAGTCCGCGCAGGTGGACGAATCCGTCCTGGCATCCGACGGCCTGGAACCGGACGCGGACAGCGCCGTGCTGGACACCACCACTCCTGCACCCAAGGCCAGGTTCGCCTACCCGCCCAACCTGGTGGTGGTGGACGGCGGGCAGCCACAGGTGAACGCAGCGGCCCGCGCCCTGAAGGACCTGGGCATCGACGACGTCTACGTGGTGGGCCTGGCCAAGCGGCTGGAGGAGGTGTGGCTTCCGGACAGCGACTTTCCCGTCATCCTGCCCCGAACCTCCCAGGGGCTGTACCTGCTCCAGCGGATCCGTGACGAGGCGCACCGCTTCGCCATCACCTTCCACCGGCAAAAGCGCGGCAAGGCCATGACCGTGTCCGCGCTGGACGCTGTTCCGGGCCTGGGCGCCTCCAAGCGCAAGGCCCTGCTGGCCCACTTTGGATCGGTCAAGGGCGTGAAGGCCGCAACCGTGGAAGAGCTTTCACAGGCAAAGGGGATTGGTCCGGCACTCGCCAGCGCCATCGTGAACCACTTCGCCGCTGACGGGCCCGAGGCCGTTGCCGTGCCCGCGATCAACATGACCACCGGCGAAATCATCGAGACTTAGCGGAGTTCCCGGAAATTTAGCTAGGGTAAAGGACGGGCAGTGCCATCACGGCTGCCGGTGGACAACGAGGAAACGGGGCAGGCTTCATGGCAGACACGACGGCGGGATCCGGAGCGGATCAGGACGGGCTGGAGCCCGTCAAACCGCTCGAAGCGGAACTGCTGGTGGTCACCGGAATGTCCGGCGCCGGGCGGAGCACCGCCGCGGACGCCCTGGAGGACCATGGCTGGTATGTCGTGGAGAACCTCCCGCCCCAGATGCTGGGCACGCTGGCGGAGCTTGTTTCGCACGCCCCGCAGTCCATCCCCCGGCTGGCAGTGGTGATCGACGTCCGCAGCAAGGGCCTTTTCGCGGACATCCGCGCAGCCCTGGGCGCACTCGCCGCGAGCGGTGTCACCTTCCGCGTCCTGTTCCTCGACGCCAGCGACAACGTCCTGGTCCGGCGGTTCGAACAGGGGCGGCGGCCCCATCCGCTGCAGGGCGGCGGACGCATCCTGGACGGCATCGCTGCCGAACGTGAGCTGCTGCAGGAACTGCGCGACAGCTCCGACGTCGTCCTCGACACCTCCAACTACAACGTCCACGGGCTGGCCACCGCCATCACCGAACTGTTCAGCGAAACCGGTCCGGTGGCGCTTCGGCTGAATGTCATGAGCTTTGGCTTCAAGTACGGCCTGCCGGTGGACGCCAACTATGTGGCCGATGTCAGGTTCATCCCCAACCCGCACTGGGTACCGCAGCTGCGCCCGCTGACGGGCCTGGACAAGGACGTCAGCGACTACGTGCTCGAGGCCGAAGGCGTCAAGAACTTCGTGGACCGGTATGTCCTGGCACTCGAACCCGTCCTGGAGGGCTACCGCAGGGAGAACAAGCACTACGCCACCATCGCCGTCGGCTGTACGGGCGGCAAGCACCGCTCCGTTGCGGTCGCCGTGGAACTTTCCAAGAAACTTGCGCAGTACCCCCGGGTCACGGTGACCACCGCGCACCGGGATCTGGGCCGCGAATAATGGCACTTTTCACCGGAGCACTGCCCCTGGTGCCGCCTGCCGCCGGCAAGGGCTCGGGCCAGCAGGACAAGGGCCCCAACGTGGTGGCCCTGGGCGGCGGCCACGGCCTTGCGGCCTCGCTGTCCGCGCTCCGCCTGCTCACCTCCGAACTCACTGCGGTGGTCACAGTGGCGGACGACGGCGGGTCGTCGGGGCGTCTGCGCGAGGAGTACGGTGTCCTTCCGCCGGGAGACCTCCGCATGGCGCTGTCTGCGCTCTGCGACGACACCGACTGGGGCCGTACCTGGCGCGATGTCATGCAGCACCGGTTCCGCGCCGCAAAGGGACCCGGCGGATCGCTGGACGAGCACGCCATGGGGAACCTGCTGATCGTCACGCTCTGGGAACTGCTGGGGGACACCGTCGCAGGGCTCAAATGGGCGGGTGCCCTGCTGGGCGCCCGCGGCCAGGTCCTGCCGATGTCCACCGTGCCACTCACCATTGAAGGTGATGTGCGCGTGACCGCACCTGACGGCTCAACCGCGCTGCAAACCATCCACGGCCAGGCCCGCTGTGCCGTGGCAGGCTCACTCGAGGAGGTCCGCCTCCTGCCGAAAGCGGCGCCGGCCTGCACGGACGCCCTGACGGCCATCGAACTGGCGGACTGGGTGGTCCTGGGTCCGGGCTCCTGGTACACGTCCGTCCTGCCGCACCTGCTCCTGCCGGAGATGCGCCAGGCCCTCTGCAGCACCCCCGCCAAACGCTGCCTGACCATGAACCTTGCCACGGACACCAAGGAAACCACGGGCATGACGGCGGCGGACCATCTCCACGTCCTGCGGCGCTACGCGCCGGAGTTCAGCGTGGACGTGGTCCTGGCCGATCCCACCTCCATACCGGACCGCCGGGAGTTCGAGAAGGCCGCCGGCATGATCGGCGCAGAGGTGGTCTTGGGTAAAGTAGGGGCGTCGGGACGCCGCCCTGTCCACGAGCCGCTGCGGCTGGCGACGGCGTACCAGGACATTTTTGGGAACAGTTAGGAAGGTGCCATGGCACTGACAGCATCAGTCAAGGAAGAACTGTCCCGTCTGGACATCAAGAAGTCATCAGTGCGCAAGGCTGAGGTTTCCGCCATGCTCCGGTTTGCCGGGGGACTGCACATCATCTCCGGCCGGATCGTCATCGAGGCGGAAGTGGACCTGGCCTCGACGGCGCGCAGGCTCCGTGCCGCCATCGCAGAGGTCTACGGACACCAAAGCGAAATCATCGTCGTTTCCGCCGGCGGACTCCGGCGCGCCAGCCGCTACGTCGTCCGCGTGGTCCGCGACGGCGAGGCGCTGGCACGCCAGACCGGCCTCCTGGACGGACGCGGACGCCCCGTGCGCGGGCTGCCGTCCGCCGTCGTGAACGGTTCCGCGGCGGACGCCGAGGCCGTCTGGCGCGGGGCCTTCCTGGCCCACGGCTCCCTCACGGAACCCGGCCGGTCATCATCGCTGGAGGTCACCTGCCCGGGGCCAGAATCCGCCCTGGCCCTGGTGGGCGCGGCCCGCCGCCTGGACATCCAGGCCAAGGCCAGGGAAGTCAGGGGAGTGGACCGGGTGGTGATCCGCGACGGTGACACCATCGCCGCACTCCTGACCCGCATGGGAGCCCACGACGCCCTGATGGTCTGGGAGGAGCGCCGCATGCGCAAGGAGGTCAGGGCAACCGCCAACCGCCTCGCCAACTTCGACGACGCCAACCTGCGCCGTTCCGCACAGGCAGCGGTGGCGGCAGGGGCAAGGGTGGACCGGGCACTGGAAATCCTCGGCGACGACGTTCCGGACCACCTGAAGTACGCAGGCGAACTGCGGGTGGCGCACAAGCAGGCCAGCCTGGACGAGCTGGGCCGCCTGGCCGACCCCGTCATGACCAAGGATGCTATTGCCGGCAGGATCCGCCGGCTGCTGGCCATGGCGGACAAGCGCGCCCTTGACCTGGGCATTCCCGGAACGGACGCCAATGTGACGCCCGAAATGCTGGACGAGTAACCGCCCCATAGAATCAAAAATAATTCCGGGCACCAGCTGCCCGGATGCACAATCCGAGAGTTACCAACCGGGCCTGACGGGTCCACGATATTGGAGGATTTTGTGACCGAGTACGTATTGCCGGAACTCAGCTACGACTACGCCGCCCTCGAACCGCACATTTCCGCGCGGATCATGGAACTGCACCACAGCAAGCACCACGCCGCCTACGTGGCAGGCGCCAACAACGCCCTCGCCCAGTTGGCCGAGGCGCGCGAAAAGGGCGACTTCGCCAACATCAACCGGCTTTCCAAGGACCTCGCGTTCCACACCGGCGGCCACATCAACCACTCCGTGTTCTGGAAGAACCTCTCCCCGGACGGCGGCGACA
This sequence comes from Arthrobacter sp. AG367, assembly GCF_007828995.1. NCBI lineage: Bacteria > Bacillati > Actinomycetota > Actinomycetes > Micrococcales > Micrococcaceae > Arthrobacter > Arthrobacter sp. AG367. Next base: position 430,922 of record NZ_VIVE01000001.1, read on the forward strand.
AGCCCGAGGGCGAGCTGGCTGCCGCGATCGATGACGCCTTCGGCTCCTTCGATGCCTTCCGTGCGCAGTTCTCCGCCGCTGCCCTGGGCCTCCAGGGATCGGGCTGGGGCTTCCTCGCCTACGAGCCCATCGGCGGAAACCTCGTCATCGAGCAGCTGTACGACCAGCAGGGCAACACGGCACTGGGAACCACCCCGCTGCTGATGCTGGACATGTGGGAGCACGCCTTCTACCTGGACTACGTCAACGTGAAGGCCGACTACGTCAAGGCCTTCTGGAACATCGTCAACTGGGCGGACGTTGCCAAGCGTTTCGAGGCAGCACGCACCAACGCCACGGGACTCATCACCCTCCCGTAGTGGGCGGCACCATACCCTGCTGTAACAAACTTCACATTCGGACTTAAACCACCCGCAATGTGGACCGTCCGCCCCCGCACTTGCGGGGGCGGACCCAGTTAAACGTAAGATAGGTCACGGAAGGCGGTTAGCCTTCAGCAATGAGGCTGGTCGCCCTCCGTTTGTAAATCATCTCTGCCCAATGGCGTGCGGGATCTGTTAGTTGGCTTGATAGCCCGCTCAACTAGTTGTGCTTCTGAAAGCACCAAGGAGACTGAAAAAGTGACGACCCGTATTGGTATCAACGGCTTTGGCCGTATTGGCCGCAACTACTTCCGCGCAGCCCTGGCACAGGGCGCCGACCTGGAGATCGTTGCAGTCAACGACCTCACCAGCCCCGAAGCCCTGGCCCACCTGTTCAAGTACGACTCCGTGGGCGGCCGCCTGAAGGAAACCATTGAGGTCAAGGACGGCAACATCGTCGTCAACGGCAACGTCGTCAAGGTACTGGCTGAGCGCGACCCCGCCAACCTCCCCTGGGGCGAACTGGGAGTGGACATCGTCATCGAGTCCACCGGCTTCTTCACCAAGGCCGCCGATGCCCGGAAGCACATCGATGCCGGCGCCAAGAAGGTCCTGATCTCCGCTCCCGCCTCGGACGAGGACATCACCATCGTGATGGGCGTGAACCACAACCTGTACGACAACGCCACGCACCACATCATCTCCAACGCTTCCTGCACCACCAACTGCCTCGGCCCGCTGGCCAAGGTGGTCAACGACGAATTCGGCATCGAACGCGGCCTGATGACCACCGTCCACGCCTACACCGCAGACCAGAACCTGCAGGACGGCCCGCACAAGGACCTGCGCCGCGCCCGCGCTGCCGCCATCAACATGGTCCCCACTTCCACCGGCGCCGCCAAGGCCATCGGCCTGGTCCTGCCTGAGCTGAAGGGCAAGCTGGACGGCTACGCCATCCGCGTTCCCGTGCCCACCGGCTCGGCCACCGACCTCACCGTCACCGTCTCCCGCGAGACCACCGTGGAGGAAGTCAACGCAGCCCTCAAGCGTGCCGCCGAATCCGAGGAACTGCAGGGCTTCCTGACCTACACGGACGAGCCCATCGTGTCCTCCGACATCGTCGGCGACCCCGCATCCTCCATCTTCGACTCCGGCCTGACCAAGGTCATCGGCAACCAGGTCAAGGTTGTTTCCTGGTATGACAACGAATGGGGCTACTCCAACCGCCTCGTAGACCTTACGGAGCTTGTCGCATCCAAGCTGGGCTAGGGTTAGACACATGACATCTCACACCCTCAACGAACTGATCGCTGAAGGTGTCCGCGGGCGGTACATTCTGGTTCGAAGTGACCTGAATGTGCCGCTCGACGGCTCTACAGTCACTGATGATGGCCGTATCAAGGCCTCCCTGCCAGTGCTGCAAAAGCTCACGGACGCCGGTGCCCGCGTGCTGGTAACAGCCCACCTCGGACGCCCCAAGGGCGCGCCGGAAGACAAGTACTCCCTCCGCCCCGCAGTGGACCGCCTCGCCGAACTGGCAGGCTTCAAGGTCACCCTTGCAGCCGACACCGTCGGCGATGCCGCCAAGGCAGCCGCCGCGTCGCTGCAGGACGGTGAAGCGCTGGTCCTCGAGAACGTCCGCTTCGACGCCCGCGAAACCAGCAAGGACGACGCTGAACGCGGAGCCTTCGCGGATGAGCTCGTGGCGCTCACCGGCGGCAACGGCGCCTACGTGGATGACGCCTTCGGCGCCGTCCACCGCAAGCACGCCAGTGTCTATGACGTCGCCACCCGGCTTCCGTCATACCAGGGCGACCTGGTGCACACCGAAGTGGAAGTCCTCCGAAAGCTGACCACCGACACCCAGCGCCCCTATGTGGTGGTGCTCGGCGGCTCCAAGGTCTCGGACAAGCTCGCGGTCATCGACAACCTGATCGGCAAGGCTGACACCATCCTGGTGGGCGGCGGAATGCTCTTCACGTTCCTGGCGGCAGCAGGCCACAAGGTTGGCTCCAGCCTCCTTGAGGAGGACCAGATCACCGTCGTCAAGGACTACCTGAAGCGCGCGGCCGATGCCGGCACGGAATTCGTTGTCCCCACGGACGTTGTGGTGGCAGAGAAGTTCGCCGCCGACGCCAGGCACGAGACCGTGGCAGCCGACGCCATTGAAGGCAGCAGCTTCGGCGCCCAGGGCATCGGCCTGGACATTGGGCCGGATACAGCGGCTGCCTTCTCCGAACGGATCAAGGGCGCGCGGACAGTCTTTTGGAACGGCCCCATGGGTGTCTTCGAATTCGAGGCATTCTCGGCCGGCACCCGTGCAATCGCCCAGGCCCTCACCGAAACCGGCGGGTTCACCGTGGTGGGCGGAGGGGACTCCGCTGCCGCTGTGCGCACGCTGGGTTTCAGTGATGACCAGTTCGGACACATTTCCACTGGCGGCGGCGCCAGCCTGGAATACCTTGAAGGCAAGGAACTCCCCGGCCTCAGCGTCCTGGACCGGTAGGGCCAGGCCGGTAGAACCACCGCTGCTTTCCCAGCAGTAAACGGACTTCGCAGTCCTCCGGCCGGCAGGTTGCCCGCGGCAGCCTGCCGGCCGCACACATATCAAGAACTTTTTGGAGATTACGTGACTACGTCAACGAACGGCGCTTTCGACCGCAAGCCCTTCATCGCGGGCAACTGGAAAATGAACATGGACCACGTCCAGGGCATCACGCTCCTGCAGAAGCTGGCCTGGACCCTCTCCGACGCCAAGCACGACTACAGCCGCGTCGAGGTGGCCGTCTTCCCGCCGTTCACGGACCTCCGCGGTGTCCAGACCCTGGTCCAGGGCGACGACCTGCAGGTCGCCTACGGCGGCCAGGACCTGTCCCAGTTCGACTCAGGAGCCTACACCGGCGACATTTCCGGGCAGTTCCTGAACAAGCTCGGCTGCAAGTACGTCCTGGTGGGCCACAGCGAACGCCGCACCATCCACAACGAATCCGATGACGTCCTCAACGCCAAGGTCAAGGCCGCCTTCAGGCACGGGGTCACCCCGGTCCTCTGCGTCGGCGAAGGCCTTGAGATCCGCCAGGCCGGAACCCACGTCGACCACACGCTGCAGCAGCTCCGTGCCGGAGTGTCCGGCCTGACGGCCGAACAGGCCGCCGAACTGGTGGTGGCCTACGAGCCCGTCTGGGCCATCGGCACCGGTGAAGTGGCAGGACCGGAGGACGCACAGGAAATGTGCGCCGCCATCCGCGCCGAGCTGGAATCGCTGTTCGGTGCCGGGACAGCCGGCAAGACCCGCCTTCTCTACGGCGGTTCGGTAAAGGCCAACAACGCGGCAGCGATCCTGCAGGAACGCGACGTGGACGGCCTGCTGGTGGGAGGCGCAAGCCTCGACCCCGCCGAGTTTGCTAATATTGTCAGGTTCGAGAGCCACCTGGTCGCGGACTAGTCCCCAGCCAGCGAAAACTCCCGCAATCCCAACTTCTGAAAGGCCGTCGTGGACGTTCTTCATGTCATTCTGCAGATCCTCCTGGGCATCACCAGCCTCCTGCTGACGCTGCTGATCCTCCTGCACAAGGGACGCGGCGGCGGGTTGTCCGACATGTTCGGCGGCGGCATGAGCTCGGGCCTCAGCTCTTCAGGCGTGGCAGAACGGAACCTCAACCGCTTCACCATCATCCTGGGCGTGACGTGGGGCGTGGTGATCATCGCCCTTGGCCTGATCATGCGGTTCAGCGGGACCGGGGATTCCTGACCCCTGCTGTACAAGGTCCTTTAGGCCCTGCCGCCCGGTAGGCCTGCCAATTAGACTGTGGCTGTCGGTTCACCCGGCGGCCACAGTCTTGTTTAAGCTGCAGGTCCCCGGCGTCCGCTTCGAGGCAGGAGTCGTAATGGTCCATCCGTCATCAGGCTTCCGGGGCACCCGCGCCGGGGTTACTGCAGGGTCCGGGTCGAGCCTGCAGTCCAACGACTCGTCCCCGCGCCCTCTTCCCCGTATCCGGGTGTCCTATTGGTGTGCCAGGGGGCATGAGACGCAGCCCGTGTTCCTGAAGATGCCCGAGGACCAGATTCCCGCGACGTGGGACTGCAGGCGTTGTGGTGGACCCGCCACCAGGGACGGACGGGCCGCGGCTGCTGACGACCCTTTCGACGACGGCTACAAGAGCCATCTGGAATACGTTAAAGAACGGCGCTCCGCCCAGGACGCCGAAGACGTCCTGGCCGGAGCGCTGGAAAAGCTACGCGCCCGCGGCGTCCTTCCGGACCAACTGCTGCGGGACACGTGAGGCTGCATTCTCGTCAATCAACCACAGGGTACGGGACGTTCCACGGGGGCCGGACGCCGGTACCTGCACAGGGTTCGCCCCGGCCAGCGCCAGCCCTACAGCTCCTGCCTTGTCCTCACCGGCCACAACCATCCAAACCTCCGCCGCCGTATTGATGGCGGGAAGGGTCAGCGAGATCCGCAGCGGCGGCGGCTTGGGGGCGTTCCTGACACCCACCACCGTGCGCTCCTTTTCGCGGATGCCGGCCTGTTCCGGAAACAGCGATGCGATGTGTGCGTCGGGCCCCACGCCGAGCAGCACCACGTCCAGCCGGGGGAGCAACGACGGCTCCTCCGGCCGGTCGTCGGACATGTCGGCCGCGTGTTCGTCTGCTGCGGCTTCCCGCAGCTGGCGGGCGTAGTCCTCGGCGGCTTCCTCCGGAGTGCCGAACTCATCCGAAGAACCAGGGGAGTGCACCCGGTCCGGATCGACGGGGATGTGGGACAGCAGTGCGTCGAACGCCTGCCTGGTATTCCGCTCAGGATCGGCAGACCCGACGAATCGTTCGTCGCCCCACCAAAAGTTGACCTTGGACCAGTCGACGGCGGGCGCTGCCGGTGAGTCCGCAACCGCCTTCAGCGTGCCGATCCCCACGGTTCCCCCGGTGAGCACCACGGTGGCTTCGCCGTACTTGTCCTGCACATCAACGAGCTTGGTGATCAGGCGGGCCGCGATGGCGGCCATGAGGACGGACGAATCTGGATGGATGCTTACTCGTGGGTCAACGCTCACTGGGTCGGACGCTCCTTAGATTGGTACGTGGCAGTCCCATAGTAATCACTTCCCCGAAGACTTCGTCCGGGTCGAGGCGGCGGAGTTCTTCGGCGAGGCAGTCGCGGAGGCTGCGGCGTGGGAGGGAGATCCGTTGGGCGGGTTGGCCGGGTTGGGTGAGTTCGGCGACGGAAAGTCCGGGGCGGAACAGCTGGACGTCGCCGCCGGGGCGGCTGAGGCGGACGCGGCGGATGCCGGTCCCTGCCGGGTCCGCGACGATGGTCACGGGTGCGTCCAGGGTCAGGGTGAGCCAGGCTGCCAGCAGGATGGTGGAGGGTGAGTCCGAGGCGCCTTCGACCGCGACGGCCGTGACCGGTGAGGAGTCCACTTCGTCCAGGGCTGCCGCGAGCTGGATCCGCCAGTTGGTCAGCCGGGTCCAGGCGAGGTCGGTGTCGCCGGCCTTGTAGGTGCGGTGGATCCGTTCCAGTGCGGCCTGGGGGTCGGGTTCGTTCGCGGAGTCGGTGATCCTGCGGTGCGCGATCGCGCCGATGGAGGTCTCGCACGCGTTCGCGGGGGCGCCGTGCGGCCACCAGGCCACGATCGGGGCGTCCGGGAGCAGCAGCGCGGCCACCAGGGACTCGGACTCGTGGGCCAGTTGGCCGTAGCCGCGCAGCACGATCACTTCCGAGGCGCCGGCGTCCCCGCCCACCCGGATCTGCGCGTCGAGCCGGTCTTCGGCGTCCTTCCCGGCGTCGGCGAGGACGATGATCCGGCAGGGGTGTTCCCGGCTGGCGTCGTTCGCGGCCTCGATCGCTTCTTCCTCGAGCCCGGACTTGGTCACGACCACCAGGGTCAGGACCCGGCCCAGCGCGATCACGCCGCCCTGCTCGCGCAGGGCCATGAGTTTCTTGGACACCTTCGAGGTGGTGGTGTCGGGCAGGTTAACGATCATGGCCTTCTCCAGGTTCGTCCGTCACGGGCCAGCAGCTCATCGGCCGACGCGGGGCCCCAGGAACCGGGGGCGTAGGGTTCGGGCTGCTCACTCAGGGACGCCCAGTATTCCTCGAACGGGTCAAGGATCTTCCAGGACAGCTCCACTTCCTCATGCCGCGGGAACAGCGGCGGCTCACCCAGAAGCACGTCCAGGATCAGCCGCTCGTACGCCTCCGGAGAGGACTCCGTGAACGAGTGCCCGTAGCCGAAGTCCATGGTCACGTCGCGGACTTCCATTTGCGTGCCCGGGACCTTGGAACCGAACCGGATGGTCACGCCCTCATCGGGCTGGACCCGGATCACCACGGCGTTCTGCCCGAAGTCATCCTCCCCGTGGTCACGGAATAACAGGTTCGGGGCGCGCTTGAAGACCACCGCGATTTCGGTCACGCGCCGGCCCAGGCGCTTGCCGGCCCGCAGGTAGAACGGCACTCCGGACCAGCGGCGGGTGTGGATGTCCACCCGGACAGCGGCGTAGGTTTCGGTGGTGGAATCGGCGGGGATGCCTTCTTCCTCCAGGTAGCCCTGGACCTGCTCGCCGCCCTGCCAGCCGCCGGTGAACTGCCCGCGGGCCGAGTGCGTGGACAGGTCCTCCGGGAGCTTGACCGCGGCGAGGACTTTTTCCTTCTCTGCCCGCAGGTCATCGGCGTTGAAGGAGATCGGCTCCTCCATCGCCGTCAAAGCGAGCAGCTGCAGCAGGTGGTTCTGGATCACGTCGCGGGCCGCGCCCACGCCGTCGTAATATCCTGCCCGGCCGCCGGTGCCGATGTCCTCGGCCATGGTGATCTGGACATGGTCCACGTAGTTGGCGTTCCACAACGGCTCGAACAACTGGTTCGCGAAACGCAGCGCCAGGATGTTCTGCACCGTTTCCTTGCCCAGGTAATGGTCAATCCGGAACACCGCGTCCGGCGGGAACACCGATTCGACGATGTCGTTCAACTGCCTTGCCGACTGCAGGTCGTGACCGAACGGCTTTTCGATCACCACGCGCCGCCATTTGTCCCCCTCGGCCTGCGCCAAACCGTGCTTGGAGAGCTGCCGGCAGACCTGCTCGAACGCCTTGGGCGGGATCGACAAGTAGAACGCGTGGTTCCCCCTGGTGCCCCGGACGTCGTCGAGTTCCTTGATGGTCTCACCAAGGCGCTCAAAGGCCGCGTCGTCGTCGAACTCGCCCTGGACAAACCGGATGCCCTCGGACAACTGGTTCCACACGGCCTCATCGAACGGCGTCCGCGCATGGGCCTGCACCGAGGCCTTGACCTCGGCGGCGAAATCTTCCTTGTCCCACTCCCGGCGGGCAAAACCCACCAGCGCGAAACTCGGCGGCAACAGCCCACGGTTGGCAAGGTCATACACCGCAGGCATGAGCTTCTTCCGGGCCAAATCACCCGTGACCCCAAAGAGCACCAACGACGACGGACCGGCAATCCGGTTCAAACGGCGGTCACGCGGATCGCGCAACGGATTACGCCCGCGGCCCGCGCCCTTCCTGCCGTATTCAGTTTCTGGCATGGTTGCTTCTGCGCCTTAGCTTTCGGTAGCGGATGCGCGGGTGGACAGGGCAGCGACGATGTCCTGCAGCTGCGCCACGCCGGCGGCACGGTCGGTGAGGTGGAGGCGGAGCACGGGACGTCCGTGCCCACCCAGGACCTGGGCGTCGCCTGCTGCCTGTGCGGCGATGAGTTCGCCAAAGCTGAAGGGCCGGTCCGGGATCCCCAGATCCTCGGCGGGGGTGGCGGTGACCTGGAGGAACACGCCAATGGCGGGACCGCCCTTGTGGAACTGGCCGGTGGAGTGCAGGAAGCGCGGACCCCAGCCGAACGTCACCGGACGGCCGGTCGCGGCGGCAAGTTCGTCCCGGATACCCTCCAGCCCGGCGAACGCCAGCCGGTCGAAGTACGCCTGGACGCTCAGGTAGCTGTCCGCGGCCAGGGTGCCCAGCAGGGCCTTGACGGCGCCCTCCGCCGTGGCGGCGTTTCCGAGCCAGTCCCCGCCGCGCACCTCAATGGCGCCGTCGACGAATGCCGCAGGCGTGGGCTCCGGCTGGGCGTCCAGCAGCCCACGCGCTGCCACCTTGGCGGCCTCAACGTCGGGCTGGTCGAAGGGGTTGATCCCCAGCAGGCGCCCGGCAACGGCGGTGGCGAACTCCCACACCATCATCTGGGTGGCAAGGCCGCCGGCAATGGCCACCTGGTTGTCACCGGGTTCGACGTCGGCATCCGCGGCGACGAGCCGCACCACCAGGACGTCGGGGGCACCGGAGGTTACCTCCGGGGCCTGCGGCTCCGCGACGACCGGCAGGATCCCGGTTCCCAGCTTGCCCGTGGACTCGGCGATGAGCTGCTCAGCCCAGTCCGCGAAGCCAACGATGCCGGAGCCGTCCTCGGCGATGACGACCTTGTTCCGCAGCGGGCTGGTTCCGCCCAGCGCGGCGCCCAGTGCCAACCCGATGTTTTCAGGGGCGTCGTCGTTGAGGATCTCGGCAGCTTCCTCGGCTTCGTCCAGGAATGCCTGGATGTCCACGCCTGCCAGGCCGGAAGGAACCAGGCCGAACGCTGTCAGCGCGGAGTAGCGGCCGCCCACGTTGGGGTCGGCGTTGAAGACGGCGCGGTAGCCGGCTTCGCGGGAGGCCTTGTCCAGCGGCGATCCCGGGTCCGTCACGATGATGATCCGGCTCTTGGCGTCCGCGCCGGCCTCGGTGAAGGCCTGCTCGAAAATCCGGCGCTGCGAGTCGGTCTCAAGGGTGGAGCCGGACTTGGACGAGACCACGATTGCGGTCTCGGCCAGCCGGTCTTCAAGGGCAGCACGGACCTGGTCGGGGTCCGTGCTGTCCAGCACCGTCAGCTCGACGCCGGCCGTGCCTGCGATAACCTCGGGGGCCAGCGAGGATCCGCCCATGCCGCAAAGCACGATCCGGGTGACGCCTTCGGCGCGCAGGGCGTCGCGGAGTTCCAGGATGTCCTTGACCAAGGATTGTGAAACGGTGGCCGCCTCCACCCAGCCGAGGCGGATGGCCGACTCCGACTCCGCATCAGGACCCCACAGGGTGTGGTCCTTCGCGAAGATCCGGGTGGCGATCCGGTCATTTACCAGGGCGGGAAGGTGCTGGTCCAGGGCTTGCTGGGCAGCGCCGGTGGCGTCGAAGCTGAGTGTGCTCATTGTGTGTTAGGAGGCCTTCCGTGCAGAGGCGAGGGCACCTTCGACGTCGGCCAGCAGTTCTTTCCAGCTGGCCACGAACTTGTCCAGGCCTTCGGTTTCGAGCAGGGCGACGACATCGTTGTAGGAGATGCCGAGCTTTTCCAGGGCGTCGAGGGTGGCGTTCGCCTCGGCGTACGTGCCGGTGACCGTATCACCGGTGACCACGCCGTGGTCGAAGGTGGCGTCCAGGGTCTTCTCCGGCATGGTGTTGACGACGCCGGGAGCGACAAGTTCGGTGACGTAGAGGGTGTCGGGGTACGCCGGGTCCTTCACGCCGGTGGAGGCCCACAGCGGACGCTGGGGGAGTGCCCCGGCCCCGGCGAGCAGTGCCCACCGCTCAGTCGAGAAGAGTTCCTCGTAGACCTGGTAGGCAAGGCGGGCGTTGGCAACGCCGGCCTTCCCCTTCAGTGCCTTGGCTTCGTCGGTGCCGATCTTGTCCAGGCGCTTGTCGATCTCGGTGTCCACCCGGGAGACAAAGAACGAGGCCACGGAGTGGATCTTCGCAAGGTCGTGGCCGTTCTCCTTGGCCTGCTCCAGGCCGGACTGGAAGGCGTTGATGACCGCGCGGTAACGCTCCAGGGAGAAGATCAGCGTTACGTTGACGCTGATGCCCTCGGCCAGGGTGGCGGTGATGGCCTCGAGGCCTTCCAGGGTTGCCGGGATCTTGATGTGGACGTTGTCCTTGTTGACCCGCTGGTAGAGGTGCTTGGCCTCGGCGATGGTGCCTGCGGTGTCCCAGGCCAGGCGGGGGTCGACTTCGATGGACACGCGGCCGTCGACGCCCTTGGTGGCTGCGGCCACCGGGGCGAAGAGGTCGCAGGCATCAGCAACGTCGGTGGTGGTGATCTCGAAGATCGTGTCCTCCACGCTGGCGCCTTCTGCGGCCTTGCCGGCAATGATGTGGTCGTAGTCGGTGCCGGACGTGATGGCTGCGTGGAAGATGGACGGGTTGGTGGTCACTCCGACCACGTTCTTCTCTTCAATGAGCTTGCGGAGGGTGCCGGTCTGCAGGCGTCCGCGGGAAAGGTCGTCGAGCCAGATGGAGACTCCGGCGTCGGAGAGCTGCTGGGTGGGAGTAGTCATTTCTTGTATCTCCTAAAAGATGAGGGTTTCAGGCCTGGAGGCTGGAGATGGAGTCCTTGGCTGCGGCAGCCACTGCTTCTGCCGTGATGCCGAACTCCTGGAAGAGGCGCTTGTAGTCCGCGGAAGCGCCGTAGTGCTCAAGGCTCACGGAACGGCCGGCGTCGCCGACGAATTCCCGCCAGCCCAGGGCCAGTCCTGCTTCCACCGAAACGCGTGCCTTGACGGCGGCGGGCAGGACGGATTCGCGGTAGGCGGCGTCCTGCTTCTTGAACCACTCGACACACGGCATGGAGACAACCCGGGCTGCGATGCCTTCGGCCTGGAGGGCTTCGCGGGCCTGGACGGCCAACTGGACCTCGGAGCCGGTGCCGATCAGGATCACGTCGGCCGGAACCGTGGCGCCGTCCTTCGAGGCCTCGGCCAGGACGTAGCCGCCCTTTGCAACACCTGCGGTGGAAGCGAACGTGTCGCCGTCGGCGTCGCCCGCGCCACGTTCCCAAGTGGGGATGTTCTGGCGGGTCAGGACGATGCCGGCAGGGTTGCTGTGGTTTTCGAGCATGGTCTTCCACGCAGCTGCCACTTCGTTGGCGTCGCCGGGGCGGACCACGTCCAGGCCAACGATGGCACGCAGCGAGGCGAGCTGTTCCACCGGCTGGTGGGTGGGGCCGTCTTCGCCCAGGCCGATGGAGTCGTGGGTCCAGACGTACAGCGACGGAACACCCATGAGCGCGCCGAGCCGGATGGCGGGGCGCTGGTAGTCGCTGAAGATCAGGAAGGTGCCGGAGAAGGCGCGGGTGTTGCCCGCCAGGCTGATGCCGTTCACGATCGAGGCAGCAGCGTGCTCGCGGATGCCGAAGTGCAGCACGCGGCCGTAGGGGTTGCCGGACCAGGCACCGGTCTGCTTGGAGGCAGGCACGAAGGACGGCGAGCCCTCGATGGTGGTGTTGTTGGACTCGGCGAGGTCGGCGGAGCCGCCCCAGAGTTCGGGCAGTACCGGGCCCAGCGCGTTCAGTACCTTGCCCGATGCTGCGCGGGTGGAAACGTCCTTGCCTGCCGGGAAGACCGGAAGGGCAGCGTCCACGCCTTCGGGGAGTTCCCTGGCCTCGATGCGCTGCAGCAGAGCCGCGCCTTCAGGGTTGGCTGCCTGCCAGGCATTGAAGGACTCTTCCCATTCCTTGCGGGCGGCGGCGCCACGGTCCACTACGGAGCGGGCGTGGGCCAGGACTTCCTGGTCCACATCGAAGGACTTGGACGGGTCGAAGCCCAGGACTTCCTTCAGCGCTGCGACTTCCTCGGCGCCGAGGGCGGAGCCGTGGATCTTGCCGGTGTTCTGCTTCTTGGGCGCCGGGTAGCCGATGATGGTGCGCAGGGAGATGATGGAGGGCTTGGAGGTCTCAGCCTTCGCTGCGAGCAGGGCCGAGTACAGCTCCTGCACATCTTCCTTGTATTCGCCCGTCTTGGTCCAGTCCACCCGCTGGGTGTGCCAGCCGTAGGCTTCATAGCGCTTCAGGACATCTTCGGTGAAGGCGATGTCGGTATCGTCCTCGATGGAGATGTGGTTCTCGTCGTAGATGACCACTAGATTGCCGAGTTCCTGGTGGCCGGCGAGCGAGGAAGCCTCGGCCGTGACGCCTTCCTGGAGATCGCCGTCGGACGCAATGACCCAGATGGTGTGGTCGAACGGCGATTCGCCGGCGGGGGCGTCAGCATCGAACAGGCCGCGCTGGCGGCGCTGGGAGTAGGCGAAGCCAACCGAGGAGGCCAGGCCCTGGCCCAGCGGTCCGGTAGTGATCTCCACGCCGGCGGTGTGCTTGTACTCCGGGTGTCCCGGGGTCAGCGAACCCCATGTGCGAAGCGCCTCCAGGTCCTTCAGTTCCAGGCCGTAGCCGGAGAGGAACAGCTGGATGTAAAGGGTCAGCGAGGTGTGGCCGGGGGACAGGACGAACCGGTCGCGGCCCAGCCACTGCGGATCGCGCGGGTCATGGCGCATCAGCTTCTGGAAAAGAAGGTAAGCGGCGGGGGCCAGGCTCATGGCGGTTCCGGGGTGGCCGTTGCCCACCTTCTCTACGGCATCGGCGGCCAGGACGCGGATGGTGTCCACGGCGCGCTGGTCCAAGCTGGTCCATGACAGTTCTTGCTCTTCCAAATGTGGCACGAAAACCGGGCCCCTCTCTGTGCTGATGGCGGCTGTACACCGGTTCCGTTTAAGGGCGCACTGCGTGGCGCCTGCTGCGGTGTGTACCAGCCGTTCACCATCGAAACGTTGATCCTTGCATTCAGTCACGGACAGCAGCGGGAATGCGTTTTCCACCGCTTTCTTGCTGCGTGCTGATCTGTTGACAGCTTAGCTCTTATCCATTCTGCGGGCGGCCCAAATCTCACGTTTTGGACGCAATTTCCCCTTTTGTGAATCACCGTCACGAAGGGTTGAGTTAATCTGCTCGAATGGGCCCGTGAGCAATCATCTGCGCATATGGCGGGGCCGGGACAGCGCCCGCGGCGCGGTATGATATTCGGAGGCCAACGCCGGGCGTGCATCCCTATCGCCGTCCGGGGTTTCCCGACTGTTGCACGCACCTGAAGCATTTCCTCCCTTCTTGCCGTGCCCGGGTCCGGGCCGCACGACCGGAGCTGCACTGCCAGCCTCAACTGCCACACAGAACGGGTGACTGCCACCGTGAGCACAACAGATACGCCGCTGAACGCATCCCGGGCCTCCGGCGCCGGGTTTGCCCGTAAGGCCAAGGCGTATCTCGCCCTCACCAAGCCGCGCGTGATCGAACTGCTGCTGGTCAGCACCTTGCCCACCATGATTTACGCCCAGCGGGGCTTCCCATCCATCGGACTGATCCTCGCCACGCTGGTGGGCGGTGCCTTCGCTGCGGGCAGCGCCGGGGCCTTCAACTGTTACATCGACCGCGACATCGACAAGCTGATGCACCGCACGGAGAACAGGCCGCTGGTCACCGGTGAAGTCACCCCGCGCGAGGCGCTGGTCTTTTCCTGGCTGCTGGGTGCCGCCTCGATCGTGATCCTCTGGTTCGGAGCCAATCCGCTTTCCGCCTGGCTGGGGCTGGGTGCCATCTTCTTCTACGTGGTCATCTACACCATGATCCTCAAGCGGCGCACGGCGCAGAACATTGTCTGGGGCGGTGCAGCAGGCTGCTTCCCGGTGCTGATCGCGTGGGCTGCCGTCACCAACTCTGTTGAGTGGCCGGCGGTCGTTCTGTTCATGGTGATCTTCCTGTGGACCCCGCCACACTACTGGCCCCTGTCCATGCGTTACGGCGAGGACTACCGGAACGCCAACGTCCCCATGCTCGGTGCCATCGCCGGCGCCAAGGTGGTGTCCGTCCAGGTGGTCCTGTACGCCTGGGCCATGGTGGCCTGCTCCCTGCTGATGATTCCTGCGGGTGGGGCCGGCTGGGTCTACACCGTAACCGCAGTCCTGGCCGGCGCGTGGTTCCTCTATGAATCCCATGCCCTGTATTCGCGCGCCCACAGCGAGGACATCCCGGACAAGCGCGCCATGAAGGTCTTCCATGGCTCCATCAGCTACCTGACGCTGTTGTTCATCGCGCTGGCGGTGGACCCGTTCGTCGGGCATGCAATCATGGCCGGCTAGGCCCCGGCGCACATCCCCGGCCCAAGCCCATCGGCGGCCCCCACCTGAGTGGTGGGGGCCGCCGTTTGCGTTAACCGGGATCGAAACCGATATGACATTTTTGTCATATCGGTCACTTTAGGTGTCATCCATCATGACCAGCTGCTTACGGTGGGGTGGACCCTTCCCTCGATCAAAGGAAAAAATCCATGGAAGTCCGTCCCTCCACAATTCCCGCCCCCAGCCACAGCCCGCCGGGAGGCAGGGGAAGCCGTGGCCGCTTCACCTTCCGCCGCCCGCCGTTTGCTGCCCATTTGGGCGCCGACGTACCCGCATCCCTGGTGGTGTTCCTCGTGGCCCTCCCGCTCTCGCTCGGCATCGCAGCCGCGTCGGGAGCCCCCATCATGGCAGGCCTCATCGCTGCAGCCGTGGGCGGGATCGTGGCCGGAAGCCTGGGCGGCTCACCGCTGCAGGTGAGCGGACCCGCGGCCGGGCTGACCGTCGTCGTGGCCGGGCTGGTCCAGGAGTTCGGATGGCAGGTGACCTGCGCCATCACCGCGGCCGCGGGCGCCGTGCAGCTCCTGCTGGGCATCAGTCGCGTGGGCCGGGCCGCCCTGGCCGTCTCACCGGTGGTGGTCAAAGCCATGCTCGCCGGCATCGGTGTCACCATCATCCTGCAGCAGGTCCACGTGATTCTCGGATCCCGGCCGGCAGGCTCGGCCCTCGAGAACCTTGCGGCACTGCCGGCAGCCATCACCAACCTGGAACTGCACGCGGCCCTGCTGGGACTGGCCGTCGTGGCAATCCTGCTGTGCTGGAAGTTCCTGCCCGCCACGGTCCGGCGTGTTCCGGGCCCCCTGGCCGCCGTCGCGGCAGGAACCGCACTGGCCGTGGCCTTTGCCCCCGGTGTTGAGCGCATCTCCCTTGATGGCTCCATTTTCGATGCCATCGCCCTGCCGCAGCTTCCGGACAGCAACTGGCGCGCGTTCGCTTTTGCCATCTTGACCATGGCCCTCATCGCCAGCATCGAGTCCCTCCTGTCGGCCGTGGCCGTGGACAAGATGCAGACCGGTCCGCGGACCAACCTGAACAGGGAGCTCATCGGGCAGGGCACCGCGAACATCGTTTCCGGGTCCCTGGGCGGCCTGCCCGTGACGGGCGTCATTGTCCGCAGCGCCACGAATGTGGAAGCGGGAGCGGCTTCCCGGACATCCGCAGTGCTGCACGGTGTCTGGGTCCTGGCTTTCTCTGCCCTCTTTGCCGGGTTGATCCAGCTGATCCCGCTGGCCGTCCTGGCCGGCCTGCTGGTGGTTATCGGCGCGCGGCTGATCAAGGTGGCGGACATCCGGACCAGCCTGCGCACGGGAGACCTCACCATTTACGCGGTTACCCTCATCTGCGTGGTGTTCCTGAACTTGTTGGAAGGAGTCATGATCGGCCTGGCCCTCGCCGCTGCCAGTGTGCTGTGGCGTGTCCTGCGGGCCCCCATCCAGGCGCACCGTCCCGCCGCACCGCCGTCGCCCTGGCGGGTGACCATCGCGGGATCATGCAGCTTCTTCGCGCTGCCAAAGCTCAACGGCGTCCTGCAGTCGGTGCCTGCCGGCGCGGACGTGGTGGTGGAGCTCAACGCCGACTATGTTGACCATTCCTTCCGGGAAGCCCTGTTGGCCTGGCAGCTCCAGCACCAGGCCGCCGGCGGCACGGTGAACCTTGAGGAGCACGGCAACACGGTGTTCCGGGACGCCGCCCACCAGGCTCCCCGGCGCGAGGAAGCCACCGAGTTGCCCCTTCCGCCAAGGAAGGAGCCGTTGTTGCAGGGCGTCAACAAATACCACCGCCGGTTTGCGCACCAGGTCCGTCCGCTGGTGCATGACCTGACGGAAGGACAGAACCCGGACAGCCTGTTCGTGGGCTGCATCGATTCGCGCGTCAATCCGAACCTGATCACCAGCAGCGGCCCGGGGGACCTGCTCACGCTGCGGAACATCGGCAACGTGGTGTGCGGCAATGGCCAGGACGCCTCAACGGATTCTGCCCTGTCCTTTGCCGTCAAAGGCCTGGGAGTGCAGTCGGTCGCCATCTGCGGGCACTCCAACTGCGGCGCCATGAAGGCGCTGCTCGCAGAGGCCGGCGGCGAAGACAACAGTTCGCTTGGTCCGGCATTCGGACAGTGGCTGGACCACGCCCGGCCCAGCTACACGGAGCTGCTGGCAGGGCATCCGGTGGGCCGGCAGGCGGCGGCGGCGGGATACGCCCGGGTGGACCAACTGGCGATGGTCAACGTGGCCGTGCAACTGGCCAAGCTGCAGGACCACCCGGTGACGGGCCCGGCGCTGGTGGAGGGAAAGGTGCAGGCAACGGGCCTCTTCTACGACATTGCCACCGCGCAGGTCCTGCAGATCACCGCCACGGGGATCCGGAACCTTGACCCGGCCGGCGGGTCCGGGCTTCGGATCAACGCCTTCGCTGAACGGTAATTTCCCGGGACGCCTGCAAGGCGGCGAAACATACAAGGCGGTAAACGCAGGCGCCCCGGCCCCATCCCGGGCCGGGGCGCCTGCGCGCTGTACGGGTGGGCGGGCGCCTACTTCGCTGCCCTGGATGAGTCCACGGCACTGGAACGGGCGATGTCCCAGGCGTTGGTCGATGCCGCCATCAGCAGGGCCGCGCCGAGCATGTGGGCCGCTACCAGCAGCGCCGGAATACCGTTGTAGTACTGCGTAAACCCGATCACCGCCTGGAGCACGGTGACGCCCAGGAGGGCCAGGACGGCCGTCCGGAAGGGGCCCGTAATGCGGCGCCTGATGACCAGGACCAGGGCCACTACAGTCCCGGCAGTCACCAGGTACGCGGGCACGGCATGGATGTGGGAGAACAAATCCCAGTCCAGGTCGTTGCGGGGAGCATCGGCGTCACCGGCATGCGGGCCGGCCCCGGTGACCACCACACCGAGCATCACGGCGACGGCGGAGAAAAGCGCGACGGCGGCCGTCACCGGGCGCAGGGGTGCGGGCAGGGCGGCGGGCCGGGTGGCAAGGAAGCGGCCGGTCCGCCCGAAGGCACGGTTGACCAGCAGGGTGGCGAAGACCACCAGCGCCATGGAGACCAGGAAGTGCAGGCCCACCACCCACGGGTTGAGGTTGGTCAGCACGGTGACACCGCCGATCACGGCCTGGGCGGGGATGCTGGCCAGCAGGCCCAGTGCCAGGAGGAAGAGGTCCTTGCGCTCCTTCCGGAGGTTCCACAGGTACACCAGCATCAGGGCGGCGACGGCGGCCAGCGCGAACGTCAGGAGCCGGTTGCCGAACTCGATGAAGCCATGGATGCCCATCTCCGGAGTGTTTACCAGGGAGTCGGAGGTGCAGCGGGGCCAGGTGGGGCAGCCAAGGCCCGATGCGGTGAGGCGGACGGCGCCGCCGGTGACCACCAGAAGCGTCTGGCCGATCAGGGAGGCGACGGCGAGGCGGCGGATGCGGACGTCCACGGTGCGTGGGAGCCGCGAGGCCAGGCGGCCGGCGAGCTGGGGGAGGCGTGAAGCCGTGGACACGGTTATCTCAATTCCACTTGAACCAACGGATGGCTGCGGCGCCGGCGATGACCGTCCAGAGCAGCAGGATGAGGGCGGCGCCGCCGTTCACGGCCCCGTCCAGGAAGGCGGCCCGCATCGATTCGCCCAGGGCGCCGGAGGGCAGGAAGTGCACGACTGCCTGCGCGGCGGCAGGCAGTCGCCCCGCGGGGATGACGATGCCGCCCATGGCGCCGAGGAGGATCCACAGCAGGTTGGTGATGGCCAGCGTGGCTTCCGGCCGGACTGTCCCGGCCACCAGCAGCCCCAGCGCGGTGAAAGCCGCCGCGCCCAGCGCGAGCAGCGCCAGCCCCGGGAGCCAGCCCGCCGCCGTCGGCTGCCATCCCAGGGCCAGGGCAACCACGCCAACCACCACCACCTGGAGGCACAGAACGGCCAGGACCGACAGGACTTTGCCGGCAATCAGGCCGCCGCGGCCCAAGGGGGTGGTGGACAGGAACCGGAGCACGCCGTAGCGGCGGTCGAAGCCGGTGGCGATGCCCTGGCCGGTGAAGGCCGTGGACATCGCACACAGGGCCAGGATTCCGGGAACGGCCACGTTGATGCGGCTGGATCCCATTCCGTCCAGGAACGGGGTGACCGTCAGGCCCACAAGTGCCAGCAGCGGCAGCACCACTGCCAGGATCAGCTGCTCGCCGTTCCGCAGCATTGTCAGTGCCTCGTACTTGCCCTGCAGCAGGACCCGGCGCAGCAGGGGCGCCGGCTGCTGGGCCTCCTGCATTGCTGCGGTGCTCATCGGATGTCCTTTCCCGAGATATCCAAAAAGACGTCTTCAAGGCTACGCGCCTGAAGGCTCATTGAGGCGGGCATGATTCCCTTCGCCTCCCACCACCGGGCCAGGGCGGAGAGGTGCCGGGGCGTCAGGGCGCCGGTGATGGTGTAGCTGCCGGCACGGGGTTCGGAAACGTCCACGTCATCCGGCAAAGCGGCTGCCAGGTCCAGCCCGGGCGGGGCTTCGAACACCAGCGTCCGGATGTGCCCGCCGTCCTGGTCCGCAACGGGGCTGCGCTGCAGCAGTTCCTGCACGGTCCCTTCGGCAACGTTGCGGCCGCCGTCGATGATGTACACGTAGTCCGCCAGGCGCTGGGCGTCGTCCATCAGGTGGGTGGTGAGGATGATCCCCATCCCACTGTCACGCAACTCGGCGATCAGGTCGAACACCAGCTGCCGGGACTGCGGGTCCAGTCCGGCACTGGGCTCGTCCAGGAACAACACTTCGGGCCTGCCCACCAGGGCGGCGGCGAGTGCCAGGCGCTGTTTCTGGCCGCCGGACAGCCTGCGCACGCTGGTCCGGCTGAAGGAGTCGATGCCCAGCCTGCCCAACAGGTCTTCCAGCGGCCACGGGCGGGCGTACAGCCCGGCGATGTGCCGCAGCAGCGGCAGGGGCCGGGCCGACGGCGGGAGGCCGCCGTCCTGCAGCATCACGCCGACGCGGGACCGGAGGTCAGCGCCTGCCGCCGCCGGGTCCTGGCCCAGCAGCGAGATGGTGCCGCCACTGCGCTTTTGCAGGCCCTGGGCGCATTCGAGGGTGGTGGTTTTTCCGGCACCGTTGGCGCCGAGGAGGGCGGTTACCTGTCCGCGCTCGGCAACGAGTGAAACGCCGCTGACAACCCTGAGCATCTTTCCGTCCAGGCTGGAAAGGGGGCCGACGTCCTTGATGAGCCCATGGATGGACAGAACGGGGGACTGGGGGGATCGCACCACAGTATTCTACGGGATGTAGTATTTAGCACCGTCCCCCGGGCCTGTGCAGCTGCCTGGCATAGGTCAGCCTGCCCTTACTGGAGTGCGGGACTAAATTACGACATGATTGTGTTGTGTATTCCATGACCAACGCTACTGCCGTGCCTGCGCCCGGGCCTGTGGCTGATGCCGACGAGCGCACCCGGGACCGGGTCCTCGCTGCCGTCCTGGAGCACGGGCCCGTCAGCGCGGCCGAACTGGGCGACATGCTGGGATTCACCCCGGCCGCCGTCCGGCGCCACCTGGACCACCTCTCGCGTGCGGGCGTCATCGAGGTCAAGCGGGTGGCCAAGCCCGGCGCGGGTGCCGGCCGTCCGGCCCGCCGCTACGTCCTCAGTTCACAGGGCCAGTCCAGCCTGGGCAACGACTACCTGGACATCGCCGCCCTTGCGCTCCAGCAGCTGCAAAAGATGGCAGGCCCGGACGCGGTGCGCGTCTTCGCCGAGGAGCGCTTTGCGGACATGGAGCGGCGCTACGCACCCGAAATCGAGCAGGCCGGCCCGGACATCCGGGACCGCGCCACCGCACTCGCAGCGGCGCTCACCCGCGACAACTTCGTGGCCTCCGCTGCGTCCATCGAGGCAAAGGCACCGCTGCCCGCGGCGCTTTCCAGCGTGCAGCTCTGCCAGGGCCACTGCCCCATCCAGCAGCTCGCCGCCCGCTTCCCGGTGTTCTGCGACGTCGAGACCGAAGTCTTTTCAAGGCTGGTGGGCGTTGACGTCCGCCGCCTCTCCACGCTGGCCCGCGGCGGCCACGTCTGCACCACACATATTCCTACAGGCAGGCTGCCTGCCAAACCGGCCACGGTGCCGGCGGCAGCCCCCGCCAGCCTGGACGAAGTAATCAACCATCAGCAAGAAAGGCCGTGATGACGGACCAACTATCAGAGAAAGCAGTCGCCGAAAACACTGTGATCTCGGAGATTCTGGAAAAGAATCCCGAGCTCCACGGCATCGGCAACTACGAGTACGGCTGGGCTGACAAGAACGATGTCGGCGCCAATGCCCGCCGTGGGCTCAACGAAGAGGTAGTCCGGGACATTTCGGCGAAGAAGAGCGAGCCGGAATGGATGCTCGACCTGCGCCTGAAGGGTCTGAAGTATTTCGACCGCAAGCCCATGCCCACCTGGGGCGCGGACCTCTCCGGCATCGACTTCGACAACATCAAGTACTTCGTGCGCTCCACCGAGAAGCAGGCTGCCACCTGGGAAGACCTGCCCGAGGACATCAAGAACACGTACGACAAGCTGGGCATCCCCGAGGCCGAAAAGCAGCGCCTTGTTTCGGGTGTTGCCGCCCAGTACGAGTCTGAGGTTGTTTACCACCAGCTGCGGGAGGACCTTGAGCGGCAGGGTGTCATCTTCCTGGACACCGACACCGCGCTGAAGGAACACCCGGAGATCTTCCAGGAGTACTTCGGCACCGTCATCCCGGTAGGCGACAACAAGTTCGCCTCGCTGAACACCTCCGTCTGGTCCGGCGGCTCGTTCGTGTACGTCCCCAAGGGCGTCCACGTGGAGATCCCCCTGCAGGCCTACTTCCGCATCAACACGGAAAACATGGGCCAGTTCGAACGCACGCTGATCATCGCCGACGAGGACTCCTACGTCCACTACATCGAAGGCTGCACAGCGCCGATCTACACCTCGGACTCGCTGCACTCCGCCGTCGTGGAGATCATCGTCAAGAAGGGCGCCCGCGTCCGGTACACCACCATCCAGAACTGGTCGAACAACGTCTACAACCTGGTGACCAAACGTGCCATCTGCGAAGCAGGCGCCACCATGGAATGGATCGATGGAAACATCGGCTCCAAGGTCACCATGAAGTACCCGGCCGTGTACCTCGTAGGCGAAGGGGCCAAGGGCGAGACCCTGTCCATCGCCTTCGCCGGCGAAGGCCAGCACCAGGACACCGGCTCCAAGATGGTGCACATTGCGCCGAACACCAAGAGCTCGATCATCTCCAAGTCCGTTGCCCGTGGTGGCGGCCGCGCCGCCTACCGCGGCCTGGTCCAGATCCGGGAAGGAGCCAAGCACTCGGCCAACACCGTGCGCTGCGACGCCCTCCTGGTGGACACCATTTCCCGGTCTGACACCTACCCGTACATCGACATCCGCGAGGACGATGTCCAGCTGGGACACGAGGCCACCGTTTCCCGCGTCAGCGAGGAACAGCTGTTCTACCTCATGTCCCGCGGCATGCCCGAGGACGAGGCCATGGCCATGATCGTGCGCGGCTTCATTGAGCCGATCGCCCGCGAACTGCCCATGGAATACGCCCTCGAGCTGAACCGCCTCATCGAACTCCAGATGGAAGGATCCGTCGGTTAATGACTGCCGAAGCAACTACCGAAAAGGCGCGCGTCGGCGCACCGTCGATCGCCGGTTTCACCGAGGAGGGCGAGCACCTCGTCGCCTCCAAGGTGGACCGCCACCACAGCCACGGCACACAGGTCATGGCCTCCCGCGCCGAGCGGCTCACCAGCCATGACGTGGCCGATTTCGCCCTGCCCAACGGCCGGGAAGAGGAATGGCGCTTCACCCCGGTGCGTGAACTGGCCAACCTGCTGTCCGATACCCCGTCGGAGGCCGGCGCCCTTGGCGTTACGGTCGAGGCACCTGCAGCCGTGGTCCAGCGGACCCTCCGCGCAGGTGAGGCCCCCCGTGGCGCCACCCTCGTCCCCGCCGACCGTGCCGCCGTCGTGGCTTCCGCGAACGCCGGCGACGCCCAGCTCATCTCCATCCCGGCGAACGCCGAGTTGGACGAGCCGGTGCGCCTGGTCCTGACCGGCAACGGCGCAGGCCGCCGGACCAACTCCCACGTGGTGATCGAAGCCGGAGTCAACAGCCGCTCCGTCGTGATCATCGAGCACGACGGCACCTCAGACCACAACGGCAACGTTGAGGTCCTGGTTCGCGAAGGCGCCCACCTCACGGTGGTTTCCCTGCAGCTCTGGGGGGACGACGCCAAGCACCTGGCACAGCATGACGCCGAGGTTGCCAAGGACGCCGTGTACAAGCACATTGCCGTAACTCTTGGCGGCAAGATCGTGCGCCTGAACTCCAACGTCCGCTTCGCCGGGGAAGGCGCCGAGACACAGCTCCTGGGCCTTTACTACGCCGATGCAGGCCAGCACCTGGAGCACCGTTCCTTCGTGGACCACAACGTGGCCAACTGCAAGTCCAACGTCCTCTACAAGGGCGCGCTGCAGGGCAAGGGTGCGCACACGGTCTGGGTTGGCGACGTGCTGATCCAGAAGCAGGCCGAGGGCACCGACTCCTACGAGAAGAACCAGAACCTGGTCCTGACTGACGGCTGCCGCGCGGACTCCGTGCCCAACCTCGAGATCGAGACCGGCCTGATCGAGGGTGCCGGCCACGCCAGCGCCACCGGCCGGTTCGACGACGAGCACCTGTTCTACCTGATGGCCCGCGGCATCCCCGAGGATGTTGCCCGCCGCCTGGTGGTCCGCGGCTTCCTGAACGAGATCATCCAGCAGATCAAGGTCCCGGCCCTCGAAGAGCGCCTGACCGATGCCGTGGAACGCGAACTCGCGGCAATCGACTACTAGAGACAGGCAGGCAGGAACGTATGAGCGGCAAACCCAAGGGTGAGCTGGTGTGCAGCGCCAATGACATCCAGGTCAAGCAGGCGCTGCGCATCCTGGTGGACGGCTACCCCGTAGCCGTGGTCCGGGACTCGATGGGGGACATCCACGCCATCGGTGACACCTGCTCGCACGCGGACATTTCCCTGTCCGAAGGCGACGTGGAAGGCTGCGCCATCGAGTGCTGGGGGCATGGTTCCCAGTTCGACCTGCGCAGCGGCCAGCCGCTCCAGCTCCCCGCCTACGATCCCGTGCCGGTCTTCGCCGTCGAACTCGACGGGGACGACGTCTACGTGGACGTCACCAACGTTTTGAACGGCGCAGCAGTAGACAACTACTGAGCGCCCGCAGCACCAGACTTACGAGCGAAAAGAAAGAAGAGCATGTCAACTCTTGAGATCAAGGACCTGCACGTCAGCATTGAGACGGAACAGGGCACCAAGGAGATCCTGAAGGGCGTCAGCCTGACCATTAGGACCGGCGAGACGCACGCCATCATGGGCCCCAACGGCTCGGGCAAGTCCACCCTCGCGTCCACCATTGCAGGGCACCCCCGCTACACCGTCACCCGCGGCACCATCACGCTGGACGGCGAAGACGTGCTGGCCATGAGTGTTGACGAGCGCGCCCGCGCCGGCGTCTTCCTGGCCATGCAGTACCCGGTGGAGGTTCCGGGCGTCACCATGACCAACTTCCTGCGCACCGCCAAGACCGCCATCGACGGCCAGGCGCCCGCCCTGCGCACCTGGACCAAGGACGTCAAAGCCGCCATGGAGAAGCTGCGCATCGACGCCGACTTCGCCCAGCGCAACGTCAACGAAGGCTTCTCCGGCGGCGAAAAGAAGCGCGTGGAGATCCTGCAGCTGGAGCTCTTCAAGCCCAAGTTCGCCGTCCTGGACGAGACCGACTCCGGCCTGGACGTGGACGCGCTCAAAATTGTGTCCGAGGGCGTCAACCGTGCGCACTCCGAGGGAAGCATGGGCACGCTGCTCATCACGCACTACACCCGCATCCTGCGCTACATCAAGCCTGACTTCGTACACGTGTTCGTGGACGGACAGGTTGTCGAGGAGGGCGGCCCCGAGCTGGCCGACCGCCTCGAGGAAGAAGGCTACGACCGTTACGCCAAGGGCGCCGGCGCAGCCACCATCGCGGCTGCCGCCGCAGCACAGGCCTAGTAAGGACTTGTCATGACCGAAATCAAGCCGGGCCGCACGGCCCTGGAGGACGTCGAAGAGGCGCTCAAGGACGTCATCGACCCTGAGCTTGGCGTCAACGTGGTGGACCTGGGCCTCCTGTACGGCCTGAAGTACTCCGATGACGACGGTGCGCTCCTGATCGACATGACGCTCACCACCGCAGCCTGCCCGCTCACCGACGTGCTCGAGGAGCAGGTGGGCCAGGCCCTGGACGGCGTCGTTGACGACTGGCGCCTCAACTGGGTCTGGATGCCGCCTTGGGGTCCCGAGCGGATCACCGATGACGGCAAGGACCAGATGAGGGCCCTCGGCTTCAACATCTAGAAAAAAGTACGACGACGGCCGGTCACCTTTCCCGCGAAAGGTGACCGGCCGTCGTCGTACCCCGTTCCATCGAGGTTAGAGGGTGGCGGCGCTGAAGGTGTCGCACTGCTTGATGTCGCCGGTCTGGTAGCCCCGGCTGAACCACCGCTGGCGTTCCTCACTGGAGCCGTGTGTCCAGCCTTCGGGGGAGACACGTCCGGTGGCTGCCTTCTGGATCCGGTCATCGCCCACTGCTGCGGCCGCCGACAACGCGTCGTTGACGTCCTGCTGGGTGAGCGGTTCCAGGTAGGGCTGCCCGGTGGACGGGTCCGGCGTGGTGGATGCGTACTTGGCCCACAGGCCTGCATAGCAATCCGCCTGCAGTTCCGTACGGACGGAACCGGACTCCGGTCCCTGCGGGTCCTGCTGCGCCCGCTGCAGATCGCCCAGCAGGTTCTGGATGTGGTGGCCGAACTCGTGCGCCACTACGTATTCCTGGGCCAGAGGTCCGCCTGAGGAACCGAACCGGTCCACGAGTTCCTGGAAGAAACCGGGATCAAAGTAGGCGGTAGTGTCCGTGGGGCAGTAGAAGGGCCCTACTTCGGAGGTTGCGGCCCCGCACCCGGTGTTGGTGCCGCCGCTGAAGATCACGGCCTCCGGGCGGGGGTACTGCACGTTGTACTGCTTCAGGTAGCCGGGCCAGAACGCATTGAGGCTGTTCACCGTGCCGGTGATCCGGCAGTCCAGGCGGGCATCGGCGTCCGCTCCGGTGGTGCAGGCCGGTGCCGTGCCCTGGGACTGTCCGCCGGCACCGTTGTCCACCAGCCCGCCGAGCATGTTCGGGTTGATTCCCAGCAGGAGCGCAACGAGCAGCACCAGGCCGCCGCCGATTCCGCCGCCGATTTTCACGCCGGTGCCCATGCCCCTACGGTCCTGGACCTGGGAAGGATCAAGCTGCACGTTGTCATTGAAACTCATATCGTCACAATACCCGCGGGCCGGGGGCTCAACCCGTGGCGGCCGGTAAAGTTGGTCCGTGCCTTTCCTCGACAAGATCCAGCTCTGGGCTGGGCAACGGCCGCACGACACTGCCGTGGTGATCGCGGGCCGGCGACTGGACTGGGCGGAGCTGCTGGATGCCGCCGCGGGTCTGGTGCCGGAGATGAAGTCTGTCAGTACCCTGTGCGAGTCCAATTCGGTGGACTTTGCCGTGAAGTTCGCAGCCGCCGTGGCCGGCGGCCGCCAGTGCGCGGTCCTGGACCCTTCGTGGCCCGCACCGCTGCAGGAGGATATTGTCCGGCGGGTGGAGGCATGCGCCGTTCCGGCCCAGGTCTCCCCGGACGACGTGCTGGCCGACGGCCCGCCTGGCTCCAGCTTCCTCATCGGCCTCACTTCCGGCACTACGTCTGTACCCAAGGCGTTTACCCGCTCCCGGCGGTCATGGCAGCAGTCCTTCGACGCTTCCATCGAGTTTTTCGGGCTTCGCCAGGACGACGTCACCCTTGCGCCCGGGCCGCTGGCTGCCAGCCTGAACCTCTATGCCCTGGCCGAATGCCTCTACGCCGGATCCGAGTTCCAAACACTGGAGACGTTCGACGTCGGCGACGTCCACGCTGCCATCACCCACGACCGGGTCACCCGGCTGGTCCTGGTGCCCACCATGCTGCGGATGCTCAGCGAACGGGGGATGACAGGGTGCGTGGACGCCTCCGGAATCCGCACCATCATCTGTGCGGGCTCCAAACTCGATGCCCGCACCCTGGAAGCGGCACGGCGCTGGGCGCCGAACGCCACCATTTATGAGTACTACGGCGCCTCCGAGCTGAGCTTCGTCTCCGGCCTGGGCCTGGCCGCGGGACAGGTTCCGGCGGCGGGCGGTACGGGAATCGGGCGGCCCTTTCCCGGCGTGGACGTCCGGATCCTGGATGACGACGGCGGAGAGGTTCCGGATGGCGGCTACGGCAACATCTGCGTCCGCAGCGGCATGGTGAGCAACGGTTACCTGTGGGGCGACGACGGCGAGGCGCTGCGGTCCTTCGGCGACTGGTACACGGTGGGGGACCAGGGCTACGTTCTGGACGGCGAGTTGCACATCCTTGGCCGGCGCGCGGACATGATCCTTACCGCCGGAAGGAACGTCTACCCGCACGAGGTGGAACTGGCCCTGGCGGCAGTCCCGGGTGTG
This sequence comes from Arthrobacter sp. AG367, assembly GCF_007828995.1. Lineage (NCBI taxonomy): Bacteria > Bacillati > Actinomycetota > Actinomycetes > Micrococcales > Micrococcaceae > Arthrobacter > Arthrobacter sp. AG367. The sequence goes on from NZ_VIVE01000001.1 coordinate 457,823, forward strand.
GCGGCAGCGGTGGCCGCCGGCGTGGCTGACGATCTGCGCGGCCAGCGCGTGGTGGCGGGGGTGGTTGCATCCCATGGCGGGCTGACGGCCACGCAGCTGCGCGCCGGCCTGGAGGATATCCTGTCCCGGCACAAGCGGCCGCTGCAGTACTACCTCCTGCCGGAACTTCCCACCACGGACCGCGGCAAGGTCAGCCGGAACCTGCTGCTGGAGTGGATCAACACCCGGGATCCCAGGGTACGGCCCCTTGGTGGCTGACGCGGTGCACGCTGAGCTCCTGCCGCCGGACCGCCAGCCGGTGATCATCGCCGCCCGCCGCACCCCGGTGTACCCGGTCAACGGAGCCCTGCGCACCCTGCGGGCACATCAACTCCTGGCCCCGGTGCTGCGCGCGCTCGTCTCCGAACTGTCCCTGGAGCCGGAGTCAGTTTCCGACGTCGTGATCGGCAACGCGGTGGGCGGCGGCGGAAACGTGGCCCGGTTGGCCTTGCTGGAGGCGGGTCTGCCCGTCACCGTACCCGGGATCACCGTGGACCGGCAGTGTGGCTCAGGACTGGACGCCATCGTCCTCGCCGCCCGGCTCGTGGCGGCAGGAGGCAGTCCCGTTTACCTGGCTGGGGGAGTGGAGAGCACCAGCACCGCGCCCCTGCGCGCCAACCGGAGGGACGACGGCAGCCCGGAGTTTTACGCCCGCGCCCAGTTTGTGCCGGCCAGCTACGGCGATCCGGACATGGGTACCGCCGCGGAAACGGTAGCCGCGGAATACGGCGTCGGCAGGGACCGCCAGGATGCCTTCGCCCTTGCCAGCCACCGGAAGGCCCTCACGGCGACCCGGGACGGGCGTTTCGCGGGCGAACTCGTGCCACTGGCCACCGCTGCCGGGACCGTCTCCGTCGATGGCGGGCCGCGGGCCGGCCTGACCCCCGCCATCATGGCAAGGTTCCCGGCCGCCTTCGTGCCGGGAGGAACCGTTACCGCCGGAAACTCCTGCTTCGACGCGGACGCCGCCGCCGCCGTCGTCATTACCTCCCTGGAGCGTGCACGCCGGCTGGGAGCACGCGACGGCCTGGTGGTGCGCGGCACCGGCACAGCCGGCGTGGCCCCCCAGGTACTGGGGATCGGTGCTGCCCCTGCCGCGCGGGAGGTGCTGGCCCGTGCCGGGGTGTCAGCCGGCGAGGTGGACCTGGTGGAATTCAATGAGGCGTTCGCGTCGCAGGCACTTGCCTGCCTGGACCAGCTTGGCATCGATCCCGAGCGGGCAAACCTCGACGGCGGTGCGCTGGCCCTGGGGCATGCCTACGGTGCGTCCGGGGCCGTTCTGGTGACGCGGCTGCTGGCCCAGGCGAGGGGCGCCGGCACGCCGGGAACCCTGGGTCTGGCGATGATCAGCATGGCGGGCGGCATGGGGACCGCGGCACTGCTGGAGTACCGGCAGCTGGCGCCAGCCTGATCTTCAGGGGGCTGTGTCAGTCCTCGGCCTCGCCGAGGCCGCGGGCGGCGAGCGCTTCGCCGGTTTGGCGGGCGTAGGCCACGGAGGTGATGAACACGGGCAGGATCAATGCGCGCGGGTTGCGCTCCAGGCCCCGTGCCCGGGCGGAATCGCGGACGTCGGCGAACGTGCCGGCAATGAACGGGATGCTGCGGAGCATGATGCCAATAGTCAGGGCGAAGCGTTCAGGATCGGCGCCGAGCCTCCTGAACGGACGCGCCAGCCGGACAACGCCATCCAGGAGCTGTTGAATGGGTGTGGTGGCGGTGAGCAGGGACGCCGCCACCACGCAGACCAGGATGTTCAGGACGATCCGCGCCGCAGCGGGGCCGCCGAGCTGCCACCACTGGAAGAACCCGATGGCCAACAGCACTGGAGCCAGCGGCCGGACGGCTCCCCAGATCCGTCTCGCGCCGGCGCCTGCCAACAGGAACAGTCCGGTGAGCATGGCCAGCACGGCAGCGGAGATGCGCCAATCCACGATGACGAAGGACGCCAAGCCGCAGGCAAACACAAGCCCGAACTTCAGCGCCAGCGGTGCGCGGTGAAGGAGGGAGTTGCCTGGCACGTAATTGGCCAGGAGGAATCCGTGGCCCCTCACGGAGCGTCCCTGCCTGCCGGATTCAGCCCCTGCAGGCACCACGAACGGTAGGCTGCCACGGCTTCGCCAGGGGCGCCGTCAAATGCCACGCGGCCTGCTTCGATGACCAGGACGCGGTCCATTTCCAGTGCCAGGTCCAGGTCATGGGTGGACATGATGATCTGCTGGTCCAGGTTGGCCAGCGTCCGGCGGAGCAGCTCACGGTTGCGCAGGTCAAGGAGGGTGGAGGGTTCATCCAGGACCAGGACCGCAGGGTTCACTGCGAGCACGGCGGCGAGCGCCATGAGCTGGCGCTCACCGCCGGACAGCTCGTAGATGCTCTGGTCGGCCAGGTGCAGGAGCCCCAGCCGTTCGAGAGCCGCGTCGGCCTGGCGGCGCCGCTCGGGGCCGTTTTTCACGGAACGGCGCAGGGACAGCTCCACATCCTCCCTGCCGGTGGGCATCACCAGCTGGGAGAGGGGATCGGTGAAGACGAAGCCGACGTTCCGCCTGACTTTCCGCACGGCACGCACTGTATCGTCGCCGTCGACCGTCACCGTGCCGGTGGTGGGCTGGATGAGCCCGTTGACCAGGCGCAGCAGCGTTGACTTGCCCGAGCCGTTGGCGCCGATGACGCCCACGCGTGCCTCCTCCAGCCGGAGGGTTACCGCGTCAAGGAGGACTTTGGGCTGTGCGGAGTTCTCCGTTTCGACGGCGACGGACGCCTGGTCAAAGGTCACTGCGGGCATGGCGGGAGGTCCTAGGCGCTTTCGGACGCGGCGGTACGCCGGCGCACGCGGCGGACCAGGACGTCGGGGAAGGCGCGGTGAAGGGCGACGGCGATCGCGGCGGCGAGGACATTCTTGATGATGTCGCCCGGGTAGAAGACCAGGTCGCCCAGGAAGGCCTGCTCCAGGGTGGCCTTGGAGTTCAGCGCGATGCCCAGGATGCCCAGCGAGTGCACAACCACGATGCTCGTGGCCGTGGCAGCCACGAAGAACCAGAGGGCGCGGGCCTTGGTGGTGCGTTTGATCACCACGGTGGCCAGCCATCCCACGACGCCTGCGGCGATGGGGAAGGCGATGATGTAGCCGGCCGAGGGTCCGGCGAGGATGCCCAGGCCGCTGCGGCCCTGGCTGAAGATGGGCAGGCCGGCCAGGCCAAGGAGCGTGTAAAGCCCGACGGCGGCGAACCCGCGGGCGGGGCCCAGCACCAGTCCGGTGAGCATGACGGCCAGGGTCTGGAAGGTGATGGGGACGCCGAAGCCGTTCAGGGCCAGTCCGGGCACCAGGGCTGCGCCGGCCACGAGGGCGGCAAAAACGGCGATCAGCCCAAGGTCAGTGCCGTTCCAGCGGCGGCGCTCCGTCCGCGGGCTGTTCTTGGGGGTGGTCTCGGTATTGCTCATGGTGGTCCTGTCGGGGTTGTACAAGCGGAATCTAATGTACAGCCGACGCTACCGGGGTGGAACACCGCCCATTTTGTAGGGGATCCACTAAACCGGGCCGCGCCTGCCTCGGGCTGGGCACAAAGAGCCCTCGGTCACGGGTCTTGTCGTTTCTGCCGGCGTGTGAGGCCCCCACTGTTGATCGTACCGACGAGGCTCCTATCCACTGGTGGCTGCACCTCTTCCACCGAACGGTTGTCAGACTTTGTTGCGGGAGTCTCCCGTCCTCTGGGTCTTTGGGGAGAAACCCAGGAGCAGGTGACGACACCGGCGGCGCCAGGGCGTGGCCCCCGTCCTACCGGCCTCACGTCGAATCGTGTAGGCGCCGCAGGCGCAGCTGGCCGGCGCGCATCCCACTGCCATGCCGGCGTACCTTGGTCCTCATGCCCCCATCTGCTCCGATGTCTCGAAACCCTCCGTCCAGAAAACCACCGGTTTGGAGACGATTTGATGTGTAGCGGTTAGGGCACCCCGGATTCTGTTGATCGAAGCAACGCCCCAAACCAGGGAGTTCCTTCGATGTATCAACAGTTCGATTCGCCCACCGGTGTCAGGTTTCTTGCTCTCATCAAGGAAGGCAGGAGTTTCAGACAATCAGTACGGGTGACCGGGATAGGTAAGGAGACCGGTTACCGGTGGCTGCGTGATGAGTACCTCCGATTCCGCAGCAAAGGCCTCAACCACGCAGCAGCCCAGGTCGAACTGGGATTCACCTCACGCAATGCCGAGAAATGGAACGAACGCTTCCTGAGAAGCTCCGGGCGCCATCACTTCCAAGTCGACCCAGCTGTTGAGGAAGCGTTCTGGTCCTCATACTCCACCGGCATGAGCGTATTGGCTGCTGCAACATCGGCAGGCGTGAAGCATACGACTGGTTACCGGTGGGTCTACCGTCGTTTCATCGCTCTGCGAAGTGGACTTCCGCTGGCAGAGGTTGTCGATGCGTTACGACTGTCCCCGGGGACAACCGTTAGATGGGAAGCCCAACGGAGAAAAGAACTGGAAGCCGAAAAAGCACGCCTGCTGAAAGCCGAGCGGGACGCAATCCGGACCGCGAGAATCGTCGCCGAGAGGGTTGCAGCTCCTTTGTCTCCAGCACAAAAGCGACGCGCGTTACGGGAGACACGATATTGGGAGTTGGTGAGCTCCGGTGCTTCCAATGCTGCCGCCTGCAGGATGTTGGGCGTGAGCAGGGTTATCGGGACAAGGCTTCGGAACCAGAGAGCGCAACAGCCACGGGCCAGCCTCAAACCACCATCGGGCAGGTACTTGTGCCTGCGCGAAAGGGTTCATATGGCGGACCTGCTCCGCATGGGATGTTCTCTACGGCAAATTGGGAGGGAGCTGGGGAGGCATGCCTCGACCATCAAACGGGAGCTTGACCGGCACCGTGATCCCCGTGGGCGCTACTTGCCCCATATCGCCGATCACGATGCGCGCAGCCAGCGACGTCGGCCGAGGGAGCGGAAGTTGCAGGCTAATCCACGCCTGCACGCAATGGTGCAAACAAAGCTAACCAGCCACTGGTCCCCGGAGCAGATCTGCGGGTGGTTGGCGCTGGAATTTCCCGCTGAACCTGGCCTGAGGCTCTGCCCGGAGACGATCTACCAGGCACTATTGTTCGGCGACCATGGCGGATTGAGAACGGACGGCAAGCCACGGCTGCGCACGGGGCGAAAGATCCGTAAGCACCGGTGGCGGACAGGATCCGGCCACGGATCGGTCGTGAAGAACATGACCATGATTAGTGAAAGACCGCCCGAGGTCGAGACCAAAGAAGAGGCCGGCCACTGGGAAGGTGATCTCATCGTGGGGGTTGGTTCCGCATCGGCCATGGTGACCCTACGCGAACGCAAGACCCACTACGGAATCATCATCAACCTCCCGCACGGACACACCGCAGCGCAGACTAACCAAGTGATCATCGCTGCCTTCTCAGCCTTGCCGGCTCACCTGAAGCAGACACTGACCTGGGATCAAGGCGTGGAAATGGCCCGTCATCAGGAATTAGCGGCCGCTACCGGACTGCGGATCTACTTCGCGGAGCGGTCCAGCCCCTGGCAACGCGGCGCGAATGAGAACTTTAATGGCCTCGCGCGGCAATATTTCCCAAAGGGTACGGATCTCTCCGTCCATTCAGAGGACCACGTCAAACAGGTCTGCGTCGAGCTGAACAGCAGGCCACGCAAAAGCCTCGGCTACCTCGCTCCGGCAGCAATCTTTCAATTCTCGAAGGACGGATAGGCTCCCACGCCAAGAGCCTCCAGCTGCCGACTGGTGACGCCTCTCCCGCGTCCCGTCAGTCTGCCCCTATCCTCCGGTTCACAACGTGGGCTGCAGTGGCAGCATTCTTCAGTAGATCTTCAAGGCGGTTCCTAAAAGACTGTTCTGCGCCGAAGAACGTTCGGTCCGTCAAACGCCACCCGAAAGTGTCAAAAGCGCGTGCCTGAAGCTTGCACCCGTCATCGATTGCTGTCGCCGTAATCTCCAGGGCAACTGGAAGGACTTTCTCACTCGAAAGGAGGTTACCGAGGATCCTATAAACCCAACTAGAACCAGCATGGATACGTACTGCACCGCTATCGATTTCAACCTTCGCGCGTGACTTAGCGCATGATCTCGCAATGGCTTCGATGGCGGCCTTGGCGCCCAAGGGGGATCGCCAGTGCTCAGTTATCTCCACGATTGGTTTTCCCTTGAAACCATCAGCGCCCACGACAACGCCCCCTTCATTGCGGAAGGACGTGTTCTTTGGACGTCCCGGTACCAAATTTACAGGCGATCTTTCTAATAAGGGATAACCTCTTTGCGCAGCCTATCCAGGAGGCCGTTCTACAGCTCCCTTCGTACTCTCGTAGACTTCAACCACAGGGCGATAGAGCCCGAAATTAGCCCGTTGTTGCGTCGACCACTTGAATCCGCCGCACCTTCACCGTGCATATCATCGTGCGGGGTAAACGTGCATAGGGAGGCCAGCAACGGTGCCGAGGGAAGAATCTGGCCTGGCCGCGCGCTCGGCCACCGGCTTACGGGCGGTACATCGTCACTTCCCCAGGCTGAGCCAATGCGCACTGAGATATCCCTGCTCGTCGTCGTGACAGGATCGACGGATGAACCTAACACCACTTCCAGACGTTCGTGCGGAGCAGGGAAGCGCGTCCGCACGGGACGCGGCCGGAATCTGGGCTCGCGCTACCGCTCTGCGGGATCAACTCCCCGTAATTCCAGCGGTCGACGACAAACTGCCGGGTATTGAATCAGCGCTTGCCCTTGACGGGGCGCTGCTACTAATGGCCCGTACTGGTGATCGCGCGATGGCGTTCTCGATCGTCGTTCCGCGACTGGATGTTTTGGAAGTGCTCTATCTAGCAGTTGACCCGGAAGCCTGGGGCAACGGTCTTGCGCGCCAACTCCTTGATCATGTCCGACGCCACTCGCTGGACGTGCAGATTTCTATGGAGCTTTGGGTTATCGCTGACAACACGAGAGCCATCGCCTCCTACCAAAGTGCCGGCTGGATTCCAACGTCCGACGTTAAGGTTCGCAACTCGCCGGGCCGGCCGGAACGCCGCTACATCCTGTCCCCGTAAGGGATCGTCAACCGGACGGCTGTGAGAAGCTGAGCGAATGATTCTGGAGCACGCGATCCTCCCCGTCCGTACCGGCAGCGAGTCGGATTTCGAAGAGGCATTCCGGGTGGCGCGACCTCTGATCAGCAGGCAGCCGGGGTTCCGCAGTCTTTCGATTTCGCGGTCGATCGAGTCCCCAAACCTGTACCTTCTCCTCGTTGAGTGGGATTCGATGGAAGCTCACACCGACGGCTTCCGTGGGTCCGCCGACTACGAGCAATGGAAGGGCCTGCTGCACCATTTCTACGACCCGTTCCCGGTCGTTGAGCACTTCACAACGGTGCGGTAGCCGATCCCCTTGCGGACAGCCAAACTCGTCTCCTGGTCCGTCTGGATCTGTCTCATGACTCGGGTAAGTAAGAGTCCCGGTGTTTCGAGGTGCAGAGGCCTTCGAGGCACCGAATGGGCCCAATTGAATGGGCCGCTGCCCCTCAGTCGGATCCATACCCGGACGGTCGCCTTTGGTGAAGAACACGATCCTGCACGCACGTCCATCGCCTCATAACAGAGTGCAGCGAGATGCTTGGTTGGCCCGGGGCCATGCTGACCCGACGTCGGGTATTCAGCGCCTGGTCTCGTACCTGGTCAGCAGCACGCCGTCGGGAAACGGCCGGGTCTCCACCAGGCTCAGGTTTACCCAGTTGTCCAGGGCGGTGAAGAACGGCGTGCCGCCGCCCACCAGGACCGGATGGGTGACGAGCACGTAGTCGTCGATCAGCCCGGCCCGCATGGCCGCCCCGGCGAGTGTGGCACCGCTGATGTCCATGGCGCCGCCGTCGCCGGCCTTGAGCCGGGTGATTTCGGTGACCGCGTCGCCGGTGACCAGGCGGGTGTTCCAGCCGACCGTGCTGATAGTCGAGGAGAACACTGCCTTCGGCATCTCCCGCCAGCGGTGGGCGAACTCGATCTGCGCCGGTGTGGCGCCAGGCTGCTGGTCGGCAGTCGGCCAGTGGGAGCTCATGGTCTCCCACAGTTTGCGCCCGTACAGCGCCAGCCCGGTCACCGCAACCCGGTCCGACCACCATTGGAACAGCTCGTCGCTCGGTACGCCCCAGCCGAGGTTGTCCCCGGGCGCGGCAATGTAGCCATCCACGCTCATGTTCATGGCGAAGGTGAGGTTGCGCATGGCGATAGTCTCCCGTCGTTTGGTATTCGCTGTACAGACCGGCGGTTGACGGAGGTGGACCCGTGTGCGCTCCGCAGGCGATAGGAAGTGCCGGAACGGATCACGAGCGGTAGTCCATACACCGCTGCAAACATCCAGCAGAACTGTCAATTCAGACGTAAATGGTTTCGTGCTGAAAATGCTTTTTAGCAGGCCTCCACAAAATCGAAGTCTATGCAATAACAATGTGGAACTGCTGTGGAAACCCGAAGAATACGTTCCTTTTGCCGTGTAGGGGCAGGGATTAGGGGGAGCCCGGGATTGTTTCGAATGCCCCCAGCAATGACACTGAACGAACTGATAATTGGCGGTGGCATTGGACTCCGGGGAGCTAAATTGATTTATAGTCCGTTTTTCCACAGGGGCGAGCGTGGCAGTAGTTCCAGAAGGGCCGCGCTTTTCCAATTGCTAGGACTTGATCGCTTGGCTTGCGGCCTCCTGACAGCGGTGTTGGTTGTGCTGGCTGCTCTGGCAGTGCCGGTCCCGGCGTCGGCTGCCACCGGTGATGTTGGCGTTGAAGGTCCATCGCATACAGGAACGGACAGTCCCACGGGCACCAAGCGGGCCACCAGTTCGCTGTGGTTCACCGACGGCTCCTGGTGGGGCAACCTGTGGAGTTCGGCCACGTCGGATTTCCACATCTTCAGGTTCAATGCCGCGACGGGTTCCTGGGTGGATACGGGTGTGGCAACTGATCCCCGCCCAAGCACCCACCACGACGTGTTGTGGGACGGGAAGACGCTGTATGTGGCCAGCTACCGGTTCGTTAACGACGAGCTGCCGGCTGAGCCCAACTACCCCACAACATTGCGCCGCTACAGCTATGACTCGAGCACCAAAAAGTACAGCCTGCTGAGTTCCACCCAGATCAACAACTCCAAAGTTGAGGTCCTGACCATCGATAAGGACACCACTGGCAGGGTCTGGGCCACGTGGCAGCAGGGAAACAGGATCTACCTCAACGTGACCGCCACGGACGGCAAAACGTGGGGAACCCCCTTCCAGCATCCGGCATCGATGAGCAACGTCTCCGTGGATGACACGTCGGCCGTTATCGCGTTCGACGGGAAGATGGGCGTCATGTGGAGCCGGCAGGTCGGCGACTCCACCGATGGCATGTACTGGAGCTACCACGTCGACGGCGCCTCGACCACGTCCTGGAGCACCCCCGTTGCGGCAGTTTCGGGCCAGAGCAGCAGCGATGACCATATGAATCTGAAGTGGCTGGACTCCTCGGGTGGCAGGGTTTTCGCCGCTATCAAGACGTCCTACACGTCAGCATCGCAGCCCCTGATACAGCTCCTGGCACTCAGTGGAACCACGTGGTCGGCGCACACGATCGCAACCGTGGCGGAGTGTCCCAACCGCGTGATCGTGATGATTGACGAGAGCACCCAGCGGCTGCGTACTTTCGCCACCTATCCGAAACCTAGCGGCACGACGGATGCCGGTGTCTGCACCAGTACGGGAGGCGCGATCTACGAGAAGTCCACGCCGCTGGACAAGATCAGCTTCACCACCACCAAGACAGCCCGCATCGTGGACGCCGACCAATATGTGCACAACGTGACCTCGACCAAACAAAACCTCAACAGTGCCGACCGTGGCACGGCGAACAGCGGCCTGCTGGTGCTTGCGGATGCGAATGCGACCAGCCGGTACTGGCACTACTACGATCCGACCGGCGGCGGCAGCACTGATACGGCAGCCCCCACCGTGACGGCGACGTCTCCCGCTGCCGGTGCCACGGGTGTGGCAGTGGCGGCGAACGTGACCGGGACGTTCTCGGAGGCCATGACTGCCTCGACGATTACAGCGAACACGTTCACCTTGAAGACGGGGACGACGACGGTGCCGGCCGCCGTGTCGTACAACAGCACAGACAAAGTGGCCACATTGAACCCCAGTGCCGACCTGGCGGCCGGTTCGACGTACACGGCAACCATCACGGGCGGCGTGGCCGGGGTAAAGGATGCAGCAGGCAATCCTCTGGCATCGGACAGGACATGGACCTTCACCACGGCTGCGCCCGCACCCGCGCAGACTCCCATTGCGGTGAAGGCGGCGTCACTCAACGGTGGGCTGGGAGCAGCCACCACCCCGGAGATCTACGGCCTGAAGGACAACGGCGGATACCAGTGTTTTGAACGCGGATGCATCCTCTACTCGCCGGCAACAGGGGCCCACATCTCGGTGGGGGCGATCCGCAGTCTTTGGGCGGCCACGGGGTTTGAAAACGGTGGGCTGGGATACCCGGTCACCGACGAAGTGGGCGGGCTCAGGGACGGCGGGGTGTACCAGAACTACCAGGGCGGCGCCATCATCTGGTCGCCGGCAACAGGGGCCCACATCTCCGTTGGCGGCATCCGTTCAATCTGGGCCTCCACAGGGTTTGAATCCGGCCGCCTCGGATACCCCACCAGTAACGAATACGCGACGGGCAATGACGGAAGCGTGGCCCAGAACTACCAGGGCGGCGTTATTCACTGGAGCCCGACCCGGTCCTACATCTCATGGTTCTGAGGACCGGACCGGCGCGTTGTCCGTTTGGTGTCCTGAAACCCCCTGCGACTTGGTAATGTCTGGCCATGCCCATCAAGCTGGAAAACGTCGGCATAGCCGTCCGCGACCTTGACGCGGCCATCGCGTTCTTTACCGATCTCGGACTCACCGTCCTGGGCCGGCAGACGGTCAGTGGAGAGTGGGCGGACACCGCCGTGGGCCTTGACGGGAACCACGCCAAAATCGCCATGCTCCAAACCCCGGACGGACACGGCCGCCTTGAGCTCTTCGAGTACATCCACCCCGCGGCGATCGAGACTCCACCCACGTTGCCCAACGAGATCGGCATGCACCGCGTCGCATTCTCAGTGGAGGACATCGACGCAGCACTTGAAATCGCGGCGACGCACGGCTGCCACCCCCTGCGCGGTGTGGCCACCTACGAAGACGTCTACAAACTGACCTACGTCCGGGGGCCCAGCGGCATCATCGTAATGCTCGCCGAGGAACTGAAGAAGGGCTGAGCGCCCGCTGCAATATACTCCCAACATGCCCTTCTCGCACCCAGCCCTCAATACCCATCGGTCCGTTACCGTGCTGCGCGGAGGCCAGCTGTGAGCGGCGGCCTGGTTGCCCTGCTCGATGACGTTGCGGCCCTGGCCCGGATTGCGGCCGCCTCGGTGGACGACGTCGCGGCCGGCGCCGCCAAGGCTGGGGCCAAGGCCGCGGGCGTCGTGATCGACGACGCCGCCGTCACCCCGCAGTATGTGTCGGGCTCGGACCCGTCCCGTGAACTGCCGATGATCAAGAAGATCTTTTGGGGCTCCATCCGGAACAAACTCCTGATCATCCTCCCGGCCCTGCTGCTCATCAGCGCGTTCGTCCCGGGAATCATCCCGTTCATCCTCATGCTGGGCGGCACCTACCTCTGCTACGAGGGCGCAGAAAAGGTCTGGCACAAACTCCGCGGCGGCCACGAAGAGGACGGGGATACTCCGGCGGTGGACCGCGGGCACGATGCAGAGGCCAAGGTGGTCAAGGGCGCCATCACCACGGACTTCATCCTGTCCTGCGAAATCATGGTCATCTCCATGAACGAGGTTGCCGCCGAGTCCATCTGGGTCCGCGCATTCATCCTGGTCATGGTCGCGTTCGCCATCACGGTGCTTGTCTATGGCGCGGTTGCACTCATCGTCAAGATGGACGACATCGGGGTCCATCTGGCTGCCAAGGACTCTCCCCGCGCCAAGCGCCTTGGGCATCTGCTGGTGAGGGGCATGCCCGCCGTGCTGACCACCATTACCTTGGTGGGAACAATCGCCATGCTGTGGGTGGGCGGGCACATCATGGTGCAGGGGGCACACGACCTCGGCTGGCATGCACCCTATGACCTGATCCATGCACTCGAGCACCCGGTGGCCGGGGTTGCGGTTGTGGGCGGCTTCCTGGCTTGGCTGGTCGACACCCTGTGCTCGGCAGTTATCGGTCTCGCCTGGGGCCTGGTAATCCTGGCAGTCGTAGGACCGCTGCTGAAAGTACTGCCGTTCGGCAAGGCCAAGGGCGGCCACGACGAGCACGCGGAAACGACCCGGGCCGAGGCCCCTGGCCCGAAGAAGCATGACGCCTGACGGACAGCGCGTACCTCGGGAGCGAACCCTAGAACGCGTAGCGGATGCGGCAGTAGGGAGTTAACTTCCCCATCAGTGTGGTGAGCTGCCGGACGTACCCCGCCTTCGCCCGCGCCCGGTACCGGACGTTGCTGAAACCGTTCGACGAGACCTTGGCTTCCTGGAGATCGGGACGCCACAGGACGTCTTCAGCCTGCGGATGCCAGCCCAGGTTGACCTGGTGCAGCTGGTCATTGTGCGTCAGGAAAATGACTTCCGCGGCCAGCTGCTCCTTGGCCGCCGGCGTCAGGGTCGAATCGAGTTGGCGCAGCAGCTGCTCCCAGTCCGAGAGCCAGGTGTCGGTGATGATGACGGGGGAGAAGTTCACATGCACCTGGTAGCCGGCCTCAACAAAGTCGTTGATGGCGGCCATCCGCTCCGCCACCGGCGACGTCCGGACGTCAATGGACTTCGCCAGGTCCGCGGGCATCAGCGAAAAGCGGATCCGGGTGTGCCCGCCGTGCTCCCAGTCCAGCATTGCCGGGTTGACGAATTGGTGGCAAAGGACAGCTTCGCATTGGGCAGTTCGCGGAAAAGCGTGACAAGCTCCTCCACGTTGTCGCTGATCAGTGCATCGACCGAGCAGTCACTGTTTTCGCCGATGTCGTAGACCCAGAGTTCCGGGTCGCACTGGTTGGGCTCCAGCTTGATCCCCTGGCGGACGGCGTGCCGCTCAATGGCTCCGGCGATCTGGCCAATGTTGGCGAAGACCGTGACCGGATTGCTGTAGCCCTTGTGGCGCGGCACGTAGCAGTAGGCGCAGGCCATGGCGCAGCCGTTGGCTGTGGAGGGTGCGATGAAGTCTGCTGACCGCCGATTGGGCTTGACGGCCAGCGACTTCTTGACGCCAAGGACCAGCGCTTCTGTCTTGATCCGGGACCAGCGCGGGACGTTGGTTTCGTCACCATGCACGTCCGGAATGTTCCAATGGTTTTCGACCAGTACGACGTCGGCATCCGGCCAGCGTGCCACGATCTCCTGTCCCCGGGGCAGCTCCAACGCGGCAGGCTGGGCGTAGATGCGCCGGATCTGGAGCAGCCGATCGAATTCCATGACCTCATTCTCTCCGACACTCCGGGGCCGCAGGCCGCGGTGACGCCCACGGCATCAGCAGCAATTCCCCGCAGCAGGTTCCCGCGGAAAGTGCACTGCTCCGGCGGACGGTAGACTGGACTGTGCCGTTCTCCGGCCACTCTGCCCCAGCGTCCCTTACGTAGTACGTGCGCGGACCAGGGCGTTCCCTGTTGTGAAAGGCCTTACCTGCTGTGATTACTGTCCAGGATCTTGAACTGCGTGCCGGTGCCCGGCTCCTGATGGACCAGGTGAGCTTCCGCATCGATAAAGGGGACAAGATCGGCCTGGTGGGCCGGAACGGCGCCGGCAAGACCACGCTGACGCGTGTCCTTGCGGGCGAAGGCCTTCCCGCGGCCGGCAAGGTGACCCGAAGCGGTGAAATTGGCTACCTGCCCCAGGACCCGCGCACCCCTGACATGGAGCAGCTGGCACGGGACCGGATCCTCTCCGCCCGCGGCCTGGACATCGTGGTCGGGAAACTCCGCAAGGCGCACGACGAGATGGCAAGCGAGGACGCCGACGTCCAGCGCAAGGCCATGAACCGGTACGACCGGCTGGAGTCCGAATTCCTCGCGGCCGGCGGTTATGCCGCCGAGGCCGAAGCTGCCTCCATCTGTTCCAACCTGGCACTCCCTGACCGCCTGCTGAACCAGCCGCTCAAAACACTTTCCGGTGGCCAGCGGCGCCGCGTGGAGCTCGCACGCATCCTCTATTCCGATGCCGAAACCATGCTCCTGGACGAACCCACGAACCACCTGGACGCCGATTCCATCGCCTGGCTGCGTGACTTCCTGAAAAACCACCAGGGCGGCCTGATCGTCATCAGCCACGACACCGACCTGCTGGAAGCAACCGTCAACAAAGTGTTCCTGCTGGACGCCAACCGTGCCCATATCGATTTCTACAACATGGACTGGAAGCGGTACCTGCTGCAGCGGGAGACGGACGAGCGTGCCCGGAAGCGTGAACGGGCCAACGCAGAGAAGAAGGCACAGGTCCTCATGGACCAGGCCAACAAGATGCGTGCGAAGGCCACCAAGGCCGTGGCCGCACAGAACATGGCCAAGCGAGCCGAGCGGCTGCTCAGCGGACTGGAAGCCATCCGCGAGCAGGACCGCGTGGCAGCCCTCCGGTTCCCGGACCCGTCACCCTGCGGCAAGACCCCGCTTACCGCCGACGGTCTCAGCAAGTCCTACGGCTCGTTGGAAATCTTCACCGACGTGGACCTGGCCATCGACCGAGGTTCCAAGGTGGTCATCCTGGGCCTCAACGGCGCCGGCAAGACCACGCTGCTGCGCATGCTCGCGGGGGTGGACACCCCGGATACCGGCGAAGTCATCCCGGGCCACGGGCTGAAGGTGGGCTACTACGCGCAGGAACACGAAACCCTGGACCATGACCGCACGGTGCTTGAGAACATGCGTTCCGCTGCGCCGGACATGAAGGACGCCGAGGTGCGCGGCATCCTCGGTTCCTTCCTCTTCTCCGGCGACGACGTCGACAAGCCGGCAGGCGTGCTCTCCGGCGGCGAGAAGACGCGCCTGGCCCTGGCCACCATCGTGGCCTCCAGCGCCAACGTCCTCCTCCTCGACGAACCCACCAACAACCTGGACCCAGCCAGCCGCGCCGAAATCCTCGGCGCCCTGCGCAACTACACCGGCGCCGTCGTCCTGGTCAGCCACGACGAGGGCGCTGTTGAAGCCCTGAACCCCGAACGCGTGGTCATGCTTCCCGATGGCGTCGAAGACCTCTGGAACGAGGACTACCTGGACCTGATCACCCTGGCCTAGCGCACCTTCAGCTCCAGGGCGCCGGTGATCCTCCGGAGCTGGGCGTAGGTGATGCTGAACATTGACTTGTGGTCCCCTGCTCCGGCCCAGAGCGTTTCGTGCTCCTGGAGGCTCAAGTCCAGCAGGGTCCTGATTCGCTTCGGGTGGCCGACCGGGGCTACCCCGCCTACCTCCTGGCCGGTATGTTCCAGGACGAAGGCAGGGGAGGCGCGCCGGATCCGGCCCTGGGCCAACTGCCCGGCCACGAGCTTTGTATCGACGCGCGCGGCACCGCTTGCGAGGATCAGCAGCGGCTCACCGTTGAGGTCGAAAACCAGGCTGTTGGTGATGGCCGCCAGATCGCACTCCAGAGCTTTTGCAGCCGCCGCCGCCGTCGGCACCCCGGCTTCAAAGGTCCGCACCGTGTCGCCGACTCCGGCACCCACCAAGGCCGCCCGCACCAAGGCGACAGGGCCGCCGTCGTCCGTGGTCATGCCTCAGTACCCCTGCGCGTCCAGGAGGGCGTCTTCTTCCTCCTCCGCCGTGGCCCTCTTGCGCTTGCGCGGCGGGGCCGCCCGGCGGCGGGAGGCGGGGACGGCTGAATGCACGGCGCCGTCCGGCAGCGCCTCTTCCTCCTCCTCGGCGTCGATCGCTGCATTGCGGGCCTGCTGCCGGGCCGCGTAGCCGAAGCCGACGAACATGAGCACGCCGAAGGCGAACCACTGCAGTGAATAGGACAAGTGCGTGCCCTCGTCCGTGGACGGCTTGGGGAACGCGACGGGCATGTCGGCGGACGGCGGCGTCTCCGACGCAAGCTGGCCGTAGGCCCCCGTGAGCAGGGGATAGCCCAGCTGCGCGGCGTACGTGGGCAGGTCAATCGATGCGAGCTGGCCTTCGGGCGCCCCGCGCTGAAGTTCCGGCTCGCCGTGCTTCAGGCGGACGACGGCGGTGACCTCACCGGACGGGGGTGCCGGCACCGAATCCGGGCTGCCCGGGTTCTTGTTTCCGATGGGCAGCCAGCCGCGGTCGATAACGACGGTTTCGCCGGTGGCCAGGCGGAAGGGGACCACCACCTCGTACCCCGGCTGCCCGTTGAGCGGGCGGTTGCGGACAATCCGCTGGCCGGCGGCATCGTAGGAGCCCTTCAGCTCAACCTGGGTCCACTCCTTGGCCGGGTCCAGCTGGTTGAACTGGTCCCGTGCCTGCGTGAAGGGGATGGGTGTGGCCGAGTAGTTGCTGACCACGCGGTTGATCTCGGCCAGCGTCTCGGCGCGGCGGTCCATCTGCCAGCGGCCCAGGAAGACGCATGCGGTGGCAAAGATCGCGGCCAGCAGGAGATAGCCCAGCCATTTGCTGGAAAAGAGGAAGCGGTACATTCAGATGTCCTGCTCGGGTGAACCGTCGTCGCCTGGGCGCAGGGGAAGCGTTTCCTTCCAGAGCCCCCGCGTCTGCAGGTACTCCTCCAGCCAGTCCCGGTGGTCGGCGCAGGCCAGCCAAATCTTGCGGCGTTCAGGCGCATGAATCTTGGGATTGTTCCAGAGGAGCTGCCAGGACGCCTGGGCCCTGCAAGCCTTCCGTGAGCAGATGGCGGCCGTTTCGGATGCCAGGTCCGATCCTGCTGCAAAATCGAAAATGCTCATGATGCCTGCCGCTCCTCCCCGGGCCCGGGCTCCTCATCCTTCACCAGTTCGCCCTGGAGCACAGCGCTTCCCGGCTGGTCTTCCGTATCCGGGAGAACCGGGCTTTCAATCTCGGCCAGGGGAGCGGAATCCAGCAGCAAATCGCTGTGGGCCTCAGCCTTGTCGCTCCCGTTGGCGATGACCACCGCAATCCAGGGCAGGAACACCGCGCCCGCCACGGCAATGATCTTGAACCAGCCGTCCACCACGAAGATCAGGATCAGGCACACCATGCGGATCCCCATCGCCAGGGCGTACTTGATCATCCGCTGGCGCATGTCCTCAGAGTGCGCGCCGGCAGCGTCGGTAATGCTATGGACCTCGGTGTCGCCGGAGAACCGGCCCGGTTCTTCGGGCGCGGAATGTCCCGCATGGTTTTCAAGGGTCACGGTGAATGATCACGCTCCAAAGGCTTCCCTCAATTCTCGCACCATCGGCAGTGCTGCCCAAACCCGCAGCGGGCCTGCCGCTAAGATCGGAGGCAGCCCAAACCACACCCGCTACCGCGGCGCAGCCTGCCGCAGAATCCGGAGCCCCTCTATGACTGAAACAGCTTCCGCGCCCCGCAGCGTCCTGATCACAGGCGGCAACCGCGGCATCGGCTTGGCCATCGCCCAGGCGTTCCTGGCCAACGGTGACAAGGTGGCGGTGACCTACCGCAGCGAAACCCAGCTGCCTGACGGCATTCTCGGGGTCAAGGCGGACGTCACCGATGAGGCTTCCGTTGACGCAGCGTTCAAAGAAGTGGAGGCTGCCCACGGCCCGGTGGAAGTGCTGGTGGCCAACGCCGGGATCACCAAGGACACCCTGCTCCTGCGCATGAGCGAGGACGACTTCACCTCCGTCATCGACACCAACCTGACCGGCGCCTTCCGTGTCATCAAGCGTGCCTCCAAGGGCATGATCCGGCTTCGCAAGGGCCGCGTGGTCCTGATCTCGTCCGTCTCCGGTCTCTACGGCGCCCCGGGCCAGATCAACTACTCCGCCTCCAAAGCCGGCCTGGTGGGCATCGCCCGGTCCCTCACCCGCGAACTCGGCTCCCGCGGCATCACGGCCAACGTGGTCGCTCCCGGCTTCATCAACACCGACATGACCGCGGAGCTCCCCGAAGCCACCCAGAAGGACTACCTGGCCAGCATCCCCGCCGGGCGCTTTGCCGAAGCGTCCGAGGTGGCCAACGTGGTCCGGTGGATCGCCAGCGACGAGGCCGCCTACATCTCCGGCGCGGTCATCCCCGTGGACGGCGGCCTGGGCATGGGCCACTGACTCGTCCGGACCTTGCCCCTGCAGGAAACTAGCCGGGCGGCGCTTATTTGTCGGAGCCGCACAAGGGATATCGGCAACAGCCGCTGGCATGATGGACTGCAGACCACAACGATTTAGATGTTTTGAACAAAGGAAGCTCGAATGGGACTGCTGGACAACAAGACGGCCATCGTCACGGGATCATCGCGGGGCATCGGCGCCGACGTAGCAAAGATCCTCGCCTCGGAGGGGGCCGCCGTCGTGGTCAACTACCGCCAGAAGGCGCCCCGCGCCAACAAGGTGGTGCAGGGAATTGAAGCCGCCGGCGGACGCGCTGTCGCCGTCGGCGCCGACCTCACCACGCAGGAGGGCGTGCAGGCCCTCGCCAGTGCCGCCATGGAGAACTTCGGATCGCTGGACATCCTGGTGCTGAACGCCTCCGGCGGCATGGAAACCGGCATGGGGGAGGACTACGCCCTGAAGCTCAACCGCGACGCCCAGGTGAACATGCTCAACGCCGCAGTGCCCCTGATGAAGGAAGGTTCCCGCGTGGTGTTCGTCACCAGCCACCAGGCCCACTTCATCAACACCGTCCCCACCATGCCGGCCTATGAGCCCGTGGCCCGCAGCAAGCGCGCCGGCGAGGATGCCCTGCGCGGCCTGATCCCCAACCTGGCGGAGAAGGGCATCTCCCTGGTGGTGGTGTCCGGCGACATGATCGAAGGCACCGTCACCGCCACGCTCCTGGACCGCTCCACCCCGGGCGCCATTGAGGCCCGCCGCGCGGAAGCCGGGAAACTGTATTCCGTGGAGGAGTTCGCCCAGGTGGTGGCCGGCATGGCAACGGCCGACGTCGAATCCGGCCACACCGAGTACGCCGGCGGAGCCGACTACTTCGGCAAGGGCGCCCAGCAGCCTTCCAGCTAGGTACCAGGAACGTGGCTCCCGCTGCCGGGCAATCCGGCGGCGGGAGCCACTGCCATTTAAGGCGCCAGCAGGGTCAGACGCCGGCCACGTGGCGGACGGCGTCCAGGTACGGCATGTTCAGGGCTGCGTCGGCGACGGCGCGCACGGCAGGCTTGGCGTTGAACGCCACCCCGATCCCCGCAGCGCCGAGCATGTCCAGGTCGTTGGCGCCGTCGCCTACAGCCACGGTGTGCTCCAGGGCGATGTCCTCCGCCGCGGCCCACTCCCGCAGGTACTTCTCCTTGGCGGCCCTGTCCACCACCGCGCCCAGCACCCTGCCGGTCAGCACGCCGTCAACGATTTCAAGTTCATTGGCCTGCCAGTAGTCCAGGCCCAGGTCGGCGGCAATCGGCTCAAGGATCTGGTTGAACCCGCCGGAGACCACGGCCACAACGTGGCCGGCCGCCTTGAACGCCGCCACCAACTCCCCGGCGCCTTCGCTGAGCTTCACTTCGTGGCGCACGGAATGGACGACGTCGGCCGGCAGCCCCGCGAGCACCGCCACCCGGGCGTGCAGGCTCTGGGCGAAGTCCAGTTCGCCGCGCATGGCAGCTTCCGTGACAGCCGCGACTTCCTCGCGTTTGCCGGCGTAGGCGGCCAGGAGTTCGATGACCTCCTGCTGGATCAGGGTGGAATCCACATCCATGATCAGCAGCTTCCGGGCAGCGGCCCGAAGACCGGCTGGAACAAGCGCCGTGTCGAAATCTCCGGTCGCGGCGTCCGCCACGGAGCGGCGCAGGGCGGCGAGCGCCGCCGCGGTCACGTCCGGAAGGGCCAGTTCGAGGATGCGGACCTGGTACCGGTCGTCCGCCGGAGACGATTCGGACAGCACCTGGGCGCCGTGCGATGCAAGGACGGAACGCAGCTGCTCCAGCCCGGTGGGGGTCACATCGAGGCCATAGCTGACCGCAGTCACGTTCGAAGTCATGCCTGCAATCTTAGCCAGCGCCGACCGGACGACCGGAATTCGTTGCGGACAGGCGGATAGCGCCGGCACTGCTGCCGGGCCTACCATAATCGTGGCTGGGTTCCGACGGACGCGTCCTGACACCAGGAGACACAGATGGACCAGCCAACCACGATTCCCGGCGACAGGACCGCAGCAGTGTGCGCCTACGCCGCGGCAGCCGCCGGGGCCGTGGGCGCGGTGACCCTGGGGGCTATGTACGCCGTCGAGGTCCCCCGGGGCGGCCCTTACGTATTCGGCACCATCAACGACGCCACCGGCGCTGCGTTCAACGTGCTGGCCATTCCGGTCATCCTTCAAGTCCACCGAAGGGCGCCCCGTGCGGTGTGGACGGAGCCAATGACCTGGCTCACGGTTTCAGCCTGCGCTGCAGGTGCTGCCAGTTCCGCACTGCTTGTCCTGAGATTGCTTGATTTCAACACTTCCACCGCTGTTTCCGTCGCGTCCATCACCCTGCAGGGCGCGTGGTTCCTGGCCATCCACGCCCGGCTGCGCAGGGTGGAGGACTATCCGCGCAGCCTGTCCGGATTGGGGCGCGCCATCGGCGGTGGAATGCTGTTTGGATTTGCCTTGGCTGCAGCAGGCTTCTCCGTGGAGCGGCCGGCGTGGCTGCGGACGGCACTGATGGCGGCCGGGGCAGCGGCGGCGGGCGCAGCGTGGCTGGCCTGGCCCTACTGGTATTACAGGGCAGGGCAGTACTTGGGCGGCAGGCTGCGTTCCGGAACTGTGCCGGCGGCCGGAGCCCAGGACGGCGGTTGAGGGCAAAGCCGGCGCCAGCCGGAGACTGCCACTTAGGGGGCCTTCACACCGGTTATCAGTCATCTTGTTTTTTGTCCTAGTGTCTACTCCTATGAGTGATGTTCTGGAACTGGACTCCGTCAGCGTTGTCCGAGGTAAGAAAACCCTGCTGGACAAGGTTGACTGGCAGGTCAATGAAGGCGAACGGTGGGTCATCCTGGGCCCCAACGGCGCCGGCAAAACCACCCTCCTCCAGATCGCGGCGGCCCGGCTCCACCCGAGCAGCGGCACCGCGGGCATCCTCGACGAAGTCCTGGGCCGCGTCGACGTCTTCGAACTCCGCCCGCGCATCGGCCTCTCGTCCGCAGCCCTCGCCACCCAGATCCCCGAACAGGAGAACGTCCTGAACGTAGTGGTCACCGCGGCCTACGGCGTCACCGGCCGCTGGCGCGAAGGCTACGAGCGCGACGACGAACGCCGCGCGTTCCGTCTGCTGAACGACTGGGGCATGGGGCCGCTCCTCAACAGGACCTTCGCCACCCTGTCCGAAGGCGAGCGCAAGCGCGTCCAGATCGCCCGGGCCCTCATGACGGACCCCGAACTGCTCCTCCTGGACGAGCCGGGCGCCGGCCTGGACCTGGGCGGCCGCGAAGAGCTGGTCCACAAGCTGGGCGAACTCGCCAGCGACGAGGCCGCGCCGGCCATGGTCCTGGTCACGCACCACCTCGAGGAAGTCCCTCCGGGTTTCACGCACGCCATGCTGCTGCGTGACGGCGGCGTGGTGGCCGCCGGTCCCATCACCGAGGTGCTGACCGAAGAGCACCTGAGCACCACTTTCGGCCTGCCGCTGTCGGTGACCGAAAACGCCGGGCGCTACACCGCCACAGCCCGCCGCTAGAGCAGGCCTGCGCCAACTACCTTGGAACTCTTCAGCAGCATCATTGTGTTCATCGCCGGCCTGTGGGCGGGCACCATCAACGCGGTGGTCGGGTCCGGCACCCTGGTCACCTTCCCGGTGCTCATCGCCCTGGGCGTGGCCCCGGTGGTGGCCTCCATGAGCAATGCCATGGGCCTGGTGGCGGGGACCGCTGCCGGCGCCTTCGGGTACCGGCGCGAGCTGGCCGGCCGGGGACGGCAGGTGCTGCGCCTGCTGCCGGCATCGGTCCTGGGCGGCGTCTCCGGCGCCTGGCTGCTGCTGCACCTGCCGGAGAAGGTGTTCCACTACGTTGCGCCGGTCCTCCTGGTCCTGGCGCTGCTGATGGTGGTGTTCCAGCCGCGGCTCCAGGACTGGGTGCGCAACCGCGAGGCCAACCCGGAGCACGCCGTCCGGGACAAGCGCCACGGGATCCTCCTCATAGTGCTGGTGTACCTTGCCGGCGTGTACGGCGGCTACTTCGTGGCTGCCCAGGGAATCCTGCTGGTCGGAATCCTTGGTGTCTTCCTCACCGGCACCATCCAGAACGCCAACGCCATGAAGAACATCCTGGTGCTCGGCGTCAACATGGTGGCGGCCATCTCCTACCTGCTGTTCGCCTTCGACCGGATCAACTGGCTGGTGGTGCTGCTCATTGCGGTCAGCTCCACCATCGGCGGCCTGCTGGGCTCGAAGGTAGGCCGGAAGCTTTCGCCGCGCGTCCTCCGCGCGGTGATCTTCAGCCTGGGCATCGTGGCGCTGGCCGTCATGACCGCCAACCTGCTGAAATAATCACCCGGTGACCTTCCACTACCTCGACTCTGCCGATGACCCGCGGGTCAGCGACTACACCACCCTGACGGACGTACACCTCCGCAAGCTCCGCGAACCCGCCGAGGGAATGTACATCGCCGAGTCGTCGAGGGTCCTTCGCAGGGCGCTGGCTGCGGGCCACCAGCCGCGCTCGTTCTTCCTGGCGGAGAAGTGGATGGCGGACCTCGGCGACGTCTTCCAGGCATATCCCGACGTCCCGGCCTTCATTGGCTCGGCAGCCCTGCTGGAGGAAATCACGGGTTTCCACCTGCACCGCGGCGCCATGGCGGCCATGCAGCGCCCTGCGCCGGTGCCGCTGCCGGATCTCCTGGCCGGAGCGCGGCGCGTGGCCGTGCTGGAGGACATCGTGGACCACACCAATGTGGGCGCCATCTTCCGGTCTGCCGCGGCGCTGGACATCGACGCCGTCCTGGTCTCACCCCGGTGCGGGGACCCGCTGTACCGGCGCAGCGTCAGGGTCAGCATGGGCACGGTGTTCCAGGTTCCCTGGGCGCGCCTGCAGGACTGGCCGGGCGACCTCCAGGTGCTCAAGGACCACGGCTTCACGGTTGCCGCACTGGAGCTGACGCCGGACGCGGAGGACGTCGACGCCGTCGCCTCGCGCAACGTGGACAGGCTCGCCCTGGTGCTTGGCACCGAAGGCGCCGGCATGAGCCCCCAGACCCTCGCCGCCGTCGACCTCGCCGTCAAAATCCCCATGCGCAACGGTGTGGATTCCCTCAATGTTGCTGCCGCCTCGGCCGTGGCGTTCTGGGAGCTCCGGGCGCGGAAGGGGTAGGCGAAGCCGCAGGTGAACCGGTTCGTCAGTCCCTCCCGCATCCGCTATGATGGATAGCTGGTTGTCCTGCTTTTTCAGCTTCGGCTGATGCAACAGATCCCAGCCATCCCATTCATACCTGGCAGCTGGCAAAATCCAGCTGCGCGAACAAAGGTCCCATTATGAAGTCTGATACACACCCGAAGTATGAAGCTGTTGTCTTCAACGACCTGGCCTCCGGCACCAAGTTCCTGACCCGCTCCACCGTGTCTTCCAACAAGACCATCGAGTGGGAAGACGGCAACACCTACCCGGTCATCGACGTCGAAATCTCTTCCGAGTCCCACCCGTTCTACACGGGCAAGCAGCGCATCATGGACTCTGCAGGCCGCGTCGAGCGCTTCAACGCTCGCTTCAAGGGCTTCGGCGGCAAGAAGTAAATTTCTTCCCCAAGGTCTGATGGAATGCCCGCACCGGAAACGGCGCGGGCATTCCGCTTTTAACCGTGCACCCGTTTTCTGGGGCAGGATGGAAAGCATGACCGAGCCGCATATTCCTGCCCATGATGCCGCCAGCAACCAGCGCCTGCACGGCGAGTACAAGGTTCCGGGCGGCAAGCTCGTGGTGGTTGACCTGGCCGTGGTGGACGGTGCCTTGTCCGGCGTCTCCGTCAGCGGGGACTTTTTCCTGGAGCCGGACGAGGCACTGGAGGACATTAACCGCGCACTGACCGGCCTGCCGGACACCACGCCCGCCAAGGACCTCGCAGCCGCCGTCACGGCCGCACTGCCTGCCGGAGCCGTGCTGTTCGGTTTCTCCGCGGACGCCGTTGCCGTCACGGTCCGCCGTGCCCTGGCCAAGGCAACCTCCTGGGGAGACCACGAGTGGAACGTCATTGCGCCTACCGTGCTTCCCACCGAAATCAACGTTGCCCTGGACGAGGTGCTCACCGAGGCCGTCGGCGCGGGGGCTCGCACGCCCACGCTGCGGTTCTGGGACTGGCAGGAGCCGTCCGTGGTCATCGGCAGCTTCCAGTCCGTGCAGAACGAGGTGGACCCCGACGGCGTTGCCAGGCATGGCATCAACGTGGTCCGCCGGATCAGCGGCGGGGGAGCGATGTTCATGGAGGCCGGCAACTGCATCACGTATTCGCTCTACCTGCCGCAGACCCTGGTGGACGGGCTCAGCTTCGCCGACTCCTACCCCTTCCTGGACGCGTGGGTCATGGCCGCACTGGAACGGCTTGGCATCAACGCCTTCTACATCCCGCTTAATGACATTGCCACGGACCAGGGAAAAATCGGCGGCGCCGCACAGAAGCGCCTGGCCAATGGCGGCATGCTCCACCACGTCACCATGAGCTATGACATCGACGCCGACAAAATGGTGGAGGTCCTGCGGATCGGCAAGGAGAAGCTGTCCGACAAGGGCACCCGCAGCGCCAAGAAGCGGGTGGACCCGCTGCGGCGCCAGACGGGCCTGGCACGCACGGCGATCATCGAGGCGATGATGGCGGTCTTCAGCGAGCGTTACGGGGCAACGCCGTCAGAGCTGGCGGGACACGAACTGGCGGCCGCCGAGGAACGGGTGGCCGCCAAGTTCGGTACCAGGGAATGGCTCCACCGGGTCCCGTAACCGGGCAGCGCCCTGGCCTTAGGGTTCGATGCGCAGGGACCGCCCGTGCGCACCGGCCCCGGCCTTTACTGCGCAAGACGGGTCCATTGGCACCGCGGTTAGCGCTCAGATTACCCGGCGGCCTGCGCGGTGAGTCCCCGCAGCAGGTGGCTGCGCTGCTCGATGATGATCCGGCGCAGGGCGTGCGGTGCGTCGGGGTTGGCGGCCAGCCAGTCGTCCGTCCGGCGGACCACCGGGTGGTCTTCGGGGCGTGTGCCCGCCGCCAGGTCCTGCGCTGCGGGATAGAGTCCGCGGACAATCCGGCTGGCGATTTCGATGCTGCGCTCATCCCAGACAGTGCGCAGGCAGTCGAAGTACGGCTCCACGTACGGCTCCAACAAGGCTGGCGGCGCGGTGGTGAAGCCGGTGATGGTGGCGGTGAGGAGCTGGTTGGAGAGCTCATTCCCCTGGACCGCGGCCTGCCAGGCTGCTGCCTTGACCTCCGGGTCGGGGCGGGATGCCATGGCAGTTGCGTGTCCGGCCCGGCCTGAGGCCGTGGTGTCCCGCGCCAGCTCGGCGTCGAGCCCGGCCGCGCTGGCCTGCCCGTTGGCGGCCAGCGCATGCCAGAGCTGCCAGCGCAGCTCGGCGTCCACCGCCAGGCCCTCCACGGGGAACGTGCCGTCCAGCAGGCCGCGGAGCCGGGGGAGCGCTGCTGCATCGTGCCGGCTGAGGGTGGCAAGGGTGCGCGCCCAGGCAAGCTGCGCGTCGGAGCCCGGGACCGCCCGGTCCAGCTCCGCTATGGCTGCCGCCAGGAAGGAAGCACGAACACTGTCACGGGTGTCCGCCGGGGTGTAGCGTTCGACGGCGGTAGTTGCATTGTCCAGGATGTTCAGCAGCACCCCGATGCCCGTCTCAGCCGGACCGAAGGCGGCCACGGCGTCAACATATTGGCTCGCCGGGCTTTCGCCGTCGCGGGCGGAATTCCACAGTGCAGTCCAGCAGAGGGCGCGGGTCATGGGGTCCTTGATCCGGTCCAGGGATGCACGGACCGTGGCTTCCGACACCGGATCAAGCCGCACCTTGGCGTACGTCAGGTCCTCGTCATTGACCAGCAGGAGTGCCGGCCGCGGCTGCCCGGCGAGCTGGGGGAGCACGGTCCGCGCGCCGGCCACGTCCGTTTCGATGCTTCCGGTCCGCACCAGTGCGCCGTCGGGGTCAAAATCGTAGGAGCCCACCCGGAGGCGGTGGGGGCGCAGCTCCTCACGTCCCGTCACCGGGTCCACTGCTTCCTGGACGATGGCCACCCGGCCCGGCACGCCGTCGTCGTCCTTCCCGCCGGCGGATCCGAGGTCCAGGGACAAGCGGGAAATTCCGGAGGTCTGCAGCCACTGCCGGGCCCATTCGGACAGGTCCCGCCCCGAGGCGGCAGCCAGGGCCGCGAGGAGGTCGGCCAGGGATGTGTTGCCGTAGGCGTGCTTCCGGAAGTACTCCCGCGACCCGGCGATGAAGTCGTCGAAGCCGACGTAGGCCACCAGCTGCTTGAGGACCGAGGCGCCCTTGGCGTAGGTGATCCCGTCGAAGTTCTGTTTGGCAGCCTCAAGGTCCGGGATGTCCGCCACGATGGGATGGGTGGTGGGGAGCTGGTCCTGCACGTAGGCCCATGCCTTGCGTTTGTTGGCGAAGTTGACCCAGGCCGTGTCCCAGTCCGTGGCCCGGTCAACACCGAGCGTTCCCATGTAGTCCGCAAAGGATTCCTTCAGCCACAGGTCATCCCACCACTGCATGGTCACCAGGTCGCCGAACCACATGTGCGCCATCTCGTGCATGAGCGTGTTAGCCCGCGCCTGGTACTGGGCGTCCGTGGCCCGCGACGTGAACACGTAGCTCTCCGTGAAGGTGACGAGCCCCGGGTTCTCCATGGCGCCGAGGTTGTATTCGGGGACGAACGCCTGGTCGTACTTGCCCCAGGGGTAGGGAAAGTCGAAGAGGCGGTTGAAGAAGTCGAGGCCCTTCTTGGTCAGGCTGAAGAGCTGCGCGGTGTCGAAGGAGTCCGCCATGGACGCGCGGCAGTAGAGGGCGAGCGGGACGTCCAGGCTGGTGCCGTCGTCGAGCGTGGCCTGCCAGCGGTCCTCGGCCTTGAAATACGGACCGGCCAGGACCGTGGTGATGTACGTGGACATGGGCAGGGTGGTGGCGAAGTCCCAGCACGCGGTGGCCGGATCGCTGGTCAGCAGGGTGCGGTTGGCCTCGGCGCCGTTGGAGGCAACCTGCCACCCGGCAGGGGCCATTACATGGAAGGTGAAGGTTGCCTTCAGGTCGGGCTGTTCGAAGTTCGCGAAGACCCGGCGGGCATCGGCGGGCTCGTACTGCGTGTACAGGTAGCACTGGCCGTCCGCGGGGTCCACGAACCGGTGCATGCCTTCGCCGGAGCGGCTGTACAGCGCTGTTCCGGTGACCGTGACCTGGTTCTCGGCCCGCAGGTTGTCCAGCCGGATCCGTGCGCCGTCCACCACGTCGTCCACCCGCAACCCCTTGCCGTTGAGGAACACGCTGTGCACGTCGCTGCCGATGAAATCCAGGAACGTGGTGGCACCGGGGTTTGCGGTGAAGGTGATGACGCTGCGGCTGGTGTACCCGGGGACCGCCGGATCCGCTGCCTGCCGCACATCCAGGGAGATGTCGTAACTGGTGGTGCTGACAAGTGCTGAACGTTCAGCGGCTTCACGGCGCTGCAGATTCTCATGTGACACCCGGCTATCTAATCACGGTGCTGATTCATTGGCTCAGCCGGCGATCAGGAAGGCGGCACCCAGGCCCAGCACGGCGATCAGGAGCCAGGACGCGAGGGCCGCCAGGAGTGCCTGCCCGCCGGTGTGGAGCAGGGTGCGGATCCGCACCGCAGAGCCAAGGCCAAACAGGGCCGCACCCAACAGGATGTCCTGCAGCGTGGCCCCGAGGTCCAGCCAGCCGCCGGACAGCCAGCCCGTGGAGCGCAGGCCCACCATGGCAACAAAGCCCACCACGAACAGCGGCACCAGCGGAGGCATTTCTGCTGTCACGCCCTCGGCGCCCAGGGCCCGCACGCCGTTGCGGTGATGCGCACCCGCCAGGGCGGCGACGGGCGCCAGCAGCAGCACGCGGGTGAGCTTAACGACGACGGCGACCGCCAGGGCAGCGGTACCTGCGGTTTGCGCCGTGGCCACCACCTGGCCCACGTCGTGGACCGACGCGCCGGTCCACGCCCCGAAGACTGTGGCCGTGAGTCCCAGGGGCTGGGCGAGGAGGGGCAGGACGCCGATGGCCAGCGTCCCGCAAAGGGTGACCAGGGCCACGGGCAGGACGGTTTCCACATGCCGGATGCGCCGGACCGCGGCTATGGCGCCAATGGCGGAGGCACCGCAGATGGAGAATCCGGTGGCCACCAGCAGTGACGTCACGGGCGGGAGGCGGAACAGGCGCGAGATCGCGTACGTCCCGCCGAAACTGGCGGCCACGACGCCCACGATCAGGACCAGTGCCAGCCACCCCAGGCCCAGGACGTCCATGACACTGACCTTCAGGCCAAGGAGTACGATTCCACCGCGCATCAGGTGCTTGCCGGCGAAGTCCAGTCCCGGGCGGGCCCGGCCCGCCGTCCAGCCGCCGGCACCGGGCAGGTTGGCGGCGAGCACGCCGAGGACCACGGCCAGGGTCATGGCAGGAAGGGCCGGCAGCAGCCCATGTACCAGGAACGCCGCCGCGACGGCGGCAGCGGCGGTCAGCAGACCCGGAACCAGCCGGGCAATCCCGGGTCCGGAACCGCCGTGGCCCGGCGCTGGAAGGCTTCTGCTGACTGGCACTCACCTACTGTGCCCGACAGTGCCCGTAAAGTACGAACCGGGCCATTGGCGCCAACACGCCAGAATGGATGGCAGTAATGAATTCGAAACAAAAAGATGGTTGGCTATTGGACATGTCAGACCTATTCCAGGATTACTCCGAGGCCGCAGGCCGCACCGGAGCCTACGACGAGATGTTCGCCCCGGGGCAGCAGGCCAGGGACTCGTACGGGCAGGTGGCGGACGCGCTCCGGAAGCTCTCCCTGGCGGACGTCAGCGCACGCGCCGACTCCATGGCCCGCACCTTCCTGGACCGCGGGGTGACGTTCGACTACGCGGGCGAGGAGCGGCCCTTTCCGCTGGACATCGTTCCCCGGGTCATCCCGGCGGCCGAATGGGACGTACTGGAAAAGGGCGTTGCCCAGCGCGTCCGCGCCCTGGAAGCTTTCCTGAACGACGTCTACGACAAGATGTCAGTGGTGTCCGATGGCGTGATCCCGCGCCAGCTGGTGACCACCAGCGCCCACTTCCACCGGCAGGTTCACGGCTTCGAGCCGGCAGGCGGGGTCCGGGTCCACATCTCCGGCATCGATGTGGTCCGCGATGCCGCGGGCACTTTCCGGGTCCTGGAGGACAATGTCCGCGTCCCTTCCGGCGTCAGCTACGTGCTGGAGAACCGGCGTGCCATGGCCAAGGGCCTGCCCGAGGCCTTCGGCCAGCAGCTCATCCGGCCCGTCGAGGAATACCCGCGCCGCCTGCTCTCGGCCCTGCGCAAGACCGCACCCGCGGGCGTGGACGATCCCACCGTCGTCGTCCTGACGCCCGGGGTGTTCAACAGCGCCTACTTCGAACACACCCTCCTGGCCGGCCTGATGGGCGTTGAGCTGGTGGAGGGCCGCGACCTGATCTGCCGCGGAAACCGCGTCTACATGCGCACCACGGCCGGTGAACAGCGCGTGGATGTCATCTACAAGCGGATCGACGACGACTTCCTTGACCCGCTGCAGTTCCGCTCCGATTCCATGCTCGGCTGCCCCGGACTGGTGAATGCCGCCCGCGCCGGCGGCGTCACCATCGCCAACGCGGTGGGCAATGGCGTGGCCGACGACAAACTGGTTTACAGTTACGTGCCTGACCTGATCCGCTACTACCTCAGCGAGGAACCCATCATCGCCAACGTGGACACCTTCCGCCTGGAGGAAAAGGAGGCCAGGGAGTACACCCTGGACAACCTCGCGGAGCTGGTGGTCAAGCCCGTTGACGGTTCCGGCGGCAAGGGCCTGGTCATCGGTCCGGATGCCTCCAAGGACGAACTGGACGCCCTCCGGCAGCGGATCATCGCGGACCCCCGCGGCTGGATTGCCCAGCCGGTACTGCAGCTCTCCACCGTTCCCACCCTGGGCGGGGACAAATTCGGCCCGAGGCACGTGGACCTGCGGCCCTTTGCCGTGAACGACGGCGACAACGTCTGGGTGCTCCCGGGCGGCCTGACCCGCGTGGCACTGAAGGAAGGGTCCCTGATCGTCAACTCCAGCCAGGGCGGCGGATCCAAGGACACCTGGGTCCTGGCCGATTCACCCCAGATGCCGGTGGAAACCGTGCCCCGGCAGTCCGTCACGGTCCGTGAACGGGTCTCCGTGTGGCCGGTGGAAAGCAACTGGCGCGACCGCCAGTCGGAGCAGCAGCAGTGAGCCGCGCCGCCGTCGGGCATTTCCCTTTCACTGTTCCGGGCACGCTGGAGGTAGCCGCGAATGCTTAGCCGTATTGCCGAGTCCCTGTTTTGGATCGGCCGCTATGTCGAACGGGCGGACGGAACCGCCCGCATCCTTGACGTTCACCTGGAACGCCTGAACCACCTCCCCATGGAGGAGCGCAAGAGCGTGGCCCAGGAACTGCTGGCGGTCATGGGTGCCCGGCCGCAGAGCGAGGACTTCGGCCTGCCGGAACTGCTCCATGCCCTGGCCTACGACAAGACCAGCGCCACGTCCATCGCCGGCTCCCTGGGTGCTGCCCGTGAGAATGCCCGCCGTGCCCGCGAAACCGTGTCCTCGGGCCTCTGGGAGAGCCTGAACACCACCTATTACGGCTTGAGCCAGCACCGCAAGGACGTGGTGGGCACCTACCGCTTCTGCAACTGGACCCTGGAGCGCACCGCCATGGTCAGCGGCCTTGCCGACACCACAGTGAGCCATGACGAAAGCTGGCTCTTCCTGGTCCTGGGCCGTTCGCTGGAACGCGCGGACATGACGGCCAGGATGTTGTCCACCCGCGACGTACTCTCCGCCGGCATGTCCTGGGTCAACATGCTGCGCTGCGCCGGTGCCTATGAATCCTTCCTGCGCACCCGCCGGGCGGCATTCGGGGACCAGCACGCCGCCGAATTCCTGCTGCTGGACCGGCTGTTCCCCCGCTCCATCGTCTACGCGCTGCGGGACGCCGACGAGTGCCTGGCCAAGCTGGACCCGTCCGCGCAGCGGGTGGGCTTCATCAACGACGCCCGCCGCATCGTGGGGCAGGCCCGGACCTTCCTTGAGTTCCACCGGACGGATGACCTCATGTCCGAACTGCCCGAGCACATGGAGCGTGTACAGAAGGCAGTGTCCCAGGCCTCGGATGCCATTTCCCGTAAGTACTTCAATCAGGCGGACGAACTTGCCTGGGTGGGAGAAGTGTCATGACCCGGTTGAGCATCGTCCACAGGACGGCCTACAAGTACAACAAACGGGTGACCCTGTCCTACAACGAGGCCCGGATGACGCCGCTGACGGATTCGCAGCAGGTGGTCCTGGAGTCCGTGGTGAAGGTGTCCCCGTCCCAGGCTGCGGTGAGCACGTACCGCGACTACTGGGGGACCAGGGTGACCGCGTTCGACATGCAGATGCCGCACGAGAACCTCGAGGTGGTCTCCAACATCACGGTGGAAGTCCACCGTGCCGAGAAGATCCCGGCTGAAGCGGACATCGTGGGCTGGGACGTCCTTGCCTCCCCGGAGACGCTGGATGCGTTCAGCGACTGGCTGCCGCAGTCCCGGCTGAGCGGGCCGGGCGACGAAGTGCTGGGCATCATCCCGGACGTCGTGGCCGGGAAAAACCCGCACGAGGCCGCCATGGCCGTCTTTGCCTGGATGCGGGGGGAGATGACGTACATGTCCGGCTCCACCGCCGTCACCACCAATGCGGAGGAAGCCTGGGGCCAGCGCCAGGGCGTGTGCCAGGACCTGGCGCACCTGGCCATCGGCGCCCTGCGAAGCTGCGGCATTCCGGCCCGCTATGTGTCCGGCTACCTGCACCCGCGGTCCAGCGCCGGCATCGGCGAGACCGTGGCCGGGCAGTCGCACGCGTGGCTGGAATGGTGGGACGGTGACTGGCGCAGCTGGGACCCCACCAACCACAAACCCGCCGGCGACTTCCACGTCACGGTGGCCCGCGGACGGGATTACCGGGACGTGCCACCGCTCAAGGGCATCCTGTCCGGAGGCGGCGGGTCCGCCTTGAAAGTCAGCGTG
Source organism: Arthrobacter sp. AG367 (assembly GCF_007828995.1). Taxonomy (NCBI): domain Bacteria; kingdom Bacillati; phylum Actinomycetota; class Actinomycetes; order Micrococcales; family Micrococcaceae; genus Arthrobacter; species Arthrobacter sp. AG367. Next base: position 490,178 of record NZ_VIVE01000001.1, read on the forward strand.
GAGATCACGCAGCTCGCCTGAGCCACGTCAGGTTCCCCGGCTTCCATCGCCGGGGAACCCGGGCCGCCGTCTCTATTCCGGCGCCGTCCTGGCGGTGCTGCTGATCTGGGTCCACCACGTCATCGGATCAGTGACCTTGAAGCGGCGGCCCGTGACCGAGTCCGGGGTGATGCGCACGAATGCGTCCTTACGCCCCGACTGCCACGGGAAGAGGTACAGGCGGGAGGTCTCCAGCACCTCCTCGGTGCTCTTGACCAGGGCGGCGGTGCCCTTGATCACCACGCTCCATGCCAGGCCCGTGTCGGCGTCCACACCGTCCGCCTCCACGGCTACTGCAGCATCGTCGCCGGTCGCCGCCGAGAGTTTGGTTCCCTGGCCGGTCCGGAAGACCAGCGTGCCGCCGTCCACCGTGTAGTTCACCGGGAAGATGTCCGGGCGTCCCTCAACCAGTACTGCCAGCCTGCCCACGGACACGGTACGCAACAGGGCCCAGCATTCATGGTGTTCGAGGTTCTGCACTTGGGTAGATGACTCGTTGCTCATGCGGTGAGCATACGCCCTTCACCAAGGGCTGGGCTTGTAATCCTTCAGGAAGACACCGTACTGGTCCTCGCCCTTTTCGCCCATGACGATTGGATCGTAAACGCGGGCCGCGCCGTCTACCAGGTCCAGGGGTGCGTGGAAGCCTTCCTCCATGAGCCGGACCTTGGTGAAGTGGGGACGTTCGTCCGTGATCCAGCCGGTGTCCACCGCGGTCATCAGGATGCCGTCGGTGTCCAGCATCTCCTGGGCGCTGGTGCGGGTCATCATGTTCAGCGCGGCTTTGGCCATGTTGGTGTGCGGATGTCCCGGGCCCTTGTAGGCGCGGGAGAACTGGCCCTCCATGGCTGAGACGTTCACGATGTACTTCCGCCGTGCGGAGGAGCGCTTCATGGCCCCGCGCAGGCGGCTGACCAACAGGAACGGCGCGGTGACGTTGCAGAGCTGCACCTCGAGCATCTCGAGGGGATCCACTTCGTCCACCACCTGGGTCCAGCTGTTGATGGTGGCAAGGTCCGGGACCAGGCCGCCGGCGTCGATGGCGGTCCCCGAAGCGATCCGCTCCAGCGACGCGGATCCGGTGGACAATGCCAGTGATGTGATGGCGTCGCCGGCCAGGACCGGATGTTCGGTGACGCTGCCTGCAAGCGCCAGCGGGTGCTTGTCATGGGCATGGCCGAAGGTCAGTAGTTCGGGGCCGCCGTTGGCCGCTTCAAGCGCCGCGGGCAGCGGCTCGTCCTCGGCGTCCACCAGCGGCTTGTAGGCGTTGCCGGAGCGGCGCACGGTTTGGGCGGCGTTGTTGATGATGATGTCCAGTGGACCGGCCTCGTTGAGGGAGTCGGTCAGTGCCATGACCTGGGCAGGATCGCGCAGGTCGATGCCCACGATCCGGAGCCGGTGCAGCCATTCGCCGCTGTCTTCCATGGCGGCGAAGCGCCGGGCCGCATCCTTGGGGAAGCGGGTGGTGATGGTGGTGTGCGCCCCGTCGCGCAGCAGCCGGAGGGCGATGTACATCCCGATCTTGGCGCGGCCCCCGGTCAGCAGGGCGCGGCGGCCGGTCAGGTCGGTCCGGGCGTCGCGCTTGCTGTGGCTGAAGGCAGCGCATTCGGGGCAGAGCTGGTGGTAGAAGGCGTCCACCTGCGTGTAGTGCTGCTTGCAGATGTAGCAGGGGCGGGACCGGATGAGGTGGCCCGCAATCTTGCCGGTGGCTGAGGGCGCCAGCTTGTTGCCGCGGGTCTCGTCATCGATCCGGTCCGGTGCGGCGGTGGCCGTCTGGGCAATGACGGCCCGGTCGGCGTCGGCGATCGAGTCGCGCTTGGTGACCCTGCGGTGGCGCTTGACGGCCTTGAACATCTTTCCGGTGGCGCGGCGTACCGAGATGTAGTCCGGGTGCTCCTCGTCATAGGCGTGGATGGTGTTCAGGACCTTGAGGCAGGCCTGGATGTCCTCAGGGGTCAGATCGGGGGAGCTCATTGGGAAAATTTTACAGCGTACGCCGCAGGCCGGGACACCATCAGCGGTGTCCCGGCCTGCAGGATGCCTTTTGGGGAGGGCCCGGGGTCAGGAAACCCTGGCGCCGGGCGCGGCTTCCGCGGCCGCGGCGGCGTGCGTGTCAGCCACCTTGTCCGCGGCCTCGCGCATGTTCGGGTACTGGTCCGTGGCGGCCTTCACGGCGTTGGGCAGCTGGCTGAGGTGCCGTGCAGCGAGCCGGCGTTCCTCTTCGCCCGGCTCAGGGACTTCCTGGCCCTTGGCAAGGACAGTGATGCCGGAATCGGTGACTTTGAAGCCGCGGGCGCGGTCAAGGTCCGGATCCAGTCCGATGGCGGCACCAGCTGGCACCTTGACGTTCTTGTCCAGGATGGCCCGGTTGATCACTGCCCCTTCGCCCACCTGGACCTTGTCCATCAGTACCGAGTCGATGACCCTGCCGCTGGTGGCCACGTATACGTCGTTGGACAGCACGGAGCCTTCCACCACGCCGCCGGAGATCACCACGCCGCTGGAGACGATCGAGTCCAGCGCCGTGCCCACGGTGTTGTTCTTGCCGCGGACGAACTTGGCCGGCGGGGAAATGCTTTGCCGCGTGTAGATGGGCCATTCGGAGTTGTAGAGATTGAACACCGGCAGCGGGGAGATGAGGTCCATGTGGGCGTCGTAGAAGGAGTCGATGGTGCCAACGTCGCGCCAGTAGGTGCGGTCGCGTTCGGTGGAGCCGGGGATGTCGTTGAGCGTGAAGTCGTAAACGCCGGCCTCGCCGCGGTTGACGAAGTAGGGAATGATGTCCCCGCCCATGTCGTGCTTGGTGTCCAGGCGCTCAGCGTCCACGTGCAGCGCAGCCACCAGGGCATCGGCGTCGAACACGTAGTTGCCCATGGAGGCCAGGAACTGTGAAGGATCGGCAGCCAGGCCGGGCGTGGAGGACGGCTTCTCAACGAAGGCGGCGATCTTCTGGGGATCGTTCTGGTCCACTTCGATGACGCCGAACTGGTCGGCCATGTGCAGCGGCTGCCGCACTGCCGCCACCGTTGCCTTGGCACCGCTGTTCACGTGCTGTGCCACCATCTGGGCGAAGTCCATGCGGTACACGTGGTCGGCGCCCACCACCACAACAATGTCCGGGTTGGCGTCGTGGATGAGGTTCAGGGACTGGTAGATGGCGTTGGCGCTGCCCAGGAACCAGCTCTTGCCTACGCGCTGCTGGGCGGGAACCGAAGCGATGTAGTTGCCCAGCTGGGTGGACATCCGCCACGTCTCGGAGATGTGCCGGTCGAGGCTGTGCGACTTGTACTGCGTCAGCACCACGATCTGGAGGTAGCGGGAATTGACCAGGTTGGACAGCGCGAAGTCGATGAGGCGGTAGCTGCCGGCGAAGGGCACGGCGGGCTTTGCCCGGTCTGCCGTCAGTGGCATCAGCCTGTTTCCCTCGCCACCTGCGAGGACAATGGCCAGGACTTTTTTCGTTAACGGCATGATGGTCGCTCCTGTACGCCTTCGTAACTCCCCAAGACAGTCCGGTAGGCCCGGACTCCTTCACACTAGAACAGTTATGCGTGAAGGACTACCTTGGGTCTTGTGCGAATAGACATTGTGACTAAAGAGTTCCCGCCGGAGATCTACGGTGGCGCCGGGGTGCATGTAGCCGAATTGAGCAGGGTGCTTAGCAAGCACGTTGACCTGCAGGTTCGTGCTTTTGGGGCTCCCCGCGACGCCGACTACCATGGCGCGACCGTGACGTCCTACCAGGTCCCGGAGGACCTGGGCGGGGCGAACGCAGCGGTGCAGACCCTGGGCGTGGACCTGCGAATCGTGCCCGACGTCCAAGGCGCGGACCTGGTCCATTCGCACACCTGGTACGCCAACATGGCCGGGCACCTGGCCTCCCTGCTGCACGGTATCCCGCACGTTCTCAGCGCGCACAGCCTTGAGCCGCTGCGGCCCTGGAAGGCTGAGCAGCTCGGCGGCGGCTACGCCCTGTCCTCCTGGGTGGAAAAGACGGCCTATGAAGCGGCTGCGGCGATCATCGCCGTCTCCGAGGGCATGCGCCAGGACATCCTGCGCAGCTACCCCAACGTGGATCCCACAAAGGTCCGCGTGGTCCACAACGGCATCGACGTGGAGCTTTGGCAGCGTGATGAAAACGACGACGCCGTCCGCGCCCTGGGCATCGACCCCGCCAAGCCAAGCGTCGTCTTTGTGGGAAGAAACACACGGCAGAAGGGCGTCCCCTACCTCCTGCGGGCGGCGGCGAAGCTTCCCGCCGATGTCCAGTTGGTCCTGTGCCTCGGCGCCGCGGACACCCCCGAACTGGCAGCCGAAACCGCAGCGCTCATCGAAGAGCTGCAGAAGCAGCGCACAGGCGTTGTCCTGATCGAACGGATGCTGCCGCGCCATGAGCTGATCCAGGTGCTCAGCCATGCCACCGCCTTCGCGTGCCCGTCCATCTATGAACCGCTGGGCATCGTCAACCTCGAAGCCATGGCCTGCGGGGCAGCCGTGGTGGCCAGCGCCACGGGCGGTATCCCCGAGGTGGTTGAGCACGGCCGGACCGGACTCCTGGTGGACCTGGAGCAGGTGACCGACGGCACCGGCACGCCCCTGGACCCTGAAAAGTTCGTCAAGGAGTTCGCTGAGGCCCTCACCGAGGTGGTATCCGATCCCGCACGGGCCCGCGCAATGGGAGAGGCAGGCCGGGAGCGCGCCGAAAAGCACTTCTCCTGGGAGTCCATCACGGAGACCACCCTTGAGGTCTACCGCTCGGTGCTGCCTGCGGCCCGCTGAGCGTACCGCCACGGACGCTTAAGGACGGCAACAACGACGGCGCCGCTCCCCAGCCAGGGGGAGCGGCGCCGTCGTGCTTTCCGGGCCTGCGCGCCGGCGGCTGATCAGGCTTTCCGGGCCGCTGCCGTCCTGGCAATCAGGACTTTCTCGTCCACGGGCGACTGCCCGCTTGCCCTTTCATTCCGGAAGTAGGCCCGGGCCTCGTCCTGCCGGGTTTTCTCGGCGCCCGTTGCGATGGCCGCCCGCACATGATCCCCGCCGTACCCGAAGGCGTCCACCAGGTCCAGGGCATGGGGCCGGATCCTCTCCAGCAGCCGGTTGATGTACCCGCCCACGGTGCGTGCCCGCTGCATGGAGAGCCGGCCGTTCATGAGGTACCAGGCCAGGTTCTTCTCGATCAGGGACAGGCCGAATAGGTCCCGCAGCCAGGTCAGCACCTTCCTGGTTCCGGGGTCGTCCACCTGCTGCAGGGCGTCCGTGAACGCCTCCCACTGCAGCAGTTCGGCGTGCGCCTGGGCGGCATCAATAAGTTCGTTCTGGTGCCGGTTGAACAAGGCGGCGCCCTGGTCCTGCGGCAGCCGTTTGCTGCCCTTCAAAGCAGCCGCGGCCTCGGCCACCATGGTCTGCACCCTGTCGGTAAGGAGGGCGCGCTGGCCTTCCTCGTCCCGCAGCGCGATGGCAGCCTTTTGGACCGAACCGGTGTCGGCCACGAACTGGGCCACCTGGCGCAGTCCGGTGCGGTGGACAGCTGCGCCGGCAGCCTGGTTCACCACGTACCGGGCCAGCACGCCGAAGTCCACGCTGCGGAATTCCTTGGCGTAGTCGGCCAGCAGACGCTTGGCCACCAGTTGGAGCAACACCGTGTTGTCGCCCTCGAAGGTGGCATACACGTCCAGGTCGGCCCGCAGTGATGCGAACCGGTTCTCAATCAGGAAGCCGGCGCCGCCGCAGGCTTCCCGGCATTCCTGCAAGGTGTCCAGGGCGTGCCAGGTGCTCAGCGGCTTCAGCGCTGCGGCCAGGGTTTCCAGGTCCTGTCGGTCCGCGTCGGTATCGTGGGCACCGGAGAAGACATCGTCGAACTTCTGCAGGAGCTGCTCGTGGGCAAAGCCGGCCGCGTAAGTGGTGGCAAGCCGGGTGAAGAGGCGCCGCTGGTGCCGCTGGTAGTCGAGCAGCACCTCTTCCTCCGTGTGCGACGAGGCGTTGAACTGGCGGCGTTCGGTGGCGTACTGGATGGCTGCTTTCAGGGCCACTTTGGAAGCTGCGACGGCGGCACCGTCCAGTGACACCCGGCCCTGCACCAGCGTTCCCAGCATGGTGAAGAAGCGCCGGCCGGGGCTGGCGATGGGCGACGTGTAGGTCCCGTCGGCATCGACGTTGCCGTACCGGTTCAGGAGGTTCGTCCGCGGGATGCGGACGTTGGTGAAGTGCAGCCGGCCGTTGTCGATTCCGTTCAGGCCGCCCTTGATGCCGTCGTCCTCCCCGCCGATCCCGGGCAGGAATTCCCTGGTGGCGGGGTCCCTCAGGTCAACGTAGAAGGCATGCACCCCGTGGTTAACCCCGCGGGTAGCCAGCTGGGCGAACACCACGGCGCCCAGGCCATCGATGGCGGCGTTGCCGATGTAGTCCTTCCAGGCGGCGCGGAAGGGGGTGTGGATGATGAATTCCCCGGCGGCGGGGTCATAGGTTGCGGTGGTGGCAATGCTGGCCACGTCCGAACCATGGCCCGTCTCTGTCATGGCGAAACAGCCGGGGATTTCGAGGTTCATGATTCCCGGCAGCCATTTGGCGTGGTGGTCTGCGGTGCCCAGGTGCATCACCGCGGATCCAAAGAGTCCCCACTGGACGCCGGCTTTGATCTGCAGTGACGGGTCAGCCACCACCAGCTCCTCGAACCCGGCGATGTTTCCGCCGTGGTCGTCGGAACCGCCCAGTGCCGCCGGGAAGGCGCGGTGCACGGCTTCATTGTCCACAAGGTATTTGAGCTGGTCGAACACGCGGGCGCGGTGTTCGGTGTGCGTCAGGCCCTCGGTCTTGTGCAGTTCCGGCCTGGCGGCCAGGTCCCTTGCCTGGAGCCGCACGTCGGCCCACTTGCCCAGGAGCTGCCGGCCCAGTGCCTCGACGTCGACGGCGGGGGCAGGGCTGCTGCCTGCGGGTTTGGCTGCAGGGGTCGCCGCGGGGCGAAGCCCCTTGCGGGCGGGGCGGTCCACTACGTCAGTCATGTCACAGTCCTTCTTTGGCGGATAACTTGGTGATCGGTGGGGCGGGAGTGAGTTCGGGGGCTATGCCCACGCACAGCCAGGCGGTTATCTGGCGCGCCATGGTCTCCTGGCTTGGTTTGGAGGGGGAGTCCGGAGTGCTGAGCCATTGTTCGCCGGCGTTCCGCACCAGGCCGATTGCCGCCTTGGGCCAGTAGCCGATGACGGTTTCCCTGTCGTCGCCCAGGTGCGACCGCATGGGGGTGGCGATCATGTCCGCAATTGCGTCAAAGAAGTGGCCCAGCGGGCCGCCTGCCGCCGACGGGTGCGGCGGGTTGGCGGGGTCGCCGGGGGCATAGCTCGTGACGAACGTGTACACGTTGGGACTGGTGTCCGCCATTTGCAGGTATGCCGAGACCATGGCCAGTAAACCTTCCCGGGGGGTCACAGCGCTTTGCGCTGCTTCCTGGATGCGGTGCTGCATCTGGCTGAGGACCACTTCGCCCACGGCCTGCTGCAGTCCGGCCTTGTCCCCGAAATAGCGGTAAAAGACCGACTTCGAGGTTCCTGCCGCCGTTGCTATGTCCTCCATGGAGGCGTCGCTGCCCAGTGCGTGCACAGCGCGGCGGGCCTGCTTGATGAGTTCGCGGCGCCGTTCCTCCCGGTGGCTCTGCCAGCGCGCCGAACGGCCGTCAGAGCTGGCGGAAGACGGCAGCTCAACCGTCGCTGGAAAGCGCGTGTCCTGAAAGTTCACGATACCCAGCGTATCAGGTACGCTGGGTATCGGTAACCACATGTGACCAGAGGAGCCATCCATGTCCACAGACGGACAGTCCACCCCCACACCCGACGGATCAATCGCGGCCGGGGTCCCGGCAACCAGGAGGGCAGTGATCGTAGGGGCCAACCGGATCCCGTTCGCCCGTGCCGGCGGCGCTTATGCAAAATCCTCCAACCAGGACATGCTGACAGCTGCCCTGGACGGACTGATCGCACGCTTTGGGCTCCAGGACGAACGGATGGGCCAGGTGGCCGCCGGCGCCGTGCTCAAGCACTCCAGGGATTTCAACCTCACCCGGGAGGCCGTGCTGGGCTCGGCACTTTCCGCCGAGACCCCGGTCTACGATCTTCAGCAGGCCTGCGCCACGGGACTTGAAACGGTGGTGGGCCTGGCGAACAAGATCAAGCTCGGGCAGATCGACTCGGCCATTGCCGGTGGCGTGGACTCAGCCTCCGACGCGCCGGTGGTAGTCAGCGAAGGGCTGCGCGAGGTCATCCTGGACCTTCACCGCGCCAAGACACTTCCCCAGCGCCTGCAGATCCTGAGCCGCCTCCGGCCCAAGGACCTGGCACCGCTGGCCCCGGGCACGGCAGAACCCCGCACCGGCCTGAGCATGGGTGAACACCAGGCCCTCACAACGGCACAATGGAAGATCTCCCGCGAAGCCCAGGACGAACTGGCGCTGAACAGCCACCACAATCTGGCTGCCGCCTACGAGTCCGGCTTCTTCGATGACCTCATGACCCCCTACCGCGGACTGACGCGGGACGCCAACCTGCGGGCCGATACATCGCTGGAAAAGCTTGCGTCCCTGAAGCCGGTGTTTGGCCGGAACCTCGGGGCAGATGCAACCATGACGGCAGGAAACTCGACCCCACTGACCGATGGTGCCTCCACAGTGCTGCTGGCGTCCGACGAGTGGGCAGATGCCCGCGACCTGCCGAAGCTGGCAGCAGTGGTGGACGCTGAAGCTGCGGCCGTGGACTTTGTCCACGGCAAGGACGGGCTGCTGATGGCCCCCGTGTTCGCTGTGCCCAGGCTCCTTGCCCGCCAAGGCCTTACGCTGGCGGACTTCGACTTCTTCGAAATCCACGAAGCATTCGCCGCCACTGTCCTCAGCACCCTGGCCGCGTGGGAGGACGAGGAATTCGGCCGTACCCGCCTCGGCCTGGACGGTGCTCTTGGCAGCATCGACCGCTCGCGCCTGAACGTCAACGGGTCCTCGCTGGCAGCGGGCCACCCGTTTGCGGCGACCGGCGGCCGCATTGTCGGCACGCTTGCCAAGATGCTCCACGCCAAGGCGGCGTCCACAGGTCGTCCTTCGCGCGGCCTGGTGTCCGTCTGCGCAGCCGGCGGCCAGGGCGTCGTCGCGATCCTGGAATCTCTGTAGGGGACGGCATGGCTGACACATACGCACAACTGGTCAACAGCGGCGTAGGCCGCAACCTCGCAAAGAAACTCGGCCTTCCGCAGCCCGCTGTCCTGCGCCGCTACGAGCCGGGGCAGCCCCTGGTGACCGGGCCTGTCGTTGTCCTGGGCGACACCCCCGGCGCGGACAAACTTGCCGCCGAGCTGCTGTCCTGGGACCTCGATGTCAGGCGGCACGCCGTTCCGGCCGAAAAACTGGGTGCCATCATCCTGGTCCTCGATGAGCTCGGGCACCCGGCGGACCTGGAAAAGCCTGTGTTGGCGGCCGCGGGTTCCCTCCGCGACCTGCGGGCCGGGGGCCGGATCATCACCTTGTCCCGCCCGGCGGCGGAAGCTGCCACTCCCGACGCTGCAGCAGCACGCCAGGGGGTGGATGGCTTCCTGCGATCCCTTGCCAAGGAACTGCGTGCCGGAGCAACCGGAAATGGTGTGCTCCTCGCTGATGGCACCACTTCCACCAGCCCCAGCACGCTCGGTGCCATCACGTTCTTCCTCTCCGGCCGTTCAGCGTTCGTGGACGGACAGTTCCTCACGGTTTCAACGGAGGACGGCGCGCTGCCCGCCGACCCGGAAAAGCCACTTGCAGGAAAAGTGGCAGTAGTTACCGGCGCAGCCCGCGGCATCGGCGCGCAGATTGCCCGGACGCTGCACCGCGATGGTGCCACGCTGGTCCTGGTGGACATTCCGGCAGCGGGAGACCAGCTGGCGGCCGTAGCCAATGAGGTACGCGCGACGGCATTGCAGCTCGACATCACCGCAGCGGACGCGGGCCGGCGGATCATCGACCACGCCATACAGCGGTACGGACGTCTGGACATCGTGGTGCACAATGCCGGGGTTACGCGGGACAAGCTGCTGGCCAACATGGACCAGGCGCGGTGGAACCAGGTCATCAACATCAACATCGCCGCCCAACTCCGGATCAACGAGGCCCTGCTGGCCTCAGAACACTTCCGGTCTTCGCCGCGTATCGTTTCTGTTGCCTCCACCAGCGGCATCGCCGGGAACCGGGGACAAACCAACTACGCCGCATCCAAGGGGGGAGTTGTGGGAATGGTCCGTGCCAGCGCCCCGCTGCTCGCGTCCCGGGGCGGCACCATCAATGCGGTGGCACCCGGATTCATCGAAACCGACATGACCGCGCGCATCCCCTTCGCCGTCCGTGAAGTGGCACGACGGTTGAACTCACTCCAGCAGGGCGGCCTGCCCTCCGACGTCGCCGAGACCATCGCGTTCCTGGCCAGTGACGCCGCAGGCGGAATCAACGGGGAGGTGCTGCGGGTGTGCGGGCAAAACCTGGTGGGGGCATGACGCTCGCACAGCCGGTGATCCTGGCCGAGATGCCGTCCTTGTCCAAGCTCTACGTCAACGCCGCCGCCCAGGCGGCACGGCGCAGGCTCCTGGGCACACATGACTCCGCCGTCCTCCCGGCCGAGAGCCATGAAGTCAGGGGGGTGGTGGTGGGGGTGGAAAACCTCACGGCCTACCAGCACCTGATCGGTGAGACGGCAAGCGATGTCCTGCCTGCCGGTTTCATCCACGCGATCGCATTCCCGCTGGCCATGAGCGTCCTTAACCGCGACGACTTCCCGCTGCCCCTGCTGGGCATGATCCACCTGCACAACAGCGTCGAACAAAGGTCCCCATTGGTCTTCACGGACGTCCTGGACATGACGGCTTGGGTGCAAAACCTCCGTGGGCACCGTTCCGGCACGCAGGTGGACGTGGTAGCGGAAGTGCGCCGTGCCGGCTCGCCGGATGTGCATTGGCGGGGCGTCTCCACTTACCTGGCCAAGGGCGTGTTCCTGCCCGGAATCGACAAACCTACTGCGCTGCCACCGAAGGCCGATTTCACGCCGCCGGACCCGACGGCCCTGTGGCACCTGGGCGTTGACACGGGGCGGGCCTACGCCGCGGTATCCGGGGATTTCAACCCGATCCACCTGAGCGTGCTGTCGGCAAAAGCGCTGGGCATGCGGCGTTCGATAGCACACGGGATGTACTTGGCCTCGCGTGCGCTCGCAGATGTTGGCCCTGCCCGCGGTGACTCCTTCACGTGGGACGTGGAGTTCGAGGCTCCGGTGTTCCTGCCCTCCCGGGTTGCCCTGGAAATCGCCACCGAACAAAGCGGATCAGGGGCATGGAAACACTCGCGCTTTGTCGCCTGGAGCCCCCGCTCCGGGCGCCGCCATTTCAGCGGGACGGTTGCCGCGCTCTAGCCAGCCCGGTTCCCGGCGCCAGGACTAGTCCTGCGGGCGGACAGCCCGCAGGATCCGGTGGAGGCTGAGGAGGACCGATTCGGAGGCAGGGACGGTGCCTTGGGTTGCCTCCCTGCCTGCAGCGGCCGCCATGCAGGCGTCCACCGCCTCTTTCGCGGCGGCGAAGCGGTGTTTCTGGGTCTGTTCGTCAGCTTCGCTGTAGGACGCCAGCAGCTCTCCGGTGGCCGTGATGGCGGCAGCAAGCGGTTCACTGTCCTGCAGGGGGATATCGTAGGGGGCGTCGCTTTCCCAGATGACGTCCGAGAGCACGTCCGTCATGTCCTGGATGTGGAAAGTGACCCGCTCCAGTTCCCGCAGGTCGCGGTAGTCCCTGTCCACGTCCCTGGGGTGCAGCTTCCGCCTGGGATTGGCGCGGCGGCTGGCATCGGCTTCCTTGACCAGATGCCGCACCGATCGAGCTGCTTCGGCCAGTTCGTCCGACCGGCGCGCCCAGTCCTCGTGCTCCGGAGGCCACTTCTCGGTAATCGCCGCCCCCATGTCCGTAAGTTGCCGCCCAAGGGCGAGGCGGAGATCATCGAGGCTTGAAGCCGCTGCATCAAAGTGCAGCGGCGGGAAGATCAGAAAATTGACTGCGATCCCCACGCCCACGCCCGCACCCATCTGGACCAGGTAGCCAAAGGAGAAATCGTCCGCGTTGCTTCCGCCCACCAGCAGGACCAGCAGGGCCGCCGTCGGAATCCAGTCACGGCCCGAACCGATACCCGGCAAGCCGCCCAGGAGCACGCCGACTCCCATGAACAGGGCCACCGTCAACGGGGAGGGTTGGGCAAGGCTGACCAGAATGAAAGCAAGGCCGATTCCCATTGCCAGCCCCGCGAGGGCCTGCGCCCCCTGCTTCACTGAGCCCGCGACGTTGTGGTACATGGCCACCAGGGCCCCCAGCGGCGCATAGTACGCATAGTGCGAGGCCGCGCCCGGCATTAGCGGAGCGATGGCGAACGCCAGGCCCGCGGCAAGCGCGGCTTTGGCAGCCAACTGCAGGCGCTGCGCCGCAAAGGCAGCGGAGAGCCCCGCCACCGATTGTTTGAGAAGTTGGGTCCCCCGAGCCCACCGTGCATCCGGTCGTGCTTGAGTGTTGCCCATCCGGACCACAGTAGGGCCGGGCGCCTGTCAGGACAAGCCCGCTGCGGAACGCCGCACTTCGGCGGCCAGGCGATGCGCCCTTCCCGGCGTCCGGCCCTCCTCCTGGCGGCGTGGAATGTAGCCAAAGCCAAGCCCGTAGGCCGGATCCGCAAAACCGAGCGCCGCGTTGGCACCCTCGTGTCCAAAGGCCCGGTGGCTGCCAAAGTTCCGGGAAGGGTGGGGCTTCATGAAGACGACCGCAAACGCGTTGTCCAGGCCTGAAGAGCGGTCCAGGCCCCACACCTGTTCCCGGGTCATGGCCTCCACCGTCCGGGCCGCCAGGAACGGTTTGTCCCCGTCGACGCCTGTGGTCGCAGCGGCGTACAACCGCGCCAGGCCCTCAGCGGAGCCCACACCGCCGGCGGCGGACATTCCGGCCGCCCGGACGGCGCGGATGTTCGGCAGTTCCATGACGGTGCTGACCGGCGCATTGCTGTTCATGCCTTCGAGGCTGAGTGGATCAACCCAGCCCTGGCCGGGATCTTCTTCATAGAGGACGTCCCTGTACCGTGGCTCCAGCTCCTCCGGGAGCCCCAGGAAGAAATCCACGTCCTGCGGCTGCCGGATCCTGCGGTCGTACATGGCCTGCAGCGACTCGCCCGCGACGCGGCGGCACAACTCCTCCATAAGGATTCCGATGGTCAGGGCGTGGTAGCCGAACTGCCGCCCGGGCTCCCAGGCGGGAGCGGCAGCGGCAAGGCGCGCCGCGGCCGCGGACGTGGTGAATTCATCCAGGCGGAATCCGCCCTCAACGCCCATCAGTCCTGCCTGATGCGACAGCGCTTCCCGGACCAGCAGCCTGTCCTTTCCGTGGCCACCGAATTCCGGCCAGTAATGGACCATTGCCTTGTCCAGGTCAAGGACGCCATCCTGGACCATCAGGGCGATGACCATGGCGGCAACGCCCTTGGAGCAGGAATAGGCCCCGGTCACGGTTTCCGAAGCCAGGTCGGGGCCGCCCGTCAGGCGCACCACCGGCATCCCGTTGTGGTAGCAGGCGAGTTGTGCGCTGTACCGGGAGTCCTCAGCGAGGAACGACTCAAACAGGGCCAGGACGTTTTCGTACCCTGGCGCCACGGAACCAAGAGATGTCTGCATGCCCTCAGTGTAGGCAGGAAAGCGATTTCCTGCCCGAGGTTTGTTTAGCGCAACGCGCCGTGTCCCGGCGCAACCTCTTCGCCTGGCCGGACCGGCCCGGGCGGCGTGCCGTCTCCAAACGGCCGGCCCTCCAGCGATTCCCTGCCGTGGTCCTGCAGCCACCCGCCCAGGTCCGGACCGGCCGGAACAATGCCCGTGGGATTAATGTCCTCGTGCACGATGTAGTAGTGCTGCTTGATCTGCACGAAGTCGATAGTGTCCCCGAAACCCGGCGTCTGGAACAGGTCCCGTGCATAGCCCCACAGATGCGGCATCTCACTGAGTTTCTGTCGGTTGCACTTGAAGTGGCCGTGGTACACGGGGTCGAACCTGGCAAGCGTGGTGAACAGGCGAACATCCGCCTCGGTGATGGTGTCGCCCACCAAATAGCGCTGCCGGGACAGGCGGTCCTCAAGCCAGTCCAGCGCAGTCCACAGCCGGTCGTACGCCGAGTCGTAGGCTTCCTGGGAACCCGCGAAACCGCAGCGGTAGACGCCGTTGTTGACCTCCGTGAAGACGCGCTTGTTTACCTGGTCGATTTCGTCGCGGAGGTGTCCAGGGTAGAGCAGCGGCGCACCTGCCCGGTGGAACTCCGTCCACTCGGTCGAGAAGTCGAGGGTGATCTGGGGGAAGTTGTTGGTCACGACTTCACCGCTGCGTACATCCACGATGGCAGGTACGGTAATTCCCCGCGGATAGCCGGGGAACCGTTTGAAGTAGGCCTCCTGGAGGCGCTCTATGCCCAGGACGGGGTCCACTCCGCCGGGATCCAGGTCGAACGTCCAGGAGCGAGCGTCGTGGGTAGGGCCGGGCTGGCCCAGGGAAATCGCTTCTTCCAGGCCCAGCAGCCTGCGGACAATGACGGTGCGGTTTGCCCACGGGCAGGCACGGGCGGCGATGAGGCGGTAGCGCCCGGCTTCCACCGGCCACCCCGGCTCGCCCTTGCTGCCGGGGGAGGCATCCCTGGTGATCCGGTCCTCGATGTAATTGGTGTCCCGGGTGAACTCCGTGCCGCGGGTCACATAGGCTCCACGGGTGCTGTGCGTTTCCTGGCTCATGCCACAAGCCTATGCGCCGGCTATCCGTTCCAGGCACCTTCCGCGAGGATCGCCGAGACGGGCTGCCAGGCAACCAGCCACGCTCCGGCAACCAGGAGGGTGAACAAAGCAATCCAGACTCCGGAGGGGACGGAGGTGGCGCGGTACAGAAGGTAGGCGTCGGAGCTGCCAAGGCTTCCACGACGCCGGATGTGGACGTTCGTGAGTTTGAGCAGGTCACGCACAGCAGCCACCAGGAGTGCAAGACCGAAGATGACGGCCACATGCCCCACGACTGGCGCCGGTGCAAGGAAGGTAAGGGCAGCCGCGCCGGCGATGGCGGCGGCAGTGATTATGAAACCGGCAAGGTTGCGGAGGAAGATCAGCGACGCGGCCAGGACCAACAGGCTCACGGCCATGGCAGCCGGGCCCCACCCGCCAAGGCCGCAGCAGACGAAAGCGGCACCGACCATAGCCGGTACCGGATATCCCCAGAAACAGGACCATGCTGCTGCAAGCCGGCTCCTGCTGTAAGTGGTGGTGGTTCCGGAATGGTCAAGCCTGAGGCGGATTCCCGACAGCCGCTGACCGGACGTCAAGGCCGCGAACGCGTGACCCAGCTCATGGGTGGTGGTAGCGAGGAGCCCGAAGTAGCGCCAGCTGCGGCGGGGTATGGACAGACCGATGGCTGCCGCCACGGACAACAGCATCTCGATCCAGGTGACGTTGGGTACGTTTGCCTGCGCGAACGCCGCACTGAAGGTGTTCCACAAGCTCGCGGAGCTGTCCAACATTGCCTCCTGGCTGCCGGTTGGCGTCGTAAATGTCCTACTCCAACGCTACGCACCCCAGCTGGGCGAAGGCTTAAAGTCGAAAGGCACGCCCGTTGCGGCGTGCCTTCGGCGTTGGTGGGAAGTGCGAATCGCTGCCCGAAAGGTTCCCGACTAGCCTTCGCACTCAGTGCAGTAGCTGTGGCCGTCTTTTTGACGGGCGATCTGGGACCGGTGGCGGACCAGGAAGCAGGAATAGCAGGTGAACTCATCCTCAGCCTGCGGGATGACCTGGACTACGAGCTCCTCAGCGACGAATTCGCCGCCAGGGACGCCGGCGCCGTCCAGTCCGTCAGCCTCGTCCAACTCCTGCACAACACTGCGGGCGTCGGGAGCATTTGCTGACTGGAGCTGCTCGAGTGAGTTGTCCTGCGATTCCTTGACGTCGGAACGCAGTTCATCGTAATCGGTTGCCACTTTAGGTGCTTCTCTTTTCTTTGATTGGCTGTCGGGTATGAAACGTACAGCATCGGGAGGGTATTCCCCAACAGTGAGCGTGAATCCGCCGCCTATTGGGTAAAGGTCCTAAGGAGCAGCCGCACGTTCCAGGAGCGCATTGCGGCCGCGTGGGCAGTGGGGGGACAGGGTACTGGTCCCCCTGCATGACGGAAGGGGCAGTGTGTGGAACAACTCACCGCAGAGTTCGGCGGTGCAGGACAAATCGGCGTGGGCGTCGGTCCTGTGCTGGACAAGTTCACCGACGTGTCCAGGATTGTCATCCTGCGCGGCGGAGGATTGGGCGACCTGATTTTCGCCATCCCGGCCATGGCAGCACTGAAGGTGGCTTATCCGGGATCAACCATCACGCTGCTGGGAACACCAATCCACAAGGCGCTGCTGGAGGCGGTGAAAAGCCCCGTGGATGAGGTGGTGGTCCTGCCTTTCGCCGAAGGAGTCAGGCCTGGGCAGGAAGAGGCAGCTGAACTGGACCGTTTCTTTGCGGACATGCGGGGCCGCACCTTCGACCTGGCTGTCCAGCTTCATGGCGGCGGCCGCTATTCAAACCCCTTCCTGCTAAGGCTCGGCGCCCGTCATACCGTCGGGACCCGGACTGCCGATGCAGCCAGCCTCGAGCGCACCGTCCCCTACCTTTACTACCAGCACGAACCGCTCCGGGCTTTGGAAGTGGCCGGGTTCGCTGGTGCCTTCCCGGTCGATCTCGAAGCCCGGCTGGCGCCCGCCGGCGGGGGAGCCGCACACGAAGCCCTAGACGGCGCCGCCGGCCAGCCGCTGGTGGTGATCCATCCCGGCGCCACCGACCCCCGCCGTCGTTGGCCTGCTGACAAGTTCGCCGAACTTGCCGCTGCCTGCGCAGCGGACGGCTCGCGGGTGGTCATTATCGGTGACAGCAGCGAGCAGGACCTCGCGGAGGCGATCGCGGACCGGGCCGGATCGGCGGCCGTCGATTCCGCAGCCGGCGCACTGGACATGGCAGGGCTTGTGGCCCTGCTGGCGGAAGCCGGCGTTGTGGTGGCAAACGACAGCGGTCCACGGCACCTTGCCCAGGCCCTGGGCGTCCCCACGGTCGGCATCTTTTGGGCCGGGAACGTGATCAACGCCGGAGCGCTGGGCAGGAGCCTGCACCGCGTGCATGCCTCCTGGGTGACAGCATGCCCCACGTGCGGGATAGACGTGACCCAGGTTGGCTGGACGGCACCCCGCTGCGCCCATGACGATTCTGCGGTAGCGGGCATCGGGGTGCCGGAGGTGTACGAGGATGTCCGCAGCCTCACCGCCACGGCCTACGCAAAGCAGGACGCATGAGCGGCACCGGGACGGCGGGCGTTGCCACCGATCCGCTTCCCGCTGACGGCAAACCGGAATTACTGGTCCTGCGCGCCCTGAAGCTTGGCGACCTGCTGGTGGCCGTACCTGCCCTGAAGGGTATCCGGCGGGCGTTTCCCGAACACCGGCTGCGCTATGCGGCGCAGGGATGGCTGGCAGAAGCTTTGGGGCTGGTGGGCGGTTATGAGCTGTTCCCTACGCATGGGCTGGACGAGCCGCTGGCGATGGAACCCGGCGTAGTGGACGTTGCCGTCAACCTGCACGGCAGCGGCCCGGAGAGCCAGGGAAGGATTGAGGCGCTGAAAGCCAGGCATACGGTTGGCCACCGAAGCGCCCACCGGGACGGCCCGCCGTGGCGGCCGGAACTGCACGAACGCGAACGCTGGGTAAAGCTCCTGGAGTGGCATGGCATCGACGCGGATCCACTGGACGTAAAGCTGAATACGCCGCACGTCCCCAGCCCCGTCCCCGGTGCGACAGTCCTGCATGTCGGGGCCGCCTATGGCAGCAGGCTGTGGCCGGCGGACCGCTTCGCGGCGGTGGCAGCGGCCCTCGCGGAAGCCGGCCACCAGGTGGTTTTCACCGGCGGCGCAGGGGAGAGGGAACGCGCTGACGAAGTGTGCCGCCTTGCGGGGCTCCCGGGGACCACCGTCTTGGCCGGCGTCCTGGGCCTCGGAGAGTTCGCGGCCACCATCGCCGCCGCACGCCTGGTGGTTTCCGCCGACACGGGCGCCGCCCACCTGGCATCCGCTTACGGCACTCCTTCCGTGGTGCTTTTTGGTCCGGCCCCACCCGAAATCTGGGGTCCGCCCCCTGGGCCCCATGTGGTCCTGACCCGCACGGAGCTGCGGCGCGGGGACACGTTCGCGGCGCAGCCGGACCCCGCGCTGCTGGCAATCCAGGTGCCCGACGTCATGGCTGCGGTCAGGGGGCTGGGCCTGCTGTAAGCGCTGCGGATTTGCGCCCCATAGTGTGGGTCTGCAGGGGTCGGCTTGGGTCCCGGGGGCCTAAAATTGTGTGCATGAGCACTGAGCTGGAAATTGCCTTGGTGTTGGGGACGGCGTTGTTGTGGGTCATCGTGGCGCTGACCATCCTGTCTGCCATTGACCGGCCCGAAAGGAAGGCGCGCCGGCAGGAACGGCGCGACCTCCGGACGGAGAAGCGGCGGATCGAGTATCGCCCCGTCGCAGCGGGTTCCCATCCCCAAGGGCGGGACCGGCACTCGCGTAGGCTGCACCCGCATTGACGACGGCGGGACGTGCCCGGGTGCATCGGCGTGGAGCACCCGGCCGGCATACCGCACCCGGCCTGGCGCCCGCCGTCGTCCGTTGACGGTGTTGCGCTGCTGCCTGCCAGTCAAGTCTTGACGGGCTTCTTCGGAACCCTGACACTTTCCCGATGGGAGTAAGCGAAGAGTTGCGGGCACTGACTGACGTGGTGGACCGGCTTGCGGCAAGGTTTCCCGCACTGCCCCGCGAACGCATCGAGGATGTGGTGCAGCAGGAGCACAGCCTGCTGGATGCAGGCAGGGTCCGCGCGTTCGTACCGGTCCTGGTTGAACATGCTGCCAGGGACCGCCTGGCCAGGTGAGGCCCAGGGGCTTTTCAGGGTGCCGGCGTGACGTCGATAAGCACTTTTCCGATGGTTCCCTGTTCCACGGCATCGTGGGCCGCCGCAGTGTCCTCAAGGGTGAACCGGGTAAGAGGCAGACCATGTTCCTCGCCCACCCGAAGGGCACCTGCCGCGAGTGCCGCGGCAACGCCGGCTACCGCGTTCTCTTTCTGCCCGTCCGTGACCGTGTAGGTGAGGATGAATTGGTAGCGGACGTTCTTGGTCATGCTTTCGCGGATCGGAACCGTGAGCGATTCTCCGGGGTTGGCCGCGTAAATCGAGATGGTCCCGCCAGTCTTGAGAACGTGCAGGTCGGCATCGATGTTCGCCGGCGCGTTGACGTCCACGATGATGTCCACCCCACCGGGCGCTGCCTCCTGAACGGCGCGGACGACGTCGTCCTTCCGATAGTTGATGACCGTCCCGGCGCCTGCGCGGCGGGCGAGTTCGGCTTTCCGTTCTCCGCTGACGGTTGTGATGACGGTGGCACCGGCCCACCGCGCCAGCTGGATGGCAGCATGGCCCACGGCGCCTGCACCGCCGGTGACCAGCACGGTTCGACCCGCCAGGGCGCCGGGCGAGAGCGTGGCCGGACCGTCCTCATTCGATGTCAGGGCACGGTGGGCCGTGAGGGCCGGAATCCCGAGCGAAGCGCCGGTGTCAAAGGATTCGGCGTCGGGAAGTGCCACAACTTTGTGGGCCGGCACCACGACGTACTCCTGCGCCGTACCTTCGTTGCTGCCCCACGCCACGTCCCAGAGCCAGACACGGTCGCCGTGGCTGAAACCCGCCACCTCTGCGCCCACTTGGTCGATAACGCCGGCTCCGTCCTGGTTGGGAACCTTGGTGACGTCCAGTTTCCTGCCACCCGTTCCGGCACGAGACTTCCAGTCCGTGGGGTTCACGCCGGACACCACCAGCCGGACCCGGACCTCACCGGGACCTGGCTCCGTCAATGGCCTGTCCTGGAGCTGCAGCACCGAGGAGGGACCCGTTGCCTGGTACACGATTGCCTTCACGTCTTCTCCCATGTCCGGATGCTCATCCCTACCGCTCCAACCTAACCGCTAGAAGCGGTCCGTGCCGCGGAGACCCCGGGGGCGGCCGTCCGGATCGACGATGAAGCGGTAGACCGGATCCGCCCAGAGGCGATGGAGTGGCCGGACGGGTTGCGTGGCATGGTGGCGCACCTGCCCTGGCGGTCGGGGCGTACTGCGGCCGGCCCGGTGCCACTGGTCCAGGGCATCGGCGGTGCTGTTCCACAGCTCCAGACCTGCGGTGGTGGCCTGGAGCTGTGGGTCGTCCAGCTCCAGGCCCAGGTGTTCGGCCCAGAGCTGGAGCCTCAGCTCCGTGGCGAGTGGCCGGGTGGGCAGGGTGCCGGAGCCTGCAGGCAGCATGCCGTCGGCGGATGTGTCCATCACGGCGCAGGTGAGCTCACTGTCAGTGGTCCAGGAGCGCCGGTTGAAGTTGTCTGACCCGCAGGTGAACCAGGTGTCGTCGATGATGCAGATCTTGGCGTGGACGTAGATCGGGGTTCCCTGGCTGTTTTCCAGGTCGAATATGCCCACCCTGTCCGGCGCGGCCCGGCGGAGCATGCCGATGGCGCGCAGTTGCCCCAAGCGCTTGGGCGGTCCACTGAGAAAGCCATCAGTGTCGGGGTACCTGGGAACCACGATGATCACGTTCAGCCCGGGGTTGCGTTGCAGGGCGGCTGCGATCCCCGCTGCCACCTCTGTTGACCACAGATACTGGTCCTCGATGTAGATGAGCGAACGGGCCTGGGCGAACGCCTTTGCATAAGCCTTCGCTATGGTCCGTTCTCCGTGTGGGGCGAAGGGGAATGGCGGATGCTTCAGGCCGTAAGTGCGCAGCAGCTGCACGGCGTGCGGGCCTGCCGGAGGTGGGGGAGGAGCGGACTCGGGGAGCGGCTTGGGGTGCCTGGGCATCCGGGCCAGGCGCTGCAACAGCATCCGGTACGGGGTCCGCCGGTCCAGCGGGTGGGGATCGTTCCACCGTTCAGCGAATACGGCCAGCACATCTGCAACGACCGGGCCGCGCAGCTCAAGGGCGGCGTCGTGCCATGGGGGCCTCTGCCCGTAACGGGAATCCATCTCCACTGCCTGGGGGTCTCCCGCATGGCCGGCGTCATCACGGCGGCTGTGTGAGAGGTCCAGTCCCCCCACGAACGCCACATCGAGGGAGGGATCGGTACGCCGGCGGATGACCACCAGTTTCTGATGGTGCGAGCCGAAGAGGCGGACGCGCTGATCCAACAGTGCCTCCCCGCCGGAGTCGTTGATCTTCCGGCTGAGAAGTTCGTTGGAGCGGCCACTGATAGGGGCCGACACGCGCTCACCATGGGATCTCCAGACGAGGCCCCGTACCTCCACGCCGGACCGGGCCAGCCCGGCGAGCTTCGCGCCAATGGTCGTACCGTTCGCCTCCAACTGCTCATCGGCATCGCCACGCCAGTCGGTGAACCATACCTGGTCTCCCGCCTGCAGCGCAGACAGCTCCTCATGCAGCCTGGAGAAGTATGTTGCTCCGTGAATCAGGGGACGTACCAGGTTTCCTTCAGACCAGGGGCCGGACTCCGTACCAGCCCCTTGGACGTCGGAGGCAGGGTTTCCCCGCTCAGCCTGATTCAGAAACCACTTGCCAACCATGCTGTCCACGTGGCGCTCCTTCCGGGGCCCGGGGGCAGGCCACTGCGTTTCCAAACTAACCTACGCCCGTGCGTTTACCTCCGCCCCGTGCAGACGGCTCCAGACAGATTGAAACCAGCAACGCTCCACTGCCACGTTGGGAATAGGCTTGGGCAAGATCCTCCCTGCTGCAGTCCACTCGGCGGCGGCAAGCACCGGCGCGATGCGCAGGGCGGGATAAGGCCGCTCCAAGAGCCACGCCGTACCTACAGCTCAATCACCAACCAGCTCCATAACCAACGAAGGAATGAGTCAGGTCCATGTCACTGAAGGAAAAACTGAAGGGCGATGTCATCGTCCACATGAAGGCCGGCAACAAGCTGGGCCTGACCACTGTGCGCAACGTCCTGGGCGAAATCGAAACGCGGGAGAAGTCCGGCAAGACGCCGGTCGAGCTCGACGACCTGCAGGTCACGGCGCTGCTGCAAAAGGAAGCGGCCAAGCGCCGGGACACCGCCGCCACGTATTCGGCGGCCGGTCACGATGACCGGGCGCAGGCAGAGATCGCCGAGGCTGAGGTCATTGAGGCCTACCTGCCCAAAGCGCTGACCCGCCAGGAAGCCGAAGCCATAGTGGACGGGGTTATCGCCGGCCTGAAGGCGGACGGAACCGAACTGACGATGCGCTCCATGGGCACAGTGATGAAATCAGTAACCCCCAAAATCGGCGGCCGCTTCGACGGCAAGGCCATCAGCGAGATCGTGAAGGCCCGTTTGGCGTGATGGCATTCCCCCGGGCGTTTCCCCGAACGGCCTGCCGTCCCTGGAAAGTCATCGGGCGCCGCGTTGGGTTACAGCGCGCGCCTGACGTCCTGCAGGGGGTATGGGCCGGCGGCGGTTGGGGGGCGGCATCCGGTCTCAGAGATGCCATGGCCGCCGGCCCTGTCCCCATGTATAAGACCCTGCCCCAGCGGCAGGATCTTGTCCTTAACGGTAAAACCCGTTCCTAAATGACAGCCCACGTTGGCCGCAAGTTTCGCTCAAGACTGGCACGCAGTAGCCGCCGCGGTTATAACTTCCGGAACGCCCCTGCGCGCTCAGTGCGGCAAACGCCTTCGGCCCGAAGCTCCGGCCCGGAATCAGCACAAAGAAAAACACCCCGGTCCGAAGACCAGGGTGTTTACGGTGGTGACTCTACTCACCACTCTTGTGCGCGGAGGGGGACTTGAACCCCCACCCCCTTTCGAGGACTAGCACCTCAAGCTAGCGCGTCTGCCATTCCGCCACCCGCGCAGGTGGTATTCCGGGAAGCGTGTGCGCTTTTCAGCGTTTCGCGCCTCTCCGAAGCAGCGAGAAAAACTCTAACATGACTTTCCGGGAACAACGAATCGAGCCAAGTAGGTAGGCTGAGGGCAGCGATTCAGCTCGTGCCAACCAGTCATTCCCTACCAAGGAGCCACCAATGCCTGACGTCCTGCCCGAGGATGAAGTTGTCCGGATCTGCCAGGAACTCATCCGGATCGACACCTCCAACTACGGCGACGGGTCAGGACCTGGGGAGCGGGCGGCAGCAGAGTATGCGGCAGGCCTTATCGAGGAAGTGGGCCTGGAGGCGGAGATCTTCGAATCCGCCCCTGGCCGCGCCAACGTCGTGACCAGGATGGCAGGGGAGGACCCTTCCGCCAGCGCACTGGTGGTCCACGGCCACCTGGACGTGGTCCCCGCCCTGCGTGACCAGTGGTCTGTGGACCCGTTCGGCGCGGAACTGAAGGATGGCCTGATCTGGGGCCGCGGCGCCGTCGACATGAAGGACATGGACGCCATGATTCTTTCTGTGCTGCGGGGTTTTGCCCGGGAGGGCAGGAAACCCAAACGGGACATCATCTTCGCGTTCTTCGCCGACGAGGAAGCCGGCGGCGTCTATGGCGCACGTTATGCCGTGGACAACCGCCCGGAACTTTTCGAGGGCGCCACGGAGGCCATTTCGGAGGTGGGTGGCTTCTCGGCAACAATCGGCGGCCAGCGGACCTACTTGCTGCAGACGGCGGAGAAGGGCATCTCGTGGCTGCGGCTGGTGGCCCACGGCCGGGCCGGCCACGGCTCCCAGATCAACACGGACAACGCTGTCACGCGCCTCGCCGCCGCCGTAACCCGCATCGGCGAATACAAGTGGCCCATTGAACTCACGCCCACCACCCGCCAGTTCCTTGATGGAGTGACCGAACTCACCGGCGTGGAGTTCGACGCCGACAACCCGGAGCTTTTGCTCAACCAGCTTGGCACCGTGGCCCGGTTCGTCGGCGCCACCTTGCAGAACACCACCAACCCCACGCTCCTCAAGGGTGGTTACAAGCACAACGTCATCCCCGAGTCTGCCGAGGCCCTGGTTGACTGCCGTACGCTGCCGGGCCAGGAGCAGCAGGTCCTTGAGATCGTGCGCGAGCTTGCCGGCAGTGGAGTGGACGTCAGCTACGTCCACAACGACGTCTCGCTGGAGGTCCCGTTCGCCGGCAACCTGGTGGACTCGATGATTGATGCCCTCCACAAGGAGGACCCCGGTGCAAAAGTGCTGCCCTACACACTGTCCGGCGGCACGGACAACAAGTCGCTCAGCCGGCTGGGCATTACCGGCTACGGCTTCGCGCCCCTGATGCTCCCCGAGGAGCTGGACTTCACCGGCATGTTCCATGGCGTGGACGAACGTGTGCCGGCGGACTCCCTCAAGTTCGGTGCCCGGGTGCTGAACACCCTGCTCACCAACTACTGAGGGGACCTGCCGTGACTCCAGAGGACCTGCTGCCGGACGGGCTCCTGGAACGCATCCGCGGCCGCGCCGCAGGATACGACCGGGACAACGCCTTCTTCCACGAGGACCTGCAGGAGCTTGCGGCTGCAGGGTACCTGAAGCTTTTCGTTCCAGTACCCGACGGCGGCGCGGGGCTTGGGCTCGAGGCGGCAGCGCAGTGCCAGCGCAGGCTGGCAACGGCGGCCCCTGCCACCGCGCTTGCCGTCAATATGCACCTGGTGTGGACCGGCGTCGCGCACGTCCTCGCAGCCCGCGGCGACCACTCCCTGGCCTTCGTGCTCAAGGAAGCGGCGCAGGGCGAGGTCTTCGCGTTCGGCAACTCGGAGGCGGGCAACGACTCAGTCCTCTTCGACTCAAGGACCGCGGCCACACCTTATCCGGACGGAAGCTACTCGTTCACCGGGACCAAGATCTTCACCAGCCTCTCGCCGGCGTGGACCCGGCTGGGGATTTTCGGAAAGGACGCCGCAGCCCGGGACGGTGCCGGGGAACTCGTCCACGGGTTCATCAACCGTGAAACGGCCGGCTAGCGGATCATTGACGACTGGGACACCCTGGGCATGCGCGCAAGCCAGTCCGCCACCACTGTCCTTGATGGTGCGACCGTTCCGCCGGACCGGATCTTCCGCAAGCTGCCCGTGGGTCCCAACGCCGACCCGCTGGTATTCGCGATTTTCGCGTGCTTCGAAAGCCTCCTGGCCGCCGTCTACGCCGGATTGGGCGAAAGGGCGCTGCACGTGGGTGTAGAAACTGTAAAGCGCCGCACGTCTTTCAAGAACGGCGGACGCAGCTACGCGCAGGACCCTGACATCCGCTGGAAAGTTGCTGAGGCAGCCATGGCCATGGACAACCTCTACCCACAGCTCAGGGCTGTCACCGCCGACGTCGATGCCCTGGCCGACCACGGGAACCAGTGGTTCCCCAAACTGGTGGGTCTGAAAGTGAATGCCACCGAAACGGCGCGGCGCGTTGTGGACCTGGCCATCCGCGTCAGCGGGGGATCGAGCTACTTCAGGGGTTCGGAACTGGAGCGGCTCTACCGCGACGTGCTTGCCGGCATGTTCCACCCCTCCGACGACGAGTCTGCCCACAACACGGTGGCCAACGCCTGGCTGGGCCCGCTGGAGGACTAAACGGTCCGCTGGATCACACGACTCCTAAACGGTCCGCTGGACAACACGACTCCTAAACGGTCCGCTGGACCTGCATCACCCGGCGCCGCAGCCAAAAGCGCCTGCCGCCGCCCACGTACAGCTTGCTGCGTTCCAGTTCCCACTTGCCGTATTCGGAGTGTTCCACCAGGCGGCGGCGTGCCTCCGGCAGGGAATCATCAGGGCTGACGGTCAGCACGAGGTACTCGTACTGCCGCAAATAATCCCGTTCCCGCTGGACCGAGCTGGTGAGAAATTGTTCCTTCATTTGCTCTCCATTTTCGTCCTTTTCCGGCTAACGTGAAGTCATGAGCATCGATCCGCGTGTCGCGCTTTCGTCCCTGACCACCGCTTTGGAAGAACACCTTATAGCAGCATCGAACCGCCGCGGGGACGGTGACCCCTCCGTTGAGGCAGCTTTTTTCGCAGTGGCCGATGCCTTCGAAGTTTACGAGGACGCGCTGTACGAGGCCTACAACGAGGTCACCCCGTTGCAGGTCTTTGACGACGAGGACGAAGAGGACGAGGAAGCCGACGTGGACGAGGACGAGGACCTGGAAATCGTCGAGGAATAGCCGCGCCGGGGCAGGAACTCAGAAAGCGGCGGAGACATCCTCCAAAGCCCGCGCAATCTGCGGTGGCAGCGGTGCGGGCTGGACGTCCAGGAGTTCCTTCAACTGCACCGGCGTGCGGGCGCCGACAATGGCGGTGGCAACTCCCTGCTGTGACAGCAGCCATGACAGTGAGACGTCCTGGGGAGTCCGGCCCAGGCCGTTGGCCGCCATGCATACCGCATCCACGATGCGCGACGGCTTCTCCTCCAGGTAAGGCTCGACGTAGGCCGATTCGCTGGCCGACGCCCCGCGTGACCCGGCGGGGATGCCGCCGCGATACTTCCCGGTGAGGACGCCGCGGCCCAGCGGAGCCCACGCCATCAGCCCAAGCCCGGCATCCTCGGCGGCAGGGATCAGTTCCGCCTCCGCCGTCCGCTGAAGGAATGAATATTCCGCCTGGACGGCAACCAGGGGCACACTGCTGGTGGCTGCGGCCTTCGCAGCCTGCCAGCCCCTGAAGTTCGAAATTCCGGCGTACCGCGCCCGGCCGGTGCGTACCGCAAATTCCAGCGCAGCCAGCGTTTCATCGAGGGGAACGTTGCCGTCCCAGGCCTCAGCAAACCAGAGGTCCACATATTCCGTGCCCAACCTGGCCAGGCTCGCATCAAGTCCGGTGAGCATCGCATTGCGTGACGTGTCCACCGCGCGGCGCCCGTCCGGCGTCGTCATCCCTGCCTTGGTGGAGATGGAAATTTCGGTGCGGGACACCACATCACCCAGGAGTGAGCCAAGGATGGCCTCGGAGCCCCCGCCCGCATACGACGCCGATGTGTCCACGTGCCGGCCGCCCGCATCGAGGAAGGTACGCAGCAACTCGGACGCGTCCTGTTCGTCAGTTTCCCCACCCCAGGACCGGGTGCCCAGGGAGAGGGCGGAAACTCGCAATCCACTGTTGCCGACGTAACGCTGCTGCATAGCAGCAAGCTTACGGGCAGATGCACCACCGCCATGCCGTAGGGTCTTAGCGTGAACTGGTTTGAAGCGGCCCTGCTGGGCCTTGTGCAGGGACTGACCGAATTTCTACCTATTTCATCGAGCGCACACCTGCGGATCGTGGGGGAGTTCCTTCCCAACGCGGAGGACCCGGGGGCGGCCTTTACGGCCATCACCCAGCTCGGCACGGAGACCGCCGTGCTGATCTTCTTCTGGCGCGACATCGTCCGGATCGTCAAGGCCTGGGCCGGGTCCCTCACAGGCAAGGTGCCGCGGCAGGATCCCGACGTCCGCATGGGCTGGCTGGTGATCCTGGGCAGCCTGCCCATCATCGTGCTGGGCCTGCTCTTCCAGGACCAGATCGAATCGGTACTGCGCAGCATGTGGATCGTGGCCACCATGCTGATCGTCTTCGGGCTCTTCCTCGCCGTGGCCGACGCCGTGGGGGCCCAGAAACGGGACCTGGCGCACCTGACCTACAAGCACGGCATCCTCTATGGGCTGGCCCAGGCCCTGGCACTGATTCCCGGCGTCTCCCGCTCCGGCGGCACCATTACCGCGGGCCTGCTGATGGGCTACACGCGCGAAGCCGCCGCGCGGTACTCCTTCCTGCTCGCCATCCCCGCGGTCTTCGGCAGCGGGTTGTACCAGCTCTACAAGGTGGTGACCAAGGAAGGCATCTCCGGCCCGTTCGGCCTGCCGGAAACTGCCCTTGCCACCGTGATCGCCCTGGTGGTGGGCTATGTCATCATCGGCTGGTTCCTGAAGTTCGTATCCACGCGCAGCTACCGGCTCTTTGTCTGGTACCGGATCTTCCTGGGGCTGGCCCTGTTCCTCCTGCTCGGTTTCGGCGTCATCAGCGCCTAGGACTAGGCTTGGCTTGTGAAATCCTGGACTTCCCGCCCCGTTCCTGCCCTGCCCGGAAACATGCCCGCCATCCGGCTGTTCGATACCGCGGCAGGCCGCGAAGTGGCGCTGGAACCGGAAGCACGGCCGTCCATGTACGTCTGCGGCATCACTCCCTACGACGCAACCCACATGGGCCACGCCGCCAGTTATGTGGCCTTTGACCTGCTGAACCGCGCGTGGCGGGACGCCGGCAGCGAGGTCTCCTACGTGCAGAACGTCACGGACGTGGATGATCCCCTGCTGGAACGCGCCACTGCCACCGGAGTCGACTGGCAGGACCTCGCGGCGGAGCAGGTTGAACTTTTCCAGACGGACATGGAGGCGCTGAATGTCCTGGCGCCGGACCATTACGTTGGGGCCGTGGAGTCGATTGGCCTCATCGTCCCCGAGGTGGAGCGGCTGGTCAGCCTGGGGCTGGCCTACCAGGTTCCCGGCAGCAACGGCGAACCCGACGGGGATGTCTATTACGACGTCGAAGCGGCCGGCAAGCAGTCAACGGCACCTGATGCCTGGTCCCTGGGATGCATCTCCCACCTTGGCGAAAGCACCATGCTGGAGCTTTTTGCCGAACGCGGCGGAGACCCGGGCCGCGCCGGGAAGCGGCAGGCCCTTGATCCGCTGCTGTGGCGGGTGGAACGGCCCGGCGAGCCAAGCTGGCCCGGTGGAAGCCTGGGCGCGGGCAGGCCCGGCTGGCACATCGAATGTACAGTGATCGCCCAAAAATACCTGCCCTCGCCCTTCACGGTGCAGGGAGGCGGTTCGGACCTCATCTTCCCGCACCATGAGATGGGTGCCGGCCATGCATACTCGTTGGCCGGGGTACCGCTTGCCCGGCACTACGCACACGCCGGCATGGTGGGGCTCGACGGGGAGAAGATGAGCAAGTCCAAGGGCAACCTGGTGCTGGTCTCCAGGCTTCGCGCCGCCGGTGAAGACCCGGCAGCAATCCGCCTTGCCATCCTGGCCCACCACTACCGTTCCGACTGGTCCTGGACGGATGAAGGCTTCACCGCTGCCAAGGCAGACCTTGCAGCGTGGCGTAAGGCCCTCGACCACGCCCCGGAAGGTTCGGGCCGCGAACTGCTGGCCGACATGCGGGCGGCGCTGGCAGCGGACCTCAACGCGCCCGCCGCAGTCGCCGCAGTCTCGCGCTGGGCACGTTCAGCGAACGACGGCGGTGCTGCCGCCAGTCCCGCCGACAGCAGCCTGGTCAGGGACGCGGTGGACGCCCTTCTTGGCATCCGGCTCTAGGCTTCGGTTCCACGTCAGCAAACAGACAGGGGCCGGGCACGGGATTCCTCCCGGCCCGGCCCCTGTCCCTTTTAATGTCAGGGCCGGTCCTGGCCCCGCCGCTTCAGGTACCGCTCAAATTCGCGGGCAATGGACTCGCCGCTGGCCTCAGGAAGGTCGGCGGTGTCCTTGGCTTCCTCCAGCTGCCGGACGTAGGCAGCAATTTCCGGGTCCTCGGTGGCCAGCTCGTCGACGCCGCGCTCCCAGGCGTCCGCCTCCTCCGCCAGCTCGTGGGTGTCCAGCGGCACCTGCAGCAGTTCCTCGATGCGGTGCAGCAGGGCAAGCTGGGCTTTGGGGGAGGGGGCCTGTGCCACGTAGTGCGGCACCGCGGCCCACAACGATACGGTGGGGAGCCCGGCCAGCAGTGCCACCTCGGACAGGACCCCCACGATCCCCACCGGGCCTTCGTACTGCGAGGCTTCCAGGTTCATGCGTTCCCGGAGCTGGGCGTCATCGGACGAGGTGCTGACCGGAATCGGGCGGCTGTGCGGAACATCCGCCAGCAGTGCACCCACCAGCACCACGTAGTCCACTTTCAAAGCCTCTGCATGGACCAGCAACTCCGCGGTGTAAGCGCGCCATTTATAGGACGGCTCGGTTCCCTGCACAAAGATGACGTCCACGTTGGAGTTGGGCGCCGAGGCTTTGTAGATCCTGGTGGAAGGCCATTTGATCTTGCGTTCACCGGCAGAGTTCCTGCGGACCGTGGGGCGCGTGAACTGGAAGTCGTAGTACTCGTCCGCATCGATGGATGCGACTTTCTTGCCACCCCACAACTTGTTCAGGTACCGCAGCGAATCGCTGGCCGCTTCTCCGGCGTCGTTCCACCCTTCAAAGGCGGCAAGCATTACGGTTACGCGCTGTCCGTCAGCCACCGGCTGCAGGAACCGTTCCCGCTCGGGTCCGGCACCTTGTTCGGCGGTGTCTCCCTCGAAGCTATTCATTTCTTCACCCTACGTCCAAGGTGCGCACTCGTGCATGGAATGAAGCGCCGCAAATCGCCGCTAACCGGCGCAAAGGGCACCCCGCCTGCGTCATATTCGCCAAGGGCGTAGCCCACAGCCTCCGCCCAGCCACGCCCCGTAGACTGGCGTCATGCGATTTCCTGCCACCGGTTCCCCGCTCAAAGCTGTCCTATGGGACATGGACGGAACCATCGTGGACACCGAGCCATACTGGATTGCCGCGGAGCGTGCCCTGGTGGAGGCCCATGGCGGCACCTGGAGCCACGACCAGGCCATGCAACTGGTGGGCCAGTCACTGACGTTCTCCGCCGGCCTGCTCCAGCAGGCAGGCGTCGAGCTGGAAATCCGCGAGATCATCGACGCCCTGACCGCCCAGGTCATCAGCAGCGTCCAGCAGCAGGTGCCATGGCGCCCAGGCGCCCGGGAACTCCTCGAAGAACTGCACCTGGCAGGCGTGCGCTGCGCCCTGGTCACCATGTCCGAGGGGCCGCTGGCCCGCCAAGTGGTGGCCAGCCTTCCCCGCCCCTACTTTGAAGTCCTGGTCACGGGTGACACCGTGACCCAGGGCAAACCGCACCCCGAGGCCTACCTGACCGCCGTCGAACTGCTCCAGGAAAGCGATCCTGATCTCGGAATCCACCACTGCGTTGCCCTCGAGGATTCCGTACCGGGCGTGGCCGCGGCCGTAGCCTCCGGCGTCGCCACGGTGGCTGTCCCGCACATCGTTCCACTGCCCGACGACGGCAGCTACGCACTCTGGGACTCCCTGGCCGGCCGCGGCCTGGTGGAGCTTGAAGCCCTGCTCCCCGGGGCGCAGGCAACGGTGCCGGCCGCCACCGCCGCTGGTGACTCCCGTGGCTGATCCAGGCACTCAGCGGGACACCGAACCGGGCACCCCGCCGGGCACCACGGGACGACGCCGTGACGGCATCCCGCTGGGACGCATTGCCGGCGTTCCTGTCGTGCTTGCTTACTCCTGGTTTGTGATCGCGGCCTTCACCGTCATCGCGTACGGGCCCGTGTTGGCGCGGAACAACCCCATGCTGGGCATGAGCGCCTATCTCGTGGCCTTCGCCTACGCCGTCCTGCTCCTGCTCTCGGTGCTGGTCCATGAACTCGCGCACGCCCTCACGGCGAAAATCTACGGATGGCCCACCCAGAAGATCGTCCTCAACCTCTGGGGCGGGCACACCCAGTTCGAGAGCTTCACGTCTTCCCCCGGCCGGTCCGTCCTGGTGGCGTTGGCCGGACCGGCGGCCAATTTTGTCCTCGCCGGCGGAGCCTGGCTGGTCCTGGGCACCAACAGCCTGGGAAGTGTCGCCGAGATCCTGACGAACATCTTCATGTGGGCCAACTTCCTCATCGCCGTCTTCAATGTCCTGCCGGGCCTGCCGCTGGACGGTGGGCGCATTGTCGAATCCATCGTGTGGAAGGCCACCGGGAGCCAGGCGAAAGGAACCGTGGCAGCCGGCTGGGGTGGGCGCATCATCGTCCTGGCGATCGCTTACTGGTTCCTCCTTCGCCCCTACCTCGCCGGCGACCAGCCGGACTTCAGCCTCCTGATGATCACCATCCTGGTGGGCGGCTTCCTGTGGATGGGTGCCTCGGCTTCCATCCAGCAGGGCACGCTGCGGGCACGGCTGCCGCTGGTCAGCGCAGCGGGATTGTCGACGCCGGCCGTTGGGGTGCCTGCCTCGGGCACTGTCCGTGACGCCCTCCGCCTGGCGGCAGAAGGAACGAAGTCCGTGGTGGTGTGCGGACCGGACGGCCGGCCGCAGGGTGTGGTGGACCCCGGCGCATTGGCCTCGGTGCCCGACGCCGCAGCCGATTCGACGCCAGTCACCGCCATTTCGTTTCCCTTGGCTGCGGGAGCCTATGTTCCCGAGTGGTCCAAGGGGCAGGAGCTGATCCAGTTTCTTTCGCAGGTTGAGGGACGGCACTACGCAGTGGTGGACCACAATGGCAAAGTCACCGGGCTGCTCACCCAGGACGTTGTCCTCGCGGCCATCACAGGGAGGCGCCAGCGCACCGATAGGCACCCGCAGGGCCAGAACCGGTAGAGTTACCTGCCGGTCGTGCATTGCCGCCGCCAGGGGCCACAATATCCGTGGGCACTTTGGCCGCGGCACAAAAGGTTTACAGGAGCGAGGAACATCATGAGCAGCGAAACTGCCGTCAACGACGCCACCGGAGCAGCGCAAGCCGGTGCTGCCGCCAGCGGCTCGCAGCCGGTGGGAGCCGCCCGTCGCCGCGGCCCCTTCAGGGAAGGCGAGCGTGTCCAGCTCACCGACGAACGTGGCCGCATGAATACCATCACGCTTGAACGCGGTGGCGCCTTCCATACGCACCGGGGCTTCCTGAACCACGATGAGATCATCGGCAAGGTGGACGGCTCCGTTGTGGTGAACAACGTCGGCCAGCAGTACCAGACCCTGCGCCCGCTGCTGTCCGACTTCGTGCTGTCCATGCCGCGCGGCGCCGCCGTGGTCTATCCCAAGGACGCCGGCCAGATCGTGACCATGGCGGATATCTTCCCCGGGGCCCGCGTGGTGGAGGCCGGCGTCGGCTCCGGTGCCTTGTCCATCTCCCTGCTCCGCGCCGTGGGGGACAACGGCTACCTGCACTCCTTCGAGCGGCGTGAAGAGTTTGCGGACATCGCCCGGGGAAACGTGGAGACCATCTTCGGCGGCCCGCATCCTGCATGGCAGATCTCGCTCGGCGACTTCCAGGAGGAAGTGGTCAAGGCTGAAGAGCCCGGCTCCGTGGACCGCGTGGTCCTGGACATGCTGGCGCCCTGGGAATGCCTCGACGCCGTCGCCACCGTGCTTGCGCCCGGCGGCGTCTGGATCAACTACGTAGCCACGGTCACCCAGCTCTCCCGTACGGCCGAGGCGATCCGCGCCGACGGCCGCTTCACTGAACCTGACGCCTGGGAATCGCTGGTCCGCGGCTGGCACCTTGAGGGTCTCGCGGTCCGGCCGGACCACCGGATGGTGGCCCACACCGGGTTCCTGCTGGTCACCCGCCGGCTCGCCGACGGTGTGACGGGCATCTCGGTCAAGCGGCGGCCGTCCAAGACCGAATTCAACGAAGAGGATGTCAATGCCTGGACTCCCGGTGCTGTAGGGGAGCGGGCGGTGTCAGACAAGAAGCTGCGGCGGGCAGCCCGGGACGCCATCGCCGGAACGAATGTGGTGGACACGCCCGAGGTTACGAACTAGTCCACATTTCGGGAGTCTCCATCCCTACCCGGCATCTTGGGACTAATGTCTTAAGAGAAGCGCAGGAAGGGGCTGATACATCATGGAGACACCAAACCAGGACTCCGGACGTACACCGGCAGAGCAGTCTGCCGCCAACGACCTCTCGGTTGCTGACCGCCAGGTCAACATACTTCGGGACAAGCTCAGGCACATCGACCGCCAGTTGGCAGCGGCAACGCAGAACAACACCAAGCTGGTCAGCATGCTTGAGACGGCCAAGGCGGAGATTCTCCGGCTGAAAAACGCCCTTGACCAGGAAGGACAGCCGCCGTACAGCTTCGGCACCATCCTCCAGATCAACCCAAAGCGGCAGCCTTCCCCCGGCAACAGCGGACAGGCTGCCACGGAGGAATCGGTGGACATCTTCAACGCCGGCCGGAAGATGCGGGTGGGCATCAGCCCCCTGGTAAACATCA
Organism: Arthrobacter sp. AG367; assembly: GCF_007828995.1. Classification (NCBI taxonomy): domain Bacteria; kingdom Bacillati; phylum Actinomycetota; class Actinomycetes; order Micrococcales; family Micrococcaceae; genus Arthrobacter; species Arthrobacter sp. AG367. Next base: position 524,192 of record NZ_VIVE01000001.1, read on the forward strand.
ACCAGCTGGCGGTAGGCCAGGAGGTGCTGCTCAACGAAGCCCTCCTGATCGTTGCAGGGCTCGGCTATGAGCGCGCCGGCGAGCTGGCCACCCTGAAGGAGATGCTGGGACGGGACCGGGCCCTGGTGGTGGGCCGGGCCGATGAAGAACGCGTGGTCCGGCTCTCCGGCGCGCTGCAGGCCGAGAAGCTCAGGGTGGGCGACGCCCTCTCCGTGGATTCGCGGACCGGCTACGCACTCGAGAAGGTGCCGCGCTCCGAGGTGGAGAACCTGGTCCTGGAAGAAGTTCCGGACATCACCTACGAGGACATCGGCGGCCTTGGCCCCCAGATCGAGCAGATCAGGGACGCGGTGGAACTGCCGTTCCTGCACCCCGACCTCTACCGGGAGCACGGCCTGAAGGCGCCCAAGGGCATCCTGCTGTACGGGCCTCCGGGCTGCGGCAAGACCCTCATCGCCAAGGCTGTCGCCAACTCCCTCGCTGCCCGCGCCGCCGAGCGGTCCGGGAACGTGGACCTGAAGAGCTACTTCCTGAACATCAAGGGCCCTGAACTCCTCGACAAGTACGTGGGCGAAACGGAGCGGCACATCCGGCTGATCTTCTCCCGCGCCCGGGAAAAGGCATCGGACGGCAGCCCCGTAGTGGTCTTCTTCGACGAAATGGATTCCTTGTTCCGCACCCGCGGCACCGGAATCTCGTCCGACGTCGAAACCACCATCGTGCCCCAGCTCCTCAGTGAGATCGACGGCGTGGAACGCCTCGACAACGTCATCGTCATCGGCGCATCCAACCGTGAGGACATGATCGACCCCGCCATCCTCCGGCCCGGCCGGCTGGACGTCAAAGTCAAGATCCAGCGTCCCGATGCCGAAGCCGCCGCGGACATCTTCAACAAATACATCACGCCGGACCTGCCGTTCCACGAATCGGACCTCGCAGAGCACAACGGCGACGTCCAGGCCACGGTTGACGCCATGGTCCAGCGCACGGTCGAAGCCATGTACTCCACCGATAAGTCCAACGAGTTCCTGGAGGTCACCTATGCCAACGGTGACACCGAGATGCTCTACTTCAAGGATTTCAACTCGGGCGCCGTGGTGCAGAACGTGGTGGACCGGGCCAAGAAGTACGCCATCAAGGACCTGCTGACCACGCACCAGAAGGGCCTCCGGATCGAGCACCTGCTGCGCGCTGTGGTGGACGAGTTCCGCGAACACGAGGACATGCCCAACACCACCAACCCCGACGACTGGGCACGCATCTCCGGCAAAAAGGGCGAACGGATCACCTACATCCGCACCATCGTCCAGGGCAAGGCCGGCCAGGAACCGGGCAAGTCCATCGAGACGATGCCGACCACGGGACAGTATCTATGACGGGTGCAAAGGGACCCGCTGCCGGGGAAGCGCTCCCCGTCGGCGGGGCCATGCGGGTCATGGGGGCGGAAACCGAATACGGCATCCACGCCCCCTCCGCACCCTCGGCCAACGCCACCATGATGAGCGCGCGGGTGGTGCAGGCCTATGCCCAGGTCACCAGGCAGCGGGCGGCCGGCGGGGCCGAGACCCGCTGGGACTATACCGACGAAGAGCCGCTGCACGATGCCCGGGGTTGGACCGTGGACCGGGGAGCTGCACACCCCACCCAGCTGACCGACCAGCCACCAGTGCTTGACGCGGAGGCGGTGGCCCTGGCCTACGGGCGCGAGGAACTCGAACTGGACGGCCAGGACGAGTCGGGGACGCTGCTCATGAACATGGTCCTGGGCAATGGGGCCCGGCTGTACGTTGACCACGCCCATCCGGAGTATTCAAGCCCCGAGGTCACCAACCCACGGGACGCTGTGGCCTGGGACGCTGCCGGCGACCTTGTGGGGCTGGCGGCCGTGCGCCGGCTGGCGGCGGACCCGGCGCTCCCGCCGGTCAACCTTTACAAGAACAACACGGACAACAAGTCCGTGTCCTACGGTTCGCACGAGAACTACCTCATGCCCCGTTCGGTCCCTTTTGGCGACATTGTCCGCGGGCTCACGCCATTCTTCATCAGCCGGCAGGTGGTCTGCGGGGCCGGGCGGCTCGGGATAGGACAGGACAGTTCAACCCCGGGCTTCCAGGTCAGCCAGCGGGCCGACTTCTTCGAAGCCGAGGTCGGCCTGGAAACCACCATCCGCCGGCCCATCATCAACACCCGCGACGAGCCCCATTCCACCGCCGACAAGTACCGGCGCCTGCACGTCATCATCGGTGACGCCAATCTCAGCCAGGTGTCCAACTACCTGAAGTTCGGCACCACGGCCATGGTCCTGAGCCTCATTGAGGCAGGGCTCGCCCCCAAAATCGAAGTCTACGAGCCGGTGGCAGCGCTCAAAACGGTGAGTCACGATACCTCGCTGACAGCAAAGCTGCGCCTGTTGGACGGACGGCGGGTCACGGCGCTGGACCTTCAGTGGATGTACCACGAAGCCGCAGCCAAACTCGCCCAGGACACCGGCGTCGGTGACGCCGTGGACGGTGACGGGCACACACACGAGGTCCTGGAACGGTGGGCTGCCGTTCTCACCCAACTGGACAGTGACAGGGCCGCGGCTGCCAGTTCCGTGGAGTGGCTGGCGAAACTTACCCTGCTTGATGGGTATCGCCAGCGTGATGGACTGGAGTGGAGCGATGCCCGGCTTGGCCTGGTGGATCTCCAGTGGTCCGATATCAGGCCGGAGAAAGGCCTCTACTACCGCCTGTTGTCCAGGAACCGGATGCAGCGCGTGGTGGACGATGCTGCCATCTCCGCTGCCGTGGCCGAGCCCCCCGCCGACACCCGGGCCTTCTTCCGCGGAAAGTGCATCAGCAGCTTCGGCAAGGATGTGGTGGGGGCAAGCTGGGACTCGGTCATCTTCGACGTGCCCGGTTACGGACGGCTTCAGCGGGTGCCTACCAGGGAACCACTGAGGGGAACCAAAGCCCTGACCGGAGCGTTGTTTGAGCGCTACCGGGAAGCGGGACCGTTCCTCGGCGAACTGCTGGGACACAACAGTACTCCGCCTGCGGCGTAAACCGCGCCGGAACGCCCGTCCCGTGGCAGGATGGGCATATCGGAGGATCCGCCGGATCCACCGGAGGAAAAAGGAGGGAATCCAATGGCAGGCCAGGAGCAGCAGCAGCCGCAGTCACGCGACAGCCAGGTCGAAGACGACATCCCCGAGGCACCCCCGGCACCGCCCGAGGCGCAGGCTTCGGCGTCGACCGAAGGCGTGGACGACCTGCTCGACGAAATCGACGGCGTCCTGGAATCCAACGCCGAAGAGTTCGTCCGGGCATTCGTGCAAAAGGGCGGCCAGTAACCCGGACCCGGAAGGTGGCGGAAGCCGCGGACGGCCGGAATCTGTACCGACGTTGAAGTACCACGTTCAAGGAGTGATGAGTGCAGGAATCAACCGCCAACCAGGTAGCCGCCAACGCCACCTCGTCCTTTACGGAGCACCTGCAACGGGACCGGCCCGAGCTACTGCCCTTTAGCCGGTCCCTCCAGGGCGGCGTGTCCGGGGCTGCGCCGTTGCAGGTTCCGCACGCCACCACGATCGTGGCCATGAGTTACGGCGGCGGTGTCCTGATGGCGGGCGACCGGCGCGCCACCATGGGAAACATCATTGCCAGCAGGCACATCGAGAAGGTCTTCCCGGCAGACCACTTCTCTGTCCTTGGCATAGCCGGCACAGCCGGAATAGCGATCGACCTGACGCGGCTCTTCCAGGTTGAACTTGAGCACTACGAAAAGATTGAAGGAACCCAGCTCAGCCTCGAAGGCAAGGCGAACCGGTTGGGGGCCATGATCCGGGGCAACCTTCCCATGGCCCTGCAGGGCCTTGCCGTGGTGCCCCTGTTTGCAGGGTTCGACACCAGCGCCGGTGTCGGACGGCTGTTTTCCTATGACGTCACCGGGGGCAGGTACGAGGAACACGAACACCATACCGTGGGTTCCGGTTCCGTCTTCGCCCGCGGAGCCCTGAAGAAACTCTGGCGGCCCAACCTCACCCCGGCTGAGGCGCTGTCCGTCGCCGTGGAGTCCCTGTACGACGCCGCCGACGACGATTCCGCCACGGGCGGCCCGGATACCGTCCGGCAGTTGTGGCCCGTGGTTTATACAGTGGACAGGACGGGAGCCCGCCGGGTGCCCGAGGCCGAACTCGCGGCTGCTTCGCGCAGCGTGATCGAAGCGCGCACCATCGCCGGACGGGAGGCCTGAGATGACCCAGCAGTTTTATGTCTCGCCCGAACAGCTGATGAAGGACCGCGCGGATTTCGCGCGGAAGGGCATCGCCCGCGGCCGGTCGGTGGTTGTCATCAGCTGCGCCGACGGCATCGCACTCGTCGCCGAGAACCCATCGCCGTCCCTGCACAAGATCGGCGAAATCTACGACAAGATCGCGTTCGCCGCCGTGGGCAAGTACAACGAATTCGAAAGCCTGCGCCAGGCCGGCGTCCGCTATGCCGACGTCCGCGGGTACTCGTATGACCGCGAGGACGTCACCGCCCGCGGCCTGGCGAGCGTATACGCCCAAAGCCTGGGTGCCGTCTTCACCGCAGAGCAAAAGCCGTTTGAAGTGGAACTGGCAGTAGCCGAAGTGGGCTCCACGCAGGCCGAAGACCACCTGTACCGGCTGACCTTCGACGGTTCCATCGCCGATGAGCACAGCTTTGTGGTCATGGGCGGCCAGGCAGACAAGGTGTCGTCAACCATCGAGGCAGGATGGCAGGCGTCCCTGGGCTTCGCCGACGCTGTCCGGCTGGCTTTGAAGGGTCTCACGCCTGCCCAGGAGGGTGACCAGCCGGCAGCACCTCTGCCGCCCGGCGCCCTCGAGGTGGCAGTTCTGGACAGGCTTTCCGAAAGCTCCCGCGGCTCCCGGCGTGCTTTCCGCAGGCTGAACGACGCGGACATCACAGCACTGCTGGCCTAGGAGGACGACATGGACAAGAGAATCTTCGGCATCGAAACCGAGTTCGGGATCTCTTACTCGAGCCCCGACTCGAGGCCGCTGGCCCCGGAAGAGGTGGCCCGGTACCTCTTCCGAAAGGTGGTCAGCTGGGGGCGCTCGTCCAACGTGTTCCTCACCAACGGTTCGCGGCTGTACCTCGACGTAGGATCCCACCCGGAATACGCCACCGCCGAATGCGACGACCTCGCCCAGCTGATCGCCCATGACCGTGCGGGTGAGCTCATCCTGGATGACCTGGTTGATGAGGCCCAGGCCCGGCTGGCGGCCGAGGGCTTCAACGGCACCGTATACCTTTTCAAGAACAACACCGACTCCGCGGGCAACTCGTACGGCAGCCACGAGAACTACCTCATTCCCCGCCGTGGGGAATTCTCCCGCCTGGCCGAAATCCTGATCCCGTTCCTGGTCACCCGCCAGCTCATCGCCGGCGCCGGAAAGATCCTGAAGACGCCGCATGGCGCCACCTATGCGTTCTCCCAGCGGGCCGACCACATCTGGGAGGGAGTGTCCTCAGCCACCACACGGTCGCGGCCCATCATCAACACCCGTGACGAGCCGCACGCGGACGCGGAGTTTTATCGGCGGCTGCACGTCATTGTGGGCGACTCGAACATGTCAGAGGCGACCGCCCTGATGAAAGTCGGAACCGTTGACCTGGTCCTTCGGATGATCGAAGCGGGCGTGATCATGCGCGACATGCGGATGGAAAACCCCATCCGCAGCATCCGCGAGATCTCCCACGACCTCAGTGGCCGGGCATTGGTCCGCCTGGCCAATGGACGCCAGCTCACCGCCCTTGAAATCCAGCAGGAATACCTCACCAAGGTGACGGCCTTCGTCAATGAACACGGCGCCCACAACCCGCATGTACCGCTGATCCTGGATCTGTGGGAGCGGACGCTGCATGCCATTGAATCCGGTGACACCAAGGGCATTGACACCGAAATCGACTGGGCCATCAAGAAGAAGCTGATGGATAACTACCGCGAACGCCACGGCCTTGGCCTGGACGCGCCCCGCATTGCCCAGCTTGATCTGACGTACCACGACATCTCCCGCAGCCGGGGACTCTACTACCTGCTGCAATCCCGTGGAGCGGTCCGCCGCATCGTGGACGACACTGTCATCAAGGGGGCGGTGGACGCGCCGCCGCAAACCACCAGGGCCAAGCTGCGCGGCGACTTTGTCCGCCGCGCGCAGGAGTTGGGACGCGACTACACGGTGGACTGGGTGCACCTGAAACTGAACGACCGCGCCCACCAGACGATCTTGTGCAAGGATCCGTTCCGCAGCGTCGATGAGCGCGTCGATGCGCTTCTGGACTCTATGGGCTGACGTCCAGCTTCAGGGTCTATTCTGGATAAGGTCCTTTTAACGGGACCTCTTCACGGCATGCTCCGCCGCCATGCGGAGTGTCGTATCCACCCTGCCCCGACGAAAGTTTTCCTACGTGCGCCGACTACTAGCAATCCTCCTTCCCGGCCTGCTGCTCCTGACCGCCTGCGGAGGCACCGCCTCCCAGCCAGAGCCCAGCAGCCAGTCCGCCGGGGAGACTGCAAAGTTCGACTCCCTCAAGCTGACCGACAACGGGGACAAGAAGGCCCCTGGCGTGGACTTTGACAAGCCACTGGCCGTGACCCAGCCAACCATCAAAGTGGTTTCCGAGGGCAAGGGCGACGCCGTAAAGGCCAACCAGGTTGCCAAGATTTCCATCCTCGCCCTGAACGGCACGGACGGCTCCCAGCTCGAGGATACGTTCCCCAACGAGCCGGAAAGCCTGGAGCTGAATGACGAGCTCAAGACCAGCAGCGCAGTCATCTACAACGCTTTCGTGGGCGCCAAGGTTGGATCCAGCCTTGCACTGGCCGTTCCCGGCCAGCAGAGCGCGGCATCGGCCAGCCCCAGCCCTTCCGACGGCGCCAGCCCCAGCCCGAGTCCGGAAGCCGGGCCCACCCAGCTGCTGATCATCAAGGTGCTCTCCGCATCCGATCCCGCCCCGGTCCTGGACAAGCCCCAGGGCGAAACCGTGACGCCGCCGGCCGGGCTGCCTACCGTTACTGAAAAAGACGGCGTCCCCGAAATCAACGTTGCCGGTGCGGCTGCCCCCACATCCCTCGTGTCCCAGGACCTGATCAAGGGCTCCGGCGCCACCGTCAAGGAGTCCGACACGCTGACCGTGAATTACGTCGGCGTCAACCTGGCAGACGGCACCAAGTTCGATTCCAGCTTCGACCGCGGCCAGCCGGCCACCTTCCCGCTGACCGGGGTCATCAAGGGCTGGACCCAGGGCCTCGCCGGCAAGACCGTTGGGTCCCGCGTCCTGCTGGTCATCCCCAAGGACCTGGCCTACGGCGACGCCGGCCAGGGGCAGGCAAAGGGCGACCTGGTCTTCGTAGTGGACATCCTCGGGGTCAAGTAGCAAGACTTACATGGACGCCGCGTCCCTCGCGGCACCCCATCAGCATTTACGCATAGGAGCAAGCATGTCTTTTGGACAGCGGGAATTTGACCGCCAGAAGCCCGAAATCGATTTTCCGGAGGGCGACGTCCCCACGGAACTCGTCATCACAGACCTGATCGAGGGTGACGGCCGGGAAGCCAAGGCAGGGGACACCGTCTCCACCCACTACGTCGGCGTTGCCTGGTCCACAGGCGAGGAATTCGACGCCTCCTGGGGCCGCGGTGCACCCCTGGACTTCCGCGTCGGCGTCGGCCAGGTCATCCAGGGCTGGGACCAGGGCCTGCTGGGCATGAAGGTCGGTGGCCGCCGCCGCCTGGAGATCCCCTCCGAGCTGGCCTATGGCTCGCGCGGTGCCGGTGGCGCGATTGCTCCCAACGAGGCACTGATCTTCGTCGTGGACCTCGTGGCAGTGCGCTGACCCAGGCGCCAACACAGCCGGGAGCGCGGCAGTACTGGAGGAAGTTCCTCCGGTACTGCCGCGCTTTCTGCTTTCATCGGGGGAGTTTAGTAACGTAACGAGCGTGTCCCTATCCCGCACCGAACGACTCCTCAACCTGCTGATTGCGCTGCTCAACACCCGCTACGGGCTGCACCGCAGCGAACTGCGCGAAAAGGTCTACCACGACACCTCCGGCAATGACGTTGCGTTCGGACGGATGTTCGAGCGGGACAAGAATGACCTGCGGGCAATGGGCTTCGACGTGGAGACACTGACGGACATGGGCTGGAGCGAGGACGACCCCGCCACCACCAGGTACCGGATCGGCAAGGAGTCCAACCGGCTCCCGGACGTCCAGCTGGGGCCCGACGAGTGGACCGTCCTGCTGCTGGCCTCCCAATTATGGGAGCGCGCGGCACTGGGCACCGCCGCCCAAAGCGCGCTCCGCAAACTCCAGGCCGCCGGCAGGATGGCGGACGTGGAACTGCCGGCCGGGGTCCAGCCCCGGATCAAACCCGCCGGCCAGGCCTTTGATGACATCGTGGCCGCCATGCACGCCCGGCATCCGGTCACTTTCACGTATCTCGCCGGCACCACCGGCAAAGAGGAGGAACGCACCGTCGAGCCCTGGGGCCTGGGCAGCCGCTTCGGCCAGTGGTACCTCATGGGCTACGACCGGGCACGCGAGGCACCCCGGCATTTCCGCCTGTCGCGCTTCACCAGTGCCGTGACCACATTGGCGAAGGAGCAGTACACGCCGCCGGTGGACTTCAGTATCCGCGCAGAGCTGGACCTGTTGCCGGAACTGCCGCTGCGCACCGCCGTCGTGGACGTCAAGGAGGGGCACCTGCTGGCCCTCCGCCGTCGTGCTGTTCAAGCCACCCAGGACCAGGCCACAGGCCGGCCAGGTGCGGGCTACGACAGGCTCTTCATCGAGTACCGGGACCCGGAGGTGCTTGCCGAAGAGCTGGCCTCCTACGGACCCGATGCCCTGGCAGTGGAACCGGCTGAACTTGCTGCCGCCGTGAGGCGCAGGCTCCAGGCGGCCGCCGCGTTCAGCGACGCACCTGTCCCCGACTACACGTTCGCCGATGCCCGTGCCCGGACCGCCCGGAAGGGAACGTCTGAGGACCAGCTCAAGCGCATGCTGCAGTTGGTCCCCTTCCTGGTCCACAACCAGGGGCTGCACATCCAGGACGTCGCAAAGCACTTCGGCGTCACCCGTGAAGAGCTCGAGGCAGACCTTCGGATCCTCATCTGCTCCGGGCTGCCGGAGGGTTATCCGGACGACCTGCTCGATATCCAATGGGAAGACGACCACGTCTTCATTACCCAGGACCTTGACCTGAAGAAACCTGTCCGGTTTACCGTGGCGGAGGCATGCGCTTTGCTGACAGGTCTTGAAACGCTCAACGGCCTGCCGGACCTTCCCGGCGGCGGCGCGCTGGAGTCGGTTACCTTGAAGCTCCTGGCGGCCGCAGGCGAGGAAGGGCTGCAAGCTGCCTCCATTGCCGGGCCGGAGGTTGCACCTGCCGACGCCGCAACCCATGCCACGGTCCGCCAGGCCATCGAGACCCGCTCCCAGCTCCACCTGACCTACCTTTCACCCCAGCGTGACGCCGTCACCGAGCGCGACGTTGACCCGCTGCGGCTGTATTCCCTGGACAACACCTGGTACTTCGAAGCCTGGTGCCACCTGGTGGACGGGCTGCGGAACTTCCGCCTGGACCGGGTACAGGACGTTCACCCCAACGGAGCACCCGCCGCCCCGCACGGGATACCGGAGGGCGGGGTCCCGGCCAAGCTTTTCACCGCGAACGACGACGACACCACCGTCACCGTCCAGCTCACCCGGCAGGGGAGGGGGCTGGCGGAGGACTACTACGCGGAGCGTACCGCGGAGTTGCCCGACGGCGGCCTGGTGGCAGAGATCCGGTTCGGCAACACGGCGTGGCTGCCGATGTTCGTGGCCCAGCATGGCGGATCAGCCCGGATTCTGGCCCCTACGGAGCTGGCTTCCGCCGCGCGGGACTGGCTTGCGGCCTCGCTGGCCGGCTACGACCGATAGACTTCTCACCATGCCTTGGTGGTCCTGGATTCTCATATGGGTGGCGCTTGTCGCCGTTGCCCTGCTGTTCTATGTCCTGCTGGGCATCCGTCTCTTCCGACAGTTCATGGCCACGGTGAAGGACCTCGCTGCAGCGGGCGAAAAGCTGGGACACCTGAGCCCGGTCGAGGTGGCGGGTGAACCCGCGGATCCGTCCGGGCCCCTGCCGGGTTCTGCCGTTTTTGCCTCGCCCGCCGTCATGCGACATGATTACGAGGCATCCAAATGGGCCCGGCGCGAGGAACGCCGCCGTCGGCGAGTGCAGCGTAAAAAGGACCGGGGCCAGCCGCAGGCGCTCGGAGATCTCGACTTCACATAGAAGTAGGATGTACTTAGAGGAAAGGATTTCCCGTGGGAAGACTCTTTGACGGCCCCTGGCCGATCGTAATCATCATCGTTGTAGCTTTGCTTCTCTTCGCCGCCCCCAAGCTTCCGGCCATGGCCCGCAGCCTGGGACAGTCCATGCGGATCATCAAGTCCGAGGTGAAGGAAATGAAGAACGACGGCAAGGCCGACACCACCGACGCAAACGGTCCGGTGGAAGGCACCATCGTGAACCACCCCAAGGCGAAGCCCGGTGAGCCGACAGACGGCACTGACGTTCCGCCGTCGACCCGCGCCTGACCTCCCGTGGCACTGTCGCGGGCCCGTAAAGCCAATCCCGAGGGGCGGATGTCACTTTGGGAGCACCTCAAGGAGCTGAAGAACCGGCTGATCAAGTCGGCCATCGGCGTCGTCATTGGCGGCATTGGGGGCTGGATACTTTACGATCCGCTGCTGAAGGCTTTGGCCGAACCGGTTAACCGCATTTCCGATGAGACCGGCGGCCTTGCCGCCATCAACTTCGGGACCATCGCATCACCGTTCGACTTCAAGCTCCAGATGTCGCTCCTCATTGGCGCCGTCATCTCCAGCCCCATCTGGATCTACCAGCTCTGGGCCTTCATCACGCCCGGGCTGACATCGAAGGAACGGCGCTACACGCTGGGCTACATGGCTGCTGCCATCCCGCTCTTCCTGGCCGGAATCTGGGTGGGGTGGCTCGTGGTGCCGCAGGTGGTCCACGCGCTGACCCAGTTCACCCCGGCAGGCTCCTCCAGCGTCATCGATGCGCGGACCTACATCGAGTTCGTCACCCGGATGGTGCTCATGCTGGGCCTGGCCTTCCTGGTGCCCGTAGTGCTGGTGGGCGTCAACATGGCCGGGCTCGTATCCGGCCACACCATCCTCAAGGCCTGGCGCATTACAGTCTTCCTGGTCTTCGTCCTGGCCGCCATTGCCGCGCCGGGCGCGGATGCGATTTCGATGTTCATGCTTGCCGGACCGCTGCTGGCGCTGTTCTTCGCGGCAATCGGCATCTGCATCATGAACGACAAGCGCCGCGACCGCCGCCAGGCCCGGCAGGTCGAGGAAACCGAGGCCACAGCGGACGTCGCAACCCCCAGCAGTGAACTGAAGAAGCTCTAGCCTGCCGTTAGGCTTGGGGTATGTCCTCCACCACCGGACCCTTCTCCGCCGGGCCCATCGATCCTGAAGAAATGTCGCCGGCCGAGAGGTACCGTGCCAGCGCCGAACGCCGGGCCGAGGCCGCCACCTACCTCGGGGCGTTTATCCGGACCCTGGACTTCGAGCTTGACGACTTTCAACGGCAGGCCTGTCTTTCCCTGCAGCAAGGCAAGGGAGTCCTGGTGGCTGCCCCTACCGGTGCCGGGAAGACCATCGTGGGGGAGTTCGCCATCTACCTCGCGCTGCAGCGGGGACTGAAAGCCTTTTACACCACACCCATCAAGGCGCTCAGCAACCAGAAGTTCAGTGAACTCACCGCTAAATATGGTGCGGACAATGTGGGCCTCCTGACCGGCGACACCAGCATCAACGGGGATGCCCAGGTGGTGGTCATGACCACCGAGGTCCTGCGGAACATGCTCTACGCTGATTCGGCCACTCTGGGCGACCTCGGCTACGTGGTCATGGATGAGGTGCACTACCTCGCCGACCGGTTCCGCGGGGCTGTCTGGGAGGAAGTCATCATCCACCTGCCCAGCGAGGTCCAGGTCGCCTCACTGAGTGCAACCGTTTCAAATGCCGAGGAATTCGGGGCCTGGCTGGACACCGTCCGCGGCGACACAGACATCATCGTCTCCGAGCACCGCCCGGTGCCGCTGTGGCAGCACGTCATGGTGGGCCGCCGGATCATGGACCTGTTTGCCGGAGAAACCACCTTCGACGAGATCGCTCCGCCCGTGGAGGAAGACGACCTGCAGCCGGCCGCGTCCGGCACATCCCCCGACGCCGGCAAGGGACGTGGTTTCGACGTCAACCCGGACCTGCTGGCAGTGGCCCAGAGCGAGATGCGGCAGAGCTTCCGCAGCAGGCCCGGCCCCGGCGGAAGGGGCCAGCGCGGCCGGCGCGGAAACGACCGCGCCGCCCGTGGCGGCGAGAACACGGGAGTGCGCCCCGCCAGCCGCCCCCAGGTCATCGCCAGCCTGGACCGGATGGACCTGCTGCCTGCCATCACCTTCATCTTTTCCCGCGCAGGCTGTGAGGCTGCCGTGGCCCAGTGTGTCTCGTCCGGCCTCTGGCTCACCACCGAAACAGAGCAGCGGATCATCGCCCAGCGTGTTGACGAGGCGGGGCAGGACATCCCGGCCGACGACCTTGACGTCCTGGGCTTTTGGACCTGGCGCGACGGATTGCTCCGGGGGTTCGCGGCCCACCATGCCGGAATGCTGCCGACCTTCAAGGAGGTGGTCGAGAAACTCTTTGCCGATGGCCTGGTCAAAGCTGTCTTCGCCACGGAAACCCTTGCGCTGGGCGTCAACATGCCTGCCCGGTCCGTGGTGCTGGAAAAGCTGGACAAGTTCAACGGCGAAGCGCATGTGGACATCACTGCAGGGGAGTACACCCAGCTCACCGGCCGTGCGGGCCGGCGCGGCATCGATGTTGAGGGCCACGCCGTGGTGCTGTGGCAGCCCGGTACAGACCCGACGGCGGTCGCGGGACTGGCATCGCGGCGCACCTACCCGCTGAATTCCAGTTTCCGGCCCACCTACAACATGAGCATCAACCTGCTGGCGCAGTTTGGCCGGGCCAGGGCCCGCGAGATCCTCGAGTCCTCCTTCGCCCAGTTCCAGGCGGACCGCTCCGTGGTGGGCCTGGCCCGCCAAGTGCGCAGCCGCGAGGAATCCCTGGCCGGCTACGCAAAATCCATGACCTGCCACCTGGGTGACTTCACCGAGTATGCGCGGCTGCGCAGGGAACTTTCCGACGCCGAGAACGCCACGTCCCGCACCAAGTCCCGCGTCCGGAAGTCCCTTTGCGACGATTCACTGGCGCGGCTCCTGCCTGGGGACGTGGTCAACGTTCCCGGTGGCCGTGCCCCCGGGCCCGCCGTCGTCCTTAGTTCGGACCACGCCAGCCGCGAGCCGCGGCCGGCCGTGCTGACGCTTGACAACCAGCTGCGCAGGATTGGCGCTGACGACCTCGAGGGTCCCATCGCGCCGGTTACCCGGGTCCGCATCCCCAAGTCCTTCAACGCGAAGGTGCCCAAGTCCCGCAGGGACCTGGCGTCCTCTGTCCGGAACGCGCTGCGTGAGAACCGTCCGCCCGCCCCGGGCCAGAACCGCAACCATGACTTCGGCCGGGCCGCTGCCTTGCCCAACCAGGAAAGGCGCATTGCGGATCTTCGCCGGGCCCTGAAGGCACACCCGTGCCATGGGTGCAGCGAACGCGAAGACCATGCCCGGTGGTCGGAGCGCTGGTGGAAGCTAAGGCGCGAAACGGACGGCCTGGTCCGCCAGATCCAGGGCCGCACCAACACCATTGCCAAAACCTTCGACCGGGTCTGCGACGTCCTGTCCGTCTACGGTTACCTGGAAGACGCGGGAGACGGCCGGCTGAATATCAGCGCGGACGGCCAGCGGCTGCGCAGGATATACGGCGAGAAGGACCTGTTGATCTCGCAGTCCCTGCGGCTGGGCGCATTCAACGACCTCGACGCCGCCGAAGTTGCCGCGCTGGCCAGCGTACTGGTCTACCAGGCCAAACGCGAGGACCGGGGCCTGAGGCCGCGCATGCCCAGCGTCTCCCTGGAGACCGCCGTCGACACAGTGGTGAAGGAATGGTCCGTCCTTGAGGATGTGGAAGAGGAACACAAGCTCCCCCTGACCGGTGAGCCTGAACTGGGACTTGTCTGGCCGCTGTATAAATGGGCCCGTGGCCGCCATCTGCAGGATGTCCTCAGCGGCACCGATCTTGCCGCGGGCGACTTTGTCCGCTGGGTGAAGCAGGTGGTGGACCTTCTGGACCAGCTTGCCAAGATCCCCGGACTGGACCCGCGGTTGGCACGGCTCTGCGCCGAAGCGATCAACCTCATCCGCCGCGGCGTCGTGGCATATTCTTCCGTCCTTTAGCCCCGATGACACCCGGCCGGCCCACGCCGGCACCCCCACACCCCAGGAGTCTGCCCCCATGCCGCGCCCCGATGCCACTTCCCACTCTGATGCCGCCTCCCGGCCCGCCCCGGTCCTGTACCGCAATGGGTCCGTTTACACCGCGGCGGATCCATTCGCAACGGCCATGCTGGTGGACGGCGGCACCGTTGCCTGGGTTGGATCTGAGCAGGCCGCATCCTCCATCGCAGACAGTTCCATGGAGATCATCGACCTCCGTGGCGCCCTGGTTGCACCCGGCTTCGTCGATTCGCACATCCATCTGACGGAAACCGGGATCGCCCTGGAATCGCTGCAACTGGGCACGGCCACGTCGGCACGCGCGCTGCTGGACGCCGTCGCCGCGACTGGAGGGGAAGGGCCGGTGCTCGGCCACGGCTGGGACGAAACCAGGTGGGCGGACTCCGCCCTGCCCAGTGCCGAGGAACTGGAGCGGGCGTCAGGGGGCCGCCCGGTCTACCTTTCCCGGGTTGATGTGCACTCGGCCCTGGTTTCGACGTCCCTTGTACAGTCCGCGGACCTTCGCGGCAAGGACGGGTACGACGGCGGCGCCCGGGTCACGCGGGCAGCCCACGACGCAGCGCGGCTGGCAACCCGGCAGCTGCCCCAGGGCGTGCTGAAGGGGCACCAGGCCCGTGCCCTGGCGGAGGCTGCGGCGAACGGGTACGTTGCGCTGGCCGAAATGGGCGCACCGCACATCGGCGGGCCTGAGGACCTGAGGCTGGCCGCAGGATGGAACGACGCCGACAAGGACGCGGCGCGCTTTCCTGAGGTGCTGCCGTACTGGGGGGAGCTGGTTTCGTCCGAGGCGCAGGCCCGGACCCTTGTGGAGCAGCTTGGTGCCGGCGTCCGCGGACTGGCGGGGGATTTGAACATCGACGGGTCGCTGGGTTCCGGGACCGCCGCCCTGCGCGCCGGCTACAGCGATGCCGGGCAGGAACGCGGCAGCCTGTACCTCAGCGTCGACCAGGCGGCTGCCCACCTTGCCGCCTGCTCCCTTGCCGGGATCCAGAGCGGTTTCCATGTGATTGGCGACGCCGGGCTGGACACCGCGCTGGAGGCGCTGGACGTGGCGGCCAAGGAAGTCGGGGAGCAGCGGGTGCGGGCGGCGGGCCACCGCTTCGAGCACGTGGAGATGGCTGATGCCGCGGCCGTGGCAAGGCTGGCGCACTACTCGGTGACCGTCAGCGCCCAACCGTCCTTCGACGCAGCGTGGGGCGGAGCCGGGGGCCTCTATGAGCAGAGGCTGGGGGAGCGGAGCCGGTCGATGAACCCTTTCGCTGCCTTCTATTCAGCCGGGGTTCCTGTCTGTTTCGGCAGCGACAGCCCGGTCACGCCCCTCCGGCCCTGGTCCAGCGTGCGTGCCTGTGTGGAACACCACAACGTGGACCAGCGCATTTCCGCGCGCGCAGCGTTCCTGGGGCACACCCGTGCGGGCTGGAGGGCCGCACGGCACGCCAACCCCATGGCCGGGCAACTGGTTCCCGGCGCACCGGCCAGTTTCGCCGTCTGGGAGGTGGAGGAGCTGATGGTCCAGGTGGCTGACGGCAGGGTGCAGTCATGGAGCACCGATCCGCGGGCCAGGACCCCACTGCTGCCCGCACTGGACACAGGCTCCGACCCGGTATGCCTGCAGACCGTGAAAGACGGTGCCGAACTCTACGCCAGCCCGGCCCTGCGTTCCTGACCCATAACCCTCCGCCCTATAATGGGGAGTTGCGCCCGCCGCCGGCCAGCCCGGCATCAGGTGCTCCGACCACTTCCACCAGGAAAGGCCCTTCGTGCGCGTCCTTACGATCATTCCCACCTACAACGAACTGGAATCGCTGCCCAAGACGCTCCAGCGCCTTCGGAAGGCCGTTCCGGCGTCGGACGTGCTGGTGGTTGATGACAACAGCCCTGACGGCACCGGCCAGCTTGCCGACGGCTTCGCCGCCGAGGACTCCCACGTCCACGTCCTGCACCGCAAGGGCAAGGAAGGCCTGGGCGCCGCCTACATCGCCGGTTTTCGGTGGGGCCTGGACGCCGGATACGACGTCCTGGTGGAAATGGACGCCGACGGCTCACACCAGCCCGAACAGCTTCCCCAGCTGTTGGAAGCCGTGGACCAGGGCGCGGACCTGGCCATGGGCTCGCGCTGGGTTCCCGGCGGCAGTGTGGTCAACTGGCCGCTGTACCGCCAGGCGATCTCCCGGGTGGGCAGCACCTACGCCCGGCTGATGCTGGGCCTGCGGATCAAGGACGTCACCGGCGGCTACCGCGCCTTCCGCAGGACCACCCTGGAAAAGCTCAACCTGGACCAGGTGGATTCCGTGGGCTACGGCTTCCAGGTGGACCTGGCGTGGCGCGTGGCCAAACTGGGCCTGCGCATCGAGGAGCGCCCCATCACCTTCGTTGAGCGCGAACTGGGCGCCTCCAAGATGAGCGGCAACATCGTCATCGAAGCGATGGTCAACGTCACCCGGTGGGGACTTGCCGCCCGCTGGAACACCTTGACCGGCAGGCTGAAGAACAAGCAGCCGTAGTTTTTCCCTGGGCCGCCCCTCCGCGGCCTTCTGCGGACACAGGAAAAAGGGGGGCGGCCCCGCACCAAAGTGCGGAGCCGCCCCCCTTTTTTGAGGCTGGCCTTATGCCGAGCGGCGCTCTCCGCGGCGCTCCCGCAGGATGGTCAGGCGGTCCTCGAGGATCTGTTCAAGTTCAGGAAGCGAGCGGCGTTCCAGCAGCATGTCCCAGTGCGTGCGGACTGCCTTGTCATTGCTGGTGTCCGGCTTTTCGCCGTCAACCAGGAGCGCTTCCTTGCCGGTCTTGGAGACCCACACCGGAGGAATTTCCGCCTCGGAGGAGAACGTGACGAAAACCTGCTCGCCATCTGCGCAACGGTATTCGACCCGCTGGCGCGGAGCCGGCTCAACTCCGGACTCGGTCTCCATGCTCTGCGCACCAAGGCGCATGCCCCGCAGGCTGCGATCGCTCATGATTTCTCCCTCTGGTCGGTTCGCGGATGAAATCTCCGCGTTAGCCGGTGGCGACGTTGCGCCGCCGGACTAGTGTGTGCACTGTGCTGCATCATAAGATTCAACGCATTGCGAAGCTTGGTTGTTCCAGCTGGTCTTCTCCTGCCGGACAAATACCCAATTATACGGGCTTTAACACGTCTGCACCAAAACAGGGAGGGTTCGGCGGCTAGCCACTGAACCCTCCCTGTCTTAGTCAAGAGCCTAGGGCTGCGTGCGCTCGATGGGCGCCTCGTCGAAAAGTCCGCTGGCAGGCTCCGCGCTGGTGCCGCCAAGGGCGTTGCCGATTCCCTTCAGGGCTTCCCCAACTTCACTCGGGATGATCCAGAGCTTGTTGGCCGAGCCCTCAGCCAACTTGGGCAGCGTCTGGAGGTACTGGTAGGCCAGCAGTTTCTGGTCCGGGTTTCCCTTGTGGATGGCGTCGAAGACCTTCTGGATGGCCTGCGCCTCCCCGTCCGCACGGAGGATGGCGGCCTTGGCTTCGCCTTCCGCGGCGAGGATGGACGCCTGCCGCTGGCCCTCCGCGGTGAGGATGGCTGACTGCTTGGTCCCCTCCGCGGTGAGGATGGCAGCGCGCCGGTCGCGTTCGGCCCGCATCTGCTTCTCCATGGAGTCCTGGATGGAGTGGGGCGGATCGATGGCCTTCAGTTCCACCCGCGAGACGCGGATTCCCCAGCGGCCCGTGGCCTCATCGAGGACTCCCCGAAGCTGTCCGTTGATCTGGTCGCGGGAGGTCAGGGCCTCCTCCAGGTTCAGTCCACCCACCACATTGCGGAGGGTGGTGGTGGTGAGCTGCTCCACGGCCTGGATGTAGTTGGCGATTTCATACGTGGCTGCGCGGGGATCGGTGACCTGGAAGTAGACCACCGTATCGATGGAGACCACCAGGTTGTCTTCGGTGATGACCGGCTGCGGCGGAAAGGACACCACCTGTTCCCGCAGGTCCAGCAGCGGCAGCAGCCGGTCCACGAACGGGATGAGGATCGTCAGCCCGGGGTTAAGCGTGCGCTGGTACTTCCCGAGCCGTTCCACGACGCCGGCACGGGCCTGCGGAATAATCCGGACGGACCGGACCAAAACTATGATGACAAAGACGATCAGAACCACCAGCACAATGGCCAGTGCGGTTCCGCCTGCGTTTTCCATACAACTCCTTGTTCCCCAATTGTCAGGCTGTATCCGGACCGGCAGCCGCCGGCGGCGGTGCCGAAACTACTGCTGTGGCGCCGTCGATGGCCGCCACCACCACTTTCTGGCCAGCGGGAAGGATTCCCGCCGCGGAGCGCGCACTCCAAATATCGCCGCCGATTTTCACCAGTCCGCCGTCGGCGGTCACGGCCTCCATCACGACGGCCGGTTCACCGATCAGCCGGTCCACGTTGGTCCGCTGTTCGGCCGGCCCCTTCTTGAGATGCGAAAGGGCTACCGGCCGGACGAAGGCAACCATGAGCAGGGACACCACGCAGAAGACCACCACCTGGAGCCAGGGCTCTGCACCGGCGAAATCGGCAACCAGTGCGGCAAGGGATCCGCCGCCGAGCATGATGAAAAACAGGTCAAGGGTGATCATCTCGATCACCGCAAACGCCAGGAAAGCCGTGAGCCACAATGCCCACCAGTTTTCGCCAAGCCACTCGAACATCCCTGTTTCCCCCTTCGCCACGGGGGAGCCGCACGCGCGGACCCGCCAGTAACTGTCTTTTCATCGTAGTCCGCGGACTTACCGTGTGGGCCGGTTCATACCGGCCGCAGGGGGATAGTGGCCAAGTCGTTACGGGGCGCCGTGGGTCCTGGGCCTGAACACCAGGAGCCTGAACTTTGCGTCGGCTGTCACCGGCTCCGGGGAGTGTTCCAGCCGCGCAGCGATCTGCCCCAGGTCCAGGTGGTGGCCGGCCGGGCCCATGAACGCCAGGTCCGCGGCGGCGGCCCGGCCCAGCGCCAGCGGGATGTCGACGTCGACGCTGCTGGCCGGCTCGAAATGCCCCGCCATCGCCCCGGCCAGGCGCTCATCCTTGCCCTCCTCAATGCCAAGCATCCCGGTGAGGGCGGCGATGTCCCCAAGGTGCCCGCTCCGTGGCGTCACCACCACCAGCACGCCGGTGGGACGAAGGACCCGGGCAAACTCAGCCGGGTTCCGCGGAGCGAAGACCACGGTGACCGCATCCACCGAGTTTGCTGCTACCGGCAGCGGCTGCCAGATGTCCCAGACCAGGTTCACGGCCTCGGGATTGAGCCGGGCAGCGCGGCGAAGGGCAAATTTGGAAATGTCCAGGCCGACGGCGGACGCGTGCCGCCCGCCGGCCGCCGCCGTGTCGAGGATCTCCCGCAGATAGTGCCCGGTCCCTGTCCCCGAGTCCAGAACCACGGCACCTTCCTGCGGCAGGTTGGGCACGACGGCGGAGGCCACCGCCCGCGCCAGCGGCAGGTAGTGGCCGTTCCCCAGGAAGTTAAAGCGCGACGCCACCATGGCGGCACTGTCCGGTTCGAAGGGCGTGCCCTTGCCCACCAGGAGGTTGAAGTAGCCCTGCCGGGCGGCGTCGAAGCTGTGGCCGTTCGGGCACACCAGGCGGGGCTGGCGTGCGGCCGTTGCCTCCAGGTGTTCCAGCGGATGTGAGCAGACGGGGCACAGGAGGTGGAGATCCGCGGCAGGCATGGGAACCATCTTAGGACGGGCCGCCCTGCGCCCCTGCCGTTCGTCACTGCCCCGGGTGACGGCGAAGGTCAGCCGAGCGATATGCCTGCCGGCCCGTCGTCGAAACCCAGCCCTTCCCGCGCCTTGCTGATGCCGGGTTCAGCCCAGTGCGCCGCATACTCGGCGTTGCTGCTCAGGGACCGGAGTTGGGCACGGTCTATGTACAGGATGCCGTTGAGGTGGTCCGTCTCATGCTGGACGATGCGCGCCTGCCACCCGGAAAATGTCCGCCGCTCCGCCGCGCCGTCGGGCGTCTGGTACTCCAGGACCACGGTGTCGGGCCGCGCCACCACCGCCTGGAGCCCGTTGAGGGAAAGGCACCCCTCATAGAACGACGCCAGTCCCGTCCCCGCCGCCGTGTACCGGGGGTTTAGGATGGCCAGGAACTCCAGCGGGCTCCGGTGCCGCAGCGCCGCGGCGTCGGGATCGACGTCGAACTGGTCCTCCAGGACGGCGAGCTGCAGGGGGATGCCCAGCTGAGGGGCAGCGAGGCCCACCCCCGGGGCCTCGTGCATGACCTCGCGCATGACCCCGATAAGGCGGGCCAACTGGCCGGCGGAGAGCTGGCCGTCGAAGGCGGCGGCACGCTGGCGCAGGGCGGGGTGGCCGGCCTGGACGATGGGCGGGAGGGACCCGGCGGACAGGATCCGCTCAACAATCTCACGGATGTCGTCGGCGCCGGCGGTTGTTGGGGGAACAGTCTGGGTCATGGGGACAGCCTACTGGCGGAGCGGCGCAGGACCCTTGGGCTAGGGTCTACTGCATGGCTGATGATTCTTTCCCGCAGGCATCCCCGCTGGAGCACGTCCTGCAATTCATCCGGGTCCTTGAAGCCGGCGGCGGTGCGGAGGACATCCGGCCGTTCCTGTCGGAATCATTCCTGTTGACGGAGGCTCCGCACCTTTTGGCCCCGGAAGGGTCCACCCGCCCGCTGGCGGGAGTGCTTGCCGGTGCGGACCAAAGCCGCGATGTGGTGAAGGACCAGCAGTTCACGGTCCGGCGGACCACCTGTGAGGGAAGCCGGGTGGTGGTGGAAGCCGACTGGTCGGCCACCGTGCTGATGGATCTGCCCTACTGGGACCGTGGCGAGACGATCCGGGCCAGGACATCGTCGGTGTTTGAGGTGCGCAACGGCGTCATCGTCAGCCAGGACAGTTACGACTGCTATTTCCGGTAGCCCTGCAGCCGCTGGTTCCTGCCGGTTCACCTGGTTACTGCATGGTGAAGCGCCGGGCGGCCCACTGGTTCACGGCAGGCACGGCGGCGGCCGCGCCAATGGCGGCAGTGCGGACACGAAGGAGCGGCCCGGGCAGCGGCCTTCCAAGCATCATGTTGATTTCGGCTTGCCGCCGGGCCACGGCCGCAGCCCGGCGCCGGCTTGCCTCAAATTCGCGAAGCCGCCTTCCCGTTGGTTCGCCACCCAGTGCGGCGCAGATCACGGGCACCAGCGCCCTGGCATCCAGCCAGCCCAGGTTCATGCCCTGCCCGCCGATGGGGCTGATCTGGTGGGCGGCATCCCCCACCAGGACGGAGCGGCCGGCCACCATGCGCCGGGCAATCGTGGATTGGACGCTGAACGCGCTCAGCATGGAGTTGGTGTCCGGCTCAGGACGGAACCCGGTCCGGCGTTGCACAAGTTCCGCCAGCTCATCCGGTCCCGTGCCCGGTTCGGCGGGTCGTCCAAGCCGCACCACCCAGCGGCGCACCCGGCCGGGCAGCGGAAAGGACTCGACGATTCCTTCCGGCTCGAGGAACAGGACGGCTTTCTCCCCGTACCTGCTGCCATCGTCGAAATCCCCCATGAGGTAGTGGTCGGGATAGGACTTCCGGTCCACAGGGACGCCCAGCGCGCCCCTGATCCGGGACCGGGCCCCGTCTGCCGCGACCAGCAAGGCGGCGGTGGCGCTGCCGTTGTGGTTGCCGCGCCGGTTCGCGGCATCCGGGCTGGACTGGACCGCGATGGTGACCTTGCCGCCGTCGTTCCTGGCTTCGGTGACGTTGGCACCCCGGACCAGCGCCGCGGGGTCCAGGGTGCGCACGCGGTCCTCCAGGAGTTCCTCTGTCCTGAACTGTGGCAGTGCCAGGACGAAGGGGTAGTTTTCCGAGACGGCGCCGAACGCCATGGTTCCCACTGTCTTCCCGCCGCTGACCGCCATGCCGGCCCTGATCCGGATGCCGTCCTGGACCATGCTGGACGCAACGTGGATTCCGGCGAGTGCCTCCAGGGCCGGAGGGTGGATGCCGATGGCGCGGGTATGCCGGTTGCGTGACTGCCGCTGCTCAAAAACCCTTACCGATACGCCTTCCTGCAGCAACGCGGCAGCCAGGTACAGGCCAACAGGACCGCCGCCGGCGATCAGGACATCGGCGTCCAATTGTCAGCCCCGCCGGTAGGCGAGGAGCTGGTGGAAGGCTGATGAGCGCTCCACGGACCAGCCCGGGGGAGCGGAGGCCGCCAACTCGACCGGCCTGTAGCTCCGGCGGATGGAGGTGAGGCCGTCTTCCCGGATGAAGGACTGCCGGAACGGCAGGGCGGCCACACTGAAAAGGGCAAAGGCGGCAGGACTGCGGATCAGGTCGTTGTGCAACGCCTTTCCCGCGGTCAGGATCTCCGAATCCGCCAGCAGTTGCCGGAGTTCCTCCGGGCCAAGATGGTGCAGGACGTGGTTGGAGATGACAACGTCGAACCGGGCACCCTCGCGGACCAGCTCGCCGCTGTGCGCCTTGCGGAATTCCACGCCGGCCATGGACGGGCGTTGCTGGGCGAACCGGGCCGCACGGGGATCAGGATCGATGCCCGTGATATGCACCGCTTTGCCGTCTTTGGCCGCCCAGCGGGCCAGCATCACGGCCAGGTCGCCGCCGCCGGAGCCGATGTCCAGCACCGTCAGCGGGCGCTGGTCGGGAGGGGCCATGGTCCTGAGTTCCCTGGCATACAGTTTCCGCCAGCCGGACAGCACCCGGTTGATGACGGCGAACTGCCGGTACGTGTTGTCCAGGAGACGGGCATCGCAGTCCGGCCTGTCCATCTGCTCCACGTCCGTGGTGGCTCGTCGGCGCAGGAGGATCCCCATTCCGCGGACCGCTCTCAGGCCACGGGCGCTTCGGCCGGCGTCCGGCTTTGGAGCTGGCCCAGGGCATCCTCTGCCGCGCTGCCCTCCCACCCCGGAGCGCCGCCTGTTGCCTGCCGAATCTTGGTGAACAGGCCGGTTTCCACGGTCAGACCCGGGCCAAACGCCATGGAACAGATCCGCTCTTCGGCGGCGGGCCCTTCCCGGAGTGGTTGTTCAAGGATGTGCTTGAGGACGAAGAGCACCGTGGCGCTGCTCATGTTGCCGTAGTTGCGCGAGGTTTCCCGTGCGGGGATCAGCTGGGTGTCGCTGAGGCCGAGCCTGGACTGCACCTTGTCCAGGATGCTCCGGCCGCCGGGGTGGATGGCCCAGTGGGGGATTGCCGTGTAGGGGAGTGGCACCAGTTCCGGCTCCCTGGCCAGAAGGGGCTGCAGCGCGCCGACTATGTGGTCATCGATGATGTGGGGCACGTAGTTGCCCAGGACCATTTCAAAGCCGTTGTCACCGATGTTCCAGGCCATGGAATCCTCACCCACCGGTGTCAGGACCGTCTCGAAGTGGTCCAGCTTCATCAGTGCGGTGTCCGCCACGCCTGGGCGCGCGGTTACGACGGCGGCGGCGGCACCATCGGCGAACAGGGCCGAGCCCATGATGGTGTCCGGGTCGTTGGAGGTGCGTACGTGGAGCGAGCACAGTTCAGCGCAGACAACCAGGACCACCGCATTCGGGTCCGCCTCGCAAAACAGTTTCGCGGCACGCAGGGCAGGAAAGGCGGCGTAGCAGCCCATGAAGCCGAGGTGGTAACGCTGGACTGCGGGATTAAGGCCGAGTTCACGGACCACCTTGTAGTCGGGGCCCGGATTGAAGAAGCCGGTGCAGGAGACCGTCACGAGATGAGTTATGTCAAGTAAATCGACTTCCGGGGCGGCCCGCAGGGCAGCACGCGAGGCCGCCACAAACAGTTTGGTGGCCTCGCGGGCGAAGATATCGTTGCGGACTTTGGTGCTGGGGTTCAGCAGGAGCCCGGTTTCCTGGTCGTAGAACTGCGGTTCTTCGGCGCGGGACGTGTTGGTGAGTTCCTGGACGGCGGTAAACCTCGTCTCGATGGCAGCACCGTCAAAACAGGTGTTCACCAGTCGCGAGCCTAAGCGCGACAAGCCAGGCTGCGCGGCAAATACGTCACGGGCCTCGGACTGGATGAGCTTTGTCTCCGGAACTGCAGTTTCAAGTGAACGTACGTAGACCGTCATTGGTTCATTCTTGACGGGCGCCGGAATAAAGACAATGGGACCGCCGGTTTGACCAGCGCTTTTACGCAGGTGTTCGTGCTGGCTGGTTGGCTTGGTGCGCCCCGCTCCGGAGCAGTCCCAAAGCGCCGATAATCTACATTATGTCAACTAGTACTCTGCGTATCTCATTGGATGAATCAATTCGCCCCAATCCCCTGGGGACTCAAGGAAGTTCTCATCGGGCCCGGGATTCCGCGGATTTTCGCGTGTAACGCTCGCCGATTCTCACTTCTGTGGCCGCCTCTTTTGGCCAGTGCAGCCTGAACGCGACGTTGCTTGACGGGCTTCTGACCTGCGGTTTTGTGTTGATGATGCATTTAATGAATCATTGATTCAGGTTATGAATGCGGTTTGAGGGCGATTTGAGGGTAAATAGTGGCTGTTGATGGGTCCGGGCGCGTGCTTCAGCTGAGTGCCGTTTCTCTGCTGCATCCCGAGGAACAAACGCTCGAGGACATGTTCACGGGCTGGCGCAACCAGCAGCTGTCCCGGAACCTACAGTTCGACACGATTGATAAGGGCATCGGGTGTGTCCGGCGGTTCGTGGACCATGTGAACGAGTTCCCGTGGAACTGGTCGCCTGAGCATGTCGAGGAGTATTTCGGCGATCTGCGCTCGATCCATCAGCTCAAGCACTCCACCATCCGCGGTTACCAGTCCACCCTTCGCCGGTTTTCGTCTTACGTATCGAACCCGGACTACGGCTGGGACAGGATCTGTGAGCAACGCTTCGGGACGCACCCGTCCCAGGTCTTCTTTGACTGGAACACCGCCTCGCACGCGCAGGAGTACGAAGGGCGCCCTGCCAAGCGGCCCTTCACCAAGGCCGAATTGCAGACGCTGTTCGACCATGCGGACGACCAGGTCGAACTGATCGCGGCCTCGGGCAAGAAGGGCTGGAAAGCTGCCTACCGGGACGCCGTCATGCTCAAAGTGACCTACTCATACGGGCTGAGATTCAACGAGCTCCGACACCTGCAGACCATCGATTTCGCGACCAACCCGCAGGCGCGCAGGTTCGGGAAAGCAGGCGTCTGCAAGGTCCGCTTTGGCAAGTCCCGCAAGGGCTCCCCCTTCAAACCCCGCAGCGTCCTGACGGTCTTCGACTGGACCTCCGGTGTCATTGAAGACTGGCTCGCCAACGGGCGCGGCACCCTCGAAACCCTGGACCTGTTTCCCAGCGAACGCGGTGGCCTGATCTGTGAATCCACCTTGCTGCGCCGGCTCCGGCGCTACCTCGCCGAGCTGGGACTGCCAATGGATGGCCTGGACCTGCACTCCCTTCGCCGCTCCTACGCAACGCACCTGCTGGAAGACGGATGGGATCCTAGATTCGTGCAATATCAAATGGGCCACGAACACGCCTCCACCACCGGGATCTACCAGTTCGTCAGCGACGACTTCCGCAACTCCACCCTGCGGGCGGCCTTGGACCGCACCATGGACGAAGTCCTGGGCGTGCAGATGAGAGGCCAGTGGTGAGACGCGAAGTCGAATACAAATGGCGCCTATCCGAGCTCATGGCGGCAAGGGGCCTGCACAACACCACCGACCTCATCCCCTTGCTGGCCGAGCGCGGCATCACCTTGTCCCGGCCGCAGGTCTACCGGCTCGTCAACCAAAAACCCGAACGCGTCGCACTGCAGCTCATCGCCGCGATCTGTGACATCTTTTCCTGCGGACCCGAGGACCTCATCACCGTCACAGCAGCCGACGCCCGCGCACGCAAAACAGGCACCAGCGCCCCCAACGTCGTCGACCTGAACCGCACCGTCCGCCCGCGCCGGGCACGCATCATCGACGATGCCGACTGACAAGCCCCACGGCCTCAGCCCCCGAAACACCAGCCGCGGCCGGCCACGCACCACCGGGACCGCCACCTGCGCACGCTGCGGCCGCAACGCCGCCCGAACCCGGGCCACCTGGCCCGAAGGCAGAATCTGCGGCCCCTGCTTCACCATCGCCACCCGCACCCACGGGACCTGCCCGGACTGCGGCCAAAACCGGCTGCTCCCGGGACCACCAGAGACCGGCGGAGGACCCCGATGCGCACCCTGCGCCGGAATCCTCCGCGACTTCCACTGCACCCGCTGCAACATTGAAGGCGAGTTCTACCGGCGCGGTATCTGCGCCCGATGCGCCCTCCGGGACGACCTCAACGAACTACTGCTCACAGACGCTTTCGGCCCAGAAACAGCCAGCAAGATCGTTGATGTCCTTTGCAAGGCAGACCGGCCCGAAAGCATCATCACGTGGAAACGCTCCCCCAAAGTCCAAGCCCTCCTGACCGCGCTCTCTAGCGGGCAAATACCCGTGACCCACGAAGGACTCGATGCCGCGGCTGAATCAGTGAAACGCGAAGCCACTCACCTGCGCGCCCTGTTCATTCATCACGGGCTCCTCCCCCACCAGGACCCGTATCTGGCCCGGTTCGAGACCTGGATTGAGGACAAACTCCGCGACTTACCCGAGGAGATCGCCAAACCCGTCGCGCAGTTCGCCACCTGGCACCACCTCCGGCGCATCCGGTCCATCACAACACCCGAGAAGAGCGCTCAGGCCCCGGTGCACTCCGCCAAACAGGAGATCACCGAAACCATCAAGTTCCTGGACTGGCTCAGGGAGACTCACCAACGGACCGCGGCGAATTGCACCCAGCAAGACATCGAAACCTGGCTCGCCACCGGTCCCACGACCAGAAAAGCCATCCGCACCTTCATTGTCTTTATCAAGAACACCGGAACAAACCACCGCGTCGAAATGGGCCACTACACCGCCAAAAGCCGCCCCGCGATCACCCAGGACCAGCGCGTGGCCTGGCTGCGGGAACTGCTCGCCGGCACCAGCGAGTCCCTGACCTATCGAGTCGCCGGCATCCTGCTGCTTCTCTACGCCCAACCGGTCGTGCGGGTCGCCAAACTCCGGACCGACGCGGTCGAAACCAACGCCACCACCGGCAACATGCGGATCACTTTCGGCACGCACCCGGTGCCCATTCCCGAGCCCTTCGCCAACTTGCTTCGAGAACACCTTCAGAGCCGTCCGAACCTAAGAACAGGATCAGACACCCAAAGCCCGTGGCTCTTCCCCGGAACTCGAGCCGGCCAGCCCCTTCACCCAAACACGATCATGGACCGGCTCCGCAGCCTCGGCATTGACCTACGCGGCGCACGAAACACCGCACTCGACGAACACCTGACCATCTCCCCACCACCACTGGTCGCCGACGCACTCGGCTACAGCCACCAAATCGCATTCCTCCACGCCGATAACGCAGGCGACGCCTGGTCCCGCTACGTCAACTTACGCACCAAACCTTGAGCCAAGCGAGCCACAAGCAGGCGTTTGCTATCCGTTGCCCACTGGGTCGGATCCCTCCAGCGGAATAACGAAAGGCGCGAAACCAGCTCCGACCTTGGTTACAACGAGATCGGAGAAAACGAGCTCAATATAGTGACCATTAGTCTCAATCTGAACCTCATAAAAGGGAATGCCAAGTCGCTCTGCCCATTCAACGGCTTCGGCAGATTCCTCCACGAGGGACATGCCCGGATAGAGATCGTGATAATTGACGCCCCAAACATACCCATCCACCCCGGATTCGATGGCAGCGTTGTAGTCAAGAAGACGTTCATCGAGTGACCCTGCCCATGTTTCCTGGGAGACAGCGGTCTTCACGTTGGCGCGAACACAATGCGTGAATCGATAGCGAAGATACTCTGGCTTGATCCCCGTTCGGGGATCAGCGGTCACGTGTATGAACACGTCGTAGTCCCGCATGTATTCGGCGAAGCCATGGAAGACGATCCCGTGATCGAATACTTCCTCAAACGCTGCTGACAATTCGTGGCTATTCACTGACACATTCTCACCCATGTGGGGGCAACCGCCTGGCGCATGCCGCTAAAACAGGCCACGAATACGCACACATTCAATCCGCAGGGATGCCACTAGCTCTTTGGGAGCGCTGCCCTGCTCGCCGATGCCTTCGCAACGGACAAAGGCCGCCTTCGCCGGGAAAGTACAGCATGCGGCCGGCTGGGTCAGGAGATGTAGGAACCGCCTGGGCTCCAATGGATGACGCCGCCCTGGTAGTTTTGCGCGACGCCACCGTCGTTGCCCGTGGAGTACTCGTCACTTGTCGGGTAGCCGAGGCGCCCTGATTCGTACCCTGTTGAGGCCCAGATGGAGCGAATGCCGCCTACGGACATATGCGCTCCGGTGGCTGGGGACCAGACGATGGCACCGCCCTGGTAGTTCTGGTAGACACCCCCGTCGCGCAGCCCGCCCACTTCGTTTGATACCGGGTAGCCGAGCTTGCCGCCCTCAAATCCCGACACCGCCCATTCGCCACGGATGGCGCCAACAGAGATATGCGCTCCGGTGGCTGGGGACCAGACGATGGCACCGCCCTGGTAGTTCTGGTAGGCACCCCCGTCGCGCAGCCCGCCAACTTCATCGGTCACCGGGTAGCCGAGGCCACCATTCTCAAATCCTGTCTCCGCCCACAGGCCGCGGATCGCCCCCACGGAAATGTGGGCCCCCGTCGCCGGTGACCAGACGATGGCGCCGCCCTGGTAGTTCTGATAGGCACCTCCATCCCGGAGCCCGCCAACTTCATCGGTCACCGGGTAGCCGAGGCCACCAGCCTCAAATCCTGTCTCCGCCCACAGGCCTCGAATCGCGCCGGTGGAGACGTGAGCCCCGGACGCCGGCGAATAAAGGATGCAACCGTGCTGGAAACACTGGTACCCGCCGTTATCCCTGAGCCCATAGATCTCTCCCGTAGTGGCAGCTCCGAAGGCCCCGTTCAGGGACGCTGCCTTTACGGCAATCGGAGTCTGCGGGGCCGGAAACGCGACGGCGGCCAAGGCATCGATCAAGCCGGCGCCGCAGCCTCCTGGGCAGGTTCCCGGAAGGGGCCTGGCCGTTGCCTTCAGCTTCGCCTCGATCCGGGCTGGCGTCAGGGAGGGATCAGCGGCTTTCATCAGTGCGCCGACGGAGGCCGCCATCGGCGTCGCCATCGACGTTCCCATCAGGTAGCCGTACGCTTCTGCGCCTGGAGTGGTTGATCCGGCGTTGAAGGTGGACAGGATGCCGGCACCTGTGTCGCCTCCCGGGGCCATGACGTCGACGGCGGCACCGAAGTTCGAGTACGAGGCTTTGGATCCGGACTGGTTGGTGGCACCGACCGTAATGACGTTGCTGCAGTTTGCCGGCGCATTGTTTTCGGCGAGCTGGCTTTCGTTGCCGGCAGCCACGAATACGGATGAGCCGCGGCTGACCGCCCCGTCAATGGCGGCCTGCAGGGTGGAAGGGCAGGCCGCCGCTCCCCCGACGCTCAGATTGATGGTTTTCGCCGGGTTCGCATTGGCGGGCACGCCGGAGACTGCTCCTCCGGAAGCCCACGTAATGCTGTCCGACACGTCCGAGAGGTATCCGCTGCCGCAGTCACCAAGCGCGCGGACCGGCTCGATCTTCACGCCCGGAGCGGCGCCGCTGACTCCTTCACTGTTATTGGCGACAGCGGCGATAATCCCGGCGACATGGGTTCCGTGCCAGGAAGAATGGGCGGATGAGGTGGAACTGCAAGTCCCGGAGGTCCGGTAGTCCCCCGGGTCGGAGGCGTCCGGGTCCCTGCCGTCGCCGTCACTTGAAACGGTTGGGTCGGCGATCATGTCGTAGCCTGCCATGACGTTCGCGTTGAGATCGCTGTGGGCGGTTATGCCGGTGTCGATCA
Organism: Arthrobacter sp. AG367; assembly: GCF_007828995.1. Taxonomy (NCBI): domain Bacteria; kingdom Bacillati; phylum Actinomycetota; class Actinomycetes; order Micrococcales; family Micrococcaceae; genus Arthrobacter; species Arthrobacter sp. AG367. The sequence goes on from NZ_VIVE01000001.1 coordinate 554,443, forward strand.
CCGCGACGATCTGGCCCGTACCCGTGGTTTTGTCCCAGACAGACGGAACCCTGATGCCGACGCCAGGGTCAGACAGAGCCCACTGCAAGGAGTAGTAGGTGTCGTTGGGGGTGTACGACGGATGCATGAGAATGTCAGGCTCCACGGATTCGACTTTGTCGTCCGCAGCGATGCTCTCCAGCACGCGCCTGGACTCCCCGGCATTGAGCCTGTGGCTTGTCTTGACCACCTTGGCGTCGCTGGCCGTGGTCTTGATCTCCCGCACGCCGATGGAGGCATGCCCCGCAGCCCTGGAATAGGTCTCGTCCCGCTCCGCGGCGCTGCCGGCCGCTGAGGGTTTGAACTTTACGATGAACTGGTCGGTGGGAGCCGGGGCATCCGGCAATTTCTCTGCGGCTGAAGGCCCGGGCAAGACGGGTTTGTCTGCGGCGTTTGCGGCTGGTGCGGTGGCTACGCCGGCGATCGCGGCTACCAACACCACCCCCATAGTCCGTAAGTACGTGTATCCCTTCGTCACACCAGTCTTCATGCTCAGATTCACTCCCCTTGGCCTACGGTTCCACGGTGAGCTTACTAAGGCTTGGTGAACTCAGGGACCCCACCATCATCCAGCCCCAGGGGAGGCTGACCGGTGGGCTGCTGACGCCGGGACAGCTGCCGGTGATCCGGACGGGGTCAAGGCAACCGCAAGGTCCTGCCTTGCCGGCATGCTAACGGCGGCGCTGCATTGAGGCCCCAACGACCGCGCCGATTCCCAACCCAAGCGCACAGCCCCAAAAAGGAGTATGGAACACCGCCAAACCCACACTGATCCCGACGGCGGCACCAACCAGGCTGCAAATCCACAAAGCTTTATTCACACATGTCTCCAGTACAGCGGGACTGACCTCTGCTCCTGCTGAGACCATACTGCATGCCGATTCCGCCTCCGCTCCCCCGCTTCATGTGAGGTCCTGGGTCAAGCTCGAGGAGGCGTGACGGCTAAGCTCGAAACCATGAGTTCCTTGAAAACGAAGGCGGCAGCCACAACGTCCGGAAAAACGGTGCTGGCAGCGGCGGCTGCCGATGTCGTGCTGATCCTTGCGTTCGCCGCCATCGGCCGCGACGCGCATCACCGCGAGGAGCCCATCCTGGGTGTGCTGCTGACTGCATGGCCCTTCCTTGCCGGCGCGGCAGCGGGATGGGTCGTTTCCCGCGCCTGGCGCAGCCCTTTGTCTGCCCTCCGGGCGGGTGTTCCGGTCTGGCTCGGCAGCCTCATCGGCGGCATGCTTTTGCGCGCGCTGACCGCACAGACGGTTGTCCTCCCCTTCGTCATCGTTGCCACGCTGGCCCTCGCAACGTGCCTCGTGGGCTACCGGCTCCTGGCTGCCGGTGCCGCGCGTCTCCGCCGCCGATAGGGGCTCTCCGCCCGAAGGGCGGGCTGCCGGGAAAAGGACGCCCGTGTAATAGGCTGGCAGTAGAGAGAAACCTGCCGTGACTTGCTGCGGCGGAACTGATCGAAGGGGTACAAACGTGGTCACCGCATTTGTTCTGATCAAGACTGACGCCGCCCGCATTCCCGAGACTGCGGAGGAAATCTCAGCCATCGAAGGCATCAGTGAGGTGTACTCCGTCACTGGAGAATGGGATCTGATTGCGGTGGCGCGCGTCCACCGGCACGAGGACCTGGCTGATGTTATCGCCGACCGGCTCTCCAAGGTTCCTGCAGTGGTCCACACCACCACGCACATCGCATTCCGGGCGTACTCACAGCACGATCTCGACGCTGCCTTTTCCCTGGGCTTCGAGCAGTAACCCGCCAAGCCGTCCTCAGGCGCGGGACAGGGACACCCAACGGTCCAGGACGGCTGCAGCGGCGCCGGAATCTATCGATTGCGCAGCCCGCGCGTAGGCCTTCTGCATCCTCGCCAGGAACGGGCCTTCCGCTTCACGGTCGAAGGCAACCAGGCCTGCCGCCGCATTCACCAGGACCGCGTCCCGGGCAGGACCCTCCTTGCCGGCAAGCACGTCACGGACAACTCCTGCGTTTGCCACTGCATCACCGCCGCGAAGCTGCTCAACGGTGGCCAGGCTGATGCCAAGGTCCTCCGGGGAGAAGAACAGTTCAGTGACGCCCCCGCCGCGGATCTCCCACACGGTGGACGGGCCGGTGGTGGTGAGTTCGTCCAGGCCGTCGTTGCCCCGGAACACCAGCCCCCTGCTCCCCCGCCGGGCCAGGACGCCTGCAACGAGCGGCGCCATCCGCGCATTGGCCACGCCCACGGCCGACGCCTGCACCTTGGCAGGGTTGGTCAGCGGTCCCAGGAAGTTGAATGCGGTAGGTATTGCCAATTCGCGCCGGGGTACCGCGGTATGGCGGAATGACGGGTGGAACACCTGCGCGAAACAGAATGTGATACCCGCCTCTTCGGCGTTCCGGGCCACCTGCGCAATGGACAGGTCGAGCCGGACGCCGAGCGCTTCGAGCACGTCAGCGGATCCCGACGACGACGACGCGGCCCGGTTGCCGTGCTTCACCACCTTTGCGCCGGCCCCGGCGGCCACAAGCGCGGCCATGGTGGAGATGTTGACGGTGTTAAGTTGGTCACCACCGGTGCCGACGATATCCAGCTTCTCGCCGGAAATTTCCACCGGGTTGGCATGCGCCAGCATCGCCTCAACCAGGCCGGAAAGCTCATCCACGGTTTCGCCCTTGGCGCTGAGGGCCACCAGGAATCCGGCGATCTGGGCCGGCGTGGCTTCGCCGGACATGATGGTGTCCATGGCCCAGGACGTGTTCTCCGCCGTAAGGTCATTGCCCTTGATCAGTGCCGAGATCAGCCGGGGCCAGGTGTTGCCGGACGCTGCAGATGCCTGTGAAGTCACCTGCTGATGCTATCGAGCGATGGTGGGCACTGACCAATGTGAACGGTGCCGGGAACTTTTCCGGGCAATTTCGCGTCTTTGTAGAAAAAGTCCTCCCAAAAGGCGGTTTGCGTTGGGCAGCACGGACTTTTACAGACATAATGTCTATGTGACATCTGCGACCCATGCCCCCAGTACCCCGGCGCACCCAACGCTGAACCGCCCCAACATGGTTTCTGTCGGAACCGTTGTGTGGCTGTCCAGCGAGTTGATGTTCTTCGCCGGTCTTTTCGCCATGTACTTCACGCTCCGCTCCACGAGCGGTGAAATGTGGGCTGAAGAGACAGCCAAGCTCAACTTCCCCTTTGCGCTCGTCAACACGATTGTCCTTGTGGCCAGTTCCTTTACTTGCCAGATGGGCGTCTTCGCCGCAGAGCGGCTGCAGCCCCGGCGTACCGGAGGTGCCCTTCAGTTCGCCCGTTGGGGAATGAACGAATGGTTCACCCTGACGTTCCTCATGGGTGCGTTCTTCGTTGCCGGCCAGACCACCGAATACGCGATGCTGGTTTCCGAGCACGTCTCGCTTTCCTCCAACGCCTACGGCTCTGCCTTCTACATGACCACCGGCTTCCACGGCCTGCACGTCATCGGCGGGCTTATCGCCTTCCTGCTCATCATGGGCCGGTCCTTTGCCGCGAAGAAGTTCGGACACTTTGAAGCTACGTCCGCGATCGTCACCTCGTACTACTGGCACTTCGTTGACGTCGTGTGGATCGGCCTCTTCCTGGTCATCTACGTACTCAAGTAGCCAGCTTTGATTCTTTTTCTACAAGAGGCAGAATTTCAGGTAGCGGCTCCCGGAGCCGGCGCAGGATCGAATAAAGGAACCACCACGTGAAGGCACTCTCACAAAAGCGGCGTCACCCACTGGCAGCAATAGCGCTGCTTCTGATGGGGCTCCTCATCACGGGTGGGCTGTACGCCGTGGCAACCTCCATGAATGAGGCCAAGGCGAGCACCACCACCGCAAGCGCAAGCGACGTCGAAGAGGGCGGCAAGCTGTTTGCCGCCAACTGCGCCACCTGCCACGGCATGGGCGCCAGTGGTTCCAAGGATGGCCCCTCCCTGGTTGGCGTCGGCGCTGCCGCTGTTGACTTCCAGGTGGGCACCGGCCGCATGCCGATGCAGATGAACGGTCCCCAGGCAATGAAGAAGCCGGTCCAGTTCAACGAACAGCAGACCTCACAGCTTGCAGCCTACGTCGCTTCGCTGGGAGCCGGCCCGGCAATTCCTGCAGAAGACCTGACAAACGGCGGCGGCGACGCCGCAGCCGGCGGGGAGCTCTTCCGCACCAACTGCGCCATGTGCCACAACGCCGCCGCAGCCGGCGGCGCGCTGACCCAAGGCAAGTTCGCGCCCGCCCTGGCCGACGTCAGCGGCAAGCACATCTACGAGGCCATGGCCACGGGCCCGCAGAACATGCCCGTCTTCAACGATGCCAACATCACCCCCGAAGGCAAGAAGGACATCATCACCTTCCTGAAGCAGATCGAGACCACCGGTTCGCCGGGCGGTGCCGACCTGGGTTCGCTTGGCCCCGTCGCTGAAGGCCTGTTCGTATGGGTTGCCGGTTTGGGCGTCATTATCGCCTTCACCATCTGGCTGACTTCCAGGACGTCCTGACTTTCCGCGGGAAGCACACAACTTCTGCTGCCCAGTCAGCAGCTTGAAATTAGAAACTAACCCGGCACAACCGCCGGGACGAGAGAAGGATGAGGCGAATTATGGGCAACCATAGTGACGGCAGTCCGAACCACTCGGGCACCGTAGCTACGGCTGGTCAGAATGAGGTGGAGAAGTTCCAGGATCCTGGAATTCCCCCGCATCGTTTGCGCCTGGCTGACACGGACCCGAAGGCCGCAAAGCGGGCAGAACGGCAGGTCGCCTTACTATTTGGCATCTCTGTTGTTGGAACCCTGATCTTCCTGGTGGCGTACTTCGCCATTGATTTGGGTGATGACTCCAGCATCGCCACCATCCGGCTCCAGAACGCCCTGCTCGGTGTAGGTACTGCCTTCGCCATGCTGGGTATCGGTACCGGCATCGTGCACTGGGCCAAGGCCCTGATGCCCGACCACGAAGTCTCCGAAGAACGCCACGCCATCCGCTACGAGGAGGACCGCCAGGCGGCTGTCCGCATCGTCGACGACATCGTGGAAGAGACCGGCATCAAGCGCCGTCCGCTGATCCGCAACACCCTGCTCGGTGCTGTGGCACTCGCCCCGCTTCCCGCCGTCGCCATCTTCGGTGACCTCGGACCCCGTCCGGACGACAAGCTCGCACACACCATGTGGGCCCCCCAGGACGGAAAGCGCAAGCGCCTGACCCGTGACCCTGACGGAACTCCCATCAAGGCTTCGGACGTCACCATCGGCTCGGCCTTCCACGTCATCCCGGAAGGCCTGAACGAACTCGAGGAAGGCAAGCTCAACGAGAAGGCAAAGTCCGTTGTGCTGCTCATGCGCCTTGATCCCGCATCGCTCAACCCGTCCAAGGGCCGCGAAGAGTGGGGCTACAACGGCATCGTTGCCTACTCGAAGATCTGCACCCACGTTGGCTGCCCCGTTGCTCTGTACGAGCAGCAGACGCACCACCTGCTGTGCCCGTGCCACCAGTCCACCTTTGACCTCACGCAGGAGTGCAAGGTGATCTTCGGCCCCGCCAGCCGTCCTCTCCCCCAGCTGCCCATCGCAGTTGATGACGAGGGCTACCTGGTCGCTACCAGCGACTTCCATGAACCCGTAGGACCAAGTTACTGGGAGCGTGATTCGCATGAGCGCAGCATCAACAGCTGAGCCGGCTTTCGTCGCCAAAACCAAGACAGGCCGGATCACCGACTTCGTCGACTCACGAGTCGGCGGTTCGGGGATCCTCCGCGAGTTCGGCCGCAAAGTCTTCCCGGACCACTGGTCGTTCATGTTTGGTGAAGTGGCGCTGTACTCATTCGTCATCCTGCTGCTGTCGGGTACCTTCCTGACGTTCTTCTTCGACCCGTCAATGGCGGAGACGCACTACGACGGCGGCTACGTTCCGCTGAAGGGCGTGGAGATGTCGGTGGCGTACAGCTCATCGCTGAACATCTCCTTCGATGTCCGTGGCGGCCTGTTCATGCGCCAGGTGCACCACTGGGCAGCACTGCTGTTCGTTGCGTCGGTGGCAGTACACATGCTGAGGGTCTTCTTCACCGGTGCGTTCCGCCGGCCGCGTGAAATGAACTGGGTTGTGGGCTGTGTCCTGCTCATCCTGGCGATGGCTGCAGGCTTTACCGGCTACTCGCTCCCCGATGACCTGCTGTCCGGCAACGGCCTGCGCATCATCGACGGTGTCATCAAGTCCATTCCGGTCATCGGAACGTACATCTCGTTCTTCCTGTTTGGCGGGGAATTCCCGGGAACGGCCATTATCAGCCGCCTGTACATGCTGCACATCCTGCTGGTACCGGCCCTGATCCTGCTGATGATCGTGGCCCACCTGTTCATGGTGGTGGTGCACAAGCACACGCAGTACCCGGGTCCGGGACGCAACGACAACAACGTCGTCGGCTACCCCCTTGGTCCGGTGTACGCAGCGAAGGCCGGTGGATTCTTCTTCATCGTCTTCGGCGTCATTGCCCTGATGGCCGCGTTCTTCACCATCAACCCAATCTGGAACTACGGCCCGTACGACCCCTCCCCTGTGTCGGCCGGTACGCAGCCTGACTGGTACATCGGTTTCGTCGACGGCGCACTCCGGTTGATGCCGGGCACCTTCGGCAACTGGCACGTGGAGCAGATCTTCTTCGGACACGTCTTCACATTCAACGTCCTCCTGCCGGCCCTCGTTCCGGCCGGGATCCTGTTCACCGTGATGTTCACGTACCCGTGGATCGAGCGCTGGGTGACTAAGGACGACCGTGAACACCACGTCCTGGACCGCCCCAGGAACGCGCCCACCCGTACCGCCATCGGCATGGCAGGTTTCGTCTGGTACTGCGTCATGTGGGCCGCTGCTGGTTCGGACCTCATCGCCACGCACTTCCACGTTTCCCTGAACGACGTCACGTACTGGCTGCGGGCCCTGTTCTTCATCGGTCCGGTGATCGCATTCGTGGTTACCAAGCGCGTTGCCCTGGCGCTTCAGCGCAAGGATCGGGAGATCGCCCTCCACGGCCGTGAAACCGGACGCATCGTCCGTCTTCCCCACGGTGAGTTCATCGAGGTGCACGCGCCCCTGGATGAGTACAAGCGGTACAAGCTGGTGGGCTTTGAGTCACCTCAGGTCCTTCCTGCGGTCCCCAACGAGCATGGCGTGGTCACCCGCAAGGAAAAGCGCCGCGCATTCCTCTCCCGCTGGTTCTTCGAGGACCGCGTAGCCCCGGCCACGCCCGCTGAGCTGGAGGCCGCACACGGCCACGGACACGAGGCTGTTGAAGCGGCAGAAGGAAGCAAGAGCCTGACCCACTAGGCTTCTGTTCCAACAGGAAAGGCCCGATCCATCCGGATCGGGCCTTTCCTGTTTTCCTGGGGTGTGCTGCCCACGCCCCCCGCAGGGGAACGGATGGTTGGGGCGGCTAGTGGTTGCGGGCCCTCCTGGCTCCGGGCCGCTGCAGGGGCACCCACAGCTTGTACCGGTCCGCACGGTAGTAGGAGACCGAGTAGTCAACCATTGCCCGGGCCACAAAGGCATGCCGCTGGATCTTCAGCAATGGTGCCCCCACTTCGACGTTGAGGAGGCGCGCCGTGGACGGTGACGCCGCCGTCGCCTCGATCATGTCCTCCCCCCATTCCATAACAAGCCCGTACTGCTCGCTGAGGACGTTGTAGAGCGACGTGGGCGGCTCGCCGTCCAGCAGTCCCGGGACCCGATGAGCCGGTATGAAGTTTTCGTCCACGCTCATGGGCTCCCCATCCGCAAGAAGCAGCCGGCGGAAGCGGACCAGCGGGGTGCCCTCGTCCAGCTGCAATTCACGGGCCAGGAACGCACTGGCACCGATCTGTTCGAAGCTGAGCACTTTGGCGGCAGGCACCATGCCGCGCCGCTGCATTTCTTCGCTGTAGGACGTGAGCTTCACCTGCAGGTCGACTTTCGGCCGCCGGACGAAGGTTCCCAGGCCCACCACCCGCTCGATGACCTCCTCCCCCACCAGTGCATCGATGGCCTGCCGCACCGTCATCCTTGCAAGCCCAAACCGTTCGGCGAGGTCCCGTTCCGAGGGCAGGGCTGAACCCGGCGGGCATGACTCCGCGATGTACGCGCGAAGGATTTCCCGGAGTTGGACGTAGATGGCCGTTCCGCTGCTGCGGTCTATTTCCCCCGTGATTGCGGCGGCGCCAGCTGCCATGATCGTTCTCCTGCCGTTGGGTGTCCCCTCAATTTTAGAACGGTCTAGACCAGCCACGGACCGCGGCAATCTTTCGCGCCGCATCCGTGCAGGCAGCTATATTTGGTCTGGAAATTTTGCCACGAGACGGAGGGGGCCGTCTTTCACAGAAGGAGTCCCTTTGCCAACAGAAAAGGCCGTGGTGGCAGCGCCCGCGGGCCTGCATGCACGTTCCGCCGCGGTATTTGTGCGAGCCGTCACCGACACGGGCCTGCCGGTGACCATCAGCAAGGCAGGCGCAGACAAGGCCGATGCCCGTTCCCTGCTTCAGGTGATGACGGCTGACTTCCCACAGGGCTGTGAGGTGGAGCTGTCCATTAGCGACAGTGCGCTGGAAGGCGGCCTGGGGCGCGAGCAGGCCGAGAACGCGCTGCGGGAGCTTCGAGGACTTTTAGAGTCGCAGGGAGCCGTCTAGGGGCTTCCAAAAGCGCAATAACGACGTCGGGCCCCACCGGAAGGTGGGGCCCGACGTCGTTATTCGTTTGCTTGCTTAGTGCGCGTGGTCACCGCGGCTGTACTCGTACACCCAGCCCACGAGGGCCACGATGGCGAGGCCACCTGCGATGAAGATGACCCAGGCGCCTACGGCCAGGCCCAGGAAACCGGTGGCGCAGGCGATGCCCAGGACCAGAGGCCACCAGCTCCAGGGGCTGAAGTGCCCCTGCTCGCCGGCGCCTTCGTGGATTTCAGCGTCGCTGCGGTCCTCGGGACGAAGACCGACGCGCCTTCCGGTGAAGCCGAGGTAGGCCCCGATCATGCCGGCGAGGCCACCCACAAGCAGGATGCCCAGGATGCCGACCCACTCACCCCAGTTGGTCAGGAATCCGTAGACCAGAGCGACGGGAACGAAGAAGAAGACTCCAGAACCAAAGATCCAGGATTCGATTTTCACTGTGCGGTGTCCTTCTGGTCGGCGTTGCCGAGGACCGCTGCTGCGGGTGCCGGCGACTCAACGGTGTGGACCTGACGAAGTTCCGGGTGGTGCAGGTCCAGGGCGGGACGCTCCGAACGGATCCGGGGCAGGGACGTGAAGTTGTGGCGCGGCGGCGGGCAGGACGTGGCCCACTCCAGCGAAGCACCGAAGCCCCACGGATCATCAACCTGGACCTTTTCAGCGCTGCGCCAGGTGATGTAGACGTTCCAGAAGAACGGGATCAGTGACGCACCCAGCACGAACGATGCCACGGTGGAGAACTGGTTCATCCAGGTGAAGTTGTCCTCCACGAGGTAGTCGGCGTAGCGGCGGGGCATGCCCTCGACGCCGAGCCAGTGCTGGATCAGGAAGGTGCCGTGGAAGCCCAGGAACAGCAGCCAGAAGTGGATCTTGCCCAGGCGCTCGTTGAGCATCTTGCCGGTCCACTTGGGCCACCAGAAATAGAACCCGGCGAACATGGCGAACACCACGGTGCCGAACACCACGTAGTGGAAGTGCGCCACCACGAAGTAGGAGTCCGAAACGTGGAAGTCCAGCGGCGGGGAGGCCAGGATGATGCCGGTGAGGCCGCCGAAGAGGAAGGTGATCATGAAGCCGATGCTCCAGAGCATCGGCGTTTCGAAGGTCAACGAGCCGCGCCACATGGTGCCGATCCAGTTGAAGAACTTTACGCCGGTGGGCACCGCGATGAGCATGGTCATGAAGGAGAAGAACGGCAGCAGGACGGCGCCGGTGACGTACATGTGGTGGGCCCACACCGTGACGGACAGGGCTGCAATGGCGATAGTGGCGTAGACCAGGCCCTTGTAGCCAAAGATCGGCTTGCGGCTGAAGACCGGGAAGATCTCCGACACGATGCCGAAGAACGGCAGCGCAATGATGTACACCTCTGGGTGGCCGAAGAACCAGAACAGGTGCTGCCAAAGAACAGCGCCGCCGTTCTCGGGATCGAAGATGTGGGCGCCGAACTTGCGGTCCGCGCCGAGCGCGAACAGGGCGGCGGCCAGCGGCGGGAATGCCATGAGCACCAGGATGGCGGTGATCAGGGTGTTCCAGGTGAAGATGGGCATCCGCCACATGGTCATGCCCGGGGCGCGCATGCAGATGATGGTGGTGATGAAGTTGACCGCACCAAGGATGGTGCCGAAGCCGGACAGCGCCAGGCCGAAGACCCACAGGTCACCGCCGATGCCCGGGGTGAACGTCGTGTTCGACAGCGGCGCATAGGCGAACCAGCCAAAGGACGCTGCGCCCTGCGGGGTGATGAAGCCGGACACCGCGATGGTGGAACCGAACAGGAAGAACCAGAAGGCCAACGCGTTCAGGCGCGGGAACGCCACGTCAGGAGCGCCGATCTGCAGCGGCATGATCACGTTGGCGAACCCGGCAAACAGCGGGGTGGCGAACATCAGCAGCATCACCGTGCCGTGCATGGTGAACAGCTGGTTGTACTGCTCCTTGGTCTGCAGGATCTGCATGCCGGGCTCGAACAGCTCGGCGCGGATGAGCAGCGCCATGACACCGCCCAGGCAGAAGAACACGAAGGACGCAATCAGGTACATGTACCCGATGGTCTTGTGGTCGGTGGAGGTGATCCAGTTGACGACGATGCGCCCCTTGGATTTAGGTACCACGGGAGCCGACAGGACTCCCGCAGGTGCGGATTGGGTGTACGTAGCCACGTCGCTCCCCTTACTTGGTTTCGTTCAGGTTCGGGTTGCGGTCGTACTCGGCACCGAGCAGGCCGGTGTTGCCTTCGGCCTTGAGCTGGTCCATGTGGGCTTGGAATTCGGATTCCGACACCACCTTGACGCGGAACAGCATTTCGGAGTGGTACTCGCCGCAGAGTTCGGCACATTTGCCGTCGTAAGTGCCTTCTTTAGTGGGGGTGAACCGGATGTAGTTGGTCTTGCCGGGGATCATGTCGCGCTTCTGCAGGAAGGCGGGAACCCAGAAGGAGTGGATGACATCGCGGGCGTTGAGTTCGAGGTCAACAGACTTGTTCACCGGCAGGTACAGGGTGGGGAGCTGTTCCTTGTCGATGGTGTTGCCGGTGAGGTGGGCCTGGACACCGGCTTCGTGCAGGTCTTCCTGGATGACGTCGCCGGACTTGTAGTTGAAGTCCCAGGCCCACTGCTTGCCGCGGACGTCCACTACGACGTCGGCCGGCTGTGAACGGTCATCGATCGCCTGCTGGTCGCGGTCCGTGAAGTAGAAGAACACCAGGACCATGAAGATGGGGATGGTCAGGTAGAAAACTTCCAGCGGAAGGTTGAAGCTGGTCTGCCGCGGGAAGCCAACGGTTCCCTTGCGGCGGCGGTAAGCGACCAGGCACCAGATGATCAGGCCCCACGTAATGGTGCCCACCACGAGCGCAGCAATCCATGAGTTGACCCAGAGGTCCATGATGCGGTCGGTGTTGCTGGTGGTGCCACGTTCAGTGGGCATCCACCCTTTCTCTACCTCTGGCGAACATCCGGTCAAAACCAACGCGCCGGCAATTGCCAAGCTTGAGATCGTGGTGATCGTTTTGCGTCGGCTGCCGGTTCGGTTCTGCGAACTCACAGACGGCCCTTCCTACTTGTTGCTGTTGTCCGGGCAGCCATCGGCGCTCCGGGCACAAAAAAGTTTTACTACTCGGTGTAGAGCTTACCGCTCCGCCGGGCGTTTCGCCCACATGTCGGCGCCGAGCCCCCATGCCGTTTTGGACGGCAGGAAACCCGGCGCGGACATCAGGCGAAATAACCGGCTTAGTGGAATGAATCGCCGCAGGCGCAGGAGCCGCCGGCGTTCGGATTGTCGATGGTGAAGCCCTGCTTGGAGATGGTGTCTTCGAAGTCGATGCTGGCGCCGCTCAGGTACGGCACGCTCATCTTGTCCACGACGACTTCGACGCCGTCGAAGTCGCGCACGGCATCACCATCAAGGAGCCGTTCGTCGAAGTAGAGCTGGTAGATCAGCCCCGAGCATCCGCCAGGCTGCACGGCCACGCGCAGGCGCAGGTCGGTGCGGCCTTCCTGTTCCAGGAGGCTGCGGACCTTGCCTGCAGCGACATCGGTCAGGTTGACCTCGTGAACGGGCAGTTCGTCGCTGGCCACGCTTGTGGCGGCGGTGCTGTTTTCGTTGGTTGCGGTGCTCATTGGCCTACCTTCTTAGGACGGTCTGGCGGCGTCGCCGTAACGGCGCCTGCCCCTACAAATACGGTATGGGCTATAGCTACATGCTACGCGCGGCAGTCCTGTAGCTCTAACTCCTGGCGTAACCGTCAAAGCACGCCGGTTGTTCCCTGACAGCCGCCTGCCCGGCGTTCACGACGGAAGGCCCATCACTTGCCGGCTGAAAGGCCTTCACTGTTCAGCCGCGCGAGCATGAGGGCCTCGGCCAGGATGGCGTTGCGGAAGTCACCGATGTGCAGGGACTCGTTGGCACTGTGTGCCCGTGAATCCGGGTCTTCCACGCCCGTCACCAGGATTTGCGCTTCGGGGTACAGGTCCGTCAGGTCGGCAATGAACGGGATGGAACCGCCGATTCCGGTTTCGACGGCGGGAACTCCCCAGGCCTCGCCCAGGGCCCACATCGCAACCGTTGCCGCAGCAGAGGAAGTGTCCGTCCGGAACGGATTGCCTGCCTCCCCCGGAGTGAAGACGACCTTCGCACCAAATGGGGCGTTGGCCTCCACGTGGCGGCGGACCGCCTCCATGGCCTCCGCGGGAACCTGGCCCGGCGCCAGCCGCAGGCTGAACTTTGCCCGTGCGCGCGGAAGGAGGGTGTTGGAGGCAACGTCCACGGCGGGTGCGTCGAAGCCGATGATTGACAATGCCGGCTTGGACCACAGCCGCGAGGCGATGCTTCCCGTTCCAGCCAGCCGGACGCCGTCGAGCACGGAGGCATCGGCGCGGTAATCCGCCTCCGGCATGTCGACCCCGGCCGTGTCGCTGGACACCAGGCCCTCAATGGCCACGTTCCCATCCGTGTCGTGAAGGGTGGCGATCAGGCGGGACAGCAGGGTGGGGGCATCCAGCACCGGGCCGCCGTACATGCCGGAATGCACCGCATGGTCAAGGACCTGCACCTCAATCGTGCCATCCACGAGCCCACGCAGGCTGGTGGTCAGGGCAGGTGCGCCGACCTTCCAGTTGCTGGAGTCGGCCACCACAATGACGTCTGCGCGGAGCAGCTCGCGGTTCGCCTCCAGGAATGTCCGGAACGTGGGCGATCCTGCTTCCTCCTCCCCCTCGATGAAGAAGGTGACGCCCAGCCCCAGGGAATCGGCGAGGACTTCCGAAACGGCTGCGTAAGCAGCAATGTGTGCCATGATGCCGGCTTTGTCGTCAGCGGCGCCGCGGCCGTAGAGGCGGCCGTCCTTCTCGACGGCGGTAAACGGCGTTGTTTCCCACAGGGACTCGTCCCCCACCGGCTGGACGTCATGGTGGGCGTAAAGCAGGATGGTCGGTTTTCCTTTTGCGGCAGGCCGGCGGGCGACGACGGCCGGCCCGCCTGGCGTGCCGTCGGCCTTGTTGACGGACAGGACCTGGACCCCGCCGATCCCCACACCCCGGAGGAGTTCGGCGACGGCCTCCGCGCTGCGCTCCAGTGGCATGCGGTCGAAGCTTGGCCAGGCGATGCCCGGGATGGCCACGAGGTCCTTGAGACGTGCCAAAGTTTGATCGAAGGAACGGTCCACCGCAGCACGGAGATCTTCCGTCCTGCCGATGGCCTCAGGGCCTGGTCCTGATGTTCCGGTGGTGCTGTGCGGGGTGGCCGCGGGTGATGAAGTCATGGCCAAAACATTACCCCCGTCACATTCCGCGGCCTGCCGCCGCAGACGCGGGGGCAGGCCGCGGGCGGGCTGCTGCAAGGTATTCTGTTCTGGTGTTCGGACGTAGAAAAGAAGCGCCCTCGGCGCAGGAAACCATAGACCAGCAGGCAGCGGAGACGGCGGCGCGGCAGAACAGTGCCGCGGGCAAGGGTGCCCCTACCCCCACCCGGAAGGCCCAGGAAGCTGCCCGCAAGCGCCCGCTCGTGCCTGAGGACCGCAAGGCGTCCAAGGCTGCCGAACGCCAGGCCATCCAGGACCAGCGCCTCAAGATGCGGCGGGCCATGGACACCGGCGACGAGAAGTTCCTGCCGCTGCGCGACAAGGGTCCGCAGAAACGGTTTGCCCGCGACTTTGTGGATGCGCGGTTCAACCTTGGCGAATACCTGATGTTCGGCGCCCTGGTCTTTGTGCTGGTTTCCCTGGTGGTCCCGGCCTCCAGCGACATGATGATTTACGTCCTGGGCGCTTTCTGGGTCATGTTCCTGGCAGTCTTCGTGGACGTCTTCATTCTGTCGCGCAAGCTCCGCAAGCGGCTGGCGGAAAAGTTCGGCGAGGTGGAGCGCGGTACTGTCTGGTACGGCTCCATGCGGTCCCTGCAGTTCCGGAAACTGCGGCTGCCCAAGCCCCAGGTCCAGCGCGGACAGTACCCTGCCTGACCCTGCATCCACTTAAGAACGAAAAGCCCGGCGGTGTTCCGCCGGGCTTTTCGTTTTTATCGGGATCCGCTTTCCCGCAGCAACCTGCCTGCAGCGCCTAGGAGCGGCGGTTCTTTGCCAACTGCTTGTTGATCCGTGCCGCCCAGAACGGTCCTTCGTAAAGGAACGCGGTGTAGCCCTGCACCAGGGTTGCACCGGCGTCCAGCCTTTCCTGGACGTCCCGGGCCGACTCCACGCCGCCAACGGACACCAAGGTCAGGGCGTCGCCCGTAGCGTTCCTGAGCCGCTTCAGCACCTCCAGCGAACGCTGCTTCAATGGTGCACCGGAGAGGCCGCCGGCTCCGCACTTCGCCACCTCTTCTGCCGGCGAGGACAGTCCTGAACGGCCAATGGTGGTGTTGGTGGCGATGATGCCGTCCAGCTTCAGGTCGAGGGCAAGGCGCGCGACGTCGTCGATGTCCTCATCGCTGAGGTCCGGGGCAATCTTGACCAGCAGGGGCACATGCCGGCCCGCGGCCCGGTCCGCTTCCTGCCCCACGGCTGTCAGGAGCGGCCGGAGCGTCTCCACGTCCTGGAGCAACCGCAGGCCCGGGGTGTTGGGGGAACTGACGTTTACCACCAAATAGTCGGCGGCAGGCGCCAGGCTGCGGGCGCTCACCAGGTAGTCGTCCACGGCATCGGCCAGTTCCACCACCTTGGTTTTGCCGATATTGACGCCGATGACCGGACGAACCTCCGGGTACCGCCGCTGGAGCGCGGCGCGTGCTGCCCTGAGCCGGGGTGCAACGGCGGAGGCGCCGTCGTTGTTGAATCCCATCCGGTTGATGACGGCCCGGTCCTGGACCAGGCGGAACAAGCGCGGCTTTTCGTTGCCGGGCTGCGCCTGGCCGGTGATGGTGCCCACTTCAATGTGTCCGAATCCAAGCTCCGTGAGGGCCTCGATGCCGTGCCCTTCCTTGTCGAAGCCGGCAGCCAGCCCGAACGGTGACGGAAAGGTGACGCCAAAGGCTGTGGTCTGGAGCGACGGCGCCGGAGCAGTCAGTTTCCGCAGGACTCTCCCCGCACCGGAAGAATGTGCGAGCCGTATCCCCTTGAATCCGATCTTGTGGGCGCGCTCGGCGTCCATCCATGAAAAGGCCAGCCTGAAGAAAGTGGGATAAACGCGCATGCCTCCAGTTTCCCGTCTCCGGGGGCGCCGCACCAAAACGGAGACGCCGCAGTTCGGACAGCACAGTTCGGAAAGCGCAGTTCGGGCGCCGCAGTTCGGACAGCGCGGTCCGGTGTGCCGGTTTAGCATGAGGGCATGCAGTGGCAGCAGGACATCCTGGGCGGTGACTTCGAGTCACACTCCTTCGCGGCCACCGGACGTGACGGGGTTGAACGGAGGGCAACGCTGGTGCGCGTCCGGCCATCTCCCGACAGGGACCCTGCCGGCGGCAGCCGCCGGGCCGTGCTCTTCCTGCACGGTTGGAGCGATTATTTCTTCAACGTGGACCTGGCACGGTTCTGGGCTGCGGCCGGCTACGACTTCTATGCCCTGGACATGCACAACCACGGACGAAGCCTTCGTCCGGAAGCACCGGGCGGGTACGTGGCCGACCTCGCCGCCTACGACGCTGAAATCGAAGAGGCAATCCGCATCATCCGGGATGCAGGCGCACCGGGTCCCCTGGCCCTGATGGGCCACTCCACGGGCGGCCTGGTGGCAGCCCTGTGGACCACCCGCCATCCGGAAGCTGTTTCGCTGCTGATCCTCAACAGTCCATGGCTGGAAATGCACGGCAGTCCGCTGGTGCGGCGCGCTGCATCCAGCATGGTGCGCCCCTTGGCCCGCTTCCGCCCCGAGATGGTCCTCCGGCTGCCGGAACGCGGCCACTACTGGCGGACCATCAGCAGCTCTGCCGACGGCGAGTGGCCGCTTGACGAGCGGTACCGCCCCCGCATGGCCTTTCCGGTGCGCGCCGGCTGGCTTAGGGCGGTGCTCGCCGGGCAGGCGAAGGTGGCCCGCGGCCTGGGGATCCAGGCGCCGATCCTGGTACTGCTTTCCAAGGGCAGCGCGAACGGGCTCCTCTGGTCCGAGGAAATGCGCCGCACCGACGCGGTCCTGGACGTCAACACCATCAGCGCCAGGGCCCTCACCCTGGGCCGCACCGTAACCGTGGAGCGGATCGACGGCGCGCTGCACGACGTCTTCCTGTCACCCGAACCGGTCCGGGCCGATGCCTACAGGCGGCTGGCCCGCTGGTTGCGGGCGTATGGATGAAGCTATTCCGCCGGGGCAGCGGGCGCCGAGGGAGCAGCGGCGGCGTCCACGGCGCCACCGTACCGGCGGTCCCGCCTGGCATACTCCTCGACGGCGGCCCAGAGCGTGCGCCTGTCCACATCCGGCCACAGCGTGTCCATGAACACGAACTCCGCGTAGGCCGACTGCCAGAGCATGAAGTTGGACAGCCGCTGCTCCCCCGAGCTGCGCAGGAACAGGTCCACGTCAGGCAGGTCGGGCTCGTCCAGGTACTTCTGGATGGTCCGCTCGGTAATGGCGCCAGGCTTCAACTTGCCTGCCGCCACATCGGCGGCAATCGCTGAGACCGCGTCAGTGATCTCTGCCCTGCCGCCGTAATTAACACACATGGTCAAGTTACAGGTGGTGTTGGCCGCCGTGAACTCTTCGGCTTCCTCCAGCTCACGGATGACCGAACCCCACAGCCGCGGCCGGCGCCCCGCCCAGCGGACCCGCACGCCCCAGTCGTCCAACTGGTTCCGCTGCCTTCGCAGCACATCCTTGTTAAATCCCATCAGGAAGCGGACTTCCTCAGGCGACCTGCGCCAGTTTTCCGTGGAGAACGCGTACACGCTGACGTACTCGATGCCCAGTTCGATGGCCCCTGCCATGACATCGAGCAGCGCCGGCTCCCCTGCCTTGTGCCCCTCGATCCGCGGCAATCCCCGCTGGTTGGCCCAGCGGCCGTTGCCGTCCATGACGATGGCCACGTGCCGGGGAATGAATTCAGCCGGAATAGTGGGTGCCACCACGCCGGACGGGTGCGGGTACGGCGCCACCACGGGATGCGTGCGCCGGCGCGGTGCGTTGTTCTTTTTTCCCAGGGCCACTGTCAGCTACGCTCCACATGTTTGAGGGATTTCAGTACTCGTTCCAGATGCCACTGCAGGTACGCGGCCACCAGGCCCGCTGCTTCCTTGCGATGCTGCGGCAGGGAAGCATCCGCCGTCGTCCATTCCCCGGTCAGCAGCGCTGCCAGCAGCGTCACGGTCTCTGCAGCGGGTGCGGGGGAACCGGGCGGCCGGCACTGTGCACAAACCATGCCGCCAAGGGGCGCGGAGAAGGCCGTGTGCGGGCCCGGCATGCCGCAGCGGGAGCAGTCCGTGAAACTGGGCGCCCACCCGCCGGTGGCAAGGGCGCGCAGAAGGTAGGAGTCCAGGATGAGGCCAGCCGCATGTTCGTTGCGGCTCAGCGCAGCGAGGGCGCCCACCAGCAGGTTGTATTGTGCGGTACCGTCCTCGCCGTCGACGTCCGTCAGTTTCTCAGCCGTCTCCGTCATGGCGGCGGCCACCGTATACCTGCCGTAGTCCGCGGCGATGCTTCCGCCGTATGCACCCTTTGCCACGGCCTGCGTGACGATGTCCAGCGTCCGCCCTGACACCAACTGGAGATCGGCCACCATGAAGGGCTCAAGCCGGGCACCGAAACGGCTGCTGGTGCGGCGCACTCCCTTGGCGACGGCACGGACCTGCCCGTGGTGCTTCGTCAGGAGTGTGATGATCCGGTCCGCCTCGCCCAGCTTGTGGGTACGGAGTACCACGGCGTCGTCCCGGTACGCCCGGGAGGCAAAAGAGTGTTGGACCACGCTCTATCTTCCCATCCTGCCCGGCAGCTCGCTGCAAGGCCACGGTGGTGCCTCCGGTGGAAACCGGCGGCACCACCGGCAGGTATCAGGCCTGGGCGTCCCGGATGGCGCGGTTGACCGCGGAAATCACGGCCTTGAGGGACGACATGCTGGTGTTGGCATCGATGCCTACACCCCACAGCACCCGCTCCCCCACCGCGCATTCGACGTAGGCCGCGGCCATGGCGTTGCCGCCTTCGGACAACGCGTGCTCGCTATAGTCCAGCACGCGGACATCCACGCCGTCCTCATGCAGGATGTTCAGCAGGGCCGCAATGGGGCCGTTGCCGGTGCCGGTGCGGCTGACCTGGGCACCATCGATGGTGAGCGACGCGTGCAGCGTCATGCCGCCGTCGGCGTCTGTCTCCGTCTTGACGGCCCCCAGCGAGTAGCGGCCCCACTGCCCGTCGGCCCGGCCGGACGGCAGGTATTCGTCCTGGAAGATCTGCCACAGCTGCGCGCCGCTGACTTCCCCGCCCACGGTGTCGGTGCGGCGCTGGATGACGCCGGAGAATTCGATCTGCGCGCGGCGCGGCAGGTCCAGGCTGTGCTCGTTCTTCAGCAGGTAGGCCACGCCGCCCTTGCCGGACTGGGAGTTCACCCGGATGACGGCCTCGTAGCTGCGGCCCAGGTCCTTGGGATCCACGGGGAGGTACGGAACCTGCCAGGTGAAGTCGTCCACGGGCTTGCCGGCTGCTGCAGCATCGCGCTCCAGCGCTTCGAAGCCCTTCTTGATGGCGTCCTGGTGGGAGCCGGAGAAGGCGGTGAACACCAGGTCGCCGCCGTACGGCGAACGTTCCGGGACGGGCAGCTGGTTGCAGTACTCCACGGTGCGCCGGACGTCGTCGATGTTGGAGAAGTCGATCATGGGGTCGATGCCCTGGACGAACAGGTTCAGGCCCAGCGTCACCAGGTCCACGTTTCCTGTGCGTTCGCCGTTCCCGAAGAGGCAGCCCTCGATGCGGTCGGCGCCTGCCATGTAGCCCAGCTCGGCGGCGGCGACGCCGGTTCCGCGGTCGTTGTGCGGGTGCAGGGACAGGATGATGCCGTCCCGCGGGTGCAGGTGCCGGCTCATCCACTCGATGGAATCGGCGTAGACGTTGGGCGTGGCCATTTCCACCGTGGCGGGCAGGTTGATGATCACCTGCCGGTCGGCGGACGCTTCAAAGACATCGGCGACGGCGTTGCACACCCGGACGGCGTACTCGAGCTCCGTACCCGTGAAGGACTCCGGGGAGTACTCGTAGGTCACGTGCGTGTCCACGAGTGTTTCCTCGTACTTCTTGCACAGGCGGGCACCCTGCAGTGCGATGTCCAGGATGCCGTCCTCGTCCTGGTTGAAGACCACGCGCCGCTGCAGCACGGACGTGGAGTTGTAGAGGTGGACGATGGCCTGCTTGGCACCCACGAGGGACTCGTAGGTCCGTTCGATGAGGTGTTCCCGCGCCTGCGTCAGGACCTGGATGGTGACGTCGTCCGGGATGTGGTTGCCCTCGATGAGCTGGCGGACAAAGTCGAAGTCCGTCTGGGAAGCGGACGGGAAACCGACCTCGATTTCCTTGTAGCCCATGCGGACCAGCAGGTCGAACATCTTCATCTTGCGCGCCGGGCTCATGGGATCGATCAGGGCCTGGTTTCCGTCGCGCAGGTCCACCGCGCACCACCGCGGGGCCTTGGTGATGATCTTGTCCGGCCAGGTGCGGTCCGGCAGTTCAACCTTGATCAGGTCCTGGAAGGGCGTGTACCGGTGGGCGGGCATTCCGGAGGGCTTTTGTGCGTTACGCATGATGTTCGTGGCCTTTTCTATCGATCTTCAGTGAAAGGGTGGCCGGGCAACACAAACTCCGCAGCGAGGGTGGGCCGTGCGCTAGATAGCGTCTGTGGCCTCGCCGCGGCAGCTAAGGAGAAGGAGCTCTGCACGCACTCTTTGAGCCTAACACGGGTGCGTAAGATGAAAGGGCACTACCGTCCGTAAAGTCCAGCATGCAGACGCCTCCGGTGGTCAGCCGGACGCAGGCGTTCCAGCAAAGGAGTTGCAGTGCCCATTTCGGGGATCGATCTGTCCACCATTGATCACACAGTCCGGCCTCAGGACGACCTTTACCAACATGTCAACGGCGCCTGGTTGAAAGCCACCGAAATTCCGGACGACCGGCCACTGGAGGGAACCTTCACCGCTCTTCGCGACGGGTCCGAAATCGCTGTCCGGGACATCATCGAGGAGGCGGCGGCCAAGGGCGCGGACGCCAGCGGGATCGAACGGAAGATCGGCGGCCTCTACAACAGCTTCATGGACGAAGCGACGGTGGAAGGCAAGGGCATGGAGCCGATCCGCGGGCGGCTCGGCGACGTGTTCGCCACGGGCACGGCAGCTGACCTCATCGCACTGGCGGGCCGGTTGTTCCGTGCGGACGTGGGCGGGCTTTTCTACATCTACCCGGCCCCCGATGCGGGGAACCCTGACCGGGTCCTGTTGTACACCGGGCAGGGTGGCCTGGGCCTTCCCGACGAGTCGTACTACCGGGAAGAGAAGTTCGCGCCCATCGTGGCGGCCTACACCGCGCACGTCCAGAAAATGTTTGAACTGGCCGGGGTGGCCGATCCCCATGGTGCGGCCGGGCGGGTTGTCGAACTGGAGACGAAGCTCGCGTCCCACCACTGGGACAATGTCACCCTCCGGGATCCGCAAAAGACCTACAACCTGAAGACGGCGGAGGAAGCCAATGCGCTGTTCCCCCTCCTGGCCACGTGGTTCGACGCCGCGGGAATCGACGCAGACAAGCGTACGGAAATCGTGGTGAGCACCCCTGACTTCTTCACCGGTGCCGCCGGCCTCCTGGACGAAGTTCCGGTGGCAACGTGGCAGGAGTGGCTGGCCATGCGCGTCATCAGCGCCGCTGCACCTTATCTGTCGGCAGCCTTTGTGGACGCCAATTTCGCGTTTTACGGCACCACGATCAGCGGCACGCCCCGCAACAAGGACCGGTGGAAGCGCGGCGTTGGCGTCGTCGAAGCCGCCCTTGGTGAAGCTGTGGGCCAGATCTACGTGGCCCGCCATTTCCCCGAATCGCACAAGGCACGGATGCAGACCCTGGTGGCCAACCTTATCGAGGCCTACCGCCGCAGCATTAATGACGTTGCATGGATGGGCGGGGACACCAAGGCCGAGGCGCTCCGGAAGCTGGAGGCCTTCCGGGCCAAGATCGGCTACCCGGACGAGTGGATTGACTACTCAGCCGTGGAGATCGACCCCGAGGACCTCCTGGGGAACGTCGAACGCGCCCACAATGCCGACGTCGACAGGCACCTGGATGAGGTGGGCAAGCCGGTGGACCGGAACAAGTGGCTGATGACGCCGCAGACGGTTAACGCCTACTACCACCCGATGATGAACGAAATCGTGTTCCCGGCAGCGATCCTGCAGCCGCCCTTCTTCACCGCCGACGCGGACGACGCCGTGAACTACGGCGGCATTGGCGCCGTCATCGGCCACGAGATCGGGCATGGCTTTGATGACCAGGGCTCACAGTTCGACGGCGGCGGAGCGCTCCGCAACTGGTGGACGGACCAGGACCGCCAGGCTTTCGAGGCGCTGACGGCGCGGCTTGTGGCCCAGTTCGATGCGCTCTCCCCCGCTGCAGCGCCCGGACACCACGTCAACGGACGCCTGACATTGGGCGAAAATATTGGTGACCTGGCAGGCCTGACCATCGCCTACAAGGCCTACCAGATCAGCCTGGACGGGAAGGAACCGGAGGTCCTGGACGGGCTGACCGGTGAACAGCGCTTCTTCGCTTCCTGGGCAGCAGGCTGGCGCCAGGTCATCCGGCAGGAGGAGGCCATCCGGCGCCTTGCCACCGATCCCCACTCCCCCAACGAGTTCCGGACCAACGCGATCGCCAGGAACCTGGACCCGTTCCACGAAGCGTTCGACGTCACCGAGGAGGACGGCATGTGGATGCCGCCCGCCGAGCGGGTCAGCATCTGGTAGCCGCATAACAGAAATGGGCCCCGCCGTTGCCGGCGGGGCCCATTTTGTTGCCTGCCGGAGGTACTGCTGCCTGCAGCTGTACCAAGGCATGGAACGCCGCTACCGGCGCACGATCAGTTCGGGATTCGCCTGCTGGCAGACCTTGTCCCCGGCGGTCTGGTTGACGATGTCCTGGGGCAATGCTGCGGCAGGACTGCCGGCCTCATAGGCGGTGCCGGTGGTGAAGTCGCTGCCGAGGTAAACCTGTACGCCGGTCACGCCGGGAGCCGGAATCATCAGGGTGGCAGGAATCCCCAGCATGGCAGCGACATCTGCTGCCACGTCATCGAAGCCGTTGCCGTAATACACTGCCGTCTTGGCCACGGGCTGGGCCAGGAACTGGCCTGTCTGGGCGAAGCCGCCCGACACCAATGCCTGGACGATTTCCTGGGCGCGGCCTGCGACGCCGCTTCCGTTGGCGACGGTTACGGGCTGGATGGCCTTGTTGTAGGGCGGCACCGGCGGGGCTGTCTCAGTGGGGGCCGCGGACGGGGTTGCCGATTCAGTGGGTGACGGCGTGGTGGGCGCGGTGGGGTCGGTGAGGTCCACGTTCTTCCGCATTGCCGAGAAGAGCTGTGCGCCCGCTGGTTCGGCGATGACCAGCCGGTTGGGATCGATGGGTGCCGGCGCGGTGGGCACCGCGACAAACGCGACCTTGCCGATGTCGATGTTCTTGAGCCGGTTGCCGATCGTCAGCAGGGTGGGGACAGAGGCAAGGCCGTCATCCACTGTCAGGTTCTGGGTTACGACGTCCGCGATCTTCAGCATCTTCGCGGGATCGGACAGGGTTCCATCGTCCTTGATCTTGCGGGTCAGCGCCGAGAGGAAGCCCTGTTGCGCCTTGATGCGGCCAAGGTCGCCGCCGTCGGCAAAGGCGTGGCGGGTGCGGAGGAAGGCAAGCGCCATCTCGCCCTGCACGGTCGAGGTTCCGGCCGGCAGCCGCAGCCGGGAATCAGGATCGTAGACGGCGTCGCTGATGCAGACTTCCACACCACCCACGGCGTTGGAAAGTTCCTTCACTGCGTTGAAGTCGGCCATCATGAAGTGGTCCACCTGCATGCCGGTGAGCTTGTTGACGGTATCCACGGCGCAGCCGATGCCGGCCTCGCTCATGGCCTCATTGATCATGACGCCGGTGCGGGCAGGATAGTCCTTGCCGGTCTTCTTGTCCTTGCAGTCAGGAATGTCCACCAGCAGGTCGCGCGGAAAGCTGATGACGTTGACGCGCTTGTTGTCCTCGGAGATGTCCATCAGCATCATCACGTCCGACTTGCCATAGCCCGTGGAATCGTCGGCTGTGCCGTATTGCGAGTTTTTTCCGTCGCGGGTGTCCGAGCCGAGGATCAGGATCTGCAGCCGGCCCGTGGCATCGTTCCCGGGGGATTCGGTGCTTTCGCCGCCGGCATTCAGCGGCGCCTTGGAGATGTTGTTCTGCAGCCGGAGGAACCAAAAACCGGCAAAGGCGATCCCGGCCACGAGGACCAGCGCCATGACACCCGTGACGGCTTTGAGCCAGATGGGCATCCCGCGCAGCGTACCGAGGTGCCGGGCGGCACCTACGGCGCCGCCGTTCGCGTGGCGGGATACCGGTCCCGGTCCGGCTGACAGGTCAGCCTCGTTGTCGCGTTTGTCGCGGCCTCGACCCACGTCGTGAACCTTCCTCTAAATACAGAATCCGGTCCATTTTAGTGGTCCAGCCTGAAAAACTTGCCTGCCGCACTCCTGCGAACGTTCTTTTCGTGGATCAGAAACCCAGCTTGACCAGCTGTTTCGGGTCGCGCTGCCAGTCCTTGGCCACCTTGACGTGGAGGTCCAGGTAGATGCGCGTGCCCAGGAGGGCTTCGATGCCTTTGCGGGCGTTGGTCCCGACTTCACGCAACCGGCTGCCGCCCTTGCCGATGATGATGGCCTTCTGGGACGGCCGCTCGACATAGAGGTTGACGCGCACATCAAGCAGGGGGCTGTCGTCAGGCCGGTCCTCCCGGGGAACGATTTCCTCCACCACCACGGCCAGGGAATGGGGAAGCTCGTCCCGGACACCCTCAAGGGCAGCTTCGCGGATCAGTTCCGCCACCATGACTGCCTCGGGCTCATCCGTCAGTTCGCCGTCCGGGTACAACGGGGGCGACGGCGGCATGTGGCTGATCAGCACGTCGGCGACTGTTTCCACCTGGAAGCCGTCAGTGGCGGATACCGGAACGATGTCCTTCCAGCCGTCCTCCCCCATTACTTCGCGGCCCAGGGCCGCCACCGCAAGGAGCTGTTCGGTGAGCGCCTGCTTGTCCACGAGGTCAGTTTTGGTGACGATGGCGATCACCGGTTTGCGGCCGACGGCGGCAAGCTGGGCGGCGATGAACCTGTCGCCGGGGCCGATTTTCTCGTTGGCCGGCAGGCAGAATCCGATGGCGTCCACCTCGGCGAGGGTATCCGCGACGAGGTCGTTCAGGCGCTTGCCGAGCAGGGTGCGGGGACGGTGCAGGCCCGGAGTATCCACCAGGATCAGCTGGGCGTCCTCGCGGTGCACGATGCCCCGGATGGTGTGCCGCGTGGTCTGCGGTTTGGCGGACGTGATGGCCACCTTCTTGCCCACCAGCGCGTTGGTCAGGGTGGACTTGCCCGCATTGGGCCTGCCGACGAGCACCGAAAATCCGGCGCGGAATCCGCCGAAGTCGTCCGTGGCCGCAGCCTTATTTTTCTTGCTCACGTGGAACTCCCTGCTGGGTTGCTTCGGCCTCTTCCAGGAGGCCTTCAAGGTCAGTCTCTACTCTTGGTACCGGCGCCGCAATGATGTGGCTGACCCGGTTCCGCCGGCCTTCAAGCCGGTCCGCACGCAGCGATACGCCCTGCACTTCCACGCTGCTGCCCACGATCGGGACGCGGCCAAGTGCCTTGGCGAGGAGGCCGCCCACGGTGTCCACCTCGTCGTCGTCGATTTCCAGGTCGAAGAGCTCGCCGAGATCGTCGATGCCCATCCGGGCACTGACCCGGTAGGAACCGTCCCCCAGCGCGACGGCTTCCGCGCTCTCGGTGTCATATTCGTCGACGATCTCGCCGACGATCTCCTCGATCAGGTCCTCGAGGGTTACCAGTCCGGCGGTGCCGCCGTATTCGTCGATCACGATCGCAACGTGCGTGGACTCCTTCTGCAGTTCACGCAGGAGGTCGCTCACAGGCTTGGACTCCGGCACGTAGCGCACCTCGCGGGCCAGCGACTCGACCAGCGGCGGCTCCTGGTCCGCACGGAGCTGGTGGATCACTGCAGCAACGTCCTTGAGGTACACGATGCCAAGGATGTGGTCAGTGTTCTCGTTGATGACCGGGATCCGCGAGTATCCGGACCGCAGGAACAGGGACATCGCCTGGTGCAGGCTGGACCCGGCGTCAATGCTGACGATGTCCGTCCTGGGAACCATGACGGCGCGCACCAGGGTGTCGCCGAAGTCGAAGACCGACTGGATCATCTCCGCTTCGGTGTCCTCGATCATGTCGGACTCGCTGGCACGGTCCACCAGTTCCCGGAACTCCTGTTCGCTGAAGAACGCATCGTCGCCGCCCGGCGCCCCGGGGGCCGCCGAACTTCCCAACGCCACCAACCAGCCGGGAATCGGTCCCAGCACGCTGGTGAGGAACCGGACCATCGGGGCAGTGAAGCGGACAACGGCAGTGGAGTGCAGCCTGCCCAGCTGGCGGGGCGAAACGCCCACGATCACGAACCCAAGAAGGGCCATGATGCCGGTGGCGACCAGGCCGGCAAGCCACACGTTGTCCAGCAGGCTGGAGATCAGGACGGCGACGGCCACCGCGGAGGCCATCTCGAACCACACCCGCCAGAAGCGCAGCGCCCGGGTGTGGGCCACGGGCTCGGCAAGGATGCGCCGCATGGCGGTGCCGCGGCTCCTGTGCAGAGCATCTTCGGCGTCGTGCCGGGGAAGGAAACTGAAGGCGGCCTCGGCCGCTGTCAGCAGGGCCGCGACGGCAAGGAAAACCAATGCCACCGCGACCAGGAGCAGTTGCGTCACTGGGTCGTCTCTGCAGGTGCTTCTTTGCCCGTGAAGCCGGACAGGAGTTCCCGCTGGAGCCCGAACATCTCTGCCTTCTCCTCCGGTTCGGCATGGTCATAGCCCAGCAGGTGAAGGATGCCGTGTGTGGCCAGCAGCAGCATCTCGTCCTGCAGCGAGTGGCCGGCGTTCCGGGCCTGCACCTTTGCAACCTGCGGGCAGATGGCAATGTCACCCAGCATGCCCTGCGGGGTGGGCCGGTCGGGCGTCCCCGGGGTCAATTCGTCCATGGGAACCGAGAGCACGTCGGTGGCACCCGGTTCGTCCATCAGTTCAATGTGCAGCTTCTCCATGGCCGGCTCATCCACGAGGAGGATGGACAGTTCGGCCTGCGGATGAATGTAGAGCTGCTCAAAAATGTACCGCGACAGTGCCACGAGCTCCGACTCCTCCACCTGGACGCCGGACTCGTTGTTCACCTCGATGCTCACGCGTGTTCCCCCCGTTTTTCCCGGCCGGCTGAATGCTTGAGCCGGCTCCGCTGGGCTTCATCCCAGATGCTGTACGCGTTGACGATGTCCCCGACCAGCCGGTGCCGCACCACATCGGCGGCATCCAGGACCGAGAAGCTCACGCCGTCGATTCCCTGCAGGATTTCCTCAACGATCCGCAGCCCGGAACGCGTCCCAAACGGCAGGTCCACCTGGGTGACGTCTCCGGTGACCACCATCTTGGATCCGAAACCGAGCCGGGTGAGGAACATCTTCATCTGTTCCGGCGTGGTGTTCTGCGCCTCGTCAAGGATGATGAAGGCGTCGTTAAGCGTCCGGCCGCGCATGTAGGCCAGGGGTGCCACTTCAATGGTGCCGGCCGCCATCAGGCGCGGAATGGATTCGGGGTCCATCATGTCGTGCAGGGCGTCGTAGAGCGGCCGGAGATAGGGGTCGATCTTGTCGCTGAGCGTGCCGGGGAGGAAACCAAGCCGCTCCCCCGCTTCCACCGCGGGGCGGGTCAGGATGATCCGGCTGACCTCTTTTTGCTGCAGCGCCTGGACGGCTTTTGCCATGGCCAGGTACGTCTTGCCGGTGCCGGCCGGACCAATGCCGAAGATCACGGTGTTGGCGTCGATGGCGTCAACATAGTTCTTCTGGTTCAGCGTCTTGGGCCGGATGGTCCTGCCGCGGCTGGAGAGGATGTCGTGGGTGAGCACATCCACGGGATTCTGCAGTGACTGCGTGCGCAGGAGGGACACCAGCTGCTGCAGCACAGCAGGAGTGATGACCGTGCCGCGGGCCACCAGGCCACGGACTTCCTGCAGGAGCCGCATGATCCGGGGAACATCACCGGCGGGGCCGTTGATGGACAGTTCATTACCCCGGGCATGGAAGTTGACGGCCGGGAACTGCTCTTCGATGAACCGCAACGCCTCGTCATGGCTGCCGAGTGATTGAACCATCTGGTCGGAGTTCTCAAAGAGGACTACTTCAGTCCGGGTGCCGGGCAGGGAGTGCGGGAATTCACCCGGACTGCCTTCGCCCGTATTGAGCCGGCGCTTACCATTTGCTGATTCAGTCATGGTGCTGGCCCGCAGGCCCGTGGTCCCCTCGAAGATCGACATCAATGTTTGCGTTCGCTGATGCCGGCGCCCGTTGGACGGTGCTCCTGGCCCCAGCGATCCCTTTATCTTACGCCAGCGCGGGGCCGGGCCGGATACCAGGCCGCCATGGAGCAGCGGCTGCAACCCGTCCGGAGGGTGCCGGGACGTCCTTAGGTATCAACTTCATATCGGCCTCATATCGTTCCCGTTGCAGTTGTGCCCGCGGAGGCAAAGAGCGGCTGGGCGGCCGCGCCGCTGTGCAATGCTGGAAATCCAGCATCTGCTGGAACACCAGGCCGCCAGGGGGATCGGCCCGCCACGCCAGGAAAGGACAATGGCAGGACAGTGCCGGAAACCTCTGCGCCCGAAAGGGCAGGACGACCGATGGGCCGTCTGCGCCCCGCCGTCCTTGCAGGAATCCTGGTCCTGGTTCCGGTCCTTGCGGGCTGCACGGCCGAGGGCGGCCCCTCACCCACCGGCACCATCGCCTCGGTGCCGGCAACGGGCGGCACCATGCCGGACACGCTGTCCACCAGCGCCCCGCTGGAAACCGCACAGTCCTCCAACAAGGCGCCGGTCTACTGGATCGGCCGCAGCGGCGGGAACATCTTTCTTTACCGGGAATTCCGCGACGTCCCTGAACAGGAGAACCCGGTCACCCGCGCCCTGCGGGCCATGATGTCCGAGAAGCCGCTGGACCCTGACTTCTTCACGCCCTGGCAGAACCCGGACAAACTTGCCACCTCAATCTCCGGCAAGGACGTCATCACCGTCGACGTCTCCTCGGACGCTTTCAACAGCAACCTCGATGCCGACATGGCTGCCCGGGCCATCCAGCAGCTGATCTACACGGCAACCGCTGCCGCCGCCAGTTCGGGCCTGATCGACACCGGCCAGCAGATCCGGGTCCGGATCCTCGTGGACGGCCACACGGACTACGTGGCCTTCGGCAAAGTGCAGCTCGGGGCCCTGATGACCCGCGCCGCGGGCCTGGTGGCGCCCGTCTGGATCATTGATCCCCAGGAGAACGCCGAAGTGCCCGGCGGGAGCGTGAAGATCACCGGCCGCAGCACATCGCCCGGGGCGAAGCTCCGCTGGCAGATCCTGCAGTCTACGGACGGCGGCAGCAAAGCACCGTTCCTGGCGGGTGAAACCACGGCTGCGTCCGAACAGGGGCAGGCCGGCGTCTTCACCCTGGCCCTGAACCTTCCGCCGGGCGATTACATGCTGCGGGTGGCCCAGGCCGGCTCCGGCGGGGAACCGGACCGGAACGAGGACACGAGGTCCTTTAAGGTCCGGTAGCCGTCCACCGGCCAAGGACGTCGCTGGCAAGCACGACGGCGGCCGGGCCGGCTGTGGAGGACCGCAGGACATGGTGCCCCAGGAGGGCGGTCACGGCGCCCTTATCGCAGAGTTTGGTTACCTCCCGCTGGCTGATGCCGCCCTCCGGACCGACGATGAGCAGGATTTCCCGGGGTCCGGAGCCTGCTTTCCCTTGCCATGCTTCAAGGACGGTGCGCAGCGGCCGAACGGCGTCCTCATGCAGGATGACAGCGAGGTCGGCAGCTTCCACGGCAGCGGAAAGCCCGGCAGTGTCGACGGCGGACCGCACTTCGGGGATCCAGGCGCGCCGTGCCTGCTTGGCGGCCGCGGCCACGGAGGATTCCCATTTGGCATGGGCCCGGGCTGCGCGGTCGCCCTTCCAGCGGACGATTGACCGTTCGGACTGCCAGGGTATGACGGCGTCGATGCCCAGTTCCGTGGCCGTCTCGATGGCCAGCTCGTCGCGGTCCCCCTTGGCGAGGGCCTGGACCAGCACCAGCCGGACGTCCGGCCTGTCTTCGACGGTCAGCGTCCCGCATTCCACCTCGAGTGCGGAGGGAGCGGCGGACACCACCTTCCCGGTCATCCGGGTGCCGGCGCCGTCGACGATGTCCACCGCTTCGCCGGGAGACAGCCGTTTGACGGTGACGGCATGCCGCGCCTCCGCCCCGTCGAGGACAAAGAGTTGGCCGGCCGCCATCCCGGCCAGCGAACCGGGGGGCGTGAAGAAGACGGGGTTGCTCACCGCTACAGGTTACCGAGCCGGTCCCGGAGCTTGGCGAACATGCCGCCGCTGGCAGCGAGCTTGCCCTCGGTGATCTGTTCACCACGGAGCTTGGCCAGTTGGCGCAGGAGGTCCTCCTGCGCGGGGTCGAGCTTGGCCGGGGTGTCCACCTGGAGGTGGACCTTCAGGTCGCCGCGGCCGTAGCCCCTCAGGTGGGTGACGCCGAGGCCGCGCAGGGTGATGATCTCCCCCGACTGGGTACCGGGCTTGACGTCGATCTCCTGCGTGCCGTCGAAGGTTTCCAGGCTGACATCCGTGCCCAGGGCGGCTGCCGTCATGGGGATGTGCAGGGTGGCGTGCAGGTCGTCGCCCTCCCGCACGTAGGTGGCGTCATTGTTGACGCGGATCTCCACGTACAGGTCGCCGGCCGGACCGCCCGCGGGGCCGGCCTCGCCCTGGCCGGAGAGCTGGATCCGGGTTCCGGTGGCCACACCGGCAGGGACCTTGATGGTCAGCGACCGGCGGCTGCGGATACGGCCCTGGCCGCTGCACTCGTTGCAGGGATCCTTGATGACGGTGCCGAAACCTTCGCAGGTGCCGCAGGGGGCGGCCGTCATGACCTGGCCGAGGATGGAGCGGACGGCCCGCTGGACCTGTCCGCTGCCGCCGCAGATGTCGCAGCGTTCCGGATGGGTGCCGGGGCGGCAACAGGATCCGTCACAGGTGGGGCAGACCACGGCGGTGTCCACTTCGAGTTTCTTGTTCACGCCGAACACGGCGTCGCGGAGGTCGATCCGTACGCTGATCAGGGCATCCTGGCCGCGGCGGACACGGGAAGCCGGACCGGACGTGCCGCCGGCGCCGAAGAAGGTGTCGAAAATATCCTGGAACGCGAAGCCCTGGCCCGCGTAGCCTGCGCCGCCGAAACCGTTGTCGGTGCCGTTCTCATTGCCGGTGGTGTCGTAGATCCGGCGCTTCTGGGGGTCCGAAAGCACCTCGTAGGCGTGAGTTACTGCCTTGAACCGTTCCGATGCGTCCGCACCGGGGTTTACGTCCGGGTGAAGGGTGCGGGCCAGCTTGCGGTAGGCCTTTTTGATTTCTTCACCCGTCGCTTCGGGTGAGACTCCAAGGACGTCATAGTGGCTGCTCAAAGTTCGTATCTCTTCCTTGTTGTACTGCGTTCAGTTGGGCGGCCCGGCTCTTGCTTTCCGGCCGAAGCGCGCTCCGGCGGCCAAGAGTCAGGGCCCCAAAATCCTGGAAAGGTAGCGCGCCACTGCCCTGACGGCGGCCATGGTGGTGGGGTAATCCATCCGGGTGGGCCCGAGGATGCCTACTTTCGCCGAGCTGTCCGGACCGTAGGCAGTGGCCACCACGGAGGCCTCGGCAAGGCCGTCGTACGGGTTCTCCCGTCCGATGCTGACAGCGACGCCGCGGTGGTCCTGGGCCATTTCGCTCAACAGCCGCAGCATCACCACCTGTTCCTCCAGCGCCTCGAGCACCGGGCCGATGCTGAGGGGGAAGTCGACGTTGGACCTGGCCAGATTGGCGGTGCCGGCCATGACCATCCGGTCCTCCCGGCTGTTTTGCGCCAGGCCCTCCAGTCCGAGCGCCAATGCGTGTGCCGCCTGCCGCTGCGGGTGCGGGGTGGCGGCGACGACGGCGGGCAGCGCCTGGGCCAGTTGGCGCAGCGGTGTTCCGCCCAGTGCACCGAGGAACCGGGTGCGCAGTTCGGCCAGTGCGTCGTCGCCAAGGTCCTGCCCGACGTCGATCACCCGCTGCTCCACCTTGCCGCTGTTGGCGATCAGGACGACGAGGACCTTGCGCGGGGCGAGCAGGACGAATTCGATGTGCCGGACCAGTGCCCTGCTCAGGTGCGGATACTGCACCACGGCAACCTGGTTGGTCAGCTGCGACAGCAGCCGGACGGTCCTCTCCAGCACGTCGTCGAGGTCGTCCGCGCCTTCGAGCAGGGACTGGATGGCGCGGCGTTCGGCGGCCGAGAGCGGCTTGACAGCCGAGATTTGGTCCACAAAGAGCCGGTAGCCCTTGTCCGTGGGAATCCGGCCGGCACTGGTGTGCGGGGCGGTGATCAGCCCCTCGTCCTCCAGTGCGGCCATGTCATTGCGGATGGTGGCGCTGGAAACACCAAGATGATGCCGCTCCACCAGGGCCTTGGACCCAACCGGCTCGCGGGAGTGGACGTAGTCCTCCACGATGGCCCGCAGTACTTCCAGCTTGCGTGGCTCGCTCACTCTCCACCTCCATCCATGGTTCGGGGCGCATGCCCCTCCCGATGCAAACCCAGGGTTAGCACTCGACATGCCTAAGTGCTAACAGTCTATTATGCCTCGGCCCGTTGTTAGCATTGGTACCGCTCCGGGCGAAATTGCGGAGTTGAACACTAGCGCTAGGCGGATCAAATCCATGGATTACCGGAACTGGGGCC
The DNA here is from genome assembly GCF_007828995.1 of Arthrobacter sp. AG367. Classification (NCBI taxonomy): domain Bacteria; kingdom Bacillati; phylum Actinomycetota; class Actinomycetes; order Micrococcales; family Micrococcaceae; genus Arthrobacter; species Arthrobacter sp. AG367. The sequence goes on from NZ_VIVE01000001.1 coordinate 587,138, forward strand.
CACGCGGCATATCCGCTCCCGCACGGACGGAACTGCCTGAGGTCCCCGTGGAGCGCGGCATGGTGCTCGAGGAAGTGCAGTCGGGCTGGGTGGGTGCCGTGACCCGGGTGGAGAAATCCGGCGGCATGCATGTGGTGGCGCTGGAGGACCGCAGGGGAAAATCGCGTTCCTTCCGCCTTGGGTTCGGCTTCCTCCTGGAGGGCCGGCCGATCCGGCTGATGCCACCCGCCCCCCGGCCGGCCGCTGCCGGTCCCGCGGCGGGCAGGACGGCCTCGGGGTCCGTTCGGGTCGCCGGACAACGCGCCCAGGTGGCCAAGGCCAGCCGGATCTGGGTGGAAGGCAAGCACGACGCCGAACTGGTGGAAAAGGTCTGGGGAGACGACCTCCGGGTGGAGGGCATCGTCGTCGAGCCCCTGCACGGCATTGACGACCTTGCCGCAGCCGTCGCGGACTTCAGGCCGGGGCCTGGCCGCCGTCTTGGCGTCCTGGTGGACCACCTGGTTCCTGACTCCAAGGAGTCCCGCATCGCGGATGCCGTCATGGCCTCCCCGGGCGCCGCAGGCAACGTCCTGATCGTCGGTCACCCCTACGTGGACGTCTGGCAGGCGATCCGGCCCGCTGTCCTTGGCATCGACAAATGGCCGGCCGTGCCCCGCGGGCAGGACTGGAAGACGGGGATCCTGAAAGCCTTCGGCTGGCCCCACGCCACCAAGGAAGATGTCGGCCTGGGATGGCAGAAGCTGCTGGGCGCCGTGCGCACGTACGCGGACCTCGAAGCGTCGCTGCTGGGCAGGGTCGAGGAAGTCATCGATTTCCTGACCGTGCCGTGAAGGGCGGACGGCGTCCCGGGAACCAGTATTCTTGGTAGTGCGGTTCCTTGTTTCCTGAGGCACTGCGCACCGCGCCGGAATTGTAGTCAGCACCACTTGCACCTTCGAAGGAACAGACTGTGGCAGAAAACGCACGTGATCACAGGGACGGCCAGGGCCGTTCCGAGTACCATGGCGTCCCCGCCAACGCCCTGCCGCTTACGGCCAGCGAAGACCGCCAGTGGGCGACGCTGGCGCACTTCGGCGGGATCCTGGGGTGCGTCCCCTCGCTGCTGATCTACTTGATCTTCCGTGACCGCGGGCCATTTACCGCCCAGGAATCCAAGGAAGCGCTGAACTTCAGCCTGCCGCCCACCATCGCCGCGGTGCTGGCCAACATCCTGGTGTTCGTCCCCTACGTCGGGAACATCTTCGCGGTCATTGCCACGCTGATCTGGGTGGCGCTCACGTGCTTCTCCGTCGCGGCAGGGATCCACGTCAACCGGGGCCAGCCGCACCGCTACCAGTACAACCTGCGCTGGATCAAGTAAGGGCAACTGCCCGCGGGCCGGCTCTAGTCCGGCAGGATGCGGCGGACTACTGCGTCTGCCAAGAGCCTGCCCTTGAGGGTCAGGACCAGGCGTCCGCGGAATGCGGCAGCAGGATCAACCAGGCCGGCTGCGATCAGTCCGGCCACCTCGTGGCGTCCCCCGGCACTCAGCGTTGAGACATCCAGTCCCGACTGGAGGCGGGCCTCCAGCATGACCCGCTCCAGGTTCCTTGTTTCCGCGTCCAGGGTTTCCCTGCCGGCGGCGGGCGAAAGCCCCTGCGACAGCCGGTTCGCGTAAGCGGACGGGTGCTTAACGTTCCACCAGCGGACCCCGCCCATGTGTGAGTGCGCGCCCGGGCCGATGCCCCACCAGTCGTCACCCCGCCAGTATGCGAGGTTGTGGCGGCAGGCCTGCTCCGGAGTCCGCGCCCAGTTGCTGACCTCGTACCAGCCAAGTCCGGCTTCGGTGATCAGCTGGTCGGCGAGCTCGTACTTGTCGGCGTGGTCGTCGTCGTCGATTCCCGGGACTTCGCCGCGGCGCATCTGCGCGGCCAGCTTGGTGCCCTCCTCAACGATCAGCGCGTAGGCGCTGATGTGGTCCGGCCCGTAGGAAAGCGCCGTTTCGAGGGAGTGCCGCCAGTCGGCCAGCGACTCCCCCGGCGTCCCGTAAATCAGGTCCAGGCTGACAGCCAGTCCTGCCTCGCGCGCCCACTGCACCACCTGCGGCACCCGGCTGGGCGTATGGGTCCGGTCCAGCACCTTGAGCACGTGCGGAACCGCGGACTGCATCCCAAAGGACACCCTGGTGAACCCGGCGTCCTTGAGGACGGCAAGGGACTCCGGCGTGACGGAATCGGGGTTGGCTTCGGTGGTGACCTCGGCGCCGTCGTCAATGCCCCATTGGTCGATGGCGGCCCGGAGGATCAGGGCGAGGTCATCGGCCGGCAGCAGCGTGGGCGTGCCGCCGCCAAAGAAGACGGTGCTGAGCTTCCGGTCCGGCAGCCCTGAACGTGACAGCACAGCAGCCGCCAGCGACACCTCGGACACGGCGGTCTGGGCGTATGCGTCCTGGGACGCTCCGCCGCCAAGTTCCGTGGCGGTGTAGGTGTTGAAGTCGCAGTAGCCGCAGCGCACAGCGCAGAACGGGATGTGGACGTACAACCCGAAAGCCCGGGCCACCGCACCGTCCGCTGCCTGGGCAGGCAGCAGACCGTCCGACGGCGCCGGGTCGCCGAGGGGAAGAACGCTGGGCATCAGCGGGTCCCCCGCTGTGCGGTGGTCACTTCTTCTTGGCCTTGTCCTTCGATTCGTCGGTGGTCAGGGCGGCGATGAACGCTTCCTGCGGCACCTCCACTGTGCCCACCATCTTCATGCGCTTCTTGCCTTCTTTTTGCTTCTCCAGCAGCTTGCGCTTCCGCGAGATGTCACCGCCGTAGCACTTGGCCAGCACGTCCTTGCGGATGGCGCGGATGCTTTCGCGGGCGATGATCCTGGAACCGATCGCGGCCTGGATGGGCACTTCGAACTGCTGGCGGGGAATCAGTTCGCGCAGCTTGCCGGTCATCATCACGCCGTAGGCGTACGCCTTGTCCCGGTGCGTGATGGCGCTGAACGCGTCCACCTGTTCGCCCTGGAGCATGATGTCCACCTTCACCAGGTCGGCGGCCTGCTCGCCGTCGGCCTTCCAGTCCAGCGAGCCGTAGCCCCGGGTCTTGGATTTCAGGATGTCGAAGAAGTCGAAGACGATTTCCGCCAACGGCAGGCGGTAGCGGATTTCCACCCGGTCCTCGGAAAGGTAGTCCATGCCGCCCATGACGCCGCGGCGGGACTGGCACAGTTCCATGATGGCGCCGACAAATTCGTTGGGGGCCAGGATGGTGGCGGAGACCATGGGCTCGCGTACCTCGGCGATCTTCCCGGTGGGGTACTCGCTGGGGTTGGTCACCCGGACCACCTTCTTGTCCTCCAGGGTCACCTCGTATTCCACGTTCGGTGCGGTGGAGATGAGGTCGAGGTTGTATTCGCGCTCCAGGCGTTCGCGGGTGATCTCGAGGTGCAGGAGACCCAGGAAGCCCACGCGGAACCCGAAGCCGAGGGCAGCCGAGGTTTCCGGTTCGTAAACCAGCGCGGCGTCGTTGAGCATGAGCTTTTCGAGGGCGTCGCGGAGTACCGGATAGTCGGCGCCGTCCAGCGGATACAGGCCGGAGAACACCATGGGCTTGGCATCGGCGTAGCCGGGGAGGGACTCCGCCGCCGGCTTGGCCAGGTTGGTGACGGTATCGCCCACCTTCGACTGCCGGACGTCCTTCACGCCTGTGATCAGGTAGCCCACTTCACCGACGCCGAGCCCCTTGGACGGTGTGGGTTCCGGGGAGCTGACACCGATTTCCAGAAGCTCGTGCGAGGCCCTGGTGGACATCATCTGGATGCGCTCACGCGGATGGAGCATGCCATCCATCACACGCACGTAGGTGACCACGCCGCGGTAGGTGTCGTAGACCGAGTCGAAGATCATGGCACGGGCCGGGGCATCGGGGTTGCCCTTCGGCGCCGGCAGGTCGCGGACGATCTTGTCCAGGAGGGCCTCGACGCCGACGCCGGTCTTGCCGGATACGCGCAGGACGTCCTCGGGATCGCCGCCGATGAGGCTGGCCAGCTCGGCGGCGTACTTTTCAGGCTGCGCCGCCGGAAGGTCGATCTTGTTCAGCACCGGGATGATGGTGAGGTTGTTCTCCATGGCCAGGTACAGGTTGGCCAGCGTCTGGGCCTCAATGCCCTGCGCCGCGTCCACCAGCAGGATGGCGCCTTCGCAGGCCGCGAGTGACCGGGATACCTCGTAGGTGAAGTCCACGTGGCCGGGCGTGTCGATCATGTTCAGCGCGTAGCTGACGCCGTCCACCTCCCAGGGCATGCGGACGGCCTGGGACTTGATGGTGATGCCACGTTCCCGCTCGATGTCCATCCGGTCCAGGTACTGGGCCTTCATGTCACGCGCCTGGACCACACCGGTGGACTGCAGCATGCGGTCAGCCAGCGTGGACTTGCCGTGGTCGATATGCGCGATGATGCAAAAGTTCCGAATGATTGCCGGATCTGTCGCGGCGGGCACCGGTGCGGTGCGGGCCATGGGAGACACGCAGGGTCCTTACTGTTGGCTTTTCAGCAGCCACCCGCCGGGCAACGCCATAGGCGCCTGCGGAACAGCTGCACGTCTTGAACATCCAGTGTCCCACGTCCGGGACGCACGGACCGCATCCGGGCAGGGCGCCGCCCGGCAGTTCCATGCCGAACCACCGCCGATAGGCTTTTCGCATGGTCATTGATCTCCGCTCCCTGGGAAACGCCGTCCGCCGCGGCCTGCGCATGCTGCAGAAACGGCGGCCCGCCCCGCCGGCCCCGGGCCCCGGCCGGGACCGCCGGGCCATGCCTCAGGCTCCCGGCGGAGGTCCTGCCGGGTCCGGGTATCCCGGTGATTACCGCGGGCGGTCCGCCGTCCGGTATGCACCGCAGCCGGACGGCGACCCGGATCCGGGCGAGGTGGTGTGGGCCTGGGTCCCTTACGAGGAGGACCACGGCAAGGGGAAGGACCGGCCGGTGCTGCTGGTGGGGCATAACGGCCCGTTCCTCCTGGGACTGATGCTGACCAGCAGGGACAGGGTGCCTGCCGGTTCAACGTCCGGCGACTACGTGGACCTCGGTTCCGGGGACTGGGACAAGCAGGGCAGGCCCAGTGAAGTGCGCCTGGACCGTATCCTGCAGATCCGCCCTGACAGCATCCGGCGGGAGGGCGCCGTGCTGGACGCGGCGCGGTTTGAGAAAGTTGCGGCCGGGCTGCGCCGGCGACACGGCTGGACCTGACCAACCCAAATGGCCAGTGCCGCCGCTGACCTGCTATTCTTTATTGCTGTGTGTCCGTGCAGGTCGACGGTCACTGATGGCTGGCCGCCATAGGTATCCCCACGCCGCTCAGTCAAGGCCAGCCTGAAAGCCCTCTAGACCATTTCCGCATTACAAAGAGAGTTCACACGTGGCGAATATCAAGTCCCAGAAGAAGCGCATCCTGACCAACGAGAAGGCACGCCTGCGCAACAACGCAGTCAAGTCTGAGCTGAAGACGGCCATCCGCGCCGTCAACACCGCCGTTGAGTCCTCTGACAAGGAAGCTGCTACTACTGCGCTCGTTACTGCCAGCCGTAAGCTGGACAAGGCTGTCAGCAAGGGTGTTCTGCACAAGAACAACGCAGCGAACCGCAAGTCGGCGATCTCCAAGAAGGTCAACGCACTCTAAGGTTTCCAGTTCCCACGAACTGATGGTGTGGCCGGTACCGCAAGGTACCGGCCACACGCTTTTAATCGCTGCGGCCTACCTGCCCTGGACGGACATGGCAATCACCGTCACAGCGTGTTCGACGGCGTAGACGGGGTCCCGGGACAAGCCCTTGACCTGCGCATCAGCCTCCGCCGTGGCCTGGATGGACCGGACCAGGCCTTCCGGGGTCCAGCGCCGGACGTCCCGCTGTGCCTGCTCCACGAGCCAGGGCTGCATCCCGAGTTCCGCCGCGATCTGCGCGGGCGATCCGGAGGCGCCGGCCACCCGTGCTACAGTCCTCAGCTTCGAGGCGAGGGCTGCCACCAGCGGAACCGGGTCAGCACCGGTGGCAAGGGCGTGGCGCAGCGTCGACAGCGCCTCGGGGGCGTTTCCTGCCATTGCGGCGTCGGCGACCTTGAACGCGGTGGCCTCGATCCGTCCGCCGTAGTACTTGTCCACGGTCTCAGTAGTGACGGTGCTCCCTGCGTCGGCAATCAGTTGCGAGCACGCCGCGGCGAGTTCCGAAAGGTCGGCCCCCACGGCATTCACCAGCGCCTGGACGGCGTCCTGGTTGATCCGCCGCCCGGCCGCCTTGAACTCCGCCATGACGAACGAGACCTTGTCCGCATCCTTCTTCAGTGGCTGGCAGTCGACGACCGGCCAGCCACCCTTCTTAACGGCGTCGAGGAGCTTTTTGCCGCGTGCTCCGCCGGCGTGCCGGAGCACGACGACGGCGTCCTGTTCCGGGTGCTGCAGGTAGGCAAGGGCATCCGCCAGGAAGGCGTCGTTCATCCCTTCCACGGCCTCCACTTCAATGAGCTTGCTCTCACCGAACAGTGAAGGGCTCACCTGCATGGTCAGGGTGCCGGCGTCATAGCCGGCGGCGTTGATGCGGCTCAATTCGACGTCCGGCGCGGCCGCCCTGACCTGGGATCGGATCCTGTCCATGGCCCTGATGCCCAGGTACTCTTCCGGGCCGCTTATCAGCACGATCGAGGCCGGGGCTACGTCCCGCCAGGAGGCTGTGTTCGACGCCGGGGAGCGTGTTGCCCGCTTTTGCGCGACGGCCATCCAAGGTCCCTTCCGGAGGTTTTATTGCAGTATCCCAGCCTGCCACGTCTGCGCCCGCGGTCCAAGCTGCCCTTGCGGCGGACGTGCTGCAGCCGCAGCTCCATCAGCCCGATCAGTGCCACCGTGACGGCGTGCGCTTTCCGGACCTGGCAGGCGAACCGCAGGGGCCGGACCACTGCCCACACGGCCGCCAGGGTAACGGTGGACAACAGCACCATCGACAGCAGCCCGGGCACTCCCTCAGGCCAGGGCAGGGCGGAGCCGGGCAGCTGCGCCGTGAACCTGGCGGTGGCGGCGACCCCGGCGCTGAACGTTCCAGCCACAGCGATCAGAAACGTGGCGGCCCACGGAAGCAGGACCACCAGCGGCACCGCTGCCGTTCCCAGCAGGGTCACCGGCGCCACCAGGGGTGACACCACGACATTGGCCAGCAGCGAATAGGTGGCGAACCGGGGCTGCAGGAGGACGATGACGGGCCCGCACAACAGCTGTGCGGACAGCGGAACCGCAACGGCGGCGGCGATCCACCGGGGCACCGCTGCGGGAATCCAGGCGACGATCCGCCGCCCCAGGAGAATGATCCCCAGCGTGGCAAGGACGGACAGCAGGAATCCGAAACTGGTGCCAAGGGCAGGCTCGGCCAGTAGAAGGCCGATGACGGCGAGGCACAGGAAGCTCAGTCCGCGCCCTGGGCGTCCGCCCGCGAGGGCGGCCACCCCGATGGCACCCATGAGAGCGGCCCGCAGGACGCTGGCGTCCGGTCCCACCAGGACTATGAAGAGGGCCAGGCCGCAAAGTGCTCCAGCCGCAGCGGGAGCACGCGGCAGCCGGCACCGGCGGCACAGGAGCAGCAAGGCCCCCAGCACCAGGCTGCAGTTTGCCCCGCTGACCGCCGTTAGGTGGGTCATGCCCACAGCCTTCATGGCGTTGTCCAGTCCCTCGTCCAGTGCGCTGGTGTCTCCGGTGACCATTCCCGGAAGGAGTCCGCGGGCATCGGGTGACAGGAAAACCGCGGCGGAAACGAAGCGCGTCCGAAGCTCCTTCGCTGCCCCCTCCAGCAGCGAGCCTCCCATGGCCTTGCCGGGGGCGGTGGAGGCGGCCAGGGTTCCCGCGTCCTGGTCCCCCGGCTCCGCCGGCCGCAGCTTTCCTGCTGCGCGCAGGGTCTGCCCCGGCACCACCCCGCCCCAGCCTTGCCCGCCCATGATGGTGAGCCGCGCCCGTGTCCGCACCAGCATGCCGCCGGTGGTCACTTCCTGCGTCCACACCGGAACTGCCCAGCGTCCCGCCGACCCGCCCGGTCCTGCCATGGCACTTGGGTTTCCGGCCACCTCCACAATGGCGACGACGGACTTGCCGGCAGTGACCGCGTCGGCGAGGGGACCCTCGAACCGTTGGCTTGACGACGTTGCAGCGTGGGCTGCGGCGGCAGCGGCCAGCATCAGGGAGACGCCCAGGGCGGCGGGAAAGCTGCGTCCGGTGGCGCGGGGCGGCCCGGCCCGTTCCTGGTGGCCGACGGCGGGACGCGCAGTTCGTGCCGTGCGATGCCTGGCCGCGCGGGCCAGGAGGAGGCCGCCAAGTGCCGCCAGTGCGGAGCACAGTGCTGCAAGCTCCGCAGGCGGCAGCCAGAGCCCGGCCACTGAGGCGGTCCATACCAACAATGCCGGAAGGGCAAGGCGGAGGTCCGTGCGGCGTCGTGGTTCCGCGGGACTGGTATCAGCGTTTTCCTGGGCCTTGCCGCCATCGGCCACCCGCTGGCGCACGTGGTGCACGGCGCGCGTCCAGTGCCCCTGCAGCGGCCGGTGCCCGGTGGCCGGCAAGCAGGGGGTCCGTGGGTGGGCCGGTGTCGATGGCGGAGAAGGGGTCCCGGAGGCTTCCGTTGCGCCTGGAGGCGTCGGAGCCTGTGGTTCCAGGCCGGGGCCATTCACCGCGGATTCGATGAAGCGGTGCCAGGGACTGCGCCGTTGCTTTCCGCCGCCGGGATCGGGCGCATTCCTTCCCTGACCCTTGTCCCGGCCTCCCCTTCCTGAATTCGCTCCCACGGCCGTCCCTAGACCGTCACCAGCGGGAGCAAGGCCTCAAGCATTTTTGGTCCCACGCCGTCGACGGCGTCCAGTTCTTCCGCGCTCTTGAAGGGGCCGTGTTCCTTCCGCCAGTCCACGATCCGCTGGGCCAGGACCGGCCCGACTTTTGGCAGCGTGTCCAGCGTGGCAGCGTCCGCGGTGTTGAGGTTGACCTTTCCGCCGGTCTGGCCGGGTACCGTCCCCTGCTGCGCAGTGCCTGAACCAGCACCCATTGACCCAGTGCCGTCCGGACCTGCGGCACCGGCCGCGGAGGCCTGGGGTTCCCCTTGCCGCGGAACGTGGATTTTCTGGCCGTCCTCCATCACGAGCGCAAGGTTGAGCCGGTTGACGTCGGCGTCCGGAGTAGCACCGCCCGCCGCAGCGATGGCGTCGTCAACGCGGCTGCCGTGCGGCAGCCGGATAACACCGGGTCTGGCCACGGCGCCAACAACGTGCACCACCACCGTCCCCGCTGACGCGGAGCCGCCCTGCCCGCTGCCGGAATCCGGTGGGGCTGGGGTCCCGCCCTGGACGGAACCACTGTCACCGGCCGCTGCTGATGCGCCGCCGGAACCGGTGCCGCCCAACGGCAGGACCTGGGGCGCGGCCGCCCCGGCCTGCCACCAAAACCAGGCTCCCGCGGCCACGGCCAGAACAGCCAGCAGCACGGCGACGCGCAGCCCCACCCGCCACCGGAGCGAAGGCGCCACACCGGAACCAGCTCCGGAGCCACTGCCGGGTTTGTCTCCGCCCGCGTCACCGGAACCCCGGTACTCAAAACCGTCGGGGCCGGCCCCGTCCTGCAGGAGCCCGGAAGGTCCCTCCCCCAGGGTGGCATGGAGCCTCGCCCTCACATGGCGCGCCTGCTGACCTGCTGCTCCAGCATCCCGGCGTGACATAGCTCCACCCTAGGAACACGGTCCGCCGACCGGCAGCCGGCAAAGAGGCTATGTGGAAAGGTGCGCTTCGGCGGCCGGTCCGCCGTCCGTCCCGCCATCGGCGGCCGTCCTGCCCACGATGACCGCAAGGACGCCGAGGCCCGCATGGGCAGCGAGGACCGCCGGGAGGGAACTGATCTGGGCGGGCGGGCATTCGGGAAGTGCCGCTTCCAGCCGCGCGGCCAGGCTCTCCGCCTCTTCGGGGTTCCCGAAATGATGGACGGCCAGGCGCACGGCCTCTCCCGGACGCGCCGCCGCTTCGGCCACCACGATTTCCTCAAGGCGCGCCACGGCCCTGGCACCTGACCGCACCTTCTCCAGCGGGACGATCCTGCCGCCGTCGACCGCAAGGATAGGTTTGATGGCAAACATGGTGCCCAGCAGCGAGGCCGCGGCGCCGATCCGTCCGCCCCGCCGCAGCTGTTCCAGGCTGGGGACGTAGAAGAAGACCTTGGTGCGGGCTGCCTGGGCCGCTGCCGCGGCAGCAACCCCCGCATGGTCGGCGCCGGCGGCGGCTGCCTCCACGGCAGCCTGCACGGCCATCCCCTGTGCCATGCCCACGGTTCGGGTATCCACCACCTCCACGGGGATCCCCACCTTTGCCGCAGCAAGCCGGGCCGCGTCGGCAGTGCCGGAAAGTTCCCCGGAGATATGGACGGAAACGACCGCCTGGAATCCCCGGAGTTCGGCCGCGCGGTACGCCTGCTCAAATTGGCCCGGTGACGGCCTGGATGTTTTGACCTGCGTTCCGGAGGCCAGCGCCACGGCGATGGTCTCGAGGATGTCGTCTTCACCCTCGCCGTAGATTTCCCGGCCCACCATGACGGGCATGGGTGTCACGGTCAGGATGCCGTCCCGCGGCAGCCTGCCTGCATAGTCTGCAGGCAGGGCGGCAGCGGAATCAGTGACGACGGCGGTGCGCACCTCAGCGCTCCCGGCCGCCCGCCGCGTCCCCGGCCGCGCCCCGGGACGGAGGCCTGACAGCCGTGCACGGACCCATGGCCAGGCGGCGGCATTACTGTCGGGCAAGGGGCCTCCTGGAGACGGTGTCCGGATCAGTCAGCACCGGCCGCCGGAAAACTTCCCGCGGCCGGTGCGTGCTGCAGGGTGCAGCGCTTATGCCGGGACGATGTTGACCAGCTTAGGCGCACGGACGATGACTGTCCTGATGCCGCGGCCGTCAAGGGCGCGCTGGACGTTGTCGGACGCCAGGGCCAGCTCGCGGAGCTGATCCTCGGAGACGTCCGGGGACACCTCAAGCCGGTCACGGACCTTGCCCTGCACCTGGACAACGGCGGTGACCGTGTCCTGGACCAGGAGCGCGGGATCGTGGGCGGGCCAGCCTGCGTTGGCCACCGACGCCGGGTGGCCCAGCAGGTTCCACATGTCCTCGGCGGTGTATGGCGCGAAGAGGCTGAGGATCACGGCGACGGCTTCAGCGGCTTCGCGGACCGCCGGATCCGCCGCCCCTGCGCCGGAGTCAATGGCCTTGCGGGTGGCGTTGACCAGCTCCATCAGCTTGGCCACCACCACGTTGAACTTGTTGGCGTCCAGCAGTTCAGCGGCGTCCGCGATGGTGCGGTGCGTTACCGACCGCAGCGCGCGGTCGCCGGTGGTGGCGTCCACGCCGGGCCCGCTGGCCACGTCCTGCGCCAGGCGCCAGGCGCGGGCCAGGAATTTCGCCGAGCCCGACGGCGAAACATCGGCCCAGTCGACGTCGTCCTCCGGCGGGGAGGCGAAGATCATGGTCAGCCGGACCGCGTCCACACCGTACTTGTCGAGCTGCTCGCCGAGGTCCACGCCGTTGCCCAGCGACTTGCTCATGGCTTTGCCGCCGTTGAGTACCTGGCCCTGGTTCAGCAGGGCGCTGAAGGGTTCGTCGGCGTCGATCATGCCCAGGTCGTGGATGACCTTGGTGAAGAAGCGGGCGTACAGCAGGTGGAGGATGGCGTGCTCCACACCGCCGACGTACTGGCCCACGGGCATCCAGTCGTTGATCTTCTCCGGATCGAAGGGGCCCCCGGTGTAGTGCGGGGAGACGAAGCGCAGGAAGTACCAGGAGGAGTCGACGAACGTGTCCATGGTGTCGGTGTCCCGCTTGGCAGGGCCGTGGCAGGTGGGGCATTCGACGTTGACCCAGGACTCGGCCGCGGCCAGCGGCGAGGTGCCCTTCGGGGCCAGGTCCTCGCCGCGGAGGTCCGAGGGAAGGGTCACGGGCAGCTGCTCATCGGGAACGGGGACTTCGCCGCAGGACGGGCAGTGGATGATGGGGATGGGGGTGCCCCAGAACCGCTGCCGGCTCAGGAGCCAGTCGCGGAGCCGGAAGTTCACGAACTTCTCGCCGGTGCCCTGCCGCTCCAGGATGGTGATGGCCGCCGGGATGGCCTCGGCCTTGGGCAGTCCGTCGAGCTCGCCGGAGTTGATCAGGGTGCCCTCCCCCGAGGTGGCGGTGCCCGAGACGGCGGGGTCCTCTTCGCCGGTGTCCAGGACGGCGCGGACCGGCAGGTTGAACGCGCGGGCGAAGTCGAGGTCCCGCTGGTCATGCGCGGGCACGGCCATGATGGCGCCCGTGCCGTAGTCGGCCAGGACGTAGTCGGCAGCCCAGACCGGCAGTTTTTCGCCGTTCAGCGGGTTGATGGCGTAGCGGCCGGTGAAGACACCGGTCTTTTCGCGCTCGGTGGACTGGCGTTCGATCTCGGAGAGCGCCTTGACCCGTTCACGGTATTCGTCCAGGGCAGCTGCGTGGTCGTCCGTGACAAGTTCGACGGCGAGCGGCGCGTCGGCAGCCACCACGAAGAAGGTTGCCCCGTACAGGGTGTCCGGGCGGGTGGTGAAGACCGTGACCTCCTTGGCGGGCTTGCCGCCGTCGGCCTCGATCACGAAGTTGACGTGGGCACCCTCGGACCGGCCGATCCAGTTCTTCTGCATGGCCAGGACGCGCTCGGGCCAGTGGCCGCGCAGCTCGTCCATGTCATCCAGCAGGCGGTCCGCGTAGTCGGTGATCTTGAAGTACCACTGGTTGAGCGACTTCTTGGTCACGGTGGTGCCGCAGCGCTCGCAGGCGCCGTTGACCACCTGCTCGTTGGCCAGGACGGTCTGGTCCTTGGGGCACCAGTTGACCGGGGAGTTCTTCCGGTAGGCCAGCCCGCGCTCGTAGAAGCGCTTGAACAGCCACTGGGTCCAGCGGTAGTACTCGGGGTCGGAGGTGTGGAGGCGGCGCGACCAGTCGGCGGAGATGGCGTACCGCTTGAAGGACGCTGCCTGGGTGTCGATGTTGGCGTAGGTCCACTCGCTGGGGTGGGCGTTGCGCTTGATGGCAGCGTTCTCCGCGGGCAGGCCAAAGGAGTCCCAGCCGATGGGGTGCAGGACGTCGTACCCCTTCTGGCGCAGGTAGCGGGCCACGACGTCACCCATGGCGAACGCTTCGGCGTGGCCCATGTGCAGGTCACCGGACGGGTACGGGAACATGTCAAGCACGTAGCGGCGCTCCCGGGACCCGTCATCCACCGGGGTGAAGACCTTGAGGTCCTCCCACACCTGGGGCCATTTGGCCTCCATGGCGGTGAAACTGTAGGTGCCCTCTTCAGGCTCCGCCGATACTGTTGTTGCTGTTCCGGTCTCTGTCTCCGGCTGAACGCCCACTGCTGCCCTCTTCTGTTCTGTTACGGCATCGGTGCTGCCATAACGGCCTGATCCTCCTGCTGCCGGCCCGGCGCCATACCCCGGACACACAAAAGCCCCTCGCCAAGGGAGGGGCTGCCGCTCAGCTATCCGATATCCGGAGCCGGCGGCTAACTAAGCAGAAGGATCGCACGCATGGCTCTACTTTAGCGCACCGCCAGTGTAAACAAGTGCCGGATTACCGCCCAGCCGATGAGGGCACGCGCCGGAGCCCGCATCCCCCTAAAGCCACCACCCCCGAATTGGGTGCTCCCCCTACTGCCGGAGCCGCAAAGTTGAGGGGCTAAGTACTCTTGCCAAGTTATGCTATGCGGTCCACAGTGATGGCAAGTCTGCGGGGTACTGAACGGTCTCAGGTCGAGGAGCCCGAAATGTGTTCTTGGCGTAGATTTCCCGCACGACAACTGGCGGACAGCAGCTTCGCCCCCGCAAAAGTAAAGGTCCGCACCGAAGCTCCCGGGTTGTGGGCCAGGCAATCACCGTGGTACTGGTCATGACCGCCATAATTCGCTGGGCAGTCCAGTTCCGGTTGTTGGTCCTGGCATTGGCTGCGGGAATTCTCGCTTTTGGGTTATCAAGTTTGCCGGGCATGTCCGTTGATGCCTATCCGGAATTCGCCCCGCCGCAGGTGGAGATCCAGACGGAGGCCCTGGGGCTCTCGGCCGCCGAGGTGGAACAGCTCGTCACCTCCCCGATGGAGGCCGACCTGCTGAACGGCGTTGCCTGGGTGGAGGCGATCCGATCCAAGTCCCTCCCCGGGCTGTCCTCGATCCAGATGGTCTTCAAGCCGGGGACTGACCTTTTCCGGGCACGCCAGCTGGTCTCTGAGCGCCTTACCCAGGCCCGCGCACTGCCGAACGTGTCAGCAGCGCCGGTCCTCATGCAGCCGCTCTCATCCACCAGCCGGGTGATGATGATCAAGCTCACGTCAAAGGACATGTCGGCCATCGACATGTCTGTCCTGGCCCGCTGGACGATGAAACCAGGTCTCCTGGCGGTGCCTGGTGTCGCCAACGTGGCCATCTGGGGCCAACGGGATCAGCAACTGCAGGTCCTGGTGGATCCGGGTCAGCTTGCAGCCAAAGGCGTCACGCTGGACGATGTCATCAAGACCACCGGCAACTCAGTATGGGTATCACCGCTGAGCTACCTGGAGGCCTCCACCCCGGGAACGGGCGGCTTCTTCGAGACCGGACACCAGCGGATCGGCGTCCAGCACGTCCTGCCAATCACCACTCCCCAGGACCTGGGTCAGGTTCCATTGGACAGTCCGGCGGGGAACCTCCTCCTGAAGGACGTCGCCACGGTTCAAACGGACCACCAGCCACTGATCGGCGATGCCCTCCTGAGCAAGGAAACCGAGCTCCTCCTGGTGATCGAGAAATTCCCCGAGACCAACACCATGGACGTGACGCGGGGCGTGGACGAGGCACTGCGCGCACTCCAGCCGGGCCTGCCCGGGGTACAGGTGGACACCACCGTTTACCGGCAGGCGTCCTTCATCGAGGAGGAAGTCGGCGTAATCGGCGTCGGCCTGCTCATCACATTGCTGGTCATCGTCGCGATGTTCTGGGCGTTCTTCCGGTCATGGCGTGCCGCTGTCATCAGCCTGGTCACCATCCCGGCGGCACTCACCGCGGCGGCCCTTGTCCTGTACTGGCGCGGGGTCGGGATGAACTCCATGGTGTTCGCGGGCATGGTGCTCGCCCTCGCGGTTATCGTAGGCGACGTCGCCGAGGACCTCAGTGGGGTGGTGGCGGCGAACCTTTCCGCCAGGAAACGCGGGGACGCGCTGCACGATACCCAGCGGGGCTCGGGCCTGATTCCGGAGGCCCTTCGCTCGGTTCGTACTCCGATTCTCTACTCGCTGTTGATCATGGCGCTGGCCACGATGCCGGCATTCTTCTTCACAGGTGAGAATGGAGCCCTTTTCGGTCCACTTGTCCTGGCCTACCTGCTTGCCCTGGCAGTCTCGATGATCGTGGCGCTGGCCGTCACAGCCGCGCTGGCGTTCGTCCTCCCCGGAGCGTTGAACGCGCCGCGGGAACGCCGGTCGCTGAAGCGGCTCGAGGTGGGCTACGGCCGGCTCCTGGTCCGCCTGAGGGGAGGGGCTAAATGGATGTTCGCTGCTTCCGCCGTTGTGGCGCTGGCGGGGCTGGCCTTGATGCCCCAGCTGGCAGCCGGCCACCCCGTGGTGCCGGTAATGGCGGACAAGACCCTGGTGGTGCACTGGAGCGCGATCGCTGGTACCTCGGACCAGGAAATGAGCCGGATCACGGAGGCGGCGGCGGGCGAGCTGCGCGGCGTGCCCGGCGTGGCCAATGTGGGAGGCCACGTTGGCCGGGCCATCACCTCCGACCAGGTCGGTGACGTAAGTTCGGGTGAACTTTGGGTCAGCGTGGCACACGATGCGTCCTTCAGGGATACTGCTGCCGCCGTCAAGCAGGTCATTGCCGGCTACCCCGGGCTGACCAGCAAGGTATCGACCTATCCCCAGGAGCGCCTCGACGCGATCCGGGACGCTGCGGACAGCGGATTCGCCGTCCGGGTCTACGGCCTGGACCCCGCGATCCTGCGGCAGAAGGCGTCGGAGGTGCAGCAGATTCTGGAACACACCGCCGGCATTGCGAACGCCCATGTTGACGTTCCCCCCGAGCAGCCCATTGCCGAGGTCACGGTTGACCTTGCCAAGGCGCAGAAGGCCGGCGTCGCCCCCGGGGATGTTCGACGCGCTGCGGCCGCCTTGGTGCAAGGTATCGAAGTGGGCAACCTCTACGAACAGCAGAAGGTCTTCTCGGTCATCGTCAAGGGGGTCCCGTCCACGCGGAACAGCCTGGACAGCGTTCGTGACCTGATCATCGACACCCCCAGCGGCGGGCATGCCCGCCTGGGCGACGTCGCCCAGGTCAATATGGTCGGAAACGAGTCCGTCATTCTTCACGATGACACCTATCGCCGCCTTGACGTGAAAGCCGATATCCAGGGCCGGCCCCTGAGCGACATCCAAAACGACATTAATGCGGGCCTCCAAAAGATGCAGTTCCCGATGTCGTACCACGCCGAAATCCTCACGCAGTATGCCCAGCAGCAAAGCAACATCCAGTGGCTCTGGTTGCTCGGAGCCATTGCCGCGGCCGGCATCCTGGTGCTTCTGCAGACTGCTGCCGGAAGCTGGCGGCTCGCCGTCCCGCTCGCCCTGTGCCTGGTCCTTTCGCTCTCCGGAGGCGTGCTTGCCGCCCTGGTTACCGGGGCGGTAAATTCCCTGGTCGCACTGGTGGCGTTCGCCGTCGTGCTGGGGATCGCGGCCCGGGGCACCCTGCTGATGGCGGAACGCGTCCGGACACTACAGGCCCGGGGCGGTGAAATGCCGATGCCTGGCCTGGTGGTCCATGCGGCGAGGGACAGGCTGGGTCCGACGTTGATGTCGGCCGGGATGACGGCACTTGCACTTGTGCCCCTCGTCCTGTTCGGCGGTGTGGCAGGAACGGATATCATTCAACCGCTTGCCGTGATCATCTGGGGCGGCCTGCTGACCTCCACCCTGTCCACCCTGTTTGTGGTACCCGCCGTACTGCTCGCCTTCGCGCCGAAGGCACCAGCACACAGCGCCGGCCACGCCATCTATGAACCTACTGAAAACCAGGTTGTGTGATGAAATCAATTCCAGCAGGGCCTGCCAGGAAGCACGCAGCCCTCATTATCGCGGCGTTCCTGTCACTCCTGGTTGCAGGGTGCGCACAAGTGTCCGAAGCGGCGTCAGCCAACGACCCGGCGGCTATTGCCACGGTGCCGGGAACGGACCTTCACCGCATCACGCTCACCGATCACGCTGTCCAACGCCTCGGGCTTACCACCGTCCAGGTGGCGACGGACCCCCAGACCGGGAAGCTCACCGTCTCCTATGCGGCCATTCTGTATGACAGCACCGGCAAGACCTGGGTGTACACCAACCCCGAGCCCCTGGTTTACGTCCGCGCGCCAATCACCGTCGAACGCATCAACGCCGATGTTGCGCAGTTGGGCGACGGGCCGCCTCCCGGCACAACGGTGGTGACCACGGGCGCTGAGGAGCTTTTTGGCGCGGAATTCGACACGGCCCAGTGACATGCGCTGGATAATCGGGGTCAGCCTCAGGTTTAGGACGATCGTCGTCGCCATCGCGTGTGCGGTCATGCTGCTCGGATCCCTGCAGCTGGGTGCCGCGTCCGTGGACGTCTTTCCCGAATTCGCCCCACCCCGGGTCGAAATCCAGACCGCGTGCCTTGGCCTGACTGCCCAGGAAGTCGAAGAGCTGGTCAGCGTTCCCATCGAGGCAGCGGTAGGCGGCATGCCGGGACTGGACGAGCTGCGGTCCAAATCCGTTGCGCAGCTGTCTTCGATCGTGTTGCTCTTCCATCCGGGCACCGACCTGCTCAACGCCCGCCAGCAGGTCTCGGAACGCATGGCGTCCGTGACGGCGGCGCTGCCGACCTGGGCGGCCCCGCCGGTCATGCTGCAGCCGCTGTCCGCCACGAGCCGCGTGATGAAGATAGGAATGACGTCATCTGAGCACTCGCTCATTGAGATGTCCATGCTGTCCTACTGGACCATCCGGGCCCGCCTCCTGCGGGTTCCCGGTGTGGCCAACGTGGCAATTTGGGGGGAACGGCTCCAGATGCTGCAGGTGCAGGTGGAACCCGACAAGCTCAAAGCCCAGGACGTTTCCCTCAACCAGGTCATGGAAGTTACCGCCGGCGCCCTCGACGCAGGCCTGCTTAGGTACTCGCCCGGAAGGTTCATCGGCACCGGGGGCTTTATTGACAGCCCCAACCAGAGAATGGGGGTTCGGCACGTCCAGCCGATAAAGACTCCCGCCGACCTGGCCCAGGTGACGATCCGTGAAAAGGACGGCGTGCCCCTCCACCTTGGCGACGTAGCCCAAGTAGTGGAAGACCACCAGCCACTCATCGGTGACGCCGTCATCAATAGCGGCCATGGGCTCATGCTCATTGTCGAGAAACTGCCCTGGGGCAACACCCTGGACGTGACCAAGGGCGTTGAGGAGGCCCTGCATGAGTTGCAGCCCGGCTTGAGTGGAATCAGCTTCGACACCACCATCTTCCGCCCGGCAAGCTTTGTGGAGGAATCCATCTCCAACCTCAGCCTGGCCCTGCTGCTCGGCTGCCTGCTCGTCGTCCTGATCCTGGGCGCTTTCCTCTTCCAATGGCGGACAGCCCTCATCAGCCTCATCGCGATTCCGCTGTCCTTGCTCACAGCTGCCCTGGTCCTGTATTTCACCGCCAGTTCGATCAACACGATGGTCCTTGCGGGGCTGGTCATTGCGGTCGGTGTCGTGGTCGATGACGCCATCATCGACGTCGAAAACATCATGCGGCGGCTGCGGCAGCACCGCGCCCGGGGCAGCGGCGAATCCACGTCCTCGGTGGTGTTGAAAGCCTCGCTCGAAATGCGGAGCCCCATCGTCTATGCCACCCTGATCATTGTGGTGGCGGCAGTACCCATCTTCTTCCTGGATGGACTGACGGGCGTCTTCTTCCGGCCGCTGGCAATCACCTACACGCTGGCAGTACTCGCCTCAATGCTGGTGGCGCTGACGGTCACTCCGGCCCTGGCACTGATCCTCCTCGGTAACGCCAAACTGGAGGAGCGTGACGCTCCCCTCGTCCGCGTGCTCAAGCGCGGCTACCACGCGGTCCTTTCAGGCATGATGAAGCGGCCCCGCTACGGCTACGCGGGATTTGGAGTCGTCGCCCTGGCAGGTTTGGCGATAGCACCCCTCCTGGGCTCATCCCTGTTCCCCACTTTCAAGGAACGGGACTTCCTGATGCACTGGGTCTCACAGCCGGGAACGTCAGCCGCGGAGGAATATCGGATCTCCCAGCGCGGCTGCGAGGAGTTCCTCAAAGTGCCCGGCGTCCTGAATTGCGGTACACACATTGGTCAGGCCTTCACCGCCGACGAGATTGTTGGCGTCAACGCGGGCGAGCACTGGATCAGCATTGACCGTCACGCCAACTACGACGAGACGCTCGCCGCCGTGCAGGACGTTGTCAACGGGTATCCCGGCCTGCACCGGGACGTCCAGACCTACCTGAAGGAACGGATCGAAGAGGTCCTCACGGGAGCCAGTGAGCCGATCCTCGTCCGCGTTTACGGGGATGACCTCAACGTGCTGCGTGAACAGGCCCAACGGGTCAAAGACATCCTGGACGGCATCCACGGCACCCAGGACGCCCATGTCTCCCTTGAGGTTGAGGTTCCGCAGATCTCTGTCACGGTCAACCTGGCCCAGGCACAGAAATACGGACTGAAACCTGGCGATGTGAGACGTGCGGCAGCCACGCTCGTGGCTGGCGAGGAGGTAGGCGACGTCTTCCGCGACGGACGTGCCTACGACGTCCACGTCTGGAGCACTCCCGCCACCCGGTCCAGCGTTACCAGCATCGAAGACCTGCCGATCGACACGCCCACCGGCCAGCGGGTCCGCCTCGCTGATCTGGCCACCGTGGCCCTTCAGCCGGTGCCGAACCAGATTGACCGTACCAACGGATCGCGCCGCGTTGAAGTTGGATCGTTCCTGGCATCGGGCGCAGACCTCGGCAACGTCGCCCGCGAGCTGCAGCAACGCCTTGACACCCTGGACCTGCCGGCCGGTTACAGCGTGCAGCTGCTAGGCGAATACACCGAACGTGAGGCGGCCACGAACCGCCTGATGATTTTCGCCGCCGCTGCCCTCGTCCTGATCCTCCTGCTCCTCCAAACATCATTCCGGAGCTGGCGGCTCGCCGTACTGTCCCTTCTGACCCTGCCGATCGCCTTGGTGGGCGGGGTTTTCGCCGCTTTCATGTCCGGCGGGATCCTTTCCCTGGGCTCGGTTGTGGGCTTCCTGACGGTGATGGGTATCGCTGCGCGCAACGGCATTTTGCTCATCAGCCACTGCCAGCATCTGGAAAGGGACGAGGGTGAGACCTTTGGCCGTGACCTGGTGCTGCGCGGGGCAGCCGAGCGGCTGTCCCCGATCCTCATGACCACCCTGGCAACCGGATTGGCCCTGGTGCCCCTGGTGGTCATGGGGAATGTCCCGGGCCACGAAATCGAACACCCCATGGCAGTGGTCATCCTGGGCGGCCTCGTCACGTCCACCCTGCTGAACCTCTTCATTGTGCCGTCGCTGTACCTCCGCTTCGCCAAGCGGCGCCCGGCCCGCGGCACTCGCCGCCCCAACCCGGAACCAGCCCCCGCTGGATAGCGGCAGGGTGCACAAAACCCACTCACAACGAAAGGCCGGCCATGTTCCATCGACAAAAGCGATTCACCGCATACGGTTCCACGCTCATGCTTGTCCTGGCGACGCTCACCGTGACGTCCGCCGCCACCGCGGCCGCGGCACAACAACCACCGGAGCTCTGCGGTCCCGGCTCTGCGATCAACTTCGACCCTTCTGATTTCCAGACAAAACCGCATATCGACAACAAATGGTTCCCGCTCAAGCCGGGCATGCAATTCACAACCACTGGGGAGGTGTCCTCTTCGGACGGCGTCCACGCGCACAGCGTGGTCAGCACCGTGACAGGGCTGACGAAAGTGATTGACGGCATCACCACGCAGGTGGTGTGGGACCGCGATTATGACAACGGCGAACTGGTCGAATCCGAGCTGGCGTTCTTCGCGCAGAGCACCAGCGGCGCCGTCTGGCTGTTCGGCGAATACCCCGAGGAATACGAAAACGGCAAGTTGGCCGGCGCACCAAGCACCTTCATCAGCGGCATCGCGAAGGCGCAGGCCGGTATCGCAATGAAGGCCACGCCCCGGACAGATACTCCTCCGTATGTGCAGGCGTACGCACCGAAGGTGGATTTCCTTGACTGCGGGCAAGTCTTCAAGCAGGACCAGCACGTTTGTGTTCCTACGGGCTGCTACAACGACGTGCTGGTGATCGATGAATTCAACCCTCTGGAACCACCTGACGCCGGGCATCAGCGAAAGTTCTATTCAGCCGGAACCGGGCTGGTGAAGGTCACTGCAGTGGGCGGTTCCGACCAGGAATTCATGGATCTGGTGAAAGTGCGGCAGCTGGATGCCCGGCACTTCGCCCGTGTCAATGAGGAGGCCCTGGAGCAGGACGCGAGGGGCTACGAGGTCAGCAGGAGCGTTTACGCGAAGACACCGCGGGCCCAACTCTGCGATTGAGCCTCGGAACCGGACATCTCCTGACCGGAGCCCGTGAACAGGGAGGGCGGCACCAATGCCGCCCTCCCTTTTCACTGCTGTCCGGATTGTTCACTGCTGTCCGGATTGTACACTGCTGCCCGGACTGTTCACTGCTGCCCGGATTGTCCACTGCTGTCCGGGCCGCAGAGAGTGCTGCCTAGCGCACGTCCTCGTCGACCCAGTCCATGGACTTGGTGACAGCCTTCTTCCAGAGCCGCATCTGGCGGTCCTGTTCGGCCTTGTCCATCTGCGGTTCCCAGCGCTTGTCCTCGGACCAGTTGGCCGAGCACTCGCCCAGGTCCTTCCAGAAGCCAACAGCCAGGCCAGCCGCGTAGGCTGCCCCCAGCGCCGTGGTCTCGATGACCTTGGGCCTGATCACCGGGACGCCGAGGATGTCCGCCTGGAACTGCATCAATGCGTCGTTGGCGACCATGCCGCCGTCGACCTTCAGTTCGGTCAGCGGAACGCCGGAGTCCGCGTTGACGGCGTCAAGCACCTCGCGGGTCTGGAATGCCGTGGCCTCCAGGGCTGCCCGGGCGATATGGTTCTTGTTAACGAACCGGGTCAGGCCCACGATGGCCCCCCGCGCGTCGGAGCGCCAGTACGGGGCGAAGAGGCCGGAGAACGCGGGGACGATGTAGACGCCGCCGTTGTCCTTGACGGATGCGGCCAGGGTTTCCACCTCGGGGGCGCTGCTGATCATGCCCAGGTTGTCGCGCAGCCACTGGATCAGCGAGCCGGTCACGGCGATTGAACCTTCCAGGGCGTAGTGCGGCTTGGCATCGCCCAGCTTGTAGCCCACGGTGGTCAGCAGCCCGTTCTTCGAGTGGACAATTTCCTCGCCCGTGTTGAAGATCAGGAAGCAGCCGGTGCCGTAGGTGTTCTTGGCTTCTCCTGCTTCAAAGGCGGCCTGGCCGAATGTGGCGGCCTGCTGGTCGCCCAGGATGCCCGCCACCGGCGTTTCCCGCAGCAGCTGCGAGCTGTGGACGGTGCCGTAAACCTCTGAGGAGGACTTGATCTCCGGCATCATGCTTCGCGGCACGCCAAAGATCCCGAGGATTTCGTCGTCCCACTGCAGGGTTTCGAGGTCCATGAACAGGGTCCGGGAGGCGTTGGTGACATCGGTGACGTGGACACCGCCGTCCACGCCGCCCGTGAGGTTCCAGAGGACCCAGGCGTCGGTGTTGCCGAACACCAGGTCCCCGGCCTCTGCCTTTTCACGGGCGCCGTCAACGTTGTCCAGGATCCATTTGATCTTGGTGCCGGAGAAGTAGGTGGCCAGCGGCAGGCCCACCTTTTGTTTGAAACGGTCCGCGCCGCCGTCCCTGCCCAGTTCGTCGACGATGTCCTGGGTGCGGGTGTCCTGCCACACGATGGCGTTGTACACCGGCTTGCCTGTGGTCTTGTCCCACACGACGGCTGTTTCACGCTGGTTGGTGATGCCGACGGCGGCAATGTCGTGCCGCGTCAGGTTCGCCTTGGAGAGGGCCGAGCCGATGACCTCACGGGTGTTGTTCCAGATTTCCGCGGCGTCGTGTTCCACCCATCCTGCCTGCGGGAAGATCTGCTCATGTTCCATCTGGCCGGAGGAGACTATGGCGCCGCTGTGGTCGAAGATGATGGCGCGGGTGCTGGTGGTGCCCTGGTCAATGGCGATTACGTACTGGTTCATGATGACGTCCTTGTCTTGTTAATGGCTGTGATGAGTACGGGTCAGGAAGCGGCCGTGATGATGATCGGGACAATCCGGGCGACGAGTCCACCCAGGGCGCCGCCCACAAGCGGGCCGACCACAGGAATCCACGAATAGCTCCAGTCGCTGGAGCCCTTGCCCTTGATGGGAAGCACAGCGTGGGCGATGCGCGGTCCCAGGTCACGGGCAGGGTTGATGGCGTAGCCGGTGGGGCCGCCGAGGGAAACACCGATACCGACCACGAGCAGCGCTACTGCCAGCGGGCCGAGCCCTGAGGGGGTACCGCCGAGGGTGAGGATGACGAAGACCAGCACAAAAGTGCCGATGATTTCGGTGATCAGGTTCCATGGGGTGGACCGGATGGCAGGGCCGGTGGAAAAGGTCCCAAGCTTGCTGGCAGGCTCGGGTTCGTCGTCGAAGTGCTGCTTGTAGGCCAGCCAGCAGACCACGGCACCAAGGAATGCACCCACCATCTCGCCACCGAAGTAGGTGAGGGTGGAAGCGAAGTCTACGGTGACTCCCGGCGCATATTCAGCCTTGCCATTGAGCAGCAGGCCGAGCGTGACGGCAGGGTTCAGGTGCGCGCCCGACTTGGCGGCGACGAAGACACCACAGAAGACGGCAATGCCCCATCCCCAAGTGACCATCAGGAAGCCGCCACTGTTGCCTTTTGTCCCCCGCAAAGCCACGTTGGCAACGACGCCGCAACCCAACAGGGTCAGCATGCCCGTGCCAAAGACTTCGGAGAGGAAGACTATTCCTAGAGACATCTTTGACTCCATTTCTTTGTTTAGTTGTCGGTCCTCCGCTGGTGAAGGACCGTGTGGCCGGGACGCTGTAACGCCCCGGCCGGAAACCTGGCCTTAGGCGACCAGGCTGTGCGTTTCCACGCGGTGGAAACGCTGCAGCACGTCCTGTGCGTGCTTGATCTCGGCGGCGCGCGCCGCCGCGTCCCACTGGAGCGGGACGGACAGGACTTCCGCCACTTCGTTGAGGAGTTCACCGGTAACCAGTCCGCGGAAGGCCAGGGAGGTACGCCGGATGAGGACGTCCACCAGGTGCCCCACCTGCTCATTGGCCGCCATGAATTCCAGTTCACGGACGCTCAGTTCACGGGTGGACCGCAGCGCGTGGTCGGGCTCGGCATCGAGGTAGGCGATGACCTCTTCGGCCCGGGTCCCGTAGCGGGTCAGCAGTCCGGCCGTGCGGTCTGCATCCCGGCCGCCGGCCATGTGGGCCTTGATCCATTTCTGCACGCCAGCTTCGTCGGCAGGGAAACCGGCGCCGCCGCCGATGGGGAGCTGCGCCGTGGACACCTTGCGCTGCACGCCGAGTTCACTGAGGACCTCGTTGGTCAGGTGCTCGGCAAGGGCACGGAAGGTGGTCCATTTGCCGCCCACCAGGCTCAGCACGACGGCGCCGCTCCCCTCAGGTGCGGACGCGCGGCGTTCGATGCGGTAATCACGTGAGACGAAGCCGGGCTGGGTGGCGTCATGGCTGGGCAGGGGGCGGACACCCGAGAACGTGTACACGATGTCCTCTGGTGTGACGTCGACCGAGGGGAAGACGTGGTTGATCAGTTCAAAGAAGTACTGGATCTCCTCGTCGGTGCAGACGGCGTCCTCCGACATGTCCGCGTCAACGTCCGTGGTGCCCACGAGAACCCGGTCGCCCATGGGGTAGATGAGGACGATCCGGCCGTCGGTGTGCTCGAAGAAGATTTCCCGGCCGCGGCAGGCGGCGAGGAGGCCCGGGTGGTCCAGCACGATGTGGGACCCCTTGGTGCCTCCCATGAACGAGGATGCCGCACCCATTGCCTGGTTGGTGTGGTCCACCCAGGCCCCGGTGGTGTTGACGATGATGTCCGCCGTGAAGTCGAATTCCTCACCGGTCAGTTCGTCGCGAAGGCGGACAGTGCTTCCCCTGCCGGTTCCCGGATTGGGGGTTGCAGACATGGATTGGAGTGACAGGTAATTGCTGGCGCGGGCCGTATCACTCTGTGCGCTGGTGCCCCTCGCGTTACCGGCGCGTCCGGCCTTTTCGCCGTCCTGCAGGACGTCCAGGGTCAGCCGCTCCGGGTTGTGGACGGACGCGTCGAAGTAGGTGGCCGTGTATTTGACGTCGGGCCGCAGGGCGGGCAGTTCCCCGAGGGCTGCCTTGTGGGTCCTGAACTGGTGCCGCGGTACCGTCCCGCCGTTCCTGGAGAACGAATCGTAGAGACTAAGCCCCACCTTGATGAGGAACGCTCCACGCTCCTTGGGCTTTCCCTGCTGCTTGTGGGTCAGGAAGCGCAGCGGTGCCGAGAGGATGCCGGAGAAGGTGCTGAAGATGGGGATGGTTGTCTGCAGCGGCTTGACATAGTGCGGCGCAATCCTGAGCAGGCGGTTGCGTTCCACCACGGACTCCCGGACCAGGCGGAACTCGCCGTTCTCGAGGTAGCGGATTCCGCCATGGATCATGTGCGAGGACGCACCGCTGGCGCCCTGGCAGTAATCTCCGCGTTCCACGAGCGCGACATCGACGCCCTGGAGTGCCAGATCACGGAAGGTGCCCACTCCGTTGATGCCACCGCCAACAACCAGCACCTTCGCGTGCGGACGTTGCCGCAGGCTGTGGACGGACGCGCGCCCGGCCCCCGGCCGGGGCACTGAAACAGAGGAGGGTTGAACAGTTGAATCCTTGGGTCCCAAAACGACTCCCTTGGGGCTTTGTGTGATGCGGACGCACTGGATAGCGCCGCCGTTCTGCTCTATTGTTCGGAGAAATGGAAAATGGAGTCAAGGACTATGCACGAACGTGCAGAATGGAAGTGAGATGGCACTTTCACGGGACGCAGATGCCCTCCGAGCTGCACAAATGTACTACTTGCAGGACCTCACCATGGACGCGATTGCGCGTGAACTGCGCACGTCACGGTCCACGGTTTCCCGCCTTTTGTCGTCCGCACGGGATTCGGGCCTGGTGCAGATCCAAATCCGCAACCCTTTGGACACCGGACCCGAACTGGAAGGGATCATCCGCCGCCGGTACAACCTTGATGTCCACGTGGTTCCCATCCTTGGCACGCTCAACGAAGCCGAAACCCTCGACCGCGTGGCCATGCAGGCGGCGCGCACCATCGGGCCCCTGGTGGATTCCAACGCCATTATCGGCGTGGCCTGGGGATCAACGCTCAGTGCAGTCAGCCGGCACCTCACCAGGAAAATCACGCATGACAGCGTGATAGTCCAGCTCAACGGCGCCGGAAACATGCACACCACGGGCATTACCTATGCCAGCGACATCATGCGCAGGTTCGGCAGCGCGTACGGAGCCCGGGTGGAGCAGTTCCCGGTTCCGGCCTTCTTCGACCACGCCGCCACCAAGACGGCAATGTGGAATGAACGCAGCGTGCAGCGCGTGCTGGAGCTGCAGGCAAAGATGAGCATCGCCATCTTCGGTGTGGGTTCCGTGCACGCCGACTATCCCAGCCACGTCTACGCGGGCGGGTACCTCGATGAGGACGACCTGAACGCCCTTGCCAACTCGGACGTGGTGGGTGACGTCGCCACGGTCTTCTTCCGCGCCGACGGGTCCTCCGACGGGATCGTCCTGAACGAAAGGTCCACCGGTCCGGCGCTTGCCCAGCTGCGGCAGGTGCGCCGCAGGATCTGCGTGGTGTCGGGGGTTTCCAAGATCAACGGCCTGCGCGGCGCCCTGGCAGCGAGGCTGGCCACCGACCTGATCCTGGACGAAGCCACCGCACGCCGCCTAGTCGATTACGAGGGACTGACCAGCTGAAGTGGGTAGAGTCGTTGCCATGAGAACCTCACCCCGGCTCAGCCTGAACAACGGCGTGCTGATAGACCAGCTCGGCTTTGGGCTGTACAAGGTGCCGCCAGCAGAGGCGGAAGGGCTCGTGGCCACCGCGCTCGCCGCCGGCTACCGCCACTTCGATACCGCCGCCATGTACGGGAACGAAACCGGCGTGGCCCGCGGCATCAGTTCCCAGTTGGGCGACGGGACAGGCAGCGGCGGCTCCGGGGAACTGTCGCCGTCCCTGAGCCGGGAGGACGTCTTCATCACCACGAAAGTGTGGAACGACCACCACGGCTACGACGCCACGCTGCGGGCTTTCGACGACTCCATGGTCAACCTGGGACTGGACTACGTGGACATGTACCTCATCCATTGGCCCTGCCCACGCCGTGGCCTGTTCCCGGAAACCTACCGGGCCCTGGAAACGCTGTACCGCGAAGGCAGGGTCCGTGCCATTGGCGTCAGCAACTTCCAGCCGGCACACCTTGACCGCCTGCTCCAAAGTGCCGAGGTGGTTCCCGCCGTCAACCAGATCGAACTGCACCCGTGGCTGCAGCAGGAGGAACTGCGCAGCAAGCACGCCGGCCTGGGCATCCGGACAGAAGCGTGGAGCCCGCTGGGCCGCGGCCAGGTCCTGGCCGATCCGGTGATCCAGGCCTGCGCCGCCGAGCACGGCCGGACGCCTGCGCAGGTGATCCTTCGCTGGCACATGCAGCTGGGGAACATCGCCATTCCCAAGGCCAGTTCCGAAGCGCGGATCCGGGAGAACCTTAACGTCTTCAATTTCGAACTCTCCGAACGCGACCTGGCGGCCATCAACGCGCTGGACCGCGGGCAGCGGACGGGCTCGCACCCGGACAACGTCAACTAGGCCCGCGCATGGACACCGTAAATCCGGGGACCTCCCCTGCGCCTGCGTACCTGAGCGCGGGGCTTTCCGCCCGCACCTCCGCCTCCACCGTGACCATCGACGGCGGCACGGTGGCCTTCTGGACCTATGCGCCCCTGCAGGAAACGCCGGAGACCCGCACCATCCTGGTGGTCCATGGGTTCCGCGGCGACCACCACGGGCTCCTGCGCGTCGCGGACAAACTGCCGGAGATGCGCATCATCATGCCGGACCTGCCCGGCTTCGGCAGCTCCGATGCCTTTGCCCGGGACCCGCACTCGGTGGAGCGCTACGGGCAGTTCATCAGTGACTTCATGGCGTCCCAGGGACTGGGGCCGGAAACCGTGCTGCTGGGACATTCATTCGGCTCCATCCTTGCTGCGTACTTCGTGGCCAACAACCCGGAGGCCGTGCGTCCCCTGATCCTCATCAACCCCATCGCTGCTCCGGCGCTGGAAGGACCCAAGGGCGTGATGACGCGGCTGGCAGTCCTGTATTACCGGCTGGCGGCACGGCTCCCCCGCGGGCCGGGCCTGGCCCTGCTGCGCAACCGGCTGATTGTGCGGGTCATGAGCGAGGCCATGGCCAAGACCCGCGACCGGGAGCTGAGGGCTTTCATCCACGGCCAGCACCACGCCTACTTCAGTTCCTTCGCGGACCGGGACAGCCTGCTGGAGTCGTTCACGGCCTCCGTCAGCAACCACGTGGCGGAGGTGGCCGGACAACTCGAACTTCCCGTGCTGCTCATCGCGGGCGAAAAGGATGAAATCGCCACCCTTCCCAGCCAGCACCGCCTCCTGTCACTGCTTCCGGACGGGGAACTGAAGGTGATTCCCGGCGTCGGACACCTGATCCACTACGAAACGCCGGAGCCGGCCGCCCGACACATCCGCAGCTTCCTGAAGGACCACCCCGCGTGAAGATCGTCATTGATGCACGTTTCACCCGTACCGACCATCACGACGGCATCAGCCGCTACGGAGCCAGCCTGATCGCTGCCACGGCAAAAATCGCGGATGTCTCCATGCTGGTTTCCGACGTCCGGCAGCTGGCCCTCCTGCCGGACGTGCCGTACACGCTCATCAGCAGTCCGCTGTCGCCGCTGGAGCTGTTCGTTGCCCGGAAGGTCAATGCCACCGGGGCTGACGTGGTGGTGTGCCCCATGCAGACCATGGGTACCTGGGGCCGGAAGTACGGGCTGATCCTCACGCTGCACGACCTCATCTACTATGAGCACCCCGCTCCCCCGGGCTTCCTGCCGGCCCCCGTCCGGCTGCTCTGGCGCCTCTACCACAAAGCGTTCTGGCCGCAGCGGCTGCTCCTCAACCGGGCCGACACCGTGGCCACCATCAGCAGGACCACGGAGGCGCTGATGGCCAAGTACCGGCTGACGCGCCGGCCCGTCCGCATCATCGCCAACGCTCCCCAACCGGCGCAGGAACCCCGCCAGCCTGGCGACGGCGCGGACAAGACCATCATTTACATGGGTTCGTTCATGCCCTACAAGAACGTGGAAACCATGGTGGCCGGCATGGCCGGACTGCCCAAATACACGCTGCACCTGCTGAGCCGGATCACGCCGGAGCGGCGGGCGGAACTGGAAAGCCTCATCCCGCCGGGCGCCTCCGTGGTGTTCCACAACGGCGTGACGGACGCAGAGTATGACGGCCTGCTGCGCCGGGCGACGGCGCTGGTGAGCCTGTCCCGGGCCGAGGGATACGGCCTTCCCCTGGTCGAGGCCATGGCCGTGGGTACCCCGGTGATCGCCAGCGACATTCCCATCTTCCGGGAAGTCGGCGCGGACGCCGCCACCTACGTGGACCCGGAGTCACCCGGGCAGTTCGCGGACGCGGTTGCGCAGCTGCAGGACGACGCGCACTGGCAGGACATGTCGCGCCGCTCCCTGGCCCGGGCGCGGGAGTTCAGCTGGGATGAATCGGCCCGCCAACTGGTGGAAGCGGCACACGAGGTCGTTGCGAAAAGGCGCCGCTGAGGACGTCCCCAAGGCACCATTGCCCTGGCCGTCACAGGACGTCCCCAGCCTAGAGGACGTCAACACCGTCCAGGCGCAGCTGCACAGGGTCCGTGGCCCGTTTGGCGGCCACGGCTGCGCGGGTCACCCGCAGGACACGGACGACGGCGGCGGCCTGGCCATAGGGGAAGAACAGCAGGGTCCGGACGTCCTCGGCCGAGCGCCGGCCGGAAGGCGGTGCGGTGAGCACCAGCGGCGCCGGACCGGCGGTGCGGATAGTTATCCCCGCGCCGGCGAGGTCCGCTTCCACGGCACCTGTGTAGTGTTCGACGGCGGCGCGCGGCCCGGTGACCGAGGCGATGCGCACCGCTGGGGGAAGCTGCAGTTCCACGCGCAGGGACAGTTCCCGCTGGGCATAGCCGGCCGGGTCCCAGCGCAGCAGCGCGCCGGTGGCTGCTGCGTCCGTGGCGGTGACCACCACCAGCCCGCCGTCCGGGGCGGGACGGACGAGGGCAGCGGCGTTGAACCAGCGGCGTACCGTGTCTTCGCCCGCCCGGAGAGTCTCCCGGCGCAGCAGGGAATCGCCGTCCAGCAGCAGGGCGGCGGCATACCCGGCGTCCGCCACCGGTTCGGCCCCCACGGTCGCCACCACCAGCGACTTTCCCGCCCCCACCGTGGCTTTCACTTGGTCGCCGGACGACGTGATGACCGTTGTGCCGGGAAAGGCCCGGCCAAGCTCCTCGGCTGTACGGAGGACTCCGGTGGAACCTTTCCGCAGCCGCCGGGCGCCGCAGTGGGAGCACTTCCAGTCCGGCGCCGGCGTGGAACACCAGCGGCATTGGGGAAGCGCGGAGGTGCCGGCCAGCGCAAGGGGCCCCTGGCAGTTCCCGCAGCGGGCCGGCTCCCGGCAGGTTTCACACACCAGTGACGGCGCGTACCCTGCCCTGGCAACCTGGACCAGGACAGGGCCACGCTCAAGACCTTCCTTGGCGGCCTGCCAGGCAGCGTGCGGCAGGCGCGCGATGGTGGCCAGTGGGTCCCGCCCCTGCTCGAAGCTGTCTGCCGTGCTGACCACTCGGGGAACCGTCCTGCGGACGGTGGCACGCTCGGTGTCAACCGGAACGGCCCAGCCGGCTTCCACCAGACGCTGGACCTCGGTGCTGCGCGCGTGCCCGGCAAGGAGGCAGGCCGTGCCCTCCTGCTCGGCGCGAAGGAGCAGGACCTCCCGTGCGTGGGCGTACGGTGCGCGCTGCTCGATATGGAGGTCGTCGCCGTCGTCCCAGCACGCCACGAGCCCCAGGTCCTGCACCGGGGCGAAGGCGGCCGAGCGTGTACCGATGGCGATGGTGGCCTTGCCCGCGAGCAGGCGCAGGAAGTTCCGGTACCGGGGCGTGGGCCCGTCGTCGGCGGTCAGCCTGGCTACGGCAGCGTCCGGCACCAGGTCATTGAGTGCCTGCTCCAGGCGGTCCAGGTCCCGGTAGTCAGGCACCACCAGCAGGGCGCCCCTTCCGGAGGAATACGCTGCAGCGGCGGCCTGGGCAAGCATGGCCGGCCAGCCGGCAGTTCCGTAGCCCTGCAGCGGATTGACGGCGGCCCGCGGAGATCCACCGGCGGCCAGGTGCCGCAGGAAAGCGGCACCTGTGCGGAGTGTGCCCCAGGCTGAAGATCCGGGGCTGCCCTGGACGTCCTGCACGGCTTCGGCGTCGGGGATGTCCAACGAGTCCGGAAAGTCCTTTTCCAGCCTGGCAACCCGGGGTGGAACGGCTAGGCGCAGGACATCGCTGACCGTTCCCGCATACCGTGCAGCGACCGCCGTGGCAAGGTCCCGGACGGCCGGCGTAAGGACCTGGACCGGGGACACAACTTTTGCCAGGGGTACAAGGGTGTGTCCGGCGTCGGACTGTGCCACGCGTTCCAGGACGAATCCACTGAGGTCCTGGCCGTTGAACTTGACCTTGACCCGGACCCCAGGCTGGGCTGCCTGGTCAAGCGCGGCCGGGACGGCATAGTCGAATGGGCGGTCCAGGTGAGGCAGCGAGGACTCAATGAGCACCCGCGCCACCGGAAGCTGCTCCGCCACGGTGACGCCGCCTTGCACGGGACGTGCAGGGAAGCCCTGGAGCAGGGACGGCTGGACGGAACTGCCAGCAACCATGGCGGTCACCTCCGTTCAGCTGACGGGTTGGACAGGATCAGCCAAGCACCGGGCACTGACATTGGACGTCCGGCAGCCGGCGGAAGCCGGCTAGGCGTTGAAGAATGCCTTCAGGTCGTCCACCCGGTCCAGGCGCTCCCAGGTGAAGTCGGGCTCATCCCGGCCGAAGTGCCCGTGGGCGGCGGTCTTGGCGTAGATGGGGCGCTTCAGATCCAGGGCATCGATGATGGCGCGCGGACGGAGGTCGAAGATTTCCGCGATTGCTGCGCTGATCCGGGCCGGATCCACCGTCTCGGTGCCGAACGTCTCCACGTAGGTTCCCACCGGCCGGGCCTGGCCGATGGCGTACGCGATCTGGATCTCCGCGCGCTTGGCCAGTCCAGCGGCCACCACGTTCTTGGCAACCCAGCGCATGGCGTACGCGGCGGAGCGGTCCACCTTGGACGGGTCCTTCCCCGAGAAGGCGCCGCCGCCGTGGCGGGCCATACCGCCGTAGGTGTCCACAATGATCTTGCGGCCGGTGAGGCCGGCGTCGCCCACCGGGCCGCCGATGACGAACTCGCCGGCAGGATTGAGGATATTTGCCGTCCGTGAGATGTCCAGGTTGGCGCCCGCGAGGACGGGTTCAATGACGATGGCGGCAAGGTCGGCGCGCAACTGCTCCAGGCTTGCCCCCTCCGCGTGCTGGCTCGAAATCACCACGGTTTCCACGGAAACGGGCACGTCTTTGTCGTAGCCGACCGTCACCTGGGTCTTGCCGTCGGGGCGAAGATACGGCAGCTGGCCGGTCTTGCGGACTTCGGTGAGCCGCTCGGACAGCCGGTGGGCCAGCCAGATGGGCGTGGGCATGTAGGAAGGGGTTTCATCGCTGGCGTAGCCGAACATCAGGCCCTGGTCGCCGGCACCCTGGAGGTCATAGTCGTCCTCCTGGCGGCCTTCGCGTGCCTCGAGGGAGTTGAACACGCCGCCGGCGATGTCGTTGGACTGCTGGCCGATGGAGACGGACACGCCGCAGCGGGCGCCGTCGAAGCCGTTGGCTGAGGAGTCGTAGCCGATGCCCAGGATGGTCTCGCGGACGATCTGCGGGATTTCGACGTACGCGTCGGTGGTGACTTCGCCTGCCACGTGCACCAGGCCCGTGGTGGCCATCGTTTCCACAGCCACGCGGGATTCGGGGTCCGCGGCCAGCAGCGCGTCCAGGATGGCGTCACTGATCTGGTCGCAGATCTTGTCCGGATGGCCTTCGGTGACCGATTCGGACGTGAAAAGCCGGAGCGCGGAGGGCGTGGCCCCATGGGTGTGGGGAAGGTGCAGCGGTAAAGTCACTCAACTACCTTACTGGTTGGTGGTGGCACTCCCGTCAGGGAGAAGTCGGTAGATGTCCCCGTGCTAAGCAAAGGTGGCCGGAAACACTTCAGGCGAGGGGCGAAACAGGTTCAAGTGGACGAAACACGGTTCAGTTCAAAGCTGATGCGGCGGACGATGGCTTCCGAAACCTCTGTCTTGGTTCCCGAAGCTTCCTGTGGTTCGGAGCCGGAGCGCGACAGGATGACCACCGAGTTGGAGTCGTGGCCAAAGACCTTGTCCGCTCCTACGTGGTTCACCACCAGCAGGTCGCAGCCTTTCCGCTGGAGCTTTGCTTCCGCATATGCCAGGACGTCGCCCTGGCTGTCCCCGGTTTCGGCGGCGAATCCGACGATGAGCTGCCCGGCCTCCCCGGCACCCGCGTTGCGCTGCTCCACGAGCTCCTGCAGGATGTCCGGGTTGCGGACCAGGGTGATGACGGGATCGGCGGTGTCGTCCCGTTTCTTGATCTTGGTGTCCGAGACTTCCGCCGGGCGGAAATCGGCCACGGCCGCGGACATGATGACGACGTCGGACACGGCGGCGGCTTCCAGTGCGGCTTCCCGAAGTTGCAGGGCGGTCTCCACGCGGACCACCTCCACGCCGGCGGGCGGCGGAACGTCCATGTGGGCTGCCAGCAGGCGCACGGTAGCCCCGGCGTTCCGCGCTGCGACCGCAAGGGCCACTCCCTGCTTGCCGGATGACCGGTTGCCAAGGAAGCGAACGGGGTCCAGCGGTTCGCGGGTGCCGCCGGCGCTGATGGTGACGGTGCGGCCGGCAAGGGGCAACTGGTAATCACTGCGTCCCTGGACCAGGGCCATGGCTGCGTCGAAGATCACCTGGGGTTCCGGAAGCCTGCCGGGACCTGAGTCTGCCCCGGTCAACCTGCCGGAGGCGGGTTCCAGGACGGCTGCGCCCCGGCCGCGGAGCGTCTCAACGTTGGCCCGGGTGGCCGGATGCTGCCACATTTCCGTGTGCATCGCGGGGGCGAACAGCACCGGGCCGTGGGCCATCAGCAGGGTGTTGGTGAGCAGGTCCCCGGCCTGGCCGGTGGCAGCCTTCGCCAGGAGGTCCGCTGTGGCAGGTGCCACCACCACGAGGTCCGCCTCATGGCCAAGGCGGACGTGGTTCACCAGGTGCACGTCATCAAAGACACTGTTGCTGACCGGGTTTCCGGACAGCGCCTCCCAGGTGGCGGTACCGATGAAGCGGGTGGACGCCTCCGTGGGAATCACCGTGACGTCATGGCCGGCTTCAGTAAAAAGCCGGAGGAGCGATGCCACCTTGTAGGCGGCGATCCCTCCCCCGACTCCGAGGACTATGCGCACGTGACCTCCGTCAACAGCAAGTCAGTTCAGCGGCAGGATTACTCTGCGGCTTCGATCGGCGTGGAAACCAGCTTGCCTTCGTTGATTTCGCGCAGTGCGATCGACAGCGACTTTTCGTTCAGCTTGGTGTCGACCAGGGGTCCGACATACTCGAAGAGGCCCTCGTGCAGCTGGGCGTAGTAGGCGTTGATCTGACGAGCACGCTTGGCACCGAAGATCACCAGGCCGTACTTGGAGTCGGCTGCCTCAAGCAGCGAGTCGATCGGCGGGTTGATGATGCCTTCAAGGTTCGTGGACACGAATTCTCCAAATTCCTAGCGGGCTGACGGTTCCGGCAGGTGTGGATGCGGTGTCAGCCCCATGAGTGAAACTAGCTCGTCCGCTGCCCGGCGGACGTCGTCGTTGATGACGGTGTGGTCGAACTCCGGTTCAGCAGCAAGTTCCAGTTTAGCGGTTTCCAGGCGTCGCTGCTGTTCTTCCGGTGTTTCGGTGCCCCGGCCCACCAGCCGGCGGACCATCTCGTCCCAGGTGGGCGGGGCCAGGAAGACGAACTGGGCGTCCGGAACGGCTGCCTTGACCTGGCGCGCACCCTGCAGGTCGATCTCCAGCAGCACGGAGCGGCCCTCCGCGATGGCCTGGTTCACGGTGCTCTTCAGGGTGCCGTAGGTGTTCTGACCATGGACGACGGCCCATTCCAGGAGTTCACCATCGGCGATAAGCCGCTCGAACTCATCCTTGGTCTTGAAGAAGTAGTGGACGCCGTCAACTTCCCCGGGCCGGGGCGCCCGGGTGGTGGCTGAAACGGAAAGCCATACTTCGGGGTAGTTGTCACGGATGTAGGTGGACACGGTGCCTTTGCCAACAGCCGTCGGACCTGCGAGGACTGTCAGTCCAGGTTTCTTGCTCACGTATTCCTTTTGCCGCAGTTGGGGGAAAGACAGGCGCCGCCTGCCTCAATGCTCGTCAATAAAATCTACCAGCGCCCGGCGCTGGTGGACGCCCAGGCCCCGGACCCTGCGGGACGCCGCGATGCCCAGCTGCTGCATGATGGCGGCGGCCCGCACCTTCCCGATGCCGGGAAGGGCGTCAAGCAGTTCCGAGACCTTCATCCTGGCCAGTGCGTCGTCTTCCAGGGCGGAGCTGATAATGTCCGCCGCGGACCTGTCGCCGTTCCGAAGGCTTTCCTTGGCGGCCGCACGGGTGGCCCTGGCTGCCGCTGCCTTGCCCAGGGCGTCGGCCCGTTCAGATGCGGATAAAGGTCGCAGGACCATCACGGACACCCCCGGATTCGGCGGATTTCATCCAAGGGCGGCCGCCCTTGGACCTGTCCTGAAACTACCCTTTGGTGCAGCCCGAATCAATGCATCCGGGCAATTGCAGCCTATTGTCCCCGCAGCCCATCCAGCGTCCGCAGGGCCGCCTCCCGCAGGCCACCCATGTGCGGGCCTGCCGAAAGGATGTCGCGGCTGGAGGTTCCCAGGACCAGCGGGTAGGCGTCGCCGAAGGTGGAGCGGAGGTCGGCCGGCGTTGCCCCCTGCGCCCCCAGGCCGGGGGCGAGGATGGGCCCGCGGACGGCAGCGAGGTCGAGTCCAAGGTCTTTCAGGGCACTGCCAACGGTGGCGCCAACCACCAGGCCCACGGAACCCAGGCTGCCCCCGTACCGGGCATTTTCGGCCGCTGCGGCGGCCGTGATCCTGCGGGCCACCGAGTCCTTACCGCCAACATGCTGGACGGAAGCGCCTTCAGGGTTGGACGTCAGCGCCAGCACGAAGACACCGCGCCCGGTTTCGGCCGCGAGGTCCAGCGCGGGGCGCAGCGACTCGAAGCCGAGGTAGGGGCTCAGCGTGACGGAGTCCGCCGCCAGCGGGGACCCGTCCCGGAGCCAGGCGTCGGCATAGGCGGCCATGGTGGACCCGATGTCGCCGCGCTTGGCGTCGGCGATGCTCAGGACGGACTCGTCCCGGGCGGTGGCCAGGACTTCCTCCAGGACCGCCATACCGGCCGATCCGTGCCGTTCGTAGAGCGCCACCTGGGGCTTTACCGCGGCAGCGAGCGAAGCCACCGCCTCCAGGACGGTGAGGGAAAAACGCCTCAGCCCGGCGGCGTCGTCGTCCAGTCCCCAGCTCTTCAGCAGTGCCGGATGCGGGTCGATGCCCACGCAAAGCGGGCCGCGGGCGGCCATGGCCGCGCCGAGCCGGGAGCCGAAGGACTCCCGGCCGGCGGCGGATACCGGCCTGCTGCCTGGTACCTGCTCAGGCATGCTGCAGCGCAGCCTTCTGTGATTCCGCAAGCGCGGCGGCGTGCTCCTGCAGGCTGGTGACGGACCACTCGTAGGTGCGCAGGGCTTCGATGGCCTGGACGGCGGCGTTGAACTCGGCCACCGTGGTGATGCACGGAATGCCGATGGACGTCGCCGCTGCGCGCAGTTCGTAACCGTCGCTGCGGGCTTCGCCGCCGGAGGGGGTGTTGAAGACCATGTCGATCTCGCCGGCCACAATGAGGTCCGCGATGGTGCCTTCACCCTCAGCGCTGCTGCCCTCGGCGACCTTGCGGACCGGGGTGGCCTGGATGCCGTTGCGGCGCAGCACGTCGGCGGTGCCGCCGGTAGAGACGATCTCGAAGCCGAGGTCCGAGAGCCGCTTGACGCCCATGATCACCGAGCGCTTGTCCCGGTTGGCTACGGAGACAAACACCTTGCCCTCGGTGGGCAGCGCGTTGTTGGCGGCCGCCTGGCTCTTGGCGAAGGCGGTGTCGAAGTGCTTGTCGATTCCCATGACCTCGCCGGTGGAACGCATCTCGGGACCGAGCAGGGAGTCCACCACCTTGCCTTCAAGGGTCCGGAACCGGCTGAACGGCAGGACCGCTTCCTTGACGGCGACGGGGGCGTCCAGTGGCAGGGTGGAGCCGTCACCGGTTTCCGGCAGCATCTTGTAGGCGCTGCGGAGCTGGTTGATGGTCACGCCGGTGCCAATGAGGGCTGCGGCCTTGGCCATCTGGACGCCGGTGGCCTTGGACACGAACGGCACGGTCCGGGACGCGCGGGGGTTGGCTTCCAGGACGTACAGGACGTCCGAGGCCAGCGCGAACTGGATGTTGATCAGGCCGCGGACGCCCACGCCTTCAGCGATGGCGCGGGTGGCGGTGCGGACGCGTTCGACGACGTTGCTCCCCAGGGTGATCGGCGGCAGGACGCAGGCGGAGTCGCCGGAGTGGATGCCGGCTTCCTCGATGTGTTCCATGATGCCGCCCAGGTACATGTCGGTGCCGTCGTAGAGGGCGTCGACGTCGATTTCGACGGCGTCCTCAAGGAACCGGTCAATCAGCACGGGGTGGTCCGGGGTGATTTCGGTGGCGTTGGCGATGTAGCGGGAGAGATTGGGCTCGTCATAGACGATTTCCATGCCGCGGCCGCCCAGCACGTAGGACGGACGGACCAGGACGGGGTAGCCGATCTCGTCCGCGATCTTCTTGGCGTCCTCGAAGGAGACGGCGGTGCCGTTCTTGGGCGATACCAGGCCGGCCTTGTCCAGCACCCGGGAGAAGGCGCCGCGGTGCTCGGCGAGGTCGATGGCCTCCGGGGACGTTCCCAGGATGGGGACGCCGGCGTCGGCCAGCTGCTGGGCCAGCTTCAGCGGGGTCTGGCCCCCGAGCTGGACGAACACGCCCATGACGCCGCCGGTGCGTTCCTCGGCCGCGATGACCTCCAGCACGTCCTCGAGCGTCAGCGGCTCGAAGTACAGGCGGGTGGAGACGTCGTAGTCGGTGGAGACGGTTTCCGGGTTGCAGTTGACCATGACGGTCTCGTAGCCGGCCTTGCGCAGCGCCATGGAGGCGTGGACGCAGGAGTAGTCGAACTCGATGCCCTGGCCGATGCGGTTGGGCCCTGAGCCGAGGATCAGGATGGACGGCTTGGAGTGCAGCGCAACCTCGTCCTCCTCGTCATATGCCGAGTAGTGGTACGGCGTGTAGGCGGCGAATTCTGCGGCGCAGGTGTCCACGGTCTTGTAGACGGGACGGATGCCCAGCGCCTGGCGTACGCCGCGGACCACGGCCTCGGGGTTGTGCGTCAGGGCGCCGATCTGTTCGTCGGAGAAACCGTGGCGCTTGGCACGCTTGAGCATGTCGGCGGTCAGGGCGCCGGCCTGGCGGATTTCGCGGGAGATTTCGTTGAGCAGCTCCAGCTGGTCAAGGAACCACGGGTCGATCTTGGTGGCTTCGAAGAGCTGTTCCACGGTGGCGCCGCCCAGGAGGGCGCGCTGGACCTGGTGCAGGCGCTCGGTGGTGGGGCGCTTGGCCTTCTCGATGAGCTCCGGCACTTCCCATTCCGGGACGGAGCTGAAGTCCAGCTGCGAGCCCTTCTGTTCCAGGGAGCGCAGGGCCTTCTGCAGGGCTTCGGTGAAGTTCCGGCCCATGGCCATGGCCTCGCCCACCGACTTCATGGTGGTGGTGAGGGTGTTGTCCGCTGCCGGGAACTTTTCGAAGGCGAACCGCGGGACCTTGACCACCACGTAGTCCAGGGTGGGTTCGAAG
This sequence comes from Arthrobacter sp. AG367, assembly GCF_007828995.1. Lineage (NCBI taxonomy): Bacteria > Bacillati > Actinomycetota > Actinomycetes > Micrococcales > Micrococcaceae > Arthrobacter > Arthrobacter sp. AG367. Next base: position 626,476 of record NZ_VIVE01000001.1, read on the forward strand.
GACGCGGGGGTCTTCTGCGTGATGTCGTTGGGGATCTCGTCCAGGGTGTAGCCGAGCGAGAGCTTGGTGGCGATCTTGGCAATGGCGAAGCCGGTGGCCTTGGATGCCAGTGCCGAGGAGCGGGAAACGCGGGGGTTCATCTCGATGACCACCACGCGGCCGGTCTTGGGATCGATGGCGAACTGGATGTTGCAGCCGCCGGTGTCCACGCCCACCTCGCGGATGACGGCGATGGCGACGTCGCGCAGCTTCTGGTATTCGCGGTCGGTGAGGGTCAGCGCCGGTGCCACGGTGATGGAGTCGCCGGTGTGCACGCCTACGGGGTCGAAGTTCTCGATGGAGCAGACGACAACCACGTTGTCGTTCTTGTCCCGCATCATTTCGAGCTCGTATTCCTTCCAGCCCAGGATGCTCTCTTCGAGCAGCACCTCGCTGGTGGGGCTGTACTGCAGGCCCTGTCCGACGATGCGGCGCAGGTCCTGTTCGTTGTAGGCCAGGCCGGAACCCAGACCGCCCATGGTGAAGGACGGGCGCACCACCATGGGGTAGCCCAAATCTTCGGCCGCCGTGAGGGCCTCATTCATGCTGTGGATGATGTGGCTGCGGGCGGATTCCGCGCCACAGCGCTCCACCACGCCCTTGAACTTTTCACGGTCCTCGCCCAGCTCGATCGCGGCGATGTTGGCGCCGATCAGCTCGACGTTGTACTTCTCCAGTACGCCGTTCTTGTCCAGGGCGATGGCGGTGTTCAGCGCGGTCTGCCCGCCCAGGGTGGGCAGGACGGCGTCCGGACGTTCCTTGGCGATGATCTTCTCCACCACCTCGGGGGTGATGGGCTCAACGTAGGTGGCGTCGGCGAACTCGGGGTCGGTCATGATGGTGGCCGGGTTGGAGTTCACGAGGATGACGCGCAGGCCTTCCTCCTTGAGGACACGCAGTGCCTGCGTGCCGGAGTAGTCGAATTCGGCGGCCTGGCCGATGACGATCGGGCCGGAACCAATGACGAGGACGCTCTTGAGATCTGTACGTTTCGGCATTACTTCTTGTCCTCAGTCTTGTTGTCGTTTTTGTGGTCAGCGCCTGCGGGGTGGGCCGCGTCCACGGGGTCCTTGGACGCGTTGGCGTTCCGGCCGTCCCGTGTGCCTTCCATGAGCTCGATGAAGCGGTCGAACAGGTAGGCGGCATCGTGCGGTCCTGCCGCGGCTTCCGGGTGGTACTGCACGGAGAACGCCGGGATGTCCAGGCAGGCGAGGCCTTCCACGACGTCGTCGTTCAGGCTGATGTGGCTCACTTCCACCCGCCCGTAGCGTGCCTCCGGGGCCTGCGTGGCGCCGTCGAGGGGGGCGTCCACGGCAAAGCCGTGGTTCTGGGAGGTGATCTCCACCTTGCCGGTGCGCCGGTCCATCACGGGCTGGTTGATGCCGCGGTGGCCGTAGCGGAGCTTGTAGGTGCCAAAGCCCAGGGCGCGGCCCAGGATCTGGTTGCCGAAGCAGATGCCGAAGTAGGGCAGCTTTTCGTCCAGGACCGAGCGGAGCAGCTTGACCTGGGCGTCGGCGGTGGCGGGGTCGCCGGGGCCGTTGGACATGAAGAAGCCGTCCGGGTTGACGGCCTTGACGTCCTCAAGGGTGGCGGTGGCGGGAAGCACGTGGACTCGGACGCCGCGCTCGGCGAACCGGACCGGGGTCATGGCCTTGATGCCCAGGTCGATTGCAGCGATGGTGAGGCGGGGTTCGCCGTCCCAGCCGTGGTCCTTTGGCTCCACGACGTAGGCTTCGTCCACGCTGACTTCCTCGGCCAGGCGCGAGCCCTCCATGGGGGCGCTGGCCAGGACGGCGTCGAGCAGTTCCTTGTCCGTGGCCTGGGCTGCCTCGCCGGAGAAGATGCCGGCGCGCATGGTCTTGTGCTCACGCAGGTGCCGGGTGATGGCGCGGGTGTCCACGCCCTGGATGCCCACGATGCCCTGGGACACCAGCTCTTCGTCCAGCGACCGTTCGGAGCGCCAGTTGGAGGGCCGGCGCGCGGCGTCGCGCACAATGTAGCCGGCCACCCAGATGCGCCGGGACTCGGCGTCGTCGTCATTCACGCCGGTGTTGCCGATGTGCGGGGCCGTCTGGACCACCAGCTGGCGGGCGTAGGAGGGATCGGTGATGGTTTCCTGGTATCCGGTCATCCCGGTGGCGAAGACGGCTTCGCCCAGGGCGGTGCCGGTGGCGCCGTAGCTGGTGCCGCGGAAGATGCGCCCGTCTTCGAGTACCAGCGCAGCTGGCGCTGCCGGAGCGGAGGTGGTTGCTGTCAATGTATTCGCTTTCACTGTCTTACTTTCCACTGGTGGCACCAGCCGCTGGGGCTGACGAAATCAAATCCTGCAGGGCCTGGTAGAGCACGTCCTTGTCCGCGGCGCGGCGGGTCCGGAAGCCGGTGTCCAGCTGGTGGGCACCGTGCGTCCATGCCAGCACCAGCAGGCCGTCCTTCTCCACGAACTTCCCCGCCATGCCGCTGTCCTGCCGGACATCGGAGAGGGAGGCTGCGGGGATGTACAGCGCAGGCGCACCCGACCGCTCATAGAGCACGCCGTGCGGGTACACCGCGAGGGTGGCATTGGTGCGGATCCCCAGCCCATGCACGGCAATGCGGTCCAGCCAGTCGCCGGCCGTGGTGGTGGCCACGTACTGCCCTTCGGCAGTTGCGGTGGGCTCACCGGGCACGGCGGGCACCTGGGGCAGTTGTTCGACGTCGGACTGGCGCTTGAGGCGGTTGCGCCAGCCGACGGCGAGGAGGACGAACACGACGGCGACCACCGCCAGCATGGCAAGTCCGGGAAGGATTTTGTCCATCAGGCAGCGCCTGCCGGGGTTGCGGCGGAGTCCGGGTGCGGGGTGTTGAGTTTGCCGTCAAGGACGGTGGGGTGCCCCCTGAAGAAGGTGGCCACCACCTTGCCGGGGAGTTCCCTGCCCTTGAACGGCGAGTTGCGGCCCATGGTGGCCATCTGGAAGGGGTCCACCGTCCAGCGCGCCGCCGGATCCACCAGGATGAGGTTGGCGGGTTCCCCGGCTTCGATGGGCCGGCCCTGGTCGCTCAGCCGGCCAATCGTCGCGGCCGCCGTGGACGTGACCCGGGCGAAGTCCGCCCAGGTCATCAGGCCGGTTTCAATCATGGCGTGCTGGACCACGGACAGGGCGGTTTCCAGCCCGGTCATGCCCATGGCTGCCTGCGCCCATTCGCATTCCTTGTGCTCACTGGGGTGCGGCGCGTGGTCGGTACCCACAACGTCGATCGTCCCGTCTGCCAGCCCGGCGCGCAATGCCTGGACGTCGGCGTCGGTGCGCAGCGGCGGGTTGACCTTGAACACGGGGTCGTAGCTGCGCACCAGGTCATCGGTCAGCAGCAGGTGGTGCGGGGTGACCTCGGCCGTGACGTCGATGCCGCGTTCCTTGGCCCAGCGGATGATTTCCACCGAGCCTGCCGTGGATACGTGGCAGACATGCAGCCGCGAGCCGACGTGCTGGGCCAGCAGGACGTCGCGGGCGATGATGCTTTCCTCGGCGACCGCGGGCCAACCGGTCAGGCCGAGGACCGCGGAGACGTCGCCCTCGTTCATCTGTGCCCCGGCTGTAAGTCGGGGTTCCTGTGCGTGCTGGGCCACGACGCCGTCGAACGCCTTGACGTATTCCAGGGCGCGGCGCATCAGCACGGGGTCGTGGACGCAGATGCCGTCATCGGAGAACATCCGCACCCGGGCGCGGGAATCGGCCATGGCGCCCAGCTCGGCCAGTTGCTCCCCTGCCAGTCCAACGGTGACGGCACCAACGGGGCGCACGTCCACCCAGCCGGCCGCGCGGCCCAGAGTGTAGACCTGCTCCACCACGCCTGCGGTGTCCGCGACGGGGGTGCTGTTGGCCATGGCGTGCACAGCTGTGTAGCCGCCCAGGGCCGCAGCCCGTGTTCCGGTCTCCACGGTCTCGGCGTCCTCGCGGCCGGGTTCGCGGAGGTGCGTGTGCACATCGACCATGCCCGGCAGGGCCACCAGGCCTGCAGCGTCGATGACAGTGGCCCCATCAGCGTCAAGGCCGGTGCCAATCTCGGCGATGATGCCGTCACGGACCAGCAGGTCCGCGGGGTCGCCGCCCAGGATGGCGGCGCCTTGGATGAGGTAGGTTCCGGTGTTGCCTGCCATCAGTTGCTCTCCTTGGGGGACGGGGCCGCGGCGGCATAGGCCGGTGCCCGGTGGGCGGCTGGTTCCCGGGTATCCCCGGAGAGCAGCAGGTACAGTGCGGCCATCCGCACGGACACGCCGTTGCGGACCTGAGCCAGGACGGTGGAACGGGGTGAGTCCGCTGCGGCGGCGCTGATTTCCAGGCCCCTGTTCATTGGCCCCGGGTGCATGATGATGGTGTCCGTCATGCCCAGGTCGTCAAGGGCGCGGAGGCGGTTGTCGTCGAAACCCCACCGGCGCGAGTATTCGCGGGTGCTGGGGAAGAACGAGGCGTTCATGCGTTCGCCCTGGACGCGGAGCATCATCATGGCGTCGACACCGTTGGCCAGGGTCTGGTCCAGATCGTAGCTGACGCTGCAGGGCCATTTGTCGACGCCGACCGGCAGGAGGGTGGGCGGCGCCACCAGCGTGACTTCGGCCCCGAGTGTCCGGAGCAGCCAGACGTTGGACCGGGCCACACGGGAATGCAGGACGTCGCCGGCGATGGCGACCCGCATGCCCTTCAGGTCAGTCCCATCGGAACGCGTGCCGGCCAGGCGGGCCCAGTGCCGGCGCATGGTGAAGGCGTCAAGCAGGGCCTGGGTGGGGTGTTCGTGGGTGCCGTCGCCGGCGTTGATGACTGCGGCGTCGATCCAGTCGGTGGCGGCCAGCCGGTGCGGCGCGCCGGAGGCCCAGTGCCGGATGACGACGGCGTCGGCGCCCATGGCGGACAGGGTCTGGGCGGTGTCCTTGAGGGATTCGCCCTTGGACACCGATGATCCCTTGGCGGCAAAGTTGATGACGTCAGCGGACAACCGCTTGGCAGCGGCTTCGAAGGAGATGCGGGTCCGCGTGGAGTCCTCGAAGAAGAGGTTGACCACGGTGCGTCCGCGCAGCGCGGGAAGCTTCTTGACTTCCCGCTCCCCCACGGCAGACATTTCCTCCGCGGTGTCAAGGATGCGGATGGCGTTCGAAAGGCTGAGGTCCTCGGTGGACAGGAGGTGTTTCATGCGCCGCCTTCGATCACGACTTCGTTGACCGGGGTTCCGGCGTCGGACGTGTCTGTTTCTTCGAGCCGGACCCGGACCTTCTCGGCGGAGGACGTGGGCAGGTTCTTGCCAACGTGGTCAGCCCGGATGGGAAGTTCGCGGTGGCCCCTGTCGATCAGGACCGCAAGCCGGACGATGCGGGGGCGGCCGAGATCTACCAGCGCATCCAGGGCGGCGCGGATGGTCCGGCCGGAGTACAGGACGTCGTCGATGAGCACCACTACTTTGTTGTCGATGCCTGTCCGGGGCAGCCTGGTGGGGTACGGCGGCCGTGTCCCCTGGTGGGAGAGGTCGTCGCGGAACATGGTGACGTCGAGCTGGCCCACAATGGCGGCGGCGTCAACGGTGGCGTCCGCGGCGGCGATTTTTTCCGCCAGCCGGACAGCCAGTGGGTAGCCGCGGCGGGGAATGCCCAACAGGACCAGGTCCTGGGATCCCTTGTTGGCTTCGAGGATCTCATGGGCGATACGAGTAAGTGCCCGGTCAATGTCCGCCTGGCTGAGGACAACCCTGGCTGGAACCGGTGCGCTGGTGACGGAAGTCAACGCTCGTCTCCCCTTTCCCCGCCTCACAGGACGGAATTAAAAAAGGAATGTTTGCTGTTCAAAATTACCACACGGTCCCTGCCCGGCCGGTCCCCGGGTGACGCGGTACTGGTCACACCCGAACGGCGCGGGAGGCCCGGTCCTTTGTGGTGTGGTGGCCCCCGCTTAGGCTTTCGGATATGCCGATGTATCCGCAGCAGCCTTCCTCCGGCCTCCCCGACGACCCCTACCGCAGGCCCACCGGCCCCCTGCCCCGGCAGGCCAATCCCAGCTGGATGGGACAGGTGCAGCCCGAATACTACCGCGCCGCCCCCGGACACCAGGGCCACCCGCTGGCTGCAGTGGTGCCGCCGCAGGCGCAGGAAGCCGCGCTGCGGGCATCGCGGACCCGCAGCGGGCTGGCGGGCCTGACGGTTGCGGGCGGCGTGCTTGCTTTCCTGAGCCTTTTCCTGGTGGTGCCGTTCCTGCTGTCCAACACCGGCGCCGCCGGTTTCCTGATTGGTTTCCTGGCATCGCTGGTCCCGCTGTCGGTGGTCCTGGCTGCGGTCCACATCATCGACAGGTGGGAACCGGAACCCAAGCGGCTGTTGTTCTTTGCCTTCACGTGGGGTGCGGCGGTGTCCGTTGCCGTGACCCTGCTCATCCAGCCGTTCTTCGTGATCGCCTTCCAGTTCACCGACGAACCAGACCTGCAGACCTACATGGCCACCGTCCAGGCCCCCATCGTCGAGGAGTTCGCTAAGTCCCTTGGCCTGCTCATCCTCCTCCTCGCGGCGCGCCGGCAATTCGACGGTCCCGTGGACGGGGTGGTGTTTGCCTTCACCATCGCCGGCGGCTTCGCCTTCACCGAAAACATCCTCTACTTCGGCAGGGCCATCGCGGAATCGGCATCCCCGGCCAGCGACTTCGCCCAGGTGTTCTTCCTCCGCGGTGTCATGTCCCCCTTCGCCCATGCGATTTTCACCGGCACCACAGGCCTGGTCATGGGCTTCGCTGCCAGGCGCTGGCACACGGGCGCCTCGATCGGCGCCTTCTTCGTGGGACTGCTGCCGGCCATGTTCCTGCACAACAGGTGGAACAGCATGGGCGGCGGCTTCCTGCTGGACTACATCATGGTCCAGGTACCGATCTTCGTGCTGGCAGTGGGCGGCATCATCTTCCTGCGGGTGGCCGAAAACCGCCTCACCCGGCAGCGGCTGATGGAGTATTCCGCTGCGGGATGGTTCACGCCCGCGGAAGTCCAACTGCTGGCCACCCGCGGCGGCAGGCGCATGGTCCTGGCATGGGCTGCGGGTTCGGGCAGGAAGCGGCAGATGAAGCAGTTCGTGAAGGCGGCCACCCAGCTTGCCAACACCCGCCAGCGGATCCTGAGCGGACGCGATGTTCCGCTGCACCAGGCCGAGGAAAGGCAGCAGCTCCAGCGGATCGTGTCCCTGAGGGCGGCAGTGGCCGGATGATGTGAACCGCTTGCACGCAACAGGGCCCCGCCGGATGGCGGGGCCCTGTTGCGTGGTGGAAAGGCTACGCGAGCAGCGAAGGCTTCAGCTGCTGCAGCCGGCCCAGCAGGCCGTTGATGAACTGCGGCGACTCGTCCGTGGACAACGTCTTGGCCAGCGCGACGGCCTCACTGACCGCCACGCCGTCGGGGACGTCGTCGTTGTAGAGCAGCTCCCAGGTGCCGATGCGCAGGATGATGCGGTCTACGGACGGCATCCGCTCCAGGCTCCAGCCCTGCGAGTACGTCTCCAGGAACTCGTCAATGGCTGCCTGCTGGGAAAGCACGCCTTCGACGATTTCCAGGGTGTAGGGGTTGACCACCTGGTCGGTCTTTTCCCGGCGCGCACGAAGCACGTCGAACGCCGAAACGGAGCGCTGCTCCGCCTCGAAAAGAACATCCAGTGCCCTGTTGCGGGCTTTACCGCGGGCGCTCACTACTCAGTGACCCGGCCCAGGTAGCTGCCGTCGCGGGTGTCCACCTTGACCTTGGTGTTGTTCTCGATGAACAGCGGAACCTGGATCTCGTAGCCGGTCTCCAGCGTGGCGGGCTTGGTACCCGCGGAAGAGCGGTCACCCTGCAGGCCCGGCTCGGTGTAGGTGATTTCGAGGACGACGCTCGGCGGCAGTTCAATGTAGAGGGGGTTGCCGTCGTGGATGGCAATGTTGACCATCTGGTTCTCGAGCATGAAGTTGGTGGCGTCGCCCACCGTGGCACCGGAGACGGTGATCTGGTCGTAGTCGGAGGTGTCCATGAAGACGAAGTCCGCACCGTCCTGGTACAGGTACTGGTAGTCGCGGCGGTCCACGGTGGCCGTCTCGATCTTGAGCCCGGCGTTGAAGGTCTTGTCAACAACCTTGCCGGACATCACGTTGCGCATCTTGGTCCGCACAAAGGCGCCGCCCTTGCCGGGCTTGACGTGCTGGAATTCGATGACGTTCCAGAGCTGGCCCTCAAGCTTCAGGACCGTTCCGTTCTTAATGTCGTTAGTGGTTGCCACTGGTTTCCTCTGATTTCTTTGTCTGGCCGCGTGGTCAGATGCTGTATGCCGGGCGGGCACGCCACAACGGCCCGCCTGCACGTGTTTGTCAAAAATCGCGTGGATGCAAAAATTCCACAACCATTCTACCGGTAAATCGGAGCGGGCCTTTCCGCCGGCGCTGCCGGCCGGCTCAGCAGGCCAGGTCCAGGACGTCCCTGGCACGCTGGAGGGCCACCGTGGAGGAATAGATCTGGGCGGCATCCGCCGATTGCGCCACCCCCAGGTCAAGCGCCCTGGAGAAGGACTCCACCGCCGCGGAGGTTTGGCCGGCTGCGTACTGCGTGCGGCCCAGGTACAGCAGGGCCAGGGCCTCCCGCGGCGTGCCGTGCGCCTCAGCCAGGAGCTGCCGGAACAACCCAATGGCACGGTCCATGCGGTGGCTGACGCTGAGCACCTCGGCTTCGAACACACGGAGCAGGAATGATTCCGGGTCCTTGAAGCGTGCCTCGGCCAGCAGTTCGGCAGCTTCGGACGCGTGGCCCTCAACCAGCAGCACGAAGATGTGGTCAGCGGGGTCGGTGGAGGCGGCCAACGCCTCCCGCACCGCGTCCTCGTTGACGACCTGGGGCAGCAGCGTGTCCGGATTGATCCGGATACCCGGGAAGCCGGCCTCGGGCCAGTCGGAGGTTCCGCTCATGTTGCCCTGCATCAGGAGGCAATTTCCTGGTAGGCCGCAAACAGCAGCGAGGTGTCCGGGACGTCGAGGATCCCCGGTTTGGCGATGCCGTCAAGCACCACGAAGCGCAGCAGGTCGCCGCGGGATTTCTTATCGCGCCGCATCCCGTCCAGCAGGCCCTGCCAACGGTCCCGCCGGTAGGTGACCGGGAGCCCAAGGCCTTCCAGGATGCTCCGGTGCCGGTCGGCGTCGGTATCGCTGAGCCGGCCCACGCTGCGGGCAAGTTCCGCTGCGAACATCATGCCCACGGACACGGCGGCGCCGTGCCGCCAGGAATACCGTTCCACCAGTTCGATGGCGTGTCCCAGGGTGTGTCCGTAGTTCAGGATTTCCCGCAGCCCGGACTCTTTGAGGTCCTCGGAAACAACTTTCGCCTTGACGGCGATAGCCCGCTCGATGAGTTCCCGGAGCACGTCGGAGCGCGGGTCAACCACGGTGGCCGGGTCCTTTTCCACCAGGTCAAGAATGGCGGGATCGGCAATAAAGCCGCACTTGATCACCTCGGCCAGTCCGGAAATGATCTCGTTCTTCGGCAGCGTGTCCAGGGTGTCCAGGTCCGCCAGGACGGCGGCGGGCGGGTGGAAGGCGCCGACGAGGTTCTTCCCCTCCGCGGTATTGATGCCGGTCTTGCCGCCCACGGACGCGTCCACCATGCCCAACAGGCTGGTGGGCATGTGGATGACTTTGACCCCCCGCAGCCAGGTGGCGGCGACGAAGCCTGCCAGGTCGGTCACTGCCCCGCCGCCGACGGCGACGATGGCGTCCGAGCGGGTGAAGTCGTTTTGGCCCAGGACCTGCCAGCAGAAAGCTGCCACCTGGATGTGCTTGCCTTCTTCGGCGTCCGGGATTTCGGCGGTGAGGGAGGTGAAACCGGCGGCTGCGAGTTCATCGCGGACGGTGTCGCCGGTGAGGCGCAGGGCGCGGGGGTGGATCACCAGGACCCGGCGGACGCGCTCCCCGAGCAGCGCGGGAAGGTCACCAAGCAGGCCGCGCCCGACGACGACGCCGTAGTTGTTGCCGGCACCCTCGCCGGTGACGTTGATGACTGTTGATTGGGTGTTCACTTTTCAACTTCCTGTTTGGCAGCTGCGTGGTTCCGCAGTGCTGCTTCCAGCCGGCCGCCGAGCTCGGGTATCGAGCCGTGGCGGACGTCCAGGGTGATGTCGGCCAGCTTCTCGTAGACCGGCCTGCGGGTGGCGAACATTGCTGTCCAGCGGCCCATGGCGTCGCCGGCAAGGAGCGGCCGGCCGGAGTTCCGGGCAATCCGGTCGGCGACGGTGTCGGCGTCGCACTCCAGGTACACGACGGTGCAGTGGCTGATCAGCTGCTGCGTCCCCGAGTCGAGCACCGCTCCCCCGCCGAGCGAAATAACAGTGGTTGTCCCTTCGGCTTCCTCAACGGCGCGGGCGACGGTCCGCGCCTCAATTTCCCGGAAGGCGTGTTCACCGCGGCCCGCGAAGATCTCGGCGATGGATCCGTGCCCGGCAACGATCACGGCGTCCGTGTCGACAAACCGGACGCCCAACTGCTGCGCCAGCTGCTGGCCGATGGCCGATTTGCCCACGGCCATGGGGCCGATGAGCACAATCGGCCGGTCGCCGACAGATCCGGTACTGCTGCGGTGGAGCACTACTGGCCGATCGAGTCCAGGGATGCCGGGATGTTGTCCAGGTAACCCTTGATGTTGCGTGCGGTTTCCGCCACGGAGTCACCGCCGAACTTTTCGATGACAGCCTCGGCGAGGACCAGGGCCACCATGGCCTCGGCCACCACGCCGGCGGCCGGGACTGCACAAACGTCCGAGCGCTGGTGGTGGGCCTTGGCCGGTTCACCGGTGCTGACGTCGATGGTCCGCAGGGCACGCGGCACGGTGGCGATGGGCTTCATGGCTGCACGGACGCGGAGGACATCCCCGATGCTCATGCCGCCTTCGATGCCGCCGGCACGGTTGCTGGCGCGCACAATCCGGCCGCCGCCGTCGCGGACGATCTCGTCATGGGCGGCAGAACCGCGGCGGGCTGCGGTGAGGAAGCCGTCGCCCACCTCCACGCCTTTGATGGCCTGGATCCCCATGAGGGCCGCAGCAAGCCTGGCGTCCAGCCGGCGGTCCCAGTGCACGTAGCTGCCAAGTCCCGGCGGGAGGCCGTAGGCAAGGACCTCCACCACGCCGCCCAGTGTTTCGCCTTCCTTGTGCGCGGCGTCCACCTCGGCCACCATGGCGTTCGACGTGTCACGGTCGAAGCAGCGCAGGGGGTCGGTATCCAGGGCAATGACATCGCCCGGTACGGGCAACGGACGGCCTTCGGGCACCGTCACGCTGGCAATGGACACGGTGTGGCTGACGAGCTCAATGCCGAGGTGCTTGAGGAACTGCGCCGCTACGGTGCCCAGCGCCACCCGGGTGGCGGTCTCCCGCGCGCTGGCGCGTTCCAGCACCGGACGCGCTTCGTCGAAGCCGTACTTCTGCATGCCGGTGAAGTCCGCGTGCCCCGGACGGGGACGCGTCAGGGGCGCGTTGCGCGCCTGGTCGGCGAGGAGTTCGGGGGCCACCGGGTCGGCGGACATGATCTGCTCCCATTTGGGCCATTCGGTGTTTCCCACCTGGATGGCAACGGGGCCGCCCTGGGTGATGCCGTGCCGGACACCGCCGAGGATGGTGACCACGTCCTGCTCGAACTTCATCCGCGCACCGCGGCCGTAGCCAAGGCGGCGGCGGGCCAGGGAGTCTGCGATGTGCCCGCTGGTGATTTCCACACCGGCGGGGACGCCCTCAATAATTCCCATCAGAGCCGGACCATGGGATTCACCGGCAGTCAACCAACGCATAATTTCCATCCTGCCACGTAGGGCGGTCAGAACGCCCGCCGGGCAAGGCCGACTGCGTCACACATCACATCTATGACAGCTGCATTAACGTCTTCCCCGCGACGGGTGAAGAGCCGCACCTGCTCCACTGCCTGGTAAAGCAACATCTCCAGCCCCGGCACCACGCGGCCACCGCCGGCCTGCCATACCGAGGCAACCAGGCTGGGCCACGGATCGTAGGCAACATCCAGCAGCACGCCGGGCGTCGGAGCTTTCAAGGCGGCCACTTCGGCTGCGAGTCCGTCTGCCGCACGGGGCGGCAGGGTGGAAATCACGACGTCGGCTTCCGACGTGGGGCGCGCGGCTCCAGCCAGGGGGCGGACCTCCAGGGCAACTCCCAGGCTGTCCGCGGCTGCACGGACATCTGCTGTGCGTGAGGCATCGCGGACGAAGACCTGCACCGTTCCGGTGCCCAGTTCCTTCAGGGCAGCGATGGCCGATGCAGCGGTCCCGCCGCCACCAAGGATGACAGCCGTTGGTGCTGCGGGGGTGCCCGCATGGCACAGGGCGTTGACGATCCCGGCAACGTCCGTGTTGGAGCCCACCGTCTTGATGCCGCCGGCTGAGTCCTCGAAGGTAACGGTGTTCACCACGCCGAGGGTCTGCGCGACTCCCCGTACCTCGTCCACTTCCTGGAGCATCGCCGTCTTCAACGGCATCGTGACGGAGAGCCCGCGCCAGCCCGGCTGGTGCCGGATCTGGCGCATGAAGGACGGCAGCAACTCCTCTGTGACGTCGATGGCCGTGTAGCTGATGCCCGCGCCCAGCTGCCCGTATGCCGAGAGATGCAGCGCCGGGGATTTCGAGTGGCTGATCGGGTGGCCCAGCACGGCAGCCCGCAGAGTCATGTGCAGCGGCCCGCGTTGGCCTGGCACCACGCGTTGTACTGCTCGACGTACGCGTTGTGTTCAGCCAGTGTCTTGGCGAACTTGGTTTCCTTGGTGTCCAAATTGATGGTCACCCAGTACAGGTAGTCATTGGCTTTGGGCCGGGCGGCCGCATCGATGGCGGTCTTGCCGGGAGAACCGATGGGTCCCGGCGGCAGCCCCGGATTGGCGTAGGTGTTGTAGGGGTTGGATTTGTCCTGGCGCTGCTCGTCCGTGAAGTTGAAGCTCCGGGTGCCAAGGCCGTACGTGACGGCGGAGTCAACCTGCAGGAAGCCACCGGTCTGGTCATTGGGCTTGAGCCGGTTGTAAATGGCGCCCGCCACGTCACCGTAGTCTGCCTGTCCGCCCTCGGCCTGGACAATGCTGGCCACGATAACGGCCTGGTACTGCTTGGCGGGGTCCGTGATGCCCTGCGAGACGAGTTCATCGGTGGTGGACTTCACCAGCGCCTGCAGGATGTCCTTGGCCGGGGTTCCCAGCGGGAAACGGTACTCACCCGGTGCCAGGTAGCCTTCGAGGTTCTTGGCGTTGGCGGGCAGGCCAAACTGTGCGGGCTGGTTGCTGAGGGCCTGCAGCTGCTGCACGGAAATCCCCGAGCCCTCCGAGATCGCCTGCAGCGATTCGCCAATCCTGAGGCCCGCGCTAAGGGCGAAGTAAATGACCTTCGTCTTGTCCTTGCCCGCCAGGATGTTGACCGCGTCCGCGTTCTTCATCTCGGTTTTGAAGGTGTAGTCGCCCGGCGACAATGTGCCGCCGGAGGCATGGAACGCCTGCATGAACGTGTCGGCGTTGGCCACGACGCGCTGGTTCTCCAGTTCCGTGGCGACCGATCGGGTTCCCTCGCCGCTTGCCACCGTGATCCGGACCTCACCCGATCCGGGACCCGGGAAGTCCGAAGGCTTGCCGTTGCCCAGGAGTGGCTTGAGGAATTGGGCTCCCACGGCCACAGCCGCCACAAAAACGGCAAGGGTCAGGAACAGGGCGAGCAGCCTGCGCCGGCGCCGGACCTTCTTCGAGGGGCGCGGCACTACCTGGGCTGCCGATGAGCCGGGCAGCAATCCATGGTCCGCGTCGTGGTGGTGGACATCGTGGTGCGGCGCGTCCACGTGGGCATCGTCGTGGTATCCGGCGGCGTGGTGGACATGGTCGTCGTGCACTTCCTGGTAGTCGTGCAGGTCCGGGTGGTGCAGGTCCGCTTCATGGTGCACGTGGTCTTGGTGCCCGACGGCGTCGTGCTGCAGGGCGACTTCATGGTGCACATCGTCATGAAGCGTGACAGCGTCATTATGTCCGACGGCGTCATGGCCGCCGACGTTGCCATGGTGCGGGACGTCGTCGTGATGTCCAAGGGGCGCAGGGGCGTCCGGGGCGGCAGCGTCGCCGTCGAAAGGGTCCGCGTGGGAAGGACCTGCGGGCTCTTCATCCTGGATGGACGGGGGTGCCTCCGGTGCCGCAGGAACATCACCTGCGCCGGGCAGCGGAGCAAACGTGGGCGCCGCTGCGGGCGACGGCGCCGCAGGCGGTGCGGCCGGGGGCGGCGGGACGTCGCCGGTTTCATAGGCCTGCTCGGGCACGGCGTCCTGGCCACCGGTATTGAGGCTCTTCTCCCGTGCCCGCAGTTCCTTGCGGGTCAACGGCCTCCCAGCCCCGGTATCCAGCCGGCCGAAGGTGTCGTCAATGTTGGCAGGGCTCACTGTTGCCTTCCATTATCTGAAGATTGGGCCGTGTCTGCGGGGATGGCGCGGACGGTTTCGTCCGTCCCACCGGCCCCCAGGTCCACGGACGGGGGTGGCGCTGTCACGCGTGAGCCGACATCCGCTCCCCTGGCTTTCTGCATGTCGATGGCGTGCTGAAGAATACCCGCCGCCGCGACCTGATCCACTACTTTACGGTGGTCCCTGCTGCTCATGCCAGCTTCGTGCAGGTTCCGGTGGGCCGTGACACTGCTGAGGCGCTCATCCACGAGGTTCACCGGAACGGCAAGACCGCGCCGTGAAAACTCCGCGGCGAGGAGGAGGGCATAGTCCGTGGCCATCCTGGCCGAGGCATGTTCTTCGCCCTTCATCGTCCTGGGCAGCCCGACGATAACCTGCACCGCGCCGAGTTCCTCCGCCAGTTTGGCGATGACGCGCACGTCCGAGTTTTTCCTGGCATTCCGGTCGAGGGTCTTGTACGGCGTGGCAAGGATGGAGTCGCGGTCGCAGACGGCCACGCCCACCCGGACGGTGCCGACGTCCACCCCCAGTTTGACGCCCTGGGGGTAGCCGCCGGCAGCAACAGGATCGGTCATAACGTGGTTAGCGCCTTGAAATGGCGTCGACGACGGCTGCCAGGGCAGCGCCGACCTTTCCGGCGTCGGTTCCGCCGCCTTGGGCGACGTCGTCTTTGCCGCCGCCACCACCACCGAGGACACCGGCAGCCACCCGGACCAGGGCACCGGCCTTGACGCCGGCCTCCCTGGCTGCCTCATTGGTGGCTACCAGGATCAGTGGACGGTCGTTGGCGACGCCGGCCACAGCCACGGCGGCAGCTGCCGAACCGAGCCGGTTGCGCAGGTCAAGGGCCAGGCCGCGAAGGTCATCGGCTCCGCTGACGGTGCCGGCGTCGTGGGCCAGCACCTTGACGCCTGCGGCGTCCTGGGCGGTGTTGACCAGCTGCGCAGCGGAAGCGGCCAGCTGTTCCTTGCGGAGCCGGTCCAGTTCCTTCTCGGTGGCCTTCAACTTGGCCAGGGTGGCGGAAATCCTGTCGGCGAGCTGGCCGGACGGGACCTTCAACAGGTCCGTCAGTTCGGTCACCAGGGCACGCTCAGCCGCAAGGTGGCGGAAGGCCTCCATGCCAACGAAGGCCTCCACGCGGCGGTTGCCCGAGCCGACGGACTGTTCGCCCAGGAGCGACAGGCTGCCGATCAGCGAGGTGTTGGCAACGTGGGTGCCGCCGCACAGCTCGCGTGACCACGCGCCGTCGATCTCCACCACGCGCACCTCGCTGCCGTAGTTCTCCCCGAAAAGGGCCATGGCGCCCATGGCTTTCGCTTCGGCCAGCCCCATGATCTTCGTTTCCACCGCGTAGTTGTTACGGATGGCCAGGTTGGAGACTTCCTCGATTTCGGACCGCGTGGCGGTGCTCAGGCCTTCGCCCCAGGCGAAGTCGAAGCGCAGGTACCCCGCCTTGTTGAAGGATCCACGCTGGGTGGCCTCCGGACCAAGGATCTGGTGCAGCGCGGCATGCACGATGTGCGTGCCCGTGTGGGCCTGCTCAGCGGCATGGCGGCGTTCACGGTCGACGGCGGCGCGCACCAGCGAGTCAGCGCCGATTTCGCCTTCGCGGACAATCGCCTTGTGGACACTCAGACCCTTCACGGGCCGCTGGACGTCCAGGACCTCGACGACGAATCCGTCACCGGTGATCAGGCCGGTGTCGGCGGCCTGGCCGCCGGCTTCGGCGTAGAAGGGGGTTTCGGCCAGGACGAGTTCGATCTCGTCGCCGGTGGCGGCCTGCTGCACCTGGCGGCCGGCGCTGAGCAGGCCGCGAACGCGCGACTCGCCCTCAAGCTCGGTGTACCCGGTGAAGACCGTCTCGCCCTGGGCCAGGATGTCCTGGAAGACGGTGAGGTCGGCGTGGCCGCCCTTCTTGCCCTTGGCATCGGCCTGGGCGCGCTGGCGCTGTTCCTGCATGAGGCCGCGGAAGGCCGCCTCATCCACTTTGAGTCCCGCTTCCTCCGCCATCTCCAGCGTGAGGTCGATGGGGAAGCCGTAAGTGTCGTGCAGCGTGAAGGCGTCCGCACCGGACAGCGGCTTATTGGCGGCCTTGGATTCCTTCACGGCCTCTTCCAACCGGGCGGTGCCGGACGCGATGGTGCGCAGGAACGCCTTCTCTTCGGCGTAGGCAATGCGGCTGATCCGGTCGAAATCGGTCGCCACCACCGGGTAGACGCCCTTCATGGCGTCGCGCGATACGGGCAGCAGATCAGGCAGGCAGGCCTGTTCCACACCCAGGAGGCGCATGGAACGGACGGCACGCCGGATGAGGCGGCGCAGGACGTATCCGCGGCCCTCGTTGGAGGGGGTCACGCCGTCGGAGATCAGCATCAGTGCCGACCGGATGTGGTCGGCCACCACGCGCATGCGCACGTCGTCGGTGTGGTGGGGATCGTCCGGGGTTTCGGCGGAGGTGTATTCCCTGCCGGACAGTTCGGCGGCCTTGTCGATGACCGGCCGCACCTGGTCGGTCTCGTACATGTTCTCGACGCCCTGCAGGATCATGGCAAGGCGTTCCATGCCCAGGCCCGTGTCGATGTTCTTCTTGGGCAGCTCGCCGACGACGTCGAAGTCCACCTTGGAGCGGACGTTTTCGATCTGGTACTGCATGAACACCAGGTTCCAGATC
Source organism: Arthrobacter sp. AG367 (assembly GCF_007828995.1). Classification (NCBI taxonomy): domain Bacteria; kingdom Bacillati; phylum Actinomycetota; class Actinomycetes; order Micrococcales; family Micrococcaceae; genus Arthrobacter; species Arthrobacter sp. AG367. Next base: position 643,613 of record NZ_VIVE01000001.1, read on the forward strand.
TCGACGTAGCGGTTCTCGTCGGCGATGGGGCCGCCGTCAACGCCGTAGGCGGGACCGCGGTCGTAGTAGATCTCGGAGCAGGGGCCGGCGGGTCCGGGCTGGCCGGTGTGCCAGTAGTTGTCCGACTTGCCCATCCGCTGGATGCGTTCAGCCGGGACGCCGGTGTTCTTCAGCCACAGTTCCTCGGCTTCGTCGTCCTCTTCGTAGACCGTCACCCACAGACGTTCGGGCGCAAGGCCGTAGCCGCCGTCGTCAACGCTCTTGGTGAGGAGCTCCCAGGCGAACTTGATGGCGTCTTCCTTGAAGTAGTCGCCGAACGAGAAGTTGCCGCACATCTGGAAGAAGGTGCCGTGGCGGGCAGTCTTGCCCACTTCCTCGATGTCGCCGGTGCGGATGCACTTCTGCACGCTGGTGGCGCGGGAGTAGGGCGCTTCTTCGCGGGCAGTGAGGTACGGAATGAACGGGACCATGCCGGCCACCGTGAACAGCAGGGAGGGGTCGCTGGAGACCAGCGATGCGGAGGGAACCGCCGTGTGGCCCTTGCTGACAAAAAAGTCCACCCAGCGCTTTGTGATCTCCTGCGACTTCATGAGCTGTTTTCTTACCCTTCTTGGTCCGTCCCGCCGGGCGGCACGGAAATTTCGTTCAGGTGGCAAGGTTCCCGGATCGGGTTCCTGCCGGTTGTTGGCTGGTGCCGGTTGTGCCCCGCGGGCTCAGCGGCGGACCAGTTCCGCGGACTCGACGCCAAGGGCGGTCCGCAGGTCGGTTTCCCGTTCGCGCATCCCTGCGCGGACGGCATCCGCGAAGTCGTACACCCCGTCGGCAAGACGCCCTACCGCACGGTTGAGGCCCTCAGGTCCAAGAGTGGACTGGGCCTGGCTCACTTTGCGGAAGGCAATGACCCCAATGGCCACGCCGATTCCCATCCAGACAATTCTTTTCATGTTCGTTCTCTTCGAATCTAGCGGCTGCGGCGGCCGGCAGCGGGCTTCCGGCGGTTGGCGACGGCGCTGCGCACGCCGTAGCTGAACGCCGCAACCTTGATCAGCGGCGAGCCCACCGTGGCGGCCACCAGCGAGGACAGGGCGGAAATGTTGGCGGATGCGTCGGAGACGTTGGACGCGATACCGTCCACCTTCTTCAACTGCTGGTTGGTGGTGGAAACGGTGGCCGTTACCTCATCCATCAGGGGCGTGGCGCCGTCGCTGATGGACCTGATGGCAGTCCGCACTTCGTCGAAGACTTTCCCCAGCTTCAGGATGGGGACCGCGAGCAGCAGCACCAGGAGCGCGAACACCCCGGCAGCGATCAGGCCGGCAATATCGCCACCAGTCATAGACGTTCATCTCCTCGAAATTCTGTGATTGAGCCCCATCCGCGGCGTGACGGAATGCCCGTTGCGCAGATGTCCCCCAAGTACCTTACATACAAAGAAGCCCGCGGCGCGTGCCACGGGCTTCTTTGGATACGCTGCTGGGATTCAGCGTGCGTAGAATTCGACGACGAGCTGCTCTTCGCAGGTCACCGGGATTTCCGAACGCTTGGGGCGGCGGACCAGGCGTGCCTGCAGGGCTTCCAGCTTGACGTCCAGGTAGGCCGGAACGGCAGGCAGGACGTCGCGGTGTGCGCCGGCTGCGGCAACCTGGAGCGGAACCATGGTCTCGCTGCGGCTGTGGACGTGGACCAGCTGGCCCTCGCCGACGCGGAACGACGGGCGGTCAACGCGGACGCCGTCAACCATGATGTGGCGGTGCACAACCAGCTGGCGGGCCTGGGCGATGGTGCGGGCGAAGCCGGCACGCAGGACCAGGGCGTCGAGACGCATTTCGAGCAGCTCGATGAGGTTTTCACCGGTCAGGCCCTTGGTGCGGCGGGCTTCTTCGAAGGCACGGGTCATCTGTGCTTCGCGGATGCCGTACTGGGCGCGCAGGCGCTGCTTTTCGCGCAGACGTACGGCGTAGTCGGAGTCCTGCTTCTTGCGGGCACGGCCATGCTCACCGGGGCCGTACGGGCGGCGCTCCATGTACTTGGCGGCCTTGGGGGTCAGAGCGATGCCGAGGGACCGCGAGAGGCGGGCCTGACGGCGAGCACGAGTGTTGTTAGCCACTAGTGTCCTTCCAATATCTGCGGTGTGTCAGTGTTACTGGCCTCCACGATGGAGAGCATCGGCCAACCGCTGCCTTTTGCTACTGGGCGCAGGGCATAACCTTCTCAACGAATTGGGGAGATTGTGCGTCCGTGCCTTGCCAGACGAACATCCAGCCTACCATGGCGGCTACTTGCCCCGCACAATCTTCCGCAACCGCTCCAGCCGCTGGGCGATGTCCCGTTCCGCTCCGTTGCCGGTGGGCTGATAGTAGTCGCGGCCCACCAGGTCGTCCGGCGGGTACTGCTGCGTTGCCACCGCGTGCGGGGCGTCGTGGGCGTACTTGTACCCCACGCCGTGTCCCAGCTGCTTGGAGCCCGGGTAGTGCGCATCCCGCAGATGCGCGGGAATGCCGACGCCGAGTCCCGCGCGCACGTCCGCGATGGCTTTGTTGATGCCCATGTAGGCGGCATTCGATTTTGGCGCGGTGGCGAGGTGGACCACGGCCTCAGCCAGGATGATCCGTCCCTCCGGCATCCCGATCAGCTGCACCGCCTGCGCCGCGGCCACGGCGGTCTGCAGCGCCGTGGGGTCGGCCATGCCCACATCCTCTGCCGCCGAGATGACGATCCGCCGCGCCACGAACCGCGGGTCCTCCCCGGCTTCAAGCATCCGGGCAAGGTAATGCAGGGCAGCATCCACGTCCGAGCCCCTGATGGACTTGATGAATGCGCTGGCCACGTCGTAGTGCTGGTCACCGGCACGGTCATAGCGGACGGCGGCCGCATCCAGCGCACGCTCGGTGTGGCGCAACTCCACGGTGACCGGCTCAGCAGTGACCGGCTCAGCAGCTGCACCCTCCTCCCCCACGGAACGTTCGACGTCGTCCGCGTCACCGAAGGCGACGCCGGCCGCAGCCTCCAATGCAGTGAGCGCCCTTCGCGCGTCCCCGCCGGACAGCCGGACCAGGTGTTCCAGCGCTTCGTCGCTGAGCCGGACCTTCCCGCCCAGCCCGCGCGGGTCCTCGACGGCCCGCACCAGGAGGCCCTCGATGTCGGCATCCGTCAGCGGCCTGAGCGTGAGGAGCAGGGAGCGGGACAGCAGGGGTGAGACCACCGAAAAGGAAGGATTCTCCGTGGTGGCAGCCACCAGGACCACCCAACGGTTTTCGACGCCGGGAAGCAGCGCGTCCTGCTGGGCCTTGTTGAAGCGGTGGATCTCGTCAAGGAACAGCACCGTGGTGGTCTTGTACAGGTCCCTGGCCGTCAGGGCGTCGTCCATGACGCGGCGGACGTCCTTGACGCCGGCGGTGATGGCGGACAGTTCCACGAATTTCCGTCCCGGTCCGCGCGCGATGACGTGCGCCAGCGTGGTCTTTCCCGTACCGGGCGGCCCCCAGAGGATGAGGGAGGTGGGACCGGCCGGGCCCGTACTGTCCGCCCCGGCGCCTGCGGCCAGCTGCCGCAGCGGCGAACCCTGGCCGAGCAGGTGCTGCTGGCCCACCACTTCGTCCAGGGTGCGGGGCCGCATCCGGACGGCCAGCGGACTGCGCGGCGAACCTTGGCTACGGGAACCCTGCCCCCTGGAACCCTGGCCCCCGGAACCGGTGCTTGCCCCGGAGACGGGACCGTCGTCGTCGTTTTCTGGTCCGTGCCCGAAGAGATCATCCACATAGATAGGCTACTTCCAGTCCACCGCTGCTTTTCGCCTCCGTCTTCCGCCCGGCCCTGACACCAAAGGAACTCCCATGCCTGCCACCGTTGCCCACGGCGGGCCGCCGTCCGTCCGCACCGCGTTCGTGCCCGGCAGCCGGCTGCCGGGCTGGGCCGACCGGTTCGGCGCCTCGCATGGCGGTTACCGGCTGCAGGATGACGACGACGGCCTCCGCCTGGTGGCGGCCGACGGCACCGAAGCGCTCCTGCAGGCGCCGTGGCCGGCCGACGGACGCCCGGGACGCGGCAGCGGAGCGCTGGAGCGGCTGGCCGCCCTTGCGGCCCAACCGCGACGGCTGGGCCTGCTGCTGGTGCGGCGCGGCGGTTACGGCATAGGGGTGGCAAGCGAAGGCATCCTGCTGGCATCCAAGGCAGGCACCAGGTACGTCCAGTCCCGTACGGCTGCGGGCGGACAGTCCCAGCAGCGGTTTGCCCGCCGCCGTTCCAACCAGGCGGACGCTTTGGTTGCGGCCGTGGCCGGCCAGGCGGCGGACGTGTTCCGTAGTGCGGCCTTCGAGTACCTGGTGCCCGGCGGCGACCGGCCCCTGGCCGACCTTGTCCTCCAGGAACCTGCCCTGCGTGACTACGCTCGCCTGCCACGCCTCGCGTGGCTCGACGTCGCCGAGCCCCGGGCCGCCGTGTTGAAGAAGGCCGCGGTGGACGCCTGCTCGGTCCGGATCACGGTGACCGACGCATCCGGATAGCGCACGGCTGTTGCCTGGTCAGCAGCCTGTCAGGGCGCGGCGGGGGCGTTCCTGCCGGTACAGGTAACGCCCGGCTTCCGTGAACCCGGCGTTGGCATACATCGCCTGCGCCCCATGGTTGGCGGCGGTGACAAGGAGCCAGTACTTCCCCGCCCCCTGCTCCGCACCGGCCTGCAGCAAGGACTGGAGGACAGCAGTTCCGTAGCCGCGGCGGCGCGCTTCAGCCCGGGTGGCCATGCAGTACAGCCCGCCCTGGGCGCTTCCGGCGGGAAGGGCGAGGCGCCCGACGGCGGCGGGCAGCCCGGCTCCGTCACGGACAAGCGCGTAAATCGAAGGACAGCCCAGCAGGATTTCCCTGGCGGTGGCGAGGGCGTCCTCCCCGCCGCGCCCGTCCACCTCCCACCAGACGCGCAGCCAGTCCGCGGAGGGTTCCCGGGAAACTTCAACGGCAGCGTCCGCGGTTCCTCCAGTCATCGGGCCGCGGGTCATGACTACGGTCTCGGATTGCCGGGTGAAGCCTTCAGCGTCGAGCAGGTCGTGCAGCGCGGCTGTTGCGGGGGTGTCGAACAGCTGGAAGATGACCGGCAGCCGGCGGCTGCGGTACCAGGACCTGGCGTCGGCGAGCAGGCCCCGGAGGCTGTCACCTTGCAAATCCGCGGTGACGGCACGCGGCCAGATGGAGTTGGCGCGCTGGGTCACTCCGCCTGCTGCGCGCAGGACCCAGCCCCCGGCGTCGTACCGTTCCAGGGCCGGCCAGGCGGCATCCATGGCGGCTTCGAGGTCCAGTGGTGCGGGTTCACTTTTGCCCGGGGCGGACAACTGACAGCTCCTTCGTTAAAGGCGGGAGGTTCCCCGGTGATCCGGGGAACCTCCCTTGGCCGCTGCCTTGCGGCAGCGTTGCGTGATGCTACTGCTTCTCTTCGGGCTTCTTCACTTCCGGCTTTTTGGCCTCCGGCTTGAAGTCCACGCCTGCCTCCTTGCGCTGCTGCGGCGTGATGGGGGCCGGGGCATCGGTGAGGGGGTCGTGGCCGCCGCCGGACTTCGGGAAGGCGATGACGTCGCGGATGGACTCGACGCCCGCCAGCAGCGAAACCACGCGGTCCCAGCCGAAGGCGATTCCGCCGTGCGGCGGGGCGCCGTACTTAAAGCCCTCCAGCAGGAAGCCGAACTTGGTCTGGGCGTCCTCCTTGTCCAGGCCCATCAGCTCGAAGACGCGCTCCTGCACGTCCCGCTGGTGGATACGGATGGAGCCGCCGCCGATTTCGTTGCCGTTGCACACGATGTCGTAGGCGTAGGAGAGCGCCGATTCCGGATCCTTGTCGAAGGTGTCAAGGAACTCGGGCTTGGGCGAGGTGAAGGCGTGATGGACGGCGGTCCACTGCCCTCCGCCGACGGCGACGTCACCGGAGGCAACAGCGGCTGCTGCGGGCTCGAACATCGGCGCGTCCACCACCCAGCAGAAAGCCCAGGCGTTGGGATCGATCAGGCCGGTGCGGTGGCCGATCTCCACGCGTGCAGCACCCAGCAGGGCCCGCGACGGCGTCTTCTCACCCGCGGCGAAGAAGATGCAGTCCCCGGGCTTGGCGCCCACGGCGTCAGCCAGGCCGGCGCGCTCGAACTCGGTGAGGTTCTTGGCGACCGGTCCGGCGAGCTCGCCGTCCTCCTTGTAGAGGACATACGCCAGGCCCTTGGCGCCGCGCTGCTTGGCCCACTCCTGCCAGGCATCAAGGGCACGGCGTGCCTGCGACGCGCCGCCGGGCATGACGACGGCCCCAACGTAGGGTGCCTTGAAGACGCCGAAGTTGGTGTCCTTGAAGAAATCCGTGAGCTCGGTCAGTTCCTGGCCAAAGCGCAGGTCCGGCTTGTCCGAGCCGTAGCGCGCCATCGCGTCGGCGTACGTGATCCGCTGGATGGGCGTGGGGATGTCGACGCCGATGAGCTGCCACACCGCCTTGACGATGTTTTCGCCCAGCCGGATCACGTCGTCCTGGTCCACGAAGCTGGCCTCAATGTCCAGCTGGGTGAATTCCGGCTGGCGGTCCGCGCGGAAGTCCTCGTCCCGGTAGCAGCGGGCAATCTGGTAGTACTTTTCGAAGCCACCCACCTGCAGCAGCTGCTTGAACAGCTGCGGGGACTGCGGCAGCGCGTACCAGGACCCCGGAGCCAGGCGTGCCGGAACCAGGAAGTCACGGGCGCCTTCCGGCGTCGAACGTGTCAGCGTGGGCGTCTCGATCTCCACGAAGCCCTCATGGTGGAGCAGTTCGCGCGCCACCCGGTTTGCCTCGGAGCGGAGGCGCAGGTTGCGGCTGGGGCCGGGACGGCGCAGGTCCAGGTAGCGGTGCTTGAGGCGCGCTTCCTCGCCGACTTCCACGTGCTCGTCGATCTGGAACGGCAGCGGGTCGGAGGTGTTGAGGACGGTGACGTCCTCGGCGATGACCTCGATTTCGCCCGTGGCCAGCGCCGGGTTCTCGTTGCCTTCAGGACGCCTGGAAACGGTGCCCTTGATCTGCAGGACGTATTCATTGCGCAGTCCGTGGAACACTTCCTCCTCGCGGACCACCACCTGGGCCACGCCCGAAGCGTCGCGCAAATCCACGAATGCCACACCACCGTGATCACGGCGGCGGCCCACCCAGCCGGCCAGGGTTACGGTTTGTCCAATGTGCTCGGAGCGAAGGGATCCGAGGTCATGTGTGCGCAGCACAGCACGCCTTTCTGCGGGAAAACAGTGGGAAGTCAATATGATCGTTGCGGGAACGATCCCGTCCGAGTTTACCCGCTGGAAAGGGACTGCCGCCGCATGAGCGAACCGCAGCAGCTGCAACGCAGGCTGGGAACCTTTGATGCCACCGCCATCGGACTGGGCTCCATGCTGGGTGCCGGAGTGTTCGTGGTGTTCTCCCCGGCCGCGGCACTGGCAGGGAATCTGCTGGTCCTGTCCGTGGCTGTTGCCGGGCTGGTGGCGTACTGCAACGCCGTGGCATCGGCAGCCCTCGCCGCCAAGTACCCCACCAGCGGCGGGACCTACGTCTATGGCCGGAAACAGCTGGGCGAATGGCCGGGCTTCCTGGCCGGCTGGGGTTTCGTCACGGGCAAGACGGCCTCCTGCGCGGCCATGGCGTTGACGTTCGGCAGCTATGTGGCGCGGGACTACGCCGTCCCGGTTGCCGTGGCCGCCGTCGTGGCCCTTACCGCCGTCAACCTGCTGGGCATCACCAGGACAGCCCTGCTGACGAGGATCCTGCTGTGCCTGGTCCTGGCAACACTGGTGTTCGTTGGCACCGCCGCCGTGCTGGGTCCGCACCCCGCGCCACTGCCGGGAGGCGCGCATTCCGGCGGGGTGGAGGGCGTCCTGCCTGCCGCCGGGCTGATGTTCTTCGCGTTTGCCGGTTATGCCCGGATCGCCACGCTGGGCGAGGAGGTCAGGAATCCGGCGCGTGCCATCCCCCGCGCCATCCTGGCGGCCCTGGCGGGCGCATTCGCCATTTACCTGCTGCTGGCCCTGCTCCTGCAGGCCCACCTCGGAGAGCGGTTGGGGTCCACGGGCACTCCCCTGCTGGACGCAGTGCTGGACAGCCGGCTGGCAGCGGGTGCACCGCTGGTGCAGGCAGGAGCAGCGGCCGCGTGCCTGGGCGCACTCCTCGCGCTGATCACGGGCGTGGGAAGGACAACGTTGGCCATGGCCAGGGAGCGCGATCTTCCGGGGCCTCTGGCCAGGGTGGGCGGTCCCCACACCGTTCCGTTCGTCGCCGAACTGGCCGTGGCCGCCGTCGTGATCCTGCTGCTCCTGACCACCAACGTGATGACCGTCGTGGGCTTCTCAAGCTTCGGCGTGCTGGTCTACTACGCGGTAGCCAACGCGTCAGCATTCACCCTTTCCGCCCATCCCGGCTACGCTCCCCGGTGGCTTAACGCGCTGGGTTTCGTGGGCTGCGTGGTACTGGCCTTCACTTTGCCGGCTGCGTCGGTGCTGACCATGGCCGCAGTCCTTGCCGCCGGCGTGGTGGGGCGCTGGCTGGTGCTGCGGTTCCGGCAGCACCGGCACCGGACATAAGCGCCCGGCTAGACCGACGCCGCGGCGGCCGCGGTTGTCTCAACCTGCACTGCCAGGTCCTCCAGCGGCGGCATCCAGGTTTCAGGGGCGGCCAGCACCTGCTCGCCGGTGCGGATGTCCTTGACCTGGTGGGTGCCGTCCTCGTCCGTGAACCAGACGAACGGGATTCCCCGGCGGTCCGCGAACTTGATCTGCTTGCCGAACTTCTCGGCCTTGGCAGCCACTTCGGTGGGGATTCCCCGGCTGCGCAGCAGGGCGGCGACATCCTGGGCAGTGCCCCAGCTGTCGTCATGGTTCAGGGCCACCAGCACTGCAGTGGGAACAGAGCGGGAGGCTTTGGCCAGGTCCTGGCTCAGGATCCGGGACACCAGGCGGGTGACGCCGATGGAGAGGCCAACGCCCGGGAACTTGCGGTTGCCCTTCGACGCCAGGGCGTCGTACCGGCCGCCGGAGCAGATGGACCCCAACTGTTCGTGGCCCACCAGGACGGTTTCCACCACCGTGCCGGTGTAGTAGTCCAGGCCACGGGCGATGCTGAGGTCCGCCAGTACCTTGCCGGGCGCCCGCTGCACGGCGGCATCGATGACCTGCTCCAGTTCGTCCAGGCCCTCGTCCAGGAGTTCGCTGCTGACACCCAGGGCACGGACCTGGTCCACAAAGGACGTATCTTCCGTTCGGATGGCAGCCAGTTGAAGCGCCTTGGCAGCCTGCTCGTCGGTTGCGCCGAGCTCGGTCTTGAGCAGTTCGGCCACCTTTGCCGGACCGATCTTTTCGAGTTTGTCGATACTGCGCAGCACGCCTGCGGTGTCATCGAGTCCGATGCCCCGGTAGAAGCCTTCCGCCAGTTTGCGGTTGTTGATCCGGAGACGGAAATCGGGGATGGGCAGCGCACTGAGTGCTTCGGCGATGACCAAGGCGATCTCGACGTCGTAGCGGAACGGAAGCTCGCCGTCGCCGACCACGTCGATGTCCGCCTGGGTGAACTCGCGGGCCCGGCCTTCCTGGGGCCGCTCGCCGCGCCACACTTTCTGGATCTGGTAGCGGCGGAAGGGGAAGGCCAGGTAGCCGGCGTTTTCCACCACGTACCGGGCGAAGGGAACGGTCAGGTCGAAATGCAGGGCAAGCGCGTGGGGATCGGCCTTGCCGGCTTTAACGGGGTTCTCGCTCTCGTCCTCCTGGAGCCGGCTGAGCCCGTACACTTCCTTGTCGATCTCGCCCTTGCGCAGCAGCTGGCCCACTGTCTCCACGGCGCGGGTTTCGATCGAGGTGAAACCATGCAGTTCAAAAACCCGGCGCAGGGTATCGAGCACATGCAGCTCCACCAGCCGCTCCTCGGGAAGCCACTCGGGGAATCCGGACAGGGAGGCGGTGCGTGCCATGGGGAAGGTTCTCCTTAGGAATGGAAGGTGCGCCGGAGCTGCCGGCCGCGCCCGCAACGGCGGTCGTTCGGCGGCAGCACAGCCAGCCATGCATAAACTATGTGCGGCAGCCAGTTTATGCGTCATCCGTGTGCATCTCTAATGCGGCGGACCCGCACGGCCTGGCCCTTAACACCTGCGCCCCGCGGCCAACCGCCGGGCACCAGCAGCCCGACGACGAGGAGGACCCTTGGCGGCCAGTTCACGCAGTGCACGCGAAGCAAAACGGCGCATCCAGCAGATGGAAGCCAAGCGTGAGCTCCGGCGCGACCAGGAGAAGCGGCGGAAACGCGACAACCTCGTGGCCGCCGGCGCCGGAACCGCCGCCGTGCTGCTCGCCGTCGTCCTCCAGCTCACCGCCTTCGCCGGAAACCCCACTGAGGACGAATATGCCGCCGCGCAGGCGGGACTGACGGAACCATCCACCTCTGCAAGCGCCTCCGCGACACCCTCGGCGCCGGCCACCAACGGGCCCAACATCCCGTCCGCGGACACGGCGGCGGGCAAGACGTTCACCGGCGAACTGCTGCTGAACGGCAGCGCGCTCGGCGTGGAAGTGGACGGGACCAAGGCTCCGCAGGCAGCAGCCGTTTTCAAGTCCCTCAGCGACCAAGGCTATTTCAACGGCAAGTCATGCCACCGGCTCACCACTGCGGACCAGTTCGGCGTGCTGCAGTGCGGCTCCCCCAACGGGGACGGACAGGGCGACCCTAATTACACTTGGGGTCCGCTGGAAAACACGCCCGCAGACAACACCTACCCTGCCGGCACCATCGCCGTGGCCCGCACGGGGAACAACGCGTACGGCAACGGGACACAGTTCTTTATTGTCTACAAGGACACGGTCATTCCGGCCGATGCTGCCGGCGGCTATACCGTGGTGGGGAAGGTGACATCCGGGCTTGATGTTGTATCCAACATCGCTGCCGCAGGCATCACCCCGGGAGCCGGCGACACGGACGGCGCGCCAAAACAACCAGTCACGATAGACTCGTTCTCTCTGAAGTAGGAAGCCGGGCCGGCCAGGCCGCGGTGCAGTACGTGAGTATTTCCCTCCAAGCGAAAGACTTTTAGCGGTGACAGACAGTCAGAAATCCGACGAAACAGCAACAGACATGACCGAAGCAGCGGCTCCGGCCGAGGTTGGCGGTACTGATGCCAATGCCGGGCAGTCCCCCGTGACCCCTGAAGCCGCCGCTTCCGATGAGGGCACCGGGCAGGCTGACGAAGCCCAGGCCGCCGAAAGCCAGGCCATCGGGGACCCGGCCAGCGGGGCCCTGGCCACCGAAGACCACGGCGCTGAAGACCAGGCTGGAGGGACCGCCGCAGCGGAGACCTCCGCACCTGCCCCGGCTCCTGCCCCCGCTCCGCGGCCGTCTGCACCGTCACCGGCAGCGTTCGCGTCGCGTCCCAAGCCTGCCGCTGCCGCTCCGGCCGCGGTTACGGCTCCGGCTGCACCTGGTACGTCCGTTGCCGAAGCCTCCAAATGGGGCCGGGTGGAGGGGGACGGACACGTCTACCTGAGCATCGACGGTGGCGAACACCCCGTGGGCCAGTACCCGGGTGTCAGCGACGACGAAGCGCTGCTCTACTTCGCGCGGAAGTACGACGACGTCGTGGCCCAGATCGTCCTGCTGGAGCAGCGGGTCAGCTCCAAGGCACCCAGCACCGACATGCAGAAGACCGTGACGCACCTGCGGGAACAGCTCGCCGAGCGCAACATGGTGGGCGACCTCCGTGCAGCGGAGGCGCGCCTGGACGCGCTGGCAGGCCAGATCACCGAGCTGGAAAAGGCCGAAAAGGCGGAGCACGACGCCGTGCGTGCCGCCGAGCTGGCAGCACGTGAAGCCATAGTCGCTGAAGCAGAGGAAATCTCCGGCCAGGATCCGGCGCAGACGCAGTGGAAGACCTCCAGCGCCCGGATGAACGAGCTCTTCGAGAACTGGAAGACGGCCCAGAAGAGCGGCGTCCGCCTGGGCCGCAGCAACGAAGATGCCCTGTGGAAGCGGTTCCGTGCCGCCCGCACCGTTTTCGACCGGCACCGCCGTGCCTATTTCTCCCAGCTGGACAGCAACAACTCTGCCGCGAAGGCCGCCAAGGAGAAGTTGATTGCCGAGGCTGAGGCACTCTCCACATCAACCGACTGGGGCTTCGCTGCCGGTGAGTACCGCCGGCTGATGGACCAGTGGAAGGCCTCACCGCGGGCAAGCCGCAAGGACGACGACGCGCTCTGGGCAAGGTTCCGCGCCGCCCAGGACGTCTTCTTCACGTCCCGCCAGGCTGCCAACGAGGAGATCGACCAGGAGTACGCAGCAAACCTCACGGTAAAGGAGGCGCTGCTGGCCGAGGCCAACGCCATCCTGCCGGTGAAGGACCTGGCAGCGGCCAAGAAAGCCCTTCAGTCCGTTCGTGACCGCTGGGAGGAAGCCGGCAAGGTTCCCCGCGCGGACATGGGCCGGGTCGAGGCCGGGCTGCGGAAGGTTGAAGACGCCGTGCGGCACGCTGAGGAAGAGCAGTGGCAGCGGTCCAACCCCGAGCGCAAGGCACGCACCAACAGCGCGCTCTCGCAGCTGGAATCCGCAATTGCCGGGCTCCAGGAAGACCTTGCCAAGGCTGAGAAGAGCGGCGACCAGCGCAAGATCAAGGCCGCCCAGGAAGCACTCGAGGCACGCCAGGCATGGCTCGACCAGATCCAGCGTTCCGCCAGCGAGCTTGCCTGATTTTTCTGTCGTGAACTGACGGGCACAGGCCCGGTCCGGGTGTTATCCACATACTCCGGGCCGGGCCTGTGCCTGTTAACGGCGTCGGGGCAGGATGAAGGCATGGCCTCATCTCCAATCCCCTCCGCCGCCGGTCCCGGCAGGGAAGCCACCGCTGCCGGCGTACGGCCGGGCTGTCAGGCAAACGTTGGGGAGGCGGCCGCGCCGCCGCGTTTTCCCGACCTGTACGCACCCGGCGTGCCCTTCGCCGCTCCCGAGTTGCAGTCCCTGGCGGCCGACGGGCTGTTGGCCCGCTTCCACCAGCATGGCTACACCCTCCCCGGAATACCGGCATCGCCGCAGCTCCGGGCCAGGGCAGCAGCCGGAATCGTCCCGGCGGCCATACGGCAACGTGTTGTCGCCGGGCGCATGACGGCGGCCTGGATCTACGGCTGCGCAGCGGAACCGGAGAGGCTGGCGCTGCTGGTGGACGCCAAGCGAAGGGTGTCCAGTCTCCGGAACACCCGGGGCTGCACGCTGCACGAAGTGAAGCTCGGGCCCTTCGATGTGATCAGCCTCGGCGGACTGATGGTCTCCAGCCCGCTGCGGACCGCACTCGATATCGCCCTGCATGTGGATGCCGAACGGGCCGTCCCCGCCCTGGCGGGATTGCTGGCCCGGCCGCAGCAGGATGTCAGGCTGCGCCTGCTGGTGCGCGCCATTGAGGCCACCCCAAGGGTCCCGCACAAGCGGGCTGCTTTGGAAAAGCTTGCCCTGCTAGCTCCGGCGCTTGTTCCCGGTGGTGCGGTAGACGTCGAAAACCCCGTCGATCCTGCGGACGGCGCTCAGGACGTGGCTGAGGTATTTGGGGTCGCCCATCTCGAAAGCGAATCTTGAAATGGCCACCCGGTCGGTGGACGTGTGGACGCTGGCAGCAAGGATGTTGACATGGTTGTCGGACAGGACCCGCGTCACGTCCGAGAGCAGGGATTTCCGGTCCAGGGCCTCAACCTGGATTTCCACCAGGAAGACGCTCGACTGGGTGGGTGCCCAGTCCACGTCCACGATCCGGTCCGGCTGGTCCTTCAGGTCGGAGATGTTGGTGCAGTCGGTGCGGTGCACGGACACGCCGGATCCCCGGGTCACGAAGCCAAGGATCGGGTCCGGCGGAACGGGCGTGCAGCAGCGCGCCAGCTTCACCCATACATCGCCTACTCCACGGACCACGACGCCGGAGTCGGAGAAGCGGGCCTTGCTGACCTGGGTGGGGATGCTGACCTCTTCGACGTCATCATCGGCACTCTCGTTGCCGCCCAGGCTTTCAATGAGTTTCTCCATGACCGACTGGGCGGAGGTATGCCCGTCGCCCACACCGGCGTACAGGCCGGAGATGTCCGCGTACTTGAATTCCTCGGCCACGGCGGCCAGGGCCTCGTGCGTCATCAGCCGCTGCAGCGGAAGGTTCTGTTTCCGCATGGCACGGGTCAGCAGTTCCTTGCCGCGGTCAATTGCCTCTTCGCGGCGTTCCTTGCTGAACCATTGGCGGATCTTGTTGCGCGCCCTGGCGCTCTTGACGAAATGCTGCCAGTCCTGGCTGGGACCTGCCCCCTCGGCCTTGGAGGTGAAAATCTCCACCCAGTCGCCGTGGTTCAGCTCGCTGTTGAGCGGAACCAGCTTTCCATTGACCCTGGCGCCGATGGTGCGGTGGCCCACCTCGGTGTGCACGGCATAGGCGAAGTCCACGGGAGTCGATCCTGCCGGGAGCGCCATGACTTCGCCCTTGGGCGTAAACACGAACACTTCGCGCGCATTGATTTCGAAACGCAGTGAGTCCAGGAACTCGCCGGGATCGGACGTTTCCTGCTGCCAGTCCACCAGTGAGCGCAGCCACCCCATGTCTCCGTCGCGCGGGCTTCCGGGACCGACGGCGGTGCGGTTGGGCTGGTCCTTGTATTTCCAGTGCGCCGCAACACCGTACTCCGCCCGGCGGTGCATTTCGTGCGTGCGGATCTGGATTTCCACCGGCTTGCCGCCGGGGCCAATCACCGTGGTGTGCAGGGATTGGTACATGTTGTACTTGGGCATCGCGATGTAGTCCTTGAACCTGCCGGGCAGGGGGTTCCAGCGCGAGTGCAGGGTGCCCAGGGCGGCGTAGCAGTCCCGGACCGAGTCCACCAGGACGCGGACGCCCATGAGGTCGTTGATGTCGTCGAAGTCCTTGTCGCGGACAATCATCTTTTGGTAGATGGAGTAGTAGTGCTTGGGCCTGCCGGTGATGGTGGCTTTAATCCGGGCAGCGCGGAGGTCCTCAGTGATCTGGTCACGGATGACACCCAGGCTCTTCTCCCGCTCCGGCGTCCTGTCCCCCACCATCCGCACGATCTCTTCGTACACCTTGGGGTAGAGCGCAGCGAAGGACAGGTCCTCAAGTTCCCACTTAATAGTGTTCATGCCCAGCCGGTGCGCCAGCGGCGCGAAGATCTCCAGGGTTTCGCGGGCCTTGCGGGCGGACGATTCAGCCGACACGAAGCGCCAGGTGCGGGCATTGTGCAGCCGGTCCGCCAGCTTGATCATCAGGACCCGGATGTCCTTGGCCATGGCCACGACCATTTTGCGGACCGTCTCGGACTGTGCGGCCTCGCCAAAGCTGACCTTGTCGAGCTTGGTGACGCCGTCCACCAGCATGGCCACTTCCGGCCCGAAGTCCCGTTTCAGGTCCGCCAGGGTGTAGGGAGTGTCCTCGACCGTGTCGTGGAGCAGGGCGGCTGCCAGTGTGGTGCCGCTGAGGCCCAGTTCCGCAAGGATGGTGGCCACAGCCACCGGGTGGGTGATGTACGGATCCCCACTCTTGCGCTTTTGCCCGCGGTGGCTGCGCTCGGCGACGTCGAACGCACGCTGGATGAGGTCGAAGTCCTCTTTGGGGTTGTTGGCGCGTACGGTCCGCAGCAGCGGCTCAAGGATGGGTGAGTATGTGGCGGTTCCCCGTCCGGTCAGGCGGGCAAGCCGGGAGCGTGTGCGCTCCCTGCGGCCGGGAAACGTGGGGCGGGATCCTGAGTTATCGACAGGTACCAATGAGCCCGGGCGCGCAGAAGGTGCCGCACCGGCTTGCATGCCGGCAGGATTTTTTTCCTCCTGTGCCGTTGGCGCTGACGCCGAACGTTCTTCCAATGAAGCACCCCTCACCACCGTCTTAATTACCCCAGTCTATTCCTCCGGGCAGCGACTTTTATAACCGGGCCTGCACAGGCAAAGGCCGGGCGGCGCAAAGTACGCGCCGCCCGGCCTTTGGGTGGTTTAAAGCTGCCGGTGGTTGCTGATCAGGCCTTGGCCGGCGATGCCGGAACTGCCCGTTCAGCTGCACCTGCGCGGCGCTGTTCAACACGCCTTGCCTGCTTCACCAGCTCCGGTTCGCCCTGGCGGAGCCAGGCGTACATCGGCGCCGCCACGAAGATGGTTGCCGCTGTACCGATGAGGATTCCGACGAACAGTGCCAGGGACAGGTCACGCAGGGTTCCTGCGCCCAGGAGGCCGGCACCAATGAACAGGATGGCGCCCACGGGAAGGATGGCCACCATCATGGTGTTGATGGAGCGCACCAGCGTCTGGTTGACGGCAAGGTTGACTTCCTCGCCGAAGGTCCGGCGCGTGGACGCGTCGATCCCGGCCGTGTTTTCGCGGATCTTGTCGAAAACCACCACGGTGTCATACAGCGAGTAGCTGAGGACGGTGAGGAACCCGATGATGGCCGAGGGCGTGACCTCGAAATCGCTGAGGGCATAGACCCCGGCCGTGATGAACATGGTGACGGCCATGCCGGCAAGCGCCGAGAGGGACATCTTCCAGGTACGGAAGTACAGGGCCATCAGCAGGGCCGCGAGCAGCACGAATACTCCCAGGCCGATCAGTGCCTGCTTGGTCACGTCTGCACCCCAGGTGGGCCCGACGAACGTGGAGGTCACCTCGTTGTCGGTAACGCCGTAGGCGGTGGTGAGGCCCTCCTTGATCCGGAGGGTCTCGTCATCCGTCAGTTTGTCGGTCTGGATGCGCATGGTGTTGCCTGCCACGTTGGCTACCCGCGGAACACTGCCTGACACCACATCAGTCACGGCCTTCTCACCGATGGAGGCATCGGTGGTCTTGACGTTGGACACGGTGAATTCGGAGCCGCCGCGGAATTCGATGCCGAGGTTGAAGCCGCCCTTGGCCACCGGGATAAGGATGGACAGGGCCACGCCCACCGCGGCGATGATGAACCAGATCTTCTTGGCGCCGACGAAGTCGTAGGAGCGCTTCCCGGTGTAGAGCTCGTTGCCGAAAGTAGCGAAGCCTGACATTACTTGTTCTCCTTCGCGGAGGTCTTGGACGAACCAGCCAACTGTTCCTGCTTCTCTGCCAGGCGCCGCTCGGCGATGGTCATGCGGCGCTCGGCCTCGGCAGCCGCCCCTGTGTTCTTGGTGCGGACCACCACGGGCTTGTCCTCCGGGGTGCGGACGCGTCCGGCGCCGCGGTACAGCGGGACGGCACCCAGCCGTTCGGGGTCGAGGCCGGAGAACTTGTGGCCTTCACCGAAGAACCGGGTACGGGCCAGGAGCTGCAGCGTGGGGTGGGTGAACATGAACACCACGATGAGGTCGGCGATGGCGGTCAGGCCCAGGGTGAAGGCGAAGCCGCGGACGTTGCCCACTGCCACGAAGTACAGGACCAGTGCGGCCAGGAGGTTGACGGCCTTGGAGGCGAGGACGGTGCGCTTGGCGCGCTTCCAGCCGTTTTCGACGGCGGATACCAGGCCGCGCCCTTCACGCAGTTCATCCCTGATGCGTTCGAAGTAGACGATGAAGGAGTCTGCCGTCTGGCCGATGGCCACGATGATGCCGGCCACGCCGGCCAGTGACAGCCGGTAGTTCTCCGTCCAGCCCAGGATCGCGATGGCCAGGTACGTCAGGGCACCGGCCACCACCAGCGATGCGATGGTGACGAAGCCCAGGGCACGGTACTGGAACAGCGAGTAGACCACCACGAGCAGGAGCCCGATCAGGCCGGCCAGCAGGCCCATGCGCAGCTGTTCGCCACCAAGCGTGGCGGAAATCTGCTGCTCGCTCTGGATGTCGAAGCTGATGGGAAGGGCGCCGAACTTCAACTGGTCGGAGAGTGCCTTGGCCGTCTTCTCATTGAAGCCACCGGTAATCTGCGGACGGCCGTCAGTGATGACAGCCAGGGAACGCGGGGCGGAGATGACCTGGTCATCCAGCACAATGGCGAACTGGGACTTGGGGTCGGTGCCCGACTGGCCGCCGGCTGCCACGTAGAACTGGTTGAGCCGTTCGGTGACCTCTTTGAACTTGGCTGTACCCTCGGCGTCGAACTGGATGTTGACGGCCCATTCATTGGTGACAGCCCCCTGTGCGCCCTGCTGCAGCTGGAAGGACGAGGTGACGATGTTGCTGCCCTTCACCTCCACGGGACCCAGGATGTACTTGATGGCCGGCGACTTGTCCGTGGCCGGCTCGCAGGTCACCAGCGGCTTGGTGGGATCCGACCGCTGGGCTTTCTCCGCAGCGGCACTGTTGCAGTCCAGTGCCTCGAACTGCTTGTAGATCTCGGGCGTGATCCAGTTGGTGTCACTGCTGTTGGCAGGCTCGGCGGTCGGCTTGGGCAGCTGGTCCTCCGGCGTCTGCGACTCGGCAGGAACTGCTGCGCCGTCGCCATTGAGGAGGACAGGGCGGAAGTTCATGTCCGCCGAGGCCTGGATCAGGTTGCGCGTCTCGGCAGAGGGTGTGCCGGGAAGGCTGACCACCACGTTGCGCCCTGACTGGGTGCTGATTTCCGCCTCGGAGACGCCGGAACCGTCAACGCGCTGGCGGATGATCGCCACCGCCTGGTTGAGCTGCTGTTCGTTGATGTCCGAACCGCCCTCCACCTTCGGGGCCAGGATCATCTGGGTGCCGCCCTCGAGGTCCAGCGCCAGCTTGGGTGCCCAGCTGGCCTGTCCGGCAATGGTGCCGCCGGCCAGGACGGCGGTCAGCGCTGCCAGGATTACACCAAGCCAGACCAGGACGCGGAGCCCTGGTTTCTTGCGGCCAGTTCGTGCCATTGTCGATCTTTCTCTTGTTCGCGGAGAAACCGCCGGAGCGGGCTGCTGCCTGCGCCGGCGGTGGTCCGCAGCGGTAGAGGGAGGAAGGGGCCAGCGGGCCTAGCTGTCCTTTTTGCCCTCGTCGTTGAGGCGCTTCAGGGTTTCCTCGGGAGTCTCGGCACCTGTTGCGGTGCTTCCGGACTCCGGGGTGGTGAGGGAGGACGCATCATCCGGAACCACCGGGGAGGCGTCGGCCGGCTGGGCGGCGGCTTCTGCCACCGGCTCAACGACCTTGGTGACGGCCTGGCGGTGCACAGTGGCCAGGTTGCCGGGGGAAAGTTCAAGGGTGACCTTGTTCTCGGCCTCGTCGATGTCCACGATCCGGCCGAAAAGGCCAAAGCTGGTCATGACCTCCACGCCCGGGGCAAACTTCGACTGGAGCTCTGCCTGCTGCTGCTGCGTCTTCTTGTTGCGGCGGAACATCATGAAGATGAATACGCCGAGCATGACGAACAGGAGAATTGACATTGGATCCAAGGGGAATTCCGTTCTTTAGCGTGGTGTAGCTGGGTTTTCCGGCGACGTTGGCTTCGCTTCGGCCGGGGCGGGTTTGCGGTGCAGGCAGAACGCCTGACATGTTCCTTCCCCAAGCGACGGGGGCGTCAGGGCCACCCGCGAAACAAAGACCCGAACGTGCCGGGCGTCATACCAGTCTAAAGGGAAAAGCTGAAGGGAGCCTGCTATTGGCTCTCCGGGGCCCAGTCCCCCGCCGCGGCATCGCCCCCGGCGGGCTCGAAAAGGTCCAGTTGCTCCTGCGCGAAGACGCCGGACGGGATGGCATAGCCCAGGTGCGTCCATGCCGGTGCCATGGCAATCCTGCCGCGGGGCGTACGGCCCAGCAGGCCCTCCCGGACCAGGAACGGTTCGGCGACTGTCTCAACGGTTTCGGTTTCTTCACCGACGGCGATGGCGAGGGTGGACAGTCCGACCGGACCGCCGCCGAACTTGGTGATGAGTGCGTCGAGGACGGCCCGGTCCAGCCGGTCCAGTCCCTTTTTGTCCACCTCATACATATCCAGGGCAGCGGACGCGGTCCTGGCGTCGATTTGTTCGACGCCGTGCACCAGCGCCCAGTCCCGGACGCGCCGCAACAGCCGGTTGGCAATACGGGGAGTGCCGCGGGAACGGCCGGCGATTTCGGCGAAGCCGGCCGAGTTGACCTTCAGGTCCAGCAGTCCGGCAGAACGCCGCAGCACCAGTTCCAGCTCCGGAACCGAGTAGAACTCGAGGTGCCCGGTGAAGCCGAACCGGTCGCGCAGCGGTCCCGGCAGCAGTCCCGCGCGGGTGGTGGCGCCCACCAGGGTGAACGGCGGCAGCTCGAGCGGGATGGCGGTGGCACCGGCCCCTTTGCCCACCACGATGTCAACGCGGAAGTCCTCCATTGCCATGTAGAGCATTTCCTCTGCAGGCCGGGACATGCGGTGGATCTCGTCCAGGAACAGGACCTCGCCCTCAGAGAGCGAGGACAGGATTGCTGCGAGGTCGCCGGCGTGCTGGATGGCAGGTCCGCTGCTGAGGCGCAGCGGCGCGTTCATCTCGGCGGCAACGATCATCGCCAGGGTGGTCTTGCCCAGGCCGGGCGGCCCGGAGAACAGCACGTGGTCGGCAGTCCGTCCGCGCATCCGGGACGCCTGGAGCACCAGCGACAGCTGCTTGCGCACCCGGTGCTGGCCAACGAAGTCGTCAAGGTTCTTGGGCCTGAGCGCCGCCTCAATGGCACGCTCCTCCGGCTCCTCCCCCGCTGCGACCAGGGACGGTTCAGCCACGGGTGCCTACGCGGTTGCCTGCCCGGGCGCCGTCCTGGCCCAGCCAGCGGAGGGTGGTGCGCAGGATTTCGGGCACGTTGCCGCGGAAGGACACTTCCGGGTCCTCCGCAAGGGCTTTGTCGATGCTGGTGGAGGCGTCCTTTTCGGACCAGCCCAGGCTGGTCATGGCAGCCACCACCTGGGGCTTCCAGGCAGCTTCTGCGGGCGTGGCGGCACCGGGGGCCGCGGCGGTTCCGTGCGGGACGAGCTTTCCAGCCAGCTCCAGCACTATCCTGCCGGCCACCTTGGGGCCGATTCCGGGGACCTTCGTGAAGGTCTTGCTGTCCCCTGTGTGCGCGGCAACCCTGATTGCTTCGGGATCGTGGACGGCCAGGACTGCAAGCGCAAGCCGGGGACCGACGCCGCTGACACTCAGCAGGATGTCGAAGACCTCGCGTTCGTCGTCGGAGGCGAAGCCAAAGAGCGTCAGCGAGTCTTCCCGCACGATCAGGGAGGTGAACAGCTGGCCTTGTTCACCCACGTGCAGCCTGCTGAGCGTCTGGGGCGTGGCGTTGACGCTCATCCCGGCACCGTTGAGGTCTATCACGGCCGTGGACAGGCCAACATGCGCTACGGTTCCGCGGAGGAAACTGATCAAGGCCGGGCTCCCGTTGTACCGCCGGCCTCACAGTGAGGGCCCGGCTATCCGAACATATTTACGAATACCCTAGCAAGCAGCAGGGACAATCAGCGTGCACGGCGCGCCTTCGCCTCCGCCTCGGCCCATGCCCGCTGCGCGGGAGTCAGGGATGAACTGCCGGGACCCGTGGTGGCCACGGCCGCGCCGCTTCCGGCCCGCCACGCGTGCGTGATGGCCAGCGCCAGCGCGTCGGCGGCGTCGGCCGGACGCGGCGGCGCGTCAAGGCGGAGGATCTTGGTGACCAGCTTGGTCACGGCGTCCTTGTTGGAGGACCCGCTCCCGGTCACGGCGGCCTTGACCTCTGATGGCGTGTGCAGCGCCACCGGAATTCCCCGGCGGGCCGCCGCAGCGATGACCACGCCGGAAGCCTGGGCTACGCCCATCACCGTGCTGACGTTGAGCTGGGAAAAGACGCGTTCGACGGCGAGGACGTCCGGCTCGTAGCGGTCAAGCCATTCGTCAATTGCCGTGGCGATCACCAGCAGGCGCCGGTCCAGCGTCTCCTCAGGGGACGTGCCTACCACGCCGACGGCCACCATGCTGGCCCGCCGGTTCCGCTCAACATCCACCACGCCAATGCCGCACCGGGTGAGGCCGGGATCAACGCCGAGGACGCGGAGTGTCACCCGGCCCCCATCGAAGTGCCCGGCACAGCCTCCGGGGACGCACTAGCCGGCAAGGCGGGACGTCACTCGGATTCCAGGGCGGCCTGGACTTCGTCGCTGAGGTCGGCGTTGCTGTACACGTTCTGGACGTCGTCGAGGTCCTCGAGGGCGTCGGCAAGCTTCAGGAACTTGCGGGCGCCGTCCACATCCAGCTCAACCTGCATTGAGGGCACGAACTCAACTTCGTCGGTGTCGTACTCGATGCCGGCTTCCTTGAGTGCTTCGCGGATGGCGGGAAGATCTCCCGGCTCCGAATGGATCTCGAAGGTCTCGCCGTTGTCCTTGACTTCCTCCGCGCCTGCGTCGAGGACGGCCATCAGGACGTCGTCCTCGCTCAGGCCGTTCTTGGGCAGGTTCACAACACCCTTGCGGGTGAAGAGGTAGCTGACGGAGCCCGGGTCCGCGATGGTGCCGCCGTTGCGGGAGATGGCCAGCCTTACTTCGGAAGCCGCCCGGTTCTTGTTGTCGGTAAGGCACTCGATCAGCAGGGCTGAGCCCTGGGGCCCGCGGGCCTCGTACATGATTTCGGTGTAGTCCACCACTTCACCGGTGAGCCCGGCGCCGCGCTTGATGGCGCGGTCAATGTTGTCGTTGGGGACGGACGTTTTCTTGGCCTTGGTAACGGCCAGTTCCAGGCCGGGGTTGCCGGCGAGGTCCGGTCCACCCATCCGGGCGGCAACTTCGATGTTCTTGATCAGTTTGGCAAACGACTTTGCGCGGCGGCTGTCAATGATCGCCTTTTTGTGCTTGGTCGTTGCCCATTTGGAGTGGCCTGACATGCTTTACGCTTCTCCTCTGATCATGCGGATAAAAAGTTCGTGTACGCGTTTCTCGCCGGTCACTTCCGGGTGGAAGGAGGTGGCCAGCAGCTGGCCGGAACGCACTGCGACAATTCTAGCCGTCCCGGGCAGCGCTGCGGCGTGGGACGCCTGGCCGGGGTCCGCCGGTTCCACCTGCGCCAGGACCTCCACGTCCGCACCGACCCGCTCCACCCACGGACCGCGGATGAAGACAGCGTGCACGAGTGCCACGCCTGATTCCGTGGCGCTGAATTCCAGGCCCTTGAACTCCAGATCGGTTTCGAAGGACTCGCGCTGCCGGCCAAAGGCGTTGCGGCGGACGGTGATGTCCAGGCCGCCGAACGTCTGCTGGGGGGCGCCCGAAAGATCGGTGGCAGGATCGGCGATGTCCGAGGCAAGCAGGATCATCCCTGCGCAGGAGCCATAGACCGGCAGTCCCTCGGCGATGTACTTCCGGAGCGGGTCTGCAAGGTCGAAGGCCCTCGCCAGCTTGTCGATGGTGGTGGATTCGCCACCGGGAATGATAAGGCCGTCCAGGCCGTCCAGCTCCTCCGGGCGGCGGACAGCCACACCCTGCGCGCCGGTGGCTTCGGCGGCGCGGAGGTGTTCGCGGAAGTCTCCCTGGAGGGCCAGGACGCCAATCCGCAGGCCTGAGCCCACGCGCGCAGGAGCAGCAGAGGGGGGATTCGTCATCCCTCCAGCATACGGGCCCTCCCTCCATGGCTGCTGCCACTCGGAGGCCCCGGCAAAGGTTGCATGCCGCTGCTGGGATATATTCAAAACATGGTCTTCTTCAGTGTTCCGCTCGGCAAGCTGGTCCGCAGGGTGTCCCGGCTGCGGGGCGGCGGGTCCGCACTTCCAGGACTGGTGGTCGAGAAAATCGATCCCGGCTTCATGCGGCGGACGCTCACCACGCTGCCCCATGGTGTGGCGGTGGTCAGCGGTACCAACGGCAAGACGACCACCACCAAGATGGTGGTCGAACTGCTGGAGAGCCAGGGCCTGAAGGTCTTCACGAACCGGACCGGCAGCAACTTCACCCGGGGCGTGGCGGCGGCCCTCCTCGGCGAGGTGGACTGGCGCGGCAGGCTGGACGCGGACGTCGCGGTGCTGGAACTGGACGAAGCCCATGCGGTCCATTTCGTGAACAGCGTCCCGCCCCGCTACTGCCTCTTGCTGAACGTTCTGCGTGACCAACTGGACCGTTTCGGCGAGATCGACAAAACGGCACAGCTCCTGCAGCACATCGCTTCCAAGACCACAGGAACCGTGGTCCTGAACCGCGAGGACCCCCGCGTTGCCAGGATCGCGGATACACTGACCGGCCAGGAGGTCAAGTACTTCGGCCTTGACGACTCCCTGCTGGGCACCTTTCCCAATGACGACGACATGCGTGCCGCTCCGGGGAGCCCCGCGCCGGCGGGCCTGCAGGAAAAGCCGGCAGCCGACGTCGTGCTCCGCAAAGTGGGCGCGGACAGCGCCGAGTTTGAGTACGACGGCGGGACGGTCACCACGGCGATGAAGCTGCGCGGCGTCTACAACATCTTTAACGCCGCTGCTGCGCTGACGCTGGCCCGCAGCATCTGCGGCGGTGGCGCCGCCACCGCCGACCACGCCACTTTGCTGGACGCGCTGTCCCGGGTGGCGCCGGCCTTCGGCCGCGGCGAAAGCCTCACCGTGGACGGCCAGCCGCTGGACCTGGTGCTGGTGAAGAACCCCAGCGGTTTCCGGCTGGGACTGAAATCCTTCCCCGCCGCCGGGTACGCCACCATGATCGCCATCAACGACAACTACGCGGACGGGCGGGACATGTCCTGGCTGTGGGACGTGGAATTTGATTCCCTGCGCGGGGCGGGGGTGGAAATGATAAGCGGGTCGCGCGCCTACGACATGGCGCTGCGGCTCCAGTACGACGACGTCCAGGTCGGAGCGGTGCAGACCGACATCCCGGCCGCCCTGGCAGCCTTTATCCGGGAAGGCCAGGGCAAACCCAAACGGATTTTCTGCACCTACACCGCTATGCTGGCCATCCGCCGCGAGCTGTCCAAAATCACCACCGTGGAGGTTGTCTCGTGAATCCTGCAGAAGCAGCGACGGCCGGCGGCCAGTCCAAGGGCACCCTCCGGGTGGTGCAGCTGTATCCGCGCGACATGAACATCTACGGCGACTGGGGCAATGCCCTGGTCCTGCAGCGCCGCATTTCCTGGCACGGGTACACCCCTGAACTGCTCGAATACAACGTGGGCGATCCTTTTCCCGAGGGCGTGGACATCATTGTCGGCGGCGGCGGGCAGGACAGCGGGCAACTGGTGATCCAGGACGACCTGCAGGCCCGGGCCGGCCAGCTCAAGGAGCTGGCCGAGGATGGTGCGCCGATGCTGGTCATTTGCGGCCTCTACCAGCTTTTTGGCCGGTTCTTCAAAACCCGCACCGGCGCTGTCATCCCGGGCATCGGCATCCTGGACGTGGAAACCCACGGCACCGATGAGCGCCTGATCGGCAACGTCAAAGTCTCAACCAATGAGTTCGGCGACGTCCTCGGCTACGAAAACCACAGCGGCCAAACCACGTTGGGCAGCGGTGTGCGGCCACTCGGTACCGTGGCCAAGGGAACGGGTAACAACAGCAACGACGGCCATGAAGGGGCCCGCTACCGCAACATCGTGGCCAGCTACCTGCACGGCTCGCTGCTGCCGAAGAACCCCGCCATCGCCGACTTCCTCATCCGCACCGCAGCGGAGCGCAACTTCGGCAGCTTCTCCCCCGGCAACCCGGACGACACCTTTGCCGTCCTGGCCCGGGAGCACGCTGCCCGCCGGCCGCGCTGACCAAAAAGACTACTGACCCGGGTTACCGGCAGAGGTGCGGCATCCCGGTCAACGCCACTGGAAGTACTCCCGGTGGATGTTGGCCCGGCGGACTCCGGCGGCCCGGAAGGCTTTGCGGAACTGCCGCAGCATGGGATCCGGTCCGCCCATGAAAACCGACAGCTGGCGTGGTTCGGTTCCCACTGCGGCCAGGACTGCCTCCGGGGTGAGCCGGCCATCCGCCTCGGTGTCCACCAGATGGACCGTGAGCCGTGGCTGATTCCAGGCGGCGGCAGTGATCTCGTCGGCAAAGGGCGACGGACCTGCCGAGGTCACGAAGAAGTGGACGTCTTCGTGGAGCTCCCCGTCCAGTGACCGCAGCCAGCTGAGGAAGGGCGTGATTCCCACACCGCCGGCGATCCAGGCCTGATGGGACGTGCCGCGGTGCCGGTCAAAGCGTCCGTAGGGCCCACCGACCACGGCCGGCATCCCCGGCTGGACCACGTCCGGAAGCCTGGCTGTATGGTCGCCCAGCGCCTTGACCGTGATGCTGATTCCACCTTCCTCTGCCGGTCCCGAGATGGAGAATGGGTGCCGCTGCCAGCCCTCTGCTGTTTCCAGGTAGACCATGGCGAACTGGCCCGGCCTGAAATCCAGCGGCCGGCCCAGGGGACGGAGCGCCACTTCCACCAGGTCCGGCGCAACGGGCCGGACGGACGCAACCTGGTAGTCGTGGTGCGGCAGGAAATGCCGCGACAGCAGCTCGCGGTAGGCGTAGAACCCCAGTCCCGTCCCGCCGATAACCACGTAACTCCACCGGAGCGCGGGCACGGCCTCAAACGCGCTGGCGTCGAGCAGGCCGTGCAGGAAGCCGGCGGCCAGGAACAAGCCGGTCAGCCGGTGGAAGCCCCGCCACCGCTCGTAGCCACCCAGCACGCGGGCCGCCATCTGGACCGGCCGGGTTCCAAGAGATGCCAGGACCAGGCGGCGGAGAGGTGCGGGAAGCATCGTCCGCCAGCGCGGCAGGACTGCCCACACCACCAACGCGGCCAGGCCGCTGATGGCAACCACTGCCAACGTCTTGCCCAGGCTGGTTGCTCCCGGATTGGCGGCAAGTTCAATATGTGGCAGCAACAGGATGGTTGCCATAATTGCCGCCCTGCGGTGCCAAATGGCGGCGTGGTCAATGCCACCAAAAATCGGCTCGACGTGAGGGAGGGTGCTGACCAGGACCAGCGCGATCGAATACAACAAGACGGACTCGCCACCGAAGAGCTGCCCAACATGCCCCAGGACAGGTTCGCCGGCAGGGCGTGCCAGTAACCAGAAGACGCCGTACACCGCCACCAGCACCATGATGGCGCCGGGCCCCAGCCATCGGAACGGTATGCCCAGGAAGGCGGTCCCGGGCCTGCTGCCAACCTTGGTCATGGGCCACGGTCCCTTCGTCATTGCCATGCCTTTTGCGCGTGCCATGCAGGTCGCGTCGAATGCGGCCCGTGCCGGGCCCCATAGCGGCAATTGTAGGGACACAGGCTGGGAGCGCATCCTCCATCCCCCCAATTGAGAAGCGTGCCCCGCTGTGAAAGGTTTTACCCCATGACGAACCCGCTCCTTTCCGCCAGTCCCCTGCCCTACGGCCTTCCACCGTTCCAAACCATCGCCGTGGAGCAGTACCGTGAAGCCATCAACGCGGGGTTGTCCGCGCACCTGGACGAGATCGGGGCCATCGCCGGCAACGCCCAGCCCGCGACATTCGAGAACACGGCCCTGGCCATGGAACGTTCCGGGCAGTTGCTGAACCGGTCAGCCGCGGCGTTCTTCACCCTGGTGTCGGCAGATGCGTCGCAGGAAATCCGGGAGCTGGAGACAGAACTGTCCCCGCGCTTCCAGGCCCACCAGGACGAGGTGTACCTCAACAGGGCCTTGTTCGAACGCTTCGCCGCCATCGATACGGACACTTGCGATCCCGAGTCGGCCCGCCTGGTGGAGGAATACCTCAAAGAGTTCCGCCAGTCAGGCATCCAGCTGGATGCGCCGGGCCAGGAGCGGCTGCGCGCCATCAACGCCGAACTGGCGCGCCTGGGCACCGAGTTCGGCCAGCGGGTCAAGGAAGGAATGAAGTCCGCCGCACTGCTGCTGGATGACGCGGGCGACCTGGCGGGGCTGCCGGCCGACGACGTCGCCAGCGCAGCGGTTGCAGCCCGCGACGCCGGACACGACGGCAAATACCTGCTCACCCTGATCCAGCCCGGCAACCAGCCTGCCCTCGCCGCACTCGAGAACCGTGACGTCCGCCGTCGCCTGTTCGAAGCCTCCGTGGCGAGGGGCAGTGACGGCGGCAGCCTGGATGTCCTGGACCTGGCCCGGGACATGGCCGGGCTGAGGGCGGAGAAGGCACGGCTGCTGGGGTTCGCCAACTATGCCGAACTTGTGGTTGACCGGCAGACGGCGCCGGACTTCGAAGCGGTCCGGACCATGCTGGGCCGGATGGCGCCGGCCGCCATCCGCAATGCCGACGCCGAGGCGGCGGCGCTGGCCGGGGTTGCCGGCCACCCGCTGGAAGCGTGGGACTGGGCCTACTACTCGGCCAAGGTGCGGCGGGAAAAGTACGACGTCGACGAACAGGCGCTCCGGCCGTACTTTGAACTCAACCGCACCATTAACGACGGCGTGTTTTTTGCGGCCACATCCCTGTACGGCGTCACCTTCCACGAGCGGACCGACCTCCACGGCTACCACCCTGACGTGCGTATCTGGGAGGTCCGCCACGAGGACGGCTCCGCCCTGGGGCTGTTCCTGGGCGACTATTACGCGCGCGAATCGAAGCGCGGCGGCGCCTGGATGAACTCGCTCGTGGACCAATCGGCGCTGCTGGGCACCCGGCCCGTGGTGATCAATACCCTGAATATTTCCAAGCCGCCCGCGGGTGAACTGACGCTTCTCACCCTGGACGAACTGCGCAGGTGAACGAAATGTGGATCATGTGGCCGGATGTAGTGTCCAACTACGCACGCCACCACATCACCGGCGAGCCGCTGCCGCAGGACATCGTGGACCGGCTGGAGGAATCCCGGCTCTGGGGCGAGGGATTCGCCACCACCGAATACCTGGGAGCTGCCCTTCTTGACCTGGCGTGGCATGTGCTGGAACCGGGCGGTGCCCCTGACCATGTGCTGGAGTTTGAGGCGAAGGCCCTGGCTTCCGCCGGGATCGCCCATCGCCTGATTCCGCCCCGGTACCGCACCGGGTACTTCCAGCACATCTTCGCCGGGGACGGATACGCGGCGGGCTACTACTCCTATATCTGGAGCGAAGTATTGGACGCAGAGACCGTTGACTGGTTCAAGGAGAACGGCGGCCTAACCAGGGCGAACGGCGAACGCTTCCGGCAGGAGTTGCTCTCCCGGGGCAACAGCCGCGACCCGCTGGAATTGTTCCGCATCGTGAGGGGCCGCGACGCACAGCTGGACCCCCTGCTAAGGCGCCGCGGCCTGGAGTAACCCCCTGACCTTAAAGAAGTACGACGCCGGTCCCCCACCGAAAGAAGGTGAGGAACCGGCGTCGTCATTACTTAGGTGAGGCGACCACCAGCGACAGGCGGGGGTGATCCGGCAGCACGCGTAAAAGGGGCCCCGCGCCCCGACCAGCGACAAAGCCGCCAAACGAGGCGCGGGGAATAGCGTGCAGAGGATCAGCGCCGCCAGGCGCCCAAAGAGGACGCGAGGAGGGTGTTACCAGCCGCGTTCGGCGAGGCGGTGCGGCTGGGGGATCTCGTCGACGTTGATGCCCACCATGGCTTCGCCGAGGCCGCGGGAGGCCTTGGCGATGACGTCGGGGTCGTCGAAGAAGGTGGTGGCCTTGACGACGGCGGCCGCGCGCTGGGCGGGGTTGCCGGACTTGAAGATGCCGGAGCCGACGAAGACGCCGTCGGCACCGAGCTGCATCATCATGGCCGCGTCAGCGGGGGTGGCGATGCCGCCGGCGGTGAACAGGACGACGGGCAGCTTGCCGGCGGCGGCAACTTCCTTGACCAGTTCATACGGGGCCTGCAGTTCCTTGGCCGCGACGTAGAGCTCGTCCTCGGGCAGGGAGGACAGCCGGGCGATCTCGGAGCGGATCTTGCGCATGTGTCCGGTGGCGTTGGAGACGTCGCCGGTGCCGGCTTCGCCTTTGGAGCGGATCATGGCCGCGCCCTCGTTGATGCGGCGCAGGGCCTCACCGAGGTTGGTGGCGCCACAGACGAAGGGAACCTTGAAGTTCCACTTGTCGATGTGGTTGATGTAGTCGGCGGGGGTCAGGACCTCGGACTCGTCGATGTAGTCGACACCAAGGGACTGCAGGACCTGGGCCTCGACAAAGTGGCCGATGCGGGCCTTGGCCATGACCGGGATGGACACGGCATCAATGATCTGGTCGATCATGTCGGGATCGGACATGCGGGACACGCCGCCCTGGGCACGGATATCGGCCGGAACACGCTCCAGCGCCATGACTGCCACGGCACCGGCGTCTTCGGCGATGCGGGCCTGCTCGACGTTGACGACGTCCATGATGACGCCGCCCTTGAGCATCTCGGCCATGCCACGCTTCACGCGGCTGCTGCCCGTGACGCTGTTCGCGGACGAACCGGCCTCGTTGCTTACATCAGGTGTAGACACAAAAACCCCTATGGGTAGACAGATGATCTTCGCCGGGCATGCGGCGGCAGCTGCCGGAGGTGCACGCACGGATTGCCGGGTCGCTTGACCGGGCACTTATATACTAGTCCCCCGCCGCACGGCAGGCTTAATCATGTCTAATCTGCGGGCGTGGGCTCTGCCAATGCCTGCCGGCGTACCGAGACAACGCGCTGAACGACGGTGATGAGGCTGGCCGCCGCCAGGAGGACCAGTGTGACCAGGAGCACCACCGGCGGGAGGCCCAGGCCGGTCAGGCCGGTCACCACCAGGATGGATACCAGGCGTTCCGCCCGCTCGGCGATCCCCACGTTGGCCGTGAAGCCCAGCGACTCCGCCTTCGCCCGGGCGTAGGAGACAACCATGCCCAGGACAAGGCAGAGCAGGGCGGCCACGGCGATGGCCATGTTGTTGCCGCCGGTGAAGAACCAGACGGACACCCCGGCGAAGAGGGCACCGTCGGCAACCCGGTCCAGGGTGGAGTCGAGGAAGTTCCCCCAGCGGCTCTTCACACCCTGCATCCGGGCCATGATGCCGTCCAGGACGTCCGAGAAGATGAAAGCAGTGATGAAGAGCGTGCCCCAGAAGAGCTGCCCCAGCGGGTAGAAGCCCAGGCTTCCGGCCGCAACACCTGCAGTTCCGAGGATGGTTACCGCATCCGGGGAGACACCGATCTTCAGGAGCCAGCGGGCCAGCGGGGTGAACAGTGCGGTGAAAAAACCGCGGGCATGCCTATTCAGCATCCGACTCCCCGGGCCAGGCTTCGGCCACTTGTCTCCGGACCTCGTCAAGGGTCTGGGTGATGGCCTTGGTTTGGGCGATGATGGGGAAGAAATTGCCGTCCCCGCCCCACCGCGGAACGATGTGCTGGTGCAGGTGCGCCGAGATGCCGGCTCCGCCCACAACCCCTTGGTTCATGCCCAGGTTGAAGCCGCCGGGATTGGACACCTTGCGCAGGACCCGCATTGCCGTCTGGGTTAGGTCGGCAAATTCGGCGGTTTCTTCGACAGTGAGGTCCGTGTAGTCCGGAATATGCCGGTACGGACACACCAGAAGGTGCCCGGGATTGTAGGGGAACAGGTTCAGCACCACGTAGCAGGTCCGGCCGCGGTAGACGATGAGCGCCTCTTCGTCGGTGCGGGCGGGGCCCACGCAGAACGGGCAGTCGTTCTCATTCTTGAACTGGTGCTGCCCGCCCTTGATGTAGGCCATCCGGTGCGGAGTCCACAGGCGCTGGAAGGCGTCGGGGACACCGGCGAGGGCGAAGTCGTCGGTAACGCCGGCATCGCCTGGATATTCTGCGCCTGTGTTCTCCTGCACTGTGCTGCTTCCGTTCGCTAGCTGGTCCGGTTGCGGACGGCGTCGGTGATCCGCTTGACCGCTTCCGACACGGGCACGCCGTTGTCCTGGCTGCCGTCGCGGAAACGGAAGGAAACGGCGCCGGCCTCCGCGTCGTCGCCGCCGGCGATCAGCACGAACGGGATCTTGTCCTTGCTGGCGGTGCGGATCTTCTTGGGGAACCGGTCCGAGGACGTATCCACCTCGGCGCGGATGCCCTCGGCCTTAAGCTGGTCG
Source organism: Arthrobacter sp. AG367 (assembly GCF_007828995.1). NCBI lineage: Bacteria > Bacillati > Actinomycetota > Actinomycetes > Micrococcales > Micrococcaceae > Arthrobacter > Arthrobacter sp. AG367. The sequence continues at coordinate 675,387 of NZ_VIVE01000001.1, forward strand.
ACGACGTCGAACATGTACTCGTTGAACGCCTCCGCCACGGGGATGCCCACCACCTGGACCGGAGCCAGCCAGGCGGGGAACGCGCCGGCGTAGTGCTCGGTGAGGACGCCCATGAACCGCTCCACCGAGCCGAAGAGCGCACGGTGGATCATCACCGGCCGCTGCCGGCTGCCATCGGCGGCCTGGAATTCCAGTTCGAAGCGTTCGGGCAGGTTGAAGTCCAGCTGGATGGTGGACATCTGCCAGGTGCGGCCCAGTGCATCCTTGGCCTGCACGGAAATCTTGGGGCCGTAGAACGCCGCTCCGCCCGGATCGGGCACCAGCTCCAGCCCGGACTCCTGGGCCACCTCGGCAAGGGTTCTGGTGGCTTCCTCCCAGGTGGCGTCGTCGCCCACGTACTTTTCCGGGTCCTTGGTGGACAGCTCCAGGTAGAAGTCGTTCAGGCCGTAGTCCTTGAGCAGGTCCAGGACAAAGGTCAGGGTCTTGGTGAGTTCGTCCTTCATCTGCTCGCGGGTGCAGTAGATGTGGGCGTCGTCCTGTGTCATTCCACGGACGCGGGTGAGGCCGTGGACCACGCCGGATTTCTCGTAGCGGTAGACCGATCCGAATTCAAACAGCCGGAGGGGCAGTTCACGGTAGGACCGGCCGCGGGAGCGGAAGATGAGGTTGTGCATGGGGCAGTTCATCGGCTTCAGGTAGTAGTCCTGGCCGGGCTTGCGCACGGTGCCGTCCTCGTTGAGTTCGGCGTCCACGTGCATGGCGGGGAACATGCCGTCCTTGTACCAGTCCAGGTGGCCGGAGACCTCGTAGAGGTGGCCCTTGGTGATGTGGGGGGTGTAGACGAACTCGTAGCCGGCCTCGACGTGGCGCTGGCGGGAGTAGTCCTCCATCTCCTTGCGGATGATGCCGCCCTTGGGGTGGAAGACGGGCAGCCCGGAGCCCAGTTCGTCCGGGAAGGAGAAGAGGTCGAGTTCCGAGCCGAGCTTGCGGTGGTCGCGGCGTTCGGCCTCGGCAATGCGCTCCTGGTATGCCTTCAGCGCTTCCTTGGTGGGCCACGCGGTTCCGTAGATGCGCTGCAGCTGCTGGTTTTTCTGGTTGCCCAGCCAGTACGCCGACGACGAACGGGTCAGCGCGAAGGCGTTGGAGATCATCTTGGTGTTGGGCAGGTGCGGGCCGCGGCAGAGGTCACACCAGACGGTGGTGCCTTCCTTGCGCTCCACGTTGTCGTAGATGGTGATGTCACCGGCGCCGACCTCGACGTTCACGCCCTCGCCTGCCTCGGCAGCGTCGTTCTTCTTGCCGAGCAGTTCGATCTTGTAGGGCTCGTTCTTCATGGCTTCGCGGGCCTCGTCCTCGCTGACCACGCGGCGGACGAATTTCTGGTTCTGGTTGACGATCTTGAGCATCATCTTTTCGAGGGTCTTGAGATCCTCGGGGGTGAAAGGCTCGGCGACGTCGAAATCGAAGTAGAAACCGTCGGTGATGTAGGGGCCAATGCCGAGTTTGGCGTCGGGGCGCAGCTGCTGCACTGCCTGTGCCATCACGTGGGCGGTGGAGTGGCGCAGGACGTTCAGGCCGTCGGGCGAATCAATGGTTACGCCTTCCACCTCGGCGCCTTCGGGCAGTTCCTGGTCCAGGTCCTTCAGCTCGCCGTTGACGCGGGCCACAACAACATCACGGCGCTCAAAGAAGAGTTCCGCACCGGTTGTCCCGGTAGTCACCTTGGTCTCTTCGCCATCGACGAGAAGGGTGATCTGCTGGGCATCTGACACGGGTGTCTCCTATTCAAAGTTGAGGCTTCATAGCTTGTGGCATACGGGGACCACAGCCAGCCACCGTCAATGCTATCGGTTCCGGTTGAGCCCACCAACGCGGCGCACAGCACGCTCACCCGTTAAAGCCGGTAATCGCCAGCGTCCTGCTGATGCCGTCCAGGGGATGCGGGCCGTCCTGGGCAGCCGCAGGCGAGGACTCCGGGAAGGGCAGCGTCTCGGTGCGGCTGAGGTCCCAGGCCATGCTTGCGCTCAGGCTGATCCCCCGGGGGCCGGTCCTTCGGGTGGTGCCGCGGATCAGCAGCAGGCGGGTGCCGAACAGGAGTGGCCCTGCACTTTCCTGGGCTTCGTGGAAGAAGACCGAATCAACGCAGCCGGTGCCGTCGTCGATGCTGATGAACACCACCCTTCGTCCGCCGCGCATGGGAGGGGTCTGGGTTGCCACCCGCACCCCGGCCACCAGCACTTCGGTCCCGTTGCGCAGGCTGAGGAGTTTATCGGCTGTGGTGACACCCAGCTTTTCCAGCAGGGGACGGTGGCTTTCCATCAGATGGGTGCTGACATCGACGGCCATGAGGTCCAGTTCCGCCCGGACGTTTTCCACCAGCGTGGGGGCTGGAAGCCCGGGCTTGATGTTGCGCAGTTCAATATCGCCCAAGGGTAGGGACAGCTGTCCCTCCAGGATGTCGGCGCCTTTGCGCGCGCCAGTGGCCGACTGGAGCTGCTGCAGGTGCTGCACCAGGTCGGCCCGGTTGGCTGTTCCCCCGGCTTCCCGGTGCAGGGCATCAAAGGCTCCCAGCTGGGCGAGCCGCCTGATGCTTGGCTTGCTGAGCCGCGAGCGCGCGCGGAGGTCTGCCAGTGAGTCATATGGCTGGCCTGCCACTATCCGCTTCAATTCGGCTGCGGACAGCCCGTAGATCCCGTTCAGGCTGAGCCGGATCCCCAGCCTGCCGGCGTCCTGGCCGGACTCGATCCGCTCCACCCGGTATTCAGCTTTGCTCCGGTTGATGTCCAGCGGAAGGATGGGTATCCCGAGCCTGCGGGCTTCGGCCACCAGCAGCCGTTTGGGATACATCCCGGGGTCGTGCTCCCATAAGCCGGCAAGGAAGGCTTCCGGGTGGTGTGTCTTAAGCCAGGCGGACTGGTAGGTGGGGACGGCGAAGGCAGCACCGTGGGCTTTGCAGAAGCCGAAACTGGCGAACGACTTCAATGTCCCCCATACCTTGTCCACTACTTCGGGGGTGTATCCCCTGGTTTTTGCATTGCGCCGGAAGTATTCCTCCACCCTGGCTTCACCGTCGTCGCTGCTCAGCGCCCTGCGGAACTCGTCGGCTTTGGCAAGCCCGCAGCCGGTCATGATGTCGAGGGTTTTCAGGATCTGTTCGTGGAACACCGTGACCCCATGGGTTTCCTGCAGCACCGGTTTAAGGTCCGGGTGGGGGTAGACCTCAGGGGCGAACCCGTGCCGGTGTTCCAGGAAGGGCCGCACCATGTCGGATTTCATGGGGCCGGGACGGAACAGTGAAATATCGATGATGAGGTCGTTGAACTCCCGGGGTGCCATCTTTCCAATCAGCTCCCGCTGCCCCGGGGATTCAATCTGGAAGCAGCCAAGGGTGTGCGTGCTCCTGATCAGCTGGTATGTCGGTTCGTCGTCGAGGGGAACGGCGTTGAGGTCGATCCGGCCGTCCCCGGCGATGTAGTCAGGGCCTGTTCCGTCAGGTCCTGCCGGGTGCCTTCCTGCCTCCACCACGTCCTTCTTGCTGGGGTGGATGCGGATGATCTCCCGGACTGCGAAGGCCATGGCGCTTTGCATGCGCACCCCCAGGACATCGAGTTTGAGCATGCCCATGGGGTCCATGTCGTGCTTGTCGAACTGGCTCATGGGCAGCCCCAGGCCGCTTGGCTGGACCGGGGTGCGGTCCAGGAGTGTGGCATCGCCCAGGATCACTCCGCACGGGTGCATGGAGATGTGGCGGGGCAGCCGGTCCAGGCGTTCGGTCAGGTCCACCAGGAGGTCAAGCTGCTGGTTCCCGTCCGTGTCGCGCTGCTCCACCCGGCCAGCGAACTCCCGGAGTTCGGGCTTTTCCTGCAGTGCTTCACGGAACTTCCGGGCGGAGAAGCGCCACAACTGCTTGGCGATCTCCCCCACCTCGCCGTCGTCCATGCCCAGCGCCAGCCCGGCGTCGCGAACCGCCCCCCGGGCCCGGTACCCGTTCTGCATGCTCATCAGGGTGACGCGCTCCGGGCCGAACCGGTCAAAAATCCTGTGGTACACGTTGTGGCGTTCCGCGCTTTCCACATCGATGTCAATGTCAGGGAGGGTGGCCCGGTCGTTGGAAAGGAAACGTTCAAAGATCAGGTCATGCTGGAGGGGATTCACATGGCTGACCTCGATCAGGTAGTTGACCAGGCTTGAGGCTCCTGAGCCCCTGGCGGCCGCCCGGACCCCCATGTCCTGGATCATGCGGGATACCTCCGCCACCGTCAGGAAATAGGCGGAGAAACCCAGGTTCCGGATGATGCCAAGCTCATGCTCCAGCCGGGACAGCATCTCCTGTTCGGGTTTTCCTGAGATCCCCGGGAAACGCCTGCCGATTCCCGCATGGCAGCGCTGGATCAGTTCGGCGTGCGGATCCTGGCTGATCCCAATAACCGATGCTTCCGGAACCACTGGCTGCTTCCACCCCATATCGGTGCTGGGGTCGATCCGGCAGAGGTCGGCGAGCGCCTCTGTTTGCGCCATCAGCTGTTTGAGGTCTGCTGCACCGTAACCGGCAGCGGAAATGATTTCCTTTCCCAGTCCCAGCATTTGTTCGGAGGTTTTCAGCCAGCCCTGCCCGGTGGGCTGCAGGAGCGGTTCACCTGCAAGTTCCGGAAGGGACTTCAGGGTCCGGGCAGAATCCAGGACGTCGGCGGTTGGTGCGCCGTCTGCGGCACAGTACCTGACGGCGTTGGTGAGGATGGCGGGTACGTGGTGTTCCTCTGCGAGCCTGAGCATGCGGACTGCATGTGCGGTGCTGAAGGGAGTCCCCGGAGCGCTGAGCTGGGAGACAATTTCCGCCACGACCGTTCCAGCGGGCATGGCATCCAGCCATTGCTTGAACAGGGTCCGTGGACGCAGGTAGCGCCGGCCACCCATGGCCCGTCCGACGTCGGAATCCGGTCCAATCAGGACGGTCAGCACCGGCTTGAGGGTCTGGGGGTCAAGGGTGCGGGAGGCGAGTTCGGCACGGGTGACCGCGGCGGGCACCGCTCCCCCGGCTTTCCCCGAGGTCCTGGCGTGGGCATCGGAAACCAGCCGGCACAGCGCACGGTACCCGGCACCGTTGTTGTGGCCGCGGGCCAGCACCACCACCCTGCCGGATACCTGTGTGCGGTGATCGCCGTCGTCGTCAAATACTGCAAGGTCCACCCCCACTATGGGGTCGATGCCCGCCGCCATGCAGGCCTTGAGGTGCTTGATGGTGCCGTACAGCCCGTCCCGGTCGGTGCAGGCAAGGGCCGTTGCGCCGTCGGCTGCGGCCGCCATTGCCAGCTCTTCAGGCCAGGAGACACCGTAGTGGGCACTAAATGCCGTGGAAACGTGGAGGTGGGTAAAGCTCATGGTGATGGGAGGTGGGGATTCATGCGGTTTTGGGGCGAAGGCCGTCATGGATCCGCAGCAGCCGCCAACGGCCACTGCGGATATGGCGGGTCAGGTCAAGGGTGAGGGGTTCGGCAACGGCAGGTTCTCCTGGCCCCATCGGGCGGGACGCCACTTTGGCAGGCAGTACCTGGACCCGCCAGATTTCGTGGTCCACCACGCCCGGTCCGCTTCCCAGCGGAGCCCGGGTATCCTCTGCCCACCATTGCCGGCGTTCATACCAGCGGACAGGTTCGGCACAGACGATGTATGACGTTCCTGCCCACGTCAGGGATTCCGGCTGCCCGGAAGCGGAGCACACCACGTCAACGGACTCGCTGAACATGCCCACGTGCGCCTCCCTGCAGCTGCAGATTTTGACCCTTATTCGAATATGTATTCGAACGAATCCAGTCTACGCCGGGGAGGCAGCAAAACATAGGCGGGGGTGGACGGAGCGTGCGGCAGGGAGCAGGATGATGGCATGAGTACCGATGACGCACTCCTGAAGCAGGCAAGCATCAAGACCCAGGACTCCACCCTGGTTGCACGGTTCGACATCGACGGCACCATTCCGGACTCCGGGGCCTATGTGGTGGGCCTGATGGGAGCCTCGCCGGATTATTCCATGCAACGACGGCTGTGCATTGAGTTCATGAACGGGGAGGCAATCGCCTGCTACTCGTTCAACCGGGACCAGGGAATCGAGGAAGACTACGACCTGTCGGGAGTGTCCCACTCGGACAACAGCATTACCGGGAGCTTTCCCGCGACGGCCTTGACCGGGCTGGGGCAGGGCCATGTCCTGTCAGCCTTCAGTGAGGCGGACGGCCGGGAGTTCCAGCACGGGGTGCCGGTGGAGGAAGCCCTTTAGGGCTCCTCCGCCAGCCCCCGGAACAGGTCAGCTGTTTTCTTTGTGGATCCGCAGTTCAAGTTCAATAAACGCGGAGATCATCGCCCGGTAGGTTGCTTCGACGATGTCCGGATCGATGTCCTTTTTCTCTGCGGCGGACCGGACGTGCTCGATGATCCGCTCCACCCGGCCCGGGGCACGCACCTCTGCGTCATCACCCTTGAGGGTCCCGGCGATCCTGATCAGCCGTTCGCGGCGGGCAATGAGGGTGACAATCTGTTCATCCACCTCATCAACGGCAACCCGAACGGCAGCGAGCTGTTCCTTGTCGGCCCGGGCATCCCTATCGTTTCCTTGAATTGTCGCCATCATCTGACAGTATCGAAGCATGGAGCCAAGAGTCGACTTTATCTCCCTCGGAGTCCGCAATGTTCAGGCATCCCGCGACTTCTACGTTGATGGCCTTGGCTGGCCGGTCCACCGTGAGGTTGCCGGGGAAGTGCTGTTCATCCAGGTGAACCACGGCCTGGTGCTGTCCCTGTGGGACGTCCGCCAAATGCAGGCCGAAGCGGGCACCAGCCCTCCCGCCGGCATCCCCTGCATCACCCTCAGCCACAACGTCGCCGGTCCCGGGGACGTGGACAGGGTCATGGAAGAGGCCGCGGAGGCCGGCGCTGACATCATTGCCGAGCCGGTCACCCAGCCGTGGGGCGGCTACACGGGCTATTTTGCCGACCCCGACGGGTTCCGCTGGGAAGTGGCGTACAACCCCACCTGGGCAGTGGACGACGCCGGCAGGGTCACCGTCTGATCCCCGGCCTCACCATGAGGTGCGGCTGCTGGAGCTGGGCTGAAAAACAGGGCTGGGAAAACAGGCCGCTAGAACAGGGCGCTGGAACAGGGCAGCTAGAACAGGGCTTCGACCGGGCGGATCAGTTCGGGGCCGTTGTTGCGGACATTGCCCACTTCCTTGCCCACCGACTCCACCCGCCAGTCGGCCGCGGCATTCTTGACGCCGGACCGCACCAGGTCCACGAGTCCGGCGGCGTCATCCGCCTGCGGATCCAGCCATGCCTCCATGGTGTCCCTGTCCATGGGCAGGGGGACGCGGTCGTGCAGCTCCGTCAGCTTCCCGAAGATGGTGGATTCAGACCCCGGCGGAGGCGTGTCTGCCGTGAGGATGGACGTTGAGAGCAGCCAGCGGCCCGGATCCCCTTCGGGAACGGAGGGGTCCTTCCACCACTCGTAGAGGCCGGCGAAGACCAGCCCGTGGTCCGTGCCCGGGTGCACGTAGTAGGGCTGCTTCGACTTCCCAGGTCCCTGCTTCCATTCGTAGTAGCCATCGGCCGGGACCGCGCAGCGGCGGGACTGGACTGCCTTCCGGAACGCCGGCTTCTCCAGCACCGATTCGCTCCGGGCGTTGATCATGCGGGAACCGATTCCGGGGTCCTTGGCCCAGGACGGGACCATGCCCCAGCGTGCCACGTGCAGCTGGCGCACCTGCCGGGGCGCGGCACTGTCATCCACCAGGCGCTCCAGCACGATGGGGACGGCATCGGTGGGTGCCACGTTCCACGACGGCGGGATGCTCACCTCGCTCTCCAGCTCGGCATCGAACTCAGCCAGCAGGTCCCCCACGGCGCGTGCCATTACGTAGCGTCCACACATGGCACCAGCTTGCCACCGGCCGCCACAAACTGTCATCCGGCGCCGTTTCAGGCGTCAGGCACCGGGGAATACCGGCAGCCACGCTACGGTTGACGGTAAGGAAACCTTTCAAGCGACGTATAGGAGATCCCTGTGGACTTCACTCCCGAATCCGGCACCATCACCATGTTCTCCACCACCTGGTGCGGCTACTGCAACCGGCTCAAGAAGCAGCTGGACGCGCAGGGCATCGGCTACACGGAAGTCAACATCGAAGAGGTGGACGGCACTGCCGAACTCGTGGAGCAGCTGAACGGGGGCAACCGTACGGTTCCCACAGTGCTTTTCCCGGACGGCTCCGCAGCCACCAACCCGTCTGCTGCCGAGGTCAAGAGCCGGCTGGCTGCCTGACCGGCCCAAGACGCGGCATCGCCGCAACTTTAGTGCGGGTCATGCCCCCAGGCTGCTGAAGGAAGCAGTTTCCAGGGTGGCATGGCTCGCATATGTTTTCAGCAGGGACCGCTCAACGGCTGCCACGTCAAGGCCGGGCACCAGGTCGTTGGCGGCACCGGCGGTTGCCGGGTCCCAGTTCAGGCCGAGCGCGGCATAGCTGTCGGTGAGGACCTTGCGGATCGGGGCGGAATCCTCCACCACGATGACGGAGCTGAAGAGCCAGCCACCCGAGACCACACGCTGCGCGGTACCCACCAGTTTCACCCGCCGGGAGTTGTCCGCTGGATCCGTTCCATGCACGCTGAATTCACCGGGACAGTACTCGCCTGGGATTTCCCCCACCGCCGCCTGCACCCCAACGCCCCGCAGCGCCTGCGCAAAGAGCTCACCGAAGTAACCGAACCTGGTTTTGGAACCGGCGACGGCGTCCGCGTCCGGTTCGATATGGTCCACCACAAGGGTGCCACGGTGGTAGGCGGCCGCGCGTCCCCCCGCCCGCCGGACCAGGGGTTCGAAGCCGTTGTCCCGGCAGGCACGGGCGGCGGCGTCAAAGCCGGGCAGGCGGGTGTCCCGCTGCCCGAACGCCACAGTGGGAGCCGGCCGGTACAGCCGCAGGGTGGGGCCGATGCCGCCGCTCCTTGCCCTGGCCAGCAGCTCCAGGCCGAATTCAAGGTCACGGCCCGCGCCGAGGGACACGTCCTGCCGCACCACGGTAAGCGTGCGGAGTCCAGTACCGGTGTGGTGCATTGTTGCGAAACTCCTGGGTCGGGTGCGGGCAGGCCATCCCTAGGTTACGCCCGACGGCGGCAACCGCCTTAACGAACCCGGCGCCCGGCCCACAGTGCGTGCAGCAGCGGAAGGGACGACGCAGCCATCAGCGCGTTCCCGGCCGCCAGGTCGTCGGCGCGGACGATGGCGCCGGCCACCAGCAGGGCAGCGAAAACCACGGCGGAGGCCGCGCGCCGTCCCGCCCGTTCCAGCCGCGCCGCCTGCCGCTCCAGCCGCGGAACAGCCACCTCCAGCGACCCCTCCTCAAGCCGGCCGGCCAGCGCGTCCAGCCTGCCGGGCAGGCGCAAGGCAATACCGGCGGCATCGAGCGCCTGCCGGGCCACGTCCTGCACCACGTTGCCGCGCTCGTCGCGCAGCAGCTGCGCCGCGTAGGGTTCCACCGAGTCCCAGAGGTTGAAACGTTCATCCAGCGCGCTGCACACACCGGAGGTCAGGGACATGGCTCGAATGATCAGCAGGAAATTCTCCGGCAGCTGGAACGGCAGCGAGCGGACCACGTCGCCGAACTCCACCGCGAAATCCCGGAACTCCCGGGGGTCGACTTCGCGGAGCTCGGCAAAGCCCATGCCGCCGAAGCGGGCAAAGAGCTGGGTCATGGCGCGTTCCAGGCCCACGCTGTCCGCCGACGGCATCAGGACGCCGACGTCGTTGATCGCCGCCACGAGTCCCTTGCCGTCGCGGGCGGCTGCTGCGATCAGGAGCTTCCGCAGGCCGCTGCGCGTGGAGGGGGTAACCTCGCCCATCATGCCGAAGTCAATGAACGTCAGTTTCCAGGGGCGTTCGCCTGCGCCTGCACGGACGGGAGTGACGAAAATGTTCCCAGGGTGCGGGTCCGCATGGAAGAAGCCGTTGGTGAACAGCTGGTCGAACATGATGGCGGCAAACACCGGGGCCACCGTGGCGGGATCGATGCCCGCGGCACGGAGCGCACGGGCATCGGTGATCTTGATGGCCGTGACATCCTCAAGGGTGAGTACACGGCGGGTTGTCCGTTCCCAGACAACTTCCGGTACCGCCACCCGGTCATCACCGGCAAAGTCAGCCGCAAAGCGCTCGGCGTTGACTGCCTCCTGCAGGTAATCAATCTCCTGCAGGCTGATCATGGCGAATTCCTCTACCAGGGCCCGCATGTCGGCGCGGCGGGAGACGAGCCGGACGTGGCTGAGCCAGCCGGCCACTTTCCGCAGCGCGGCAAGGTCGACGTCGACGATGGCGCCGATGCCCGGACGCTGAACTTTCAGGACCACGGCATCCAGTCCAGTGTCCCCGGCATCCATCGGGTTCAGGCGGGCCCGGTGGGCCTGTCCCAGCGAGGCGGCTGCAATCGGAGACTCGTCCACGGAGGCGAAAACCTGGTCCGGCGGTGCACCCAGTTCATGTCCCGCCAGGGCGGCGATTCCCGGGAAGGCCACCGGCGGCACCTCGTCCTGCAGCCCTTCGAGCTCTTTGGTGATCTCCGGAGGTAGGACGTCGAGCCGGGAGGACAGGAACTGGCCCACCTTGATCATCAGGCCCCCGAGTTCCACGGCCAGATCATGGAACCGCCGGGCAAACTGCCGCATCCTCCGGGAGCGCGTCCGGGCGGCGACGCCACCAAGCCCTATCCGCGGCAGGAACAGCTCAAACCACCACGTGGTTGCAAGGTTCCAGGCGGCGAAGCGCAGGATCCGCCGGTAGCGCCCGCGGTGCTGCCTCAACGGGCGCTGCGGGTCGTCCCTGGCATGGAGGATCGACGACACCCGATCAGTCCCGGGCGAGGATGGCGTAGAGCCGGCGGCGGGCCTCGTCCAGCACCGCCACTGCCTGCTGCACCTGTTCCGCTGAACCGGTTCGGCCTACCTGCGCCGCAGCCTGGGCCAGTTCAATCCCGGCCTTGGGAAGGGAAGCGATGCCGCCTCCGCCCATGGAGGCCGCCGGATCCCATGGCGCAGATCCCCGCTGGGCCGCCACCTCCTCACGGCCGGCTTCGGTCAGCGAGTAGATCTTCCGCCCGTTGGATTCCTCGGCGCTGATGGACCCTTCATCGGCCAGCAGCTGCAGCGTGGGGTAGACAGAACCCGCGCTCGGTTTCCAGCTGCCGCCGCTGCGCTCCTCGATCTCCCGGATGATCTGGTACCCATGCATGGGCCGTTCCGCGAGCAGTGCCAGCACCGCTGCCCGCACCTCTCCCTTCCCGGCGCGGGTTCCCACCCGTTTGTCGAAACGGGCGCGCAATTCCTCCACGGCCTGCCACATGCCGTCCAGATTGTTTCCGCCGAATCCCCCTGTGGGGTGTGAAGCACGCATGATGAACTCCTTTGCCGATCGCGAACGATATACAACGATACTCAGCGATATACGCCGCGCACCATACCAGGAGCAAGGATGCTGCCCGCGGACACCCAGCAGCCGGCCACCGCCCGCGTACTGTCAGGACGTGCGCAGGGTCAGGATTTGCGCAGGGTCAGGATTTGTTCAGCGCGGCCGAACGGGCCCTGCCGGTCGTGCAGCACGGTGGAGGTCAGCCCGATCCCGTCGCGGCCGAACGACACCGCGTTGTCCAGCCCCAGCCACTCCCCCTCGGGCCTGCGGTACATGTGGATCTGCAGGTCCAGGTTGGGGAACGCATAGCTGTCCTTGCCCGGAGGTACCCGGGCGGCAATGCCGTTGGCGGTATCCACCAGACCCATGAGCCGCGGGAAGTCACCGCTGTCCGCCCGGTCGGTCAGCGGATGATCGGTGCGGAGCCATACTTTCCCGGCGCCCGGCCGGTGCCCTTCGGCCACCCGCATTTCGAGGGACCGGATGTAGCCTCCGGGCCACACGGCGGAGCCGTCATAGGGTTTGCATTCATCGGGCCCCGGTATCGCCGCGTCCTCGACGGCGGCCACCCCTGCGGTGTCACTGGTCTGCAGGCGCCAGCCGGTGGCACGGATCGCGGTCCGGCCCCCGGCCACCAGCTCGGCCTGGACCAGTTCGATGGTCCTGCCGGGCCGCAGGGTGGTGGTGTCAATGCGGAACTCGCCGCCGGGAATCAGCCCAAGGATTTCGTAGCTGATCCGGGCCATCCGCATGTCCCCGCGCGGCTGATGCCGTTCCAGGACATCTGCCATCAACCCGGAAGCGGGAGCCATGTGCTGTTCGTGGGCGTTCCAGGCGCCCTGGGCGTGGATGGTGGACCGGAACAGGCCGCCGCCAAGGTCCTGGTAGTAGAAGTTGCCCCCGGCGAGTTCGGACAGGTCTGCAGTCAAGGCTGGCCCCTTACGGAATTTCAGTGAATTGGCACTAACTCTATCCTCCTGCCGTGGAAGGCACGCTGCGGCAAGGCCACGAAATGTTGGAGGGTGCGGGTGCCAATCGGACTAGACTCAGGAACTGGTCCTGTCAGCAACCCAAAAGAGGTTCCATGCGCGTCATCAGCTATAACCTCCGCAAGCACAAGGCCAGCGGCGAGCTTCTTGCCCTGGCACGGAACCATGACATCGATGCGCTGTGCCTCCAGGAAGTGGATTCCAGCGATCTTCCGGAGACCCTTGGTCCCCTGCACCTGGCCGACGTCACCAAGGGCAACCGGCTGGGGCTGGCCATCTATTACCGCACCACCCGGTTCACGGCTTTGGACACGCAATCCTTCGCCTTAAAGAAATCCATGCATGACCGGGTGCTGGCCCCGGCCCATGAGCGGCTCATCGGAACACGGGTGATGGACAACGAAACCCAGCATGAACTGGTGATCGGCTCGTTCCACGCAGCCCCGCTGACCGCATCGAACTCGCTGCGCAGGAAGCAGATCCACGCAGCCCACGCCGAACTGCTGAGCATGGGCAAGGGGTTGATGACCCTGATGGTGGGCGACTTCAACTATCCGTTCTTCACCAAGAACCTGGACATGCATATGAAGAACTCGGGGTACGCCCTCTCGCTGAGCAACAGGCGGACCTACACCAGGTACAAGGTGTTCAAGGGTCATTTCGACTTTGCCACGTCCCTGGGCCTGGACATCACCAGCGTGGAAACCCTGCCGCGCGGAAACTCCGATCACCTGCCCATCCTGGTGACCGCCGAGTACGGCGAGGGCTACTAAAGGATCAGGGCGACGGCAACCGGTAGATTCGGGCGTCGGCGTTACTGAATATGAGCTCCACGCCTCCTTGGGCCTTTAGCCAGTCTTCCAATTCCTTGGAGTTGCGTTCGGTGCTCTGGCCCTGGAGCTCGAGGCTTGCCTCTGTTGACCGCATGAGCAGCACGAAGGCGCCGGCAGGGTTGTGCCGGCCGTAGTTATAGAAGATTGGGCCGCAGCTCGCTGCTGACAAGTCCCGCCGGCACAACTCGTCCATGGTCCGGTACCGGTGTTCCAGGTAGGCATCGCTGCGCCATGGTGTGGGGTGGGCAGCGGAAATAATGGCCGCTCCGTGAGGCGCGATCCGCTCCACTTCGGCCACGGCGGCCATCTCACTGTCGGTGAAGATGTCGAACTTCGTATTCCCGAACCTGCTGGTCTCGATCAACAAGGTCAGCAGCAGGAAGGTGGGCACGAGGGCCAACACGGCCAGGAAAGGAAGGCGCGTGCCGCCCTCCCTTGGCAGCAGGGCCGAGGACGCCTGCAGGGCGACGAAGGGCAGCGCGAACAGGGAGACGCGGATGAGCATTTCCCCGCCGTATGACTGCATCGGGAACAGCAGGAGCGGGGTGACTGCAAGCAGGACCACCCGGATGTCAAGCCGCTTCCTACGCCAGTCCCGTACCGCCCCTGCCGCCGCGAGGACCCACAGCACGAGGGTCAGGACCATTCGGACTTTCACGACGAGGGAATGGCCCGGGGTCCCGGTGACGCGGTCAACGACATTAGCCGCAACCGCACCCTGGAATCCTGCGTCCTCAAGGGGCGGGTGTCCAATGAGATAGGCACTTGCCGGGTAAACCAGCCAGAGTACAAGCACCACAGCAGTGATCAGCGGCAGCCGGCTGGACCAGAGACGCCCACTGAGGCTGAGGGCGGTCATGGCAATGAGCATCATGAAGGGCGTCAGCTGATGGCTTGCACAGATCACAGCGACAAGCAGGAGGGCCACCACGAAAGCGCTCACCCGGTGCTGCGGCCTTTGCTCCCAGGGGGACCGGCCCCGCCACCAAACCGCCAGGTCGGCGGGCCGGAAGCCACGGAAAGTGCCGGGGTTCGCGGCCAATGGTCCGACGAGCAGGGCGATCAGGATGAGGTACAGGAAGAAAGCGAAGGCCTGCGGGGACAGATAGTCCTGATCCTGCCAGTTTCCCAGGCAAAAAAGCCAGAGCACCAGCCAACGCCGTCGCGGATCAGCGGTCAAGGTCCGGGCAAGCACTGCCAGGGCCATGAGCCACAGCCCAACGTCGAACACAGGAGCCCACAGGGCTATGCTCACCGGTTGGAGGCCGGATGCCTTGATGACCGTGGCCAGGAGGGCAAAGAAACCCGGCCAGTTGAAGTACGCGTCAATGTCAGGATCTATGACCTGCGTGCTTGATAGTGCGTCGGCAATGCCCAAATGCCTGAACGCTACTTCGCCCCGCGGTATGTCGGTCACAAACGCTGCGGTCCCAAACAGCTCCACAACCAGCACTGCGAGGAGCCACACCATCACTGCGCGGCCCGCCGGGCCCCGGGCGTCCCCCCGCAGCGCCGCGATGAAGGTGAGATTGATCAGCACGAGCCCTATCCAGTACGGATAGGGCAGGACGGCAACGAGCCCGAGGTCGCTGTTGACGGGCAGGTCCACGGTGGAGGCCGCCCCTGCGGCGAGCACCAGCGATACGACACCTGCCAGTGCGAAGACCACATCGCGGGGCCGCAGGCGCCCACCGTTGCGTCCGGGGGCATCGAGCACGGCGGTCATGGTGTCTCCTGCCTGGGGCGCCAGGGCATGACGGGGATCCTGGGGCCGGCTGCCCCGAAGCCGGGCGAAGGCACTACCGGCGGCGGAGCGCGGCATCTTGGTCCTCACGCTGCCCGGGTACCGGGAGAACGCGCTCCCGCGCCGCATGCGCCACCATGCCGAAGAATGCAGGATATTGATGTCGCTGTGTAGTGGCAGGGATCTGGACCCCCGCAGGAGTCCGGCCCGGCAGTAAGCCTGGCTGTGACGTGGCACCCGGTGACAGGAGAGGAATGGACAACTGGCTCACCAACCTTGCTTCGTGGCTGGGATGTAGATTCAGCCAACCGGAGATGGCCCCAAAAATGGGACACGTCAGGGCTAATACGGTGGTTGTCCGGTTTACCTGCCCAGAGATCAAGCAGCCCCGACTTCGCCGTAGCTTGGAGCATAACGGCCTGCACATGCGGGCAGCACCAGTAACGGGTACCTAATTTCGCGCCAGGGATACCTACACACGCCCGCAGGGCAGCCCGGTCCGTCAGTCCAACTTCCAGGGTGGGCAGTCCAGGAAAGGCTTAGCAGGGATCCTGGGTGTCCAGCCGCGCCAGCAGGTCCGGCCACGACGCCGCGAATCCGGGGTGCAGCTCCAGTGCGTCCACCTCGGCTGTGGGAATCCAGAGCAGTGCGATGCTTTCGGGATCGCTGATGACGGGCTCGAAGGATTCCCGCACCAGCACCACCACGGTGGTGTAGGACCAGTAGCCGTGGTCCAGCACGGAGGTGAACAGCACTTCCACGCTCTCCGGCGGGACGGCAGCTTCCTCGTAGGCTTCGCGGAGGGCACCGTCGACCGGTTCCTCGCCCTGGTGCAGTGCCCCGCCGGGCAGGCCCCAAGTTCCACCGTTGTGGCTCCAGACGGCGCGGTGCTGCAGCAGCACACCTTTGCCGGGGTCGTAGGCCAGGACGCCGGCCGCGCCGAACCTGCCCCAGTACCGGCCGCGTTCCCCCTCCACCCATGCGTCGCCCGGGTCGCGCGGGCCGGTGCGCGGCGGCGGAGTGGAGGACGTGCTGGCGGACGGAAAGAGATCCATCGCTCCAGTCTGACAGGTGAAGCACCCGCAGGTGAAGCACCGGCGGGCCAGGCGGTGGGGCGGGTCAGGGGGCGGGCGGAATCCCGCCGGCCCCGTCAGGTCTTGTTTCCGTGGTCGACGGCGAAATCACCGCCGGGATACATGACGGTTTCATGCCCGTCGTCAAAGCGGACCACATATGGTGGGCTGCCGCCCTCGCCACGGACTTCAAGAATCACCCCATGCCGGTCCGAGGACCCCACGGTCCTGCCGTGCACGACAATACGGTCGCCTTGGGCTGCCTCCATGGCAATCACCTCCCAGCCCCCAGATTACGACTCGTGGCCGCGTGGGAACAGGGCACCATGGCAGGATTCCGGTATGCCGTTGAACCTCATCCTGCTCGCCGATACCCACATACCCAAACGCGCCAGGGACCTGCCGGAACAGGTGTGGTCCGCCGTCGAAAATGCCGATGCCGTATTCCACGCGGGCGACTGGGTGGAGGCAGCCCTGCTGGACGAATTCGAACGCCGGAGCAACCGGCTGCTGGGTGTTTTTGGCAATAACGATGGGCCCGAATTGCGCCGGCGCCTGCCCGAAACGGCAACTGCCAACCTGGACGGAGTCCGCTTTGCGGTGGTCCATGAGACGGGGCCGGCCAAGGGCCGCGAAGTGCGGTGCGATGCGCTCTTTCCCGACGCCGATGTCCTGGTGTTCGGCCACAGCCACATCCCGTGGGACACGGTGTCGCCGAACGGCCTGCGGCTGCTGAACCCCGGGTCGCCCACGGACCGCCGCCGCCAGCCGGCGTGCACGTTCATGGAGGCCACGGTCGACGGCGGTCAGTTGGCCGAGGTCCGGCTGGTCACGGTCCAGCGTGACTGACCCGCCGCGCCGCTTGGCATGAGGCGGCCTCTCTGCCTAGGCTAGGAACCGTAAGCATGCTTAGCTTTTTGCCTTCCTGTAACGGTGCAAATCGCGGGCTGCTTCAGTACCCGGGGCGACGAACCAGCCCGTGTCCGCACGACCAGGAGGACCACCATGACTGACCAGTACACCTTCCGCAATCCCGTGACGGCCTACGAAAAAATCTCCCCGCCCAGGCAGCACCAGCCCGAGCCGGGGCTGGATGCAGAACTCGAACCCAAGGCCGACCTGGGCGAGGAGACCTACCGCGGCACCGGCCGGCTGGAAGGCCGCCGGGCCATCGTCACCGGCGCGGACTCCGGCATCGGGGCCGCGACGGCGATCGCCTTTGCAAGGGAAGGCGCCGACGTCGTGCTGTCCTACCTGCCGCAGGAAGAAGCGGACGCCTCGCGCATCGCCGGAATCATTGAAGCGGCCGGCCGCAAGGCCGTCAAGGTGCCCGCTGACCTCAAGGATTCGGCGGCATGCCGCGACCTGGTGGAAACGGCGGTGGCGGTCCTGGGCGGGGTGGATATCCTGGTCAACAATGCCGGGAAGCAGGTGGCCCAAGAGGACCTGCAGGACATTTCCGACGAGCAGTTCGACCACACCCTGAAGACCAATGTCTACGCGATGTTCTGGGTGACCAAGGCCGCCGTGCCGCATATGCCTGCGGGTTCGACCATCATCAACACCACGTCCATCCAGGCCTACAACCCGTCCCCCACCCTGGTGGACTATGCCACCACCAAGGCGGGCATCAACAACTTCACCAAGGGCCTGGCCCAGCAGCTTGCGCCCAAGGGCATCCGGGTGAACGCTGTGGCCCCCGGCCCCATCTGGACGCCCCTGCAGGTCAGCAGCGGCCAGCCCAAGGAGCAGCTGCCGGAGTTCGGCCAGTCCACGCCCCTGGGCCGTGCCGGCCAGCCCGCCGAACTGGCCCCCGCCTACGTCTTCCTGGCGTCGCCGGAGTCCAGCTACGTCGTGGGCGAAACGCTGAACGTCAACGGCGGCAGCCCCACGCCCTAGCAGCCAGCCGCGCTCCGGCTGCCCCGGTCCGTGTGGTCAGCCGGCTGCGTCCTGCGCCGCCAGGAGCTCGTCGGTGGCAGGGTCCGGCTCGCCGTTGAAGAACTGGGCCAGGACAGTCTTGAACACTGTTTCTCCGGGTGCTGCCCGGAGGAACAGTGTCATGGAGGAGCGGAGTTTCCTGGCGTCGATGCCACCGAAGATGTCCTCGGCCGGCTGGTCGGCATGGTTGGCCAGGACCGTGGCACACTCGAGAAGCCGCGGGCCCAGGACTTCGTGGTCCAGGTAGGCCCGGGCTTCAGCCAGTGAAGAGATGGCGTATTTACGTGACATGGCGCTCTGCCCCAGCCCGGCAATCTGCGGGAAGATGAACCACATCCAGTGCCCGGACTTCCGGCCGACCTGCAGCTCCCCCAACGCCTGGTCATAGGTTCCGCCGGTGTTTTGGGCGGCAACAAATCGCCCAAGATCAAACGGCTCATTCATGTGGATCTCCTTCATTCGTCCGCTTTTAGAAAGTCAGTTCCTTCATGAGGGCAGCGGCCGCCGCCTGAAGATGGGCGTCCGGGTCCCCGCTCCACCGTTCCACCACACCGCGGGCCCGCTGCCGTTCACGCTCCCCCAGCCCTGCCAGCAGCGGCATCAGGACATCGGAGAGCAGGGGCGCGGTCAGATCCGCTGCGTGGGCGTAGCGGAGGAAGCCTTCCAGCCGGGTCAGGTCCGAATGCTGCAGGAGCCGCACCCGTGACTGCAGCAGCACCACGGCGGCAAGGCGGCGCTCGAAAACCGGGCGGGAGCCGGGCCCCGGCTGTCCCCAGAGGGCAGAGGCCAGCATCACGGTTGCGTCGTGGTCCAGGTCCTTGAATTTGCGCAGGGCGTCGCGCACGGTTCCACGGACGGCGCCCACGGAGGAACCATACGAGGCCAGCACACCGCCCAGGCGGTGTGCGACGTCGTCCGCGCGGTACCAGGCGCCCTCATTCTGGAGGGTACGGTCAACAAATTCCGCCGCAGCGGACACCACGTCCGCTGTGCCGGTCACCGCGCGCGCCCCGCGGAGGCGTGGTGGATGCAGAACGGGGTCCAGGGCCGGGCTTCCAGCCTGCCCTCGGCGATGGGTTCCCCGCACACCGCACAGATGCCATAGGTCCCCGCGGCCAGCCGGGCCAGGGCAGCTTCAATCTGGTCCAGCCCCGCCGAGCTTTGTTTCAGCAGCGCCGATGCCTGTGACAGCTCGAAGGCGATCGTGGCGCCCTCCGGATCGTGTTCGTCGTCGACGTTGGAGTCCTGGCGGGCCGAATTCGCAGCGTCGATGTCCGCCCGCAGCGCCGGCAGCAGCGCCATCCGCCGCGTCCGCTCCTCTTCGAGCAGTGCACGGAACCGTTCGAAATCTGGCATGGGGAAAGCCTAGCGCGTCAGTCAGTACCAGTTCAGGGATACGGAATGGTTCCATGCCCCGCAGGGCGACCCGTAGCGGTCACGGATGTAGCCCAGGCCCCATTCGATCTGCGTCCGGTAGCTGGTCAGCCAGTCGCTCCCGGCGCTGGCATACTTGCCGGGCGGCAGTGCCTGGGCAATTCCGTAGGCCCCGGACCACGCGTTGGTGGCGGTGGTCAGCCAGTTGGATTCCTTGGTCCACAACTGGGCCAGGCACAGGAACTGGTCCTGGCCCCAGCCGAAAGCGGCAAGGCGTCCGGACGCGTAGCTTTTCGCCCCTGCCGGATCGTTGACCGCTCCACCGGGAATGGAAGGCACGACGACGGCGGGCGGGCTGGGCAGGGCCGGCTCGGCTGGCGGCGCCTCCGGAACGGAAGGGACAGGGTTGGCCGGCGGAGGGTTGGCCGGCGGAGGGTTGGCCGGGACAGGATTGGCAGGGGCTGGATTCACCGGGACAGGATTGCCGCCCACGGCGGCTGGGGCGGCTGGTGCGGGCGGCCTGGGCTGCTGGGCGGCCGCCGCGGCGGCCCTGGCGGCCGCTTCGGCCTGGCGGCGGGCCTGCTCCTCCGCTGCGGCGCGCTTGGCCGCCTGGGCCGCCTCGTAGGCAGCCAGCGCAGCCTGGCCTTGGCGGTACTCCCCCTCAAGCGCCGCCGTCGTCCCTTTCAGGGCGGCAAGCTGGGCCGTTAGCTCGCCGCCGTGCCGCTGCTCCTCGGCCACCTGCTGTGCCAGTGCGTCCCTGGCGGAACTGGCTGCCCCGGCTTTTGCCTTTGCCTCCCCGGACAGGCGCTCCCGTTCGCTCCTGGCAACCTTTTCCTGCTCCACCAGGGCAGCGGATACCTTTCCGGCCGCCGCCGCCTTGACCACCAACGCGGCCGTCTTGTCCCCCACGAGCTTGACGAGGTTGAGGCCCTGGACGCTGTTGGTCCCCAGGGCGTCCAGCGCCACGAAGAACCCGGCGTTGGTCCCGCCTGTCTTGTACGACTGCACGGCCAGGGCGCCGAGGTCCTTCCGGTACCGGGCCACTTCGTCGTTTGCGCGGGCGGCCCGTGCGGACAGGGTTTCCAGGCGTGATGTGGCTGACTGGAGCTCTGCATCCGCGGCAGCGTATTCGGCGGCCGACCGTACGGCTGCGTCCCCGGCTGCCTCCGACTGCGCCTGCAGGCCGGTCAAGAGCCCGTCGATGGTGGCAATTTCTGCAGCTTTTGCCGCTTCGGACGACTGCGCCTGCTGCACATCCGACCAGGAGGGATATCCGCCGGGCGGCGGCTCCTCCGCTGCGGCCGGCAGCACGGTGGCGGCGGCCAGGGCGATGGCCAGCACGCCACCGAGGAGCGGGATCCCTCGGCTGGTCACGAACAGGGGCATAGTCCCGAAGCTTACCGTCCGGCGCGGCCCCCGAGGGCGCGTCCGTGGCCACATTGTTACCGTTTGCAGCGATAAAGACCCTGCCTGCATTGGTCGAGGTCACCGCCCGAAATGCGAAGTACATCAAGACGTTTGCGCAATTGAGAGGGCAGCCTCGTATGTTATCCAAATGTGACAATCGGGGGCAGCGCGGGTTATGGTCGTTTGGTGTCCCTCTCAGACGGGACATTCCCGTCAGCATGCCGAGCCCTGCCGCTGATCATGGGATTCAACCGCTTTCCGTTTGGCAGGGACGGGGGAACCAAGTTTCTACGGCCACATGTGGCCTTGGGGTTAAGTCGTTAGCGCCTCCGCCCGCGGAGCCAGCTACCGGCCGGGTATCTCCAGCCCGAACCCGACAGCTCACCCCGCAGGCATGGGAGAGGCGATCAACTGTGTCAAAAATTTCCACCACTGCCCGTCACCGCGCGACTCCGGCCCGCTCCATTGTGCTCGAGGGCCTCGCCGTAACCGCCAAGTCCCAGGCCCGTTCGCTGGGCCGTCCGGCGCTTGCCGTTGCTGCAGCGTCCGGTATTGCCTTTGGCGTCGGAGCCCCGGCCCATGCAGGTGTCACCGGCCCGGACACCACTGAGAACACCAGCGTCCAGGCATACTCCGCACCTGCCCCGGCAGCAGCACCCGCCGCAGCAGCAGGAACCGTCCACACGGTGGTGTCCGGCGACACCATCGGGGCCATCGCGGCCGCCCATGGCGTCAGCCTCAACGACGTCCTGGCCGCCAACGGACTGGGACTGTCCTCCATCATCTACCCCGGTGACCAGATCCAGATCCCCGGCGCTGGCCACACCGCAGCCCCGGCGCCGGCAGCAGCTCCCGTCCAGACGGCAGCCGCAACCGCACCGGCAAACACCGGCATGAACATGTCCTACGCCTCAGCCGCCCCGGCGGCGTCCACCGGCACCGGGACCGGCGCTGCCATCCTGGCATCCGCTTACAGCCAGGTCGGCGTGAACCAGGACTGCACCGCAATGGTTGAGAAGGCCCTGCGCTCCGTCGGCAAGTCCGTCGGCGACCTGGCCCCCACGCAGTTCTTCCAGTACGGAACCGTTGTCGGCGCTCCCGCCCCCGGCGACCTGATCATCACCTCCGGCCACGTGGGCGTGTACGCCGGCAACGGCCAGGTTGTGAGCGGCGGCGTCAACGGCTACAGCACCGAGGTCCACTCCATCAGCTGGCTCGGCGGCTACTCCGCAGTCCGCGTAGCCTAGCCTTCGCAACGCTTTGGCAGCAGCAGGCTGGTATTAAACAGCAAAGCTGTTCTTAAACAGGAGGGCGGCAGCCGGGTATTCCCGGCTGCCGCCCTCCTGTCATTTCCGCACCGTACCGCTGAACAGTCACGTCCCGCAGAAGGTCATGTAGGTGCCGAAATCCTCAGGGGCACCTTCGGCGTAGCGTTCCAGGCCCGGCCGCTCGGCGAAGGGGCTGCCGACGGCCTCGAGCAACTGCTGCAGGGGAGCCAGGTTTCCGTCAGTGGCGGCGGACAGCGCCTCTTCCACGAGGTGGTTCCGCGGAATATAGGCAGGGTTCACGCTGTCCATCAGTTCCGCGTCGGGCCCCAGGGCCTGCCACCGCTCCGCCCAGGCGTCGAACGCTTCAAGGTCCAGGACCATGCCGCGCACGGGACGGAGGTCCCCCCGCGCGGCCTTGCCCAGGTTCCGGAAGAACAAGGTGTAGTCCACCGGCCCGTCCTTCAGGATGGCAATGGCACCGTCCACCAGGGCGGAGGCGGCGTCGCTGTCCGCATCCCCCGACAGGCCCAGCTTGGCCTTCATGCCGCCGGACCACGCCTGGCTGTACTGTCCGCGGAATCCGCCAAGTACCTCCACCGCGGGGGCAACCGCCTTTTCCTGGTCCCCGTCGATCAGCGGCAGCATTGCCTCCGCCAGCCGTGCAAGGTTCCATTCGGCCAGCACCGGCTGGTTGGCGTAGGCGTAGCGTCCGCTGACGTCGATGGAACTGTAGACAGCGGCGGGATTGAACGCATCCATGAACGCGCACGGGCCGTAGTCGATGGTTTCCCCTGAGATGGTCATATTGTCCGTATTCATGACCCCGTGCACGAACCCCACCAGCATCCACCGGGCCACCAGGTCCGCCTGGGCGGAGACCACCGAGGCGAACAACTCCAGGTAGGGGTTTGGGGCGCCGGCAGCGTGCGGGTAGTGCCTGCCGATGGCGAAATCCGCCAGCCGCTTCAGCAGCTCGAAGTTTTCCGTGGCCCGCGCGTACTGGAAGCTGCCGACGCGCAGGTGGCTGCCGGCAACCCGCGCCAGGACCGCACCGGGCAGCATGCCGTCACGCCTGACCTGCCGGCCAGTTGCCACGACCGCGAGTGAGCGGGTGGTGGGAATGTGCAGGGCATGCATGGCTTCACTGACCACGTACTCACGGAGCATGGGCCCGACGACAGCACGTCCGTCCCCGGCGCGGGCAAACGGCGTGCGCCCCGAGCCTTTGAGATGGAGGTCCAGGAGGCGGCCGCCTTTGTCCGTGACCTCACCAAGCAGCAGGGCGCGTCCGTCGCCAAGCAGCGGAGAGTAGCCGCCGAACTGGTGGCCCGCGTAGGCCTGCGCCACCGGGGTGGCGCCCGCCGGAACGTGGTTGCCCACCAGGAGCCGCACCCCTTCGGGACTGCGAAGGTACCCTGGGTCCAGGCCCAGGTCGCGTGCGAGCCTGTCGTTCAGGACCAGGAGCTCGGGGCTGGGGGCTTCCTCGGCCTGCCAGGGAACGGCGAGTTCCGACAGTTCCCGGGCGAAACGGCCGTCAAAAGTGACCGTGGATTCAGCTGCTGCCGTCATGGCTTAACCCTATCGCCGTAGTTCCGCCCGCTGCTTCCCGTGCCGGTTGCCGGCGGCGGGGAACGGCAATGTGCTGCAGGTCCTCAGCGGCAATGACCGTGGTTCCCGGAGCCTGCGCCCGTGCCTGCTCCGCGAGGTGCGGGACGCCGTCGCCATAGCGTGCGGAGAAGTGGGTGAGCACCAGCATCCGGGACTTCCCGGACGCCGCAAGTTCCCCTGCCTGCCCGGCGGTCAGGTGCAGGTATTGCCGGGCCAGGCCGACGTCGTCGTCACTGAACGTGGACTCGGCCACCAGCAGGTCCGTGCCTGCTGCCAGTTCTTCGGCACCGTGGCACGGTGCGGTATCCATGATGAAAGCGAAGCGCTGGCCCGGCCTGGGAATACTGACCTCTTCCAGCCTGGCCGCTCCGAGGACCCCTTCGCGCTGCAGCAGGCCCACGTCGGGCCCTTCGATGCCCGCCGCCCGCAGCCGCTCCGGCAGGAACGTGCGGCCATCTGGCTCGGTGAGCAGGTAGCCGTATGTCTCGATGCGGTGCTTGAGGGGCCGGACCTCAAGCCTGTCCGCCACGGGACCGGCGCCGCCATGTGGATGGAGCCTCACGTCAAGCCCGGGCGGGCTGAGACCCACCAGGGCCCTGACCACCTGGTCACCGGACGCCGGATAATGCAGGTGGACCGGGTGCGCCACGCCGTCCAAAACCATCCGGGAGAGCACCCCGGGAAGGCCGAAGCAATGGTCCCCGTGCACGTGTGTAAGGCAGATCCTGGTGATGGCGCCCGCCGCCACTCCCGCATGGATCATCTGGCGCTGGGTACCCTCGCCGGGATCGAAAAGCAGCCCTTCGCCGTCCCAGCGCAGGAAGTAGCCGTTGTGGTTGCGGGTCCGCGTGGGAACCTGGGACGCAGTGCCCAGCACTACGAGTTCACGCACCGTTGGAATCTGACGCTGCAAGCAACCCTTTGGCGTAGGCGGCCTGGCCGCCGTGCTGAAGGCAGTCCCCCAGGATGCTGACCAGCCGCACGCCCAGGGTGACGGGCGGATTCCAGCGCCTGTCGACCACACGGTCCAGGTCGGAATCCCCGATACCTTCCAGGACCCTGGCAGTCTGCCGGTGAACGGCCAGGTAATACTCCCGCAGGAGTTCCCGGGGCGCGCAGACTGCGTCCACCTGCTGGCTTGAGTGGCCGTAGCCCGTATCACTGTCCGCCAGCGGGAGCCCGAAGCGGGTTACGAATCCTTCGGCCTTCCAGACCTGCTCCAATCCCGAGGCGGACGCAACCTGCGCATCTTCCACCCGTCCCATGTGCCAGACCAGCCAGGCGATGGAATTGCCTTGGCCTGCAGGACGCAGCTGCAGCTGCTCCTCATCCAGCCCGTCCAGTACCTGCCCCACCAGGCCGGGGAGGCGGTCAAACGCCTCGAGCAACAACTCCTTGGAGTGCATGGGTCTCCTTCCCTGCGGACCGGGTCCGGGCGCAGCCGGCCCCGGGATTGCTAGCGTTCCAGGTCGTCCGGCTCAAACTCACTAAGGGGCGAGCCGCCAAAGTTTTCCTCGTCGTCGCTTGCGTCTGCTTCCAGGCCGGTGGGATTCCCGCCGAAATCGACGTCGGCTGCTGCTTCACCCAGCGTGGGTGTGTCCGGCGGCACCTGCTCATCGCCGGAGCGGTACCGGGCCTCCGCGCTTTCGTCCCGCAGCGTCTGGTCGCTCAGGAAGTCCTGCTCCTCCCCCGAGACTGCTTCGTCCTGCAGTAGCGGGTCCTCCTGCCAGCGGTCCGGATTGTTCTCTGCAGCCCCGGGGTAGCTGTCAGGTTCCCCGTTGACGGGATCGAGCTCCAGTGACGATGCCGCGCCGGGAGTCTCGTCGAGAAGAACGTCGTCTTCCTGCACAACTTCCAACTCATCGTCGGGGACGTTCTGTTCAGTCATGATGATGCCTTTCTCATGGGCTCCGGGCGGATAATAGTAAGCATACTGAGGAACGGTATGCCTGTGAACAGCCACCGCATTTCCGTCCCAAGCGGACAAACGGCGGTTCCCGGCCGCGCGCCAAGGCCACAGGGCGGCCTGAACAGCGCTTCCGTGACTTTTGGCCCTAGAGTGCCGGTGGCGGCGGGGCCAGTCTTGAAAGGCAGGAAGACCAGTTCAAGACGACCAGGAAGTGCGGCCATGACATCCCAGAAACCCATCGCTGTGGGCACCAACGACTCAGCGCAAAGCCAGGCCGCGGTCCTGTGGGCGGCCCGCCGCGCCCACCGGACGCACCTGCCGCTGGTGATCCTCCACGTCGTCGACGACCGGTGGGTAGCTGAACCCTATCCCTGGTTTGGAACCCTCCAGCAGGCCGGCGAGGAACTGCTCAGGACCGCCGCCGGCAGGCTCGAAGGAACCGTGACGGTCACGCCGACTACGGAACTGCTCACCGGAAGCGTGGGCGGCCAGTTGGCCAAGTATTCGAAGAAGACCTCGATGATGGTCATCGGCTCCGGCAGCGGGCACCTTGGCGGGGCCCTCGCCGACCGCGCACTCCAGGTGGCGACCGCCGCCAAAGTCCCTGTCGCCGTCGTCGGGACCCAGGACCTCGAAGGCAGGTCCGGTGTGGTGGTCGGCGTTGACGGGTCTGCCGAGGCAACGCGGGCCGTCGCCTTCGCCGCGGCCGAGGCCGACCGCGAGGGAGACGAACTCACCGTCGTTTATGCCGTCAATGCGCCCGACCCCATCATCGACGCCGGCCTGACGCCGGGGGCGCTCGCGGACCTCATCGTGGACGAAGAACGCGTCGTGCTCTCCGAAACCGTCGCCGGGCTCAAGGAAGACTACCCGGACCTGACCGTGCACCAGCGGCTCGACAGGGAAAAAAACGCGGTGGACGCCCTTGTCGAGGCCGCCGCCGGGGCACGGCTGCTTGTGGTGGGCAGCCGCGGCCGGGGCGCCTTCAAGCGCCTTTTGCTCGGTTCGACCGCACACGGCGTGCTCAGGCACCTCCCGTGCCCCACGATCATTACCCGTACTGACACCGTTCACAGCCCCCTTTAGGCCGCAGCGCCTGCTGGTCCTTCTTCCCGCTCCACATCCTCCCCTACAGCGGAAGGTTCCACGCCATGAAAAAACCCGCCGCCATCATCATGCTGGTCCTCGGCATCCTGATCTCTCTTCCGGGACTGGCCGCGCTGGCGGGAGGAGCCGTGGCATCGGCGGTGGGATCGATCCAGGGGGACGGATACCTGACCTCCGGCACATCCCGTTTTTCCGTCAGTTCCTTTGCCCTCACCTCTCCGCGGGCCGAGGCCATCGGCGAGGATGTGCCGGGCAGGCTTCCTTTCGACATCGGTACCCTGCGGCTGCGGATTGCATCAATGACCCCCGACAAAGCGGTGTTCATTGGCATCGGCCCGCAGGCCGACGTCGAACAGTACCTGTCAGGTGTGCACCACTCGGAGCTGCTGAACATCCGGCAGCGGCCTTTCCGCGCCGAATACCGTGACGTTCCGGGCGGCAACCCCGCATCGCCGCCGGCCGGCCAGCGCTTTTGGACGGCGTCCGTTTCAGGCTCCGGCGAGCAGGAGCTGACGTGGAACATCACCCCGGGCACCTGGGAAGTGGTGGTGATGAATGCCGATGCCTCCTCCGGTGTTGATGTCCAGGCACAGGCCGGCTTCCGCTCAGACCTCATCAGGCCGGCAGCCACAGGCCTGCTGGTGGGCGGCCTCATCGCCCTCGTGATCGGTATTCCCCTCATCGTCTTCGGCGCCATGGGACTGGGCCGGCATGCCGGGCCGCCACCTGTTGGACCATCACCGGGCGGCCCGGCGGTGGCGGGCCCGGGGATGGCGGGACCGGGGATGCAGG
>NZ_VIVE01000001.1:702963-1547940 GCF_007828995.1 Arthrobacter sp. AG367
GCAGGCGCCTGGGATGGCCGGACCGGGGATGCAGGCGCCTGGGATGGCCGGACCGGGGATGCAGGCGCCTGGGATGGCCGGACCGGGGATGCAGGCGCCTGGGATGGCCGGACCGGGGATGCAGGCAGTGCCGGCCGCACCCGGAGTGGTACCCCCGCCGCAGCCGTTCACCGTGGCAGCCGAAGACCGCCGCGCCTACCCCGCAAGGCTTTTCGGTGACATCGATCCGGGACTGTCACGATGGATGTGGCTGGTCAAGTGGTTCCTGGCCATACCGCATTTCATCCTTCTCTTCTTCCTCTGGTTTGCGTTCGTCATCACCACCATCGTGGCGGGCTTCGCCATCCTGTTCACCGGCCGGTACCCCAGGGCACTGTTCGACTTCAATGTGGGTGTCATGCGCTGGAACTGGCGGGTGGCCTTCTACGCCTACGCCGCCGTAGGCACCGACCTCTACCCGCCGTTTACGCTCAAGCGCACCAATTATCCTGCGGACTTTGACGTTGACTACCCGGAACGGCTGTCCCGCGGGCTGGTGCTGGTGAAATGGTGGCTCCTCTCGATCCCGCACCTGCTCCTGGTGGCCGCGTTTACCAATACAACGTGGCGGTGGCGGGCGGACAACACCTTCGTTGGCGCCACCTATGAGCAAAGTGCGGGACCGTCCCTGCTGGGACTGCTGGTTCTGGTCGCGGCAGTGATCCTGCTGTTCACCGGCCGCTACCAGCGCCCGCTGTTTGACTTCATCCTCGGCATCGACCGCTGGATCTACCGGGTCCTTGCCTACACAGCGCTGATGCGGGACGAATATCCACCATTCCGGCTGGACCAGGGAGCCACCGAACCTGAATGGCCCGGACCGGTGATTCCGCCGGCCGGGGCACCACCGGCGGGAGCCCCCGCGGCGCCGTGACCTTCGGCCCTAGCCCCGCAGCAGGCATCCGGGCATGATGGGCCTGACAGCGAGGGTCCGACGAGGGAGCAGACATGAGCATAGCCGGGGCACCAATTGCCAGGATCGTGGTGGGCGTCGACGGATCGGAACCGTCCCTGGAGGCACTTCGCCAGGCCCAACGGCTCGCCACTCCCCTCGGCGCCAAGGTCCAGGCGATCGCCTGCTGGGAGTACCCGCAGGTGTACTCGGGCTACGTCATGATGGGCATTGAGGGCTTCGAGGAAGGCGCCAAGAAGGTCCTGGACGACGCGATGGTGCAGGCTTTCGGCGCCGAGATGCCGGCCAACGTCACCTCGACCCTTGTCCGCGGCCATCCGCGTGAGGCGCTGATCGACGCCAGCCGGGACGCCGACATGATCGTGGTGGGGCGCCGCGGGCACGGCGGGTTCGGCGGCCTGCTCCTGGGCTCCGTCAGCTCCGCCATCGTGGCCCATGCCCACTGCCCGGTACTGGTGGTCCACACGCCCGAGAGCGGAGCCCACAGCTCCAAGGAGTCCTGAACGGTACGTCCGGGCGGGAAAGGTACTGACCTCCGGGACGGGTGATGGCATTGCCGCTCAGTGAGGCACGACGGCGGACACCCGCCATAGCGCTCGCCGCCGCCCTGGTGGTCCTCGCCATTTCACTGGCCCTGTTGCTCCCGGTGCCCTCGGCCGGTCCGCCGTCGGCATCACCGACGGCTCCCTCCCCGCTGCCCAGCGGCTCGAGCCAGCCCGGCACAGCCAGCCCAACCGTCTCCACCCCCGCGCCGGGGCCGCAGGAGACGGAGACACCCGAAGCGGGCCAGGCTCCCGTCGAGCCCCCGGTCGTCGTGCCGCCGGTTCCCGAACCGCAGCCCACGGAGCCACCGGCCGGCCCGACGCCACCCCGGGAGCCGGGTACTCCCCCGCAACCGGCGCCGTTCCCGGAATCCCTCCGCGGCCAGGACCTGACCGTCATCCCGGGGGCAGGCCGGGTGGTTGCCCTCACCTTCGATGCCGGAGCCAACGCGGCAGGACTGCCCAAAATCCTGCCTACCCTCGCCGCCAAGGGGGTCGCCGGGACGTTTTTCCTGACCGGCAACTGGGCGGCGAACAACCCGCAGGCCGTAGCGCAGATCGTGGCCGCCGGGCACCGGGTGGCCAACCACTCCATGACCCACCCGGGCTTCACCGGACTGGGCAACGACCAGATCTTCCAACAGGTGCGTGGTGCCGAGCAGGCCATCCTGGCAGCCGGCGCCGATCCAAGGCCGCTGTTCCGCTTCCCCTACGGCGAGCGGGACGCACGCACCATCGCTGCAGTCAACTCCCTGGGCTACGTGGCCGTCAGGTGGACCGTGGACACCCTGGGCTGGAAAGGCGCCAGTGGAGGTTCCAGCGTGCAGTCGGTGGCCGACCGCGTCCAGGCCGGCCTGCAGCCCGGTGAAATCGTCCTCATGCACATCGGGTCCAATCCCGACGACGGCACCACCCTCGACGCCGACGCCCTCCCCCGGATCATTGACCGCACCGCTGCCGCAGGATACGGCTTCACCACGCTCGATGCCCTGCCGGGGCAGTGAGGCCGCGGCACCATGGCGAAGACCCGGCCCTCCCGACGCGGGCACGTGCAGCCCCCGCGGCCGGAACCATCCTCCACCGGCCGCCAACCGGACGCTGTCCCTGATCCGGCACACCACGGGCTGCCGGTCCACGAGGTCGTCCTGCTGCTGGAAACGGATGCGGCCAGGGGCCTTGGCCAGGCGGAGGTAGCGCGCCGGCGCGCCCAGTTTGGCGCGAACGAGCTTCCCCGGTCCAGGGGCGGGGGAATCGCCCGCAAGCTGGGGCGCCAGTTCAACAACCCGCTGGTCTACGTCCTGTTGGCCGCCGCCGCCGTCACCGTGGTCCTTGGCGCGTTCCTGGACGCCGGCGTCATCCTCGCCGTAGTGCTGGTCAACACGCTGATCGGATTCGTCCAGGAAGTCCGGGCAGAAGCGGCCCTGGACGCCCTTCACTCGCTTGTCCGCACCCACGCCACCGTCATGCGCGGCGGCGAACGGAGGCAGGTTCCATCCGAGGACCTGGTCCCCGGCGACCTTGTGCTGCTGGAGGCCGGCGACAAGGTACCGGCTGACCTCCGCCTGGTGCGCCTGTCCGCCTTACGGGCGGACGAATCCGCGCTGACGGGAGAATCCGACCCCGTGCCCAAGGACGAGGTGGTCCTGCCCCCGGTCACGCCGGTGGCAGACCGGAGGAACATGCTGTACAGCGGCACCCTGGTGACCGCCGGCACGGGTGCGGGGGTCGTCGTCGCCATCGGCGGCGAAACCGAACTTGGCGAGATCCACCGCCTCATGGGGACGGTCCGGCCGGTGGCCACGCCGTTGACGGTCAAACTGGCACGCTTCAGCTCGACGCTCACCATAGCCATCCTGGCCCTCGCCGCCGTGGCCTTCCTTGCCGGGCTGGCACATGGCGAGCAGCCGGGGCAAATGTTTACTGCCGCCGTCGCCCTGGCCGTAGGAGCCATCCCCGAAGGCCTTCCTGCCGCCGTCACCGTGACGCTTGCCATTGGCGTCCGCCGCATGGCGCGCCGCCGGGCCGTGGTCCGCCGGCTGCCGGTGGTGGAAACGCTGGGCAGCACCACGGTGATCTGCTCGGACAAGACGGGCACCTTCACCGAGAACCAGATGACAGTCCGGGCACTCTGGACCCCTTCCGGGACGTATGACGTTACGGGTTCCGGCTACGGACCGGAGGGACGCATCGCCCCGTCGGCAGCACAGCACACCGGCGGCCGGCAGCACGTGGCGGATTCAGCGGAGCACCCGGCGGACGGGGACGCTGCGCTGCAGTGGTCCCTCCTGGGCGGTGCAGCCTGCAACGACGCCACCGTCCGCAGGGAGGGGCAGGGGTGGCACGTACGGGGGGACCCTACGGAGGCCGCAATGCTGGTGGCAGCAGGGAAGGGCGGGATGGACGTATCCGGCTTCCTGGCGGCCAACCCGCGGAAGCAGGAACTGCCGTTCACGTCGGAGCGGCAGTTCATGGCCACCCTGCACCTTTCCACGCTTCCGCACGGAGCCGGCGTGGTGTTCGTCAAAGGGGCCGCCGAACGGGTCCTTGACCTCTGCGGCACGGAAATGGACAGGTACGGTGCCAACAGGCCCCTCCACAGGCAGGCCGCGCTCAATGCCGCACATGCGCTCGCGGACAGCGGGCTCCGCGTGCTGGCCACGGCCATGATGCGCCTTCCCCCGGACAGCCGGCCTCTCTCCGCCATCCAATTGCGGGGCCGGATGACCCTGACCGGGCTCCAGGCCATGCACGACCCTCCCCGGGAAGCGGCCGCGGCGGCAGTGGCGGCCTGCCGGCGTGCCGGCGTGGCGGTCAAGATGATCACCGGAGACCACGTGCGGACTGCAGTGACCGTTGCCGCGGCGGTGGGCCTGGCCGCCGACCATGACAGCGGAACAGCCCTGACAGGCGCGGAGCTGGACGTCATTGCACCTGACCAGTTCGCCGATGCCGTGGAACGGGCCACGGTTTTCGCCCGGGTCTCGCCGGAACAGAAACTCCGCCTGATCGGGGCCCTGCAGTCCCGCGGACACGTGGCCGCCATGACCGGGGATGGCGTCAACGACGCACCGGCCCTCCGGCAGGCGAATGTCGGGATTTCGATGGGACGCACCGGAACGGAGGTGGCCAAGGAGGCATCGGACATCGTCCTCACCGATGACGACTTTGCCACCATTGAGGCCGCCGTTGAAGAAGGCCGGAATGTCTTCGACAACCTGACCAAATTCATCGTCTGGACCCTGCCCACCAACATGGCCGAGGGGCTGGTGATCCTCGTGGCCATCCTGCTGGGCGCAACGCTGCCCATCCTGCCCACCCAGATCCTCTGGATCAATATGACCACCGCTGTTGCCCTTGGACTCATGCTTGCCTTTGAGCCAAAGGAACCAGGACTGATGTCCAGGCCGCCACGGCCGCCGGACCGCCCCCTCCTGACGTGGGCGCTCACCGTGCGGATCCTGCTCGTTTCGGCCCTCCTCGTCGCCGGGGCATGGTGGCTCTTCGAACATGAATTGGCCGATGGTGCCTCTCTTGCACAGGCCCGGACGTCCGCCGTGAACCTTTTCGTGGGCGTGGAGGTGTCCTACCTCTTCAGCTGCCGGTCGCTGACCCGGCCGGCGTGGCGGATAAGCCCGTTCAGCAACCGCTGGCTCCTGGTCGGCGTCGCGGTGCAGGCGGCCGGCCAACTGGCACTCACGTATGCGCCGCTGATGAACGGGCTCTTCCACACCGCCCCCATCAGCGGCGAAGCGTGGCTGCGGATCCTTGGCCTGGCCCTGCTCGCATCCGTGGCAGTCGCCGTGGACAAGCGTTTGCGGCGCCGCGGCTTCTAGTGCGCATCCCCCGCGGCTGCAGCATCCGGCATAAGGCGCAGCAACACCAGGCCTGTGACCACGGCCATCACTGCCGCCATGAGGACCGCCGCCCCCACGCCAATCACCGCGATCAGCCAGGCAGGCTGGTCCGGCTGCCACAAAGGCGGGGCAACCAGCATGAACGCTGCAAGACCCGCCGCCCAGGCCGCGGCGTTGCCGGCGATCCACGGCCACGCCCGCCGGACATGGTGCCGCAGCTCAAACCACTGGGCAGTGCCAATGGATCCGAGCAGCAGGATTGCCGCCGCGCCACCCGCAGTCAGCCGGAGCGGAAGCGGCCAGTCCTGCCATTCCCCGAAGGTGGACGGCAGCATGCCCACGGACCAGGCGAATGCCGCGGCCACCGCGGTCAGCAGGACCCAGCGGGCCGCGGAGATCCCCGGCAACCGGTTCCGCAGGACGCGGACCTGGAACCATCCCAGGACAGCTCCTTCGGCGAGGCCGGCCAGTACCAGGAGTGCAAATTCCGCGCGCGGCCAGGCAGTGGCCGCAAGAAACCACGCAAGGACCGGGGCGAGGAAGCCCAAGCTCTCGCCCAGGGTCGCCCAGCCCACCCAACGGGTGAGGAACGCACGGCGGGCTGTCCCGCCGTCGTACGTGCTGTCCGCAACGGCCACGGTGCCATCCTCCCTTTCCGCTTTACTCTCCTGCAACGGAACCGGATGCTCATCCAGATTCACCGTGCCCGCGCCGCCACCGCCAGTGCCATAAGCCCCCGGTGCGGAAGTTCCGCACATTCCGGCAGCCGAGGACCGGAGCCTGGTACCCGGCCCCGGAACAGGACTAATGGCTCTGCCCTGGACACCGGCAGAAACCAATACTGGAAGGGAAGGCGGACGGCTGGCGTCCGCCTCCACTTCAGCGGAGGTCGTGACGTGTACGGCTGGAACGACGGCATGGGCCTGTGGGGCTATGTCCTGATGAGCATCAGCATGGTGGTGGTCTGGGGAGCAATCATCACCGGCATTGTCCTGCTGGCCCGTTCCCTGCGGGCTCCCTCCCCGGGTGCACCCCGGCCCCCGTCGCCACTAACGGCAGAAGACGTACTGGCCGAGCGTTTCGCGCGCGGCGAGATCGACGTCGCGGAATACCGGAACAGGCTGGCTGTCCTGCGCGGCCAGCCGGGTACCTGAGTTCCGGTTCCCGCAGGCAATGGATAGTGGGTGCAGCTGTGCCGCTCTCTGAATTTGAAAAACGCGAACTCGAACTGATCGGCCATGGCCTGGAGGAGGAAGACCCCGGATTCGCGGCCCTGCTCGGAAGGGATGCCTTCGTACTGTCGCTTCGCACCCGCGTCAGGCGCGGACTCCTGCTTTTCGCGGCGGGCGTGGGCGTCCTGCTCCTTGGCCTGGTGGTCCGGGCGCCCTACCTGGGCATCGCAGGCTTCGCCGTCATGAACGGCGGAGCGTACTGGGCCATCAAAGACCTCCGCTGGTCCTTGCGGGCCAACCACCGGCACGTCGCCCAACTGGAAGGCAACAACGAATGAACACCAACAGCGGTAACGGCACGGAAGCCGGCTCCGAGGCGCGTGCGCTGCAGGCGGTGGAAGCCCACCATGCCGACATGCTGCGGCAACTGAACGCGCTGGTGGGACTGCTGACGGAGGCCGTGGAGGCACGGGACCCTGCCGCCGGACAGGAAACGCAGGCTGCGTTGCTGGACTGGTGCGACACGGTGCTGGTGCCGCACGCCCTGGCAGAAGAAGGGCCGCTGTACAGCGGGCCCCACGGCCTGCCGGAAGCGAAGCTGCTGGTGGACGGCATGCTGGCCGAGCATCAGGTCATCGTGGGCCTGGTTGAAGAGCTCAGGACCGCCGAAGGCGTTGCTGCCGCCGTGGCCGCCGGGGCCATCCAACGGATTTTCGCCCTGCACCTGGACAAGGAGAACCGCCTCCTGATGCCCTTCATCATCCAATCCCCCGGCCTGTCACTCGCACGGGCAGTCGAAGGGCTTCACGAACTGGTGGGGGAAGGCGCGGCACACCATCATGGGGACGGCCAGCACAGCCACTAGGGCGGGATGACACGTACGACGGCGGGATGCCGGGTCGGTCAGTCAGGGCGCCTGCAATCAGGCCACCGGGTCAGGGCTCCCCGTCAGGGCGCTTGCCTGGCCGGTGTCCCCCGCGCCGTCCGCCTCCGGGGCGTGCACCACCAGCACGGGACAGTGGGCATGGCTCACGCACGTCGAACTGACGGAGCCAAGGACAAAGCTCCCATGTCCCCGCCTGCCCACGATCAGCAAGGAGGCGTTGCGGCTCGCGTCGATGAGTACCGGCCCTGGCTTACCCCGTACCAGGCGGGCATGCACGAAGGCCGGCAGCTCCCCGAATGCTTCTTCCAGTGCCTGCTGGAGGACCTGGTGGGCCGCGTACTTGAACCCTTCGATCCCTACGGCGAGGTAAACCCCGTAGCCGGCCGGGACGTCCCAGCAGGCCCAGGCCTCAACCGTCGCTGACAGGGGCTCCGCCATGGCCCGGGCCACCCGGAGCGCGGCGATGGAGGCGTCTGATCCATCCACCCCAACGATGATCCTGGGGTGCGTTTCAGGGGCAGTCATGCCGGCTCCATTCACTGTTGTTGCCGCATTCCCTCCTGCGGGCATCCTGCAAGCGTCGTCCCCAGAATGGAACAAGTGCGCTTTCAGGGGTAGGGCCGAAGGTCATGACAGGAACAGGGCCCAGACTTCGGGTGCCGCCCTGCGGATCGCCGGCGGACTTAGGTCCCTTCCGGCAGGACGCCTCCTGGGGAACAATGGGCTCAGGCCCTCCCCGGGGGCCGCCCCCGCACGAATGCGGGATTTGGTCCTGGAGATTTGGGAGCGATCAGTGCAGATGCATGAAGCTGGGTCTGAGGCGGCAGGATCTCCCGGGCAGGTCCGGGTGTTCATCCTTGATGACCACGAACTTGTCCGGCAGGGGTTGAAGGACCTGTTGGAGGGCGAAGGGTTCCTTGTGGTGGGCGAAAGCGGCTCGGCTGCCGAGGCCACGCGCCGCATACCCGCACTGCACCCCGACATCGCCATCCTCGACGGAAGGCTTCCCGACGGCACGGGAATCGAGGTGTGCCGGGACGTGCGTTCCCTGGACCCCCGCCTGCGCTGCCTGATACTCACCAGCTACGACGACGAGCAGGCCCTTCGAGGCGCTGTCCTGGCCGGTGCCTCCGGATACATCCTGAAACAGATCAGGAGCGATGACCTCCTGGCCGGAATCCGGAAGGCGGCTGCGGGCGAGTCCCTCTTCGATCCGGGAGTTGAGCAGCAGATCATTACCGGACTGTCCACGGCACACACCGATCCCCGCCTGGAGGGCCTCAGCGCACAGGAGAAGAAGGTCCTGGCCCTGATCGGGCAGGGCCTGACCAACAGGCAAATCGGCGACGAACTGTTCCTGGCCGAGAAAACCGTCAAGAACTATGTTTCATCGATCCTGGCAAAACTGGGCTTCGAGCGCCGGACGCAGGCCGCTGTCTACGTCACCAAGAGCTCCACGGACACTGCCTGAGCCGGCAGGTCAGGTGAGCCGGGCGGTCCATGTCACGGATGTGCCCTTGCCTGGCCCGCTCTCAATGATGCAACTGCCCTGCAACAACTCAGCCCGGTGGCGCATGTTCGCCAGGCCGCTCACCCGGGCAGGGTCGGCGAAGCCCCGGCCATTGTCGCGGATGAGAAGCTGGACCTGGTCCTTGCCCACCGCAACCGTGACCTCCACGTCGTCCGCGCCGGAATGCCGCAGCGCGTTACTGAGTCCTTCCGACAGCACGGACAGCAGATGGACGGCCACATCCTCCCGGATCGAGTCCACGGGGCCGTCCAGGGCCACCTTGGGGGTCAGGGCGTAGCTGCGCGAGTTTTCCCGGACCACCCGCAGGATCCGGCCCGTCAGCGGTTCGCGTTCCTCATCCGCCGTCCGGAGCGAGTAGATGGTGTCCCGCAGCTTGCGGATTGTTTCATCGAGTTCCGTGGTGACGGCGGCGATGCGCTCGTGCGCCACCGGGTCCACGGTGTAGCGGCGCAGGCTTTGGATGCTCAGGCCTGCGGCAAACAGGCGCTGGATGACGAGGTCGTGCAGGTCCCGCGCGATCCGTTCCCGGTCAGTGAACAGCAGGTTTTGTTCGCGCAGTGCGTTCACGCGCGCCAGGTCGAGCGCCAGCCCGATCCGGCTCCCGAAAATGGCACCCGACTCTGCGTCCGCCTGGTTGAAGGCGGCAGTTGCGTGTGCGCGGGCCAGCAGGAGAACGCCGTTGTCGCTGCTGCCATGCCCCAGGGAACACACGAGTACGGATCCGAGTTTCCCGGC
The DNA here is from genome assembly GCF_007828995.1 of Arthrobacter sp. AG367. NCBI lineage: Bacteria > Bacillati > Actinomycetota > Actinomycetes > Micrococcales > Micrococcaceae > Arthrobacter > Arthrobacter sp. AG367. The sequence goes on from NZ_VIVE01000001.1 coordinate 712,636, forward strand.
CATTCCGGCCTCAAAGACCTGCCGCGGGTCCTTGGCCACAAAGGAGCCGCCGCCCTCGATCACGTCCCACACGGAGTGGGAGACCCTCCATTCCTGGCCTGCCTGGAGACCCTGCACACCAAGGCAGGACCGGCATCGAAGCACGCCTCCACCCGCCGGCACGGCCACCACTGCAAGTGCCGCATCCGATACCTTTAAAGCGGCGTCGGCAACGACGTCCAGGTTATCCGCGTCTCCGGGGCTGGACGCCATGATCAATCTGCTGCTGAGCTCCATGCCTGCTTCCAGCCACTTCTGCCGGCGCCCGCTGTCTTCAAAGAGGCGCGCGTTCTGGATCGCGACGCCGGCCGCCGCCGCCAGGGCAACGGCAAGGTCCTCATCGTCGGAGGTGAAATCCTCGCCACCTTGCTTTTCCGTCAGGTAGAGGTTGCCGAACACCTCGTCACGGACGCGGACGGGCACGCCAAGGAATGTCTTCATGGGCGGGTGGTTCGGCGGGAAGCCGGACGCAATGGGATGCCGGCCAAGGTCATGGAGCCGCAAGGGCTTTGGTTCGCGGATGAGCAGGCCAAGTACGCCGTGCCCCGTCGGCAGGTCGCCAATGGAGCGGATTCCGTCTTCATCAATACCCACCGTGATGAAGTGGCTCAGGGTGCGGTCTTCGCCAATGACGCCCATAGCGCCGTACCGTGCGCCGACCAGGGCGCAGGCCGAACGGACCAGGCGGTCAAGCACGGCCTCAAGGCTCAGATCCTCGGCGAGGGCCACCACCGCCGCCAGCAGGGCGTTGATGCGTTCCTGGGTATCCAGCTGTTCGTCGCCCCGGGCGGAAAAGTCCCGCAGCAGGTCTTCAACGGTGTCCCTAGTCGGCGGACGCCAGGGCTTCTCAGTGCTCACGTTCCACCTCCTGCGGCAAGAACCTGCCACGCTGCGGGTCCTTGGCGCGGTCCGGGGGTCCGGAACGGAAATGCCTGCCCCGGGCCGCAAGTCCGCCTTCACTTGGGCATGAAGACGCTACCGGCACAATTCTAGGAGGCCCAGGCGAAAATTACCTCCGACCGTCCCGGATGGGTGCCTTTGCTGGCGCGGGACCTTCTTCCCTATCCCCGGGAGGTTTGCCGGTCCTAGGCTACGGCCATGAATACCGCAGCCACAGAACCTGACATCAAGGAACTCGGCGTCCACGATTGCTGGCGATACCTTCGTTCAACTTCCCTCTGCAGGATCGCCTTCTCCGAGGGGGACGCAGTGGAAAACTATCCGGTGAATTTTGTCCCCACCAACGGCACACTGCTCATTCGTACCGGCCAGGGAACAAAGCTCGCCTCCCTTGCCGACCGGAAAGTGGTAGCCGTCGAGGCGGACGGAATGAACCAGTACGGCACCATCGCCTGGAGCGTCATCATCAAGGGGCACGCCAAAGTTGTAACCGATGCGGAGGAAGTCCAGGACGCCATGGAGGCGGGCTTGTCCCCCTGGCAACCCGGCCAAAAAAATGTCCTGATCCGGATCACGCCGCAGGATATCAGCGGCCGGAGGTTCGTCATCGCGGCGCCGACCCATTGGTGGCCGGCCCGGGAGCCCAGCGCCGACTGACCCAGCGCCCACTAGCCCAGCGCCGACTGGCCAACGCTGATCAGGCCAACGCGGATCAGGCACGCCGGTCAGGGCAACGTCATCCGGCTCCGCTCCACGCCCGCACCACACCCCTTCTCCAGCACCCCCTAAGGATGGTCCCCCATGGCAACTGCCAAGCCAATCGCCGTCGGCATCACTAATACTTCGGCCTCCAACGCCGCCCTGTTGTGGGCAGCTGCCCGGGCCAACAGGCTAAAGTGCCCCCTCGCCGTCGTAAATGTGGTGGACGACCGCTGGATGGCCGCCGAAGTGCTCCCCTACCTTGAAGTCCTGCGTGAATCGGGGCTGGCGCTGTTGAAGGAGGCCGGTGAAAAAGCCACCGCAGCCGAACCCGGACTGCAGGTAACCCTCCAACTGCTCGAAGGAGGCATCGGGGCAGCCCTGGGCGACTATTCCAGGAATGCCTCCATGCTCGTCCTGGGCACCAGCGGCCACACGCGCGGCGCCCTGACGGACCGGGCCCTCCAGGCCACGGCCACCGCGGAGTGCCCGGTGGCCGTCATCGGTGATGCCCAGGAGGCAGGCCGCGGCATCGTGGTGGGCGTGGATGGCTCGCGTGAAGCAACACAGGCAGTGGCTTTTGCAGCCGCGGAGGCTGACGCACTGGGCGAGGAGCTGACCGTCCTATATGCCTTCACCGGCCCCAACCGCTGGATTGCGGCAGGGCTGCCGCAGAGCAGTTTCGCCACCCACGTCGTCGAGGAGGAACAGATCGTGCTCGCCGAAACTGAGGCGGGCCTCCGGCAGGACTATCCGGACCTCGTGGTCAACACCAGGATGGAGACCGTTCTTGAGCCGGCGGACGCCCTGATCCGTGCTGCATCCGGCGCCCGGCTGCTGGTCCTGGGCAGCCGCGGAAAGGGTGGCTTCGAAAGGTTCGTCCTGGGATCCACGGCACACGCAGTGCTGTCGCAGCCGCCGTGCCCCACCGTGATCACCCGGGTGCACAAGCAGCAGCACGCCGACTGACCGGGTCAGCTGCCTGGCCACATCATGACAATCGCCGGGGACAACGGGAGACCGGTCCCGGGACTGGACGTGAGCCATCCCCGGGACGGACTCTCCACCGCAGAAGTGCGGGAGCGCACTGCCGCCGGCCGTGTCAACAGCGTGCCAACGGCAACCAGCAGGAGCGCCTGGGAGATTGTCCAGGCGAACGTGTTCACCCTGTTCAACGGCGTGGTGGGAGGCTGCTTCATCCTCCTGCTGGTCCTTGGCCAGTGGCGTGATGCGCTGTTCGGCTTGTCCGCCATCAGCAATTCGCTGATCGGGATCATCCAGGAGTACCGGGCAAAGCGTTCCCTTGACCAGCTTGCCATTCTGCAGGCCGCCCGGAACACGGTGGTCAGGAACGGGGCCAGGGAAGTCGTCTCCTCGGACGAACTGGTCCCTGACGACCTGGTGGTGCTCAACGCCGGGGACCAGGTAACGGCAGACCTGGAGCTTCTTGGCGGGGCACCGCTTGAGGTGGACGAATCCCTGCTGACGGGCGAGTCGGAACCCGTTCCCAAAGCCGGCGGTGCCGTGCTGCTGTCCGGCTCGCTGATCCTCGCCGGCAGCGGCCGGGCCAGAGTGCTCCGCGTGGGACCCGACACCTTCGCTTACCGGCTGGCAGCCGAGGCACGGCGGTTCTCCCTTGTCAGGTCAGAGATCCGCAGGGGCCTGGAGAAAGTCTTTATCGTCATCACCTGGCTGTTACTGCCCACCGCACTGCTGCTCACGAATGCGCAGATGCAGGACCAGGGCGGATGGGCTGGAGCCATGGGATCGGGGCGGTGGATACCTGCCGTCGTGGGAGCTGTTGCCGGGATCATGGCCATGATCCCCCTGGGCCTGCTCCTGATGACAAGCGTGGCCTTTGCCGTGGGCGGCCTCCGGCTCGCCCGCCAGAAGGTCCTGGTCCAGGAACTCGCCGCCGTGGAGGTATTGGCACGGGTGGATGTCCTCTGCCTGGATAAAACCGGCACCCTGTCCTCCGGCTCCGTGGTGTTTGACGCCGTCCATGAGGCCGGAACAGTTCCTGCGTCCGGGTGGCGGCCGGCGGTGGAATGGTTTGGTGCCAATGCTGAGGCCAGCAGCACCGCTGCAGCCATCGGCGCGGCCTTTCCCGTGCGGGTTCCGCTGCAGGAGCAGGATTCCGTCCCGTTCTCCTCCGCCCGGAAGTGGAGTTCGGTGACGTTCGCGCCGGGCTCCGCCGCCTCCGGGACGTGGATCCTGGGAGCGCCGGATACGGTCCTCGGGTCCGCTGACTCTGCTGATGCGCACGCCAGGGCGGCGGCCCTCGCTTCCACCGGCCTGCGGACCCTGGTTCTGGCGCACCTCCCGGCGCCGCTGCCGCCGGGCCCCCAAGAGGCAGGCCTGCCGTCCGGGCTGGTGCCGGTCATGCTGCTGACCTTCCGGGAGAGCATCCGCCGGGACGCCGCCTCCACCCTCGACTACTTCCGCCGGCAGGGGGTGACCGTCAAGATCATTTCCGGTGACGATCCCCGGACCGTGGCAGCGCTTGCGCGCGGGGTGGGTTTTGGAACCGGGGTTGCCTATGACGCACGCACGCTTCCCCGGGATCCGCTGCTGCTGGAGGAAACGGTGGAGTCGCAAAACCTCTTTGGAAGTGTGACCCCATCCCAGAAACGGGACCTGATCCAGGCCCTGAAGCGGCGGGGGCACACGGTGGCAATGACCGGGGACGGGGTGAACGACGTCCTGGCACTTAAGGATGCGGATCTGGGGATCGCCATGGACTCGGCCTCCCCCGCGACCAAGGCCGTGGCCCGCATGGTCCTCCTGGACGGGCGCTTTGAACGGCTGCCGGCGGTGGTGGACGAGGGGCGCCGGGCCATCAGCAACATTGAGCGCGTCTCCCTGGTCTTCCTGAGCAAGACTGTCTACGCCACGGTCATCTCCGTGGTGACCGGCGTCCTGTTGCTGGCCTTCCCGTTCCTGCCCCGGCAACTGTCCGCACTGGACGGACTGACCATCGGCCTGCCGGCGTTCTTCCTTGCCCTGCAGCCCGGCGGCCAGCGTTATGCCCCCGGGTTCCTGAGGCGTGCCCTGGCCTTCGCGGTCCCGGCAGGCATCTGCACGGCCCTGTGTGTCCTGGCGGTCAGCGCGTACGGGCAGTTGTGGGGCGGCCACAGCCTTGAGTCCGCCCAGTCCGCGGCAACGGTGACACTCGGTCTGGTGGCCGCGTGGATCCTGGTGATGGCATCACGCCCCCTCAACCGGATCAAGGTGTTGATCCTTGCCGGGATGTACGCGGGGCTGGTCCTGTTGTTCAGCGTTCCCTTAACGCAGGACTTCTTCCGGGTTGAGTGGCCGCCCGCCGGACTGCTGGCCGTCTCGGTTGCAGTTGCCCTGGCAGGGTGCCTGGCCATCGAACTGGTTGGCCGCCTGACCCGCCGGCCACCGGCGGGTCACGGCCGAACGGGGCTGGGACCTTTGCCTCTGGAGCCGGATTCATCGAAAGGGGATGGTGGAAGTGCCGGGCAACGCGATGGTCCGGCTTCCACATGAGCAGGAGGCAAGAATGACTGACCTGATGAAATGGTTTGATAACCGCCGCTCCCCCATCGATGTCATCGAACGGCTTTTCGAGGGTGACCTGGGGTCCTCCGCCATCAGGGTCGAAGAGATGGTGGACGGCAACACGCTGGTGGTGCGGGCAGAGCTGCCCGGCATCGATCCGGAGAAGGACGTGGACGTGACGGTTACGGACGGTGTCCTGACCATCAAGGGAGAACGGCAGGAAAAGAAGGAACACAAGGAGAAGGACAGCTACCGGTCCGAGTTCCGCTACGGTTCCTTCGTCCGGCGGATCCCCCTCCCCACCGGGGTGAAACAAGACGACGTAACGGCTGCATACAAGGACGGGGTCCTTGAAGTGCGGGCTCCCATGCCGGAGCAGGTGCAGGCAACCGGGGCGTCCAAGATCCCCATTACCAGGGGCTGAGCAGAGTCACGGTACGACGACGGTGCCTGGCTTCCGGGGAGACTGTCCCCTGGGGTGCCAGGCACTTTCCTGTGGCCGCCAGGGCAGTACGCGGGGACACGCAGTATGCCTTGGGCAGCGGGTCAGACGGCTTGTTCGTTGGCAGCCCGCGCCTCTGCTGCCGCAATAACCGGAAGCGTCCGCACGTACGTGTCCGGGTTCAGGGACACCGAATCGATCCCCTGGCTGACCAGGAACTCCGCAAGGTCCGGATGGTTGCTGGGCCCTTGTCCACAGATGCCGATCTTGATGCCGGCGGCATGGGCCTTGCTGATCGCCTGGGCAATCATGGACATTACTGCCGCGTCCCGCTCATCGAACAACCCGGCTAGTTCCTCCGAATCGCGGTCCACCCCCAGGACCAGCTGGGTGAGGTCGTTGGACCCGATGGAAAAACCGTCAAAACGCTTGGCGAATTCCTCTGCCAGGACCACGTTGGATGGGATCTCACACATCATGTAGAGCTGGAGCCCTTCGGCGCCGCGGACCAGCCCGTGCTCTTCCATGGCCTGGATGACCTGGTCCGCTTCCCGCACGGTGCGGCAGAAGGGGACCATGACAATCACGTTGCCGAACCCGGCCTGCTCCCGGACGCGTTTGAGGGCCTTGCACTCCAGCGCGAATCCTTCCCGGTAGGCGTTGCTGTAGTAGCGGGAGGCGCCGCGGAACCCCAGCATGGGGTTTTCCTCGGGACGTTCGAAAGCGCTGCCGCCGATCAGATGGCTGTACTCGTTGCTCTTGAAGTCGCTCAACCGGACGATCACCGGTTTGGGATGGAAGGGGGCGGCGATCTTGGCGATCCCCGTGGCCAGCACGTCGATGAAGTACTCCTGCGGGTCCTGGTAACCGCTGGTGAGCTGGCGGATGAGCGCGGCCTCCTGGGGGTCTGACACCCGTTCCGGATGGACCAGGGCCATGGGGTGGATGCGGATCAGGTTGTTGATGATGAACTCCATCCGGGCCAGGCCTACGCCGTCCGCAGGCAGCCGCCACCACTTGAACGCGGCGGCCGGGCTGGCGATGTTGATCATCACGTCCGTGCGGGTGGCCGGGAGGGCGTGCATGTCCACGTCCTCCACGGAGAACTCCAGCAACCCTTCGTAGACGCGGCCCTCTTCGCCTTCCGCGCAGGACAGGGTGACCTGGCCGCCGTCGGGAAGGACCTCTGTGGCGTTGCGCGTTCCCACCACTGCGGGCACGCCCAGTTCGCGGCTGACAATGGCGGCGTGGCTGGTTGTGCCGCCGTGGTCCGTGATGATGCCCGCGGCCCGCTTCATGACGGGAACCCAGTCCGGGTCCGTCATCCGGGTGACCAGCACGGAGCCGTCCACGAATGATTCGATGTCCTTGGCATCCCGCACCACGCACGCCTGGCCGCGCGCGATCGAATCTCCGATGGCGGCGCCGGTGACCAGGACCTTCCCGGGCCCTGCAAGGTGGTAGGTCCGGAAAGTTGATGTGCTCCGGCGGGCCTGGACGGTCTCCGGCCGTGCCTGCACCATGAAGAGTTCGCCGGTGACCCCGTCCTTGGCCCACTCCATATCCATGGGCCGGCCGTAATGTTCCTCCACCGCGACGGCCCAGCGGGCCAACAGGACAATCTCGCGGTCATCCAGTACCCGTGAGCTCTGCTCCCGCCCGGTCGTCTCCACCATCATGGTCCTGGCATCGCCACCGCGGCTGTACACCATTTTGCGTTCCTTGGCACCGACTTGCCGCTCGATCACGGGGCTGAAGCGCCGGTCTGCAAGGAGCGGCTTGAACACCTGGTACTTGTCCGGGTTGATGGTGCCCTGGACCACCGTCTCCCCCAGCCCCCAGGCGGCGCTGATGACCACCACGCCGGGAAAGCCGGACTCCGTGTCGATCGAAAACATCACCCCTGATGCGCCAAGGTCCGAGCGGACCATCCGCTGCACTCCAACGGACAGGGCAACGTCGAGGTGGTCGTAACCCTTCATTTCGCGGTAGCTGATGGCACGGTCCGTGAACAGGGAGGCGTAGCAGCGCCGGCACGCCTCCAGGACCGCGCGCTCCCCGGCCACGTTCAGGAAGGTTTCCTGCTGGCCGGCGAAACTGGCGTCCGGGAGGTCCTCGGCCGTGGCACTGCTGCGGACCGCAACGGCCACTTGGTCTTGCCCGGTGCGCTGGCAGAGGGCCCGGTAGTGCTCCTGGATGTCGGCAGTAATGTCCGCCGGGAAGGTGGCCTGCAGGAACAGTTCGCGGATCGCCGCCCCGGCCTGCCGAAGTGTTGCTGCCCCGGCGCGGTGGTCCTCCATGTGCTTCCTGATCCGGGGCTCCAGGCTGTTGGCAGCAAGGAAAGCGCGGTAGGCGGTGGCCGTGGTGGCGAACCCTTCCGGAACCCGGACTCCTGCCGGCTGCAGCGCACGGCTCAACTCCCCCAAGGAGGCGTTCTTTCCCCCTACGGAAGGGATGTCCGCGATCCCGGTTTCTTCAAGCCATTTGACGCTGACATCGGCCAGGGACGTTTCTGCAGCGGCGGTCATGGCTCGATTCTGGCCTTGGTGGCGCCGGGGCAGGCAGAGTCTTTGGTCCTAGCTCCGCCGCAGGCGCGCCCGGGCCGCTTTGTGGATCCAGTCTGCAAGAAGGACAGCGGGGGCCGCGAGAAGTGCCAGGAGGAAGCCCAGGGGAGGCGGCGGGGCCTGGCCCAACAGCGTGGCAAGGTAGGGCAGGAACAGGCACACCGCAAGGATGGCCAGTTCCGCAAGAACTGCCCATACCAGAAGCCGGTTGGTACCCCATCCCAGCTTCCAGGGCGGCACGGTGGCGCTCCGGCAGGCAAAGGCGTTGGCCAGCTGTCCCAGGACCACGGCGGTAAAGGCGGCGCCGGAGGCAGCCATGAGGAGCCCGGGCTGGGGAACCTGCCCCCGCATCCACCCGCCGGCAGCGAGGACAACGGAGAAGACGGCCATTTCCATGGCGGCCTCCGTGGGACCCAGGATGCAGAAGACACGGATGATCAGTTGCCGGTCCATCAGGTGCCGGCGTTCGGGCGGACGCGCCAAAACACGCCGGCCGGGCGGTTCGGCGCCAAGGGCCAGCGCGGGCAGCAGGTCGGTGCCAATGTCCAGGGCAAGGATTTGAAGGACACCGAGGGCAAGCGGGAAGTGGCCGCCGGAGAGCGCCCAGATGACAAAGGGAGTCAGCTCCGCCACGTTGTCGGTGAGATGGTAGGTGAGGAACCGGTGGATGTTGGCGTAGGTTGCCCTTCCTTGTTCGATGGCTGCCACGATGGTGGCGAAATGGTCGTCCAGGAGGACCAAATCCGCGGCCTCCCGCGCCACGTCAGTTCCGCTCCGCCCCATGGCCACGCCGATGTCGGCTTCGCGAAGGGCCGGGCCATCGTTGACGCCGTCGCCGGTCATGGCCACCACATGCCCACGGGCCTGCAGCGCCTTGGCCACGCGGAGCTTCTGTTCGGGCGAGACCCTGCTGACCACCACTCCGTCACGGTCCAGGAGTGCGCCGAGTATTTGCTCGTCCTCCGGAAGGTCTGCGCCTTCCAACACGTATTCAGGCGTTCCGGCAAGGCCGATCTGCCGGGCGATCGCTGCCGCCGTGGCAGGGTGGTCGCCGGTGATCATGGCGACCTTCAGGCCCGCCTGCCGCGCCGTTCGGATGACGTTGCCCACATCCGGCCGGGGCGGATCCTGCAGTCCGATCAGGCCCAGGAGTTCCATGTCCGTTTCAAGTTCTGCGGCAGGGCTGGTCTGCCATGTTTCGGGTGCTCCCGCGAGACGCCGCCGTGCCACCGCAATGACGCGCAGGCCACGCGTTGCCATCACCTCTACCTGTTCCTTGACCTGACCCGGCACGGATTCACACAGTGGGAGCACGGTTTCGGGGGCACCCTTGCAGAACAGCTCGGGCCCCACAAGGGCAGACTCCCTGCGCCGCACCGGATCGAACGGCAGCCGGCGCGATGCCGCGGGCCCGGACCCGGCGCCTGTCAGCCGGCGGGCCAGCACGTCCACGGCAGCTTCCATCGGGTCACCCTGTGCACGCCACTGTCCATCGTGCAGCTCGGCCCTGCCCTGTGAAGCGGTGCGGGCGGCGAGCGCCGCCTGGGCCGCCCTGGCCGTTCCCCGGCCCTCGATGTGCGCGTCCGGGTCATACCCCTGGCCCGTCACATGGACGGCCCCTTCCAGGGTGAAGACCTCGACGGCGTTCATTCGGTTCTGCGTCAGGGTCCCGGTTTTGTCGGTGCAGATGAAGGTGGTTGAGCCCAGGGTTTCCACGGCTTCAAGGTTGCGGACCAGGCCGTTGCGGGACGCCATGCGCTGGGCGCCCATGGCCAGGGACAGCGTGACAGTGGGCAGGAGCCCTTCCGGGACCAGGGCCACGGCCACGCCGATCGAGAACAGGAAGGAATCCCGCCACTGAAAGCCCACCAGCAGCGACGCCAGGAAGAAGACCGCTGCGATACCCAGCGCCATGCCCGCAGTAACGCGGACAATCCGCCGCAGTTCCAGGGACAGCGGCGTAGGAGGAGGAACCGCTCCGCTGGTGAGGGCGGCAATTCCGGCCAGCCTGGTCCTGGCTCCCGTGGCGGACACGGCGGCCTCTCCGTAGCCGTTGACCAGGAAGGTACCGCCCCACGCCGCGTCACCTGCGGCTTTCGGCACTGGCTCGCTTTCGCCCGTCAGCATGGATTCATCCATTTCGCAGGCCGATGCTGACAGCAGGACCATGTCTGCAGGCACACGGTCACCGGCACTGAGCAGCACCACGTCGTCAACCACCAGCTCGCTGGCGTGGACCTTGCGCACCGTCCCGTCCCGCCGCACCACCACGTCGGCGGGCAGCAGGCCGCGCAGCCTGGCGGCGGCATGCTGGGCGCGTTCCTGCTGGATGTGGGCGAACACCCCGTTGACAATGACGACGACGATGATCGCCACGGCCAGCTGCGGCATGTCCGCAACGAATGCCAGCGCGGCGGCGCACCACAGCATGAGGGCGAAGAAGTGCGTCATCTCCCCCCACAGCTTTCGCCATTGCGGGACGGGTTTCTCCGCCGGGAGCTGGTTGGGGCCCGCCTGCTTCAGGAGCTGCGCTGCCCGTTCGGAGCTCAGGCCCTCCGCAGTCCTCACACAGCGTCCGCCTCCTGGCCCACCAGGAGCACCGGGCAGGTTGAGTGGGCCGCGCACGCCTTGCTCACCGATCCCATGGACGACTTAAGCAGGCCGCCTTCGCCATGCCTTCCAACAACCAGCATCTGCGCGCGGCGGCTCTCCTCCACCAGCACTTTCGCCGGAGGGCCGAACTTGATGGTCACGTCGATGTTTTCGGGCCGTTCCCCGGAGAAGGCCCGGCCCAGAGCATCTTCGACCAGGCGGCCGGCGGCGTCCTCAAGCCTGGCGGTGAACTGCCGGTCCGCCCCTTCCAGGCGGGACATCACCAGGTAGTCCGGCATTCCGACGCATGAAATGACTTCCAGCCGCGTGCCCAGGCGGGCTGCCAGCGTGCCCGCATAGCGCAGGGCTGCGGAGGAGTATTCGGATCCGTCCACACCTACAATGACGGGTTTGGCCCCTGTTTCTGCGTTCATGGACACCACAATCCCGGCTGCGGGCGGCGCTGGGAAGGGCCAAAAGTCATGCCCGGCGGCCACACCACCTCCCGCTCCGGGCAGGCCTGGCGGAAGGAAGCCGGCATCAACCGCGTTGCCGTGCCTCGTCCCCTCCGCGCAATGCCCTGAGTCCGTTCAGGATGGTGGCCAGGTCAACTACCTCCTGCAGGAGGGCACCGGCAACAGCGGGAATGAAACCCGTCATGGCGATGGCCATCAGGATGAGGCTGAGCCCGATCCCAGTCCAGATACTTACCAGGGCCACAGCAACGGTCCGCTTTCCAATGGCCACGGCCAGGGCCACCTTGGACAGGTCATCGAGCATGATCACCACGTCCGCGGACTCGCTGGCCGCGGTGGCCCCCTTGGCACCCATGGCGATCCCAACGTCGGCGGCGGCAAGGACCGGGGCATCGTTGACGCCGTCACCCACCATCAGGACGGGTCGTTCCAAAATGGCCGCAACCGTGTTGACTTTGTCCTCTGGAAGGCATTCGGCCTGGACGTGGCCCATTCCCGCTTCCTCGGCGATGTGGGCAGCCGTCGCGTGGGCATCACCGGTCAGCAGCATGGTGTTCCGCACGCCCAGCCTGTGCAAGCGCGCCAGGGTGGCCACGGCGTTGCGGCGCAACGGGTCCTTCATGATCAGTGCACCCGCGTACTCGCCGTTGACCGCCACGTGGACTGCCAACTGGCCACTCTGGACTGCTGCTTCCCGGTATCCGCTGGCCGAACTGCGGATCAGGGCGGCTTTTCCCACCACCACCTGCTGGCCGTCGCAGACAGCTTCAACCCCGTGCGTGGCGTTTTCGGTCGCCTGCTGCACCTGCAGCAGTTCAATGTTCGCTTCCTTGGCGGCTTCGATCACGGATGCTGCCAGCACGTGGGAGGAATACTGCTCGGCGGAGGCCGCCAGCTGCAGGATCTTCCGGCTGCCAAGGGCTTCCCCCGGGCCCGGCGCCACCTGGATCCCGTCCAGGACCGGGCGGCCGGAGGTGAGTGTTCCAGTCTTGTCGAACACCGCTGTCTGCGCCTTGGCAAGCTGCTCCAGGCTTCTGGTGTTCTTGATGATGATGCCCTTGTGGGCGGCCTGGCTGGTTCCAGCCAGGAATGCCACCGGCGCTGCGATCAGGAGCGGGCACGGGGTGGCCACCACCAGCACCTGGGCAAAGCGGAGCGGCTCACCTGACAGGAACCAGCCGGCCCCGGCCATGGCCAGGGCGAGGAGGGTAAAGGGCACCGCGTAGCGGTCAGCGAGCCGGACTACCGGCGCACGGCTGTTGGACGCTTCCTCCACCAGGGCGATGATCCGGCTGTACTGGGAGTCAGCCGCGGTGGCCGCCGCCCGCATGCGGATGGCGGCCACGCCGTTCACCGAACCACTCAGCAGCAGCTCCCCCTTGCTACGCTCCACCGGCAGGCTCTCCCCCGTCAGCGATGATTCGTCCATGCTTGCTGAATCGGACAGGAGTTCGCCGTCAACAGGTACCAGCTCGGAGGGGCGGACCACCAGCACGTCCCCGGGCACCACCTCGCCTATCGGGGTGTCCTCCAGGACTGTGTCGGCACTTTCCCTGTGGGCAAAGCGGGGAGCCCGGTCCAGCAGGGACCGCAATTCACGCGCGGCGCGTCCCTGGGCAAAGTTTTCCAGTGCCTCCCCGCCGGTGAGCATCAGGATCACCACCAGGGCCGCGAGGTACTCCCCGACGGCCACCGTGCTTGCAACCGCCATCAGGGCCAGCAGGTCGATGCCCCAGCGTCCCTCCCGCAACGACCGGACCATGCCGGCCGCCCGCGCCACCACGATGATGGCAGCGTAGGCCGAGGCGAGCACGCGGACCTGCAGTTCCAGCCCAAACTGCAGCAGCACCAGGGCGGCAAGGAGTACCAGGCAGGTCAGCGCGACGACGGGATACCGCCGGAGGAAGCCCCACACCTTCTGCACGGGCGAGCCGACGCGTTCCTCGACCTCAACGCTGCCGGCGGTTGCCGCAGGCGGGACGGCCTGCTTTCTCATTCAGGACACTTTCAACATGGGCGGTAGCGGTCCTCACACATAAGACTGAAACTATCCTGATGCCGGCAGTACGGCTAGGGCATTAGGCCCCGGCCGGCGGCATGACCTTTGGCCCTGCCCCGCCGGCGGCCCCGGGAGCATGGTTGAGGGGCAACATGCCGCCTATCCGGACCGGGAGCCTCCATGAAAGCCGTCGTCCTCTATGACTCCGCGTATGGAAACACCAGGACCATCGCCGAGGCGATGGCATCGCGCCTGGGGCGGGACGCGGCCGCTGTTCACGTTGACGGTTTTGATGCCGACGCCCTGCACCCGGGTGACCTGCTCGTCGTCGGCAGCCCCATCAACGGCTGGAAGCCGACTGCCCGGATCACCGAAACGCTGGCAGACCTCGGGCGCCGGGGACTGGCAGGGGTGAAGGCAGCAGCCTTCGATACGAGGGTGAAGCTGTTCATCCACGGCGACGCTGCCAGGAAGATGACGAAGGCACTGACGGAGGCAGGTGCCAGCATCGTTGGCGGACCCATGGCTTTCTACGTCAAAGGCAGCGAGGGCCCGCTGGTCGACGGTGAGGCCGAGCGGGCGGCAGCCTGGGCCGCCGGACTTGCGGCCGGGGCGGGCAACGGTACTGCATAGGCGGGGACGCTGTTACTTTGCAGCCGTGGACGGTAGAGCGGTTCTTCGCCGGCGCTCCGGACGCCCTTGGGCTCTACCAGGCAGCGGAGCGGATGGCGGCGGAGCTGGGCCCCCATGAGGTCCGGGTCGGAAAGAGCCAAATCTCGTTCCGCCGGCGCCGGGGCTACGCCTACCTGTGGCGGCCCGGGGTCTACGTGAATTCCCCGGTTCCGCTGGTCCTGTCCCTCGCGCTGCCGCGGAACCTGGGCTCGCCGCGCTTCAAGCAGGTCGTCCACCCGGCGAAAGGAACCTGGATGCACCATCTGGAGCTCACGGACAGTTCCCAACTCGATGCCGAGGTCCGCGGTTGGCTGCTCGAAGCGTATGAGGCTGCGGCCTGACCTGGCATGCCCTTTAGAGTCCTATGGCCCTGTCACGTTGGCCGCGGGATGGCAAGGCTGGGGGCATGACTGAAAATGGCCAGCAGCCGCGAAAGATCCATGTCACCGAACAACCCGTCGCCGTGGTCCGTGAACGGGTTCCCATGGACGCTCTGACGAGCTTCTTCAGCCGGGCCTTCGGTGAGGTGATGGCCGCGGTGCAAACGCAGGGCGTCAGCCCGGCAGGACCGCCGTTCGCGCTTTACCACGGCATTCCCGGCGCCACGGTGGACGTCGAAGCCGGGTTCCCCGTCGCCGGGAACTTCCAGGGAACAGGCGAGGTGGCCCGCGGCGCGCTTCCCGATACTGACGCGTTCGAGGCCATCCACACGGGCCCTTACGACACCCTCGGCAGCACGTACGATGCCATCCGCGAACGGATGGAAGCCGAGGGCGCTGCCCCTGCCGACACCATGTGGGAGTACTACCTGACCGATCCGGAGCAGCAGCCGGATCCGGCCACGTGGCAGACCAGGGTCATCTGGCCGGTGGACTGAGTCGGCCAGGGTTTCGGCCGCCCCGGGGCCTGGTCCTGCATTATCTTCCGGGGCCGCGACTGAAGGTGAGGTCCCAGGGCTGCACGCCGTGGCTGGTTTCGGACCACCCGTCGCGGGCCAGCTCCCGGCGGAGCTGGCTGAGGCTGGCCTGCATGCCGGGAGCCCACGCCTCTTCGGGAGGTGTCGGGTTCAGCGGCGGACCGGGAAACGTATCGCTGGCATAGAGCCGGCGTCCGTCCCCGGTCCTGGCCACAAACTGCAGTTGCGTCCGCCCGTACTGTGAGCCCAGCGTGTACAGGATCCGCGCCCACCACTTGCGCGATGCGGCGTCCTCCAGCTCTATCCGGAGCCGCTCCTCGGGACCGGGACCTGCGTATCCGGGAGCTGGTTTGCCTGGGCGGCCAGGTCGAGGTGCATCTGTCGTCATGTCGTCCTCCGGGAACCGCAACATCGTGAACTCCCCAGTCTTCCGCGGCCCGGCTTAATGGGACAGGGCCCTTCGGCACTGAACTTCGGGGCATGCTGCCATCGCTAGCATCCCCGGAGCCGGCGATCAGGGTCTTTGGTCCCTAATAGCACGCCGCGGTCCTCTGAGATGGTGGTCTGGGCCGGAAGCACCACGCTGGGGTTGTGCATCCGGGTTTGCCGCGCCCGGTGTCGGCCGGCATGCAGCCTCATCAACGGAGGCGGGACGCTAGAGGAGAGCAAGGCTTATGGCAGGTACGTTCGAACTGTTTGTCGATGAAGATTCACAGATCCGGTTCCGGCTTGTGATGCCTGATGGACACGTACTGGCGGTATCCGGACAATTCGCGGACAAACGGGCGGCGGCCGCGGCCATCGAAGAGGTACGGGAATGTGCGGGAACCGGCCTGATCCGGGACATACCTTCACCGCCGCCGAACGTTGCCTGCAGCACCATCCCGCACGCGCGGCACGCGGTCCGGCGCGGGCCGCACAGGCTTGGCTCCCTGGGCGCCGCCTAGGGTGGAGGACGGTCGCGGCCAAAGCCCCGGTCATCAGAAGCTCGAGGAACTGCCCGAACCGGAGAAGCTTCCGCCGCTGCTGCCGTACCCTGTGGTGCTGCCGCCGCCCCTGGCGGAATTGACGCTGCTGACGCCCGTATTGAAGCCGGAGTTGAAGGTAGCCACGGAGAAAAACTGGTACGACGGGTACACCGTGCCCAGGATGCTCGGCTCATAGCTCCGCTGCCTGCGGTGGTCCAGGCCCTCGTGGGCCGTCTGCATCTGCTCGCGCATCAGCCGTGCCTCGCGCTCATTCCTGGCGAATCCCTGAATGACTGTTTCCGCATGGTTCTCCAGCAGTTCCGAGAGCCGCGACCGCGCCTCGTAGAGCCGGTCCAGCGCCTCTTCCGGCGTGATCCGTCCATCTGCCAGTTCCGAGGTCCAGCGTTCAATGTTCCGCAGGCTTTCGTCGCGGAAGGAACGAAGCGCCGAGGCGGTGGCCGAGTCCCCCTGCCCGTGGCGCTTGGCCAGGAGTTGCTCAAGGCCGGCCAGGTCCTTGCGGAGCGGGGCAAGCTGCCGGTCCCAGGCGGTAGGCCATGTGTCGGCACGGTTCAACAGGGCGTTGCTGTCGGCGATGACATCATCCAGGGCATCCAGCTCGGCGGCGCTGTCCGCGAACTGGCGGGCAAGCTTGAGGTTTTTCCGCCTGCTGAGGGACCGTTTGGCCAGGGCGTGCACCTGGTTGGAGAGTTCCGTGGCGGCGGCATAGCGGGTCAGGAAGGTGCGGTGTTTCTCCAGGACCCTGCTGCCGTAGCGGGATGATTCGGGGATGGTCCCGGCGTTCAGTTCCGTGACGTCCAGGTCCATGCTGACGTTGGAGTAGCTCCGGTCCCCCCGTTCGATTTGTTTGCGGCAGGCAGCCCTGGTCACCGCCCGCACAATCAACCACGCCGCTGCCCCAAGGGCCGCAAGTCCCCCGGTGACCCAGGCGGTGATCAGGAATGCGGCGGACCGGTACCAGGGCTGGTTGATGAGTTCGGCGGCACGGCGAATGCCGGCCACAGTACCGTCGGTCCACTGCGCGTCCCGGAACAGTTCCTTTGAGGCCTCCTGGATATCGCTGCGCTGCTCGAGCGACACTTTCCGGTCCTCCCCCATATAGGTGCCCACGTGGCGGCCCACCGGGTCAAGCGCGAAAATGAACAGCCCATCGGCCCACTTCTGTCCGTCGGCGCTGATCCACTCAGGGTGCCTGGAGCGTGCGAACCTCAGGACCTCTTCATTGAGGTTGTCCTCAGCCTTTCCGTTGTAGGTAAAGACAGCAACACGGGTGGGCTCGTAAAACTGGATCCGTTCGACGGCGGGGACCAGCGTATTCCGGTCAAGCACCCCCGCTGTGTCCTCCACGATGACGGCTGACGGGGACACGGCATCACTTGGGGCCGCAACCCCCAGCAGGGAGGCGGCCAGGACAAGCATGATCACCCCAATACGGCGCACCAGGGTGCCCATATGCCTCCCCGCTTCCTAGAATCAGGATGGATTCCTGGAATCAGGATGAAACCAAGGGGCAGGGCCGCCAAAGGGCCGAAGGTCCCGCCGGCGAGGATCGGTCTGATGAGGAGCGCAGCCAGGTGATGCAGGATGCGGGTTCGATTGTGGCCGGCTATGACGGTTCGGATGGAGCCGCGGCAGCCGTCCGGTGGGCGGCGCGCCACGCCCGTGCCACCAACTGCGCGCTTCATGTGGTGCATTGTTCCCTGTGGCAGCTGCTGACCAGGCACCTCGGTCCGGTTCCAGGTGTGTCAGGCAGCGGCCTTGAGCAGTCCGCCCAGGCCGTCCTGGAAGAAGGGGTCTCGCATGCTGCAGCGGAAGTTCCAGGGCTTCAGATCCGCGGCACCCTGCTCCACGGACTACCCGCACAGCTCTTGGCCGAAATTTCCGGCGGCAAGAGGATGCTCGTAGTCGGCAGCCGTGGCCTGGGCGGCTTCCTTGGCCTCCTGGTGGGATCCGTTAGCCTGGAACTGGCGGCCACCGCCACCTGCCCGGTGGCCGTGATCCGGGAGGACACCCATCCTGGCGGACCCGTCGTCGCCGCCGTCGATGCATCAGGTTCCCCCTCGGCACTGGAAGACGCGTGCGCCGTTGCTTCCGAGTGGCACGCACGCCTTACGGTGGTCCACGTCCATCACGAGCCCGCCGGCTACACGCGGCTGGACGGGAAGGAAGCAGCGGCTGGCGCCCGGGAAGTTCTCGAATCCGTTGTGGACCGTGCACGAACCCTGGCGCCCAATATCTCCGTTGACGGCAGGATACTCACGGACAGTTCGGTCCCGAACGCCATCCTGCAAGCCGCCTCGGAAGCCCGGATAGTGGTGCTGGGTTCCCAGGGCCGCGGCAT
The DNA here is from genome assembly GCF_007828995.1 of Arthrobacter sp. AG367. NCBI lineage: Bacteria > Bacillati > Actinomycetota > Actinomycetes > Micrococcales > Micrococcaceae > Arthrobacter > Arthrobacter sp. AG367. Next base: position 730,787 of record NZ_VIVE01000001.1, read on the forward strand.
CCTCCGGGAGACCATCGGATCAACCGCCCACGCAGTACTGCACCACGCGCACGGGCCGGTCCTCATTTCCCGGCGCGGCGCATGATGGAGAAGGCCGCGGCAGGAGTGTCGGCCGGGCCACAGGCCGTACCTCCTCCTAAGCTGGTTCGGTGACCCCTGTTCCCTCCCCCGGCCCGCTGGACGTCGTCGTCCATTCGGGCCCGGCGGACTGGTGGGTCATCCTTGCCGGGCTTGGACCCCTGGCCGTTCTTATCGCAGCCCTGCTGGCCTTCTACATCAACTGGCGCACGCTCAAGCAACGCACTGCCGCGGACAAGACCGCGCTGGACCAAAAGCGCGAAGCGGACGCCGACGCCCTGCGGCAAAAGACCGAAGCGGACAGCCGGGCGGAATGGTGGCGCCGCACCCAGTGGGCGCTCGACCGGGCGTTGGACCCGGATGCAGGGACAAAGGCGCTGGGCCTGGCGACGCTGGAAGTCCTTGCCAGGAGCGAACTGGCCCGCACCGAGGAACTCGAGTTGTTCGACATCGCCTGGAAGAGTGTGTCCGGGGACGAGAACGGGGACGATGCCGACGCCGGCCCAGGGCAGGAGAGTGCCGTCGTGGACGGCCCGGACAACTTAGGCGAGAATGGAATGACGGATGAAGACAGTGCCAAGGAGGCTGGACCATGAGCGCAGCATCGCCTGAACACCGCCTTGTCCACACTCCCCGAACCGGTACCAAGCCCGCGGGCAAAAAACCCACGCCTGCCGAGCACCGGGTCCAGGTTGCCGCGGCCAGGCTGCGCGTCACGCTTGATGAACGGCTGGGGCGGGAAACGCCCGCCAAGACCAAGGCGCTGGCCAAGGAACCGATCTAAATCCCGCTGCAGGGGCTTGGGGATCGACGGCGAATGGCTGGGTTTGGTGGGCAGTGGCGGCAGTAATTCTTGGCTGCGACACGAACGGGCTGCACCGCTGGGACTACGGAGCCGTCGTCGCGCAGGTGGCGCAGTCCGGCAGGTTCCTGGACCGCTGGCGCGTCGGCTTTTGCCCTGACATCCTCCCGGGGACCGAAGCGTGGCTCCTGGTGCAAGGCGGCAATGATGCAGGCAGCGGCCTCATCGGTCACGGGTCGGTGGCATCGGAGCCCTACCAGGCCGCCGCAGGCGATGATTCCGATGCCAACGACTGGTTCATCGCAGTCGCTTTCGACGCACTGCTCCCGCTGGGCGAGCAAATACGCCCCGGGACCCTGCGGGAGGCCTTTCCCGGTGACCTCTGGGCCAAGGCGAACGGCCCCTCCCTGGTGACCTTGCCGCCGTCGTCCTGGCCTGTTCTGCAACGCTTGTGGAGGGAATACGGGCCCACGACGCCGGATCCCACCGAGGTGGTTGCCGGAACCTTTCCGCCGGGCGGCGTCAGCCATATCCAGGTGAACCGCTTTGAGCGGGACCCCGACGCCCGCCGGGCCTGCCTGGCCTTCCACGGCACGTCGTGCGCCGCCTGCGGCTTCTCCTTTGAGTCCGCTTACGGTGAGGCCGGTACCGGAGCGACAGCCGTGCACCACGTGGTGCCGCCGGCCATGATTGGCAGCGGATACCAGCTTGACCCCATCGCCGACCTCATTCCGCTTTGCCATAACTGCCACGCCGTGGCGCACGGGGCAAACCCGGCGCGGACGGTTTCCGAACTCCGGAGCATCATGTCGGCCGCCGGGCATGTGCGGGGTGAAGTGGTCACTGACCTGGCCCTTCAGGCCCAGGAGGACGCACGGCGGATCCTCGGGGGCGGCAAGACGTAAGGGGCCAGCATTCGGGGATAAAATTGCAGGGATGACATTGGCTGCACGTTCCGGGGTGTTTCAGTCGGTCAGGAGCGCCCGGCCCCTGTTGCGCCACGTACCCGTATGGACATGGCGCGTCCTGATGCGCGCCGTGAGTGCCCGGGAGCAGGCGCGGTTCAACACCGACCCAATCACGGCTGTGGCATATGTGCACGACATTGACTACGTGGGTGATGCCCTCCGCGCCCACCGCCTCGACGTTTTGACACCGCTGCAGCCCGCAGCTGACTCTCCTGGTACAGAGGCTGTGGCGGCGGAGCTGCTTCCCGTCTACGTTTACTTCCATGGTGGCGGGTGGACATCCGGTGACAAGGCAGCCCTGACCAAGTACTGCGCCAACCAGGCAGTGGGCGGGATGGTGGTGGTCAACGTCAACTACCGGCACGCGCCCCGGTTCGCCATGGGGCATGTGCTCGAGGATGCCAATGCCGCCCTGGCGTGGGTTGCCGCCAACATCGAGGGGTACGGCGGGAATCCCAAGAGGCTGATCCTGGGCGGGGACTCGGCCGGCGGACAGATCGCTGCCCTGCTGACCGCAGCCAGCCTGCGTTCCGAACTGGCGGCGCATTATGCCCTGCGGCCCGCAGTTCCCGCGGGACACCTGAAAGGGCTCGTCCAACACTGCAGCGCAGTGGATTTCTCGGTCTTCTTTAACAGCGGATTTGTCCTCAGCCTGAACTTCGTCCGTATGCTGTTGCCGCCTGCATCCCGGGCAACGGCAGGTCCGGGAGCACGCAATGGCCGTAAGCGCCCCTCTCCACCACGGACCGTGGCGCGGCTGAGGAGCGCCGCGGGTTTCCTGTCCCCGATCGAGTGGCTGGACGGGACCCATCCGCCCGTGTTCCTCACCACGTCCGAGCGTGACTACTTCTACCGGGCAAACCTGAATTTCATCGAGCGCCTGCAACAACACGACGTTCCAGTGGATGCCCTGATCTACCCTTGGGACAGCCTCAACACCGAACACACCTGGCAACAGGATTACCGCTACCCCGAATCCCAGGAAGTCTACCGGCGCCTTCACGCGTTCGTCCGCGGTGTGGCTGAACGGTCCACCGGTCCTGCCCCTGAATAAATTCAAGGCACTGGACTATGTTGGGACCATGGCAGAGCTGGACCGGAACGGGTACGGGATCGACCCCGAGGAGTTTGGCTCCGCCCTGGTGGACGCGGCCGCCTTGCTCGATGCGGAGCTGGGGGACGTTGACTGGTTCACTCCACCGCCGGGCGCTGTCCACCGATCCATTGATGTCCCCAGTGGCAGGCTCGCCGCCATGACGCTGGGCAATCCTGGCAATCCCAGCGTTGTGCTGGTGCCCGGAGCAACCGGTTCCAAAGAGGACTTCTCCCTCATGATGCCCGACCTGGCCAATGCCGGTTACTTCGCACTGAGCTACGATCTGGCGGGACAGTACCAGTCAGCGGCAGCGGGCCCCGAGAACCTGGTGCCGCCACGCAAGCATTATGACTACCGGCTTTTCGTGGACGACTTCCTTGCAGTTCTGGAGACCACTGCCACCCCAGTCCATGTTGTGGGTTATTCCTTCGCGGGAATCATTGCCCAACTCGCCTTTGGGGAGCGGCCGGAGCTCTTCAGGTCCCTCACGTTGCTTAGCTGTCCGCCGGAGCCAGGCCAGAGTTTCAGGGGGGTGGGCCGCATCGGCCGGTTCAGCACGTGGGTGAACGGCCGGGTGGGTGCTGCCTTGCTGATCTGGGGCATCCGGAGCGGCAAGGTGGTGCACGTACCGGAGGGCAGGCGGCGGTTCGTCAACTACCGGTTCCGCTTCACCCGCCGCGCCTCGGTCCGGGACATCTATACGCTCATGCAGAACGTTCCGGATCTTCGGCAAAAACTGGCGGAGGCGCCCCTTCCCAAGTTTGTGGCCGTGGGCGAACACGACCTGTGGCCGCTCCAGCTTCACCGCGTCTTCGCCCAGTCAATCCGGGCCCGGATCGGCGTCTACAGGGGTGGCCACAGCCCCAGCGAAACGTCGCCCCACGAATTCAGCCGCGACCTCCTGGCTCTTTATGCCAAGGCCGGGAAGCGGTAACCGACGGCCCGTGCTTGCGCCGCCACTGGGCTCATTCCCGCCGGTGGCGCAACGAAGGCTGGTCCTTGAACTCGACGCGGAACGTGACAAGGGACATCTCGAGCCGGCGTCGGAACGCGGACCAGCTGGCGAAGGGGCGCGCGGATACGCCCACTTTGAGCGTGGGATCGTAAATGACGTCCATGTCCGGCCGGAGTCGGTGTGAGATTCCCTAGTGGCGTTGAAGGCTGGTTTCGGCACGAGGTTATCGCCGGGCAGGGGACGGGAGACCTCGTCGGGCGTTGCGCCCCAGCTGCATGTCCCCGGCGCCTGTGCTTCCTGGAACCAGGGCATCGGCGCTACTATCTCCCAGCACGCCGCGACGCAGCGGCGTGGGCCAGCGGTTGAGGGGAGCGTGGACGTGGGCGGAGGCAGGGGAACTAGCGGCCCGCACTGGCGGCGTGTGCTGGCGACGCTTGGCAACAACGATGCCAGGACCGCTTACGCCCAAATCGTGCTTGGAGCTGCGGCGCCAGACGTACTGCCCAACGTGAAGGAACAGCGGCGAAACCGGGCCATCGATAGTCTGCTTGAATCCGGACTCGTGGAACAGCACGCGCCCGGGCGGCTGGTGGCGGCCCAGACGATTTTTCGCGACCTTCTCGCCCAACAGCCCAAGCGTCAACCACAAATCGGGACAGATCGGTTCATGCGGCTTGGACGCATCGAAAGGTACCCGTCAAACTTGGCGCAACGGCGGGAACTCCTTGCCCGGATCGCGGACGAGGTCATGGCGCCCGGAGAACAACTCACTGAGAGGCAGGTCAACGAACGGCTTCTCAGTTACACGGACGACGTGGTGCTGCTGCGAAGGTACATGGTTGACTTCGGACTGCTGCAGCGAACCCCCTCGGGCTCCTCCTACACCCGCCACGTCTAGTTCCGCCTAGTGGGGTGCTCCTCACCGGATTCCTGCCGTGCCGTAGGTGCAGGAGGTGGTAAGTTCGGCCGCATGGAATGCGTCGTCATCTACACCGTCCGTGAAGGCATCGACCGCTCGCGTGTCATGGAGACGTACCCGCGCCACAAGGCCTACTACGAGGCGTTCCACGCGGAAGGCGGGGGGCTCGTGGCCCTGGGTCCATTCCAAACGGCTGACCCGGAGCTTAGTGCCATGGGCATTTTCACTTCCCGACGGGAGGCCGAGCGTTTCGTCGCTGCAGACCCTTTAATTACCGAGGGACTGGCCGAATGGCGGCTCTTGGAGTGGAACGCTGTACACCTCGGGTAGTGGCGCTCCATGGCGTGTCGCACGCAGCCACATAAGAAGTCGCAGAGTCACCCGAAGGAAGCATGCCCAATGAACAAGAACCGGCTGGAAGCGTTCAGCGACGGTGTCCTGGCGATCATCATCACCATCATGGTGCTGGAACTCCATACCCCGGAGGAACCAACGTGGGAAGGTGTGGCCAGCGTCCTGCCCACCCTCTTCAGCTACCTGTTGAGCTTCGTGTATGTCGGAATCTACTGGAACAACCACCACCACATGATCCATTTGGCGAGCCGCGTTAATGGAGCCATCCTGTGGGCGAACCTCCATCTGTTGTTCTGGCTGTCGCTGTTTCCTTTTACAACCCGATGGATGGATGAGTCCGGCTTCGCGCAGGTCCCTGTGCTGCTGTACGGGATCAACCTGCTGTGCGCAGCAATCGCATACTTCATCCTGGAGCGCCGCCTGATTGCTGCTCAGGGCAAGGACGGGGCCCTCGCCAGTGCTGTCGGCCGGGACTGGAAGGGCAAAGCGTCGCCGCTGATCTATCTCCTTGGCATTGCGCTAACCCCTGTCCAGCCCCTGCTCGGGCTCGCCGTTTACACCATCGTGGCCCTTATCTGGCTGGTCCCGGACCGCAGGGTCGAACACTTTGTAACCCGGTCACATCAGAATGGGGCCCACGATTAGCCCGATGGAGATTGGCGCCAGATTCGATGGCCGCCTCCACCATTGGAGCCGTCATACCTCCGTGGTGCGCCTTGCCGCCGAGAAGACGGCCGGGCCGGGTAGGCGAATTCCGCAGGGTCGTGGTTGATTTGAACCGCGGGCGTGGCCACCATGGAACCGTGGAAACGAAAGGCCTCCGGCGCCGGCTCGCCTTTCCCCTGTGCCTGCTGGTAACGGCAGCCGGCACGGCAGGGTGCTCCTATGACTTCCCCGATCCGGCACACGCCCCGGCAGCCGAAGCTGACCGCACGGCCGCACCTGAACCCTCCCGGATGACGGCATCCGCTACCCGTCCCACTGACCCCCTGGTCCTTGAGCGGGAGGCCAGAAACTACCAGGACCTGGACAGCTTTCTCCTGGCCGTGCAGGGCCCGGTTCTCCTTTTTCAAAAGGGTCCGCTGGACGGCCCCGGCAGGGGCTTTGGCACGACGGAAGAAGTCCCCGCGGCGGGCACGTACACGGTCACTGCTGCGTGCGTCGGTGCTGCCAACGCCAAAGTCTTCATCCGGCAGGAGAATCCCAAGGTTATACTCTGGCCCGTCGAGCTCACAGTGGATTGCCCAGGGTCCACGTCCCAAGTCATCACGCTTCAACAGGGCTACGTTTCCGCACACCTGTCCCTGCCCGCGGCGGGAGACGCACCCTGGACGGGAGCTGTTGCCGGAGTACGGGTGACCGGCTGAGGCTGTCACCCCTGCCCGCCGTCAGCATCCCCGGCCTCCCCCGGGCGACGATCCGTTCGGCTGGAGCGCGCTGCCCGGTGAGAGCTAAGAGCCCTTGTCAGGCCATGGAGGCGCCTTTTATCTTCGAGCGGATGAAGTCGTGATCCTCACCGGAGACGAGCGCCTGCCCGTGCTGCCCTGTGGCCAGGTCCTCCCCGGTTTCCTTCGAGATCACCGCCGTGATGGTCCTGGGCAGCATCTGGCACCCCGGGTTGTCGATCAGCCACTTCTGCGTGGCAGGGTCAAGGCGGTCCCAACGGTCTTTGAGGTTCATTAGCGGGGCATCTCCGTGCTCGGTCCTGCAGAGCCACAACGCTCTGCAGACAGGCTTCGCCTGTCCCAACGCACCAGTAAACCCCGCCCTTCACCGGGAACACAGGGACCAAAGTCCCCACCTCAGGCGGGGCTTCCGGAACGCCTCCTTGTTGCCCGGCCGGTGCTGCTGTGGATACCCATCACTTGCCAACCCATTGGTAAGCATGCTTATTATGAGCGAAGCCGAATGCGAACGGCTGCCAACCAGAGGAGGAGACACCATGGGACTAGGCGACAAGATTGAAAACGCTGCCGAGAAAGCGGGCGGAAAAGGCAAGGAAGCTGCCGGTAACGCCACGGGCGATGACAGCCTGAAGGCGGAAGGCCAGGCGGACCAGGCCAAGGGCGATGTGAAGCAGGCCGGCGAAAAGGTCAAGGACGCATTCAAGCACTGACACCGTTTACGGGAAGGGCGCGCTCAGCGAACGGGGCGCGCCCTTCGTCGTGTCGGGGTGCACTCCAGCCACCCCTGATTGACCTGCGTGCTCGCCCCCTACGTGTTTGGTGCCGCCTGGCTTGCCCTGTTTATCACGGCCCGCCGGCTCCACTTGGCCAGCCGCGCACCGCCCCGAACCAGGCCGCCCCAGCCCCGACCCATGGGTGGCTTGTACAATCTTTCGGCTCTTCGGTGCGGAGTTGCTTCCGCAACTCCCAGTTGCGCCGTCCTAAACTTTGGCCATGCACCCCTTAGCGGCAATAGGGCTGGTTTTTCTCGCCGGGCTTGCCTGGTTGGGCACCGTCCTGACCCTGCTCGTTGCCTTGGCCAAAGCCCGACGCCGGCTGCCGGCTGACGTCGGGCAGGCAGCCCAGAGCGTGGAGACGCAAGGCTCCGCTGGCAGTGGGGCCATAACGTAAACGGCATGGCACATTGCTGCCGACGGCGACCTGTCGCCGGCCTGACGCGACCGCCCGGTATTACCTGGCGGCCGCGGCCCAGCAGTCAGCCATGCCCCGACGGTGGACCGGCGGGATCCCGGGGCTTCAAGGAGCCTGGGAGTCAATGGCCTTCCGGTCGATGGACTTGAGGGCGGCCAGACGTGCTTCCACTTCGGTCTGCTCTCCGAGGTCTTCCAGGGAGGCGAACTGGGCATCGAGGGATGAGGCTGCGAGTTCCTGCTGGCCGCGAACGGTGGCCTCTTGGCGTCGGATCCGCTCCTCATACCGCCCGATGGCCGACGTCGGATCACCGGCGTCCAGGGATTTGAGGGCATCGTGGACCTGGGACTGCGCGGCCGCCGTCCGGGATCTGGCTACCAGCTCGTTGCGCTTGGCCGTCAGCTCGTGCAGCTTGCCCTTCATCTGGTCGAGCCCGCCCTTGAGCTTGTCGACCACTTCGTTCTGGGCCGCAAGCCCGGGTACGGCGTCTTTCACGAGCTTCTCGGCGGCCATCTGCCGCTGCAGGGCAACCTTGGCGAGGTTGTCGAACTTCTGCGCATCGGCGAGGTTGCCGGCGGACCGGAACTCGTCGCCCTTCCTGGACGCGGCCAGAGCCTTGCGGCCCCATTCGTTGGCGTCGGCGACGTTACGTTTGTGGTCCTCCTCCAGCATCCGGAGGTTGCCTATGGTCTGGGCGATCGCGGCCTCGGCTTCGCGGATATTCTCCGAGTAATCCCGGACCATCTGGTCCAGCATTTTCTGCGGATCCTCCGCGGAGTCCAGGAGGGCATTGAGGTTTGCCTTGGCCAACTGGGCCACGCGGGCGAAAATACTCTGCTTCACGGGATTCTTTCTATCAGTAGTGGAATTCGCATCCTATGTGTTCGGCACCGCAGGGGACCAGATTCCCTACGCTATGCCTGCCACCCGCCCCGCCTACTTGGTGGCCAGGTCGTGGCGGCGGAAGGTTCCGGCGATGGAGAGTTTCCGGCCGTATTCGATGGACCCGTACCGGAACAGGTGGACAGCCAGCCGCAGGATAATAAGGCCGACGACGAAGAGTTCGACGATGACGATGGCGGATTCAACTGGGTTCAGGGTGCCGAACCCGTTGCGGAGCAGGGCGGTCACCGGAGCGGTCAGCGGGAAGTAGGTGAAGATCTGCACGATCAGCGCGCCCGGGTTGGAGATGATCAGGCTGAATGTGTAGAAGGGGATAAACATCATGGCCACAAGCGGGCCGAAGACGGTCCCGGCTTCCTTGGCGGTCGGCATGATCGCCCCTATAGCCACCAGGACCCCGGTAAAGACGGCGAATCCACCCAGCGTGAGAAGGGCCCCTGTGATCATGGGGCCGGGTTCGAAGACCAGGGATGACAGGTCCACCTCGGGCAGGGCAAGGCGGTTCCGGAATAACAGGTAGGCCAATCCGACCGGGGCCAGGAACACCAGGATCTGGACCAGGCCGACGGCGAACAGCGAGATGATCTTGCCGGTGATCAGGGTGGTTGGATTTAGGGTGGTCAGGATCATTTCAGTGACCCGGTTTTCCTTCTCCTCCAAGGTGGAATTCAGCATCTGGTTCGAAAGAAGGATCATCGAAAAATAGAAGATGACCAGGAACAGCAGTGGTGGAATGATCCCGCCGACGCCCGCGGCGGCCTTGCCGTCCTTGAATATTTCGGAGTCAAATTTTACGGTCCCGGTCAGGGCCGCCGTCAGCTGGGGTGAGCCGACTTGGTGCTGGGCCGAGACCGCGAGCAGCTGCTTGGCCACGGCCTCGTACTTGTCGTTCTCAAACGTGCCTTTGTCCGCACCGTACACCTTCACCGGCTCTTTGGCCGGATCGGCAGGGTAGGCGAAGTATGCCTCCGAGGCGCCGTCCTTCACGGCAGCGATCGCGGCTTCGGGGTCGCTGGCAGTTGTTCCGCCGGCCAACTCGGCGGCAGACGCCATGATGATTCCAGAGGCGTCCGTGTACATGAAAGCGAACGTCGCACTCTTCTGGGCGGCGGCGCTGTCCTTTGTGCTGGCGTTGGACGCGTACACGAGGGCGAAGATAATGATGAGAATGACCGGCAGCGCCAGGGTTGCGATGACGAAGCCCCGTTTCTTGATGGTCCGGAAGAACTCGAACGCGATCACGGTCCCAAGGTTGTGCTGTCCCAATGCCCTGTTCAGCCTTCCGCCAGTTCGTGCTGTTCGCCGTACACCTTGATGAAGATCTCATCCAGGGAGATCCGGGCCGGCGTGAATGACCGGACCACGGCCCCGGCTTCGACCAGCTCGCGCAGCACCGCGGCCTCACTGGACCCGGGGCGCGGCGCCAGTTCGGCGACCCCGTCCACGTCGTCGACGACGTCGAACAGTGCCGATGCGGGCAACGGTCCGTCGTGGGTGACCCGGTAGACGGTGCCGCCGAACTCTTCCTGGACCTCTTCCACCGTCCCGTAAGCGTGGGAGACTCCGTCTTTGAGCAGGATTACCCGGTCACACAGCCGTTCGACTTCTTCCATCTGGTGGGTGACCATGATGACGGTGGCGCCGGCCCGCTTGTGCTCTTCGATAATGTCCATCAGCAGCCGCCGGTTCACGGGGTCAAAGCCCTTGGTCGGCTCGTCCAAAATAAGCAGTTCGGGATCGTTCATGATCGTCACGCCCAACTGGACCTTTTGCTGTTGGCCGCTGGAGAGCTTGTCCAACCGGGACTTTGCCTTGTCGGCCAGACCCACCCGCTCCAAATAGTGTCCGGACCAGGACCGGGCCGCGGCCTTGGACAGGCCCTTGAGCCGGCCGAAGTAGACCATGACATCCAGGACGTGTTCCTTTTTGTACAGGCCGCGCTCTTCCGGCAGGTATCCGAGACGGGCCCCGTCGCGGGGCTCAAAGGCTTTGCCCCCTATGTGCAGGATCCCCGCGGTGGGCTGGTAGATGCCCAGCAGCGCCCGCAAAGTGGTGGTCTTCCCGGATCCATTGGACCCCAGGAAACCGAACGTCTCCCCCGCGTGCACGTCGAAGGACAGATCCCGGATGACCGTGGTGTCCCCGAAGTCCATCCGGAAGTCCTGAATGTGCACCAGCGGCTCCTGCGCCGTGTCCCCCATCGTCATGGTTTCAGACTAGCGGTTACCGATCTGCTCGTGTCGCGCAAGTGCCCGGTTGGGCTCAGACTCCGGACCTACCGGATCCCCGCGGCACGAAGGGTCCGGGCCAGTTCACCTGCGGCTGAGTGGAGCGTCTCCACGGTTTTCGCGATGACGTCGTCTGTGGCAAGTTCCACCGGCATGGAGCAGCTCATGGCGTCCGTCCCGGGGATGCGGTACGGAACCACCACGCTAACGCAGCAAAGCCCCACAGTGTTTTGCTCCCACTCAATGGCATGGCCCGTCTTCCGGAACTCAGTCAGCTCGGCCTGAAGCGCCTCGAAATCAGGGACGCTGTTCGGGGTCAGCTGGGGATAGGGCCCGCCGCCAAGCCGCTGCCGGACCTCCGTATCCGTGTACTCGGAGAGGATGGCTTTGCCCAGGGCCGTCACTTGGGCCGGAAGCTTGCGCCCTACCCTTGAGGACAGCCGGCGCCGGTCTACAGCCTGCCGGGTTGCAAGATAGATGACGTCGGACCGGTCGATGCGGGCGTAGTGGGTAGTGAAGGTCGTGGCATTGCGGACCTTTTCCAGAATGGCCGAAACGTGTTCCATCACCGGATCCCTGTCCAGGTACGCCGTACCGCACAGCAGGGCATGCGTGCCGATCCTATAGGCGCCCTCCGGTGTTTGCTCGATCCAGTTGAGCTCCAGGAGCGTCAACAGCAGCCAGTGCAGGCTGGAACGGGGATACCCGGTCTGCTTGAAGATCTCGGCGGTGGTGAGCGGCTGCGGAGCGGACGCCAGGAGCTCAAGGATGGCGATGGTCCGCTCTGCGGACTTGACCAGTTTGACGTCGCCGGGCGCGTCCCCCCGCGTGCCGGCCTGTACATCCAGCGGTGCCATTACCGCTCCCCCTTTCGCCGCACCGGACTGCGGCAGCTCATTTCGCGGCCAGGTGCGGGTAGTTGTCCATACCTACCCTATGACCATCGCTGGCCCAAAACCCGCCAAGGAGTCCCGTTTCAGCGTTCCCCCCGGAAGTATCGACCTCATTGGCATAGAGCTCCGCGTCGTCCTGCGGGTCGTAGCCGATGCGCCGTCCTGCCTGGAGGTTCGCCCAGCCGCGGGTGTTGGCCGAGACAGCCCACACCACGTGATGGCCCGGGGCACCGAGGTCGTTCAGCGCCGCCTCCACGAGCCTGAACGAATCCGCCGGGGAAAGCCACGAACCAAGGGTCCTGGCGTTGCCCGGGCGCTGGCCGCCGGTACCTATCCGGGCACTGACCACTTTCATTCCGTACTTGTCCGCATACAGGCTGCCGAGCGCTTCCGCGGCCACTTTGCTGACCCCGTAGTACGTATCGGGCCGCGGCGGAAGTACAGCATCCGCCGCGGCATCAGCAAGGTCGTGGAAGCCCACGGCGTGCGTGGAACTGGCCAGCAATACGCGTTCGACGCCGTTGCGGCGGGCTGCTTCCAGCGTCACCTGGGTGCCGGTGATGTTGGTGGCAACGATTTCCTGCCAGGTCATTTCCCGGTGGAGTCCGCCCAGGTGGACAACCCCGGATGTGGCCCTGAGGGACGTGTTCATGAAATCTGGATCAGTTACGGATCCCACCAGGGCAACCTCGTTGGGACGCAAATTCCGGGCTTCCACTAGGTCCAGCAGCCGGACTTCATATCCGGCATCAGCAAGGTAGGGACGCAGCAACGTGGCCATCATGCCGGCACCACCCGTCATGGCGATCGCCTGTGCTTTCTGTGCTGCCGGCAAGTTTCCTCCAATGGTTGACAGCCTGTGATGCTAATCATACTCTCATGAAGTATGTTTCACATGATAGCAGATGTTCATATATGTAAAAGGAGAATCAGAGTGGATTCGAAGCTCAAGGCACGCTCCCGTGCGGCTCTGGCATTGGCGGTGACCTCAGCCACCCTGCTGACGGGCTGTGGCAGCGGGTCGTCCGCCCCTGCGGCCAAGGATGACGGCCAGCCCATCGAGGTCTGGGCGCGCGCCGGCACCGACGCCTCCACGACCTACGCGGCGCTGTTCAAGGAATTCACGGCAAAGACCGGTATCCCGGTCAACTTTCAGGGGGTGCCGGACCTGGACCAGCAACTGCAGACCAGGGCGGCCTCCAAGAAGCTTCCGGATATCGTCATCAACGACTCCGCGGCTCTTGGCAACTACACTTCCCAGGGCTACCTGCAGAAACTGGACAAGTCAGCGGTGGACGGAGGCGACAAGATCTCCGACTCCCTGTGGAATGAGGCAGTGGGCCAGGACGGGGCTACTTACGGGGTCCCGTTCTCTCGCCAGACGATGGTGACCATGATCAGGAAGGACTGGCGCGAGAAGCTGGGTCTCCCCGTTCCCAAGACGCAGGAAGACCTCGCGGCGCTGGCCACCGCATTTGCTACACAGGACCCGGACGGAAATGGCCAGGCAGACACTTTCGGGATGACCGTTCCGGGATCCACCGAACGTGGATACCTGGGTTGGTGGGCCTCATCGTACCTTTGGCAGGACGGCGGCGCCTACCTGAAGGACAACGGCAACGGAAAGTACACCGCTTCCGCCGCAAGCAGTGAAAGCCAGAAAGGCGTCACCTGGATCAAGCAACAGTTCTGCACGCCCGGCAGCACGCAGCCGGGCGCACTGACGGCGGCCACCAGCGCTGCGTCACCCTTTTTCCAGACCGGAAAGACCGGGATCATTCTCACCGGCCCCTACAACTTCTCCTCGTTTGATACGGCGCTGGGCAAGGACCGGTACGAAGTCATCGAAACTCCCAAGGGTTCGGTGGACAACACAGTCCTGGCCGAAGGCGAGAACATCTATGTCACTGCCACCAACGGCAAAAAGGACCAGACAAAGCAGGTTATCGACTACCTCGTGTCCGCCGACGGGCAAAAGGCGGGCATGACCGCCGGCAAGCAGCCGATTGTCCGCGTACCCGTCAATTCCGACGTCGATGCTGCCGCCGTCTACAACGATCCCCGGTGGACCGTCGTCCAGGACGCGCTGAAGAACTCGTCAAAGTCCTTCCCCTCGGCCATCAACTTCGTGCCGATCAAGCAGGCAGCCGCCGAATCCCTGAACAAGATCTTCTCGGACTGCGCGGCGGATAACGTGGCGTCCGGCCTTAAGGATCTCGACTCGGCCATCACCAACGAACTGACAAGCCAGAACGCCAAGTCATGACCGCAACACCAACGAAACCGGCAGGTGCCTTGACGGCGGAGCCGGAGTCAGCGCCACCGGCCCCCCGCAGCAAACGCCGCAACGGCAGACAGACCATGGCCATCTGGTTGTTCCTGGTGCCGGCCGCCGTCCTGGGCCTCTACTTCAAATTCATCCCCATGGCCGAAGGCATTCGGCTGAGCTTTTTCAAAGTGCAGCCGTTCCTGGGTGACGTTTTCGTCGGCTTCGACAACTATGTTGGCGTGCTGACGGATGCACGCTTCTTGGAGGCCCTTGGACACACTGTGGTCCTGGGCGTCACCCAGACCCTCGGCGCACTGGTGGTGGGCTTTCTTCTGGCCCTGCTCCTGGAAGGGCAGGCACGGTCACTGTGGATCCTCCGCACCACCATTTTCCTGCCTGTCGTCACGGCGCTGGCTGTGGTGGGCGAAATCTGGCGCCTGTTGTACTTCCCCACACCGGACGGACCCCTCAACAGCATCCTGGGCTGGCTAGGACTCGGCCCGCTGCAGTTCCTCAACGGTACGGACACGGCACTGTGGTCCATCGCCGTCGTCGGCATCTGGAGCGGCGCGCCCTACAACATGGTGATCATCCTTGCCGGGCTTACCGGGGTGGACCGCTCCCTGTATGAGTCTGCGGGCGTGGACGGAGCCACGGTCTGGCAGCGACTGCGGTACATCACGCTGCCGGCCCTTCGTCCTTCACTGGTGATCGTCCTGACGTTGGCAGCCATCCGCAGCCTGCGCAGCTTCACGGAAGTGTACGTACTTACCGGAGGCGGCCCGGCCGGCTCAACAGAGGTGTGGATGACCCGCATGTATTCCCTGGGATTCCAGCGGAACGATATTGGCGTGGCCTCTGCCGCGGCAGTCCTGCTCCTGGTGGCCACCCTGCTCCTGACCGTTGGAACCCAGCTCCTGGCCAAAAGGAAGGCAGCACGATGAGCCAGACACTGACCCGAAAGAACTCCCGCACGGCCAGGCCGTCGTCCTCCGCCAGGTTCGACACGGCCCTGGGATGGTCGCCCCGTTTTGGACCCAACATGGTCCTGCGGATGCTGCTCTGCGCACTGGTGTTCTGCATTTTCGCCCTGCCGTTCCTGGCCATCATCTCCGGCGCTTTTGACCGGAACTCCAGCCCGACCGAGATTTCGCTGCTGCCCAAGACATTCACGCTCCAGAACTTCCAGGCAGCACAGCAGCAGGGTCTGTGGGGTTACCTGCTGAACTCCCTGGTGGTGGCCGGCGGCGGGCTCCTGCTCCAAATGACCGTTTCCGTGTTCGCCGCCTACAGCCTCAGCCGCAGGAAATTCCGGGGACAGGCCCTGGTCCTCCTGCTGGTCCTGATGACCATGATGCTCCCCGAAGAGATCATCGGCATCCCCCTGTCCCTGGTGTTGGGTGACCTCCCGCTGCTGGGCATCAGTTTGCGGGGAACCGTCCTTGCCGTCATCCTGCCGGTGGGCATCTGGGGCTTCTCTATCTTCATCATGAGCGAATTCATGAAGGAGATTCCCGCGGAAATCGAGGAGGCTGCCCGGCTTGACGGGGTGGGTGAGTTCCGCATGCTCTTCACCATCATCCTGCCTCTGTGCAAGCCGGCGCTGGGCGTCATCGGGATTTTCGGCTTCATGATGGTCTGGGACCAGTACCTCCTCCCCCTCATCGCGGCCAATGACCCCGGAGACTACACCCTGACCGTGGCACTGGCGGTACTTCGCAACGACACCACAGTCGGACCCGGCGTGCTGCTGGCGGGTGCCCTGATGGCCATGATTCCCAGCCTCCTGGTGTACCTCTTCCTGCAAAGCTCCATGATCCGCGGCATCACCTCGGGCGCAACCAAGGGCTAGGGAAGGCCCGGCCTCCCCAACCCTCCACGAAAGAATTTCCATGAATATCAGCTCAATTGTTCCTGCCACCGCGGCAGACCTGACGATCAACGACATCACCATCACACCGATCGCCTTTTCCGATCCACCGCTCCTGAACGCCGTCGGCGTCCACGAGCCCCTGGTCCATAGGGTGGTCATTGAAGTCCGCACCGCCAACGGGCTCCTGGGCCTGGGCGAATGTGCCGGCGGCCAGAGCCGCCTGGACAACCTCGCCGCCGGCGCCAATGCCATCAAGGGCGTCAGTATCTTTGAAACCTCCACAATGGAGCGGCTCATCAACCAGGCGCTGGACCCAAATCTCTCTGCCTTTGAACGGGCTGCCGTCTTCTCCGCCTTCGAAGTCGCTGCCCTGGATATCCAGGGGCATGCAACGGGCAGGACCGTGAGCGAACTGCTCGGCGGCACTGTGCGGGACGAGGTCCCCTTCAGCGCCTACCTCTTCTACAAGTGGGCTGAACACCCTGCTCACGATGGACGCCCGGCCATTTCCGACGGCTGGGGCGAGGCGCTGGATCCGGAGGGCATCGTCCGGCAGGCTCGCCGGATGATCACCGAGTACGGATTCAAATCCATCAAACTCAAGGGCGGCGTCTTTCCACCCGCCCATGAAATTGAAGCTATCCGGGCTTTGCGTGAAGCGTTCCCGGACCTTCCGCTCCGGCTGGACCCCAACACTGCCTGGACGGTGGAGACCTCGAAATGGGTGGCGGCCGAAACGAGCGGGCTGCTTGAGTACCTGGAAGATCCGACGCCGGGCCTGGAGGGAATGGGCCAGGTCGCGGCTGCTGCCCCCATGCCGCTTGCCACCAATATGTGCGTCGTGGCCTTCGACCACATCAAAAGGAGTGTGGAACTCGATTCCGTCCAGGTAATCCTCGGTGACCATCACTACTGGGGCGGCCTCCGCCACACCCGGGAACTGGGCACCATCTGCGAAACCTTCGGAATAGGATTGTCCATGCATTCCAATTCCCACCTTGGCATCAGCCTTGCTGCCATGGTCCACGTCGCCGCCGCGACGCCTGCCCTGACGTACGCCTGTGATACCCACTATCCCTGGAACGGGCACAACGACGTGGTCAAGCCCGGAGCCCTGAAGTTTGTGGACGGCAGCGTGCCGGTTCCCACCGGCACCGGCCTTGGCGTGGAGCTGAACCGGGAGAAACTGGCTGAACTCCACCAGCAGTACCTGGACGCCCGCATGACGGCGCGGGATGACACGGGCTACATGCAGCGTTTTGTCCCCGACTTCACGGCTGCCCTCCCCCGGTGGTAGGTCCGCAGGTGATGCAGGTTACCGGCTATCTCTATCCGTGGGATGTACTGGGCGACCCGAAGGCGGTGTCATGGGTCAGGGACACCGGCGTTGACCGCGTGGCGCTTGCGGCCGCATACCACTCGGTGCGGGCCGGAACCCCACGGCATCCCACCCGGCGCGTCGTGGACGCCCGGTCCGCAGCCCTCTACGTTCCGGAAGGCGGTGCTTTCGCAGGCCGGCAGCTGATACCCGGCAACGCGAGGGAATGGACCGGGACGGAGAACGGATTCGGCGAGGCCGCAGCGGCATTTCAGGCGGAGGGCCTTCCCGTGGACGCGTGGACGGTGCTGACCCACTCCAGCGCAGTGGGCGGAAACAGCCCCGGCCTCTGCGTACAAAATGCCTTCGACGAGGTCTACAGGTACGCGCTGTGCCCGTCGCAGCCTCAGGTCCGCTCCTACGCTGCGTCCCTGGTGCGCCAAGTCCTGGAGATGGGACAGCCGGATGGGTTAATCCTCGAAGCGGCGGGTCCGCTGGGTTTCAGCCACCAGAACCGGCATGAGAAGACCGAGGGAGCCGAGTACTCAACCTGGGTGCAGGCGCTGTTGTCGCTGTGCTTCTGCGATGCATGCGCCACCGGGTACGAGGCCCGCGGGTTGCCCGCCGCCGGGTATCAAAGCCGGGTCCGCTCTGCCGTCGCGCAGGCCGATGATGCCCGAATGACAGCTGCATTTGCGTCCGGGGCAGCGGCGTTCCTTCCCCTCCTGGAGGTCCGGTGGGCTGCCACGGCGATGCTGCTGGATGAGTGCTTGGCAGCGATCGAAGCCACCGGCTCCCGCCCCCGGCTGTCGCTGCACGCCACGCCGGACCCCTGGGCCACGGGGCCCTTCGTTCCGGTGGAGGCGCTCCGCAGGAGCAGGCTCTGGGGGCACCGGGGTGACCTCACCGCCGTCGTACCTTGCTGGGGCGAGCCCAGCGAAGGCGCCGTGACGGTCGAAGCCATGTTGGCCGCCGGTTTGCGGGTGGGTGCGTATGTCCTGGCGCTGCCGCCGAAGACGGCCGACGGCGGCAGGCTGGCAAGCGAGTGGCAGGTGCTTTGTGCAGCGGGAGCCAGGGAACTGCACGTGTATCACCTCGGGCTTGCCTCCTCCCGGCGCCTCTCCGCTGTTGCGGGAGGACTGATGAGTCTGCGCTGAGGTTTCAGCGCTGCCGATCAGGCTCACGCAGATGGAACGGGACCCCGGGAAGAAGTCGCCGAACGGGAAAGTCCGAGTGCCCATCCGCCGGCAACTCCAATAGCAAGAAGCATGGTGACGAAGCCGATTGCGGGGGCGCTCTGCCATGCCAGGGCACCGCCGTACCGCAGCAAGGCAAGCGCCTGCAGAATGACGAAGACAACGGAGGTCAGGGCCACGGGCCGGACGGTATGGAGGTAGCGGCTCGACTGGCCCTGCGCGGCAGACCACCCAAGACCGATCAGCCACGCCCCGATCGCCCTCGCAGTGAGTTCGGACAGTGGCCACGGCCACCACTTCGCGGCAGGAATGGGTGCCGCCAGGAGTGCCAGGCCGTAAATGAGCAGCACCCCGGCAATACCCACCATGAGCATTCGGAGCGCAGGCGGCAGCACTGGCAGTCCCGCCGTTACGGATTTGGGGGCAGGACGCCGGGACCGGATCTGCATCCAGCTGGTGACGGCCATTGCCACGGGCACGATGGCGTAGATTGCCAGCCACGCCCAGGTGGCTATTTGGGCGGTGGGGGCCGTGTCCGGTGACAGGTGGAAGCGGTTGAGATGCAGCAGGGTGACTCCCAAGGTCAGTGTCGTGAAGACGAACACGGGCCATACTGCCAGCCTCGCCGACTCCCAACCTGCCGAACGGGCGCCCGCCACCTCCAAGCCGGCGCTCGACCAGTATGCCGCCCCGAGGAA
Source organism: Arthrobacter sp. AG367 (assembly GCF_007828995.1). Classification (NCBI taxonomy): domain Bacteria; kingdom Bacillati; phylum Actinomycetota; class Actinomycetes; order Micrococcales; family Micrococcaceae; genus Arthrobacter; species Arthrobacter sp. AG367. The sequence goes on from NZ_VIVE01000001.1 coordinate 749,934, forward strand.
GACCGCCGTCATGGGCGGATTGACCGTCCATGCAAAGAATTCATCGGTCCGGAGCGGAAACACGAACAGCACGAGCCCGGCAAGAAACACCAGGAATGCAGCGACGTAGAGCAGCCACCGCATCGGTGCAATCAGTGGAATGGCCTCAGTTGAAGCGGACATCACCGGGCTGCTCCTCGGGTGCGGCCGGCCCGCCAGCGGCAGGGGGCGAGGCCGGGAGGGGGTTTTCGGCCAGGTAGGCGTGAAGCATTGAGACCACGGTGGCACCGTCCCCGACTGCGGTGGCCACTCTTTTGATGGAACCGGCCCGCACGTCACCGATCGCGAAGATGCCGGGCATGCTGGTTTCCAGCGCCAGCGGAGCCCTGTCCATCCCGGCGTCACTGACAGCCCTGGCACCTGTAAGGAGAAAACCGGCCGGATCACGCTCTACGGTGTCGGGCAGCCAGGAGGTCCGCGGCACTGAACCGATCAGCACGAACAAGCCGCCCGCTTCGATCTCCTCGCCCGCGATTGCTTCGGCTGCTCCGGATGCGGCGACCCTGACGGCGGCAAGGAATCCGTCCTGGTCCCGGGCCCCCACGATTGCGGTGCCAAAGCGGATCGCGACGTTCCGGGTGGCTTCAAGTTGGGAAATGAGGTATTCCGACATGCTGGCGGACAGGGTGGGTCCACGCACCAGCAGCGTTACCTTTTTCGCATACCTCGCAAGGTGCAGAACCGCCTGTCCGGCCGAGTTGCCGCCCCCCACGACACAGACATGCTTTCCGGCCATCGACGGCGCTTCGGAGACTGTGGCCCCGTAGAAGACGCCTCTGCCCACCAGATCCTCCAGTTGGGGTATGCCGAGGCGGCGGTAGTCCACACCGGTGGCCACCACAACTGCGCGGCACCGCACCGCACTCCCATCGGAAATCGACACAGTGTACAGCGGGCCGTCCGCGCTGAGCCCCGCCACCTTCCGCAGGAACAGGAAGTCAGCGCCCAAAGTCCAGGCCTGGTGAAATGAACGGTAGGCCAGGTGGGCGCCGCTCACACCGCGTGAAAAGCCAGGGTAGTTGCGGATCAACGAGCTGGTGCCGGCGTGGCCTCCCACAGCCTCCCCCTCCACCACCATGGTCGAAAGGCCCTCGGAGGAGGCATACACGGCGGCCGCGAGACCGGAGGGGCCTGCTCCCACAACCACCACATCGAAGATCTTGTCCGCCGGAGGAGGCCGCGTCACCCCCATCGCTTCGGCGATCTCCAGGTCACTGGGGTTCTCAAGGACAACTGGTGAAGCAGTGAACTCCAGCACCAGGACCGGCAACGCGGGATGGCGCAGGCCCAGGCTCTCCAGCGTCCGTTCCGCCGTCTCGGACCCAGCTGGGTGGAAGCCCACCGGGATGTGGTTCCGGCTCAGGGAGTCGCGCAGCGTATGCGTCCTTTCGTCGCCTATGTCCCCGATCAGCCGGACCGCCTCAAACCCCACCCCTTGGGCCAACTGCCAGTCATCAAGGGCGTCGGTTATCGCCCCATGGAATTCTTCGTCGCGTGAACGTTCCGGACGTATGATCACCAGCTCGGCGTACCCCTGCCCTACCGCCCGGAACACAGTCGGGGCGCTTTCGAAGTCACCCCATGTCACCACAACACCGCGTTTGGCGGCCGGGTGGAAGCCGTAGGCACGCCGCAAGAAATCAAGTCCCCCGCGGTCAGCCGGACCGTAGCACCCGAGAATGAGGGCGACCTGGCGGTTCCAGCGACGGAGCCCCTCCAGCACCGCCCGTCCGTGGGCGTGGCCGTCGCAGGCCACCACCTCGTAATCGGCACCGTACCGTCGGCGCAACTCATCTCCGAGCATGCGCCGGGAGGTCGCGTCGGTGGTGGCAATCAACATGATCGGAACCGGGTCATCCATGGCCGCCGTCTTTCCGGTTCTATGGTTCGGTGGCGCTCACGATACTCGCGCAAGGACATTGGGGACAAGGGTTCTCCCTTGCCTCCCGGACGTTCCTTCGCCACCGGGGACGGAGTTGTCTGGGACCCCGTTTTACCTTGATTCTGTCATTCCGGGGGCGCCCGAATTCTGCCAGAATGGCTCCGACGGCAGGCAAGCAGGGACCCGAACTTGAGCAGGACCGGAGGGATGAAATGGAAGACCCCGAGGAAAACCGCCCTCCTCCTGGAATCAGCCTCGCCGCCAAGCCCAGCGGATCAGGGTGCCTGGACTGCCTCAACGGTGACGGCCAAGGCTGGTGGCTGCATCTTCGCCGCTGCGCCCAGTGCGGCCACATTGGATGCTGCGATTCATCTCCCTCGCAGCATGCCAGTGCCCACGCGCGCGCCACCGGCCACCCTGTCGTACGGTCTTTCGAACCCGGGGAGGAATGGTTCTACGATCACACCACGAAGAAGTTCTTCCGTGGTCCAAGGCTTCCGGATCCCCAGTCCAGGCCACCTGAGCAGCCAGCACCTGCACCGCCAGACAAGGTACCCGCAGACTGGCGTGAGCGCCTGCACCGGTAACCACGGACCGGGTATCACCCCTGCTGTCACCGGGGCCGGCGAGAATTCCGTTGAGGCTGGGTGGATGGCAACCTCTTTTGTGGCCCTCGAAAGGCACCAACATCGGCGATGCGCGGGTCGGCGGCGCCGCCGGGCAAACGGCGCACGAAGCCTGATGTGCCTAAACTACTGACATGCCCACACGTGTTCATGAGTTTGCCTGGCCTGACCGGGTCGTCATCGGCACCATTGGTGTTCCAGGGGCGCGAACGTTCTACCTGCAGGTACGTGCAGGTAGGCAAATTGTGAGCATCGCACTGGAGAAGCAGCAGTCTGCCCAGCTCGCCGAAAAGATTGACGAAATCCTCGACGAGCTCATCGCCCTTGACGGCAATCCCTTCAGTGTTCCCACGGGTACTCCCATCGAGCTCGTCGACAATGACCAGCTCGAGGCAGTCCAGGAGCAGTTCAGGGCCGGCGCCATGAGTTTGGGCTGGGACCCGACAACGGCGCAGGTTGTGATAGAGGCCTACCCGATCATTGAAGTCGGTGCTGATGAAGACGTCGAATTGCTTGCTGGGAACGCCGCTGACGTGGCCGAAATGTTGCTGGTGCGGATGCCGGTGGGCACCGCCCGCGCATTCGCCAAACGGACCCGGGAGGTAGTGGGTGCCGGGCGTCCGGCATGCCCGCTCTGCGGTTATCCCATGGACGCCGACGGGCATACCTGCACTCTTCCTGAAGTCTGATGCCAGGGAGCCTGGACGGTAACTGGCGGGTCTACCGCAAAGCTGTCCGCAGCCGTTCCTTGAGGTCTTCAAGTGATTCACGCCATTCCGGTTCGTCAGCGTTGTCCCACAGTTCAGCAAGCTCGGACTTCTCCCCGGCAACCCGTTCAACTGCTTCCAGTGCCATCTCCACGTCTTCGGCGGTGACCTCTGCCCCGCGGGCAGCCACCCAGGTCGCCACGGTCTCCGGGAGATCGCCCAGCGGGTTGCCTTGGCTGGCGGAGGTCACTTCGGCGGCGGCGATAGCGACAGCCCCTTCGGGTGCCTCGACATACCTGTGACCTGCCTTCGCCAACGCCTGGCGCACGACGTCGACCCCTCCGGTCTCCAGCTCGTCCAGCCAGTCCAGCGCGTCGTCGTTCTCAAACGGCAGGTAGCCCCATGCACCCACGTGGTTCCCCTTCCGGTTAACGGCTAGTGGCTCCAAATATGCCAGACCGCGCCGTTGCAGGTCATACACGCGGTGGATGCCTGCAAAGCTTTTCGAGAGTGCGTGCTGAAAGTGCGGTTGTTGGCGCGGAGTGGTGGCCCGCAAAATGTCACACCCCCCTTGGATGATGAGTACATGGGAAGCGAAGCGGTGGTTAAGGCTTTTGAGGCGATCGACGCCTCGATTGCCCTGCTCCGCGCCGAGGTGGCTGAGTCCCGTAACGGGTTCCCCCAGCACACCGACCCCTTGGCCGCCGTCGCTGACGGGTGCCTGGACATCCTTGCCGGAATTTCACGAACCGAGGCCCGGGTCGCTGCGTTGAAGGCGGAGGCAACGGCCAGATATGCGGATTCCGCGCGATCTGCCGCGCCTCCTGACATGCCCGTCCAGGCGCAGGAAATGGCAATAGCGGCCGAGGTGGGCTGTGTACTGGCCATCGGCGATCGGGCTGCAGGCATGCTGTTGGAGCAATCCCATGCTTTGGCTACGTTCTTGCCACTCACCCTGGCAGCATTGCAGGCGGGAACTGTCTCGTGGCAACACGCCAGGGTGATGGTGGACGAGACCGCCACCCTTGACTGTGACGCAGCGCGGGTACTCGAGGCACACTTCCTCGGCGCTGACGCGGCCAATCCTGCCCGCGGCTGCCCGGCCGGCGAGATGCCCGCCTTCAGGTTCCGGCGGAAGGCCAGGACCTGGCGCGAACGGCACCACCCGGACAGCATCGAAAAACGCCATGCTAAGGGAGCGCGGGACAGGTGCCTGGAATATACCCCGGAGCAGGACGGCATGGCGCGGGTGTCTGCCTACCTGCCCGCGGACCAGGCGGCTGCGATCTGGAACCGCATTACCGCCATCGCCCGGGGCCTGCAAGGGCCCCACGAGAACCGGACGCTCACCCAGTTACGGGCAGACGTATTTGCTGCGGCAGTCCTGCGAAGCGACAACGGCATCAGCGGCGGCGGGGCTGAGGCCGGAGGACCCGGCATGGCCGATGTCCCTACGCCCCGGGCCGAGGTCCTGATCACCGTTCCCGTCTTCTCACTGCTGGGGCTGACAGAGGAACCGGCCACGCTGGACGGGTTCGGACCCATCCCTGCCTCCATGGCCCGGAATCTCCTAACCAATGGAGCGGATTCGTTCCATCGGGTGCTCATAGATCCACGGGACGGGGCCCCGTTGGAAATCGGCCGCACAAGCTACCGGCTGACGAAGGCCATGCGGAACTGGCTACGAATGCGCGACGGCAGATGCCCGTTCCCCGGGTGCAGCAACCAGTCCCTGGACAACGAAGCAGACCACCTCCTGGCCTGGCATCACGGCGGAACCACCGGGATCAGCAACCTGGGACAGCCTTGTCCCCGGCACCACAGACTCAAACACGCCAGCGGCTGGACACCGACCCCCGCATCACAGAACGAGCCGCCCGGCTGGATTTCACCATCAGGGCGGAGATACAAAAGCGAACATCAGGACTGGGAAGCACCTCACTGGCCGTGTTCGTTGGGGCAGCAAGCCACAGAACGGCAACATCCATATCCTCCTATGCCCACCGCGGTGAGGGGGACCGTGGACTATTTTCGGGAACCACCATCTGCGGGAGACGAATTCCTTCGTACCTACCTCGATGCCAAATGAACTGCCGGATATGACAGCAAGGGACCCCGCACAAAGCGTGCGGAGTCCCTTGCTGTCGGATCCTGAAAAGAAGAAACTAGAAGTCCCAGTCCTCGTCTTCCGTGTTGACGGCCTTGCCGATCACGTAGGACGAACCTGACCCCGAGAAGAAGTCGTGGTTCTCGTCAGCGTTCGGGGACAGGGCCGACAGGATGGCCGGGTTCACGTCGGTGACGGACGCCGGGAACATCGCCTCGTAGCCCAGGTTCATGAGGGCCTTGTTGGCGTTGTAGTGCAGGAACTTCTTGACGTCCTCGGCCAGGCCCACGCCGTCGTAAAGGTCGTGGGTGTACTGGACCTCGTTTTCGTACAGCTCGAACAGCAGTTCGAACGTGTAGTCCTTGATCTCCTGGCGGCGTTCCTCGGAGACTTTTTCCAGGCCCTTCTGGAACTTGTAGCCGATGTAGTAACCGTGAACAGCTTCGTCACGGATGATCAGGCGGATCAGGTCGGCGGTGTTCGTCAGCTTGGCGCGGGAGGACCAGTACATGGGCAGGTAGAAGCCCGAGTAGAACAGGAAGCTTTCCAGCAGCGTGGAGGCCACCTTCCGCTTCAGCGGATCGTCACCCTGGTAGTAGTCCATGACGATCTGCGCCTTCTTCTGAAGGTTCTCGTTCTCGGTGGACCAGCGGAATGCCTCGTCGATCTCCTTGGTGGAAGCCAGGGTGGAGAAGATGGAGGAGTAGCTCTTGGCGTGCACTGACTCCATGAAGGCGATGTTCGTGTACACAGCCTCCTCGTGCGGAGTGAGGGCATCCGGAATCAGGGACACCGCACCGACCGTGCCCTGGATGGTGTCCAGCAGGGTCAAGCCGGTAAATACGCGCATGGTGAGCTGCTGCTCGGCCGGCGTCAGCGTGTTCCAGGACTGGACGTCGTTGGACAGCGGCACCTTTTCCGGCAGCCAGAAGTTGTTGACCAGGCGGTTCCAGACGTCGACGTCCTTGTCGTCCTGGATGCGGTTCCAGTTGATGGCCTCGACGTGGCTGAGCAGCTTGACCTTCTCGGTCATGTCATCCCCTATGCGTTGGGTGGGTTTTCTCTAAGTTAAAGCGTACGACGGGGGGCGGGCGCCCGCCGTCGTACTGTCGCGTTGGTTGAAGCTACAGCATGCAGCTGACGCAGCCCTCAACTTCGGTCCCTTCCAGCGCGAGCTGGCGGAGACGGATGTAGTAGATGGTCTTGATGCCCTTCTTCCAGGCGTAGATCTGGGCCTTGTTGATGTCGCGCGTGGTGGCGGTGTCCTTGAAGAACAGCGTCAGGGACAGGCCCTGGTCCACGTGCTGGGTGGCGGCGGCGTAGGTGTCGATGACCTTCTCGTAGCCGATCTCGTACGCATCCTGGTAGTACTCCAGGTTGTCGTTGGTGAGGTACGGCGCCGGGTAGTACACGCGGCCCAGCTTGCCTTCCTTGCGGATCTCAATCTTGGACGCCACCGGGTGGATCGAGGAGGTGGAGTTGTTGATGTAGGAGATCGAGCCCGTCGGCGGCACGGCCTGCAGGTTCTGGTTGTAGATGCCGTGCTCCATGACCGAAGCCTTCAGCGCGCGCCAGTCTTCCTGCGTGGGGATGTGCACGTTCTTGAAGAGCTCGCGGACCTTCTCGGTCTGCGGAACCCATTCCTGCTCCGTGTACTTGTCGAAGAACTCCCCCGACGCGTACTTGGACTTCTCGAAGCCGCCAAACGTCTGGCCGGTTTCGATGGCCAGCAGGTTGGAGGCGCGGACGGCGTGGTACACCACCGAGTAGAAGTAGATGTTGGTGAAGTCCAGGCCCTCTTCAGAGCCGTAGTGGACCCGCTCCCGCGCGAGGTAGCCGTGCAGGTTCATCTGGCCCAGGCCAATCGCGTGGCTCTGGTCGTTGCCCTTGGCGATGGACGGCACCGAGGTGATGTTGGACATGTCCGAGACAGCCGAGAGGGAACGGATGGCCGTCTCGATGGTCAGGCCGAAGTCCGGCGAGTCCATGGTCTTGGCGATGTTCAGTGAACCAAGGTTGCAGGAGATGTCCTTGCCGGTGTCGGCGTAGGACAGGTCATCGTTGTACGTGGTGGGCTGGGAAACCTGGAGGATCTCCGAGCACAGGTTGGACATGATGATCTTGCCGTCGATCGGGTTGGCCCGGTTCACGGTGTCCTCGAACATGATGTACGGGTAGCCGGATTCGAACTGGATCTCGGCGAGGGTCTGGAAGAACTCGCGTGCCTTGATCTTGGTCTTCTTGATCCGGGAATCGTCAACCATCTCGTAGTACTTCTCGGTGACCGAAACGTCCGAGAACGGCATGCCATAGACGCGTTCGACGTCATAGGGCGAGAACAGGTACATGTCCTCGTCCTTCTTGGCCAGTTCGAACGTAATGTCCGGAATGACGACGCCCAGGGAGAGGGTCTTGATGCGGATTTTCTCGTCCGCGTTCTCGCGCTTGGTGTCCAGGAACCGGTAGATGTCCGGGTGGTGCGCGTGCAGGTACACGGCGCCGGCACCCTGTCGGGCACCGAGCTGGTTGGCGTAGGAGAAGCTGTCTTCGAGGAGCTTCATCACGGGAATGACGCCGGAGGACTGGTTCTCGATCTGCTTGATGGGCGCGCCCACCTCGCGGATGTTGGTCAGCGCGAAGGCCACTCCGCCGCCGCGCTTGGACAGCTGCAGGGCGGAGTTGATGGAGCGTCCGATCGACTCCATGTTGTCTTCGATGCGGAGAAGGAAGCAGGAGACCAGCTCGCCGCGCTGCTTCTTGCCCGCGTTCAGGAACGTGGGGGTGGCCGGCTGGAAACGGCCTTCGATGATTTCATCCACCATCTGCAGGGCCAGCTGCTCGTTGCCGCGCGCCAGGTGCAGTGCCACCATGCAGACGCGGTCCTCGTAGCGCTCCAGGAAGCGCTTGCCGTCGAACGTCATCAGCGTGTAGGAGGTGTAGAACTTGAAGGCACCCAGGAAGGTCTCGAAGCGGAACTTCTTCTTGTAGGCGCGGTTGAACAGCTCACGGATGAAGTTCATCGTGTACTGGTCCAGCGTCTCGCGCTCGTAGTACTGGTTCTTCACCAGGTAGTCGAGCTTCTCCTCCAGGTCATGGAAGAACACCGTGTTGTTGTTCACGTGCTGCAGGAAGTACTGGTGCGCGGCCTCGCGGTCGGCGCCGAACTGGATTTCGCCGTTGGGACCATAGAGGTTCAACATGGCGTTCAGCTCGTGATAGCCCAGCCCCTTATACGCGGCGGGCATCTCAGGCTTCCGGGACCTGGTTACTTCTGTGTCTGCGACAGTCGTGTCCAAAACGTGTCCAATCCTTGGTTGACCCGGGTAACGTCTTCCGGCGTTCCCATAAGTTCGAATCGATAGAGGTGGGGTACGTGGCATTTGGCGGCGATGATGTCCCCGGCCATGCAGTAGTTGTCCCCGAAGTTTGTGTTTCCGGCGCCAATCACGCCGCGGAGCAGTTTCCTGTTCTGCGGGTTGTTGAGGAACCGGATGACCTGCTTGGGAACGGACCCCTCTCCCCCGGTGCCACCGTAGGTGGGCACCACCAGCACGAATGGCCGGGTAGCGAGGAGGGGTGCGTCCTTTGGATAGAGCGGGATCCGGGCAACCTCACGGCCAAGCTTCGCGACGAAGCGGCTGGTGTTCTCGGATGCGGAGGAAAAGTAGATGAGCTGGCTGCCGGTGCGGACCGGTTCAACCTGGTCCTGCGGCCCGGCCGGCGGGGACACCTCCACGCGCTGAGCCGCGTGGATCGAAACAACCTGGTGAATTGGTAAGGCCTCGTGGTCATGCTGTGCTGCTGGTGCTGCCACGTGAGTCACCTCAGCTGATTGATGGTTGCCGGCAGGAAAAGCAGAACTCCTAGGCCACGGAGGAAACGGCGGAAAGCGCCAGTTCCTCGATCTTGTCGGGGCGGAAGCCGGACCAGTGGTCCTGGTCGGTGACTACAACGGGAGCCTGCATGTAGCCAAGTGCCTTTAGGCGCTCGAGTGCCTCGGCGTCCTGGGAGATGTCAACGCTCTGGTAGGTGATGCCCTTCTTGTCGAGCGCGCGGTAGGTGGCGTTGCACTGAACACAAGCAGGCTTCGTGTAAACCGTTACGGTCATTTGTCCCTGTCCCCTTAGTTGAAATCTTGCCGGCCCGGTGTCCCCGTCCAGCTGTATGTAGATACTACATGTAGTGCAGACGCCTCTTTGGAACCCCAAGATGATGTATTACAAGTATGTCATTTAATGCACCGTTAATCCACAGGCAGGGGCGGGAAAAATGCCCGGAATCGCGGGTTTTTTGCGGGCTGGGTCCACACCCTGTGGAGTACTTAGCCACATTTAAAGGACCGCGTGTCGCACGGCTGCGGCGTGTCGCGCCCTGTTTCCTTCCGCATGAAAAGGGTCCGTGACCACTACATGTAGTGGTCACGGACCCGGGTTCCGCTCCCTGCGGCGAAGGTGTGTCCAGCTTGCCCGGGGTTTCCTACCGCTTGGCGGAGTTGAGGTTGGCGATGGCGGTGGACAACGCCGTGGCGAAGCCGCACCACGCCGCGTAGGGAGCCAGCGATACCCCGGCCGCACGGTTCGGCCGATAGGTGCGGCGCACCAGATCGGCGCTGCTGGCGGCGAGCAGGGCGGCCTCGGCCGCCGCAAGCCAGGGCCTGCGTGAGCGCCAGAAGAACCAGCTCCACGATGCATTGAGGACCAGGTTGGCAGCCAATGCACTCCGGTAGGCGCGGAGCTCCCGGCGGGAGCCCTTGCCACCCGGGTCGGATGTGCCGGCCGGGGTGGCAGCAGCCCGGTCCAGTTCAGCAGCCCGGTCCAGTTCAGCAGCCCGGTCCAGTTCAGCAGCCCGGTCCAGTTCAGCAGCCCGGTCCATTTCAGCAGCCCGGTCCAGTGCGACGGCGGACGTCACCGCGAGGTCTGCATACAGGGCCGTCCACACCAGCGGGAAGGCGATGGCCGGCGGCTGCCAGTCCGGCTTGCGCAGCCGCAGGTACCAGCTGCCCTGCGGATCCGTGGCCACTCCGCCAGCGGCGGCTGTGGCGGCCGTCGCCGCCGTCGTCCATGCCACTGTCTTCAGTTTCATGCCTGAACCCCCGATTCCCCTTGCTTCTGCCGAATGCTATAGCTGCGCCTCCCGGCGGTCCAGCACGATCTGCTGGACATCCAGGTAACCGGACTGGAAACCGGCGCGCGAGTAGCAGAGGTAGAACAGCCACATCCGCTGGAACACTGCATCGAAGCCGAGCTCCCCCACTTCCCGGGACCGGGAAAGGAACCGTTCCTCCCACAGCCGCAAGGTGGCGGCATAGTGGTCACCCATCCCCATGCGCTCCCTTACCCGAAGGGTGGTGTGCTGCTGGGTCACGCTCTCGATGGCACGGACGGACGGCAGGAACCCGCCGGGGAAGATGTACTTGTGCACCCAGGTGTAGGCGTTGCGGGTGGCCAGCATGCGGCCGTGCGGCATGGTGATGGCCTGGATGGCCACCTTTCCGCCGGGTGCCAGCACGCGGTCGATGGTCTGGAAGTAAATGGGCCAGTACTCGTACCCCACGGCCTCGATCATTTCCACCGAGACCACGGCGTCGTACTCGCCTTCCACCGCCCGGTAGTCCTGCAGGGCAACGGTCACGCGGTCCGCGAATCCGGCATCCTCAATGCGTTCCTGTGCCAGCGCCTGCTGCTCGCTGGACAGCGTGACGCTGTAGACCGTGGCGCCGCGGGCGGCGGCACGCAGGGCAAGCTCGCCCCAGCCGGTGCCGATTTCCAGCAGCCGCGTCCCCTCGCCCACGCCGGCCTTGTCCAGCAGCCGGTCGATCTTGGCCCGCTGGGCCTCGGCCAGGAACTCCCATGCAACGGTGGACAGCGGACCCGCCTTCTCCGGGAACAATGCCGAGGAGTAGCTCATGGTGGAATCCAGAAAGTTGAAGAACAGGTCGTTGGACAGGTCGTAGTGCCGGGAGATGTTGCTGCGGGTGTTTTGTTCGGCGTTGCGTTCCTGGCGGGGTGTCCGGGGCAGGTACAGCGAGCGCAGCTTCTGCAGCGGCATGGGGATCAGCGTGTCCACGGAGGCCGCGAAGACTTCGAGCAGCGCGGCGAGGTCCGAGGCTTCCCAGTCGCCGGCCATGAAGGATTCGCCCAGACCGATCAGGCCGTTGTCTCCGATCCGTGCCTCGAACGCCTCGGGCCGCAGCATGGTCATCACGGGGGCCTCCGGCCCGCCGGTTCCGAGCACGGACCCGTCCGGATATTCGACGCGGAGCGGCAGCCGCTTGACTGCACCCCTGAACAGCAGGCCGGCTGTCCTGCCGGCCAGTCCGGCTTTCATGCCCGACGGCGGTTGGGCAACACCTGGCCACAGGTCGGGATTGATGATGGCGGGCGACGCCGGCACCCCGGTTGCGCCCCAGGCTGCGGGCACGTGTCCGGCGGATGGTCCGCCGGCCTTGCCTTCGACACGGCCTGCGGTGGTGCCGTTATCGTCCGTCATGGTCATTGAACTGCCTCCTGTGAAGTGTGGGGTGGTCTGGCAACGACGGGCAGGTGTCTTGCCCAGAGTTTAATGCCCTGTATCCGGATCAGGGCGGATACCAGCAGCGGCGCGGCAGGCACTGCGAAAGCCGCCGCCAGGATGTTCGAAACGGTGGCGGGGCGGCGCCGTCCGTCCATGGTGGCCACGAAGGGCCGGTGCCCCTCCCGCTCCAGGATGATTGATACGGCAAGCCTGTCCCCCGGGGCCGGGAGCTTCATCCGGTACTCGCCGTCGACGTCGTTGAAGGGTGACACGTAGAACGCCTTCGGCACCGAGGCCCGCCCGGAGGGATCGGTTCGCAGCAGGTAGCAGTGCCGCTCCCCGTAGGTGTTGTGGACTTCGGCCACCACGCACTGCAGTTCCCCGGTGGAGCGGTAGCACCAGAACAGGGTGAGCGGGTTGAAGACGTAGCCAAAAACCCTGGCACTGGTGAGCATGTGGATGGGTCCGCCGTCGGGCTCCACCCCCTGGGTGCGCAGGTAGCGCTCCACGTTGGCCCGAATGCTTGCGCCGGGATCGCCCAGGTGGTCTCCGGCGCGGAACACTGCCAGCGGCCGGAGCAGGAACGGCAGGCGCGGCATGTGGTCCAGGTCCACGAACCAGCTGTAGCTGCGGTAGGTGAACGCATTCTTCAAGGGGCTGCGCCGGACATGGGAGATGGACGTGCGGAAAATCGAGGCGTGCATGGTCATGCCCGTTCCGTGGACAGCAGTTCCCGCTCCCCCTCGCCGGAGGAGTTGCCCGGTTCATCCGCGCGTGCCTCCGGCCAGGTGCGGCCCAGTTTCTCGGCCGCCCGCACCCCGGAGAGGGCACCGTCCTCATGGAAGCCCCAGCCAAGGTAGGCCCCGGCGTAGGCGATCCGGTTGTTGCTCAGCGCGGCGATGGCCTGCTGGGCCTGGAGGGATTCCGGCGTGTATTGCGGATGTTCGTACACCATGCGCTCCAGCACGGTGGTGCCGGCAATCAGTTCCGACTCCCCCAGGCTCACCAGGTAGGGCTTTCCGTCCACGGGATGCAGCCGCTGCAGCCGGGTCAGGTCGTAGCTCACCAGAACCTTGTCGGGTCGCGCGTCGCACGCCGGGAGCCGGTAGTTCCACGACGCCCTGGCGTTGTCCGCGGCAGGCAGGACTGCCGGGTCCCGGTGGAACACGGTGTGGTTCACCGAATACGGCATCCCGCCCAGCGCTTCCTTCTCTTCCGGTGTGGCGTCGGACAGGAACCGGAGAGCCTGCGCGGGATGGGTGGCGACCACAACGGCGTCAAACTCTTCCGGCCCGCTGGCCGTTACGAGCTCCACGCCGTCGGGCAGGCGCCGGATGGCAGTGACGGGCGTGTTGAGCCGGACGTCGGCAAGCGTGGCGGCGAGCTTTTCCACGTACCGGGCAGAGCCGCCGGTGACGGTACGCCACTGCGGCGAACCCTTGATCCCCAGCATGCCGTGGTGGCCCAGGAACGTGAAGAGGTACCGCGCGGGGTAGGCCAGGGCGGTGGTGGGGTCGCAGGACCAGACTGCACTGACCACGGGGGTCATGAAGTGGGAGATGAAGTAAGGGCTGAACTTCTCCCGTTCCAGGAACGCGCCAAGTGTCAGTTCCGGCACCGGCACCTCGCCGCTGACGGCCGACGGCGGCGCGGTCCTGAGCAACTCCCTCGCCTTCCGGTAGAAACGGGTCACCTCCAGCAGCATCAGCAGGTAGCGGCCGCGGAGCAGGCTGGAGGGTTTGGCGATGATGCCGCGGGCGCCGTCCCGTGCCCCCGCGTATTCCAGCCCGCAGCCGTCGCAGCGGATTGACATGCTCATCTCGGAGTCCTGGGTCTCGACGCCGAGTTCGGCGAACAACCGCAGCAGTGTGGGATAGGTCCGTTCGTTGTGCACGATGAACCCGGTGTCCACCCCGATGACGCTGCCGTCGGGCTGCGGCATGTCGTGGGTGTGGGCATGGCCTCCCAGCCGTGAGTCCGCCTCGAACAGGGTGACGTCGTCCTGCCTGTTCAGCACGTAGGCGGCCGTCAATCCGGCCACGCCGCTGCCGATCACGGCGACGCGCCGCCGCCCGCCTGGACTTCCTGCTGGGTTAGGTGACAATTCATGCTCCTCTGCTGAACATTTGCCGCTGGGCTGCGTATACAACTGGCTATTCGGTGCCGTGCCGGCTGTGGATGGGTGAAGTACTGTGGGCTGGTGTTAAACCCGGTGCACCTGAAGACCCTCCTTGAAGTCACGCGGCTGGGATCGTTTGCTGCCGCAGCGGCAACGCTCGGCTACACGGCCTCCGCCGTGTCCCAGCAGATGTCGGCTTTGGAGCGGGAAACGGGCACCATCCTGTTCCAGCGTTCGGCGCGCGCCGTGATTCCTACGGAAGCCGCCGTCGTCATGACGCGGCACGCCGCAAAGGTGCTCACGGATATCGAGGCACTGATGGCCGCCGCCTCCAGGACCCAGGCCACGGAAAGCCAGGAACTGCGGCTGGGGATCTTCCCCAGCCTGGCCACGTATGTCCTGCCGCGGATCCTGAAGAACCCGGCGTGGAAGAAACTTGGGATCGACCTGCGGGTGTCCGTGGCTGAACCCGGCCAAACCATCCAGGGGCTGCGTACCGGCGGCGACCTGGACCTGGCCGTGGTGTTCCAGGTGGGCCAGACCGGCTTCGCCTGGCCCAACACCATCAACAGGCAATGGATTGGCGACGACGATTTCCGGGTGGTGCTGCCTGCCGGCTGGGGTTTCCGGGCCGACGCGAAGGTCGCGGCCGACCACCTCTCGGAGATGCCGTGGATCATGCACCATCCCGGCACCAGTGACGCCATGGTGATCGAGCGTCTGTTTGCCGGCTGCAACCTGCACCCCAGGGTGGTGGCGCACAGCGACGATTTCCATGCCAGCCTGGAGATGGCCGCCGCAGGACTGGGAGCCGCTTTGGTTCCGGAACTCGCGCTCCGGAACAAGCCGGCAGGCGTTGTGGTGCTGGACGTCCCGGAGATCCGGCTGGCCCGGAACGTGTTTGCGCTGCTGATCAATGACCGGAAGACGGCACGGGTGCAGCTTTTCGTTGACCTCCTGGCCGAAACCCTTGCCGGGATGCGCACGGCAGTGAATTAGGGCAGAACGCTGGAATGGTCTGCCCTTCGGGTCTATGTTGAGAATATGAACAAGGTAGCGAGCCAGCACTTTGGGGAGATCGAGCTCAACCACGGCATGGATCATCTCTTTGCCGCCAAACATGAGCTGCGTGGCCACCCGCTGGAACTCGACCTGAACATCAACGCCCACGACAACTTCGATGAAGCCGCGCTCCGCAAGGTCGAGTACCGGCTGCGCTTCCTGCCGGAACTGGTGGACGAGGTCCGCGAGATGATCGCTGAGGAACTTGAGCAGGAGGGCACCAGTCCGCAGGAGTATCTGCACTTCCACTGCAACGCCCTCAAAGACGAGCACCTGCACAAGGTGTTCGGTGTCCAGGACCGCAGCCAGCTCACCAACGAGGTCTTCCTCAAGGCCCTCAAACTTGGCCATGTGGGCATTTACCCCGGCCAGCCCGAGCGCTACTTTGTCCTGGATTTCACCCTGGGCGAGCACTTCACGGACGAGGTCCTGGTGGCGTCCGCCGACCAGGACGGCGTGGTGGACGACGAGATCGTCTGGGAGTCCTAGGCCGTCGACCGGTCGACAGCGCCCGGGCACCAAGGAGGGTGGGCGGCCATGGATGTGGTTGATGACAGGCGTGGCATCTGGCGGCTGGCTTCGTCGCTGCTCCTCGCCGGCGTGCTTGTTTCGATTCTCGCCGGCATCCTGCATGCTGAGTCCCACGACGCCAACGACCACGTGGCGTCCTTCACCGCCTATGCGAACAGCGGAATCTGGACCGCCGTGCACCTGGGCCAGTTCGTGGGAATGGCGCTGGTGGGGGCCGGACTTGTTACGTTGGGCACCGCGCTCGGCGTCCAGCGCCGCCCGTTGGCCTGGGCCGCACGGTTTGGTGCTCTGTCCGCCGCTGCTGCAGTTGTGCTCTACGCCGCCCTGCAGGCAGTTGACGGGGTGGCCCTGAAACAGGCGGTGGACGCGTGGGCTGCTGCCCCGGACCCGGAAAAGGCGCCCCGTTTTGCCACAGCTGAAGGCATCCGCTGGCTGGAATGGGGAATGCGCAGCTACCAGAGCATCCTGCTGGGTGCCGCCTTGGTACTGGTTGGTGTTGCTGTGGCCGCAGCCCGCCACGCCTCCCGGATTGTTGGCTACCTCATGGCGCTGTCCGGGCTGGCGTATGCGGCGCAGGGGTGGATCATCGGGGAATCCGGATTTTCGGCAGCCAATTCGTTGCCCACGCTGGTGGGCATTGTGGCCATTGTTGTGGCGGCCGTGTGGCTGGCCGTCAGCGGGTGGCGGACGACGCAGACGACGGCGGCCGGCCACCTGGGGTGACCGGCCGCGGTTGCGTCGTTTCCCGTCTTACTTGGCCGCCTCCAGCAGGCCGGCCCGGACCGTCTGCGTGGCCTTGACCAGGTTGCGCAGGGACTCTTCGGTCTCGGCGTAGCCCCGGGTCTTCAGGCCGCAGTCCGGGTTGACCCACAGCTGGCGGGACGGAACGTGCTTGACGGCGGTGGCCAGCAGCTCGGTGACTTCCTGCTCGCCCGGAACACGCGGCGAGTGGATGTCGTAGACGCCCGGGCCCACACCGCGGCCGAAGCCGTGCGACTCGAGGTCGTGGACAACCTCCATCCTGGAGCGCGCAGCCTCGATGGAGGTGACGTCCGCGTCCAGCCCGTCGATCGCGTCGATGATCACGCCGAACTCGGAGTAGCAGAGGTGGGTGTGGATCTGCGTGGAGTCGGCGGCGCCGGCGGTGGCCAGGCGGAAGGAGTCAACAGACCACTTCAAGTAATCCGCCTGGTCGGCCTTGCGCAGTGGGAGCAGTTCGCGCAGGGCGGGCTCGTCCACCTGGATGACCTTGATGCCGGCAGCTTCCAGGTCGGCGATTTCGTCGCGCAGGGCCAGGCCGACCTGGTTGGCGGTCTCGCCGAGGGGCTGGTCGTCGCGGACGAAGGACCAGGCCAGGATGGTGACGGGGCCGGTGAGCATGCCCTTCATCGGCTTGCTGGTCAGGGACTGGGCGTACTTGGCCCACTCAACGGTGATGGGGGCGCTGCGGGTGACGTCGCCCCAGAGGATGGACGGACGCGTACAGCGTGAACCGTAGGACTGCACCCAGCCGTGGACGGTGACGTCGAAGCCCTCGAGGTTCTCGGCGAAGTACTGGACCATGTCGTTGCGCTCCGGTTCGCCGTGCACCAGGACGTCGTAGCCGAGCTCTTCCTGCAGCTCCACCACACGCTTGATTTCGTCCTTCATCAGCTGCGCGTACTGGTCGTCGGTGAGCTCACCCTTGTTGTTCCGGGCGCGCGCCGACCTGATGTCCGAGGTCTGGGGGAAGGAGCCGATGGTGGTGGTGGGCAGGGGCGGCAGGTGCAGTGCTTCCTCCTGCGCCGCTTCACGGACCGCATAGTCGGAGCGGGTGAAGTCGGCTGCGGTCAGTGCCTCGGTGCGGGCCCGGACGTCAGCGCGGCGGACGCCCTCTGCGGAGGCGCGGGAAGCGATCACGGCGGTTGCCTGGTCAATGGCGGCCTTGGCGGAAGCGGGGTCGGCCAGGTAGGACGCGAGGGTTTTGACCTCCACGGCCTTCTGGTCCGAGAACGCCAGCCAGCTGCGGAGCTGCTGGGAGAGCTGTGTCTCCTCCTCGACGTCATGGGGAACGTGCTGGGTGGAGGTGGACGTGGAAACGGTGACCCTGCCGGCAGCTGCCGTCAGTTCATCCAGCTTGGCAGCCGAAGCGGCGAGGTCGTTGCGCCAGATGTTGTGGCCGTCCACGACGCCGGCAACCAGGGTTTTGTTGCCCAGCGCGGCGAGTGCCGCTGCGGAGGGGACGGCGCCCTTGAAGACATCGATATGCAGGGCGTCGATGTTGGTGGCGGCGAGGGTCCCAAGCTGTCCGTCGAGGGAACCGTATGGGGTGGAGACGAGGATCTGCGGGCGGTTGGCCGCAGCGGTGAGGACCTCGTAGGCGCGGGCCACGGCTGCTTCGATTTCGACGGCCGGGGTGTCCTGGTCAACCACGAGTGCGGGCTCGTCGAGCTGGATCCAGCCGGCGCCTGCTTCGGCGAGCTTTTCGAGCAGCTGCACGTAGACGGGCAGGATGTCTTCGAGGCGGGACAGCGGCGCGAAGCCGGCGGGGGCGTCGTCGGAAGCTTTGGACAGCAGCAGGTAGGTGACCGGGCCCACGATGTAGGGGCGGGTCTCGATGCCGTTGGCCAGCGCGAAGGCGAACTCGTCAACCTTGGCGGTGGACGCAAGGGTGAACTTGGTCTCCGGGCCGATCTCCGGAACCAGGTAGTGGTAGTTGGTGTCGAACCACTTGGTCATCTCCAGCGGCTGCTGTTCCTTGTTGCCGCGGGCCAGCGTGAAGTAGCCGTCGATGTCCAGCTGGCCCCCGGCGTTGAGGAGCTTGCCGAACCGGGCCGGTACCGCGCCAAGGTGCGCGGTGGTGTCCAGGACCTGGTCGTAGTAGGAGAACGTGCCCGGGACCGCTGCGGCTTCGGTGAGGCCCAGTTCCTGCAGGCGTTTGGCGATGCTGAGCTGGATGTCCTTGGCGGCGGCGTCCAGGGCGCCGGCGTCGATCCTGCCGGCCCAGTAGGCCTCAACGGCCTTCTTCAGTTCGCGGCGGCGGCCGATCCGCGGGTAGCCGAGGAGTGAAGCTGCCGGAAACGGCGTGCGGGCGGTGTTCTGTTCAGTCATGGGGTTACTCCTGATGTCGAGGGCGTGCGCGGATGAACGCAGCACGGATGAACGCGGCGTGTACGAACGCTGCGTGGGTGAAGGAAAGCTGGTGAGGTGGGCGCCGGTCAGCTGGCGAGCTGGCTGCGGGCGATCGATTCGCGGCGGGTGCCGGGACGGCTGCGCCGCGGCAGGGCCAGCTTGTCCAGCACTTCCAAGGCACTCTGGTGCTCGTTGAAGGTGTAGATGTGGATGCCGGGTGCACCCGCATCAAGGGCGGCGTTGGCCAGGTCAACGGTGGCGTCGACACCAATGTGGAGGCGTTCGAGGTCGGAGTCCGCTGCGGCCAGGCGGGCCATCAGTTCCGGGGCGGGTTCCACGCCCGTCAGCTGGCCCAGCCGGTTCAACCGGCGGAGGCTGGTCAGCGGCATGACGCCCGGGATGATCGGGATGGTCACCCCGGCACGGCGGGCCCGGGTGAGGAGGTCGGCGTACTGCCTGGTCTCGAAGAACACCTGGGTGATGGCGAAATCCGCGCCGGACCGCTGCTTGGCAAGCAGCACCTCGACGTCGTGCTCCTCGCTGGGCGACTCCGGATGCCGGGTTGGATATGCAGCCACGCCCACTGCGATCTTTCCTGCGCACAGCAGGGCCGACCGGCGCTGCTCCACACGGCGGATGAGTTCGATCAGGTCCTGGGCGTACCGGAGCGAACCCGTGGCCGGGGCGCTGGCGTCCTTGGGAAGGTCTCCGCGGAGGGCGAGGATGCCCCGAACCCCGGTGTCCAGCAGTTCGCCGACGATCGCGGCAAGTTCCTGCGGCGTGTTGCCCACGCAGGTGAGGTGGGCCAGCGGCCGCAGCGTGGTTTCCAGCAGGAGCCGGTTGATGAGTTCGACGGCGGTGTCCCGGTTGGATCCGCTGGCGCCGTACGTGACGGACACGTAGTCCGGTTCAGTGGCTTCCAACTCGCGGATGGTGGTCCAGAGCGTCTCCGCTGCCGCGGGAGAGCGCGGCGGGAACAGCTCATAGGAAAGCGCCACCGGAGCGGTGTCGGAGAGGTTGGGATGTGCGTCAATCAGGCTTGGTGGTGACATTTGCGTCCTTGGCTTTGGGCCATTGGGGGTTCCCTGCCACGAAACAGGACAGGAAACCGGCAATGAATTTGAGTTTGGGGAACACGGAGGGACTCCACGAGGACGCAGCCGCGACTGTTACGCCTTGAATGAAGTAGTCCGTGAGCAAATGTCAGGCCCACATGGGGGCACCCACACCCTCCGGAACGGAGG
The DNA here is from genome assembly GCF_007828995.1 of Arthrobacter sp. AG367. Lineage (NCBI taxonomy): Bacteria > Bacillati > Actinomycetota > Actinomycetes > Micrococcales > Micrococcaceae > Arthrobacter > Arthrobacter sp. AG367. The sequence goes on from NZ_VIVE01000001.1 coordinate 769,875, forward strand.
ATCGCTGACACGTTACCGCGGTAACTTGTCTATGACTCTATGGGGCCGGGCGGGGCCGGGACAAGTCGGGGCCGAATTAAGACGCACTTTTACGGGCTGTTTCCTGCGGCGGCAGAATTTTCTTCGCCTGGCGGGGTTCTACCAAGGGCGGTCCGGCGCCGTGCCAGTGCCGTTGTCCAGGTATTCTTCCCGTTCGCGCCCGCTGTTCCGCTCCCGCTGGGCCTGCCGTGAATTCTCCTGGAGCCGGTCCAGCTGGCTTTGCTGTGCAGCCGCTGACCCGTCCTGCGGGGATTCCTTTCCCGGCGCATCCTCCGGGTCCTCCGGCCGTCCGGCGGCGCCCAGCTTTCCTTCCAGCCGTTCCCGCGCTTCGGCCAACCTCCTGTCCGCTCCTGCTGCCGCGTCCGGGGACAGGCAGCCTTCCGGTGCCTGCCCGGCGGTTGCCAGTGCTTCGTTGAAAAGCGGAACGGCCGACGACGGGTCCCCGGCCTGGAGCCGCTGGTCGCCCAGGCGTTCGGTCACCAGGACAAGGTTCACCAGGACCAGGCATTCATCGCCGGCTCCGTCCGGGACCAGTCCCAGCGCCTGTTCGAACAGGGCCTTCGCCTCCCCATAGTCACCTGCCAGCACCGCGGCGTCACCGGCAGCGAACGGCGCCTTGTGCGGTTCCACCAGGTTGGCCAGGCCAAGGCCCTCTGCTGCGGAATCCACGGCGGGCGCATTCCCTGCCGCAAAACCGGTCGCGGCACGGTCCGCAAGAACATTGAGGCTCAGGAGTTTGGCGGCGACGCACAGCAGCAGCATTACGGGCACCGCCGACCAGAGGAGCAGGCGTTTCCTGCGGGCCCTGGCAGTCACCGGTCCCCTCCGCTGCGGCGCATGCGGGGCAACCCGCACAGCTGCCGGACGATGCCCACCGCCTCCGGCAGGGCCAGCAGGAAGGCGCCGGCGGCGAAGATCCAGTACAGCTCGGCTGCGGCCGCCGTCGGGCCGTCTCCATCCGCACGTTCCACCCTGCCGGGGCGTGCCTGCTGCATCATGTCCCCCACGGGATCGCCGGCGGCGCGGTGGACGTAGGGCACGCCGAGCTGGCCGGCGATGGTCCGCAGCCTCCCCTCGTCGATGACCGACAGTGCGTCTCCGCTGGTGCCGGCGCGGTTGTCCTGGACATACGTGCCGCCGTCGTCCTCCTGCCCTGAGTTGTCCTGTCCTTTGTTCTCCTGTCCGGTGATCTTCTGTCCGCTGTTCTCCTTCATCCGGCCGCCCGCCGCCGTCCCGTAGCCCAGCACCGCTCCCCCGGCCACCAGGCCGCCGTCGAATGTCATTGCCCCGGGTTCCCTGCCGCTGGTCTGTTCGCCGTCGCCCAGGTAATACACCAGCCGGGGCCGGTCCGGATGGCCGTCCCTGGCGGCGGCCAATTGCTCTGCGAGCACCTGCCTCGCCGCGGTGATGCTGCTGCCTTTGGCGTACGCAGTCACCTGGGGTTCCAGGACATCCGTGATGGTCTCGAGTGCCAGCGTATCCGTGCTGAGGGGCATGCGGACGTGGGCGGTGGTGTCGAACGTGATGACTGAAAAGCGGGCGCCGGGCAACTGCCCGGCGATGGCCATGATGTCCTTCCGGACGCCTTCCAGCCGCGGGCTGCCGTTGCCGTAGTCCTCGGCCACCATGCTGGTGGTGGTGTCCACCACGAAGAACACGTTGAGGTCGGCGGCGGCAGCCTGGACCGATCCGCCGGGCAGGCCGGGCCGCAGGGCGGCTGCCATGATCATCAACACCACGGCGCCCCGCCGCAGCCACCCCCTGCTGCCGCGGGGGCCCGGCTGCAGCCGCCACAGGACTGCGCACAGGGCCAGGGCGGACAACAGCCCAGCAGCCAGCGGCAGGCCAGGTACCTCCGAGAACACAGCACGCGGCGCGCCCTGGATGGCCGCCGTTTCAGTTCTCTCCACGGCGGTGACTATTCCGGCCACGGCAGCAGGGCTGTCCAGGGCGTAATACGAGCCGCCCGAGGACTCCACTGCCGCCCGGAGCTGGGCACCGGGCTGGCCGGTCCCGCTGCCATAGTCCAGGTCCCCCGGGTTCAGCGCGTGGACGTGCACCGATCGGTCCTTGGCCAGCCGCGCCGCCTGGTCCAGGGTCATGATCGGTTCACCGGAGAGCAAGTTGTCCGTGGCCAGCACCACCGACCGCGAGCGCCGGGGAGCGTTGCTTCCCGCAGCGTCGGAGCCGGGAAAGCTGTTGATGCACGATGCCAGGCCGTCGCCTATCAGTGACGAACCCCTGCCGCTCCATGTGCCGTCGAAGAATCCGGAGCTGCCCTGCTTGCCGTCGAACGCGTCCCTCGCGAGGTGGAGCTGCTCCTGGGCGTAGTGGTAGTCGTCGGTCAGTGGAAAGACCTGGATGGCGGTGCTGTCAAAGATGGTCAGGCCGATCCGTTCACCGTCGAACTCCCGTGCCAGGCCGGCAAAGACGTCCGCCACTGCCGCGTCGGCACTGCTCATCGATCCGGAGGTGTCCAGGCAGAGCATGATGTCGCGGTTGTGCTGCTCCGGACGGAGGGTGGACACGTCAAGGGGGCGGGCCGCCGCAACCGCAGTGGAAACCAGCAGCACGCCGCAGGCGGCACCGGCCAGGACCAGCCACCGCCGGTGCCGGCGAAGGGCTGCCTGGTATTCGGGCAGCGCGGTCAGCCTGTCGGCGTGGGCAACCGGCCGCCGTCGTCCGTTGGACAACCGGTTGCTGCGCAAGGCAGCCCATACCGCCGCTCCTGCGGCAGCGGCCGCAACCGGCAGCAGCCACCAGAACATCAGCTCCACGAGCGCACCGCCGCCGAAGCTTTTGCTGCGGACACGCTCACGGACTGCAGCGGACCGGGGCCGAATTCAGCGGGGTACAGAGCTTGGACGACGTCGGCCGCCGCCGGGAGCGGGTGGCGCGCCAAATCGTGGTGCGTCATCCTGGTGGCGTCCACTCCGGTTGCATCGCGGACGAACCCGCGCAGCAGCAGGCTGAGCTGCTGGTGCGCTCCGCGTGCCTCGAGATGCCCGGCCGCCGCTGCCTCCTCCACCTCGTTGATGCGCTGAAGGTAGGCGGCTTTGAGGGCCGGCAGGTCGGTCAGGGCGGACCTGCCGGGCGCGGAGCTGCGCCGCGCTGAGCGTTCCGCCTTGCGGGTGGAGGCAAACACGTAGGCGTACCACCCGGAAACCAGTGCCAGGAGCGCTGCGCCGCACCACAGCCAGGCGGGGCTGTACTGCAGCGGGCCATAGAATCCGGGATCAGCCTGCACGCCGGTGCCTCTCCAGCAGGGCGAAGAGACCCGTGATGACGTCTCCGCTGCCTGCCACCTCCCCCTCAGTAATCCCCGCGGCCCGGAGCATGGCCCTGCGCGCCGCGTCGCGCTCTGCGGTGGCCCTGGTGTAAGCGGCCTTCACCGCGGCGGACGCAGCAGGCTGCCATGGCAGCAGGGCGGAATCGGCCACGCTGCAGTAGTCCACCTCCGCGCTTGGAACCTGACCGGTCAGGGGATATGGTGCCAGGTCTGCGTCCCTGACGGTCAGCCAGAGGATCTCGTGCTGGGCGCGCAGCCTGCGGAGGAGTTGGGCCATGGCATCGTCTGCGGCAATCTCGTCCGCGACGACGAACAGCAGGTGGCGTCCCTTGATGGTGCGCGCCGTGTACTCGAGCTGTTCCTGGATCCGGCTGGGCGCCGCGTCGAGGCTCGTGTGGGAGTCCACGTGCCCCAGCAGCCGCTCCAGGTGGGCCTCGCCGCCCTTTGCGGGCAGGGAACGCGTGGCCGTTGAATCACCGCAGACGAGCCCCACCAGGTCCCCGTGCCGGTGGGCCAGGTAGCCAAGGACCCCCAGGGCGAGCACGGCAATGTCCTTCTTCGCCTCCCCTGACCGGGCCTCCGCCGCCATGTTGCGCCCGGTATCGGTGACCAGGAGGACAGTCTGCCGGCGGACGGCGGCGTAGCGCCTGATCAGGGGTGAGCCGTGGCGCGCGGTGGCCTTCCAGTCAATGTCGCGCACTTCGTCCCCGGGCACATAGCCGCGCAGGTCATCGAAGTCCAGGCTGCGGCCCTTGAACACCGAACCGTATTCGCCGTCGAGCATGCCGCGGGCTTTGCGGTGGGCGAAGATGGCCATCTTCGATTTCACCCGCTGGAGGAGGCCGGCCATAGGGGTTCAGGGAGTCTGGACAGCGGCGACGACCGCGTCGATTACCGATTCCACCGGAACCTGTTGGGCCACCGCGTCAAAGTTCAGGATCAGGCGGTGCCGCAGCACCCGATGGGCCAGCGCCTTGACGTCCTCGGGAATGACGTGGTCGCGGCCGTTCAGCAGTGCCACGGCGCGGGCGGCCTGGCTGAAGGCGATGCTCGCACGGGGGCTGGCGCCGAACTCGATGAACCCGGCGAGCCGGGCGTCAATGTACTGGGCCGCGTTCCGTGTCACGTACACCAGGCCCACAATGTAGTTGATCACCGCCGGGTCAATGTAGATGCGCCTGGTCAGTTCCTGGATCTCCAGGATGGCATCAAGGGAAGCGGCCGCCGCCGGTTTCTGTTCCGGCGTGAAGACGCCGGCGTCGATCCGGGCGATGATCTGCGCCTCTTCCGCAGGACTGGGGTAGTCCAGGACGTCCTTGAGCATGAAGCGGTCCATCTGGGCCTCGGGCAGCTGGTATGTACCCTCGTGCTCGATGGGGTTCTGCGTTGCCAGGACCAGGAACGGCGACGGGAGGCGGTAGTCCTGGCCGCCGATGGACGTCTGGCGTTCCTGCATCGCCTCCAGCATGGCGCTTTGGGTTTTGGCGCTGGACCGGTTGATTTCATCGAGCAGGACGATGTTGGCGTGGACCGGCCCCAGCTGGGTGCGGAACGTTCCCTTGGCGGCGTCGTAGATCTGGGTTCCCACAATGTCGCTGGGCAGCAGGTCCGGGGTGCACTGGATCCGGCGGAATTCGGCGCTGACGGCTTCGGCCAGCGTTTGGGCCGCAGTGGTTTTGGCCAGTCCCGGTACGCTCTCAAGCAGGATGTGGCCGCCGGTCAGCAGGCCCACCAGCAGCGATTCCCGCAGCCGGGACTGGCCCACCACCTTGGCATCGAAACTGCGTGCGACGCCGGCGGCCACCCGCTGCGCCCTGGCCAGCTCCGCAGGCTGGATTCTTGCGGGCACGCTGGTCGAAAGCACTGGATCTCCCCCTGAAGACGGTGATGGGCGCGCGGTCCGGAAGGCCGTGTCCCGCCCGCCATCCTATCCAAGCCCGGCGCCCGGAACCCGGCAATGGGCACCCCTCCCCATGCGGGGTCTGCAGGTCTATCCTTTTGCCATGATCGAGCTTCCAGCCACCTACAAGGAATACCTCGCCGACAAGAGCCAGATGTTCATCGATACGGTCCGGCCTGTCCTGATGCAGTCTGCGGCGGAAAAGCTGCACGGTGTCCGGGTGGTGTACAACCCGGGCTCCACCGGGCACCAGGCCCACCTCGACGACACCCTGCCGTTCGGCGTGGTCTTTGAGGACATCGACTAACCCCTGACTGCGCCCGCAAGGGCCAGCGAGTTGCCGGAGCCGCGTGCCACGAAGACGTAGAGGGCCAGGACCGGGACCGAATAGAGGATCGAGAATGCGGCCAGCTGGCCGTAGGCCACTGCCCCGTGCTGGCCGAAGAAGCTGAAGATCGACACTGCCGCCGGCTGCCGGCCCTCGGACAGCAGGAGTACGAACGGAACGAAGAAGTTCCCCCAAGCCTGGATGAACACAAAGATGAACACCACACCCAGGCCCGGGCGCATGAGCGGAAGCACGATCGATCGCAGGGCGGCCAGCCTGGAGGCGCCGTCCACCCAGGCCGCCTCCTCCAGGGCCAGAGGCACGGCGTCCATGAAGTTCCTGGTCATCCAGATCGCCATCGGCAGGCTGGTGGCGGCCAGGAAAAGCACCGTGGCGGGCAGGGAATCCAGCAGGTGCAGCTGCACGAACAGTCCGTAGACCGGCACCATGATGGCGGTAACGGGAAGGCAGGTGCCAAACAGGATGCCGTACAGGAACGGCTTGTTGAACCTGGACTGGTAGCGGGAGAGCGGGTACGCCGCAAGCACGGCCGCCGCCAGGGTAACCGTTCCGGTCCCCGCGGACAGCAGCAGGCTGTTCCACAGCGGACGAAACAGCAGTTCGGGGGTCAGGACGGCAGCAAAATTGTCCAGGCCGGGCTGCTGCGGAACCCTGGTGCCGTGTCCGGCGGCCGGATCCACGGAACCGAACACCAGCCACAACAACGGCAGCAGGAAGCAGGCGCCAATCAGCACCAGGACCGCGTCCGCCCACGCGTTGCCCCGGGTACGGCCGCGCCTGGGCTGCACTCGGCGTGGACGGCTGGGGCTGGGCTGGCCGGGCTGTTGCTGCGGGAGCCGCCGTCCCGCCCATTTCGGTGCAGTCACGGCTTCTGCTCACTGAGGAGGCGGAGATAGGCTGCGCCAAACACGGCGCCGATCAGGATGAGGACGGACGCTACGGCGGTGCCGTAGCCGATGTCACCGAATTTGAAGGCTTCCTGGTAGGCCAGGACAGGCAGCGTGGTGCTGCCGTTGGCCGGTCCGCCCGCAGTCATGACCCAAATCAGGGTGAAGACAGCCAGGGTCTGCAGGGTAACCAGCATCAGGTTGGTGGCGATGCTGCCGCGGATCACCGGCAGCGTGATGAACGCCAGCCGCTGCCAGGCACCGGCCCCGTCCATGTGCGCGGCCTCGGTCAGCTCTGCCGGGACGCCGTTGAGCGCTGCCCGGTACACCAGCATGGAAAAGGCGGTCCCGCGCCACACGTTTGCCAGGATCACGGCGGCCATGGGCACGGTGTAGAGCCAGTCGGTTTCCCCCGCACCGAAGCGGCCCAGCAATTGGTTAAGCGTGCCGTCGCGGCTGAAGAAGGCATAGGCGGCGAACGCGGCCACGATTTCCGGCAGGACCCAGGCGGCAACGACGGCGGTGCCAACAGTTGCCGAGACGATCGGACGTGCGCGGCGCATGAGGACGGCGAGGGCCAGTCCCAGCACATTCTGGCCCAGGACTGCCGAGCCTGCGACAAACAGGACCGTCAGCGCCAGCGAGAGCGGGAAGACGGGGTCCTCCAGCAGCCGCTGGTAGTTCTCCAGCCCCACCCATTGGGGGTTCCTTGCGTTGCGGCCGGTCAGTCCGGCGTTGGTGAGCGAGGCGTGGAAGGCCCACAGTACCGGGCCGGCCAGGAAGACGAGCAGCAGCAGGACGGCAGGCAGGACGGGCAGGTAGCGGAGCAGCTGCCGTGTCCGGTGGTGGGCCGCCAACGCTACTTCCGGACGGTCTTGTCGCCGCCCACGATGCCGGCCACGGCTGTGTCATAGTCGGCCGCTGCCTGTTCAGGGCTCCTGCTGCCGGTGATCACGGCCTCGGTGGCTTCCTGGACGGCAGCGGAAATCCGCGGATAGTCGGAGGTGGCAGGCCGGAATTTGGTGACGGCCACCAGGCCGGACACGTCCTTCACGAACGGGTTGGCGGACTGGTAGGCGGGGTCGGCGGCCACGTCGGTCCGGACGGCGATCTGTGAGCTGGCCACCGTGAAGGCCAGCGAGTTCTTGGCATTGAGTGCCGTGGTGAGGAAGTTGAAGGCAAGGTCGGGCTGCTTGGTTTCCGCCCCGACGGCAAGGGTCCACCCGCCGGACATGCTGACCGCGCCGGGGGCGCCGCCGTTCTGCGTCGGGAACGGGGCCACGCCCATGTCCTGTTCGTAGCCCGGCCACGCGTAGCTTCCACCGGCCTGCCAGAACGACGGCGCGTAGGAGCCTTCCACGGTTGCCCCGAGCTTTGCTTTCGGGAACCATTCACCGAACACCTTCTTCCAGATGTTCGGGTCCAGCGCCTCGGCCGGGGCCACTGCGAGGTTCTCGCCGTAAAGGGTCTTGAGGAAGGTCAGCGAGTCCTTGAAGCCGGCAGACCCAACGACCCACTTTTTCGAATCCGTGTCATAGAGGCTTGCCCCGGTTCCATAGAGGAGCTCATAGAAGCCCTGCATCACGGTCCCTTCACCTGTGCCCTTGCCGGCATACATGTTGAAGGGGATGACGTCCGGGTTGGATGCCTTGATCTTCCTTGCGGTGTCCAGGATGTCCTGCCAGCTGGACGGGCGCCACGGCAACCCAATGCCGGCGGCCGCAAAGACCTTTTTGTTGTACCAGATGGCCCTGGTGTCGGTGCCCAGCGGCACCGCGTACGTGCCGCCGTCGTCCGCTTTCCCGGCCTCCTTGGCGCCGTCGCTGAACTTGTCCCAGTCACCCCATCCGGCCAGCCGGCTGTCCAGCTTCAGGAGGTACCCGGCGTCCACGTCGGAGCGGACCTTGAAGGTGTCTTCGTAGAAGACGTCCGGAGCAGTGGCAGGCGAGCGAAGGGCCAGGGCCAGCTTTGTGCCGTAGTCGTCGTCGTTCGCCTGGATGGGCTGCAGTTCGATGGTGACGCCCTGGTGTGCGGCTTCGAACTCTTTTTTCGCATCCTGGAACATGGTGTCCAGGGTCTTGAACGAATCCGTTTTCTGGTAGGCCACCTTGATGGTCTTGTTTCCCTCGGCTGGGTTTCCGGGAGTGCAGGCCGCAAGGGCAAGGACCACGGCGGCCAGCAGGGAGACGGTTTTCGATGTCCGGCGAAGCATGCTGTTCCTCAGCTTTCCAGCAGGAGCCGTTGGGCCCGGGGCGCGAGGGTATGTTCCAGGACCAGCGAGGCGGCGCCGATGGCTCCCACGTCCTCCCCGACGCCCGTGCCAACAACCTCGATGGGGTGGATCAGCCTGACGTCGCTGTTGGCATCCAGGAGTGGCGGAATCAGCTCCAGGTAGCGCTCCGCCAGTCCGCTCCAGAAGGGGCCGCCGAAAACGACGCGTTCCACGTCGAGGGTGTTGGTGACAACGGAGACCGCCCGGGCCACCAGGACGGCGGATTTGTCCAGGATGGCAGCGGCGCGTTCGTCCCCGCCGTCGGCGAGTGCGCACAGCCGGGCGAAGCTTTGCTGGACTTCGGCGCCGCTGTTACCCGCGCGGGATCCGTCCAGGATGCCCGCTGCTTCCGCCTCCGCCACCAGGACCTGCGGGATGCAGGAGGATTTCACGCAGCCGCGCAGGCCGCAGTCGCAGGGTGGGCCGTCGGGATCGACGATGATGTGTCCTATCTCCCCGGCGTTGCCGGACGTGCCGCGGACCACTTCGTCGTTCAGGACGATGCCGCAGCCGATGCCTGTGCCCATATACATGAAGACGAAGCTGCCGGCGCCGCTGGGCCCGCCTGCCCATGTCTCCGCCACGGCGGCGCTGGTGACGTCCTTGTCAACGAGTACCGAGTAACCGGTGGCCCCGGCCAGCGCTTCGCGCAGCTCCACCCTGTCCCAGCCGGGCAGCAGTGGTGGATCCACGACCGTGCCGTTGTCCAGGTCGATGGGGCCGGGCGCAGCCACGCCCAGGCCGGCGATGCGGCTGCGGTCCACGCCGGAATCGGCGACGAGCTGGTCGATTTCCGCAGCGATGGTGCTGATCACGGCGGAGGGATCGTTTCCGCCAGGGGTTTTGATCCGCGAGTGCCGGACAACAGATCCCACCAGGTCCAGCACCACGAACGTGGTGACTGCGGGGTCCAGGTGGACACCAAGGGCGTACATGCCGCCGGGATTGAGGCGGAGGATGGTGCGCGGCTTGCCCGGGCCGGTACCCTCCTTGCCGGCCTCGACAATCAGGTTCTGGTCCAGCAGGCGGCGCGAGATGTTCGAAATGGTCTGCGGGGACAGGCCCACGATCTGGGCCAGTTCAACGCGGCTCAGGCCACCGGACGTCCTGCGGATTGCGTCAAGGATGACGGTGAGGTTGAAATCCCCCATCCTGGGCAAGTTGGTTCCGCGTCTCGGAGAGGATTGGCGGATCTCAGACACTGTGTCCCCTAAACGTCTTCGGCTACCTCGTGATGGTGATGCTTTGAATCGTACGTTAAGGGTGGTCCCCCGCCCATATGCGCGGGCGGCGGCGCGGCGCGGCACCCGCGGTTCCCGGCGGTGGACCCCCGGTGGCCGGGCGCGTTCCAGTCAGAGGGGGCGGCGGCTGCTTCGGGTGACGGTGAACTTGGGGTTCCGCCCCTCCACCACGGTGGGCCCCACGTACCGTTCCAACGCCGGCAGGTAGGCGAGGTGCCGGTTGAAGACCGTCCACAGCTCGCCGCCGGGAGCCAGCACCCGCCCGGCTGCCTGGATCATCTTGAGGCCGGCACCGGCGTGGACGCCCGCACCGACGTGGAAGGGCGGGTTGAGCAGCACGGTGTCCACGGCGGCGTCCGGGAAGGTGCTCAGCGCATCGTCCTGCAGAACGCTGATGCGGTCTGCCAGGCCGTTTGCGCGGGCGGTGGCAAGGGCGGACTGCACTGCGGCCGCGGACTGGTCGGTGGCTGTCACGGCGGCTCCCGGGAACTGCCGCGCGTACATCGCGGCAAGGATTCCGGTACCGCAGCCGAGGTCGACGGCGTGCCGTGCCGGTTTCATCCGGGGCAGGAACGCCAGGAGGAAACGCGTGCCGATGTCCAGCCTGGGGCCGGCAAAGACTGCGCCGTGGGCTGCCACGTCCAGGTCCAGGCCGGCAAGGTGCTCCAACACCGGGAAGCGGGGCGCCGCGGTGGAGGGTTTGGGGCCCGCGGCAAGGAGGACCCGGGACTTTTGCCGGGCGAGCTGCGGCTGCACCGAAACGAAGTACCGTTCAAGGACGGCGTTCATGCCCAGCGACATGTGCTTCACCCGGCCTCCTGCCAGCAGCTGGACGTCCGGTGCGGCATGCAGGGCCACGGCGGCAGCGATTTCTTCCAGTTCCGCGAGGGTTTTGGGGAGCTGCAGCAGGATGGTGTCTGCTCCCGCCAGCAGCTGGTGCCCCAGGGGCAGCTGGACAAACTCCGCCCCGGGCCCGTCCCCCAGTTCGGCCGCGTTGAGCCGCAGTGCCCTTTCCCCTGTGATCAGGTCCTGGTGCACGCGCAGCGCCGCCGGGGCAAGCACTGCCGAGGCGCCGAGCGTCAGGGCCCCGTAGCGGTCATTGATCACCGCCACGGTACCGCCGGCCCGCCCCAGCTGCACTGCGGTCTCCAGCAGCAGCCGGTCCGTGGCATCCCAGGCCTGCAGGTTGGGGGCTTCGACATCGGGCCGCCGGCGCAGGACGTTGAAAATGTCCGCCAGGGTGTTTGCTGCCACCGGTGTCCTGCCGCCTTCTGTTGCCTTCGTTCGCCCCGCGTCCCGGGGCATCACCCCCACGTTACCGTTTTCGCCGCCGTCGCCATTCCAGGCAGCTTCAGGATCCCGGTCACTGCCGCGCGGCCCGCACGGTTGGCGCCAATGGTGGACGACGACGGCCCGTAACCTACCAGGTGGACGCGCGGCTCGGCCGCCACCCGGGTTCCGTCCATGGCGATTCCGCCGCCGGGCCCGCGCAGGTGAAGCGGGGCGAGGTGTTCCAGTTCCGCCCTGAAGCCGGTGGCCCACAGGATGACGTCGGCCTTGCGGAGGCTTCCGTCGGCGCGGCGGACGCCGTCCGGTTCGATGGACGTGAACATCGGCTCCCGGTCGAGGGCGCCCCTTCCCCTGGCCGCGCGGAGGGCTGGTGTCCAGATGAGGCCCGTCACGGACACGACGCTTTGCGGCGGAAGTCCCTGCCGGACACGGTCCTCCACGAGCGCCACGGCCTCGTGGCCCGCTGTGGCATCGAACGGCGCGTCGCGCCACACCGGTTCCCTTCGGGTGAACCAGCTGGTGGTGGTGACGCGGGAAATTTCTTCCAGCAGCCCGACGGCGGAAATGCCGCCACCCACCACCACCACATGTTTGCCGCGGAACTCCTCCGCGGAGACGTAGTCGGCGACGTGCAGTTGCCTGCCGCGGAACGAGGACTGGCCCGGGTAAATGGGCCAGAACGGGCGGGTCCACGTACCGGTGGCGTTGATGATGGCCCTGGCCGTCCAGTCCCCGCGTGTGGTTTCGACCCGCAAGCGCCCGGCCGGGTCATCATCTTCGCGCCTGACGGCCCGTACCTTGACGGGCCGGAGAACGGACAGACCCAGCTCAGCCTCGTAGCTTCCGAAGTACCGGGTCAGGAATTCCGAGCTCGGTTCCGCCGGATCCACCTCCGGTTTGGCGATGCCCGGCAGATCGCTGATTCCGTTGACCGTGGCCATGCGCAGGCTCCTCCAGCGGTGCCGCCATGCACCGCCCGGCCCTTCCTCGGCGTCCAGCACGGCATAATCAATTCCCCGGCGCTGCAGGTGGTAGGCAGCCGAGAGGCCGGCTTGGCCCGCCCCGATTACCACCACGTCGGTTGGGTCAGGACTCACCTGCCCATGATAGTCGCGGAAGCCAACACGGCCTTAGGGTAGGCGCATGGAAACTGGAGCAGCCGAACGGACAGGAAACGGAAGCACCGGGCACGCTGCCCGGCTGGAAAAGGCCCTGGGGGTGGTGCTGGGGACCGGGCAGATCCCGTTGCGCCTGCGCGCGTGGGACGGCTCGGAAGCGGGACCCGTGGACGCACCCGTCCTGGAGTTCAGGTCCCGAAAGGCTCTGCGCCGCATTCTGTGGTCGCCGGGACAGCTGGGACTGAGCCGCGCCTACGTGGCAGGTGAAATCGACACCCCGGGGGACATCTTCGCGGCGTTCACGGCATTGAGCTCGGCCGGCAAGTTCGCCGAGCCCGGGCCGTTCCGCCCGCTGACCGCAGGCGAGCTCTGGCTGCTGTTGCGCACCGCGGTCCGGCTCGGCGCCATCGGGCCCAACCCTGCCCCGCCACCGGAGGAGGCGCGCATTGCCAAAAAGGGCAGGATGCATTCCCGCCGCCGGGATTCGGCCGCCATCTCGCATCATTACGACGTCGGCAACGACTTCTACGCCCTGGTGCTGGGACCGTCGATGGTCTATTCCTGCGCGGTATGGGCCGCCGGCGGCGCCGAAGCCCCCGGGAGTGGCCCTGACTCGGGGCTGGACGCCGCTCAGGAGGCCAAGCTGGACCTGGTCTGCCGCAAGCTGGGGCTTCAACCGGGGATGCGGGTGCTGGATGTGGGCTGCGGCTGGGGCAGCTTCGCCCTCCACGCTGCCGCCAGGTACGGCGTCAGCGTAGTGGGCGTGACGCTCTCCAGGGAACAGGCCGCCCTGGCCCGCAAGCGTGCAGCGGACGCCGGCCTGACGGACAAAGTGGACATCCGGGTCCAGGATTACCGGGATGTCAGCGACGGGCCATTCGACGCCATCAGTTCCATCGGCATGTCCGAACACGTCGGGCGCGCCCAGACCCCCGCCTACGCCTCGGCCCTCTACGGGTTGCTCCGGCCCGGCGGGCGGCTGCTGAACCACGCCATCTCCTGGAACGCCGGCCCCACCAGCCCGGACCCGGACTCATTCATTCCCCGGTACGTGTTCCCCGACGGGGAGATGATCAGCCTCGGCGAAATGGTGGCCGCCCTGGAAACGGCGCGGTTCGAAGTCCTCGACGTGGAGGCCCTCCGCCGGCACTACGCGCTCACGCTCCGGGCATGGGTAAGCCGGCTTGAGGAAAACTGGGACGAGGCGGTGAAGCTGGCCGGTGCGGGACGCGCCCGGGTGTGGCGGCTCTACATGGCCAGCAGCGCCATTGGCTTCGAAACCGGGCTGACCGGAGTCAACCAGGTGCTGGTGCGCCGCCCGGGTGGAGAGGAACCGCCGCTGCGGCGCACCGCCTGGATGTGAGCCGTTTTACTCCCGCCAACACTCCACGTACAGCGCCCTCCTGCCGGGACGTAACCCGGCAGGAGGGCGGCCTAATCCCGGGGAGGACCCGGGCTTCCTTCAGGCCACCGGCGGAGGTCCGCCTGGCCGGGTGAAAGGCTGGATTTTCTCGATCTGGACCACCTTCGGGTCTGTCTCGTCGGCGGCGTAATCCGTGGGCCGGGTGAGGTCCTCCCCCGTGCGGACCTTCAGGGCCCGCAGCACCAGGGTCAGGACGGCGGCGACAATCAGGTTCAGCGCGAACGCGGACACCGCGATGTAAACGGTGAAGTCCGTCCCGGGGATGGGGGCCAAAGAGCCGCCAAAATGGGCCTTGGTCGCCGGATTGACCACGTTGTATGCGGAGATTGTTCCGAAGATGATGCCCACCGCCCAGCCGACAAGCAGCGCCCAGCGGTCGAACCACCGGGTGTACAGGCCGGCCACCACGGCCGGGAAGGTCTGCAGGATCCAAATGCCGCCCAGCAGCTGCATGTTGATGGCCGCGGACTGGTCCATGGCGATCACGAAGACCAGCGCGCCCACCTTCACCACCAGCGAGACGATCTTGGAAACCTTCGCCTCTGTCCTGGCATCGACGTCAGGCCGGATGAAGTCGCGGTAGATGTTTCGGGTGAACATGTTTGCCGCCGCAATGGACATGATCGCCGCGGGGACAAGCGCCCCGATGGCGATGGCAGCCAGGGCCACCCCCGCAAACCAGGCCGGGAAATGGTCAAGGAACAGCTGCGGTACCACCAACTGCGGATTGACCGATCCGTCCAGGTCGATGGGCTTGGTGCCCGCCTTGATGGCCACGAAACCCAGCAGGGCCAGGAAACCAAGCATCAGCGAGTACAGGGGCAGGATGGCGGCGTTGCGGCGGATGGTATTGCGGGCCTTGGATGCCAGCACCGCCGTCACGGAGTGGGGATACATGAAGAGCGCCATGGCCGAACCCAGTGCCAGTGACCAGTAGGCGGAGTAGTTGGCAGCACCCGGAATGAAGACCCCTGCGGGCTTTCCGGTGGCCTGGTTCACCGTGCCCAGTTTGGCCTGTGCCGAACTGAAGATGGTGTCCCAGCCGCCGAACTTGATGGGCAGGTAGATGACGGCCACGATCACCGCAAGGTAGATCAGGAGGTCCTTGACGACGGCAATCATCGCCGGCGCGCGGAGTCCCGATGTGTAGGTGTACGCGGCCAGGACCACGAAGGCCAGGATCAGCGGCAGGTCGGTCAGGAGCACATTGCCTGAGCTGCCCAGGCCAAGGACCGTGAGGACGGCCTTGATGCCTACCAGCTGCAGCGCGATGTAGGGCATGGTGGCCACGATGCCCGTGACGGCGACGGCCAGCGAAAGCCAGCGGCTGCCGTAGCGGCCGCCCACGAAGTCCGCTGAGGTGACGTAGCCATGGCGGTGGGACACCGACCACAAACGGCTCATGATGATGAAGATGATCGGATAGAGGACGATGGTGTAGGGCACGGCAAAGAAGCCGCTGACGGCGCCCGTGGCCCACATCGCTGCGGGCACTGCCACGAAGGTGTAGGCGGTGTAGAGGTCCCCGCCCAGCAGGAACCAAGTGATCCAGGTGCCGAATCCGCGGCCGCCCAGGCCCCACTCGTCCAGGCTGTGCAGTCCTTCCACCTCTCCGCTGCGGCGCCATTTGGCGGCCAGGAAGCCCATGACGGCAACAACGACGAACAGCAGCACAACAATGATCAAGGCAATCCAGTTGATCTCGCGCCCGTTCATGGCCGGTCCCCTCCCAACCCGGCATCAGCGGAGGCTGTGCCTGCCCGTGGCGGGCCGCCTGGACGTGCCTCAGCCCGCCGTCGTCGGTCTTCCTTGGTTACCAGCCAATAGGCCGTGCCGGTCAGGATGGCCGAAATGGGCACCCAGAGCAGCTGGTACCAGTAAAAGAACGGCAGCCCGGCCAGCCTGGGCGCATCGAAGGAGTAGAGCTGCGGCATGAGGGGGAAGAGGATGGCGGCGGCCAGGATGATGCCGGCACCGATGTATGGAGCGGGCCTCGCAGGCCCCCGGATCGCGGTATCGCGTGTCAGGCGCGATTCCTCTGGAACAGCATCGCCGTTGTAGCCGGAACCATCTGCGTGGGACATCTGTGACCTCCTCGTCAGCCTGTCCCGCGTCCCCGCTCTTGGGTGAAAGCGGCCGGGCGGCGGGACGATGTGCCCTCAACCTCAGTTGTACCCCGCTTTGACCTGCGCGGGAAGGGTTTTTCCACCGGCTGCAGGTCCCCATCCGGAGAGAAAAGGACCAGGCCCCCAACAACGACGAAAAAGGGAACCAGCACAAATGTGATGGTTCCCTTTTCCGAGTATCGGTGGAGCTGAGGGGACTCGAACCCCTGACCCCCTGCATGCCATGCAGGTGCGCTACCAGCTGCGCCACAGCCCCGTACTCTTGTTCCTTCCGGTCGAATTCGCCGGAGCAACCTGACCAGAGTAATGCACTTTTCCGCTGGACGCCAATCGGCGGTCAACGGCCCCGGAACCGCGCTCCTCCGCCGCGCAGTCCTGCAGGCATTCAGCCGTCGTCAGCTGCGCGGGAACGGCTGGAAACGAAAAAGTCCGCCGGAACCAGGATGGTTCCGGCGGACCCGCCGGTGGAGCTGAGGGGACTCGAACCCCTGACCCCCTGCATGCCATGCAGGTGCGCTACCAGCTGCGCCACAGCCCCGGATTGTTGCTGCTCCAAGGAGCTCTCTCCGGGGTCTCCCCCGAAGCAACTCAAATATCTTAGAACAGCAATTCCGAAAATTCCAAATCGGGAATATTCACTCTCCGCACACGTTCACGGCGCGGGCGCGGCCTACTCGCTGTCGGCTATTGCGCCGGCTTTGGCGGATGCGTCGTCCCCGAGCTGCAGGTCCACCACGGGGCAATCCTTCCAGAGCCGCTCCAGTGCGTAGAACACCCGGTCCTCCTCATGCTGGACGTGGATGACGACGTCGGCGTAGTCCAGCAGGACCCACCGGCCGCCGGAACGGCCCTCGCGGCGCACCGGCCGCAGGTCCTGTTTGGCAAGTTCTTCCTCGATGCCGTCAACGATGGCGTTGACCTGGCGTTCGCTGGGTGCCGAGGCGATGAGGAAGACGTCGGCCAGGGCCAGGCGTTCACTCACGTCCATGGCGACGATGTCCTGCGCAATCTTGTCGGCGGCGGCCTTGGCGGCCGTACGGGCTATTGCAATGGACGATTCTGTTGCAGTCACGGGACTCCTTGTTTGGTGAAAAGTTGATGCCGGTGCGGTCAGCGGGACATGCCGCTGACGATCAGGATGATGCCGGCAATGAGGGCCAGGATCCCGAACGCGAGGATGCAGAACTGAAGGATGCGGTTCCGCCGCGCCCTTGTCAGGCCGGCCGTTGCGGCGTCCAGGGGGTCAAGGCCATGGGCGGCGCGGGCAGGGACGCGGGGAAGATCCTCGAAGAGATCCTCTGAGGGGTTCTCCGTCTGGTTGTCCGGGAGCGATACCCGTTTGGGACGGCTGGCGGCTTTGGCCGCTGCCTCGGCACGGGCTATGACCTGGGACCTGCCGCTGGCGGATTCGGGCGCTGGCGCCTTGGGGCGGTTGGCAGGTTTGCGTTTTCCCGGAACTTTGGTGCCGGGCCTGGTGGTGACCGGGACATGCGAGGTTGCCGGCGGCTTCATCACCGGACGTTCGACGCCGGGCACCTGGACGAACTCGAGCGGCGTCACCATCGCCAGGTTGTTGGCGGTGGACGGGCCGGGCTTGTCTTTGGCGGCGGCTTCCCTGGCCGGGGCGGGAGGATTCCCCGCCTGTTCGGCGAGCTTCTGCCGGGCCATTGCCCTGCGGTTCAGGACCGCGGCCCGCTCCGCCAGGGCGATCTGTTCGGCCAGGATCTCCGGATCGACGGCCTCCGGATCCACAGACGCGATGTGCTCCATTTTGGCGATCTGGTTCCTGGCCTGCGCGGCGATCAGCGCCCGCGCTTCCAGTGCCTGTTCCACCGTCATCCCCTCCGGGGCGCCTCCTGGAGCCGGTGCAGGACGTTCAGCGGCGGCTGCGGGCCCTGGTTTCGCCGGGGCACCAGTTTTTACCGGCGCGCCGGTGTTCGCTGCAGGGGCCGGGGCAGCAGTGTCCGCTCCTGACGACGCGGTGGGGGCGGGCGCAGCGGCTGGTGGCACAATCGGATTGGCGGCCGTCAGTGCCTGCTCTTTGAGTTGCTGCAACCGCAGCTGGCGCCGGGTGGGCGGTCCCCCGGCAGCAAGCTGGCCTTCCTTTTCCTCAAGTTCCTTGATGGTGCGAAGCGCGGCCCGGTCGCGGGCGCGGATCTGGGACGAACGCTGGGTGGGCGTCTGGTCTTCAGGCGTCCGGTCGGCAGGCGTGTCGGCGGGGGCCGGCGGAGTTGTTACTGCGGAGCGGGAGCGGGCCGTCGCATCCTGTCCCGCCGGTGCGGGTGCGCCGTCGGCCGGCCGGTTCGCGGCAGGCGGGCGCTGCCCGGTGGCGGGCGGGGTGGCCTGTTGGGCGTCCCTGGCCTTCCGGAGTTCCCGGCGGCTGCGGATTGGGGGCTGTTCCTGACTCATTGAGAACTCATTCAGTACTGGCTGGTTCGCGTGCTTCGGAAGTTATTTCATCCGCGCTTGCAGGCGGCGGGTCCGAATACAGGCCGTACTTGGCGATGTATTGGACCACCCCGTCGGGGACCAGGTACCAGACCGGGTTGTTCGCTGCCACACGGGCCCGGCAGTCCGTTGACGAAATGGCCATGGCCGGAACTTCCAGGAGGCTGACGTCGTCGCGGCCCATCCCGTCCAGGACGTGCCCGGGACGTGTCACGCCCACGAAGTGGGCCAGCGACCACAGCTCGTCAATGTCCTTCCAGGACAAAATCTGCGCCAGGGCGTCCGCGCCGGTGATGAAGAAAAGGTCGGCATCGGGGCGCTGGGCCCGGAGGTCGCGGAGGGTGTCGATGGTGTAGGTGGGACCCGGACGGTCAACGTCGACACGGCTGACGGTGAAGCGCGGATTGGATGCCGTGGCGATGACGGTCATCAGGTAGCGGTGTTCGGGCTCGCTGACCTGTTTATGGGACTTTTGCCATGGCTGCCCGGTGGGGACGAAGACCACCTCGTCGAGGTCGAACTCCGCCGCGACTTCGCTGGCCGCGACAAGGTGGCCGTGGTGGATGGGATCGAATGTCCCGCCCATCACGCCAAGCCGCAGCCGCCCCCGGGCACCATTGCGGTGCAGGTTGTGGGAAATCTTAGTGGCCCTGCCCGCGATCGTGCTTATTGGGGTGCTGGCGGTGCGGATCGGCGTGCTCGTCCGTGGCGGCGTGGCGGTTGCCCAGGTTGGTGTAGGACCAGGCAATGAACATCAGGACCACCAGGATGCCGAACATGGAAACGCCAAAGACCCACGGTTCGGCCCACAGCGGCGCAAGCTCCTCATGGCCTGATTCACCTGCGGCGGCGACGGACGTGGCAATCTGCTGGAGCAGCATTTTCTCCCCTATGTTCAAGGATTTACGGGCAGCGGAACCTTCCGCTGCTTTCCGGGTTCTGGTCTATGTTACCGCGTTGCTATGCGCGGACCTGGCCTTCGCCCTGGACGATCCACTTGGTGGTGGTGAGCTCGGTCAGGCCCATGGGCCCGCGGGCGTGCAGCTTCTGGGTGGAAATGCCCACCTCGGCACCGAGGCCAAGTTCCCCGCCGTCGGTAAACCGCGTGGAAGCGTTCACGATCACCGCCGCCGAATCCACCTCGGCGATGAACCGTTCAGCGTTGGCAAGGCTGTTGGTGAGGATCGCTTCGGTGTGCCCGGTGGACCAGGTGCGGATATGTTGCACGGCCTCATCGAGGCTGTCCACCATGGCCACGGCCAGGTCAAGGTCCATGTACTCGGTTCCCCAGTCCACATCCGTGGCCGGCTGGGTCTCGATCCCGGGCAGCGCGGCGCTGATGCGCCCGTCCACGTGCAGGCGGACACCGGCGCCACGCAGGGCGGCGGCCACGGCGGGCAGGACGGTTGAGCGCGAATGCACCAGCAGGGTCTCGACCGTATTGCAGACACTGGGCCGCTGGGTCTTGGCGTTGAGCAGGATCTCCACGGCCATGTTTTCGTCGGCGGACTCGTCGAGGAAGATGTGGACGTTCCCCTCCCCCGTTTCGATGACGGGCACGGCGGAGTTGGTCACCACGGTCTGGATCAGGTCGCGGCCGCCGCGGGGAATCAGCACGTCCACCCTGCCGCGGGCCTTCATCAGGACGTTGGCACCGGCGCGGCCGTACTGGTCCACGGTCTGCACGGCGTCGGCCGGAAGGCCCACAGATTCGAGGGCTTCGCGCAGCACCCGGACCAGGACCTGGTTGGTGGCCTCGGCAGCGCTGCCGCCGCGCAGGATGACGGCGTTGCCGCTCTTGAGGGCCAGCCCCGCGATGTCCACGGTGACGTTGGGCCGTGCCTCGTAGATGGCCGCCACGACGCCCATGGGCACGTTGACCTGGCGGAGGCGGAGCCCGTTGGGAAGGGTCTGGCCGCGCACCACATTGCCCACGGGATCCGGGAGGTTGGCCAGGTTCTCGAGGGCGGCCACCAGCCCTGCCACGCGGGCCTCGGTGAGGGTGAGCCGGTCCAGGAGCGCGGCGGAGGTGCCGTTGGCCTTGCCTTTTTCCACATCCATGGCGTTGGCGGTGAGGATGGCCGGCACGTTCTCCTGCAGGGCGGCTCCGACAGCCCGGAGGGCGCGGTCCTTCCAGGCACGGTTGGCAGTGGCCATCCGGCGGGCAGCGTGGCGGGACCGGTCCGCGAGGGCGTGGACAGCCGCTTCAACCTCCGCAGCGGATAGAGGCGCAGCAGCTGATCCCTGTTCTGCCACGGCACCCGGCTGCGCCTGCGCAGCAGTGGTTCCGGAATTTTCAGCAGTGTGGATCAGGGCTTCAGTCATGCTCCAAGTTTAGGCGAGCCCTGGGCTCAGACCAGCACCAGGTCATCAACATGAACAACTTCGCGGTCATAGCCGCTGCCCAGTGCCTCGCCCAGCTCCCGGGTGGAACGCCCCAGCATGCGGGGCAGCTCCTCCGACGAGTAGTTCACCAGGCCGCGGGCCACAACGATGCCGTCGGTTCCTGCCAGCTCCACGGCGTCGCCCGCTTCAAAGTCGCCCTGCACCGCGGAAATCCCTGCCGGCAGCAGGGAGGTGCGGTGGTGCCGCACGGCACGCACCGCCCCCTCGTCCAGGACCAGGCGGCCCTGCACCGAGGCAACGTGCGCCAGCCACAGGAGCCGGACGGGCTTGCGGGAACCGTTGACGGAAAACCACGTGCCCACGTCCTCGCCATTCAGGGCTGCGGCGGCGTTGGACGTGGAGGTCACCAGGGCGTGAATGCCCGAACCTGCCGCCATGCTGGCAGCTTCCACCTTTGTCATCATCCCGCCGGTTCCCACACCGGCCTTGCCCGCTTTGCCGATGGAAACGCCCTCGAGGTCGTGCGCGCCCGTGACCAGGGGGATGCGCTTGGCACCCTGGGCGGGCGGCCCGTCATAGAGGGAGTCGACGTCGGACAGCAGCACCAGTGCGTCGGCGCGCACCAGGTGCGCCACCAGGGCGGCGAGCCGGTCGTTGTCGCCGAAGCGAATTTCGTGGGTGGCCACGGTGTCGTTCTCGTTGACCACGGGGACCACACCGAGGTTCAGCAGCCGGTCCATGGCGCGGAGGGCGTTGGTGTGCTGGCTGCGGCGCATCAGGTCCTCGGCCGTGAGCAGGACCTGGCTGACGGTGACGCCGTGCGCGCCGAAGGCCTGGGTGTACCGGGCCATCAGCAGCCCCTGGCCCACGCTGGCGGCGGCCTGCTGGGTGGCGAGGTCGCGGGGGCGCTTGGCCAGTCCCAGCGGGGCCAGTCCGGCCGCGATGGCGCCGGAGGAGACCAGGATGATCTCGGCGCCCGCGTTGCGCTTGGCCGCGAGTGCGTCCGCCAGGGCGGTCAGGGATTCCTCCGAGATGCCGCCCTTGATGCTGGTCAGAGACGAGGAGCCCACCTTCACGACGATCCGGCGGGCGCCTGCCAGTGCGCTCCTGTCCGCCGTCCGCCCGGCGGGTTCCGCGGTCATGCCCCTAGAGGTCATCGTCCGCTTCCAGTCCGCTCTCCTTCACAGGGTGGGCAGCGCGGCGGCCACTGACGGATTCGGTCCAGATACCGGCTTTCCGTTCCGCCTCGAGCTCGGCCCGGGCGGCGGCCTTGGCGTCACGGCGCTCCTGCTGCTCATCGCGCTTCTGGCTGCGGGTGGGCCGATCCCCAATGTCTGCGAACCGCACATCGGTGCCGCGCGGTGACGCCAGGAGCTCGGCCCCTGCCATCATGGTGGGCTCCCAGTCGAAGACGACACCGTCGTCCCCGCCGATGACCACGGTGTCGCCCGGCTTGGCGCCCTGCTTGAACAGTTCAGTCTCCACGCCGAGCTTGGCGAGCCGGTCCGCAAGGTAGCCGATGGCTTCCTCGTTGGTGAAGTCGGTCTGCTTGACCCAGCGTTCGGGCTTTTCGCCGAGGACGCGGAACAGCGGCTCCAGGTTCTTTTCCTCGCGCCGGATCTTGAAGCCGGCCTCGTTGACGGCGCGGGGACGCAGTACGGCGGGCTGGACCTTGGGCGGTGCCGCAGCGACGGCGTCGCGGGCCGCCTTGACGATCTCCGCCATGGCGAAGCCCAGCTGGCGCAGGCCCTCATGGCTGGTGGCGGACACCTCGAACACGCGGTAGCCGCGGGATTCGAGTTCCGGACGCACGAATTCGGCCATGTCCTTGCCGTCGGGCAGGTCTACCTTGTTCAGGGCCACCAGCCGGGGGCGGTGGTTCAGGGGTACCACTTCGCCGTCCTGGCCTGCGTAGCTCATGTCGACGGCGTACTTCTCCAGCTCGCCCTCGATGATGGCGAGGTCCGACAACGGGTCGCGCTCCGATTCCAGCGTGCCGCAGTCCAGCACGTGCACCAGGGCTGCGCAGCGCTCCACGTGCCGCAGGAAGTGGTGGCCCAGGCCGCGTCCCTCGCTGGCACCTTCGATGAGCCCGGGTACGTCGGCGATGGTGAACCGCACGTCTCCGGCCTGCACGACGCCGAGGTTGGGAACCAGCGTGGTGAACGGGTAGTCAGCGATCTTGGGCCGGGCCGCGGACATCGCCGCGATGAGGCTGGACTTGCCGGCCGACGGGAAACCCACCAGCGCGATGTCGGCGATGGACTTCAGTTCCAGGACGATGTCGCGGGACTCGCCTTCGATGCCCAGCAGCGCAAAGCCGGGGGCGCGGCGCTTTTGCGAGGACAGGGCGGCGTTGCCGAGTCCGCCAATGCCGCCTGCGGCGGCCACGTACTCGGTGCCCTCGCCGACGAGGTCAGCCAGGACGGTGCCGTCCTTGGACTTCACCACGGTGCCGTCCGGGACGGGCAGGATGAGGGTTTCACCGTTTTTGCCGCCGCGCCAGTCACCCATGCCGGGGCCGCCGTTGCTGGCGTGCCGGTGCGGTGCGTGGTGGTAGTCAAGAAGCGTGGTGGTCTGGTGGTCGACGCGGAGGATCACGTCGCCGCCGTTGCCCCCGTTGCCGCCGTCGGGTCCGCCCAGCGGCTTGAACTTCTCGCGGTGGACGGAGACGCACCCATGGCCGCCGGTACCGCCGGATACGTGCAGTACTACCCGGTCTACAAAGCTGGCCACGTGGATCTCCTCAGAAACTGTTTACCTGGCGGCCCAGGGGACGCCACATCGATTGTAATGCGGTTAAAAGAACAGTGGAGCGGACCCTCAGGCCCGCTCCACCGTTTCAGAACTTGTTGTTACTCTGCAGCTGCAGCAGCAACGATGTTGACTACGCGACGACCGCGGCGGGTGCCGAATTCAACGGCGCCCGGGGTCAGGGCGAACAGGGTGTCGTCGCCGCCACGGCCAACGCCGGCGCCCGGGTGGAAGTGGGTGCCACGCTGGCGGACGATGATCTCGCCGGCCGAAACAACCTGGCCGCCGAAGCGCTTGACGCCGAGGTACTGAGCGTTGGAATCGCGACCGTTGCGAGTGGAGCTCGCGCCCTTTTTATGTGCCATCTGAAATGCCTGCCTCTAAATTCTGGGGAATCTGTTGAAATGCCTGAACAGTAACCGGTGGTTACTTGATGCCGGTGATCTTGACCTTGGTCAGTTCCTGGCGGTGACCCTGGCGCTTCTTGTAGCCGGTCTTGTTCTTGAACTTCTGGATGACAATCTTAGGACCACGCAGGTCCTGGAGGATTTCAGCCGTAACAGTTACCTTGGCCAGGTCAGCGGCGGCGGAGGTGACCTTGTCACCATCAACCAGGAGCAGTGCGGGCAGCTCAATGGTGCTGCCGGCTCCACCGGCGACGCGGTTCAGGGTAACGAAGTCTCCAACGGAAACCTTCTCTTGGCGGCCGCCTGCGCGGACAATCGCGTACACCACTTGGGAACTCACTTCTCTCGACGTTTATTACAAAATTTGCGTGCGGAACCGACTTGCTAAAAGCTTGGTTTCTCGCTGTGCCTCAACGCCGTGGGGTCGTAACCCAAGTGTTGGCGTAAGCACCGAAGATCAAGAATACGCTAAATCCATCTTCGGCCGCAAATGAGGCTGGTTCAGGCGGGCCGGCTGTGGTAGTAACCACAGCCCGGCAGGAACCGCCGCAACCGTGCTCCACCATCATAGCCGGGCCCGGCCCGCGGGGGTCAGGAATGCAGCCTCGGCGCGTCGAAGAACTCCACTTCCAGGCGGCAGGACTGCTTGAACGCCGTCACCATCGCCGCCCTCTCATGGTCCGGCGCGGTCCGTCCGGCTGCATCCACGATGGCGATGGCTTTGCGGGTTGCTTCGGCGAAGCCCTCGTCGGCGTACGTCCGGAGCCAGGCCGCGTAGGCATGGCCGTCCGGTTCGCCCGAGGCCAGGAACCGGGCGTGGAGCTTCCCGCCGACTTCGGCGTAGAGCCAGAAGCAGGGAAGCACGGCGGCGGCGAGGACGGCATAGCTGCCCGACGCCGACGCTGCCGTGAGGTGGTCCACGTATGACTTGGTGACGGGGCCCAGGCCCTTCGGGGCCGGGCGGGTGCTGAGCCACGAGCGGTGGAGTTCCGATTCCACCTCAAGGCACTGCTGCGCGGATCCGGCCCAGAAAAGCTGCTCGGCCTCCGAGGGGGCCAGCGCGCTGGCCCGTGCCAGCACCCTGGAGTAGCCGTTCAGGTAGAGGGCATCCTGCGCCAGGTAGTAGGCAAAGTCCTTCTCCGGAAGGTCTCCGGACGCCAGGCCGTGGATGAAGTCCAGTGCGTAGATGTCCGCCAGGTCCTGTTGGGCTTCCGACCACAACCGGGCCGCGAAGCCGCCCTCCTCCAGGACCGGCCGCACGTGGTGGAAGTGGTGTACGGGGCCGTTCCCCTGGCCCACCTCCAATTGGCCGGAGTTCTCAAGTGCGCCGGCCAGCCAGGGCTTGACCGTTCGCAGTGATGCCTCCCAATTGCCCAAACGGGCCTGGACTGTTGCCATGGCAGAGGACAGGGAACAGCCCGTCCCGTGGCTGTTCCGCGTGGAAACCCGCTTCCCCTGCACTTCCACCACGTCCGGCCCCAGGAGGCCCGAAGTGTTGACCAGCGCATCCGGGCAGTCGAGGCCTGAAAGGTGGCCACCCTTGACCAGCACGGTGGCTCCGGTGGCTTCCGCCAGGCGCCTGCCCTGGTCCAGCGCGGTGTCCCAGTCCTTCGCCGGCTCCGTGCCCAGCAGCAGCGCGAGCTCGGGAAGGTTGGGGGTGATGAGGTGGGCAAGGGGCAGCAGTTCCCGGAGCGCGGCTTCGGCGGATTCCTTCAGCAGCCTGTCGCCGCTGGTGGCCACCATGACGGGGTCCAGGACCACGACGGCGGGACGGGCCTTTCCGAGCCACTGGCGGACAGTGCGGATCACCGACTCGTCGCCCAGCATGCCGATCTTGACGGCGTCGATGCTGATGTCGTCACTGACCGCGTCCAGCTGCTGGGCCAGGAAGCCGGCCGGCGGGACGTGGACGGACTGCACGCCCCGGGTGTTTTGCGCCGTGAGTGCCGTGATCGCGGCCATGCCGTATCCGCCATGGGCGGCAATGCTTTTGAGGTCCGCCTGGATCCCGGCCCCGCCGGACGGGTCGGAGCCTGCAATGGAGAGGACGCGCGGGACATCGCGGCCCCCAGGCAGCGCGGGGGCCACGCCGGACGCTGTGGGCAGGGGCATGGAGAGGGTCGAAGACAACAGACATCCCTTCGCCGGTACTAGCCGGACAGGTTCAACGGGTGTGGATCTCAGCCGGCCTTCTGCGCGGCACCCCGTGTCGGGTTCCAGAGTAGCCGCTGGGGCGTACCCGGCGGAAAGGTGACAGCACCCGCGCATGCAGGAAGTCCCCGCCCGTGGACTGTTCCCCCTGGATTCATGGGGGAACAGTCCGCACGACGGGGACTTCCTGGGTGGCGCGTTGGCTGCGCCCTGGCTTAGAGCTCCGAGGCGGGGACGCCGACGCCGAGGATGATCGGTTCCCCTGCCGGCTTGCCGGGCTCCGCCGCAGCGGGCTGTGCTTTGGCGGTGTCCGGGGCCTTGGCTGCGTGCGAGTGCCCCGCGCCTGTCGCCTGGACGTTCTCGTGGTGCTGGACAACGGTTTCATTTGCGGCACCCTGGGCACGGCTGGCAGCGCGGTGGCGCCGCGGCCTGCGTTGCCGGGACTGCTCCAGCGTGTGGTCGGAGTAGTCCTTTTCCGCCGGAGCTTCCACGGCGGCACGCGCCTCCGCTCCCCCGCCGGGCTGCTGTTCGGGCACCGACTGTTTGGGCGCTGACTGTTCGGCCGGCTTCACCGTGTCTGCGGCCTTGGCGGGCGCGTTCTCCACGGGGGAAGCCGGCTGGCCGAGGTGGGCAAAGGCTTCCGCGAGCCGGTCCAGCGTGAGGGCGGGCCTGGGATGCTGGTCCTCAGCGTGCTCCACGAAGGGAAGCGGGACTTCCTCGCCGCCGAAGGTCAGGACAGCTGCGGGGCGTGCCGGGCCATCGGCGTCGTGCTTCTCTTCAATAGGGGCCTGCGCAGGCTCGGCGGACGGTGCCTGCCGGGTGGCTGCCACCTCATCGTCATGCAGGTGGGCCGCATGGGCGGCAGCCGCGATGTTCGCCAGGGCAAGCCGGGTGGCCTCTGCCTTTGCGTGCCGCTCTGCGTCTGTGGGGTCCGGAAGGACGGTGTGGACGTGGACAGCAGGCGCCGGGGCAGCCTCGGGCTGCTGGCCGCCGCGTCCCCGCCGCCGTTTGCGCTCGGGACGGACTCCGGGCTGGCCGCCATCGGCCCGCTGCCCTTCGGGGCGGTGGGCTTCCCCGCGGGCTTCGGGGCGGCTGTCGGCGCGCTGGACGTGGTGCTCGGCCGCCACAATGTTGGCGCGGCGGTGCTCCACGGGATCGTCGTGCGTCACTACGCCCCGGCCGGCGCAGGCCTCACACTGCTCGCCGAAGACTTCCAGCAGGCCCGTCCCCATGCGCTTGCGGGTCATCTGGACCAGGCCCAGCGACGTGACCTCGGCAACCTGGTGCTTGGTCCGGTCGCGGCCCAGGCATTCCACCAGGCGGCGCAGGACCAGGTCGCGGTTGGATTCGAGCACCATGTCGATGAAGTCGATCACGATGATGCCGCCGATGTCGCGCAGCCGCAGCTGGCGCACCACTTCCTCGGCAGCTTCCAGGTTGTTCTTGGTGACGGTTTCCTCGAGGTTGCCGCCGCTGCCGGTGAACTTGCCGGTGTTGACGTCCACCACGGTCATGGCCTCGGTGCGGTCGATGACCAGGGAGCCGCCGGAGGGCAGGAACACCTTCCGCTCAAGGGCCTTGTGGATCTGCTCGTCGATGCGCCAGGCGGAGAAGATGTCCTGGTCCTTGGTCCACTTCTCGAGGCGGCCCACCAGGTCCGGCGCCACGTACGTGACGTAGGCCTCGATGGTGTCCCAGGCCTCCTCACCGGAGACGATCAGTTTGGAGAAGTCCTCGTTGAAGACGTCCCGGACCACCTTGATGGTCAGGTCCGGTTCGCCGTACAGCAGCTCCGGGGCCAGGATCTTGGTGGACTGGGACTGGCTTTCGATGCCTTCCCACTGGGCGCGCAGGCGGTTGATGTCGTGCGTCAGTTCCTCTTCCGAGGCACCTTCCGCGGCGGTCCGGACGATGACGCCGGCGTGCTCGGGCAGGCGGTCCTTGAGGATGCGCTTGAGGCGGTTGCGTTCGACGTCGGGCAGCTTGCGGGAGATGCCGGTCATGGAGCCGCCGGGCACGTAGACCAGGTAGCGGCCGGGAAGGGAGATCTGGCTGGTCAGCCGGGCGCCCTTGTGGCCGACGGGATCCTTGGTCACCTGGACCAGGACGGTGTCGCCGGATTTGAGCGCGTTCTCGATGCGGCGCTGCTTGCCTTCGAGGTTGACGGCTTCCCAGTTGACCTCACCGGCGTACAGCACGGCGTTGCGGCCACGCCCGATGTCCACGAACGCAGCTTCCATTGACGGCAGCACGTTCTGGACCTTGCCCAGGTAGACGTTGCCGATGAGCGAGTCCTGCTGGGTCTTGGATACGAAATGCTCGGCCAGGACACCGTCTTCAAGGACGGCGATCTGGATTCTGTCGTCGCGCTGGCGGACGATCATCTGCCGGTCCACGGATTCGCGGCGGGCCAGGAACTCGGCCTCGGTGATGACGGTGCGGCGGCGGCCGGTGTCGCGGGATTCGCGGCGGCGCTGCTTCTTGGCCTCAAGGCGGGTGGAGCCCTTGACGCTGGTGACCCGGTTGTTGACCGGCGCTTCACTGACCGCGCGCGGGGCACGGACCCTCGTCACCGTGTTGGGCGGGTCGTCGCCTTCCCCGCCGGTCAGCTCCAGGTCCTGGTCACCGCGGCGGCGGCGACGGCGGCGGCGGGACGTCACGCCGTCCTCGGCTTGTGTGGCGCTGTCCTCGTCGGCCTCGTCCTCGGCGTCAGCCTCGGCGCTCCCACCCTCGATGTCCTCGTCCGCCTTGTCGCCGACGCGGCTGCGGCCCCTGCGGCCGCGGCTGCGGCGCCGGCGGCGGCTGGAGGAATCGTCGCCGTCGTCGGTTTCTTCCTCTTCAGGTTCCTCGACGGCGGGTGCTGCGGGACGGACCACGGTGCTGAGGTCCGGGGCCTGGAAGAGCACGGATGTGGGCGATGCAGGCTCCAGGAAGAGGGAACCAAAGGGGCTGGCGGCCGCGGCGGGGGCGGTCTGTTCCTTGACCGCAGCGTGCTCTTCCTTGGCCACAGCGGGGGTTTCCCGGGCAGGCCCGGGGGCTCCGGCAGCCTCGGCGGCCGCGACGGGTTCCTGGGGCTGCTCCTGCGCAGGAGCTGCTTCCTGGGCGGCAGCTTCCTCCCGGGCCGGTTCCTGTGCCGGGGCTTCCGGGATTGCTGGTTCTGCAGCGACGGCGTCCGCTGCCGCGGCTTCCGCCG
This sequence comes from Arthrobacter sp. AG367, assembly GCF_007828995.1. Lineage (NCBI taxonomy): Bacteria > Bacillati > Actinomycetota > Actinomycetes > Micrococcales > Micrococcaceae > Arthrobacter > Arthrobacter sp. AG367. Next base: position 799,108 of record NZ_VIVE01000001.1, read on the forward strand.
CGGGCGGGGCAGCCGGGGACGCGGCCTTGCGGGTGGCTACCCGACGGCGGCGAACAGGTTTGGTTTCGGCGTCCGCCGTGGCAGCAGGTGCTGCGGCAGCGTCTTCACCGGCCACGGCCGGTGCCGGGGCATCAACGGACGCAGCATCAACAGGCGCAGTGCCGGCGGCAGCGGTTGCCTCTGCGTCATCAGCGAAGGCGGGCAGGGGTTCGGGGGCGTCCGCTTTCCTGCGGGCGCGGGTGCGGCGGGCCGGGGCCTTGGTCGCCGCGGCGGCTTCCGCCGACGGCGAGTCGCCGCTTACTTCAGGGGCGGCTGCCTCCGGCGCCGTGGCCGCTGCATCCGTCACGTCTTCTTCGGTCTTGGGAGCCGTTTTCCGGCGGGTACGTACAGCCCTCTTGGGTGCAGCAGCAGCCTCGGCAGCCGGTGCATCATCGTTAACGGCCAGTTCCTGATCATTGTCCATATGTGGCAACACTCCTGCCCCTGACGTACCGCCACATCCGGCACCCATTGGGGCACATATTGTCAAAACCCGCAGGCGTTGACAGAAGTCACGTGGATACTCCCAGGTTCGCACCGTCATTGGGGTGCGGCAGCCCGTGGGAGCCGGTGGATGTTCTGAAAACCCGTTGTTCTGCGTGCCACAACCAGGTGCCGCCCAATGGAGTGGCGGGAGTGCCGGAAGAATCCGAAGCCTGCCCTGCCCATCATTGGCGGTCTTGGGAACATACCACCGGACCGGAGTCCGAATGTGGATCGGCTTCCAGCCACGTTCATTCTCTCATACCCGCGCCGGATCGCCGCGGAGGCAGGCACTTCCGTTCCCATTCCTGTGTGGCGGCACCAGCCGCCGGCGTTACAATCAGGCTCAGGAGCACCGGACGAAAAGGACGCCACACCCATGCCCAGCATCTCCCCCGTCAGCGCCCATGAAACGGAAAGGGCCACGGATCCGCAGGCCACTGCGGCCGCAGGCGTTCCGCGGATGGCCCGGAACCGGCCCTTCGGCTGGCTGCTGGTCATCACCGGAATCGTGGGCTGGCTTGCCTCCGGAACCCTGGTCCTGGAAAAGCTCGAAGTCCTCAAGGACCCCAACCACACCACCGTCTGCGACGTGAACCCCTGGATCTCCTGCGGCCAGGTCATGCAGACGTGGCAGAGTTCGCTGTTCGGTTTCCCCAACATGTTCATCGGTATCGTCGCGTTCGCCGTCACCATAACCGTGGGCATGGCGTTGCTGTCCGGTGCCGCGTTCGCGCGGTGGTACTGGATGGGGCTTCAGGTGGGCGTCACGCTCGGCTTCGCCTTCGTGGTGTGGCTGTGGTCCCAGGCCCTGTATTCGATCCACATCCTGTGCCCGTTCTGCATGATCGTCTGGGCGGCCATGATTCCGCTCTTTGTGTGGACCACCATCAGGAACATCACGGCCGGAGTGATCCCAATGCCCGCGGGGGCGGCCCGCGTGCTGGGTGATTCCGGCTGGATCATCACGGCACTGCTGTACGTGGCCGTCGTCGCCACCATCTTCTTCGCGTTCATCCAGGTCTTTGCGGGCACGTCAGGCTTCTGAGCTGCGGACGGCAAAAGGCCCCTGGTTCCGAAGAACCAGGGGCCTTTTGCTGTCCTTGGACTGTCAGCCCTGGAACCAGATCTTGATCTCGCGCTCGGCGGAGTCGGTTGAGTCGGAGCCGTGCACCAGGTTCTGCTGGACCTTCAGGCCCCAGTCCCGGCCGAAGTCGCCGCGAATGGTGCCCGGGGCCGCGGTCGTGGGGTCCGTGGTGCCGGCCAGTGACCGGAACCCTTCAATGACGCGGTGGCCTTCGAAGATGGCCGCCACCACGGGTCCGCTGAGCATGAACTCCACCAGCGGCTCGTAGAACGGCTTGCCTACGTGCTCCTCGTAATGCTGCTCCAGCAGCTCACGGGTGGCGTCGACCTTTTTCAGCTCAACAAGGCTGTAGCCCTTGGCTTCAATGCGGGCCAGGATGGCGCCGGTCAGGTTACGGGCGACGCCGTCGGGCTTGATCAGGACGAGGGTGCGCTCTGTAGTCACAACTGCTCCAATGCGTTCGTGGGGTTTCGGGATAAGTCTACGGGGACTGGCTTACGGGGACTGGTTTACGGGGACTGGGGCTGGGCGGGACCGGCCCCGTCCGGGTGGGCGGCTTCCCATTCGGCCTGTTCGCGTGCCCGCTGCGCAGCCTCGCGGTCCAGCCGGATGCCGGTGCGGATTCCGTACCACCAGGCCGCGGCGAAAAGCCCACCCACCAGGAACATGGCCGGCTCGAAGATGCCTGTGAGGATCAGGACCAGCTGCAGGATCCAGCCCAGGCCGATGCCCCAGGGCCTGTTGAGGACCGCGCAGGCGAAGATCATGACCACGCTGAGTGCGATCCCCACGCCGAGGATCAGTGCCGGCGGAAACTCCCCGCGGCGCAGGCCAAACACCACCAGGGTGGCGAAGAACATGACGAACGCTTCCAGGAGCAGCACCGTGGAAGCGAACATCACCTTGGTGGAGCGGCGCTTCTTGGGCATGCCGGGACGCCACTCGCGCTGGGCCTTGGTCAATCTGGCCACGCTTACGCCTCCGTTTTTCCGAGCAGGATCCGCGCCTCTGCCACCAGGGTGATGGAGCCGGTGACCAGCACGCCGCCGGAAAGGTCGTCATTGGCTTCGGCCCGTTCCACGGCCCATTCGAGTGCGTCGTCCAGCTTTTCGGCGATGTGGACGTTGTCCTCGCCAAATCCCAGGTCGATCGCCAGCTCCGCCAGCTCGGCGGCCGGAACCGCCCGGGGAGAGTTGGACTGGGTGAAGCAGTACTCCACTGCCATGTCGCCCAGCGACTCCCTGATTTCGCGCAGGATCTCCTCCGCGTCCTTCTCCTTGAGCACGCCCACCACCGGAACCAGCCTGGTGAAGGTGAATGCTTCCCGCAGGGCGGCGGCGGAGGCCTTGATGCCGTCGGGGTTGTGGGCGGCGTCCACGATGATGGTGGGTGCGGTCCGCACCACCTCAAGGCGGCCGGGGGACGTGACGGCCGCGAAGCCTTCCTGCAGCACGTCGAGGTCGAGTTCCTTTTCACCGCCGAAGAACGCCTCCAAGGCGGCCACCGCGACGGCAGCGTTCTGTGCTTGGTGGGCGCCGTGCAGTGGCAGCATGAGGTCCGGGTAGCGGCCGGCGATGCCCTGGATAGTCAACACCTGCCCGCCAACAGCCACCGTCCGTGACTCGACACCGAACTCAACGCCCTCGAAGCGGAACGGTACGCCCACCGCCTTGGCCTTCTCCAGCAGCACCTGGGCCGCATCGAGGGGCTGGGCCGCGCTGATGAGGTAGCCGCCGGGCTTGATGATGCCGGCCTTTTCGCGGGCGATGTCCTCCGTGGTGTCGCCCAGGAGGTCGGTATGGTCCAGCGAAATCGGCGTCACCACCGAGACCTGGCCGTCGCCGACGTTGGTGGCATCGGTAATGCCGCCCAAACCCACCTCGATGATGGCCACGTTGACCGGCTGGTCAGCGAAGATGGCGAAGCCCAGGATGGTGAGGCACTCGAAGTACGTCAGTCTCGGCTCCCCCTCGGCTTCGAGTTCCGAGTCCACAATCTGCAGGTAGGGCCTGATTTCGTCCCAGATCCTGACAAACGTCTCGTCGGATACCGGATGGCCGTCGATGCTGATCCGCTCGGTGACCTTGGACAGGTGCGGGCTGGTGTAGCGTCCGGTGCTCAGGCCGTGGGCGCGGAGCACGGACTCGATCATCCTGGATGTGGACGTCTTGCCGTTGGTTCCGGTCACATGGATGATCGGGAACGCCTTGTTGGGCTCGCCCAGCACGTCCATCGCACGGAACAGCGGAGCCAGCCGCGGCTCCATCTTGTTTTCCGGCGCCCGTCCCAGCAGTTCGGCGTAAACGCTTTCCACGGAAAATTCGTCGCTCATGTCCTAGGCCTCCACTTTTTCAACCGCAACGGCGGGTTCGGACACGGTGCCCGGCTCTGCCACCAGGTCCACCGTCAGTGTCTCGCCCTTGACCAGTTCGGCGTTGGCCAGCAGGGCATCAACGACGTTCCCGGGAGCGGTGACGGTGGTACGGATGCGGTCGCTCACGTTGAGCCCGGCGTCCTTGCGGGCCTGCTGGATTGCCCGCACCATGTCGCGTGCCAGCCCTTCGGCTTCAAGCTCCGGCGTGACTTCCGTGTTCAGCACGACGAAGCCGCCGCCGGGCAGCACGGCCACAGCCGCGGAAGCACCGCCGGACCCGGCAACCACTGTCTCAAGCGTGTACTCCTGGGGTTCCAGCTGCAGCCCGCCGGCGGTGACCACACCGGCGTCGTCCACCGACCAGTCCCCTGACTTGGACCCCTTGATGGCAACCTGGACGTTCTTGCCCAGGCGCGGCCCGGCAGCGCGGGCGTTGACCACCAGCTTCTGCTGGATCCCGAACTCCTCCGGGGAGGCGGTGGCGGCGTCCAGCAGGCGAACGGAACGGAGGTTCAGTTCATCGGCGACGACGGCGGCGAAACCCTGCAGGGCGTCCGCTCCGGGTGCCACAACCGTCAGCTCCTGCAGCGGCAGGCGGACACGCAGGTTGGCTGCCTTGCGGAGCGAGGAACCGGTGGAGCAGATCTGCTGGATCCGGTCCATGGTTTCCACCAGGGAGGGGTTGGCGGGGAACAGGTCCGCCTCCGGCCAGTCGGCCAGGTGCACGGACCGGCCGCCGGTCAGGCCGCGCCAGATTTCCTCGGAAACCAGCGGCAGCAGCGACGCGGCGGCACGGGTGACGGTCTCCAGGGCAGTGAACAGCGCATCGAAGGCGTCCTGGTCCTCGTCGAAGAACCGCTGGCGGCTGCGGCGGACGTACCAGTTGGTGAGCATGTCCAGGTAGCTGCGCAGCGAGTCGCAGGCGCCGGAGATGTCGTAGGTGTCCAGCTGTGCCGTCATGCTGCGGACGAGGTCGCCCGTGTTGGCCAGCAGGTACTGGTCCAGGGTGTCCCGGTAGCCCTCGTAGCGCAGTTTGGCATCGTAACCGGCGCCACCGTTCGCGGCGTTCGTGTACAGGGTGAAGAAGCTGTACACGTTCCAGAGCGGCAGGATCACCTGGCGGACGCCGTCCCGGATGCCCTGCTCGGTGACGATCAGGTTGCCGCCCCGGAGGATGGGGCTGGACATGAGGAACCAGCGCATGGCGTCGGAGCCGTCGCGGTCCAGGACCTCGGAGACGTCCGGGTAGTTGCGCAGGCTCTTGGACATTTTCTGGCCGTCGGATCCAAGCACAATGCCATGGCTGATGACGTTGCGGAACGCCGGCCGGTCAAACAGTGCGGTGGACAGGATGTGCAGCATATAGAACCAGCCGCGGGTCTGGCCGATGTACTCCACGATGAAATCCGCGGGGTTGTGCGTGTTGAACCAGGCTTCGTTTTCGAACGGGTAGTGCACCTGTCCGTAGGGCATGGAGCCGGAGTCGAACCAGACGTCCAGGACGTCCTCGACGCGGCGCATCACGGACTGGCCCTCTTCGGGGGTGCGGGGATCGTCCGGGTTGGGCCTGGTGAGCTCGTCGATGAACGGCCGGTGGAGGTCCACCTCGCCGTCCTTGTTCAGGGGCAGCCGGCCGAAGTCCGCCTCGATCTCGGCCAGGGAACCGTAGACGTCGGTGCGCGGGTATTCGGGATCCGTTGACTGCCACACCGGGATGGGGCTGCCCCAGAAGCGGTTCCGGCTGATGGACCAGTCGCGGGCGTTCTCCAACCATTTGCCGAACTGGCCATCCTTGACGTTCCCCGGGATCCAGTTGATCTCCTGGTTCAGTTCGGACATCCGGTCCTTGAACTTGGTGACCTCCACATACCAGGAGGACACCGCACGGTAGATCAGCGGGTTGCGGCAGCGCCAGCAGTGCGGGTAGCTGTGCTCGTAGCTGGCCTGCCGGACCAGCCTGCCCTGGGCGCGGAGCACTTGGGTGATGGGCTTGTTGGCCTCGAAGACCTGCAGGCCCGCGATGTCGTGGAGGTCGCCGTGCTTGAACAACGGCAGGAATTTGGCACCCTCGTCCACGGAGAGCACCACGGGAATGCCAGCCTCCTCGCAGACTTTCTGGTCGTCTTCACCGTAGGCGGGCGCCTGGTGCACCACGCCGGTTCCGTCGGTGGTGGTGACGTAGTCAGCCACTACGAACCGCCAGGCGTTCTCCATGCCGTACTTTTCGTTGTCGGCAAAGTCGTCCCAGAGCCGCTGGTATGCCAGGCCTTCCAGTTCGGCGCCGGAGTGGGTGGACACCACGGCGGCTTCCGCGTCCTCGAAGCTGTCGTAGCCGAGGTCCTTGGCGTAGGCGCCCAGGAGGTCCGCCGCGAGCAGGAAGCTGCCCGTGACCGGGGCGTCGGCCGAGGCGGCCTTGATGCCGTTGGGACCGGCGGGCAGCACGGCGTACGTGATGGAAGGCCCGACGGCGAGCGCGGCGTTGGTGGGCAGCGTCCAGGGGGTGGTGGTCCAGGCGAGCGCCTGCACGCCGGCAAGTTCCTTGGACAGTTCCGAATCCCCGGCAAGGATGGGGAAGGTGACGGTGACGGTCTGGTCCTGGCGGTTCTTGTAGACGTCGTCGTCCATTCGCAGCTCATGGTTGGACAGCGGGGTTTCGTCTTTCCAGCAGTACGGCAGCACCCGGTAGCCGTTGTACGTCAGGCCCTTGTCATGCAGCTGCTTGAACGCCCAGAGAACCGACTCCATGTACTCGACATTGAGTGTCTTGTAGTCGTTGTCGAAGTCCACCCACCGGGCCTGCCGGGTGACGTAGCTGCGCCACTCATCGGCGTACTTCATGACGGACGCTCGGCAGGCGTCGTTGAACTTGTCGATGCCCATGGCCTCGATCTGGGTCTTGTCCGTCATCCCCAGCTGTTTCATGGCCTCCAGCTCGGCGGGCAAGCCGTGGGTGTCCCAACCGAAACGGCGTTCCACGCGCTTGCCGCGCTGGGTCTGGTAGCGGCCAACCAAGTCCTTGGCGTAGCCGGTGAGGAGGTGGCCGTAGTGGGGCAGGCCGTTGGCGAACGGCGGGCCGTCGTAGAACACGAATTCGTTGCTGCCCGGCTCCCCGCCGGGGACGTCGGCGCTGCGCTGGTCAATGCTGGCCTGGAAGGTGCCGTCCTGGTCCCAGTACTTCAGGATGCGCTCTTCGATCTCCGGGAACTTCACGGAGGCGGAAACGCCGGCGCTGCCTTTGGAGGAGGTGCTGGAGGCTGAGGCCTTGGGGTAAAACGTCATGTTCGACATCCTGGGTTGAGCGTGGTGAGCCCCCGGCACGGCCGGAGGTTCCGTTCAGGATGCGAGGACGGCTGCCGTGCCGTCCCGAAGACTGCACGCCCACCGCGGTACCACCTCACTTACCGGCGCCGCGTGGTTCCCAAAGGAACACCCGCCGCCCCGGCCGCTTCATTACTGCTGTGACGGGCTTACCCGTCCGGTTCTACTGACGCGGGCCCGCCTTGCGGGGCGCGGCCTGCGTGTTCTTCCGGAAGCTCACCGGTGATTGCCGGGTCATAGCCACTGCAGAGTCTACTATCGCCGCGGCATCCAGTGCCATTCCGGGCGCAACGCGGTTCCGGCGGGCAGTGCCGTTCCGCCGGGGTGTGCCGTTCGGGGCGGGCCGGGCCATTTCCGGGCGGCCTTCTCCGTCCGGGGGCTGCCGCCGTCACCGTGCATTGCCTAGACTCGCGTCATGACGGCTTCCGGGCGCCCCGCGGGATGGAGGCGTACGGCCACCGCGTGCAGGTGGCTGTTCATCCCTGCTGCCCTGCCGGTGGCGGCGGTCTCCGCCGTCCGCGCGGTGCCTGCCGACTGGCCGGTACTCGGTGTCCAGCTGGTGGCATTCACGCCCTGGCTCGCCGTTCCCGCCGCCGCAGCGCTGCTCATGGCCTTCGCTGGACGGAGCCGGTGGCAGCAGGTCCTGGCCACGGCACTGGCGGCCTGCCAGGTGTTCTGGCTTTTCCCGCTCGATATCCGCGCACCGGCCGCCGGGGCAACCGCCGGGGCAGCGGCCGGGGCTTCCGGCACGTCGGTCTCCCTGGTTGCCATGAGCATCAACACGGAACTGGGCGGGGCTGATGCCGGCAGCATCGTGGCCCTGGTCCGTGATTTGCATGTAGACCTGTTGGCGGTTGAGGAGTACACACCCGAAATGGCGCGAAAGCTGATGGCGGCCGGACTCGACGACCTGCTCCCCCACCGGGTTGCCCAGGCCCGTGACCGCGCCGCAGGCTCCGCCATCTACTCCTCCTACAACCTGACAGCCACCAGCGTCCTCCCGGACACGCGGTTCGCCATGCCCGTGGCACGCCTTGACCTCGGCAGCGGTGCCGGCCTGCGTGTGGTGGCAGTCCACGCCCTGGCGCCAGTGGGAAAAGGCCTCAGTCAATGGCGCAGCGACCTGGCTGCCGTGGCCAGGGCTGCCGACGGATCCGGTCCCCTGCTGCTGGCGGGAGACTTCAACGCGACCTACGACCACCGGGAATTCCGGGACCTGTTGGCCGGAACGGGCGGCAACCTGCCCCTGGTGGACGTGGCTGCCGCCGTGGGCAGCAGGCTGGTGCCCACGTGGCCCATGCGCGGCTTCCGGCTGCCGGGGATTGCCCTGGACCATCTGGTGACCAGCCCGGACATCAGAGCATCGGATTACTCGGTCCACCGGGTTGGCGGGACGGACCATGCCGCCGTGGCAGCCACCCTGACCGTCCGGGTCTCCCAGTGTTCCTGACCGGTCCAGCCACGGGATGGGCAGGCCCCGCCCGGCTCAGCCCTTCCTGACCAGCTTGTGGGTGGCTGCCTGCGCCACCGGCCGGATGACGATCTGGTCCAGGTTGACGTGGTGCGGAACCGTGACGGCATAACGGACCACGTCGGCCACGTCCTCTGCGGTCAGCGGCTTCTCAACCCCCCGGTAGACCTTGTCCGCCGCCTGCGCGTCCCCCAGGCGGTTGAGCGCGAATTCCTCGGTCTGCACCAGGCCCGGCGCCACCTCGATGACGCGGACGTTGTTCTCCACCTCTTCAAGCCGGAGCGCGTTGGTCATGGCGTGCTGGGCGAACTTCGCGGCGTTGTAGCCGCCGCCGCCCTCGTACGCGTCCAGTCCCGCAGTGGAGGTGAGGTTCAGCACGGTACCTTCGCCGTTGGCGCGCAGCATGGGCAGGAAGGCGCGGGTGAGCTTCATGGTGCCCAGGACGTTGACCCGGTACATCCACTCCCAGTCCTCCGTGCTGGCATCTCCTACCCTGTCGGCGCCGCGGGCGCCGCCGGCAATGTTGATGAGCGTATCGATGCCGCCCGAGTCGGTGACCTGCGCGAGGAGCCGGGACACGTCGTCGTCCTCTGCAATGTCAGCAGGAATCGCCACGGCGCCTGTCCCGCTTTCCAGGGCGGCCAGGCGTTCGGCGCGGCGTGCCACGGCGAAGACCGTCCACCCGTCGGCGCGCAGCGCGCGCACAGTGGCCTCCCCGATTCCGCTGCTTGCTCCGGTCACCAGTGCCGCTTTTTTCTGCATGTCCTTCGTCATGGCACCACCCTAACGGGATCAGCCGGCAGGACGTCCCCGGAGGTAATCAAGCAGGACAAGGGCGTGGTTTGCCTCCGTGTTGCGGGCAGCGTAGAGCAGGGTGATCCTGGGGTGGCCGGCGGCCAGTTCCAGCAGCGTCTCCACCGCCGGATTGGAATCCAGTTCCACCTGGTAGCGTTCGCTGAATTCCGCGAACCGTCCGGGGCGGTGGTTGAAGTCCTTGCGCAGCCCGGTGGACGGGGCCACGTCCTTGAGCCACATATCGATGGCCGCGTTCTCCCTGGACATCCCACGCGGCCAGAGACGGTCCACCAGCACCCGGCAGCCGTCGTCGTCCGCCGGTGGATCGTAGATGCGCTTGATGCCAAAGGTGCCCCGCTGTTGGACCATACGCCGCATGCTACCCGCCTTCGCATGCGGCGTAGCGGGACCGGTTGGGTGGGATGGAAGCGGGCATGAAAGAATTGCCCAATGGCTGAAGACACGCAGGGTACAGACACGCCCACCACCGCCCCCATCAACGTTCCGGACAAACCGGCCCTCGAAGGCCTCGAAGCAGCGCTCACCCAGCGCTGGCTGGCCGAGGGAACCTACAAGTTCAACCGCGACACCACCCGGGAGCAGGTCTACTCGATCGACACTCCCCCGCCCACGGCGTCGGGATCCCTGCATGTGGGCCACATGTTCTCCTTCACCCAGACCGACGTGCAGGCGCGCTACATGCGCATGACCGGCAGGAACGTCTTCTACCCCATGGGCTGGGATGACAACGGCCTCCCCACGGAGCGCCGTGTCCAGAACTACTACGGTGTCCGCTGCGATCCCGCCATCCCCTACAACGCCGACTACCGGCCGCCCGCCCAGCCTGCCAAGAACCAGCGCGATTTCGACGTCGTCTCACGCCAGAACTTCATCGAGCTCTGCGAGGAACTGGCTGTCGAGGACGAGAAGGTCTTCGAAAACCTGTTCCAGACCCTGGGCCTGTCCGTCGACTGGGACCTGACGTACCGCACCATCGACGACACCTCCCGCGCCGTGTCCCAGCGTGCCTTCCTTGCCAACCTGGCCGCCGGCGACGCGTACATGGCCGAAGCACCCACACTGTGGGACGTCACCTTCCGCACGGCGGTTGCGCAGGCCGAACTGGAGGACCGTGAGGTTCCGGGCGCCTACTACCGGTACCCCTTCTTCACCGAAGACGGGGACAAGGTATTCATCGAGACCACGCGTCCGGAACTCCTGGCTGCCTGTGCCGCGCTGGTGGCAAACCCCGACGACGAGCGGTACCAGCCGCTGTTCGGCAAGACCGTGAAGTCCCCGCTGTTCGACGTTGAACTCGAGGTCAAGGCCCACCCGCTGGCCAAAGCGGACAAGGGCTCCGGCATCGCCATGGTCTGCACCTTCGGTGACCTGACCGACGTCACCTGGTGGCGGGAACTGCAGCTGCCCACTCGCGCCATCATGGGCCGAGACGGCCGCATCATTGCCGAGACCCCCGACTGGATCACCAGTGAGGCCGGCAGGGAAGCGTACGCCGCGATCGCCGGCAAGACGGCCTTCTCCGCCAAGGAAGCCGTGGTGGAACTGCTCAAGGAAGCGGACCTGCTGGACGGTGAGCCCAAGAAGATCACCCACCCGGTCAACTTCTTCGAGAAGGGCGACAAACCCCTGGAAGTGGTCACGTCCCGCCAGTGGTACATCCGCAACGGCGGCCGCGACGAGGACCGCCGCGAACGCCTGATCGGCCGCGGCAAGGAGATCGACTTCCACCCGTCCTTCATGCGCTCCCGCTACGAGAACTGGATCGCCGGCCTGAACGGTGACTGGCTGGTCTCCCGCCAGCGGTTCTTCGGCGTGCCCATCCCCGTCTGGTACCCGCTCGACGCCCAGGGCAACCCGGAGTACGACAACCCCATCCTGCCCTCCGACGAACTGCTGCCCGTTGACCCCGCGGCTGACGCTGCCCCCGGCTTCGACGAGGCGCAGCGCGACCAGCCCAACGGCTTCACGGGCGACGCCGACGTCCTGGACACGTGGGCCACCTCCTCGCTGACCCCGCAGATCGTTGGCGGCTGGAGCCGCGACGAGGACCTGTTTGCCAAGGTCTACCCGTTCGACCTCCGCCCCCAGGGGCACGACATCATCCGGACCTGGCTCTTCTCGTCGGTGGTCCGCGCCGATGCCCTCCAGAACTGCGCGCCGTGGAAGCACGCTGCCATCTCCGGCTGGATCCTGGACCCGGACCGCAAGAAGATGTCCAAGTCCAAAGGCAACGTGGTGGTCCCCACCGACGTGCTGAACGAGTACGGCTCGGACGCGGTCCGCTACTGGGCTGCCTCCGCACGCCTTGGCGCCGACACCGCCTATGAGATTGCCCAGATGAAGATCGGCCGCCGCCTGGCCATCAAGCTCCTCAATGCCTCCAAGTTCGTGCTGAACCTCGGTGCCACCGAGAACTCGGTGCTGGCCGGCGATCTCTCCGTCCTTTCGAACCCCCTGGACCGTGCCCTGCTGGCCCAACTGGCCGACGTCGTCACCCAGTCCACCAAGGCGTTCGACAACTACGACTACGCCCGCGCCCTGCAGCTCACGGAGACATTCTTCTGGCAGTTCACGGATGACTACGTGGAGCTGATCAAGGACCGCGCCTATGGAGCGGCAGGCGAAGCCGAGCAGGCATCCGTGCTGGCAGCCCTGGCCACCACCCTGGACACCCTGCTGCGCCTCTTCGCCCCGTTCCTGCCCTTCGCCACCGAGGAAGTCTGGAGCTGGTGGCGCAACGGATCGGTGCACCGGGCGGCGTGGCCGGCCGCGCTGGAGATCCCCGGCGGAGACACCACCATGCTGGCAACCGTGGGCGTGGCCCTCAGCGGTGTCCGCAAGGCCAAGTCCGAGGCAAAGGTCAAGCAGCGCACCGAGGTCCTCTCCGCGACGATCACCGCTCCGGAGGCACTGACGGCGCAACTGCAGGCTGGCCTGGCCGACCTGAAGGCGGCGTCCAACGCCCGGCAGATCACGTTGGTGGCGGGCGACGGAGATCTTGCCGTCACGGACGTTGCCCTCGCCGCTAGCGACGAACCCGCCAAGGCCTGACAGCCGGTCTCATCCGAACGGGCCCGTTTCCGGGCAAAGGGGAAGCCCCATCAGCGTTTTGCCGTTGGTGGGGCTTCGACTTTTCGGCCATCTTGTGACGTTATTTCGATGGTCTGGCAGGATCCTCCGAAACTCCAGGTCTTACTACACCGTCACTGGTAGCTTGCACTCAACTTTGCCGATGGCTGCGTCAAATTACATATCACTGGATCTTTGGTTCCTGCGTCCCGCCTCTTTCGAAGTGGGTAAGAACCATTGTTCTCCTGCCCCAAGGCATGCACAAGGGCCCCGCAGGAACTACACGCTGGTAGTTTCTGCGGGGCCCTTGGCGCGGCCAGCCAATGGCAGGCGGCCCGGCGCTTAGTTGAATTCCGGGCTCTCCGTGCGGCTGCGCTTGAGCTCGAAGAAATGCGGATAGGCGGCGATGGTGGTGGTGGCGTCCCAGATCCTGCCGGCTTCTTCACCGCGGGGGATGCGGGTCAGGACCGGTCCGAAGAACGCCGTTCCGTTGAAAGCGACCACGGGCGTTCCCACGTCCTGGCCCACGAGTGAGATGCCTTCTTCGTGGCTGGCCCGGAGCTGCCGGTCATAGGCGTCGGTGGTGGCGGCATCGGCCAGGGAGGCGGGCAGGCCACACTCGGCGAGGGCTTTGGTGATGACCTGTGCGCGGTCCTTTTCCCCCTGGTTGTGGATCAGCGTGCCCATGGCGTCGTAAAGCGGCTTGATGACCTGCGGGCCGTGCCCTTCGCGGGCCGCAATGATCACGCGCACCATGCCCCAGGCGTCGTCCATGGACTCCCGGTAAGCGGGCTCCAGGTCGCGTCCCTCATTCAGGACGGCGAGGCTCATGACGTGCCATTCGGTCTCGATGTCCCGGACGGCCTCCACCTCGCCGAGCCAGCGGCTGGTGACCCATGCGAACGGGCAGAGGGGGTCGAACCAGAAGTCGGCTTTGTTCTTGGCAGGTACAGTCACAGGGTCCTCTCGGTCAGGCAGACTTACGGCGCTTGGCCACGTGCGGAATCATGGTGGGTTCGGCCCCGCGCAGGACCACGTCCTCGGTGATCACCACGCTGGCGACGTCCTCGCGGCTCGGGAGATCGAACATCACGGGAAGCAGGACTTCCTCCAGGATGGCGCGAAGACCGCGTGCACCGGTGCCACGCTCCAGTGCCTGGTCGGCGATGGCTTCCAGGGCGGGCTCGTCAAACACCAGCTCCACGCCGTCGATCTGGAACATCTTCTGGTACTGCTTCACCAGGGCGTTCTTGGGGGTGGACAGGATCTGGATCAGGGCGTCACGGTCAAGGTTGGACACCGTGGTGATCACCGGAAGGCGGCCAATGAACTCCGGGATCAGGCCGAACTTCAGCAGGTCCTCCGGCATGACTTCGCCGTAGGAGTCCACCTTCTTGCTGGCGTCGTTCAGTGGGGCGCCGAAGCCGATGCCCTTGCGGCCGGAGCGGGAACCGATGATCTCCTCCAGGCCGGCGAAGGCGCCGGCCACGATGAACAGGACATTGGTGGTGTCGATCTGGATGAACTCCTGGTGCGGGTGCTTCCGTCCGCCCTGGGGCGGGACAGAGGCAACGGTGCCTTCCAGGATCTTCAGCAGGGCCTGCTGCACGCCCTCACCGGATACGTCACGGGTGATGGAGGGGTTTTCGCTCTTGCGGGAGATTTTGTCGATCTCGTCGATGTAGATGATGCCCTGTTCGGCCTTCTTGACGTCATAGTCTGCGGCCTGGATGAGTTTGAGGAGGATGTTCTCCACGTCTTCACCCACATAGCCGGCCTCGGTCAGGGCGGTGGCGTCCGCGACGGCGAACGGGACGTTCAGGCGCCGGGCGAGGGTCTGGGCCAGGTAGGTCTTGCCGCAGCCGGTGGGGCCGATGAGGAGGATGTTCGACTTGGCGATTTCGACGTCGTCGTGATGCCCGCCGTCCCCCAGGCTTCCGGACTTGGGCGCGTGGCCCGCCTGGATGCGTTTGTAGTGGTTGTAGACCGCGACGGCGAGGGAACGCTTTGCGGGTTCCTGGCCGATGACGTATTCCTGCAGGAAGTCGAAGATTTCGCGCGGCTTGGGCAGTTCAAAGCTGCCGAGGTCTGCCACCTCCGCGAGCTCCTCTTCGATGATTTCGTTGCACAACTCGATGCACTCATCACAGATGTAGACACCGGGCCCGGCAATGAGCTTGCGCACCTGCTTCTGGCTCTTTCCGCAGAAAGAGCACTTCAGCAGATCCGTGCTCTCGCCAATCCGAGCCATATGTGAACCCCTTAGTATCCTGCTGCCAGGCAGCCCTGCACCGTTGCTGAAATCTTCGGCCGGCCCGCGGGGGCCGGTTTGTGACAACATCCACTCTAGGTCACATTCGCCCCCAAGGGTGGAAAGAAAAGGCCGGTGCGGCCAAATGAAGCTGGGCCGCACCGGCTTTCCGCACTGTTACCTCGTGATTGCCTGGGGCTTGATCTTGCGTGAATCAAGCACCTGGTCGATCAGGCCGTATGCCTGCGCCTCTTCGGCGGTGAGGATCTTGTCGCGCTCGATGTCGTTGTTGACCTGCTCCGACGTGCGGCCGGAGTGGTGGGCCAGCGTGTCTTCGAGCCAGGAGCGCATGCGCATGACCTCGGCCGCCTGGATCTCCAGGTCGGAAGCCTGGCCGCCCTGGCCGCCGGACAGGGCCGGCTGGTGGATCAGGACGCGGGCGTTGGGCAGTGCCAGCCGCTTGCCGGGGGTACCGGCAGCCAACAGGACAGCAGCCGCGCTGGCGGCCTGGCCCAGGCAGACCGTCTGGATCTCGGGACGGATGTACTGCATGGTGTCGTAGATGGCCGTCATGGCCGTGAACGAACCGCCAGGGGAGTTGATGTAGAGGGTGATGTCGCGGTCCGGGTCGGTGGACTCAAGGACCAGCAGCTGGGCCATGATGTCGTCGGCGGAGGCGTCGTCAACCTGCACGCCGAGGAAGATGATGCGGTCCTCGAACAGCTTGGTGTAGGGGTCCTGGCGCTTGAAGCCGTAGGGCGTGCGCTCCTCGAACTGCGGCAGGACGTAGCGGCTGGACGGAAGATTGCCGGCGGACCACCCGAAGTTGTAGTTCATTGTTTTTGCTCCTGATCGAAGTGTTCTGGTTGCCGGTTAGTTCTGGGAGGCTGACTCGCCGGAGGACCCGTTGGACGTTCCGCCGCCACCGGATACCGAACCGGCGTGCGCGGCGATCTTGTCGAAGAAACCGTACTCGAGGGCCTCTTTAGCCGTGAACCACTTGTCACGGTCGTTGTCCTTGAGGATGGTCTCAACGGTCTGGCCGGTCTGCTCGGCCGTCAGTTCCGCCATGACCTTCTTCATGTGCAGGATGAGCTCGGCCTGGATCTTGATGTCCGAGGCCGTGCCGCCGATGCCGCCGGAGGGCTGGTGCATCAGGACGCGGGCGTTGGGCGTGGCGTACCGCTTGCCCTTGGTGCCCGAGGAGAGCAGGAACTGTCCCATGGACGCGGCCAGGCCGGTGGCGACGGTCACGACGTCATTGGGGATGAACTGCATGGTGTCGTAGATGGCCATGCCTGCGGTGACGGAGCCGCCGGGCGAGTTGATGTAGAGGTAGATGTCCTTTTCCGGGTTCTCGGCCGAGAGCAGGAGCAGCTGCGAGCAGATCGCGTTGGCGTTGTCATCACGCACCTCCGAGCCCAGCCAGATGATCCGCTCCTTGAGGAGGCGGTTGTAAATGTAGTTGTCCTGGGCTGCAGGATCGACGGTCGCCATCCGGGGGGCCTCTGAGTGCTGTGACATGTTTACTTACCTCTCACTGGTGACGGTGACATCACTGAAAATCACTACTTGGACACTAACCGGTTTCCCCGGCGTTTTGTTCGCGCACTGACGGCTGTTCGCTGACGGCGCACGATCGCCGAACCAGCGCTGCGGGGTTTCGGGTCCAACGCGAACGGCCCCCGGATCGGAAGGATCCAGGGGCCGTTGCTGCGGGTTGTTAAGGACTAGGCCTTGGCGTCTGCCGTGGCGTCCTCGGCGTCGACAACCTCCGCCTCGGCGGCTTCGGTCGCGTCAGCGTCGGCTGCCTCTGCAGCGGGGGCTTCCTCGCCGCCGGGGCGGACGAAGTCGCTGAGGTCAACGGTGTTGCCCTCGGTGTCGGTCACGGTGGCCTGGCCAAGGACGACAGCCAGTGCCTTGCGGCGGCGGACCTCGGAAACCATCATGGGGACCTGGCCGCTCTGGTCGATGATCTGGGCGAACTGGTTGGGATCCATGCCGTACTGGCTGGCGGTGGTGACGATGTAGTCGATCAGCTCGTTCTGGCTGACGTTGACTTCTTCCTTTTCCGCGATGGCGTCGAGGATGATCTCGTTCTGGAAGGCGCGGGCCGTGTTGGCGCGGACCTCTTCGCGGTGCTCCTCGGTGTCGTGCTCGCCTTCGCCGTGGCCGTTGCCCTCCTGGAAGTGGGCTTCGAGCTGCTCCTCGACCACCGAGTCAGGAACAGGAACCTCGACCATTTCGACGAGCTTGTCCAGGACCTTGTCGCGGGCTTCGACGCCCTGCTCAACGATCTTGGAGTCGGCAGCCTGCTTGGCCAGGTCTTCGCGGAGTTCGGCAAGGGTGTCGAATTCGGAGGCGAGCTGGGCGAAGTCGTCGTTCGCTTCCGGCAGTTCGCGTTCCTTGACGGCCTTCACCACAACCTTGACCTGGGCGGCTTCGCCGGCGTGGTCGCCGCCCACCAGGGTGGTGTCGAAGATGGCGTCCTCGTCAGCGCTGAGGCCGGTCACGGCCTCGTCCATGCCCTCAAGCATGGTGCCGGCGCCCACCTGGTAGGACAGGCCGGCGGCGGAGTCGACTTCCTCGCCGTCGATCGTGGCGGTGATGTCGATGGTGAGGAAGTCACCGTCGGCAGCCGGGCGGTCCACGGACTTCAGGGTGCCGAAGCGGCCGCGCAGTTCGTCCAGCGCCTTGTCCACATCAGCTTCGGAGGATTCCGCAGCCGCAACCTGGACCTCGATGCCGGAGTAGTCCGGGAGTTCGATCTCGGGGCGGACGTCAACCTCAGCGGCGAACTTCAGGCCGCCGTCGGTCGCGGAGGGATCGGGCACCTCGGTGATTTCCACCTCGGGACGGCTCAGGGGGCGGATGCCGGACTCCTGCACGGCAGCCTGGTACCAGCCGTTGAGGCCGTCGTTGATGGCCGTCTCCAGGACGTAGCCGCGGCCGACGCGCTGGTCGATGAGCTTGGCAGGAACCTTGCCCTTGCGGAACCCGGGAACCTGGATCTGGGACGCAACGGTCTTGTAGGCCGAGTCGATGCTGGGCTTCAGTTCCTCAAAGGGGACCTCAACATTGAGCTTGACCCGCGTGGGGGTGAGGTTCTCGACAGCGCTCTTCACGGTCTAAGTACTCCTGGGTTGTGGGATGGGTTTCTGCAAACGCAATGGATGTCCAGGCCTGACGGTCCTGGCCGCAGAGTCGGGGTGACAGGATTTGAACCTGCGACTTCCTGCTCCCAAAGCAGGCGCTCTAGCCAAGCTGAGCTACACCCCGTAAGTGCACAGGCAAGTCTACGGTGATACGCGTCGCGATTGCACATTTGACACGTAGGCCATGGATTAGGTTTAGTTGTATCCGGCTTGAACAGCCAGCCCGGAGTTTCCGCGAAAAACGGATCTTCCTTCGGGGACGTAGCTTAATGGTAAAGCCTCAGTCTTCCAAACTGATTACGCGGGTTCGATTCCCGTCGTCCCCTCCACAACACGAAGAAGGCCCCTCTCCGGAGGGGCCTTCTTCGTGTTTCGCCTTCCTACTCCCCCGGTTGCTGGCAGTAAGGGCACCAGTAGAGGTTCCGCCCGGCCAGGTCGGCGATGAGCACGATGGTGCGGCAGACGCGGCAGGGCAGGCCGTGCCGCTTGTAGACGAAGTGGGCATCGTCGCGGCCGGGAAAGTGGGCGCTCCTGGGCGGCACCGGCGCGCCGGCCGCGGCGGCTTTGGCGGCGGTGGTGCCGTCAAGCGCCCAGTACTTCGGCGGCGTGGTGATGATCCGCCCGTCCGTCACGCCGTCGCCCATGACGGCCACGATGTCGCGCCACAGCTTGCGGGCGTCGTTGTCCGGCAGGGCAGTGCCGGGCAGCCAGGGGTCCAGGCGGCGGCGGAACAGGACTTCCGCCCGGTAGACGTTCCCGACGCCGGCAATCACCTTCTGGTCCATGAGCAGGGCAGCCAGGGGCGTCTTCCGCGCCTGGACGTTGGCAGCAAAGCGCCCGGCATCGCCGCGGAGGTTCCGCAGTGGGTCAGGTCCCAGCCGTGCCAGCACGGCGCGGACTTCCGCCCCGGTGATGGTTTCGCAGGTGGTGGCACCCCGAAGGTCCGCCCAGCCATGGCTCCCGGCGAGCCGCACCCGCACGGCCCCGACGGGCGCCGGCGGACCGGCGTAAGGCGCGCCGCCGTCGTCGTCCCCGTCACCGAAGGCCTCCCGCTCCCCGACGCGCCGGGGGGCACCAATGCTGGAGGCGCCGGCGAAGGTGCGGTCCCCGCCGAAGCTCCAGGCCCCGTACAGTCCAAGGTGGACGTGCAGGACCAGGGCGTTGTCGAAGTGCAGGAACAGGTGTTTGCCGTGCGCCTCGGCGGCAAGCAGGGTATGCCCGTCCAGCAGCGCCGCACCTCCGCTGAACCTGCCCTGGGGACTGGAAACAGCCAGTGCCTCACCGGCGAAGACATCGCCGAACTGCCGGGCGAGCCTGCGGACGGAATGGCCCTCGGGCACTACTCGATGACCTCGCCTGTTGCCTCGTAGACCGCGATTTTTTCGATCCTGCGGACGTGGCGCTCATCATTGCTGAACGGCTCGGACAGGAACGCCTCGACCAGCGCGGTGGCTTCTTCGAACGTATGCTGCCGCCCGCCCAGGGCAACCACGTTGGCGTTGTTGTGCTCGCGGGCCAGGGTGGCGGTGGAGAGGTTCCATGCGAGGGCCGCGCGGATGCCCTTGACCTTGTTGGCGGCGATCTGCTCGCCGTTGCCGGAGCCGCCCAGCACGATGCCAAGGGCGTGGACGCCTGCCTGCTGGTCGGCAACGACGGCAAGGGCAGCGTTGATGCAGAAGGACGGGTAGTCGTCCTGGGCGTCGTAGACCTGGGGCCCGTGGTCCACCACCTCGTATCCCTTGCCGGTCAGGTGGGACACCAGGTGGGCGCTGAGCTCCATGCCTGCGTGGTCGGTGGCGATGTGGACCCGCGGGTAGGCAGGGGAAGTGGTCACGTGCAAAGTCCGTTCGGTTGTGGGGCTGGCGGGTCGCCGGTGGAGGCCGGAATGTCACCGATAAGGATACTAGGACTGCCCGCCCTCCGGGTGCTGGCCCCCGGCCGGCGGCCCTCCGCCGCGCCGGGCCCTCGCGGCCACGCGGGTGAGGACTTCGGCCAGCCGCGCCGCGGAGGCCTGGCTTCCGCCGCTGACGGCCAGGCGCTGGCCGTCAGTCTTGCTCACGACGACGGCGGGCCCGCTGCTGACCAGCATGGCTGCGGTTCCGCCGTGGTGCCGGTAGCCCCACCCGCCATAGTCGGCGGCTTTGACGTCCTCGGCGCTGGCATCGGAGATGGCGCCGGCCGGCACATTCATGACCGGCACCACCCCGGCCAGCAGGACCTTCAGCCCGCGCCGGTCCGCCCGGATGCGGGCAAAGAGGAACGCGGCGCCCACGAGGGCCAGGACAACGAGCAGGATGCCCAGCCACGGCACCACCACGGCGATAAGGGCTGCCGGGAACAGGGAGGCGATGGCGATCATGACAAAGACCGAACTCCTGGCGTGGACCCATAGCCGGACGGTGTCCAGGGCAAGGTCGGGGTCCAGTTCCCTGGTGATGGCGGCCTGCAGCGCACGGTCGTCATCGGGCGACCATTGCCGGTCGGCTTTGTACACCATGGCCATGGCGACGCCGAGCGACACTGCCGCACCGCTGCCGAGGGCAAGGACGGTCATGTCCACCCGCGACTGCCGGGCGTCGGCCAGCCCGGTTTGGCCGATGAGCCCCGCGGCCAGGGCGGAGGTGATGAAGAGGCTGAGGAACAGCCCGGCCCCCATCATGATCCTGCGCATCATCACCGGCCTGCTGAGGGGCACCGCCTGCAGCAGGACCAGCCATCCGGCGATGACGATGATCGCCGCGCCCACGCCCACGTAGGCGGCGAAAGGCGCAAAGGCGGCACCGCCGTCGTCCGTCCACCGGACGGCGACCGGCTCCGGAAGGTCCGGGCGCAGCAGCGACGCGCAGTAGGCGAAGGCAGCGGCCAGGACGACCGGGAACCCCACGGCGAACCTGAGTGCCTTGGTATCCACCGAATCCAGCAGCTTTCCCATGCAATTAACGCTACCCCTGCGGCCGCCCGGCCAACCGCCCAGGCGGCAACGGCCGGCCGCTGTGAGCTGCGCAACTTGCCAAGGATCCCAAGGATGGAAGAATGCAACACAGTGCCGGACCCGGGACCACCGGCCGGCAGCCGAAAACTTCTCTGGAGGACCTCCTTTGCCAGGCATGAACCTGACGCGCGCCGAAGCCCGTGAGCGCGCCGAACTGATCACCGTCGAGTCCTACGATGTCAGCCTGGACCTGACGCGCGGCGGAGAGGTCTTTGGCAGCACTACCACCGTGAAGTTCACGGCGTCGCCGGGATCGTCCAGCTTCATTGATGCGGTCACCCGCACCGTGCACAGCGTGACCCTGAACGGCCGCAGCCTTGACCCCGCCACCGTGTCCGACGGCGTCCGGATCCAGCTGCCGGACCTGCAGGAGCACAACGAACTGACCGTCGTGGCCGACCTGCCGTACATGAACACGGGTGAGGGCCTGCACCGGTTCGTGGACCCGGTGGACAGCGAGGTCTACCTGTACACGCAGTTCGAGGTTCCGGACTCGCGCAGGATGTTCGCCGTCTTCGAACAGCCGGACCTGAAGGCAACCTTCGCCTTCACCGTCACGGCGCCGTCCCACTGGGACGTTGTCTCCAACTCCCCCACCCCCCACCCCGTGGAGGCGCCTCCCGCGGAAGACGGCACGGCCAGGTCCGTATGGGCGTTCGCGCCCACGCCGCGCCTGTCCTCCTACGTCACGGCCCTGATCGCGGGCCCTTACCAGTCCGTCCGCAGCGAGGTCACCAGCTCGGACGGCCGCATCATCCCCCTTGGTGTCTTCGCCCGGAAGTCGCTGATGCAGTACCTGGATGCGGACAACATCTTCGAACTGACGCGGCAGGGCTTCGGGTTCTTTGAGGCGCAGTTCGGCTGCCCGTACCCGTTCGAGAAATACGACCAGCTGTTCGTTCCGGAGTTCAACGCCGGTGCCATGGAGAATGCCGGTGCCGTGACCATCCTGGAAGGCTACGTCTTCCGCAGCAAGGTCACCGGGGCCCAGATCGAGCGGCGCGCCATCACGGTCCTCCATGAACTCGCCCACATGTGGTTCGGTGACCTGGTGACCATGCGCTGGTGGAACGACCTGTGGCTCAACGAGTCCTTCGCGGAGTACATGTCGCACCTGGCGGCGGTGGAGGCCACGTCCTTCACCAGCGCCTGGACCACGTTCGCGTCCGTGGAGAAATCGTGGGCGTACCGGCAGGACCAGCTGCCCACCACGCACCCGATCTTCGCCGAGATCAACGACCTCCAGGACGTGGAGGTCAACTTCGACGGCATCACCTATGCCAAGGGCGCCTCGGTGCTGCGGCAGCTGGTGGCCTGGGTTGGCCCCGACCAGTTCATGGCCGGTGTCCGGGAGTATTTCGCCAAGCACTCCTGGCAGAACACTGAACTCCGCGACCTGCTGGTGGAGCTCGAAAAGGCCAGCGGCCGCGACCTGGATGACTGGGGCCGGCAGTGGCTGGAGACCGCAGGCGTCAACACACTGAGCCCGGAGCTGGACGTGGATGCCGACGGGAAGCTGCGTTCCTTCGCCATCCTGCAGTCCGCGGTCCCGGAATGGCCCACTATCCGCCCGCACCGCCTGGCCGTGGGCTTCTACAACCTGGACAGCGCCGGAAAGCTCGAGCGGGTGCACCGCGAAGAGCTGGATGTGGACGGTGACCGCACAGAGGTGCCGGGAGTGGCCGGCATGGACCAGCCGGACCTGATCCTTATCAATGACGACGACCTGGCGTATGCCAAGGTACGGCTGGATCCCAAGTCGCTGGCCACCGCCACCGCCCACCTCAAGGATTTTGGCGGCAGCCTGCCCCGGACCCTGGTCTGGAATTCTGCATGGGACGCTGCCCGTGACGGCGAAACGCCGGCCCGGAAGTACGTGGAGCTGATCCTGTCCAACGTCGCGGCGGAAACGGACTCCTCCGTGATCCTGGTCCAGCTCCGCCAGCTGGCCATCACCCTCAATTTCTATGTGGCCGAGGAACACCGCGAAGCCACAGCGGTTGCGGCGGTGGACCGGCTGTGGGACCTGGCCTCGGACGTCCCGGGCGGCTCCGATGCGCAGCTGCAGTTCATCAAGTCCTTTGCCCTCCTGGCCCGCAGTGCGTCCCAGCTGGACCGGGTGGCCGGCCTCCTGGACGGGTCGGTTGTCCTGGACGGGCTGGCGGTGGACCAGGACCTGCGCTGGGAGCTCGTGGAGTCCCTGGTGGCCGGAGGCCGGATGGGACAGGAAGGCATCGACGCCGAGCTGGAGCGGGACAACACCTCCAGCGGACAGAATGCTGCGGCCCTGGCCAAGGCCGCCATCCCCACCCCGGAGGCGAAGGCCGCGGCCTGGGAATCGATCGTGGTCAAGGGGGAGCTGTCCAATGCGCTGCAGGGATCGGCCGTAACGGGCTTCATGCGCGTGCTGGACCGTTCGCTGCTGGAACCGTACGCCGAAAAGTACTTCGCGGCTGTGCCGGGCATCGTGGCCACCCGGACCCACGCACTCGCCCAGCAGATCGTCGTCGGCCTCTACCCGGCGCTGCTGACCACGCAGGCCACCATTGACCGGACGGACGCATTCCTGGCGTCGCTGCCGGCGGAAAGCGCCGCGCTGCGGCGGATGATGCTGGAGAACCGCGACGGCGTTGCCCGCGCCCTGCGTGCCCGCGCCGCCGACGTGCTTCCGGACGGCAGTCCCCAGTGAGTCTTGATGAACACCGGTATTCACTGGCAGTCCAGTGGACCGGCAACCGGGGGGACGGCACCTCGTCCTACCGGGGCTACTCACGGGACCACGACGTGCTCATCCCCGGCCTGCCGGTCCTCAAAGGCTCGGCGGATCCGACGTTCCATGGGGACCGCGGGCGCTACAACCCCGAGCAGCTCCTGCTGGCCGCGCTGGCGCAGTGCCACATGCTGTCCTACCTGCACGTGGCGGTGAAGAACGGGGTGGTGGTCACGGACTACCGGGACGAGGCCACCGGGCTGATGCGGCTCAACAGGGACGGCAGCGGGCAGTTCGAGCGGGTGGTCCTGCACCCGCGCGTGACGGTGGCCGACGCCGGACAGGCCGAACTGGCGGCCGGCCTCCACCACGAGGCGAACCGGCTCTGCTTCATTGCCCGCAGCGTGAATTTTCCGGTGGAGCACCAGCCGGTGACGGTGGCGGGTTAGGCCCTGCCGGATCCGCGTCAGGCCCGGCTTTCGCCCTGGAGCATCGCCACCAGGCGCTGTTCCGTTGCCGGTGAGAGGCCTGCTTTCCGCTGCCGGTCCAGTCCGCGGAGGCGTTCATCTGCCAACGTGGCGGCCAGCGTTTCCTGCCAGGGCCGCAGGACCATTCCCGCGGCCCTGGCAGCCTGGTTGCTGCGGGCCATGAAGCCGTCGTGGCCGGGCGGAAGCCAGAGCGGAAGGGAGTCCGGCCCGGACCAGTAGTTCACGCCCTGGTCCACCAGCCACTCCCCGCCGGCGGTAATCGTGGTGCTGCTGGAGGCGGACGCTTCGTGGCAGGCGCTGATGAGTTCCGCAAACGGCACCTGGTCACCAAGGGCGTTCAAGGTTCCGCTGATCCCCTTCCCCGCGGCGAGCAGGATCCAGGCCGCAAGGTCCCGGACATCCATGACCTGCGTGGGGTTCTCCCCGATGTCCGGAACCAGCACAGGTCCGGAGTTCCTGGCAATGCGGGCGGGCCAATAGCCGTAGCGGTCGGTGGGGTCGCCGGGGCCGCTGAGCAGGCCTGCCCGGCACAGGTGGGCCTTGCCGGCAGCGGCCTCCAGGGTCGCTTCTTCGATGGCCACCTTTGACTCGCCGTAGGTTTCCGGCGTGGACTGCACCCCCGGCGGCAGCGCCGGCAGCAGCGCCGCGTCTTCCGCCGCTCCCGGGACGGAATGGCCGGCGTAGGCCGAGCAGCTGGAAACAAAGGTCCAGTGCCCGGCCCTGCCGGCAAGGCCGGCGAGAGCCTGCCGGGCGGGCCCGGGGTCCCGGGCCACCTCGATCACGGCATCCCAGTCGCCCACCAGGCCCGAATATGCAGCCGGTCCCGTCGCGCGGTCCGCCCTGACCCAGTGGGCGCCCGGCGGCGGCTCACCCGATATTCCCCGCGCCAGGCACGTCACGTCATGCCCCGCGGCAACCGCCTGCCCGGCGATTTCCCTGGAGAGGAAGGCGGTTCCGCCGAGGATGAGAATGCGCATGGCCCCACGCTACGGGGGCTAGTGTTGAAAGAGAACCAAGCAATATCCCAAGGAGCTACTTCCACCCATGGTCAGCATGTTGTCCATCCTTCCCAACGCCACAACACAGCCCGATGGCGTGAGCGTCCCGGGCATCGTCATCAGCCTGGGCATCGGCGTCGCCGTCTGGCTCGTGGCCACGTTCGTCATTTCGCGCATCACCAAACGGGTGGCGGCGGGAAGCAACTTTTTCAAGAAGCCCACGTTTAGGTGGGCGGCCCCGGCCTTCCGGGCCCTGGACCACGAACGGCGCGTGCAGCGCGCGGAAACCATCGGCTCGCTGCTGAACAGCATTGTGGGCGTGCTGGTGGTGGTCATCACCGGCATGTACGTCCTGCAGAACCTGGACATCAACATCGCCCCGCTGCTCACCAGCGTGGGTATCCTGGGTGTGGCCATCGGCTTCGGCGCCCAGCAGCTGATCCGCGACTTCCTGGCCGGGATTTTCATTACCATTGAAGACCAGTACGGAATCGGTGACGTCATCGAAACCAGCGAAGTGGTGGGCGTAGTGGAGTCCATGGGTCTGCGGATCACCCGCGTCCGCTCCGACGACGGCGCCATTTGGTACCTGCGCAACGGTGAGATCCTCCGCGTGGGCAACCGCTCGCAGGGACGGTACGTTCCGCTGCACGAGTCCGACGACGGGACCACCGACCAGGGGTCGGCCCATGTTGAGACGAAGAAGACTGACCAGAAAGCCGGGGAATAGCATGTCGCTTCCGATTGAACCGCGCCCTGTTGAGCCCCAACCTGCCAAAGCAGGACCCGACCGGCAGCAGCGGCCCCAGTTGATGCAGAACGATCCCTTCAGCAAGCCGGCCTACACAGACAGCTTTTACGATGCGGTGGGCGGCCACGAGACCTTCGTTAAGCTCATCGATGTCTTTTACGACGGCGTTGCCACCGATCCGCTGCTGCGGCCCATGTACCCCGAGGAGGACCTTGCCCCGGCAAAACGCCGGTTCCTGATGTTCCTTGAGCAGTACTGGGGCGGGCCCACAACGTATGGCGAGGAGCGCGGCCACCCGCGCCTGCGCATGCGGCACATGCCGTTCAAGGTGACCCACGAGGCGAAGGACCGGTGGTTGTTCCACATGCGCACCGCCGTAGACGCCCTGGAACTGCCGCCGCTCTACGAAGGCACGCTGTGGGAGTACATGGAGCGGGCGGCGCTGTCCATGGTGAACAGCGCTTCCGAGGCCTGACGCCTGCCGACCGGAACCTGGAAGGGGCCCGGGCCGCCTTCAGCTACAGCAGGCCGCTGCCGGTCCGCGCCAGCACATGGCCGCGCGGACCGGTCAGCCGGAACCAGCGGCCGGCGCGGTAGAGCTTCTGGTCGCCGTCGGCGAGGAAGCCCAGGGCGAACGCTGCGAAGGCCGCTCCGGCGGGCAGGCCTGACGCGTCCAGTTCCCGTCCCCAGACAGCCGCCCGGGCGTTGTTGACAATCAGGGCACCCGGTTTGTCCGGCACGATGCCCGCCACCTCCGCCATGCCTGCTTCGGCCGCCGCCTTCAGGCCGGCGTCGCTGACAGCGCCCAGCAGCTCCCATCCGCCCCTTGGGGCGCCCACTCCTGTCCAGGATTCGGTGACGGTGCTGGGCGGAACCGGCAATTCGACGTCGTCCTCCCCTGCGCGTGCCAGCCGGTCCAGGACGGCGGACAGGGCAACAGTGACATCTGTTCCGGACGGTTCGGCGAGCGCCATGGTCCGCAGGCCCAGGATGGTGGGGGTGGCTTCGCCCAGGAGCCTGGGCCGCAGGACGCACACGTACGCGGCCAGGACGGAACCGGCTGCCTGCAGCCGGATGGCGCCGTCATCGATGGCTTTGGCCCTGGTGGCAAACGTCTTCAGGTCGGCGAGATCCCGGGGATCGGCGAAACGGAAGGACGAGGTGAGAAGTTCAGACACACCTAAACACTACCGGCTGCGCTCCGGTTGAGTGGCTCCCCGGGCGCCGTCTAGAGTCGGACCATGACTGAAGCCGAAGCCGGACTCCTGGCCCCGCCAAGCGGAGACCCCACCTCATCACTGATCGAACTGCTGGACCTCGGTGAACTTGAGGGCGCCCGGACGGACGAGGACATCTTCCTGGGGCCCTCACAGCGGCAGCCACACCACAGGGTGTTCGGCGGACAGGTGCTGGCGCAGTCACTCGTGGCGTCCATTCGAACGGTGGATCCTGAACGGTTTGTGCATTCCATGCACGGCTACTTCCTGCGGCCCGGTGACGCCAACAAGCCCATTACCTTTGGTGTGCAGCGGCTGCGTGACGGCCGGTCGTTTTCCGCCCGGCGCGTCCACGCCTACCAGGACGGTGTTCCCATCCTGTCCATGATTGCCTCTTTCCAGGGTGAGGACGAAGGGATCGAGCACGCGTCGGCGATGCCGGCGGGCATCCCGGACCCCGAATCGCTGCCCAGCACGGCGGACCTGCTGGGCAAGTTCGACCATCCTGTGGCCCGGCACTGGGCGTATGAGCGGCCTTTCGACATCCGGCACGTCGATCCGCCGCTGTACGTTACCGCGACCGGCCCGCGGGAGGCCCGCAACGCGGTCTGGATGAAGACGTTCGGGCCGATGCCCGACAACTCCAACCTGCACCGCGCCGCCCTGGCCTACGCCAGCGACTACACCCTGCTCGAATCCATCCTTCGGCGGCACGGCCTCAGCTGGATCACCCCGGGCATGAATGTTGCCAGCCTTGACCACGCGATGTGGTGGCACCGCCCGGCGCGCGTGGATGAATGGCTGCTCTACGTCCAGGAGTCCCCCAGCGCGCAGGGCGCACGCGGCCTGGCCACCGGCAAAATCTTCAACCGGGACGGCCAGCACGTGGCTTCCGTGGCGCAGGAGGGCATGGTGCGCGTTCCCGCCGAGGCGTCGCACACGTAGGATCCGCACACGTCTGCGATCCGGCGCTGGTGCGCCGGGCATGGGAAAGGCCGGCATCCGGGGAGCAATTCAGCCCGGGTGCCGGCCTTCCGTTTTCCTGCAAACGGGCCCGCAGGCGTCCTGTTGACGAGCCCTTGGGCCCGGCAGGTCAGTCGCGGGTCAGGCGCCGGTGGGTGACGCGGTGCGGCTTGGCCGCGTCGGGGCCCAGCCGCTGGACCTTGTTCTCCTCGTAGGATTCGAAGTTGCCCTCGAACCAGTACCACTTGGAGGGGTTCTCGTCGTCACCTTCGTAGGCAAGGATGTGCGTGGCCACGCGGTCCAGGAACCAGCGGTCGTGCGAGACCACCACGGCGCAGCCGGGGAACTCGAGCAGCGCGTTTTCCAGGCTGCTGAGGGTTTCGACATCGAGGTCGTTGGTGGGCTCGTCGAGGAGCAGCAGGTTTCCACCCTGCTTCAGGGTCAGTGCCAGGTTCAGGCGGTTCCGCTCACCACCTGACAGGACACCTGCCTTCTTCTGCTGGTCCGGGCCCTTGAAACCGAAAGCGGCCACATAGGCACGGGACGGCATCTCAACATTGCCCACCTGGATGAAGTCGAGTCCGTCGGAGACAACCTCCCACAGGGTCTTGTTGGGGTCGATGCCGCCGCGGCTCTGGTCAGCGTAGGAAATCTTGACCGAGTCACCGATCTTGAGCTCGCCGCCGTCCAGCGGTTCCAGGCCGACGATGGTCTTGAAGAGGGTGGACTTGCCCACACCGTTGGGGCCGATGACCCCCACGATGCCGTTGCGGGGCAGGGTGAAGGACAGCCCATCGATCAGGACACGCTCATCGAAGCCCTTCTGGAGGTTCCTGGCCTCCAGGACCAGGCCACCCAGGCGGGGTCCCGGCGGGATCTGGATTTCCTCGAAGTCAAGCTTGCGGGTGCGGTCGGCCTCGGCGGCCATTTCCTCGTAACGGGCCAGGCGGGCTTTGGACTTGGTCTGGCGGCCCTTGGCGTTGGACCGGACCCACTCGAGTTCCTCGGAGAGGCGCTTGGCCTGCTTGGCGTCCTTCTTGCCCTGGATCTCGAGGCGGGCGCGCTTCTTCTCCAGGTAGGTGGAGTAGTTGCCTTCGTACGGGTAGAGGTGGCCGCGGTCCACTTCCGCGATCCATTCCGCCACGTGGTCCAGGAAGTACCGGTCGTGGGTGACGGCGAGGACGGCGCCGGGGTAGCTGGAGAGGTGCTGCTCGAGCCAAAGCACGCTTTCGGCGTCCAGGTGGTTGGTGGGTTCGTCGAGGAGCAGCAGGTCGGGCTTCTGCAGGAGGAGCTTGCAGAGTGCCACGCGGCGCCGCTCACCGCCGGAAAGGTTGGTGACATCGGCATCGGCCGGCGGGCACCGGAGGGCGTCCATGGCCTGTTCCAGCTGGGAATCGAGGTCCCAGGCGTCGGCGGCGTCGATGGCCTCCTGCAGCTTGCCCATCTCTTCGAGGAGGGTGTCATAGTCAGCATCGGGGCTGGCCATTTCCTCGGAGATTTCGTTGAAGCGCTGGATCTTGCCGTAGATCTCGCCAACGCCTTCCTGGACGTTGCCCAGGACAGTCTTTTCTTCGTTAAGCGGCGGTTCCTGGAGCAGGATGCCCACGCTGTAGCCGGGGCTGAGCCTGGCCTCGCCGTTGGAGGGCGTGTCCAGCCCGGCCATGATTTTGAGGATGGTGGACTTACCGGCACCGTTTGGGCCCACAACACCAATCTTGGCGCCCGGGAAGAAGGACATGCTTACGTCATCAAGAATGAGTTTTTCGCCAACGGCCTTGCGGGCCTTGGTCATTGTGTAGATAAATTCCGCCATGGTCTCAAATCTAGTGGGTTGGCGGGCAGATCTCACATTTGCGGCGGACAGCTCAGCCGGATCAGGAGCCCACGAAGCATTTGCCGCTGGCAAGTACCGGAAGGACTGTGACGGTCACCGCACCTTCGCGAACCTGCCCGATGACGCAGTCCTTGCCCTGCAGCACGGCGGCTTCGATGGCGTCCGCCTCCAGCCCGGTGGGTGTGCGGCTTTGCGAGACCTGAAGCGCGGCCGGCGCGATGCCGGCCCCGGTCAGGGCGTCGCTGACCTGGGCAGTGGCAGGTTTCGGCGTTCCCGTGGCCAGTTTGGTCAGGGTATCCGTAACCGTCCGTTTCACCGTTTCGGTGGCGGCGGCGGCTGCGGCCGAAACCGCACCGCCGGACGTGTTGGCCAGCGGTTCCCCGCCGGCATTACTGCCCGGCGTCGCGGAGTCCGTGGCCTGGACCGGTTGTCCGTCCGCACCGGGACCGGCAGCCGGGGCCGCCGGTGAGGGCTGGTTGCCGCTGCCCCCGGCTGCGGATCCGGTTCCGGACGGAGCAACGGTGCACCCGGACAGGAGGCAGGCCAGCACTGCACATGCCAGGGCTGCGCCGGCGCGGTTGTTCTGCCGTTTACGGGGGGTGGGACGCATGGTGTCATTCTGCCATGGGCGACGGGACGGCCCGGCCCGGAAAACGGGCAGTGCACCAGAGCGCGCCTGGGACGCAGTGTCCGTCAAGGGCCTGCGGATGTGGGATGTTGGCGGGCGGACGGGTGTTGGCGGGCGGACGGAGGGCGGCCGGGGGTGCCGCCATTCCGTCCGCCCGGGACTGGATGGGCAACGCTGATACCTGATACGTGGTTCCTAGACTTCGGCGAGTTCCCCCGTTTCCAGGTCAAGGGAGGCGAGACCGCCGTCGCTGTCCTCAATGACGACGGCGGGGTGGCCGGGATCCCCGGGGTGTTCATCTTCGCGGTCCTCCGGCTCGTCCGGGTCCTGGTCCAGCCCGGGGACGTCATCGGGGGCCGGCGGCTGCTCCACGAGGGAGAGCGCCGGCCTGGAAGCGGTGCGGATAAAGTTTGCCGACCCAAAGGAGAGGTCGTGCCCCACGGCATCGGCGTCAATGATGGCGGAGTGGTACACCCGCCCGTCCTTTTCCCACGTGCGGATCTTCAGTTTGCCCACCACGATGACCGGCTGGCCCTTCCTGATGCTGCACCCCAGGGTTCCCGCCAGCTGGCGGTAGCCCTGCACGGTGAACCAGTTGGTGTGCCCGTCGCCCCAGGTCCTGGATTCGCGGTCGAAGCGGCGGGTGGTGGAACCGATGCGGAAGGAAGCTGTTGCCACTCCCCCTGGCGTGGTGGAACTGGTTATCTCGGTGGCCACGAAGCCCCGGATGGTGATGGTTTCGCTCATGTCTACGTCCTGTCTGGATGGTGGCGCCTTTAGCAGGCATGACCAGCATCGCGCCGGACCACGTCGGGCAGGAGGGACGGGTTTGCCTATGTGGACAACGTCCGGGGGAAAGGCCGGTGTGGAGGATGAGTGGCGGCTGGATGACACCGCCGGCAGCCGGGCAATGTAAACTTTTTGAGGCGCCGGCCTGCAGGCCGGAAGCCAACGCCTCAGTAGCTCAGGGGATAGAGCAGCGGCCTTCTAATCCGCCGGTCGGGGGTTCGATTCCCTCCTGGGGCACCGCAGTGGATGGCGCCCCGGTCTTCGGACCGGGGCGTTGTGCGTGGCGCTACGCGTGCAGCCGGTGCGGCGCTTCCATCAGGGAGCGGATCACGCTTCCGGCTGCCCCCAAAAGGGCGCCCGACTCGCCAACGGCGGACATCGTCACCTGGCTGGATGCATATTTCCCTGGCGCATATTTGTCCAGGCTCGCCAGCAACGGGGCACGCAGCCATGGTTCGAGGACCGCGAAGTGGCCCCCAAGGACCACGGATTCGATGTTGACCACCCGTGCCGTCGAGGCGAGTGCTATCCCCAGGCAGCGTGCCGCACGTTCGACGGCGGAAACAGCCCGGGGCTCCCCGGCCCGCAGCGCCTGCAGCAGGGCGGACATGTCCGCGGAGCGGGAACCCCGGTCCAGGGCCAGGCCGGCCGCGGCGAAAATGGCGTCCTGGCCGGCAACGGTCTCCAGGCAGCCTGTCCCGCCGCATGAACAGTGCCCGCCGTCGGGGTCAACCACAATGTGCCCCACCTCGCCCGCGTGGCCGTGCGGACCGGTGAATAGCTCTGATCCGATGACTATCCCGCCACCGACGCCCACCTCGCCGGAGACGAAGAGGAAGTCCGACGCCCCGTCCGGCCGGTGCCGCAGTTCGGCGAGGGCTGCGGCGTTGGCTTCATTGAACAGCGCCACTCCAAGGGGAGCTTCGGGCAGCAGCGCCTCCAGGTCCAGGTCCGCATTGACCCAGCCCAGGTTCGGAGCGGTGAGCACCCGCGCCAGGGCCGGGTCAACGAGCCCGGGCACGGCAAGTCCGCCACCCAGGACCTCGACGCCGTGCTCCCCCGCCGTGCTCCTGACCCGGGCGGCCAGGGCTGCGAGCGCGGACAGCACCGGCCCGTCCGGGCTGTTGCGGTTGTCGCGTTCCTCTTCCTCCCGGACGAGGACGGTTCCGGCGAGGTCCACCACTGCCGCGGAGATGTAGTCGACGTTGATTTCCATCCCCATGACCGCCCGGCTGGGGCTGAGTTCCAGACCCACGCCGGGACGGCCCCGCTCCTGCGGGTTGAGGCCGATTTCGCGGACGATCCCTGCGTCAAGGAGGTCCAGCACCAGGCTGGACACTGATGCCTTGGTCAGTCCGGTGGCTCCGGCCAGCTGGGCGCGGCTGGGATGGACGCCTGGCGGAAACTCGGCGATTGCGCCAAGGACCAGTGCCAGGTTGCTGCGCCGGACATCCGCCACGCTTCCGGGGGCTGCGCCTCCGGGTCCCGCCACTGCAGGCGCCGGCATCACCATCACAAACCTCCCCGTTCAAGTTCCGACAGATTTTCCGGCTGTTTTCCAGCCGGGACTCTTGACCCAACCCTACGACGGCTCATATAGTTCAGGCAATAAACTAAAGCTTCGCACCTCCGCGGAGCCCGATCGCAAGGACGCATCATGACTCTTACGCCCACCCCCGCCGACAAATTCACTTTTGGTCTCTGGACCGTCGGCTGGACCGGCGCCGATCCGTTCGGCGTCGCCACCCGTGCCGCGCTGGACCCGGTGGAGGCCGTGCACCGCCTGGCAGAACTGGGCGCGTACGGCATCACGTTCCACGACAACGACCTTGTCCCGTTTGATGCCTCCGCCTCGGAGCGGGACCTGATCCTGAAGAACTTCCGCGCGGCCCTGTCCGAGACCGGGCTGAAAGTTCCCATGGTGACCACCAACCTGTTCAGCCACCCGGTCTTCAAGGACGGCGGCTTCACCTCCAATGACCGCTCGATCCGCCGCTTCGCCCTCTCCAAGGTCCTGCGCAACATCGACCTCGCCGCCGAACTCGGCGCCGAAACCTTTGTCATGTGGGGCGGCCGGGAAGGCAGCGAATACGACGGCTCCAAGGACCTGGCCGCCGCCCTGGACCGGATGAAGGAAGGCGTGGACACCGCCGCCGGCTACATCAAGGACAAGGGCTACAACCTGCGGATCGCGCTTGAGCCCAAGCCCAACGAACCCCGCGGCGACATCTTCTTGCCCACCGTGGGCCACGGCCTGGCCTTCATCGCCCAGCTCGAGCACGGCGACATCGTGGGCTTGAACCCCGAAACCGGCCACGAGCAAATGGCCGGGCTGAACTTCACCCACGGCATCGCCCAGGCCCTGTGGGCCGGCAAGCTCTTCCACATCGACCTCAACGGCCAGCGCGGCATCAAGTACGACCAGGACCTCGTCTTCGGACACGGGGACCTGACCAGCGCCTTCTTCACCGTGGACCTGCTCGAGAACGGCTTCCCCGGCGGCGGCCCTACCTATGACGGCCCCCGGCACTTCGACTACAAGCCCTCCCGCACCGATGGCTACGACGGCGTGTGGGAGTCGGCCAAGGCCAACATGTCCATGTACCTGCTGCTGAAGGAACGCGCCCTGGCCTTCCGCGCCGACCCGCAGGTACAGGAAGCCCTCAAGACCTCCGGCGTCTTCGAACTCGGCGAACCCACCCTCAACGCCGGCGAAACCACCGCCGACCTGCTGGCCGACGCCGCAGCATTCCAGGACTTCGACGCCGACAAGGCAGCCGAACGCTCCTTTGCCTTCGTCCGCCTCAACCAGCTCGCCATCGAACACCTCCTCGGCGCCCACTAGGCCATGGTGCTCGTCGCAGGCATCGACAGCTCCACCCAGTCCTGCAAGGTGGTGATCCGCGACGCGGATTCCGGAGCACTCGTCCGCCAGGGCCGGGCCACGCACCCTGCCGGCAGCGAGGTTCATCCGGACCATTGGTGGACTGCCCTTCAAAAGGCGGCGGCCGACGCCGGCGGGCTGGATGACGTCAGCGCCGTCTCGGTGGGCGGGCAGCAGCACGGCATGGTCTGCCTGGACAGCGACGGTGCCGTCATCCGCCCGGCGCTGCTGTGGAACGACACCCGCAGCGCCGGCGCGGCCGTGGAGCTCATCAAGGATGCCGGCGGCGGCGATCCCGCCGCCGGCGCCGAGTATTGGGCCCGCACCACCGGAACTGTCCCCGTTGCTTCCCTCACGGTGACCAAGCTGCACTGGCTGGCGGAAAACGAACCGGAGAATGCGGCAAAGGTGGCCGCTGTCTGCCTTCCGCACGACTGGCTGACGTGGCGGCTCGCCGGCTTCGGCCCGGGCAGCGGCGCCGAAGGGCTTGCCGCCTTGGCCACAGACCGCTCCGACGCATCAGGCACGGGGTACTACTCGACGGCGGAGGACAACTACCTTCCGGACGTCCTGTCCGCGGCGCTCGGCCACGTTCCTGCCGTCCCCAGGGTTCTTGGCCCGTTGGAGGCGGCCGGGCGGACTCCCGCAGGAAGCGTCCTGGCAGCGGGTGCCGGGGACAACGCGGCCGCCGCGCTTGGCGCAGGGGCGGGGTTGGGCGACGTCGTGATGTCCCTGGGCACATCCGGCACCGTTTTCGCCGTCTCGGAAACACCGGCGGCAGATCCGTCCGGACTGGTGGCGGGGTTTGCCGACGCTGCCGGGCACTACCTGCCGCTGGTCTGCACCTTGAACGCCACCCGGGTCTTTGATGCCACGGCGGCGCTGCTGGGCGTGGACCTGCCGGAGTTCAACCGGCTGGCCCTGTCTGCCGGTTCCGGCGCCGGAGGGCTCACCCTGGTGCCCTACCTTGACGGGGAACGGACACCCAACCTGCCGGACGCCACGGGTACCCTGCACGGCATCACCCGTGCCAACTACACCCCGGCCAACCTGGCGCGCGCCGCCGTCGAAGGCGTGGTCTGCTCCCTGGCCGACGGCCTGGCGGCGCTGCACGCCCAGGGCGTGTCTGCCCGCCGGATCCTCCTGGTGGGCGGGGGCGCCCAATCCACCGCCGTGCAGGAAGTCGCAGCGGCCCTGCTGGGAACACCCGTCACAGTGCCGGAGCCGGGTGAGTATGTTGCCGACGGCGCGGCACGCCAGGCAGCGGCGGCCCTCACCGGACGTTTCCCTGCATGGGCTGCTGTCGCCGTCAACCTTCCACTGGGGAAGGACGACGGCGGCGTGCTGGCCCGGTACCGGCGGTTCGCCTCGCTGTATACCCAGGGCAGCAACAGGTAACAAAGAAACAAAGGGACCCGGACCCGCGGTGGGCATCCACCGCCGGTCCGGGTCCTTTCCATGTGGGGCGCAGGCTCCTGCCAGTCATGTTGGGAACGTGGCAGGAGCCCGCGGTCTTGGGTCAGGTCAGGCGTACGGGAGGACGAGCTCCGCGTAGCGCTCCTTTACCGTGGCCAGGACGGTATTGCCGTCCGTGTCCCAGATCTCCTGATTGAAGATTTCCACTTCGATGTCGCCGGTGTACCCGGCATCCCGCACCCAGGTGCCGATGGTGGCAAAGTCCACCACGCCGTCGCCCATGTAGCCTCGGGACAGCAGCGGATCGGCCGCGATGGGCATGTTGAAGTCGCACACCTGGTAGGAGGCGATGCGGCCCTCCCGGCCGGCCCGCTCGATCTGCGCCTTCAGTTCCGGGTCCCACCAGACGTGGAAGGTATCGACGGCGACCCCCACCGTTGAGGCGTCGAAGGGCGCTGCGAGGTCCAGCGCCTGGCCCAGGGTGGAGATGAGCGCGCGGTCAGCCGCATACATCGGGTGCAGCGGTTCCAGGACCAGGCGTACGCCGTTTTCCTGCGCAAACGGAACCAGGTCGGCGAGCCGGTCGGCGACGCGCTGGCGGGCTGCCACCACGTCCTTCTCCCCCGGGGCCAGGCCGCCGACCACCAGGAAGAGCTCCCTGGTGTCCAGTGCCACGGCTTCCAGGATGGCTGCCTTGTTGTCCGCGAGCGCGGCCGCCTGGCCCTCTGGATCGGGGGCGGTGAGGAATCCGCCGCGGCACAGCGAGGAGACACGCAGCCCGGCGTCCTTGATCAGTCGGGCGGCCTTGTCCAGGCCGGCCTCCTCCACCCGGTCCCGCCACGGTCCGATGGCGGGGATCCCGGCGTTGACGCAGCCCTCGACGACCTGGGCGAGCGTCCACTTCTTGGTGGTGGCACTGTTGATGGAGAGGCGGGAGAGGTCGCTCATACTCCCACCCCGTTGATCCGGAGGTAGTCCGACATCCGGAAGGCTGCCAGCGCCGGGTCCCTGAGCAGGCCGGCCTGGTCGGCGAGTTCGAAGGTCCTGGCCAGGTGGCATACCGAGCGGCCGGAGTGCAGGCCGCCCACCATCTGGAAGCCGGGCTGCTTGCCGTTGAGCCAGGACATGAACGCGATGCCGGTCTTGTAGTAGAACGTGGGGGCGCTGAAGATGTGCTTGCCCAGTTCGCGGGTGGAGTCCAGGATCTCCCGCGCCTTCGCCGGGTTGCCGGCGTCATAGTTCTGCAGGGCCACCGAGGCGGCGGGATAGATCGCCGCGAAGATGCCCAGCAGGGCGTCCGAGTGGTGGCTGCCGTCGCCGTCGATCAGTTCGGGGTAGTTGAAGTCGTCCCCGGTGTAGAGGCGGACGCCCTCGGGCAGTGCCGCCCGCAGGGCAACTTCGTGGCCGGCATCCAGCAGCGAGACCTTGACGCCGTCCACCTTGTCCGCGTGGTCCCTGATGAGGCCCAGGAAGGTTTCGGTGGCGGTTGCGACGTCGTCCGAGCCCCAGTAGCCGGCGAGCGCGGGATCGAACATGGTGCCCAGCCAGTGCAGGATGACCGGCTGGTCCACTTCCTGCAGCAGGGTGGAGTACACCCGCAGGTAGTCCTCCGGGCCGCCGGCGACCCTGGCCAGGGCCCGGGAGGCCATCAGGATGACCTTGGGTCCGGCCTCGGCAACCATGGCAATCTGCTCGCGGTAGGCCTCGAGCACCGCCTGGATGCCTGCTTCGCCGGTGGGCAGTGCAGCGGTGTCCAGCTGGTCGGTTCCGGCGCCGCAGGAGACGAGGTCACGGACGGACTTGCCGGCGGTGGCCGGGTTGTTGGCGGAAACCACGGATGCGGCTTCCACTCCCGTGCGCTTGATGAGCTGCTGCGTCGCTGCCCAGTCCAGGCCCATGCCGCGCTGGGCTGTGTCCATGGCATCGGCGACGCCCAGCCCGTAGGACCACAGTTCGTGGCGGTACGCCATGGTGGCGTCCCAGTCCAGGCGGGCCGGGGCACCGGGCGTATTGTCCGCCAGCACCTCGGGGATGACATGGGCGGCCGCATAGACGCGCCGTGCAGTCAGGGGCGCAGTGGGCCGGGCCCAGGCGGTGCCGCCCTGAAGGCGGTACTCCCTGGTTCCGCCGTCTTCGGAGGGAAGGATGAGGGACGTCATTAGAGGGTGATCTCCGGGATATCGATGGTGCGGCGTTCGCCGCTGGACTGCAGGCCAA
The DNA here is from genome assembly GCF_007828995.1 of Arthrobacter sp. AG367. Lineage (NCBI taxonomy): Bacteria > Bacillati > Actinomycetota > Actinomycetes > Micrococcales > Micrococcaceae > Arthrobacter > Arthrobacter sp. AG367. Next base: position 837,058 of record NZ_VIVE01000001.1, read on the forward strand.
GTTCGGCGAGCTGGACGCCGCGGGCGGCGGACAGCAGGCCGAAGCGGTGCTCGCGGCCGGCCACGACGTCGCGGAGGAACTCTTCCCACTGCAGTTTGAAGCCGTTGTCCAGGTCGGCGTTGGCGGGAACTTCCTGCCACTGGTCCCGGAAGGATTCGGTGACGGGCAGGTCCGGGTTCCATACGGGCTTGGGGGTGTGTGCGCGCTGCTGGGCGACACACTTATTCAGGCCGGCGACGGCGGAACCGTGCGTGCCGTCCACCTGGAATTCCACCAGTTCGTCGCGGTACACGCGCACTGCCCAGGAGGAGTTGATCTGGCCGATGACTTCGTCTCCGGCCGGAGTCTCGAGTTCGAAGATGCCGTAGGAGGCGTCGTCGGCGGTGGCCTTGTATTCCTTGCCGGCCTCGTCCCAGCGGGTGGGGATGTGGGTGGCCGTCTTGGCGTTGACGCTCTTGACCTTGCCGATGATGCCCTCGAGGACGTAGTTCCAGTGGCAGAACATGTCCGTGGTCATGCCACCGCCGTCCTCCTTGCGGTAGTTCCAGGACGGACGCTGGGCTGACTGGATGTCGCCTTCGAAGACCCAGTAACCGAATTCGCCGCGGATGGAAAGGATGCGGCCGAAGAAGCCTTCATCCACCAGGCGGCGGAGCTTGACCAGGCCGGGCAGGTACAGCTTGTCGTGGACAACACCGGCAGTGACGCCGGCTTCCTTGCCGACGCGCGCCAGTTCAATGGCCTCCTCCAGCGTTTCCGCCGTGGGCTTCTCCGTGAAGATGTGCTTGCCGGCCAGCATGGCCTTCTTCAGGGTGGCGGCGCGGAGGCTGGTCATCGAGGCGTCGAACACGACGTCGACAGTGGGGTCGCTGATCACGGCGTCCAGGTCGGTGGACCATTCGGAGACCTTGTGCTTTTCCGCCAGCTCGCGGATCTTGGCCTCGTTGCGGCCCACCAGGATGGGTTCAACCTGGACCCTGGTTCCGTCCTCGAGGGTGAAGCCGCCGGCATCGCGGATGGGCAGGATGGAGCGCAGCAGGTGCTGGCGGTAGCCCATCCGGCCGGTAATGCCGTTCATGGCGATGCGGATCGTTTTGGTTTCGTAGCCCATGTGTCCTCCACGGTGAGTGAGCAATGTACTGAAGGTGTCTGGGAAAGCGCGTTCCCGCTGCTTCAATAATGCACGGCGCGCTTTCCGTTGGCAAGCGCTTTCCGGAAGTAGTTTGAACTGTCATAATGTGCTTAGCCTTTGAGCCCGTACCGACCACCAGGAGATGCAGTGGCTGCAAGTACCCTTACCGAGGTGGCCCGCCTGGCCGGCGTCTCGCCCGCCACCGCTTCCCGCGTGCTGAATGGCTCGGCCCGTAAACCGGGCAAGGACATTGCCGACCGCGTCCGGCAGGCAGCTGAATCGCTGGGCTATATCCCCAACGCCCAGGCGCAGGGCCTGGCGAAATCCAGCTCCGGCCTGATCGGCCTGATTGTGCATGACATTGCCGACCCCTATTTCGCGGCCATCGCCAGGGGCGTGCAGGAAGCCGCCCGGGAACAACGCAAAATGGTGCTGCTCGCCACCACCGGAGGCGGCCCGGCCGAAGAGAAGGAAGCAGTGGCCGCCTTCGCGGCGCGGCGCGCGGACTCCATTGTGATCGCCGGTTCCCGTTCCTGCCGGGAAGAGGACCGGGAGGGCAACGCCGAACTGGCTGCCGAACTTGACCGCTACTGCCGCAACGGCGGCCGGGTTGCCGTGGTGGGACATCCCGTCGTGGGTGCAACCGCTCCGGAGGGGTACCACGTGGTGAAAGTCCCCAACCAGGAGCTGGCCGGGCAGCTCGCCGCCGGGCTTGCGGAAGGCTGGGACGGCGACTTCGTGATCATCGGCGGCCCTGAGGGCCTCCTGACGTCCGATGACCGTGTCCGCGGCTTCCAGGAAGGGTTGGAGCGCGCCGGGCGGCGGCCGGCAGAGGTGCTCCGCACGGCCTTCAACCGGTCCGGTGGATATGAGGCAGGACTTCAACTGGCCGCCAGGATCAAAGCAGCCCAGTCCGGGGACGGGGCCGCACCCAGGCTGTGTATTTTTGCGGTCAATGACGTCATGGCCATCGGCGCCGCAGCAGCCCTGCGGTCCGAGGGGCTGCGGATCCCCCGCGACGCAGCCATCGCCGGCTTTGACGACATTGAAACCCTCCGCGACTTCCGCCCCGCCCTGTCCACTGTCCGGCTGCCCCTGGAAGACATCGGGCGCCTTGCCACCAGGGCCACTGGCCGGAATCCGGCCGACGGCGACGGCGGCGAGGTGGAGGCCGCCGCTCCCGGCGGCATCACCGGAGAGGTAACCCTGCGGCGCAGCACGGAAGCGGCAGCCTGATGGCACCGCGGGGACTTACCGCGGTGGCCGCCCGTTCCGGCGCCGCGGGCCCGCGTCCTGCCATCCTGGTCCTGCCGGGCGGGGGCTATGCCCGCCAGGCAGACCACGAAGCCGAGCCGGTGGCAGAATGGCTTGCCGCACTGGGGATCCACGCCTTCGTCCTCCGCTACCGGGTGGCCCCGGAGCGGCACCCGGCCCCGCTGGAAGACGCCAAGGAAGCCATGCTCCACATCCGGAACGGGGAGCACGGGCTCCCCGTGGACGCGGAGCGCGTCGGCGTCCTGGGATTCTCCGCGGGCGGGCACCTGGCCGCCACCTTGTGCACGGCGGCTGCCACGGGGAAGCCGGACCTCGACAATCCCGCGGCGGTGCCGGATCTTTCGGTGCTGTGCTACCCCGTGGCGTCCCTGACCCACGAAGCCCACCAGGGCTCGGTGGCCAACCTCCTTGGCGACGCACCGCCGTCGGCCCTCCTCACGGCACTCTCGGCGGAGCTGAACGTCACGCCCCGCACACCGCCGGCATTCATTTGGCACACCGCCGACGACGAGGCCGTCCCGGTCAGCAACAGCCTGAACTATGCCAGGGCACTGATTGCTGCCGGCGTTCCGGCGGAACTGCATGTTTTCCCGGAAGGACGGCACGGGCTGGGACTCGCGGCCGGCGAACCAGGGCCCGGGCAATGGACGTCCCTGTGCGCGGCGTGGCTGCAGCGCGCCGGATGGGCCGGCTCCCCGGCCGGCACGGCAGCAGGAAACTGAGACCGGCCCTGCCGGTGGCCGGAAGGGCGGCCTGCTAGGGCAGCGCCCGGATGGTCCAGTCCGCGGAATGTGATGCGCCGGGCTGCAGGTGCACCAGGTCCATGCCGGAATGCAGTGCATCCGGAGGGCACGTCATGGGCTCAACGGCCAGGCCGAGCCGGTCCGGGCCGGCAGGCTTGTCCCCCGTATGCACCTGGACCCAGGGCCACTCCGCCCCCCATTCCAGTTCCACGCCGGTCCCCGACGGATCCAGCACCCGGACGCGTGCCAGGCCGGCGGCGTCCCGGGAGATGTCCGTGAAGGCGTGGTCGATCTTCACCTCTCCCAGCCGGCGGGGCGAGCGGAAGTCAAAGGCACCTGCGCCCACCTCCCGCATCCCCACGGGAAGCAGCCGGTCCGGCGTGACCTCCAGGTAGGCAGCGGCCGGAAGTTCCAGCGACCAGTCATCCAGCGGGGACGGCCCGGCCACCAGGTAGGGATGCGGGCACACCCCGTAGGGCGCGGCAACGGGGCCGGCATTGACGGCCAGGACGGTGCTGTGGAGCCCGTCAGCGGAAAGCGAGTAGGTGACGCTGAGGTCCAGGTCGGCCGGGTACTCCGGGCCTGACGGGATGCGGCAGCCCAGGACCGCCCGGTCCGCGGCCGCCTCCAGCACCTTCCACGCCTGATGGATGGCCAGGCCGTGCAGCGCGGCGCCGCGTTCGGGTTCGTTGACGGCGGCCGTGTACGGTTTCCCGGCATAGGTGTAGGTGCCGTCGGCCAGCCGGTTGGGCCAGGGCGCGCAGATGACGCCGCGGTAATCAGGCACGGGGCCTTCGGGCCCGAAGCCCACCACCAGGTCCCGGTTCCCGTGGCGCAGTTCGCGGAGCGCCCCGCCGCGCCGGGTGACGACGGCGGAGTAGGGTCCGTGGGCGAGGTGGATCTCGGTGCCGGGCATGGATTCCCCCAGGTTCTGATTGTGTTAGCGCTCACCAGCGTACCCCACCCCGGCCCTTGGCGGGTGGCTAAAGTTGGCCCCATGGACACCGCCGCCGACCAGGAGCTCATCGCCGCCGTCGAAGGCGCGCTCCGGGAACTCGCCAACCCGGAGCGTGCCACCGGCGCCCAGGCCTACATGAGGTCAGCGATTCCCTCGCTGGGCGTCCGGGTTCCGGACGTGCGGCGGATCGCGGCCCGGGCTGCGGCTGACTTTCCGCCCGCCTCTGCCGGGCAACTGCGCGCCACCGTACTGGAGCTCTGGCGCACCTCCACCTTCCGGGAGGAACGGTATGCGGCCATAGACCTGACCGGGCACCGGCTGGTGGCCCGGGACCTGGACATGCTGCCCGTCTACGAGGAGATCATCCGCACCGGCGCCTGGTGGGATTTCGCGGATGGCGTGTCCGGCCGGATCTGCGGGCTGCTGCAGGCGCACCGGGCCCCGGTGTCGGCAACCCTGAGGCTGTGGAGCCACGACCCCGACCGTTGGATCCGCAGGGCCTCCATCACGTCGCAACTGCGTGCGAAGAAGGACACTGACACCGCGTTGCTGGCGGCCGTCATTGAGTCGAACCTGGCGGACCGGGAGTTCTTCATCCGGAAGGCGATCGGCTGGGCCCTGCGCGAATATGGCAAGACGGCGCCAGAGTGGGTGGAAGCCTTCGTCGCCCGGCAGGGACCCGCCATGAGCGCGTTGTCACGCAGGGAGGCCCTGCGCGGGATCGCCGCCGTACCGGCGCCGCAGTAGTGCGCCTGGCAGATGGGCGTACGGCTAGATCACGGGACGTTCGACGACGGGCTCGTGCGTTTTGCGGAACAGCCTGCGGGTGCCGGGGTCCCAGAAGATCAGGTACAGGGCGAACAGGAGAGCCGTCAGCGCCGCGGCGATCCGTGCCAGGGCAAGGGCGAAGCCCAGATCCTGGGTCTGCAGGTAGGGGAAGACGTCCAGCTGGTCCGAAATGGCGTAGATCATGAAGAACGACACCACGAAGTACAGGGCCTTGACCTGCCAGTCATTGCGGATCCCGGTCACGGCGAAGAGCGGGATCAGCCAGACGACATACCAGGACTGGATGATGGGGGCCAGCAGCACCACGGCGGCGAAACCGAGGGCCAGCCGGCGCATCAGCCGGTCGTAGTCCCCCTTGAGGATCTGCCAGGCGACGATGCCCACGGCAAGCAGCTTCCCGGCGTCGAACACCCAGCCCGCCGGCACCGACCCGTCCAGGCCGAACGCGTTGGCCAGCGATCCCACCACCATGCCGATCAGCCCCACCGGGGCATACCAGATGGAGATGCTGCCGGGAGCGGACAGCCCGTTGATCCAGCCGAAGCCGAATCCGTTGACCAGGCTCATCGCGGCCAGGAGCGCGAGGCTGATGCCGGCCGTCAACGCCCAGAAGGCAGCCTTCCGCAGCCAGCCAGCATTCTTCCCTGCCCAGAGGAGGCCGATGAACGGCAGGAAGACGATGGTGATGGGCTTGACGGCGATGGACAGGGTCACGATCACAATGCCGAGGATTTCCCGGCGGGTGGCGGAGTAGTACAGCCCCGCCAGGGCCAGCCCGATCATCAGGGAGTCGTTGTGCACGCTGGCGATGAAGTTGGTCAGGAAAAGCGGGTTCGCCACGGTCAGCCAGAGGGCACGGTGCGGGTTGACGCCGTGAAGTTCCGCGAGCCGGGGCACGTAGATGACGCACAGGACCACGCCGGCCACCGCCACCAGCCGGAACAGCATGACGCAGGCCTCCGGCTGGACGTTGGTGGCCCAGACGACGAATTGTTCAATCCACAGGAACAGCTGGCCGTAGGGAACCGGGGCTTCGGTCCACATCTTGTCCGCGCCGAGCTGGAAGTAGTTGGACAGGGCGGAGATGCCGTTTTCGTAGGGGTTGAAGCCCTCCACCATCAGCCGCCCCTGCCCGATATAGGCATAGACGTCACGGCTGAAGAGCGGCACGCTGAACATCATGGGAAGCCCCCACGCCGCAAGCGCGGCCAGGGTGGCCCGCCGCGCGTGAGGTCCCCACACCCGGACCTTCTGGCCAAGGCGCAGCCAGGCGCGCACCAGCAGCATGCCCCCCACCGCCACCAGGACGATGGACAGGGCCACGCCGGGGGCTTCAGTGCGCATCCAGATAAACAGGGGCATGCGGCGCAGTTCCGATACCGGGGCCAGCCAGCCCACGCCGAAGGATCCGAACAGCATGAACACGGACCCCAGGAAACCGACAAGCAGTGGCGAGCGCGGATTGTCCACCTCGGCACTGCCCGTTCCAGCACTGCCGGCCGCCGCCATCTCCCCCGTTGCGGGCACAGGCGCCGTCATCTCAGGATTGTCCAATCTTCTTGCGTTTCCGCGGTTTGCCCGGCGCGCCGCACGGGCCGGCCAGGACATGGTTCAGGGCGGAAGGGCGACCCGCCGCGTACCCGAAATCCTAGCATCGGCAGGGGGTCCGGGAGTGTAACGGTAGGCTGGTCCGGTGCCTATATCTAACGAACGAATCGTCTGGATCGACTGCGAAATGACCGGTCTGGACATCAAGAACGACGCCCTCATCGAGGTGGCAGCCCTGGTCACCGATTCGGAACTGAACATCCTGGGTGACGGCGTTGACGTGGTCATCAAACCCGACGACGCCGCGGTTGCACAGATGTCCGACTTCGTCCGGGACATGCACACCAAGTCGGGGCTGCTGGCGGAACTTCCGCACGGCAAGCCGATGGCAGAAGCCGAGGCCGCGGTAATGGAGTACATCTCCGCCTGGGTTCCGGATCCACGCAAGGCGCCGCTGGGCGGCAACTCGGTGGGCACGGACCGCGTGTTCCTGTCGCGGGACATGCCCGCCGTGGTGGAACATCTCCACTACCGGGTCATCGACGTCAGCACCATCAAGGAGTTGTCGCGCCGCTGGTACGCGCGTGCCTACTTCCAGTCACCGGCCAAAAAGGGTGGACACCGCGCACTCGGGGACATCAAGGATTCGATCGATGAACTGCGGTACTACCGCGAAGCCGTCTTCGTCCCCGCGCCCGGACCTGACAGCGCCACCGCCCAGAAGATCGCCCAGGGGATCACCACCGGCGGGTCCGCCGGGCAGTCCGGGGAGTAATCTGCGCCACGTTTCGGTGAAATTTGGCGAAAATCGCTAAAAGTGGACAAAGCACCCCTTCCGAACAGGTAAGCTATTTGAGTTGCGTTTCCAGGGAGCCGCTAAGGCGGATTTCACTTGAAGCACATGGTGGGCGTAGCTCAGTTGGCAGAGCGCCTGGTTGTGGTCCAGGAGGTCGCGGGTTCAACCCCCGTCGCTCACCCTCACGGGGCGGCACATGCAGCCGTCAACATGGGAGGCCGCACCGGATATCCGGTGCGGCCTCCTTTGTTGTGCCCCACCGGGGGTACGCGCAGGAAAACCGGGGACACCGCGAAAGCCGAGGGACAACTGATATGACCGTTCTGCCAATCACCATCTGGGGCGAGCCTGTCCTGCACCGGCGCGCGGCCGAGGTGGAGGTTTTCGACGACGAACTGCGCACCCTCATTGCCGACATGTTCGAAACCAACGAAGCCGCGCATGGCGTGGGCCTCGCCGCCCCGCAGATCGGCGTGGGCAAGAGAATCTTCGTTTACAAGTACGCCAACGACGATGGCGCTCCCCCAAGCGGTGTGCTGGTGAATCCCGTGCTGACACTGTCCAAGGTCTCCGGCGCGGCGCCCGACCCCGACGAGGAGGAGGAGGGCTGCCTTTCCTTCCCCGGTGAGCAGTATCCGCTCAAGCGGGCCGAATGGGCGCGGGTGGAGGGGTTCGACGGCTTTGGAAACCCGGTGAAGTTTGAGGCAACGGGCTGGTTCGCCCGGGTAATCCAGCACGAATACGACCACCTGGACGGAAAGCTGTATGTCAACCGGCTGATTGACCGCTATTCCCGCAAAGCCAGGAAGCAGGCGAAGAAAAACGGGTGGGGCGTGCCGGGGTTGACGTGGATGCCCGGCGTGGACCCGGATCCGTTCGGCCACTGACAAGTTCGGCCACTCATCCCTTCCGGGCAGGTCCCCGTCAGCGGGCAGTGATGGTTTCCTGCCGGGGGCAGGAGCCGAGGACACGCTTCATGGCGTCCTTCTCGGCAGCCGTCACCCACAGGCCGTAGGCGGCCTTCACAGAGATCTGGCGGGCCACGTAATGGCAGCGCAGCGCGGTGTTCTTCGGCAGCCACGTGGCGGCGTCCGCTGCGCTCTTCTGCTGGTTGGCAGCGCCGTCCGCGGCAATCAGGTTCAGGGGGTCGTTGGCCAGGCTCTGGCGTTCCTTGGGCGCCAGGCCCTGGGCCCCCTTCTGCCAGGCATCCCCGAGCGCCACCACATGGTCGATCTGGACAGCCCGGCTGCTGTCTGAACCGCGCTGGAAGTCCACGTCCTGGCCTGTATAGGGTTCCCGGAAGTGACCGGCCGTTACCTTGCAGGTGGAGCCTTCGGCGAACACCACGCCGGCAAGGTCCCGTCGCAGGATGTCATTGCGGGTATCGCAGCCGTTCCTGTCGACATCCAGCCACGCCGGGCCGAAGGCCTCGCGGCTGTAGCCGGTTTTCGGTGCCCGGCCCTTCACGGCGAGGCCGTCGAGTGCAGAGAGGGCACTGCCCGCCGGTACGGGGTTTGGTTCCTGCACCGCTTTCATCCACTGGGCATCGAAGACCGGCGCCTCGGTCGGGCCCTCCGGCGCCGGCCCTGCGGCTGCAAACTGTCCTGCGGTGAAGAACCACGACAGGGCAGCGACGATGCATACTGCGGCCGTTGCCAGCAGCGCCCAGGCCTGCCGGGAACGGCGGCGTGCGCGGCGGTAGGCAGCCCAGTGGACGGTCAAGGCGTCGACGCCGGAAGGGGAAAGTCAGGCACCCCAAGAGCCTAGGACAAAGGGCACCCCAAGCCGGTGATATCCACACTGTTGAGGACGAGTGATGGCTCACACGGCCGGCGCGGCCGCCTTTGGGCTACTGCTCCCTGGTGACCCTTCGAAGGTCTTCCTCGGCAATGGCCAGCAGTCCCTCGAGCTGGCGCACGCGGTCCTGGCTGACATCCCCGGCCGCGTGTGCGGCGCGGGCGCGTTCAAGCAGCCGTACTGCTTCCTTGTGGTTCGCCTTGGCCACGTCCAGGGCGTGTTCGAGGGTGGTGTCGTGCTGAAGAGTCGATTCGTTGTCCATGCCACCAGTGTGGTCCCCTTTCCCGGCTGATTCCAGAGAACCAGCCGGGAATTCGCAGGACGTGGCGGACAGGGTCAGACCGCGATGGCGGCCAGGGCGGCGGCGCTTTCCTTGGCGGGGAACGACGGCGGGTTCACGCCGGCCATTTCCTCCATAACGCGCACCACCTGGCAGCTGTAGCCAAATTCGTTGTCGTACCAGACGTAGAGGACCAGGTTCTTGTCCGTGGAGACCGTAGCGAGTCCATCAACAATGCCGGCGCGACGGGAGCCGACAAAGTCGGTGGAGACAACCTCGGGTGAGTCGATGTAGTCGATCTGCTTGCGGAGGTCCGAGTGCAGCGACATTTCACGGAGGTAGTTGTTGACCTCGTCCTTGGTGGTGCCGTTTTCCAGGCTGAGGTTCAGGATGGCCAGCGATACGTCCGGGGTGGGGACGCGGATGGAGCTGCCGGTCAGCTTTCCGAGCAGTTCGGGCAGGGCTTTGGCCACTGCCTTGGCGGCGCCGGTTTCGGTGATGACCATGTTCAGGGCTGCAGAGCGGCCGCGGCGGTCGCCCTTGTGGAAGTTGTCGATCAGGTTCTGGTCGTTGGTGAAGGAGTGGACGGTTTCCACGTGCCCGTGCACCACGCCGAACTTGTCGTTGATGGCCTTCAGCACGGGGGTGATGGCGTTGGTGGTGCAGGACGCCGCGGAGACGATCCGGTCCGAGTCGGTGATGTCCCGGTGGTTGATGCCGTGGACGATGTTCTTCAGCTCGCCCTTGCCCGGTGCGGTCAGGAGGACCCGCGCCACGCCCTTGCTCTGCAGGTGCTGGGAAAGTCCCTCGGCGTCGCGCCAGCGGCCGGTGTTATCCACCACCAGGGCATCCTTGATGCCGTAGGCGGTGTAATCGATGGTGGCGGGGTCGTTGGAGTAGATGACCTGGATCTGCACGCCGTTGGCGGTGATGGTGTTGGCGTCCTCGTCGATCCGGATGGTGCCCTCGAAGGACCCGTGGACGGAGTCGCGGCGCAGCAGGCTGGCGCGCTTGGAGAGGTCGTTGTCGGAGCCGCGGCGCACCACAATGGCGCGCAGGCGCAGTCCGTGGCCGCCACCGGCCTTTTCGATGAGGAGGCGGGCCAGGAGCCGGCCGATGCGGCCAAAGCCGTAGAGCACGACGTCGGTGCTGGTGCGGTCATCGCCGCCCCGCTTGCCAACGATTTCGGCGAGCTCAGCGCGGAGGAACTCCTCCAGGGTGGCGCCGTTGCCTTCTTCCTTGAACTTCTGGTTCAGGCGGGCGATGTCGATCGCGGCAGCGCCCAGCTCCAGTCCGGCCAGCGTGTTCAGCAGGGGCGCGGTGTCCTCGAGGAGCAGTTCGTCCTTGCTCATCCGGCGTGCAAAGCGGTGCGCCTTGAGGATGTTCATGGTGGACTTGTTGATCAGGCTCCGGCCGTGGATGCTGGTGACCACGTTGTTTTCGCGGTACAGCCTGCCGATCACCGGGATCATGGCCTCGGCGAGGGCCTCCCGGCCCATCCACGTATCAAGACAAGAATCAGACGTCTGGCTCACAGAAATACCTTCCTCGGTTCAGCCGTGTACGTCCTCGTACACAGATGTAGGCCACCTGATGATGTCCAGGGGCACCCGCGCCTGCAGGGATGGCCCCCAGGCGCCTGGATCGCGTGCAAAGAAAAACCGCCGGTTGCGAACGCAACTTTCGGCGGTAGAACTCCTGCGTCCGGGATCCATTCTAATTTGGCCCGCCGCCGGGAACACGCTTGCGCTGCGTGAAATCACTCACATGGCCGGGATGCCCCGCAGCCGTGGTGTTGCCGGACTCAGTTGTGGACGGCTGAGTAGAGGTTCAGGCTGGCGGAAAAGACAAGCCAGGAAAAGTACGGCAGCACCAGGAGGCCGGCGGCGGCGTCCACCGGCCCGAAGCGCAGGATCAGGAATACCAAGGTTCCGGCGAGTGCGCAGATAACCCCGAACGCAGCCCAGAGGGCGGCAGCTCCGAGCATTGGGTACAGGGCGAAAAAGGCCGCCGGCCACGCCGCGTTGAGCAGCAGCTGGACAATGTAGCCTGCACGGGTGCTCCCGGTCAGGCCGCCCTTGCGCCAGACCAGCCACGCGGCTGCCGCCACGCCGGTGTACAGCGCCATCCAGGTGCTCCGGAACATCCACGGCGGCGGCATCCACGGCGCCTTCACCGAACCGGCGTACCACCCGTTGGAATTCAGGATGATGGGAACCGAAGCGATGACCCACGCCGCGGCGGACAGCGCCAGGAACCCGCCAAGCGCAATGACCTGGGAACGGATGCCGGGGACGCCGGCCCGGGCGGCGGGACGGGGATCAGGAATAACGGGCACGGTCCAGCATCCCCAACGCATCGCCCTAGGTCAAACGCGGAATGTGGATGGGACAGCCGGTACGCCGGGTTCTGTTCTCCCCTGCCGTTACCGGAAAGGGAGCGACGGCCATCCATCTACGAGTACCGTTGCCGGCACCCTCCAGCGGCCTACCCGGACACTCGGGCGGGCAGCCCTCGAACGTGTCCTGTCTGGCCTTGCTCCGGGTGGGGTTTACCTAGCCTTCCCGGTCACCCGGGAAGCTGGTGGTCTCTTACACCACCGTTTCACCCTTACCTGCCCTTCCCGGCCAAAGCCGGCAATGCAGGCGGTCTGTTTTCTGTGGCACTGGCCTGCGGGTTACCCCGAGTGGGCGTTACCCACCACCCTGCCCTGCGGAGCCCGGACGTTCCTCGAGCCACTTGCGTGACGCGCGGCCGCCTGGCTGTCCCATCCGCCGTCCAGTCTACCGGCGCCGCCACCCGCTTTTGCGCCGGTAGGATCGGACGGTGCTGATTCTGCTTCCCCCTTCCGAAGGCAAGACACCCGCGCTCCGGGGACCCGCCGTCGACTGGTCCACGCTCGGCTTTCCGGAATTGAACCCCTACCGCGCCAAGGTCCTCGAAGCGCTGGGAACCGTCAGTGCCCACCAGGACGCCCTCGCCCTGCTGGGCGTGGGCGCATCACTGCGTGAGGACGTGGAACGCAATACGCGCCTGGGCGCCGAGCCGGCAGCGCCCGCACACAGCATCTATTCCGGCGTCCTGTACGACGCCCTTGGCTATCGGAGCCTGACACCGGCCCAGCGGCGCAAGGCGGACGCGTCCGTCCTGGTGGTCTCGGCCCTGTGGGGTGCCCTTCGCTTCGGCGACAGCGTCCCCGCCTACCGGCTCTCCATGGGCACGGCACTGCCCGACGTCGGCAGGCTGGCCCCGTTCTGGAAGACGCAGCTTGGCGAAACCCTGGGCAGCGCCGCCCGGGGGCACCTGGTGGTGGACTGCCGGTCCAGCACCTATGCAGCCGCCTGGGCACCGCCGCCGGAACAGACCGTGGCGGTCAACGTCTTCACCGAAACAGGTGGAGTCCGCAAAGTGGTGAGCCACTTCGCCAAGCACACCCGGGGGGAACTGGCGCGGCACCTCCTGGTACGGCGCGGTAAAGCCCCGGCGGCGCCGTCGGACCTTTTGAAGGCTGCCCGCGAGAAGTGGGACGCAGAACTGGTGCCGGGCACGGCCCGCAGGCCGCACGCCCTGAACATCATCCTGCCGGGCTGATCCGGCCGGTCAGGACCACTCGTCCGAGCGGACCAGGATGGCGCCGGAGTCCGGGCAGAACACGATGTCGTCCGCGGCCGAAGCCTTGATCTCCGCGAGGTCGCCGGGGCTGAGCTTCATGCCGGAGGCTTCGGAGGTGCCGTGGAACAGCCGGGCCGCCCCCACTCCGCGCTTGGCAAGCGTCTTTTCATAAACCGCCAGCATGCCCGCCTCCAGGCCTGCAGCGAATGCGGCGCGCTGGGCGCGAAGCCCTGCCGCTTCCGTTTCCACCTCGGCGAGGGCCGCGTCAAGCTCGGCCCGGATGGTGGCAAAGGAGCCCTGGATGTCGTCGACAATCTGCTGCTGCGCCGCCTGCCGTCCCCGCAGGCTGTCCAGCCGCTCCATGACCTCCAGCTCCACGTCCTCAAGGTCGGAGCGCCGCTTGTTGAGCGAGGCGATGTCCTTTTGCAGTGCAACCAGGTCCTTGGAAAGGCCGGTGCCGCTGTTGAGCCTGGCCTCGTCGCGTTCGATCCGTGAAGCAACTTGTTCGACGTCGGCTTCCGCCCGCTTAAGCGCGGCCTCGGCATCGTGCACGGCCACCTTGGCTGCTCCCAGTTCACCGTTGGCGACAGAGAGCGCGGCTTCGAGGTCCTTGATGCGGGGATCGTTTTCCAGCGTGCGGCGGCGGTTGGTGAGGCCCTTCAGCCGGGCGTCCAGCCCCTGCAGTTCAAGCAACTTCAACTGTTCCGCCGGTGCTGCCTTGGCCACTGTTACCTCCGATAAATCCCTTCCGGCCGTGGCCGGGCACCGAACCGGCGCTTCCTAGACTCTAGCGCGTGGCCCCGCTTCCCTGCCTCGCCGCATCCCGGGCTGCTGCCTAGCCCGGCGTGAGGATGAAGTCCCAGGGGTCGCTGTTGGTGGTGCTGACCTGGATCTCCACCTCATGTCCCTGGTCAGCCAGGACGTTGCCCAGGGCGGCCGCGGCCGCAGGCAGCCAAAGCCATTCACTGGCGAAGTGCGACACGTCCACCAGGTACGGCCGTCCGTTGAGGGCGGCTTCGCGCGCCTCGGAGGCCGGGTGGTGGCGAAGGTCCGAGGTGACGTAGACGTCGGCGTTGCTGGCGCGCACCTCATTGAACAGCGAATCGCCGGCACCGCCGCACACCGCGATGCGCCGCACCAGTCCGTCCTTGTCGCCGGAGACCCGCACTCCCCCGGCCACTGACGGAAGAATTCCAAACACCCGGGCCGCGAAGTCGCCCAGGCTCATGGCATCCGCCAGGTCGCCCACGCGGCCGATGCCTTCCTCCGGGAGCCCGTTGGCTGCCACCGTGAGCGGGGCGACGTCCTGGAGCCCCAGGGCGTCGGCCAGGACATCGGAAACGCCTCCGACGGCGGAGTCGCCGTTGGTGTGCACGGTCAGCAGTGCCGTTCCCGACTCGATGAGCCGGTGGACTGCCCGGCCCTTCGCCGACGTGGCGGCGACCGACGTGACGCCCTTCAGCAGGAGGGGGTGGTGGGTGATGAGCAGTTCGGCTCCCCACTCAACGGCTTCCTCGATGACCTCCAGCGTGGGATCAACCGCAAACATCACCTTGGTGACGGCGGCGGACGGGTGGCCTGCCACGAGCCCTACCTCGTCCCAGTTTTCCGCCAGGGACTCCGGCCACAGTTCCTCAACTGCCAGGAGCAGTTCGGCCAAAGTGGGAGCGTCCGCGGAACCGGCCGGAGCCGGCGTGTCGGAGGAGGCTTCGCCGTCGTGATCTGCCTGGCCGGTAACGTCGGTGTCCACAGGTTCCATAGTCTTAGTTTTACCCCATCGGCTTGCGGCCGCCGCAGTTTGCGGCATGGCGCGGGGCCGGCAGGGAATGATCCCGGGCCGTCAACCATTGAAGAGGTCATGAAAACTTTTGTTCTTGGCGGAGGTTGCTTCTGGTGCCTTGACGCCGTCTACCAGAAGACACGGGGTGTCACCTCGGTGGTGTCCGGCTACACGGGCGGCCACGATCCCCATCCGGACTACTACTCGGTCTGCAGTGGAACCACTGGCCACGCGGAGGTGGTGGCGGTGACCTTCGACGAGGAGGTTATCCCCGCGGAAGTTGTCCTTGACATGTTCTTCGCCCTTCATGACCCCACCACGCTGAACCGGCAGGGATACGACGTGGGCACCCAGTACCGTTCCTCGATGTTCTACGAGACCACGGAGGAGAAGATCCTGTTCGAGGAAGCCATCGAACGCAACCAAGCGCTGTGGCCGCATCCCATTGTCACCGAGGTCAGCCGCCTGCCGCGGTTCCACGTGGCGGAGGAATTCCATCAGGATTACTACGCCAAACACCCGGAGCAGGGGTATTGCCAGGTGATCATCAACCCCAAGCTGGCCAAGGCCCGGAAATATTACTCTGCATGGCTTAACGCTTAGCCTCCGTTACGCGGCCTCGTTAGGCTGACCTCAGTATTCACCCCTTAGAGATAGGCGTATGTACATGGCACGGATCTATGACGATGTGACGCAACTGGTGGGCGGGACCCCACTGGTCCGGCTGAACCGGCTCAGCGAGGGGCTGGACGCCACCGTTGCCGTGAAGCTGGAGTTCTACAACCCGGCCAACAGCGTCAAGGACCGCATCGGCGTTGCCATCATCGACGCCGCGGAAAAATCGGGCGCCCTCAAGCCCGGCGGCACCATCGTCGAAGGCACCTCCGGCAACACGGGCATCGCCCTCGCCATGGTGGGTGCCGCCCGCGGGTACAAGGTCATCCTCACCATGCCTGAGACCATGTCCACCGAGCGCCGGGTCATGCTGCGCGCATTCGGTGCCGAGATCGTCCTGACCCCGGGATCCGAGGGCATGCGCGGAGCCGTGGAAAAGGCCCAGGAAATCGTGGCCAACACCGAGAACTCCATTTGGGCCCAGCAGTTCGCCAACGAAGCCAACCCGGAGATCCACCGCAGGACCACCGCCGAGGAAGTATGGGAAGACACCGACGGAGGCGTGGACATCTTCGTGGCCGGCGTTGGCACCGGCGGAACCATCACCGGCGTCGGGCAGGTCCTGAAGGAACGCAAACCCGGCGTACAGATCGTGGCGGTGGAACCCAAGGACTCCCCCATCCTGAACGGCGGCGCCCCCGGCCCGCACAAGATCCAGGGACTGGGCGCCAACTTCATCCCGGAGCTGCTGGACACCAACGTCTACGACGAGGTTATTGACGCAAACCTGGAGGACTCGGTCCGCGTTGCGCGCGAACTGGGCATCAAGGAAGGCATCCTGGGCGGCATCTCCTCCGGCGCCATCGTCTGGGCCGCACTGGAACTGGCCAAGCGTCCGGAAAATGCCGGCAAGCTGATCGTGGCGGTCGTTTGCGACTTCGGTGAGCGTTACATCTCCACCGTGCTCTATGACGACATCCGCGGCTGATCAGCCCGCCGTCCGCCCGTTTCCTGTAGAAAGAACTTTGTGGGCTTTTTCGCAAGACTGAAGGAAGACCTCGACGCCGCCCGGTCCCACGACCCGGCGGCTCGAGGTTCTTTTGAGAACTTTTTCGCCTATTCCGGCCTGCATGCCATCTGGATCCACCGGCTGACGCACCGCATGTGGCAGAACCCGTCGCTTCGCTTTCCGGCGCGCCTGCTGTCCCAGCTGGGCCGGTCCTGGACCGGTATTGAGATCCATCCGGGTGCCACGATCGGACGTCGTTTCTTCATTGACCATGGCATGGGTGTGGTCATTGGCGAGACAGCCGAGATCGGCGAGGACGTGATGATCTATCACGGCGTCACGCTCGGTGGGCGCTCACTTGCCCGGATCAAACGCCACCCCACCATCGGTGACCGGGTCACCATCGGTGCCGGAGCCAAAATCCTGGGGCCCATCACCATCGGCCGGGACAGTGCCGTCGGCGCCAACGCCGTGGTGGTGAAGGATGCGCCGCCGGAATCGATCGTTACCGGTGTTCCGGCCAAATGGAGGCACCGGGACGCGCAGCGGGAAACCAAGCCCGCCGTCGATCCGGCCGAATACGACATCGAGTACCGGATCTAGAAGTACCAGGCACAGCAAGAGGCGGGCAGTTTCCCGGAGAACCGGGAAACTGCCCGCCTTTGTCATGCGGCGGCAGCTGCTAGTGGGTGTCCACCGCTTCAACTTCGGACTTGTCCTCGCCCCAGAGGGTGTGGAAGGTTCCCTCGGTGTCGACGCGGCCGTAGGTGTGTGCACCGAAGAGGTCGCGCTGGCCCTGGATCAGGGCGGCGGCCACGCGCTTGCGGCGCAGGCCGTCGTAGTACGCCAGCGATGAGGAGAACACCGGCACCGGGATGCCGAGCTGGACGGCGGTGGCAACAACGCGGCGCCACGCCGGCAGGGCGTCTGCAATGGCCTTGGTGAATGCCGGGGCGAACAGCAGGTTGGCCGGCTTCTGGTCCGCTGCGTAGGCCTTGGTGATGTCCTTGAGGAGCTCGGCGCGGATGATGCAGCCGGCGCGCCACAGGGAGGCGATCTCGTCCAGCTTCAGTTCCCAGCCGTATTCCTTGGCGGCCGAGGTCAGCATGTCCAGGCCCTGGGCGTAGGAGACCAGCTTGGACGCGTAGAGCGCCTGGCGGACGTCCTCAACGAAGGTTTCCGGGATTTCGACGTCGGCCTCGTTGCCTGCCAGCAGTTCCTGGCCCAGCCTGCGCTGCCCGGCCTGGGAGGAGAGGGCGCGGGCGAAGACGGATTCGGCGATGCCGGACACCGGCGAGCCAAGTTCCAGGGCGGAAATGACGGTCCAGCGGCCCGTACCCTTCTGGCCGGCGGCGTCGACGACGACGTCAACGAACGGCTTGCCGGTCTTGGCGTCCACGTGGCCCAGGACCTCGGCGGAAATCTCGATCAGGAAGGATGAAAGCTCCCCCTTGTTCCATTCGGTGAAGATCTTGGCCTGTTCGGCGGGCTCGATGCCGGCACCGGAGCGGAGCAGGTCGAAGGCCTCGCCGATAACCTGCATGTCGGCATATTCGATGCCGTTGTGGACCATCTTGACGAAGTGGCCGGCGCCGTCGGTGCCGATCCAGGCGCAGCAGGGCTCGCCGTCGACCTTCGCGGAAATCTTCTCCAGCAGCGGGCCGAGGGCCTTGTAGGACTCCTTGGAACCGCCGGGCATGATGGACGGGCCGTTCAGTGCACCCTCTTCGCCGCCGGACACACCGACGCCCACGAAGTGCAGGTCCTTCTTCGCCAGTGCGGCTTCCCGGCGGCGGGTGTCCTCGTAGTGGGAGTTGCCGGCGTCGATGATGATGTCGCCCGGCTCCAGGAGCGGCTCCAGCTGCTCAATGACGGAATCGACCGGCTTGCCGGCCTTGACCATGATGAGCACCCGGCGGGGCTTTTCCAGGGAATCAACAAGTTCCTGGAGGGTCTCGGTCCGGACGAAGTCGCCTTCGGAGCCGTGCTTCTCCAGCAGCGCGTCGGTCTTCTCCACCGACCTGTTGTGCAGGGCAACCGTGAACCCGTTGCGGGCCAGGTTGCGGGCCAGGTTGGCGCCCATGACGGCGAGGCCGGTGACACCGATGTGTGCTGCAGACATCAATAACTCCAATTCATTGTTTACCCCGGTTGCCGGCTTCCGCAGGCGGGAAGACACCGGGGCAGATCAGGGGGTCGGAATAAAGCATATATATTCTCGCTGTGACGCGAAAGTAACAGCTGCGTAATGGAACCATTGTTTCGGTGCCGGTTCAGGTTGGCCACCCTGCGAACCACCGCGGCAGCGGGCGCACGCACAACCGGGCGTCGGCCAGCAACTAGGCTTAGAAGCATGACCAGCAGCCTCCACCACCGTGCCATCGACAACCTGGGCACCCGGATTATCTCGGGGGATCTCCCGGCGGGCCACGTCATGCTGGCGGAGCAGTTGGAGGATGAACTGAAAGTGTCCCGCTCGGTGATCCGGGAAGCGGTGCGGGTCCTGCAGTCGCTGGGGCTGGTGGAAACCACCAAGCGGGTGGGCATCCGTGTGCTGCCGGCAAGCCGTTGGAATCCTTTCGATCCCCAGGTGATCCGGTGGCGGCTGGCAAGCGACGCACGCGGCGCGCAGCTCCGCTCCCTCGCCGAACTGCGCGCCGCGGTGGAACCCGCGGCCGCCGAACTGGCGGCACAGAATGCCCCTGCACCGCTGCGGATGGAGCTCGTGGACGTTGCCCGTGCAATGCGGGAGGCCGGCAACAACGGCGAAGTTGCACGCTTCCTGGAACTGGACATCCGGTTCCACTCCCTGCTGCTCTCCGGCTCGGGCAACGAGATGTTCGCCAACCTCATGGGCCAGGTGGCCGAGACCCTGACAGGCCGCACCGTTCATGGCCTGATGCCCGACCACCCGCACCAGGCCGCCCTCCAGTGGCACGAGGATGTGGCGCAAGCGATTGCCAGGGGCGATGCCGCGTCCGCGCGCGAAGCCTCTGACCGGATCATGCGGCGCACCATGTCCCAGATGGCCGACACCTGGACGGAACAGCCACGGGTGTTTATCCCCGTTCGACAGTAGCTTCGCTCCGGGGGCCGAAGCTGAGGAGGACTTTTCCGGATTCGGCGGAGTTGCGGGCCATGGTGAAGGCTTCCAGTGCGTTGTCCACGGGGTATTCGTGGGTGATGACGGGCTCGATGTGCAGGGTCCTGTCGGTGAGGGCGGCGATGACGTTATCGATCTCGTCGTTGAACCGGAAGGAGCCTTTGAGGTCGAGTTCGCGGGTGATGGCCAGGGAGATCAGTACCGGCTGCGGCCCGGTGGGCAGCAGGCCCACCATCACCACGGTGCCGCCGCGGGCCGCGCCCTGGATGGCGGAGGCCAGGCCGTGGTGGTTGCCGGAGGATTCAATCACGACGTCGGCCTCCACGGCGGCGATCGCCTCCGCATCGCCGGCGGTGATCACCTGGTCCGCTCCCACGGCTTGGGCGATTTCCAGTGGTGTGGGGTGCACGTCGACGGCGGTGATCCGGGCCGCGCCGGCGCGTTTCAGGACGGCGACGGCGAGGGCCCCAATGGGCCCGGACCCGATCACGAGCGCCGATTTGCCGGCCACGTCCCCGGCCCGGGAGACGGCGTGCCAGGCCACGGCGGCCGGCTCGATCAACGCGGCGGTCCGCAGGCCAACACCGTTGGGCAGGGGCCGGAGCACCCGGGTGGGGAGGTTCACGTACCGGCTGAACGCCCCGTCCGTGTGCGGGAACCGCGCGGCACTGCCCAGGTAGGTGCAGCCCGGGGACAGGTTGGGCCGGTCCGCCGGGTAACGTGCGGCACCCGGGCCCGGGGTGGCCGGATGGACCGCCACCGCAGTGCCCGCGGCCGGGCCGGTCCCGTCAGCCGCGCCCGGACCACCGTCCCGGAAATCTCATGGCCCAGCACCAGCGGCGCCCTCAGGATCGACTCCCCGGCCGCGCCGTGCAGCCAGTAGTGCAGGTCCGACCCGCAAATCCCGCCGAACGCCACCTCGACCACCGCCTCATCCGCGGCCGGAGCGGTATGGGCCAGTTCGTCGATCCGCAGATCGTTGGCGGCGTGCGCCACCACGGCCGGGCCGGACACGGGGAGTGCTGTATCCAGTGCCATCAGACCACCACCGTCATTCCGCCATCGATAAAAATAGTCTGCCCGTTCACGAAATCAGACCCGTCCGAGGCCAGCCACACGGCCGGCCCGGCCAGGTCCTGCACGGTCCCCCACCGGTTGGCCGGGGTCCGGCCCAGGATCCAGGAGTTGAACTGCTCATCATCCACCAGGTTCTGCGTCATCTCCGTATGGATATAGCCCGGCGCGATCCCGTTGATCTGCAACCCGGACCCGGCCCACTCCGCCGTCATCGCCCGGGTCAGGTTCCGCAGCCCGCCCTTCGCCGCAATGTACGGCGCGATCGTGGGGCGGGCCAGGTCCGTCTGCACCGAGCAGATGTTGACGATCTTCCCCCGCCCCCGCGGGATCATGTACCGCGCTGCTTCCCGGCCCACCAGGAACGCGCTGGTCAGGTCCGTGGAAATCACCCGTTCCCAATCCTTCACGTCCAAATCCAGCATCGGCACCCGGTGCTGGATCCCTGCATTGTTCACCAGGATCTCCAACGGCCCCACATGCTCCTCCACCCATGCCACCCCGCGCGCCGCCCCGGCGTCGCTCGTCACGTCAAAAGCGACACTGTGAACCCGGCCCGGAGCGTAGTCGGCGGCCATCGCCGCCGCGGCATCCTTGAGCCGCTCCCCGTTGATACCGTTCAACACCACCGTTGCCCCGGCGTCGGCCAGTGCCCGCGCCAACGCGTTGCCAATCCCCCGGCTGGACCCCGTCACCAAGGCAACCCGGCCGGTCAAATCAAACAAAGAACTCATGGTGCAACTGTTCCTTCCGCCGCTCCCGCGGCTCCTTGACTGAGGTTGGAGACCACCTGCCGCACGACGGCAAGGTCCTGGTCGCCGAGGCCCTGGCGCCTTAGCTCCGCGTAGAGCTCGATGCCGGCCGCTGCCATTGGGGTTGCCACGCCCGCCGCCTCGGCGGCATCCAGCACAAACCCAAGGTCCTTGTGCATGAATTTGGCCGGGCCGGTGGGGGTGTAATCCTTGCTGACCAGGCGCGGGCCCACGATCTCCAGGACCCTGCTCGCGGCCAAGCCGCCGGACAGGACCTCGAACAGTGCCGCCGGATCCAGCCCGGAGCGTTCGGCAAGTTCGGCAGCCTCGGCAAGCGCCGCCGTCGTGGTCCCCACCACCAACTGGTTGCAGGCCTTGGCAAGTGAGCCCGCGCCCAGTGGGCCAAGGTGGCGCACTGTGGTACCCATGGTCCGCAGCAGGGGCTCAACGCGGCGGAAGGACTGTTCGTCGTCCGCGCCTGCCATGATGGCGAGGGTGCCGTCCGCCGCACCCTTGGTGCCTCCGCTCACGGGTGCATCCACGACCCGTGCGTTGCCGGAACTGAACTCCCGGACGCGCCGCCCGAATTCCTGTACGCCGGTGGGCGAAACGCTGCTCATGACCAGCAGGACGGTATTCGGTGCCGGCGGGTTCTGCTTCCAGCTCTCCAGCAGGTCATGTGCTGTTTCCTCTATGTGTGGCAGGTCAGGCAGCATGAACACGATGGCGGGGAGGTTCCGCATCTCCACGACCCGCTCAACGGCACACCCGCCGAGGTCCTGCAGCCGGGTGAGCGCTTCAGGCGACCGGTTCCAGCCGCTGACCTGCCAGCCCCCTGCGATGGCATTGGAAGCCATCAAATTACCCATATGCCCCAGGCCCACGAAGCCTGCCCGCTTGTCCTCCATGATCTGCCTCACATCGTCGTGCTGGAAAGAGTTGTTCAATATCCTAGTCACAATTCAGCATAATGAACTCCATAGTGCTTGGAATTACGTTTCCGCTGCTGTCCGGGTTGAGGCAGGTTTTATGGACCTCACTGGTGGGCGACTGATCCTCAAGGACCTTCCCGTGAACCTAGGGATCCCACGAATCCTCCACGTCCAACCCGCCGCCCGGCGGTGCCATAGTGTCCATTCATGTGAACAACAACCACCATGACGGCCTGTGAACGGCGGTTTTCGTGGCCCTGATCCAACGTGAAGCAGCCGAACGGCGCATGACTTTTTGTTTCCAGCAGTTCACGGTATATTCATCCCAAGCCCTCCACCGCGGCATCCCCCAATAGCCGCGGTGGAGGGTTTTCCAATGCCGGAAAGTCAACGCCGGCGTGATGCCTGCGTATCCAGGCATTGATCGTCAAGCTGCGTCCGCTGCCGTGTCCCGTAACCTCCAGCCTCCGCCGATCCCATCGCGCTGGAGGTACATGGTGGTCAGCGCTGACTTGCTGTTGTTGCCCAGCCGCACCTGCAGCTGCAGGACTTCGACGTCCACACCACTGTTGCCCTTCGGCATCCGCCGGCTGGTTTCCCACCAGTTGATGCGCTCGAACCACCTGACCGGCTCGGCACCAACCGCCCATTCCCTGCCCCGGCTCAGCACCGTCGTCGGTATTCCGTTGCTGTCTGTGTGCACCATGACATGTTCCATTCCTGCAACGTATGGCAAGGGTCCGACAATGACGGCAGGAGGGCGGGCAGCAAAAAACCCGCCGCCCGCCGGTAAGGCGGGGACAGCGGGTTTGTAGTTTGGTGGGTCCTACCGGGATCGAACCGATGACATCCACGGTGTAAACGTGGCGCTCTACCAGCTGAGCTAAAGACCCAAATCACGCGGTTTCCGGCCGGACTGCCGCAACCAACGAACATAAACTCTACCCGACAGGGGACCGGAAACGCGAATCCGCGCACCGAACCGCCTGAGGTGTCCCTACAGGGCGGGGAGTTCGGCCGCGAGGTAGCCCAGCGCCTGGCTGACGCCGGCTTCAAGCTTGACGGTCGCCTTGTCATCACCACGGGTGGCGCCCCGGTTGATGATCACCACCGGCTTGGATTCCTTGGCCGCATGCCGCACAAACCGAAGACCGCTCATGACCGTCAGGGAAGAACCGGCAACCACCAGCGCGGCTGCCCCGTCCACCATGGCGTACGAACGTTCCACCCGGTCCTTGGGCACATTTTCCCCAAAGTAGACGAAGTCCGGCTTCAGGGTACCGCCACAGGCAGGACAGACCGGCACCACGAAGCTGCTGATGAGGGCCTGGTCCTCCACGGTGGCGTCAGCATCCGGCGCCATCTCCACCAACCCGGACGCCGCTGCCCGTTCCAGGAATCCGGGGTTGAGTTCCTCGAAAACACCGGCCAGGAGGCGCCGGGTGTAGGTCCGCCCGCAGTCGAGGCATATCACCTGGTCATACCGGCCGTGCAGATCGACGACGTTGGAGCTGCCGGCGTCCTGGTGCAGGCGGTCAACGTTCTGGGTAATGAGGCCCGTGAGGTAACCGCGGCGTTCCAGCTCTGCTGCTGAATAGTGGCCCACGTTCGGGTCCGCGTGCCGCATATGGGACCACCCGATGTGGTTCCGGGCCCAGTAGCGGCGCCGGTTGGCCGCGTCCCGGACAAACTCCTGGTAGGTCATGGGCTGCCGCGGCGGCGAGTCCGGGCCACGGTAGTCCGGAATGCCGGAGTCGGTGCTCAGGCCCGCGCCCGTCAGCAGGGCGAACGGGGCACCGGCAAGCAGGTCGCGGATCCTGGCCAGCACCTCGAGGTCATCGCCTGACAGCGGAGCAGGGGCTACCGGCGGCATGCTGGCAAAGCCGGTAAGGCCCGTCCCCCGCCGATGTTCCGCCATGGTCGATCAGGCCTGATTCAGATCCGCCAGGGCCGCGCGGTATTCGGCGAAGTCCCGGGCCTGTCCGCGGGGATTCACAACGCTGTAACGGATCCTGCCGTCGGCGTCGATGATGAAGGTGGCGCGCTTGGCCATGCCACTGACGTCGTCGAACACACCGTAAGCACTGGCCACGGCCCCATGCGGCCAGAAGTCGGCAAGGAGGTCGAAGCTGTAGCCTTCCTGCGCCGCATAGGCCCGGAGGCTGAACTTGCTGTCCACGGACACTGCAAGGACCACCGCGTTCGAATCCTCGAATGTGGCCAGGTTGTCCCGTATCTCGCACAGTTCACCCGTGCAGATCCCCGAGAATGCAAACGGGTAGAAGACCAGGGCCACGTTCTGCCCCCGGAAGGATGACAGCGTCACGGGCTCGCCGTACTGGTTGGCAAGCTCGAAGTCGGGCGCTTCCGCGCCCAGTGCAGGAACAGCTGCGGAAGCGGCCTCAACCGCTGACGTCATTTGTTCTTCCTGCTGACAAGGCGGGTTGCACTCCAGTCCTTCGAGACTCCCGCTGAGGTGGTGACGTGCAGGCCGGCGGTGGGTGCGGCTTCCTGGATGTCTGCTGGCGAGACGTAGCCGTCCCTGCCTGACTTGGGGGTGAGGACCCAGACAACACCGTTTTCGCTCAGGGTAGTGAGGGAATCCATCAGGCTGTCCACCAGGTCCCCGTCGCCGTCGCGCCACCACAGGATGACGGCGTCCGCCACCTCGTGATCGTCCTCGTCCAGCAACTCGGAACCTGTGAGGTCCTCAATATCGTCACGCAAGTCGAAATCGACATCGTCGTCGTAACCGAACTCCTGAATCAGATCCCCGTTCTTGAAACCCAATTTTTCCGCCACATTTACCGAAGTGGCGGCGTCGGCCTCGCTCACGTGTTCCTCCAATACCTCATATATGCAGTGTGCATAGTGATTTCCATTACTCCCAAGCCAACACCCTTTGTGCCTGCGCTTCAAGCTGCCGCCCCCGGGACTGCGCATATTCTGCGTCACATCCGGCTTCAGCATCCCCGTCACAAGGGCTTTTTGTCACACAACCAGTATGACGAACGAAATACAACCGCAGCACCTGACCCGCGGCTACGCATCGCGTTGCGGTCAGGGCTAGAGTGGCTGGTGACAACTATGGCTGCGGGACGACAACCTTGTGACTCCGTGCAGACATAGGAGCGCTAGGAAGCTGCCCGGCACACATGCCCGGGCTGTTGTAACCGATACGTCGCACACGGCGTATGTACGCCGGGCAGTCACCCTGCCTGGCCTGAGTGCGCCGATTCATGCGCGCAAAGAGAGGTTGGACGTGGCTGCAGGAGAAGATACCTCCCATATCCTCAGCGGGTTGACTAACCAGCTGCCTGATCGTGATCCGGAAGAGACTGCCGAGTGGGTTGAGTCCCTGGATGCGTTGATCAGGGAACAGGGCACCGAGCGTGCCCAATACATCATGCGGAGCCTGCTGCAGCGCGCCGGCGCGCAGAGCGTCGGGGTGCCGATGGTGACCACCACCGATTACGTGAACACGATCCCGGTGGACCAGGAAGCCCAGTTCCCGGGCAACGAGGAGTACGAGCGCCGGTACCGGGCCTACATGCGGTGGAACGCTGCGGTCATGGTCCACCGGGCGCAGCGGCCCGATATCGGCGTCGGCGGGCACATCTCCACCTACGCCGGTGCCGCGACCCTGTACGAGGTCGGGTTCAACCACTTCTTCCGCGGCAAGGACCACCCCGGCGGCGGGGACCAGGTCTTCTTCCAGGGCCACGCCTCCCCCGGCATGTACGCCCGGGCGTTCATGGAAGGACGCCTCTCCGAGGAGGACCTGGACGGGTTCCGGCAGGAAAAGTCCCGCGAGGGCCACGCCCTGTCCTCCTACCCGCACCCGCGCCTGATGCCGCACTTCTGGGAATTCCCCACCGTGTCCATGGGCATCGGCCCGATGAACGCGATCTACCAGGCCCAGAACAACCGGTACCTGCACAACCGGGGCCTGAAAGACACCTCCGACCAGCAGGTCTGGGCGTTCCTGGGCGACGGCGAAATGGACGAACCCGAATCCCGCGGCCTGCTGCAGCTGGCGGCGAACGAAAACCTGGACAACCTGAACTTCGTCATCAACTGCAACCTCCAGCGCCTGGACGGGCCGGTGCGCGGCAACGGCAAGATCATGCAGGAACTCGAAGCGTTCTTCCGCGGCGCGGGCTGGAACGTGATCAAGGTCGTCTGGGGCCGGGAATGGGATGACCTGCTCACCCGCGACACCGACGGGTCCCTGGTGAAAATCATGAACGAAACCGTCGACGGGGACTACCAGACCTACAAAGCCGAATCCGGCGGGTTCGTCCGCGAACACTTCTTCGGCAAAACCCCGCAGACCAAAGACCTCGTCGCGGACCTCACCGACGACCAAATCTGGAACCTCAAACGCGGCGGCCACGACTACCGCAAGGTCTACGCAGCCTACAAAGCCGCCACCGAATTCAAGGGCAAACCCACCGTCATCCTCGCCCACACCGTCAAGGGCTACGGCCTGGGACCGCACTTCGAGGGCCGCAACGCGACCCACCAGATGAAGAAGCTGACCCTGGATGACCTGAAGAAGTTCCGCGACCACCTGCGGATCCCCGTCAGTGACGAACAGCTCGAGAAGGACTCGTACCGGCCGCCGTACTACCACCCCGGTAACGACGCCCCGGAAATCAAGTACATGATGGAGCGCCGCGCTGCCCTGGGCGGAGCCGTCCCGGAACGCCGGAACACCCACGCCGAGATTGTGCTGCCCGACGCGAAGTCCTACGAGGTGGCAAAGCGCGGTTCGGGCAAGCAGCAGGCCGCCACCACCATGGCCTTCGTCCGGCTCCTCAAGGACCTGATGCGGGATAAGAACTTCGGCAAGCACATCGCCCCGATCATCCCCGACGAAGCACGCACGTTCGGCATGGATGCGTTCTTCCCCACCGCGAAGATCTACAACCCCAAGGGCCAGAACTACCTCTCCGTGGACCGCGACCTGGTCCTGGCCTACAAGGAATCCCCCGCCGGGCAACTGATCCACCCCGGCATCAACGAAGCCGGCGCCGTGGCAGCCTTCACCGCCGCCGGGACCTCCTACGCCACCCACGGCGTGCCCCTGGTCCCGGTCTACGTGTTCTACTCCATGTTCGGCTTCCAGCGCACCGGCGACGCCTTCTGGGCCGCAGCAGACCAAATGACCCGCGGCTTCATCATCGGCGCCACCGCAGGCCGGACCACCCTCACCGGCGAAGGCCTCCAGCACGCCGACGGCCACTCCCCCCTGCTGGCCTCCACCAACCCCGCCGTGCTCACCTACGACCCCGCCTACGGCTACGAAATCGGCCACATCATCCGCTCCGGCCTCGAACGCATGTACGGGCCGGACTCAACGGACAAGAACGTCATGTACTACCTCACCGTGTACAACGAACCCATCGTCCAGCCCGCCGAACCCGAAAACCTCGACATCGAAGGCGTCATCAAGGGCATCTACCTGCTCGCCCCGGCAAAGATCGACGGCCCCCGCACCCAGATCCTCGCCTCCGGCGTCTCCGTGCCCTGGGCCATCGAAGCCCAGCGCGTCCTGGCCGACGACTGGAACGTCTCCGCCGACGTCTGGTCCGTCACCTCCTGGAACGAACTGCGCCGCGACGGCCTCGCCGCCGAAGAAGAAGCCTTCCTCAACCCCGGCCAACCCGCCCGCACCCCGTTCGTCACCCAGCAACTCGAAGGCGCCACCGGCCCCATCGTCGCCGTCTCCGACTACATGAAAGCCGTCCCCGACCAGATCCGGCAGTTCGTCCCCAACGAATTCGCCACCCTCGGCGCCGACGGCTTCGGCTTCTCCGACACCCGCGCAGCAGCCCGCCGCTACTTCAAGAACGACACCCACTCCATCGTGGTGCGTGCCCTTGAAATGCTGGCGCGCCGTGGCGAGGTGGATGTTGACGCCCCGATCAAGGCCATCGAGAAGTACAAGCTGCTCAACGTCAATGCCGGCACCACCGGCAATGCCGGGGGCGAAGCCTAGCCTTCCGGCTGGACAGCGTATCAAGCAGCATCACGACGACGGCGGCCCCCACCTACCAAGGTGGGGGCCGCCGTCGTCGTGTCTGTAGTGTGCGGCACCGGACGGGGCCGGACGTCTTGTGATCCGTGACAAGGCGGATTGTAGCCTTCGCACAAATGGAGCTTGCGCGACGGTGGCCGTATGCTCAAAGAATGCCAGCACCAGCCAGCCCGTCCTCCAAGCGGAAACCGACCCCGCCGAAGGTCACGCCGGAGAAGTCCGAAACCCTCAAGCAGCTCCGCGCCAACGTCGGCCAGCTCTCCACCAGCACCATGCGCAAGCTGGAGCAGTCGCTCCCCTGGTACAGCCGGCTCAGTGCGGATGAGCGGTCGGCACTGGGAATGGTGGCACAGAACGGCATCGCCGCTTTCGTGACCTGGTACGAGCGGCCGAGCTCGCCGTCGTGGATCCTCACGGATGTCTTTGGGACAGCCCCCACGGAACTCACGCGGTCGATCAGCCTGCAGAAGGCGTTGCAGCTGATCAGGATCGTGGTGGAGGTGGTGGAGGACCAGGTTCCGGTCATCGCGCCGGAAGCCGACCAGCCGTCCCTGCGCGAAGCAGTCCTGCGCTATTCGCGGGAGGTGGCCTTCGCCGCCGCCGACGTGTACGCCCGCGCTGCCGAATCCCGCGGCTCCTGGGATACCCGGTTGGAAGCCCTGATCGTGGATGCGATCCTGCGTGGCGAAAACACGGACGCCCTGCGCTCACGCATCGCAGCGCTTGGCTGGAAGGCGCAGGAGAGGTTCACCGTGATGGTGGGCAATTCGCCCTCCGAACCCAGCGCCAGCTACGTCAGCGAGTTGCGGCGGATGGCCGGGCGCTATGCCGAGGACGCGCTGGTGGGCATCCAGGGCGACCGGCTGATCCTCATCCTTGGCGGCGTGCAGGACCGCGAAACAGCCTATGTGAAGCTCAGCGACATGTTCGCCCCCGGACCCGTGGTTTACGGGCCCGAGGCCAGCTCGCTGCTGGAAGCCAGCGGTTCCGCGCAGTCGGCCTTTGCGGGGCTGACCGCCGCGCGCGCCTGGCCCTCCGCTCCGCGGCCGGTAGCCGCGGACGACCTTCTGCCCGAACGCGTTATTTCCGGCGATGATGCGGCGCGCCGCTCGCTGGTGAAGAACATTTACCGGCCCCTCCTGGCGGCGTCCAACGGCCTGGTGGAAACGCTGGGAACGTACCTGGAACTGGGCCACTCGCTGGAGGCGACAGCCCGGGAACTCTTCGTCCACGCCAATACTGTTCGGTACCGGCTGAAGCGCGTCTGCGACGTCACAGGCTGGGATCCGTTGCTGCCGCGGGAGGCGTTCGTCCTGCAGGCCGCGCTGGTGGTGGGCCGGCTGTCGGCCCCGCCCAAGGCCGCCACGGAGCGGCAACCGTCCCGTAACCAGTCGTGAGGCATTGTAGACTTCCTACAACCTGACCCCGTGAGCTTGGTGCGGTGAAACACCGCTGGATCACGCAGTAATTTGGAAAGCTGGTTACGTGCTTGCAATAGTCTGCCCTGGACAGGGCTCACAGACCCCGGGTTTTCTGGCCCCCTGGCTGGAACTTCCCTCGGTGGCAGGCCAGCTGGCCTCCCTGAGTGACATCGCAGGCATTGACCTGATAGCCCACGGGACCACCTCCGACGAGGAAACCATCAAGGACACTGCGGTTGCGCAGCCCCTGATCGTTGCCGCGGGGCTGGTCACCGCCGCCTCCCTCTTCGACGTCGAACTCAACTCCCTTCCGGTGATCCTCGCGGGCCACTCCGTGGGTGAAATCACCGCCTCCGCCCTGGCTGGAGTGCTGACGGAGCAGGAAGCCATGACCTTCGTCCGCGAACGCGCCAACAGCATGGCCGCCGCGGCAGCCGTCACCCCCACAGGCATGAGCGCCGTCGTAGGCGGTGACCCGGCCGAGGTGCTGGCAGCCATCGAGGCGGCCGGCGCCGCCCCCGCCAACGTCAACGGGGCAGGCCAGACAGTGGCGGCCGGAACCTTTGAACAGCTGAAGGCCCTGGCCGAGAACCCGCCCGCCAAGGCCCGCGTCATCCCGCTCAAGGTGGCCGGCGCCTTCCACACCAGCCATATGTCGCCCGCTGTCAGCGCGCTTGAGAAACTGAAGCCGCAGCTGAACCCGGTGGCGCCCAAGGTGCCGCTGCTGTCGAATTTCGACGGCGGTGAAGTCACGGACGGTGATGCCGCCGTCGAAAGCCTGATTGCCCAGGTGTCCCGCCCGGTCCGGTGGGACCTCTGCATGGAGAGCATGGTCAAGCGCGGTGTGACCGGCGTGATCGAACTCGCCCCTGCCGGCACGCTGGCCGGACTGGCCAAGCGCGGCATGCCCGGCGTCAAGACCGTTGCGGTGAAGACTCCTGATGACCTCTCCGCGGCCCTGGCGCTCTTTGCAGAACTGGAGGGCAACGCATGAGCGTTCCCACACTGAAACAGGTTCCCATCCACGAGCACAGCCGCATCCTTGGCCTGGGGGCCTACCGGCCGGACGTCATCGTCACCAACGAGGACGTGTGCCAGTGGATTGATTCCTCGGACGAGTGGATCCGCCAGCGCACCGGCATCGTCACCCGCCACCGCGCGGCTGCCGACGTCAGCGTGATCGACATGGCAGAGGGCGCTGCCCGCGAAGCCATGGAGAAGGCCGGTATTGACGCCTCGGAGCTCGGGGCCGTCATTGTTTCCACCGTGACACACCCCTACGCGACGCCTTCCGCCGCAGCCAGCCTGGCCGACAGGATCGGCGCCACGCCCGCACCTGCCTTTGATATTTCCGCCGCTTGCGCCGGCTACTGCTACGGGATTGCCCAGGCTGACGCCCTGGTCCGCTCCGGTACCGCAAAGTATGTCCTGGTGGTGGGGGCCGAAAAGCTTTCCGACGTCATCGACAACCGGGAACGCACCATCTCCTTCCTGCTCGGTGATGGTGCCGGCGCCGTCGTGATCGGCCCCTCCGACACCCCGGGCATCGCCCCCTCGGTATGGGGCTCAGACGGCAGCAAGTGGGACGCCATTGGCATGACCCGCTCCCTGCTTGACGTCCGCGACCTCGGCCTCGCCGCCCGGCAGTCCGACTCCACGGGCGACCTCGCCCTCCTGGAGGAAGCCCAGGAGCTCTATCCCACCCTCCGCCAGGACGGCCAGACGGTGTTCCGCTGGGCAGTGTGGGAAATGGCCAAGGTGGCCCAGCAGGCACTCGATGCTGCCGGCATCCAGGCTGAAGACCTGGTTGCCTTCATCCCCCACCAGGCCAACATGCGCATCATCGACGAGATGGTGAAGAAGCTGAAGCTGCCCGAGACGGTTACAGTGGCACGGGACATTGCCGAGGCCGGCAACACGTCCGCTGCCTCGATCCCGCTGGCAACGCACCGGCTCCTGCAGGAGAACCCCGGACTGAGCGGCGGGCTGGCCCTGCAGATCGGTTTCGGTGCCGGGCTGGTCTTCGGCGCACAGGTAGTTGTCCTTCCCTAGATACGCCCAAGGGTCGCAACCGCGGCCCGGACCGTTTCCGGCAGTCCCTGCCGGCAATACAAGAAAAGGAGCCACCAATGGCTAGCAACGAAGAGATCCTGGCCGGCTTGGCTGAAATCGTCAACGAGGAAACCGGCCTGGCCCCGGAGGCCGTCGAGTTGGACAAGTCCTTCACCGAGGACCTGGACATCGACTCCATCTCCATGATGACCATCGTGGTCAACGCCGAGGAAAAGTTCGGCGTCCGCATCCCGGACGAAGAGGTCAAGAACCTCAAGACTGTTGGCGACGCCGTCAGCTTCATCGCCGGAGCACAGGCCTAGCCAAGGGCTTTCGCCGTCCTACGGCTTGGCGGGGCTGCCGGTCCGGACTGACCGGACCGGCAGCCCGCCGCATTTATCCGGCACAGTACCCCCCCCCCCGACCGGGACTGGCCGATCATCAAACTGTGCGGGACCCTGCGGCAGCCGCAGGCGGATACCCCCACCGACGAAAGAGTGATCCCATGACACGCAAAGTAGTCATTACCGGTCTGGGCGCCACTACGCCCATCGGCGGCGATGTGCCCACAATGTGGAGCAACGCCCTCAAGGGGGTCTCCGGTGCCCGCACCCTGGAGGACGACTGGGTAGCCAAGTACGAACTCCCTGTCCACTTCGCCGCACGGTGCAGCACGCCGGCCCTTGATGTCCTCAGCCGCGTCGAGGCCAAGCGGATGGACCCGTCCACCCAGTTCGGCGTCATCGCTGCACGGGAAGCCTGGGCCGATTCGGGCATCACGGAATTCGACCAGGACCGGCTGGCTGTTGCCTTTGCCACCGGCATCGGTGGCGTCTGGACGCTGCTGGACGCCTGGGACACCCTGAAGGAAAAGGGCCCGCGCCGCGTCCTGCCCATGACGGTGCCCATGCTCATGCCCAATGGTGTTGCCGCGGCCGTGAGCCTGGACCTCGGTGCCCGCGCCGGCGCCCACACCCCCGTCTCCGCCTGCGCCTCCGGCACGGAGGCCATGCACCTTGGCCTGGAGCTCATCCGCTCGGGCAAGGCCGACGTCGTCATGTGCGGCGGCGCCGAGGCAGCCATCCACCCCATGCCGCTGGCAGCATTTGCCTCGATGCAGGCGCTGTCCCGCCGGAACGATGATCCCCAGGGCGCCTCACGCCCGTACGACACCGGCCGCGACGGCTTCGTCATGGGCGAAGGTGCCGGCGCCCTGGTCCTCGAGGCCGAGGAACACGCCCTGGCCCGCGGAGCCCGCATCTATGCCGAGCTCGCCGGTACGTCCGTCACCGCTGACGCCTACCACATCACTGCCCCGGATCCCCAGGGGCTTGGTGCCACCCGCGCACTGAAGGCGGCCATGTTCGACGGCCGGATCCAGGCTGAGGACGTGGTTCACGTCAACGCCCACGCCACCTCCACCCCTGTCGGCGACAAGCCCGAGTACACGGCCCTGCGTGCTGCCCTGGGCAGCCACGTGGACGACGTGGCGGTCTCTGCCACCAAGTCGCAGATGGGCCACCTCCTGGGCGCTTCGGGGGCGGTTGAGGCTGTCCTCACCGTACTGGCCGTCCATGACCGCAAGGCGCCGGTGACCATCAACCTGGAAAACCAGGATCCGGAGATCCCGCTCGACGTGGTCACCTCCGCCCGCGACCTCCCTGCAGGGAACATCGTGGCACTGAGCAACTCCTTTGGCTTCGGCGGCCACAACGCCGTCGTGGCTATCCGCAGCATCTAGGCGCTGCCCGGGGAAGTCGCCCCGGACGGCAAAGGAGGCCCCGCCGCTTGGCGGGGCCTCCTTTGCGCTATGGAGGTGTTGTGGTGTCGTCGAGGTAAAAGTGGACGACGGCGGTCAGCCCACCTGGTGCAGCCAGCGGACGGGAGCGCCTTCGGCAGCGTGGCGGAACGGTTCAAGTTCTTCGTCCCACGCCTCGCCGAGGGCGAGGGACAGCTCGTGGTAGACGGCGGCGGGGTCGCCGGCTCCGGACTCGTAGGCGTACCGGATGCGGTCCTCGGACACCATGATGTTGCCGTGGACGTCCGTGACGGCATGGAAGATCCCCAGTTCGGGGGTGTGCGACCACCGGCCACCATCCACGCCCTGGCTGGGCTCCTCCGTCACCTCATAGCGGAGATGCGCCCAACCGCGCAGGCAGGACGCCAGTTTCGATCCCGTTCCGGGGGTTCCGGTCCAGGACAGTTCGGCCCGGAACATTCCGGGCGCAGCAGGCTGCGGGGTCCACTCAAGGTCCGTCCGCTTGTCCACCACGGCGCCGACTGCCCACTCAACGTGGGGGCACAGCGCCGTAGGGGCCGAGTGAACGAACAGCACACCGCGGGTCATTGCAACAGACATTCCATCCTCCATAGCTCTAGGTACGTCTTCCCCAACGACCTCGGCCTGGATGGAACTGCTTGCGCCCTGCACTGCGGCGATGGTTCCCTGCCTGTATTCAGATGTATCAGATTAAGCTGTGTCCGGGCTTGCCGCGCGGTCCGAAGCCGTATGAGCTTCAAGCCGCACTTGAAAGTTGCCGGACGTGAATCTTATTGTGCCGTACGCCATGGAATTACGCCAGTGCGATTACCTCGGCGATCAGGCCCTGGGATGCGCCTGCTGGTAACTCTTCCGGAGCCGGTCAACCGAGACGTGTGTGTAGATCTGGGTGGTGGCCAGGCTGCTGTGGCCAAGAATCTCCTGCACTGCCCGGAGGTCCGCGCCGCCGTCGAGCAGATGAGTGGCCGCCGAGTGGCGCAGGGCGTGGGGCCCGGACGCGGAGGTATCACCGAGCGCCTCAAACAGGGCGTTGACCAGGGCGCGCACCTGCCGCTGGTCGACCCGTCCACCGCGGGCACCGAGGAAGAGGGCGGGCCCGCTGGTGTCCTTCACCAGTCCCGGGCGCCCGCGCCGGAGCCAGTCGTCCACGGCCACCGCGGCCGGGACTCCAAACGGAACCGTGCGTTCCTTGTTGCCCTTGCCGATGACCCGCAGCGTCCGGCGGTCCGGGTCAAGGTCGTCGACGTCCAGTCCGGCGAGTTCGCCTACCCGGATACCTGTGGCGTAAAGGAGTTCCACGATGGCGCGGTTGCGTACAGCCAGCGGTTCGCCCTCCGCGGCCGCCCTTTCCAGGCCCTCCAGTATGCGCGCGAGCTGGGAGGCCTGCAGGACCCCCGGCAGGGACCCCTCGCGTTTGGGTGCCTTCAGCCGCAGGGCCGGGTCTGCGGTGATGAGTTCCTCCCGTACGGCCCAGGCGGTGAAGGCCCGTGCCGTGGCAGACCGGCGTGCCAGCGTCGCCCGCGAGGCGCCCGCCGAACTTTGGCTGCCAAGCCAGCGGCGGAACGTCCCCAGTTCAAGCTCCTTCAGCCCTGCCACGCCTTCCGATGCAGCATGGGCCAGGAGGCTGCGCAGGTCGCCCAGGTACGCACGCATGGTATGGGCGGACATCCCGCGCTCCCCTGACAGGTACCCGGCGAACGCGTCCAGTGCCTTGGCCAGTTCCCCGGGCAGTTCTTCATTGTCCACTCCTCCACTTTCCCAGTTGCCCGGCCGGTACCGCCGGTGGACACGGTCATGCCTTGCCGCGTTTCCAGCCGCCCCGCTCCGATACGGCGAGTCCCAGCAGCCCCAGCCTCCCAAGTCCTGCCCTTACGGAGTCCTGGCCAAGCCCGGCCACGGCTGAGAGCTTTTCCACGGACGCAGTGGAGCGAAGCGGAAGCGCGTCCAGCAGGATCAGGTCCTCCAGGGTCAGCCCGTCCTGCACTGCAGCGTCTGCGGTGGGCTGATCGGGAAGGGCAGCTCCACTCGGCGAGGCGAGTTCGGCCACTTCAGCCGCGTCGGTGACGCAGACGGCTCCCCCGTCCCGGAGGAGTCGGTGGCAACCGGCGGAGTTGGCACTGTGGACGGATCCGGGTACGGCCCCGACGGCTCGGCCCAGGGTCTCTGCGTGATGGGCGGTATTAAGCGCCCCAGACCGCCAGCGCGCCTCCACCACCACTGTCACCGCGGAGAGGGCAGCAATGAGGCGGTTCCTCTGGAGGAAGCGGTAGCGGGTAGGGGCCGACCCCGGTGGTACCTCGGCCAGCACCGCACCCTGGTTTGCCACGGCCCGCAGCAGGTCGTCATTACCGGATGGATAGAAGCGGTCCACTCCCCCGGCCATGACGGCGATGGTGGGGACGGCGGAGGAACTGCCGGCGAGGGCGGCTCTGTGGGCATGAGCGTCGATACCGTAAGCTCCGCCGGAGACCACCGTGAAACCCCGCTGCGCCAGCGAGTAAGCGATGTCCCCTGTCACGGACGCACCATAGCTGGTGCTGTCCCGCGATCCCACGAGGGCGATGGATTTGTCCGCACCCGGCAACGGTTGTTCCTGCCCGCGCCACCAAAGGCAGATGGGCTCCTGGATTCCCAAGTCGGCAAGTTGGGCCGGCCACAGCTCATCACCGGGAATGATGAGGCGTCCGCCGAGCCGGGCCATGGTGGCCAGGTCGCGTTCGGGCGCAAGGTCGGGCAGCCGTGGCCGCCAACGCTTCAACGCGGCTGCCAGTCCGGCCCAACTGCCGGCAGCCCCGCTGTCAGCCAGCAGCGATGTCATCCCGCGCTCCAGGTCGGGCCCGGGTGCCACCTCACCGGCAGCGATGCGCAGCGCGTCCGTTGCCCCTGCCATCTGGACAAGGGCCAGGCCCGCGGTGTCCTGGGGCTCCATGAGCCGTGACAGGGCGGCCCGGGCCAGCCGTTCGGCATCCCTGGGTGTCATGCCGCGGCCGCCGAAGCCTGCCGCAGGCCCAGGGCCTGTCCGATGTCGTTCGGGTCCGGCGTATCGCGGTGCCCCAGGTCCGCCAGCGTCCACGCGAGCCGAAGGACACGGTCATACCCGCGGGCGGTGAGTACCCCCCGCTCCAGGGACTGGTCAAGGATCCGGGTCGCGGCCGCGGGGAGACGCAGTTCACCGCGGAGGATGCGCCCCGGCACCTGGGAATTGGTCTCCAGGCCGAAGCACCGTAACCGTTCCGCCTGCCGGGCACGCGCATCCAGGACCCGGCCTGCCACTGATGCAGTGCCCTCTTCCGCGCCCGCTTGGCCAAACTCGGCCAGGGATACGCGCTCCACCTGCAGTTGGATGTCCACCCGGTCCAGCAGAGGCCCGGACATCCTGGCCAGATAGCGGCGGCGCATCACGGGTGTGCAGGTGCAGTCCAGCCCCTTGCCCGATGCCTTGCCGCAGGGGCAGGGGTTGGCGGCGAGCACCAGCTGGAAACGGGCCGGATAGGCGGCTGTTCCGGCTGACCGGTGGATAACCAGCTCCCCGCTCTCCAGCGGCTGCCGCAGCGCGTCCAGGACACGCCGCTCGTACTCCGGTGCCTCATCCAGGAAAAGCACGCCCCGGTGGGCACGTGATGCTGCCCCCGGCCGGGGCAGGCCGGTCCCGCCGCCGATGATGGCGGCAGCGGTGGCTGAGTGGTGCGGGTTCTCGAACGGCGGCCGGCGCAGGAGCTGTACCGAGGATGCGGGCAGGCCGCACAGCGAGTGGATGGCCGTGACTTCCATGGACTCGTGGTCGCCAAGGTCCGGCAGGAGGCCCGGCAGCCGCTCGGCCAGCATGGTCTTGCCGGCTCCTGGGGGACTGCACACTTAAGTATGCATGCGCGCTGACCTGCGGTTATGTCCGAAAACGGACATCGCAGCGTGGGAGTTTTTGGAGGCTCAGCTCTCGTCGAACGGCAGGCCGACGACCTCATCGCCCGGGTCTTCCGGACCTGCTGGCGGAGCCGCGCTCGGGTGGTCCTGGTACAGCGCGTCGGAGGCGCTCTGGTCGTAGGCGTCGGAGAGGTCTGCACCCTTGGTCCCGAGGACCTGCTCCCAGTTGAATCCCATACACACGACTTTATCGGCCGGTATCGAACTCGCGAAGGATCGCCTCGACGCGCGCGGTGAGTTCGTCGGCGCGTTTGAGGATCTGCTCTTCCTCCTCATGTGACATCTGCCGCCGGGGGCTGGCCGGCATCGCAGCTGCAGCAGGCACCGGCGCAGGTGCGGGCTCCGGACCGTCGAGCAGCAGGGCCGCGGCACTGATGACCGCCGACAGCGAGGATGGGTGCATGGAGCGGTAGGCATCGATCCATCCCCAGCGGTCCATGGCTGGCAGCAAGCCGATGGAGAGGTGCCAATCCGGATTGGGATCCGGCCGCAGGTGCCGGTGCGCGGAGCCTACTTCGTCGCGGCGGTGTCCCAGGACCCGGACGGAACTGTGCGACCACCCGCTGTTGGTGCCGATCACATCAAGCCACGACCAGGTGGCGCACGCCGGGCAGGCGCTCGGGTCCTCGGCGATGCCAATCCACTGGCGCAGCTCGCGCATGCTGTCCGACCGCAGTCCCAGCGCACCTGACCTGTCCAGTCCGAGGCCTCCGTGGGAGCGCGGTGCGAGTAGCACCGCAGCGAACAGAATCCTACGCAGCCGCAGCCGGAAGACCCAGTGCGTGCCGGGGTGCTGGATGATCGCCGTCCCACGCCGGATCAGCCGCTGCAGTGAGCCGGCGTCCTCCCTGTGCCCGCGCGGCCACGCCGGGGCTGGTGGATCTTTGGGAGCCAGCCGCCGGCGCAGTGTCATGAGGACAGCCCGGGACGGCTGTACTTGCTGCACAAAGCGAGAGACTGTGGCCTCGTCGATTCTTCCGGCAGGCACGCCCGTGACCGAGCACCAGTCGGTCCAGAGGTCGGGAAGCGCCGTCGTCATCCTAACGATTCTCCTACCGCGGCTTGGTTCGACACGAGCGTCGCCTCAGGCGAGGGTCAGGCCTGCTATTCGCGACCGCTATTGTCCGCATAACTCTCGATGGGCCATCCGCCGATGCTCAGCTATCAAGCCCGAAAGCAGCGGTGACGTGCTCGATCGTGAACTGGTTTCGCAGCCTTGTAGCCGTGTTCTGGTTGGCGAAAAGACCCGTTTTCCGCACGGCCTCCGCTTGCGGAACGGCCCGTATCCATTCGACCGGAACAACCCATTCAGCATTGTCGTCGTTCTCATCACCCTCGTGGCGATAATTCCCGGAGAGGTCGAGTTCACGCAGCTGTCGCTCGGCCCCGTTCACGAGAAGCGTGCTTTGGTCGTATCGCTGGGCTTCGCCGGCGACGGTACCAACTCCTACATACCCAATCTTGGGAATGTAGGCGAAGACTCTGGCACCAATCGGCAGATTCTTGAGCGTCTGAGAGTACCTCTTGCCGCCACCGCCCGAGACGAAACCGTACTTCATGCCGTCGACCCATTGCCGGCCTGTTGGCTCTTCACCAAATGAGACGTACCAGTCAGACCCGTTCCAAGGCTCACGTGTCTTATTCTTCCGCGAGATCGCGGAAATGGACGACTTGGCTTGTTCGCTCTGATCGACCAGCCAGCTGCGGGCAAGGTACGAAGATCCGTTGTCCTGAAAATGTCTGAAGAAGACGACGTTGATGGGAACATCGAAGTCTTCATTGAGGAACCGCACGATGCGCTCGGTAGCGTTGTCAACGCTGGCGGCAACGATTGTAAATTCTTGTGCAGTGTTGACCTCTTCAGGAAGAGTGTCGCCGAAGCGATCGGCAAACGCTTCTTCAAGAGCAAGGCCTGGACGGTAGGTGGCGAAGATATTGTCGATATCGCTTCGGCCAAGGGTTGCTGCCCAGGAGCCGTAATCGAGGGTTTGAGCGGCAACATCGCGTGGAGTTTTGTCGCGTTTGAGTTCGATTACGTGCAGCGACGCCGTTTCGTCCAGGGCGAGCAGATCTACGAATCCCCCGTGCGCGGTCGGAACCTGCCGGCCAATGACGAGAAGCGGCTCGCCAAGCACTGACGGGTCAGACTCGATGTAGCCCTCCAACTGGGATTCCAAGCCGATTGATGTCGGCACTATCCGGCTGAGTTGGCCGCCCTCTGCCCGCCACAAGCCCATCTCAACAGCCATTCGTCATTCCCATCCTGCCTGTTGTCGTTCGACGAGTTTCTTGAGCTGAGCGTCGTAGACATAGTCGGTGATCTCGCCGGACATGATCATTGCGACGGCTTTGTTGATGGTTTCCAGCGGCACCACGAACCACTCCGATGGGTCGTAGTCGCGTCCCTTCCGGTCGACCTGCGTCAGGTCCAGACGCACCTCGGCGAACACCCGGTGCAAGAGGTGCTCCAGCCACGACGCACGCACATTGTAGAGGCGGTAGTCTGCCAGCACCTTCACGGGTGCCATCAGGTAGGTCGGCGACTTCGCCGCGTTTTTGATGCGGGTCTCGACTTTGGTAGTCGAGAAGCCGATCTTGTGGAGATCCTTCATCCCAGCGACAACAGGATCCTTGCTGAGCGACTGCAATACGTAGATGTGGCCGCTCTCCACGTCGGCGTCGAGGGCTTCGGTAGCATCGTGGCCTGTCCGCGCCAGGACCTGGCCCTGTGCTTCGTACATGCGGGTCATGAGGCTCTGTTTGTACATCGCCGATTCAGTGCCGTTTTCGAAGACGAGGCGGAGCCGCTGCTTCTGCCTGGGCTTGCCGCCGACAATCAGGTCCACGTCTTCACCGACCTCAGCGACAAAGCACATAACGCCACTGAGAACGAAGAACGCACCCTCACGGATAAGATCCATGCCGGTGAAAGGCACCAGACTATATGTGCCTTCGGCCAGCTCGGCGTGCTTCGCTTTGAACAAAGGTTCGAACAGGTCGAAGTCCTCGGCCTTTACCCGCTGAGCGACCGAGTCCGGAGACTCGGGCCGTTTGATCACGGGAAGATCCGATACGTCGAGGATGCCACTGTCGTCGCCGAGCAGATCGTCCAGGTCATCGCTGTCAAGAAGCTCGTCCAATGACTCTGGCGCTGCCTCTACAGCCAGGAGTTCGAACTCCGTGTCGAGGTGTTTGAGCGCTGCGATCTTTTCGTCGTTGGCCAGGATGCCCTCCAGGCGGGCCCCAAGCTTCCGCTCGGCGATCTCCCTCGTCGCCGAGCTCGGCAGACGCTCGTGTGTCCGGCGGAACTCCACGATCTCTAGGAAAGCCCGCTCAAGGCGGTCAGACGAGGTTACCTTCTTGGCTTTCTCAGGCACGTTGAGCAGGCCATCGAGGTCGTTGTCGATGAGGTCTTGCAGGGAAGCCGGCGCTTCCTCGAAAATTTCGTCGTTATCGATCATTCGTCCGTTGCCATTTCAGTCGCACGCTTTTGGGCTTCAAGTTTCTGCTTGGCCCGCTGGAGCCAGAGCAGCGCGTCGGC
This sequence comes from Arthrobacter sp. AG367, assembly GCF_007828995.1. Taxonomy (NCBI): domain Bacteria; kingdom Bacillati; phylum Actinomycetota; class Actinomycetes; order Micrococcales; family Micrococcaceae; genus Arthrobacter; species Arthrobacter sp. AG367. Next base: position 878,011 of record NZ_VIVE01000001.1, read on the forward strand.
GTATCGTTTCTCAGTCGGTTCCTCGGCACGGGAGTCTGGCCGTCGATTGTTGACCTTGATCCAGTTCTTGATCCGGGGAACAAGAGCCAGAGCCTCTTCCTCAGTGAACTCGACGCGGGTAGCCGTGATCTGGTCCTGGATGATCCGCAGTACGGAGGGAGTCACCGACTTGGACATGACCTCGAAGGCGCGCTGGAAGGGGTTCACCGAGTCGATGAGGTTGATGGAGAGTTCATCGATGTTGACGAACTTCTCTGCCATCTTGATGAAGCGTTTGTCTCCGACTTCGCGGACCTCACCGTTCTTGACCACTGAGTCCACGACGACCTGCTGCCGCACCTCCTCAACCTGCGAGTCGCTGAGGTCCGGGTACTTTTCCCGGATGATCTTCGGGATCAGGAGCTTGTTGGCGGTCTCAGCGTCGATTGAGCCGGCAGCTGCGCGAGCGAAGGTGTCGTCTTGCAAGATCGTAGCTTTCAGGTCGTTCAGGTCCGTCTCGACGATCTGCCTGACACGCTCCGTCGAGGGCTCCTTGAAGCCCTTGATCTTCAGCTGACCGGGGATCTTCGAGTCGTCACCATCGAACTTCTTAGTTTTGAAGGTGAAATTCTGTGCGAGTACCTGCTCCATAAGCAACGATGCCGTAATGGCCTTCAGCATGTTGTTCACCGAGACCTTCACTTCACCCTGAGTGGCGTCGGGCTCAGCGATCAGGTTCGTGAACTGGGCATGCTCCTTGCCGGGGCTGTCGCGGGTAACGCGGCCGATGATCTGGATGACCTCGGTCAGCGAGGCACGGTACCCGACGGTCAGGGCGTGCTCGGCAAAAGGCCAGTCGAAGCCTTCCTTCGCCATGCCCAGGGCGATGATGATGTCCACAGCGTCGCGCTCTTTCGAGGCGACATGGGAGAGATAGTGGAGCGTGTCAGCACGTTTTTTCTGGTCAGTGTCATCCACGAGGTCGGCGACGCGAAGAATTTCACCGGTATCTTTGTGGCGAATGCTGATGATTCCGGTATCGGGGTCAGTGGCTTCGACATGGCCGATCGCATCGATGATGAACCCGACTTCTTCGATCTTGTCCTTGGTGGACTCCCCCGAGTTGACGTTCGGAATATGAACGATGGTCTTCTTATCCAGGTGCAGGACTTCACCTATAGCGTCCGTATAGCGGCCCTGGTAGAAGTGATGGCCGATGCCGAGCGAGTGCAAGTGCTCATAACCGTTGAGCTGGTCGTAGTAGTTGAACGTGACCGGCGTGAACTGTGCCTCGTCTTCAGCGGACAGAACCGGCACTGAGTCTCCGCGGAAGTACGAGCCGGTCATTGCCACGATGTGCACGTCCGAGCCGTTCATGACTTCACGCAGGAGCGCGCCGAGGCGGTTGGCTTCAGTATCAGCGGAGACATGGTGGAACTCATCAATCGCCAGCACGATGCCGTTGAACGCTTCCGGTGCGAGTTTCTCAAAGGCGAACCGTAGCGTCGCGTGCGTGCAGACCAGTGTGGCGTCGGGGCCTTTGAGAAAGTCGATGAATGCTCCGACCTTGCCCTGCGAGGAACCGGCGTCGCAGAGGTTGTGCTCGGCTTTGATTTCCCAGTCTGCGAAGAATCCGTGCGAGGTGAGCTTCGTCGAGGAGAAGGAGGCTCCGATGGATCGCTCGGGGACGGCGACGATGACCTTTTTCCGGCCCTGGTTATAGAGCTTGTCGAGCGCAACAAACATCAAAGCCCGCGACTTGCCTGAGGCCGGCGGGGCCTTGACCAGAAGGTGCTGGGCATCTCTCTTGGCGAAGACGCGCTGCTGCATCTCTCGCATACCTAAGGCATCGGTGTTAACCGACGCCTTGGTGCGGGCATAGGTCACGTCGACGATGTTGATCGGCTTGTTCACTTCTTCTTGCTCCCCTTTGCAGATTCCGCTGCCATCTCTTCATACATAGCAAAGAGGTCCGACAGTCTTTGCTCATCGGTCTCGTATCCGCGCTTGGAGTAGATCGAATCCACCAACACATCAATCTCGGCATGCGCCGTCCGCAGGTCCTCCGGCATAAAGTCCGGATCGTACAAATCGGCGAAGTTGCTCTCGCAGTGGTACTCACGTACGTCAAGCACACGCAATGCCGTAATGGTCAGCTTCTCCTTCATCGCATCCGACAGGGGCGGCAGCGGGAAATTGTTGTAGACGATCGTATTCGAGTAGCGGATTCGGGTTTCCAGTTGCCCGCCAACAGCTCGGGTCCAAACCATGTGCATCCGAGACATTAACAAAGCGAAGACCCAAGGCTTCGCGTCATACACAGCGTTCGCCGAATCTCCGACAACGGTCTCTGGCCCCAGATAGCCAAAGGGTATGTACTTGCGTCGCTCGGAAGAGTGCCGAGGGACAATGATGGATTCCGTCGGCTTGTAGCTAATTTGTACAAATCTATGAGGTTGAGAGGCGTACGCGGCCGTGCTGGCCGCTTTGCTCTTGCTTCGTTCCTCCGCTACGCGGGCCAGTCGGCTGGCGATTGGTGCGATGGATAAGGCAGTCGCAGCGAAGCCGTCAGGAATCCAGAGGCAGTAGCGTTCTCCATCGTTGATCACTTCGGATGTTCCCATGAATCGCTTGATGAACTGACCGCTCTGCGGGTCGTTGTCGATCATCTGCTGGCGCTCATCCGGAGACAGTAGGAGACCACCACCGTCACGCGGCATCGAGCCGAAAACCATGTCGGGCAGCTGAGCACTGAGTGGCTTCTTGCGCCGTTCCATGACGACATTGGGTCCATCAGCGAGATAGCCGTTGATGTTGTCCGCTGTAATCTGAAGGTCCTCGGTATAGAGGTACTTCGGCTCCGTCCGAGCCATTCGCAGGCTGATTACTGCGACGGTGACGCCGGCGTTGCGTTTGGCGTTGTTCTCCCACTTGAAGGACGTGTAGGCGAACCCGATTTCTATACCCTTGGTGAAGATCATCGGGAACATCAGGCCAACGTGTTCGCCCTGAGACACCGAGTTCGTAGTGACGAACGCGAGCTCGGCTCGCGTGCCCTCGATATAGTCCGCACCCTTCAGGAACCAGAGCGCGATGTAGTCCAGGTTCTTCGAGTATGGACGGCGTCCGAACACGAAGTCGTAGTCCGCCTTTTGATCCTTGGTCTGGGTCTTCGCCCCGACGTACGGAGGGTTTCCGATGAGATAGATCTCCGCCTGTCCGTTGTTCGAGCAGACCGTGTTCCAGTCGGTACGTGCGGCGTTGCCAGCCTGGATCTGTCCGGTCTCCTTGAGCGGGATCAGCGGGATAGAGATGTTGAACTTATCTTTGAACTCTGCATTCATCTGGTGCTTGGCGATCCAGAGGGAGAGGATCGCCACCTCGACTGCGAAATCGTCGATCTCAATACCGTAAAAACTCTCGATGTTGATCTTCGACTCGGCATACAGCATCTGGTGCTTCGGATCGATCTCGAAAAGGCGTTCAAGGATCGCGTGTTCCAGCCGGCGCAGTTCCTTGTACGCAATGATGAGGAAGTTGCCGGACCCACAGGCAGGATCGAAAACTTTGATCGCGCTGATTCGCTCGAGCAGTGCTTCAAGCTTTTTGACTGAGTCGAACCCTGCATCGAGCTGTTCCTTCAAATCATCCAGGAACAGCGGCTCGATGGTCTTGAGGATGTTCGGCACTGACGTGTAGTGCTGGCCCAGGTCGCTGCGCTTGCCCGGGGTGACAATGGCCTGGAACATCGAGCCGAAAATGTCCGGGTTGATGTCACGCCAGATCAATGTGCCCAACTCAATCAGCAGGTCGCGGGCCTTTTTCGTGAAGACCGGAACGATGTGCTCAGATGACATCGTGAACAGTCGGCCGTTGACATACGGGAACCCTGCCAGGTGTGTGGGCTTCTCGGCGGCATCTTCAGTATCCAGTGCCAGAAAGACCTCGGTGAGGAACTCCGCGACGTCGGATCCATCAAGCTGAGTATGAGAGCCGACTGCATTGACGAAGACACCCTCTTCGAAGATGCCGGTGTCTTCGGCGAAGAAGCAGAATAGGAGCCGGGTGAAGAACACGTTGAGCGCGTGACGCCCGTGCGCCATGTCGAACATTCCGGGGTTCGCCGCCAGCAGTTCGTCGAACAATTTGCCCATTTTCTCGGCAGCTTTGACGTCAGCGTGCGCCTCAGCGACATATTGTGCCTTCTCCATGCCGGCCCAGGGCAGGAAGAACGTGAAGTACTGGTCGATGTCCCGGATCGGGATCATCAGGTTCTCGCCGGTCTTCGTATCGATGGCCAGCAGTTCCGTGTAGTCGGTGACGATCACGAAGCGGGTGTTGTATCGGACGACCAGCGGTGAAGTCTTCAGCTCGTCGATGACGGCGAGAGGATCACCGGTCGTCTCCTTGAAGTAGACGACGTTCTTTTGTGCCACTTCAGTGGACGGGTCATGGGCAACGTTGAGCGAACCATTCCGCAACCTGGTCACGTTGCCTTGCGGCTTGCCGTAGGCCAGCAGCAGGCTGAAAATGAACTCGCGATCGTAGGATTCACGGCCCCCGAGCGGGGCAACGCGTTCCTCGACGGCTTTCAGGTTGAGCTTCACCATGAACGAGTTTCCTTCGCGAACATGATCCCATCATGGGCCGCGGTGCAATTGGTGATGAGGCCCTTGTCCCTGGCACTAGCTGAAATACCGTCGGCAGACGACCACGGTTCACACACGTTGTTACTCCTTACATGGCAGGGCGGGACGCTCTACCTCCCCGTGATCTTATCCGGGACGGTGCGGCGGTTGTTTTTCCCTCACCGCGTCACGCGAGGGCAGTCTTCCTCCATGCCCCGATAAGCGCCCTTACCAGAGACCCGGTTCGAAGCCGCCCCGTCGATCGCGGGTATGGGGAATCGCCACTGACAGACCATTGCGACTTGGATTCTCCGGCCAGTGAGTCGAGACTGGAGTCATGGCAGTACAGGTGAGGCTCGCAGCGCTCAGCGCTCCCACCGTCCCACCTGAACCGGAGGTGGACGACGAGCTGCGCGAGCTCGAAGAAATTTCGCGGTCTTTGGAAGGACACACGCTGTCTGCTGCCACCCGGCGCGCCTATGCCACGGCGTGGCGTGCCTTTGATGACTTCTGTACCGGCCACGGACTGGAGGCGCTGCCTGCGCATCCGGAGACCGTGCGCTGGTACGTCGCCTGGATGTCCACGCAGCTCGATGACGACGGGCTCCCCCGGTTCTCCGTCGCGACGATCCGCCAGCGCCTGGCCGGTATCGGCGAGAGGCACCTGCGCGGCGGGCTTCTGGATCCCACGGCCCACCGCGGCGTGGTGGATCTCGTGCGCGGGCTGGCCAAGCTGCGGGCCACCAGGCCCCGGCGCAAGCGCCCTCTGCTTCTGGACGACGTGGTCCGGATCATCGCGGTGATGGAGCACGACACATATCCGGCAGGCGTGTCAGCCACCAGGGACGCCCTGGCGGTGTGGCTCGGGTTCGCAGGGGCCCTGCGCAGGAGCGAGGCGGCGGCCCTGACGCTGAACCGGCTCGAGCTGCACCCGGTCGATGGTGTCCACGTTCATGTGGGGGCCTCGAAGGCCGACCCGGAGAACGCGCTGCCGGACGTGGTCGTGCTGCCGTTCGGGAGCTCGCCGGCATCCTGTCCCCCGTGTGCGGTGCACCGTTGGGTCGTGCTGCTCGGGCTCGCCCGGCAGGACGATGCGCGCACACGGCGTCGCGGGATCATGCAGCAGCTGTTCTCGTACGGTCTCGAGGAGCACGTCTGCGGAGCCGCCGGCTCAACGGCGCTCATCAGCAGCGCCGACCTGGCCTCGGGCGCGCCCCTGCTCCGGGCAACGTACCGCAACAGGAAGGACGCCCGGATCCATGCACGGGCGGTGAGCGGCGACGCGCTGCACACGATGCTGCTCTCGCGCATGGTCGAGGCGGGGATGAACCCTGCTGCCTACGGCTTCCACTCGCTGCGGGCCGGGCACGTCACCCAGGCGCGGCGCAACGGTGCGAGCACGGAGGAGATCATGCGCGCCGGCCGGTGGAGCCGGGCAGCGACGGTAGACGTTTACGACCGCGAGTTCAATCCTGCGGCACGCAACAGCGTCATGCGTCTGGGGTTGTAGACCCCTCGATGCCGGGGGCAAGCCGGTGCCCGTACTGGTCGTCCTCCTCGACCGGGACGCGGGCGTCGATGCTTTCCATGAGGCGGAAGTCGACGACACCTTTGAGTTGAGCGCCGCCGCCGAGCACTTGAATGGCCTTGGAGAGCCGCAGCACCTCCAGCCTGTTCTTCTCCCACTCGCGCTGGGCCGCTGCCAGGTCGGCGAGGTACTGCTGCAGCTGGGCCTCGCTCTCTGCCTCCGGATCCTCGGCGACCAGGATCGCCAGGGGGACGTCCAGGGCCTTGGAGGCGGCGACCGCCTCGTCCAGGCGGACGGCGCGGATTTGCTGCTCTATCCGGGTCACCGCCGAAGGGTCGACGTTCGTTCCAAGGATCTCGGCAATCCTGCGGGCCAGCTCAGCCTGGCTGATGCCCAGGCGTTCCCTCTCCTGTCGCAGTCGGCGGGCGAAGAGGTCTCCGGGCAAGGCGTTCATCTGGTTTGGGCTCCTGGTCGGGTACATGGGCGCGAAGGGCTCAGCAAGAAGCGTATGCCGAGCCGTGCCGGAGCCGCACACCGCGCGCCCCGTCATGTGAAATCTACACGTTTTTGAGCAGAACGTCAGTCCTCCCGCCGACACCTCGTTTGCGCTGGTCTTCGAGCACATTTTGGACTCGTATCCGACTCGTCACGGATACGACTATGACTAATGACTCGAATGATGTAGATTGGTCACTGAAGATGTGCACGTATACGAGTCCCTAGAGAGGGGTCGGCCGCATGATTGCAGGCATGTCGTCCCGCTCAACGGGGAGTCACGTCGCATCGGGAGAGACCATTGATAGGGCGCTGTGCTCTGTCTAGGCGAATCGGTTGTGCCAGTCGCCTCGTGACACATGTCATGCAAGCGACCATTCGATAGGCGAGAGGAAAGAACCATGACGAAGATTTACGAGGCGGCACTCGAGCGGGTCGCCCTGCCCACCGCGGCCTGGGACCTGACGAGCTTCCTGGAGAACGCGAAGTCCCAGATCCAGCTCTGGGGCGGGCTGCTGCTCATGCTCCTGGGTGCGGTCGGACTGGTCTGGGGCGGCGTGCTCCTGATCAAGAAGCTGATGGCCACCCCGCAGTCCGCGGGCCAGCAGCAGGGCTGGGGCACCATCGCCCTGCTCATCCTGGTCGGCGGCGCGCTCGGCACCGGTGGGTGGTCGCTGATCAACACCATCGGCTCCGGCGGCCAGAAGACCCTCGAGGACCTCGGCGGCGGCTCTGTCCTCGTGCAGACGGTCAGCCACGTACTGACCAGCGGCGTCCTGGGCTAAGCCCGGCGCGGCAGGAATCAACGGCCGGGCACACAAAGCGTCGACGGACCGCACCGGGTCGGTTGAGGTCACCAGGCCTCAACCGGCCCGGTGCGTCGTTTCCGGGGTCGGACGACGGCGCTGACGACGAGCAGGACAGGCAGAGCAAGGAACAGGACGAACGGGAACGGACATGGGGATCAAGGACAAGGCGCTGGCCTTCGGCAAGCGGTTCAAGCTCGACTCGCACCACGCAATCGAGCGCTTCGGGGTGTTCTTCGGCATCTTCGCTGTGATGGGGCTGGTCGTGGTGGCCGGCTCGGGTGCCGCCGCCTTCAAGGCGGGCAGCGACGCGGTGTCGCACACCGCGCTCTACAACACCGAGTTCACCTCCTCGAAGACCCAGCTCAAGGGCACGGTCGACGGGGTCTACACCAATCACACCGGCAACAGGGCACTGGTCATGATGCACTTCCCCGCCAGCGCGGCGATCTCGTACAACGCGGCGGACTACCAGGCCTTCCTGCTGGGCACCAACGACAAGCTGCAGACCGAGAAGGTCAGTACCAGCGGAATCAGGGGCACCTTCCACGTTTTCGGCTCGACCGGTTACGTCGGGGTCCTCCTGGACGCGGACCGGCCCTTCGACCGGCAGGTGCTCAACCTGACCGTCCGCGCGAACGCCGAGCTGACCTACGACGAGCGGCAGCAGAGCAGGGATGACCAGGTCGTGGGCGACTCGAGCTTCAAGAAGTACGACCAGTGGCGCGTGATCATCAACCCGGGTGCGTCGGGCACCACCGACATCCCGGCCCTGGACGCGGCCAGCTTCGACCCGGCCCGGGCCTATTACGACGTCGTGCTGAAGACCCAGGAGCAGCAGACGCGGGACAAGCTCGACCAGAAGCTGCTCGCGATGCGCACGAGCCTGAAGCAGGTCGAGTCGTACACCTCCGACCTGGCGACCACCAAGGTCGATGGGCTCTTCCTCCGTCCGCCGGCCGTTCCGACCTCCATCGCAGGTGATCAGGTGGCTGGTGTCTCGGCGGCCGAGGCCAAGGACGGGAAGGCGACGCTGGAGCTGAAGACGGGCCATGTCGTGCCCGGCGGATTCGACTTCAACTGGCGCGCGGGCAACGTCTATGCCGGCTACCTCGACACGCTCGTGCCCGCCGGTAAGGGCTATGTGCAGTTCCTCGCCGACAAGCGCGCCGAGGGCAGCGACAGCACGAGCCAGCAGGTCTCGGACATGAAGTGGGTCCTCTCCGACGGCACCGACCTGAAGAAGGACTACCGGTCCTCCGAGGTGACGATGCGCCCGCTCACGAACGTGATGAACAACCTCTCTCAGGCCTACCAGGACTACGGCAAGGCCAAGTCGGAGTACCAGTCCGGGCTTCTGCTCGAGCTGCTCGGCCTGGACGTGAAGCTGCGCGATGTGCAGTCCAACAGCACTGCGAACTCGGCCGGGGACTTCCTGACCGTCTATCACTGAGCGCGCTCCACGGAGCGGGCAGTCACCACCCAGGCATCGAGCCGGAAAGGACAAGCTTATGGCCATCGACCAGCCGACGCGGCGGGATGACCCGGCCCGGCGCGCTGCATCGCCCCGCGGGGACCGCAGGTCCGCCGACGGGGGTGCGAAGGAGGAGTCGCAGCCCCCTCGTCGTGAGGGGTCCGGCGTACGCCGCGCCGGGCCCCGTACCGGAGCGGCCTCCGCTCCTTCCCCGTCCGGGGATGCAGCCAAGGGTCTGCCGAAAACCCCGGGGGCCGCCCCCGCGCCGCAGCCCGTGGACCCGACGCCTGCGGGCCGCGGGTCGAAGCACCTGGGAGCCGCACCGGCCCCGGACGCAGCGGCTGCCGCTGGCAAGGCCACAGGTGCGGCCGACACAGCCAGCAAGACCAGCAAGGCCGCCAAGGCTGCCAAGAGCCTCGACGGTGTCGCCGCCGGGGCGGCCGGGGGAGCTGCCCGCAAGGCGGTCGAGGGTGACGGCAGCAGCGCGGTCCGCCGCGGTGCCGGCCGGTACGCGGGAGCGGCTGCCTCGGGAGCTGTCGCCGGGGCGCAGGCCGGAGCCGCCGCCGGTGGTGTCGGCGCGCTGCCCGGGGCAGCGGTCGGCGCTGCCAAGAATGTGGGCCTGGAGACCGGCAAGGATGTTGTCGACGGTGCGTCCAAGGTCACCGGCGGAGGTCCGGACGCCGAGCCTGCCGACAAGCGGCTCGGTGCCGGGGGCACCGGCTACGAGCGGACCTCGCAGAAGGAGAAGGACGGCCAGCTGCTGTCCAAGACCGCCAGGGGTGTCGCCGTCGGCGGCACCGCGGCGGCCGCTCCCCCGGCTGCGGGGCTTCTCATGGTCATGACCTTCCTGAAGTGGCTCAAGACCATGTTCTTCGCGATGCTCGCGATGGCCGCCAACGCGGCCAGCATGATCTGGGGTTTCATCCTTGGGATCGCCAAGGCGGTCGGGCACACGATCGCCGCACCGTTCATCGCACTGGGCGGGCTGGTCGGCAAGGCGGCAGGAGCCGTGTTCGGGGTCACCGTGACGGCCACCGTCGCCCCGGTGGCCACGGCCGCATCCGGGGTGGCTGCGACCGTTGCCGCGGTGGCTGTGCTCAGCACGGTCCTCACGGGTGTGCTCGACCAGGCCGGCCTCGATGGCGGCCGCGGCTCGACCATGACCAACTGCATCGTCAATGTCAGCCGCAACGGCCCCGGCGCTGACGTCCCGGCGAATACCGAGGCGAACGCCCGGGCGGTCTACTCCGTGCTGAAGACCTGGGGTATGCCCGAGGAGAACATCGCGGGCATCCTGGGCAACTGGTCGCAGGAGTCGGGCGTGGACCCCACCAGCGTGGAGGGCATCTACAACGAGCCCTACCAGATCGGCCCGCGCAAGCAGACCGCCTGGGACGGGAACTTCACCCACATCCCCGGCCAGTCGCACGGCGGCATCGGTCTGGGCCAGTGGTCGAACGGGCGCACCACGATGCTCCTGGATTATGCCAAGTCCAAGAACCTGGACTGGTACACCATCAAGGCCCAGCTGGCATTCATGGCGGAGGGCGACAGCCCGGGGGACGTGGCCGTGTTCAAGGACATGATCAAGACCTCGCAGGGCTCTCCCTCTGCTGCTGCACTGCACTTCCACGACAAGTGGGAGCGCTCGGCCGACAACGCTTCACAGCTGCAGGAGCGTAAGGCCGACGCCGAGATGTGGTTCGGCAAGATGAGCGGCTGGACCGTCGACACCTCGGTCGTGGGCGGGGTCCAGGACATCGTGGGCGGCATTGTCGACACGGTCGGCAGCGGGATCCGCTCCATCTTCGGCAACTGCGACAGCGACACCAAGGTGCGCCCGGGCAGCCTCGTCGACGGCGGCATGAACGAGGAGCAGGCCCGGCAGCTGATCGACCTGTACAACCAGGAGGGCGACAAGTTCCTGGACGACAAGTACGGCGCTGGCGGACCGGGCTCCTGCGGCGACAACCACGCCATGAACTGCGTGTCGTTCTCGGTCTACTTCATGAACAAGTACACCTCGTTCCAGCAGTACCCGCCGGGCGACGGCATCCAGACAGCCCACGCGATCGCGTCCATGACGGGCAAGCAGGTCTCGAGTACGCCGACGGCGTACTCGGTCGGTTCCGGGCCGGGTACGGGGTCCGAGGGCCACACCCTCGTGGTGCTGGGCGTGCAGGGCGACAAGGTCATCCTCGGTGAGGCCGGCTACTGCGCGTTCATGGGCCGCGTTCGCGTTGACAGTGCGGAGCGGATGAAGTCCGAGGGGTGGGTGTTCGTCGACGTCACGGACCTCATCACCACGGGCGGCAACCTGCCGGCGTAGCCGGCGGAAGCAGGGCCGGTGTCCGGACGATCCGGGCACCGGCCCTTTCTGCGTCCCGATCCGTGCGCAGTGACCTGTCGAATTGGGCAGACTCGTTATTGAATGACCATTACAGATAGACTTGGAGTCATATATGAGGACAACACGAGAAAGGGCGGGCATCGTGACGAGTGCGGACGATGATGCGCATGGCAGGGCCGGGGACACGGTCAAGGACGAGGACGGCGCGCCGAAGAAGCTGAAGGCCCCCGCCACCCGCAGGCGGGTCAGCGGGGTCGAACTCGAGGCCCGCTTCGAGGGCTGGCGCTCCGAGCGGCGCGGAGAGCGGCAGGCACGCACTCCGGAGGAGTCGGCGCGGCGGACGCGCCTGGTTTTGAGCGCCGCAATGGGCGTGGCGATCCTCGGGCTCGCGGCGGCCGCGGGAGTGAGCGGCAAGGGATTCGAGGTGGAGCACGCGGCCAACGCCGACCGGATCTCCGCGCTCCAGGTCCAGATCGAGGATGCCAGGAGCACTCCGGTCGCCCCGGATCTGCCCGGAAAGATGACGCGGCTGATGGAGGCAGCCGCAAAGGACGCCCAGAAGGTCGCGGAGGCCCAGCAGCGCTTCGCGCAGCTGCACCACGAGGCGGCGACACAGCCCAATGCGGGCAACGGTACGCCGAACGCGGCGACACTGCAGATCGCCGAGCACCGCCGGACGCTGGCACCCCTGTTCAGCCCGCGCTCGTTCCTGGCCGACGAGAAGGGGGCCTACTCCTGGACCTCTGTGACGCCGTTCGACCCGAGCACGCAGATCGACCCGCGGTTCCCCTGGTACGTGCGCTACGAGGGTTTGAAGGCTTCCTCGCCCGGAGCGTACGCCTGGTCGGTCGAGTCGGTAATGCCGGACCTCGCCACCCAGGACGCCACGGGCACCACGCGCACGGCGCGGGTGATCTGGCTGTGCCGGGACACCGCGGGTGGACAGGTGCTGGCGTGGGCGAACGCGGCCTACTCCTACGACGGGAAGGCCGGGACTTTCGCGGATCTCAAGGTCTTGGTGACCGCCGCCGGCGCGGAGCACCAGCAGGGCGCATCGACGACGGGTAACGGAAGCGGAGAGGGCTGATGATGCAGGAGCAGCAGATTGACGGCACGGACGAAACGGCAGCGCCGGAACCGGGCTTCATGCGGCGCAACGCCCTGGTGGTCGGGGTCACGGTACTGCTGGTTACCGCCGTGACGGTGACCGGCCTGACATGGGGGTCCCAGCGCAGTGCACTGGATCAGCAGCAGCAGACGATCACGGGCCTTCAGGGCCAGCTTGCCTCGGTCGGGACCGCGAAGTCCGAGCAGGTCGAGCAGGATGTCATGCAGTCGCTCGGCGTGAGCCAGAGCCGGATCCACGACGACACGCAGATCGTGGACCGCCTGGTGAAGACGGCATTCACCTGGGACTCCGGCCAGGCCTACGAGGCCGCTCGCCGGGACCTGAAAGAGCGCTACCACCTGTCCGAGGACGAGCAGTTCCTGAAGCAGTTCATGCCGCCGGCGCGCTTCAACGAAGACGCCGCGGGCAAGCGCTACTACTACATCGACACCCAAGGGCTGAACTCGGCGGTCAATGCCGACGCGGACCTCGAGGTCGTGAAGGTCACCGCGGACGAGTACACGTATGCCGTGCAGATCGAGGTGGCGGCTACCTCCGATGCGGTGTCCCAGAACAAGGTGGCACCGGACCGGGTCAAGTCGTACCGGACCGTGCTGGTGTACCTCACCGTCGACGCGCAAGGGAAGGTCTCTGGCCTGTCCGCCATTCCCGCTGGCGGTTCGACTCGTCATTCCAGATGATCCGACTCCCTTTCGACTCATCTTCTTGATAGAGTTGTACTGGTATTCGAGACGAAGAGCGAGTTGAGGGGCAATGGCATCGACAAAGATCGGCCAGTCGGGTGTGCAGGCTGACAAGCCTGTCCGCAAGACCCGCTTCGTGGCCGCGCCGGACGCCGGTGCGGCACCGGGCGACGCCGACCCCACTGGGGACGGAAATGTCCCGGGTGCGCTGATGAGCCGCCGGGCGGCCATCGGCGGGGTGTGCACGGGGGCAGCTGCGCTGCTCTGCTTCCTGGTCGGCGCAGGTCTCTCTGGTGGCGAGGCCACCGTCAGCCAAGACAAGGCTCAGCAGATCGTCTCCCTGCGCGAGCAGATCCGCACCGCCGAGGTGCGCACCGACGCCCTCCCGGAGGCCAAGGACGCTGACCGCGCCCTGGTCACGGCACAGGGAGCTGCGGAACAGATCGCCCGGTTGCAGAACGAGTACCGCTACCTGACACCCTCGGTGGCGGACTCGGGCGGGACGCTGGACCAGGCTGCCGCCGAGCCGACGCGCCGGAACCTCACCCCGTACTTCGCCCCCGACGTCGGGACCACTCTCCAACCCTGGTACCTGCTGGCCGCCGACAAGGACGTCGCCGCGGGCAACGAGATTCCGATGAGCTTCGACTCCGGCTTCAAGTGGGTCGCCCAGCGCCCTTACTCGGTCGAGGTGGACGGCACGATCCGGGTCACCTGGTTGGCGGTGCAGACCCGCCCGGCGGCCGGGCAGGCCCCGGCGGTACTGGCCTGGGCCCGGGCTGACTACGACATGACCCGCAAGAGCTTCTCCGGGGTCCAGACCGGAACGACGACCACGGGCGAGGCCCTGCGGCAGGAGGTGAAGGCACCGTGATCGAGGACGTGAAGGACTGGGTGCGCGCGAGGGCCGGGAAGGTCCTGGTCTGCAGCACCGGAACGCTGCTGGCGCTGTCGCTGCTCTCTCTGGCCCCGGCGCTGCTGGCCGACGGTTCGGCGGACGCCGACGCCAAGGCCGACCAGCTCATCGTCCAGCTCCAGGGCAAGCAGGAGGACGCGCAGGCGGCACTTGAGACCAAGCATGCCCGGTTGCTGGCTGCCCTGCCGGGGATGGATGCCGAGCGGGCCGACCGGGACCGGGCCGCAGCGCGCTCGGTGCTGCTGAGCCTGACGGATTCTTCGGCCGCCTCGCGGACCGTCAAGGAGACGCAGGCCGCCCTCGACGCCCGGTACGGGTTTCTCGGGACCTCGTCCCGGGCCCTCACCGAGTTCATCCCGGAGTGGATGGCAGCGACCGGTGCCGGAAAGGGCGCGGGGACGGCGTACCAGCTGGCCGACTTCGACGTCGACGTTGCCGCGGTGAAGGGCCTGGACTACTCCGTCATCGGAGTGGCGCGCCTGGACCCGGTGTCCGCCGACGGCAAGTCCACGGCCAAAAGTGAGTACGTGGTCTTCACCTTCGCCACCGGACAGGACGGCACGGTCGCCTCGTTCGAAGCGTACCGGGCCTCGGGCCGGACGCGGGACCAGCTTGCCGCGCAGAGGCCACCTGCCTCTGCTTCACCGGTCGATACCGCCAGCCCCGGACCCAGCCACAGCGGCTGACCGGCGGGACACCCGCACAGACACGACACGACACGACAACCACGAAGGACGAGACGAATGACGATCCAGACTCTGGACAAGACCGGCAGCGCGACCGAGCACGAAGCCCGGGTGGAGGCTGCCACTGCAGTCCCCGTCGAGAAGGCCCCGGTCAAGCCGAAGGCCGGGCGTGGCCCTTCGAAGCTGGCCGGCGCGCTGCGCCGCCTGGCCCCCGGGAAGGGCTTCGGCGGATCGCCGGTGCTGATCTGGGCGGTGTTCTTCCGCTCGGTCGTGCTCATCGCCGACTACGTGCTGGCCTCGATGACTGCGATGGTCGTGATCCCGATGCTCGGCGCGTGGCTGCACCGGCAGTCGGGCGCAGCAAGCGGCGACCTGACCATGGCCGGGACCGTCGCGATGTGGATCGCCCCGCTGCTGTTTGTGGTCCTGTTGCTGGCCGCCGCGGAGATCGCCGCGATGCGCGGGATGTGGCGCTGGTCCACCCGCCGGATCCGGGCTGTACGCGACGCCCGCACCCCGGCGCTGGCCCCGGCCACCTCCGCCCCCAGGACCACCCGCCCGAGCAAGAAGACCAACCGGAAGAGGAGCAACTGATGCGCACTGCTGGACTGATGATGAATGACGTGTGGGCCGACCGGGCCCTGCGGGAGCGTGGCGTGCAGGCGCACCGCTACGACGGCCTCGATGCCCAGATCGGGGTGCTGGTCGACTCTGTCGAGCTCAAGCACCGCGGCAAGGAGGAGAACTACCGGCCCTACCTGCACGTCGTGGGCGAGCTGCGCTCGATCACTCCCGCCGAGCCGCTTCCGTACGGGATCACCCAGGTGACCTACTCGCACGGCCAGGGCGAGAAGGTCGACGCCTTCTACGAGTTCGACGACGAGCAGCTGGTCGCACTGGCGGCCAAGGGCTACTTCAGCCCTTCGTTCACTGTGCCCGACCAGCTCACGGGGATCGAGTGGGAGCTGCCCGCCAGGGCGGATGCCCTCGTGCTCACCCCGTCCGGGGACCAGGCCGATGCCCCCGTGGTCTTCATGAACGTGCACCGCATCGCCGATCTCGAGATCGACCTGGCCTCCACCGAGTACGACCTGGCGGCCTACTTCGCTGACCGCTCCAAGGATGGTCATGGTCCGGTCGAGTCCGTCGTCGACCAGCGGGGCCTGCGGGCCCGCT
This sequence comes from Arthrobacter sp. AG367, assembly GCF_007828995.1. NCBI lineage: Bacteria > Bacillati > Actinomycetota > Actinomycetes > Micrococcales > Micrococcaceae > Arthrobacter > Arthrobacter sp. AG367. The sequence goes on from NZ_VIVE01000001.1 coordinate 893,861, forward strand.
CCGACGCGATCAACTCGCTGTTCAGCGAGGACGAACTCGACTTGGTCGCGCAGGCGGAGAACCTCCAGCGGCCCGAGGAGCAGCAGCCGGCTGCCGAGGGCGTCACCGCGCAGTTGCTGGCGGTCGAGGCTGAGATCACCGCGGAGCGCGAGCGGTATCAGGCTGAGCTGGAGCGCACTGAGGGCACGCCCGAGCACCTGTACCACCAGCGTGTGGCCCCGGCCCTGCACCTGGACGGACCGGAGGATGCTGCCGTCCCTGCGGACGCGGAGCCGGATGCCAGCGCGACCCACGATCTGGACTTTGGTCTGGATGAGGAGGCCACCGGGCAGGAGGTGCCCGCGCCGACGCTCGAGGAGCGCAAGCGCGAGGCCTCCCGCCGCGCCGCCGACCTCGACTTCGGCGAGGAAGACGGGCACGGCCTGGGCCACTGAGGCCGAGGCGGGCAGAGCAGTCAGGACGGGCCCCGGTCGCTGGAGGACAGCGGCCGGGGTTCTGTGCATTCACACGACGGAGGGATGAGGCGGGATGGGCCTGAAGCAGTCAGTGGTCATCGTCAACGAGTTCAGTGTGCCGCTGCCCGGCGGCAAGGGGTCCCGGGGCGGCACCCCCGGCGACTACGTCACCCGGTACATGGCGCGCGAGCAGGCGACTGAGTCGCTCGCGCCGATCCAGCGGCTGCGCACGGACGACTTCATCCTGCGCTACATGGCCCGCGAGAGCGCGGTCGAGCGCGCCGGGACGAGCAGGGTCGAGGCCAAGACGATAATGCGCCAGGCCCAGGGCGATGGCGGCGTGGCCTTCGGCTACGGCTCAGTGTCGCTCTCCGACGAGCAGCTGCGGGCTGCATCCCGGGACATCCAGAAACACTTCGAGAGCGGCAAGACGGTGCTGAAGACCGTGCTCTCCTTCGATGAGGAATACCTGAAACGGCACCGCATCGTCGGCGAGGACTTTCACTGCGAAGGCCGCGGGGACTACCGCGGCCACATCGACCAGATGAAGCTGCGGATGGCGATCATGCACGGGCTGGAGCGGATGAGCTCGGGCACGAGCGGTTTCGACGACCTGCGCTACGTCGGCGTGATCCAGGTCGACACCGAGCACGTCCACTGCCACCTGGCGATGGTCGACGCCGGACACGGCCACCTGGCCAAGGACGGCACCCAGCGGGGCAAGCTTCTGGACCGGCACAAGTCCCGGTTGCGGCGCGGCGTGGACGCCTGGCTGGACGAGAAGCAGGCCGTCGCGCACCTGTCCAGCGCCGTCGGTTACGAGCGCAGGAACGTGACGACCTTCATCAAGCGCTGGGCACACGAGCGCATGCGCTCAGAGGCCCTCCCCCAGTTCCTGTTGGCCTGCCTGCCCGCCGACCGCTCGCTGTGGCGCGCCGGAACCAACGATCTGCGGATGCGCAAAGCCAACCGTCTGGTCTCCGAGCTGGTGGCCGAGCAGCTGGAGCGGCCGGGCTCTCCGCTGCCGGCGGCAATGGAGAGGGTCGTGGAGTACGCCAATCAGCGCCGGGAGGCCGAGGGCCTGCCCACCGACGCGTGGCAGCGCCTGGTCGACGCGGGCCGCAACCAGATCACCGAGCGGGCGGTCAACGGGGTCTACCAGATGCTGCGCGCCCTGCCCGAGGAGGAGCTGCGGGTGCGTACGCCGATGCTTGAGGTGATGGGTATGGACTACGCCGAGATGGCCGCCCTGGCCGCAGAGCGCCAGCAGCAGCACGGCAGCTCGGAGGACGACGTCGTCTCCTTCGGCTTCCGGCTGCGCAGCTATGCCTCCCGCCTGCAGCATCACAAGTCCAAGGCCAGCGCCTACCGCGACCTGGCCCGGCAATGGGAGCGTGCCGAGAAGGCCGAAGTGGCCGTAGAGGACTCCCGGCCGCTCTACGACTTCTACCGCTACGAAGAGGACTGGCACCGGCGGGTGATGAGCAAGTACCAGCACTTCCTGCCGTTTGTCGGCGACGCCAGCCAGTGGTACGCCCAGCAGCAGGAGGTCGCCGCGTACGGCCAGCGCCTGCTCTCGCTGATGGCGCTGCGCCAGGACGCCTCGCTGCAGCGGATGAAGGACGCCGACCAGGCCGAGGAGATGGGCCGCGAGATCTACGGCCAGCCCGGCGGACGGCACCTGACCGCGGGCAAGGCCGGACGGGCGGTGCTGGACGCGCGCATCGAGACGATGAAGCAGGTCTACGACGAACGGCTCCAGGAGCTGCGCACCGACCTGGCCGACTCGGGGCTGGTGCTCGTCGCCGGTCCTGCTGACCAGCGCAGCGCCGTCGCCGGCGGGGATCCGGAGGTCTCCACCCAGCTGTCGATCGAGACCGGGACGGCGCACCCCTTCGACGACGTCAAGGCACTGGACCTGCATCACCTGGGCTACGACTTCGTGGCCGATGTCGAGATCGGCGAGCGGGCCCGGCGGGAGTTCACCGCAGCCGCGGCCGAACGCCGCCGGCTGCTGCTGGCGGCCATGGAGTACCTCGACCAGTCAGGCCAGTCTGAGGCGATCGCCGACCTCCCTGTCGACGACATCGCCGCGATGACCCGGGTCTCGCGGGAACTGGTTCCGGTGGAGGACGGCTCCATGCGGCCGCTTCTGCGTTCGAGGATCGCGGCGCTGCGCGAAGAGCAGGAACAGGCGGCCCGGATGCGCCGTTCGAAGGCCTCCTCGCTCGACGCCGGCCTGGTGGTGCGTGTCCAGCAGCGGGTCGACGCCGCGGTGGCTGGTGCCGGGGTCCTCCCCGGCCCCGAGCAGGAGCCGGCAGGCCGGTCCGACGGTATCCAGCACGAGTAGGGACACGAGTCGAAAGATCATTCGAATGGTTGCGGAATGCTCTATAGGAGTATTAGTGTATAGAGCAGTTCGGCACTGCACTTCGGGGCTTTGCTCGGACGACGTGAATGATCAAGGCCGTTCTGCCGAGTGGCGGACGGAACGACGAAAGGACGAGATCATGGCACTTCTCAAGGGCAAGGGCGCAATGACCGGGGTCAACCTCATCGCCAAGGTCTATGACAACGGCGCGACCAAGGACGGCAAGTCGCACTACGCCGACATCCAGGTCGACGCCCGCGACTCGCGCGGACCGGAGCAGAGCAACCTGCACCTGAAGTCCGAGCGCGTGAAGGGCCCGGACGGCAAGGAGCGCTTCGCCAACACCGCCCCCTACTCGGTGGGCCAGCTGGAGGAGATCGTCAAGGCCGCGGGCCCGAATACGGAGCCGCTGCTCAACAAGGACGGCGAGAAGGTCGGCACCGTCTACGGCTTCAAGGGCAACGTGATGCCGGCCTCGCGCGGCACCGGTCTGGTGGTCAACACCAAGTCCGTGGAGGCCAGCGACTTCAAGGTCGACGCCAAGACCCTGGACAACCAGTTCGCCTCCATGAAGGCGGCCAAGGAGACCCAGGCGGCTGCCAAGCAGAGCCAGGCCGGTCCGGAGCAGACCGCCCAGGCCGAGCAGGTCGTCGAGGCCGAGGCCCCCGCGGTCGGCTGACACCGATCCACGGCTCAGCAGAACTCATTGAAAGGCCCCCGGAGAAACCTCTCCGGGGGCCTTTCGCATAGAGAGGAACGAATCATCATGGCAGATCTCAGTAAAGGTTCCCAGGGCCGACCGGAGCACGGCCAGCGCCCGACGTCGTACACGCCCGAGCAGCTGGCGGCGATCCGCGGGGCCACCCCCGATACCGGAGAGCAGCGGGGCCCGAGCTCGCAGGCGGGCCTCGGCGCGGTGCGGGGTCCCCGATACAGCTTGCCCTCCTCCCCCGCTCCCGGCCAGCCGGGCTCGAGGTTCAACCCCAACGTGGTCGAGCGGCGGCCGCGCCCGCAGGCTGAGCCGGCACCGGGGATGATCACTTCAGCGGATGTGCCGAAGCCGGAATCGTCCCGGCAGGAGCAGCCCCAGGCGAAGCAGGCCCATGCCGGCGGCACGGTTCAGGGTCCGGTGAAGGTCCCGCTCACCCAGCGGGCCGCCGGGTCGAAGGTCGGACAGGCCGTGCAGTCCGCGGGCCTCCGCGAGGGAGCCAGGCGGCTCGGCACCGAGGCCATGCAGGATGCCGCGGCCCACGCCCAACGTGCCCAGCAGTCTGGTGCATCGACCAGGGGCGTCGCCGCCAGCGCCGCCAGGGGAGCTGCCGTGGGTGCAGCCCGCGGGCTGCACACGGAGCTGGCCGGACATGGCGGACAGAAGGCCCCCCAGGGCTCCGCTGCCGGGGCGGACCTGGTCGGGCGGATGGGCTCGGTTGTCGGCCGTGGTGCTCAGGAGCAGCTGCCGGGCACCTCGCCGCAGGGACGGAAGCCGGTCAGCGAGAGGTACGACTATCAGTTCGAGGGCCAGGGCGGGCCCGAGGGCACCGAGCAGCAGCGCGGGGCCTGAGACAGGCACGGAGGAGGAGAAGGCTATGGCGACGAACGATCCCAGCCCACTGAGCGGCACGAGCCTGCTGGAGCTGGGCCTGGACGAGATCACGGCCCCGGACGAGGGCAAGGACATGTGGGCGGAGGCCGGGCGCGCACTGGTCGACCGCGTGGGTGCCTCGATGCGTCAGCAGCGGGAGGCGAACGAGCGGGCACGGCGCGACCGGGAGTCCAGCAGGCCGCTGAGCGAGCGGTACGACTACCAGTTCGAGCAGGATGGGGCTTCGTCCCAGGAGGACCGCCAGCCGGGGCTGTGACAGCACCCCTACGGAGTGAATGGCCAGGAGGCCCCCGGATATGAGTCCGGGGGCCTTTCGCTGTCCTATCACAGTCGAGCCGAATGGTGCCATGATAGACTTTTGACTGATCTATCAGATGAATTCAAGTCTTGGCGAGAGGTCTTCCACGGCATGTTCCATGAAGTGCACCTGAATGAGGGCTATCCGCTCCTGTCGAAGCTGTCGGACCCGCTCAAGAGGGCCGAGCGCGAGATCGTCGGCCGCGAGCACGAGAAGCTCCAGCTGCTGGCCTCGATGAGCAGGCCGGAGCTCTGCAACGCCCTGCTCCTGGCCGAGGCAGGTACGGGTAAGACCGCTCTCGTCCAGGCCACGATGGCCGCTGACGCCGAGCGGCTCTATCTCGAGGTCGATCCGTCCCGGATGATCTCCGAGGCCGGCGACTCGGACCGCATGGCCGCCATGCTCAAGGGCTTCTTCGACGAGGCCGAGCACTTCGTGGCGGACGAGAAGCAGGAGCTGGTCCTGTTCATCGACGAGTGCCACCAGATCATCCAGCTTTCCGATGCTGCGGTTGAGGCGATCAAGCCGGTGCTGGCGGCTTCCGGGGCACGCGGCATCCGAATCATCGCCGCGACGACCTATGACGAGTTCCACAGGCACATTGCGCCGAATCAGCCGCTGGTTGAACGGCTGCAGCGCATCAACCTGACGCCGCCGGACCAGGAGACGACGATCCGGATTCTGCAGGGCATGGCCGAGCACTACGACGTCGCCGACCAGTTCTACGACGACCACATCTACCGGCAGATCTATGAGTACACCACGCGCTACATGCCGGCGAGCTCGCAGCCGCGCAAGTCGATCCTGGTGCTGGACAGCATGGTTGGCTGGCACCGCCTCACCAAGCGGGCGCTGGACCGCGATCTGCTCTCGGACGTGCTCCAGGAGTCTCTGGGCGTCAACGTTGCCTTCAAGGTCGACGGCGCGAAGATCAAGGAGCAGCTGGACTCGAAGGTGTTCAGCCAGGACCTGGCCACGCGTGCGGTCGCGCGGCGGCTGCAGCTGTCGGTCGCGGACCTGAACGACAAGGGCCGGCCGGAGGCCTCGCTGCTGTTCACGGGGTCGACCGGTGTGGGTAAGACCGAGCTTGCCAAGCAGCTGGCACGGCTGCTCTTCGGTGACGACCAGCGCCACCTGATCCGATTCGACATGTCCGAGTACGCCCAGGACTCCTCGATGGACCTGTTCCGCTCCGAGCTGACGAAGCGGGTCTGGGACCTCTCGCACGCCGTACTGCTGTTCGACGAGGTCGAGAAGGCCTCGGCGATGGTCACCCGCCTGCTGCTGCAGGTGCTCGACGACGGCCGGCTCTCCGACGACAACAATCGCGAGGTCAGCTTCCTGAACACCTACATCGTCATGACGACGAACGCAGGCTCGGAGATTTACAAGACCATCGCGCAGTACGCGGCCGACGACACGGGCTCGGGCGAGCAGCTGCTGAAGTACGACAAGCTCATCCGCCGCTCGATCACCGAGACCTCGGCGGATAACCGCTTCCCGCCCGAGCTGCTGGGCCGTATCGACGCCATCGTCCCGTTCCAGCCGCTCTCTGAGGACACGCAGCGCAAGATCGTGCGCAACAAGCTGCGCCACATGGTGCAGGAGGTCCTCATCAAGCACAACGTGCGGGTAGACATCGACCAGAGGGTCCTGCAGTACCTCATCGACGACAAGGGCGACACCGACTCCAATGCCGGCGGTGCCCGTGGCGCGGTGGCGAAGATGACCGACGAGGTCACCACCGGAGTGGCGACGTTCATCAACGAGCATCCCTCTGAGCGGCGGATCCGGATCGACGTCGTCGGCGAGCTGGCGAGCGACCACAAGGACATGCTCACCTCCGATGCGTGCATCGAGGTGAGCGCCGTGCGCTGATCTGCGCCAGCGGCCATTGTGGGTCATTCGGCGTCGTGTCGAATTGTCTATCATTGCACCTATCGACTCATAAGCGATAGGATACTCATAAACCAGGCGAACTGCGTTTCATCATCGAAGGGATCGACACCAATGGGCATTCTGGGCACGGCTGCGGGAAGCCGGAACAAGGATCGGAAGAAGAAGCCTGACGAGCTGCTGTCGTCCGTGGTCAGGGAGACGGCGATCCCCGCAGCAGTCGAACTGCTGCGGTCGAACGCGAAGTTCGTCTTCCCCAGCGGCACGGCGTGGGTCATGCTCGTGCTGGCCGCCGAGTCCATCGGCGGGCTGAGCAAGCGGCACGGCCGCGACGAGGCGAAGGGCTCGCTCATCGAGCTCATTGACTCCGACCAGATCAAGACCGTCGCCACGGCAGAGATGTTGGGCGAAGAGGTCTTCGGCATCATCCCCAACACGGAGACGCTTGCGCGCATGGAGGAGTACTCGCTCCTGGCTGGCGCGGAGTACTCCTGGGCCGTCGTCTGGCAGAAGCCCAGCGGCGAGCTGCTGGTGGACCTGGTCGCCGAGGCCACGTTCAAGCAGGCCCAGGAGGTCGCTTCCGGCACGCTGAGCCTCGAGGAGGCTGTCGGAGCGCAGGCCTGGCGCGAGCACAGCGGCGTCACCACCGACGAGCCCGGGACCCGTCCCGCGGCGGACGCGGACGCTGTTGCTGCCGTGGATACCGCCGACGAGGGTGACCCGATCTTCGACTCGATCTCCGGCGGGGACGAGGGTGCCGGTGACGAGCCGGTCTTCGACGCTGCGGGCGATGAGCCCGTGTTCGACGACGAAGCCGTCGACTTCGGAGACGAGGACGCGGCCCCGGTTGCGGTGGAGCCGGAGCCCGGCTTCGACGGCACGGCCGGCTTCGAGGAGTTCGACGAGGAGTCCGGTCCCGTGACCGCCGACGATACGGCGTACGCCCCGGCCGAGGAGGAAGCCGTCCTGCTGGAGAACCAGGAGCAGGTGCGTGAGGTCATTGCACGCCGCTTCCTCTCCGAGGACCTGGACCTCGACGTGCGCCTGGACGAGTTCAATGCGACCTTCGCCATCGGCGCGCCGGTCGTGCAGATCGAGGTGCCGCAGGGTGCGACCGAATGGCTCGGCGACCAGGTCGCCCAGCTCAACCGGCAGGCCAACGCCGACCTTGCCCAGCTGCGGTGGGCGCACGAGGACGAACTGCGCACGCTGTACGTGAACCTCATGTCGGCCCACGTCGAGCAGGTCATCCGTGACGTGGCCACCGACCGCGAGGGCTCGCGCTACAAGGCACTCAAGGACGGCACCGAGGCGGCGCACCGCGAGCGGGAGTCCGAGAAGGAACAGCGGATCCGCACCCGCAAGGCCGAGATCGTCCAGGACTACGAGGCCCAGGCGAAGAAGCTCGCCGAGCAGGCCGCCCTCCAGGCGGAGATCCAGTACAAGGAGCGCAACCGCTCCCGCATGGAGCGCGAGCAGGCCGACGCCGTCGCCGAGATCGAGCGGGTGCTCGAGAACTCCTACTCGCACGACCGCCAGGAGATCCTGCGCGTGCGCCGCTCCGACGCCGCCCTGAAGATGCAGGTCGGCACTACGCGGATCTTCGAGGTCCTGGCCGAGAAGCAGAAGGCCTACCTCGAGGCCGAGGAGCAGCGTCTGGGGCAGTGGAAGGCCGAGATCCAGCGGATCGTCGACGACAACCGCAAGGCGGACATCGCCCAGGCCGAGGCTCTGGCAGAGCACCAGCGCACCACCGACGAGATCGGCGTCCTGCGCCGCGAGCAGGAGGCGCTGCTGGAGTCGATCCGCAACGAGCACGCCGACCGCATCCGCCGGATGGAGGACGAGCTCGACCGCAACCGCAAGGACGCGATCACGCAGATGCAGGCCCGCGAGACGGAATGGCAGCACAGCCTGTCCCTCGAGAAGGAGAAGACCGACTCGGCCACGCAGCGCAACACGGACCTGCTGCAGCAGATGGAGGTTGTCGAGGACTCGGTCAAGCGCCGTTACGAGGCGCGGCTGGAGGAAATGGCTGCGGACAAGGAGTCCTACGCCAGCGAGCTGGCAAGGGCTTCGGAGATCCAGAGCCGCTACAACAAGATGCTCATCGCCCTGATCGTCGCGCTGCCCGTGCTCGGCGGCCTCGCCGGCTTCATCGGCGGGGCGGCCATGGGCGGCTGATCCGACTCGGAGATCGACGGGGGTCTGACGGCGCATGGGGCTCGCACCCCGTGCGCCGTCGGCGTCTTCCGGATCACAACAGGCGCAGGACACACAGACACACGCGGAAACAGGCAGGGAGAACCATGGCAGGCAGCAAGCGCAGGGCGGCACGGCCCAAGGCCAGCGGCTGGGAGAAGATCTCGGCGCGTCGGCCGGAGGAGACGCTGACGAACCGGGACGTCTATGAAGACCAGCAGCTGGACCGCGGCGAGCGGCTGAGCAAGAAGTCGAACACGTCGGGCCTCGCGCTCGCCGGCGTCGCCGGCCTGCTGGTCGCGATCGTGGCGTGGGTGCTGTACTCGGTCATTGCTACGGCAGTGCTCACGCTCGGGGCGACGATGGGCGGTGGCCTGGGCGGAAACAGCAGCGGAAAGCCGGACTCGTACTACGTGGAGGACACTACGACAGGCCAGGGCGGGGCCCCGATGACGTGCTACCGCGCCGTCAACGAGAAGGGTAACCCCGAGATCGGCTCGAAGTGCTACCCGGATCTCAAGGACGTCCCGGTGCCAGCGTGGTGGACCCACGCAGGCAGCGCCGCCCAGGACGCCCCGGAGGCTGACCAGGGGGCCACGCCCACGGCGACGAACGTGGGCGGGCAGCTGGGGTCCGTCACCGGGTTCAAGCTCTTCCTGACGCTGGGATCGGGCGCGCTGGTCATGATCATGATCTCCACCTGGACCGGACGCCAGGTCGCCAAGCACAACGCGACGGTCGACCACACGGACATCAACGACCACCGCAACGACCAGCACATCGCGCTGCCGGAGGAGGTCCAGCAGAACTACGACTGGTTCCCGGACGCCGGTGCGCACTCGGGGGTGCAGGTCAGCTCCATGATCAGTCACATGATGCTCAGCAAGAAGGGGCTGGGCACGGTCAAGGTCTCCCGGCGCGCAGAGTCCGACGTGATTGACCAGGACGGCAACGTCGTCTACTACAAGGGTGAGGTCATGGACGGCGACGACGGCGAGCCGCTGGTCGAGACCCTGCCGCTGATCGACGAGGAGTTCGGCGAGGCGCTCTTCGACGCCTCGGGCCTGCCCCGGGACAAGCGGCTGCGCCGGAAGTATGACGCAACGGTGATCCCGTACAACCCGCCGACCGAGGAGAGCCGGCGCAAGGCCAAAGAGGCGATGGACCCTGGGAAGCTCCAGGGCGCGAACCGTGACAAGCTCGGGCCCTACCGTACGGTGTCGGACCTGATCACTGATGATTGGGAGTTCCCGGCGTACGAAGTCCAGCGCCCTGCCGGTGCCTACATCGTCGACACTGCTCCCGTGAACACGATGGTGCTGGCCATCACCCGGGCGGGCAAGGGCCAGACCTACATCGAGCCGATGATCGACATGTGGTCGAGGGAGAAGGAGCCCTCGAACATGGTCATCAACGACCCCAAGGGCGAGCTGCTCGTCAAGAACTACATCCCGCTGGTCACGCGCGGCTTCGAGCCGGTGCAGTTCAACCTGATCAACGCGATGAAGACCGACATCTACAACCCGCTGGGCATGGCCGCCGACGCCGCCCGCGAGGGCGACTCGACCAAGTGCGCGCTCTACATCGAGAACATCGGCGAGGTTTTCTTCCCGCTGGACGGCGGTGAGGACCCGGTCTGGCCGAACGCGGCGAACAACGCCTTCAAACGGGCCGCCTACGGTCTCATCGACTACTACCTCGAGGAGGAGCGTGAGCTGCGCGAGTACGCAGCAGCCACCGGCATGGACCCGGGCACGCTGGAGCAGCGGCTGGACGACATGTGGGGAAAGGTCACGCTGTACAACTGCTACCAGCTCTTCGTGCAGCTGACCTCGAAGAAGTGGAAGAACCCCGCTGCCGAGCTGGAGAAGCGCATCAAGAACGGCGAGTTCGAAGAGGACGAGGACGCCCTGGCCGAGGAGCAGGCCAAGGTCGCCGAGAAGGATTTCCTGTGGGAGGGCAAGGCCGAGCAGGACCTGCTCACGCTCTACTTCAACGCCACCCAGGCCCTGCCGCGCAACTCGATGCGCACGCTCGTCGGCAACGCCCACAACGCCCTGGTCGCCATGGCCGGTGCGGAGAAGATGATGTCCTCGGTCTACGGCATCGCGATCACGGGCATGAGCTTCTTCACCGACCCGACGATCTCGACCCTGACCTCGGGTAAGCCGAGCCAGAACACTGACCTGGCGGGCCTGTCCTTCCCGCGGCGGCTGGGCGTGCGGTTCTCGCCGAACTTCATGAAGCGCGACCACCTGCTCGGCCAGATGGCGAGCTGGTCGGCGTACGCGGACCCGATGTTCATCCAGAACCTTGGCAAGGACTTCGAGCACTCGGAGATTGTCGGCCGCGTGGGCTGGGCGCGCTACAACTTCAAGGGAATCTTCCCCGGCGACGAGGCCTGGCTGAAGCTGGAGCTGAAGAACCCGCAGAGCGGCATGCTCGTGCGCACTTTCTACTTCCACTTCCGCAAGAGCTACCAGCTCTCCCTCAACGGCCGGCACTTCGTGGTCGAGCCGGTCACCGGCAAGAAGATCGTGAAGAACGGCGTGCTGCGCGAGCTGCGGCCGGTGCGCGAGGGCGGCACCCGCGACAGGAAGATCCTCTCGTTCCAGCCCGGCGACACGACCTTCCCGAGCCGCAAGCTGGACTTCTCCGGTGGCGGGCACCCCGAGGAGGTCGAGGTCCGGGCGCGCGCGATCACGCAGACGATGGCGCGGTACTCGGAGTCGCCCAAGGCGGTCTTTCTCGTCACTCCCCCGCACCTGATGAAGTACGCCAAGCTGATCCTGATCCTGGTCAAGCAGCTGGTGGACGTCTCGTTTGACCAGTCGTACATGACCAAGTCGAACCAGAAGCCGCTCTACCGCACCCGGTTCATGCTCGACGAGCTCGGCAACCTGCAGTCCGACGGCAACGGCATCGCCGGCTTCGAGACCATGCTCTCCATCGGCCTCGGCCAGGAGCAGCAGTTCACGCTTATCCTGCAGACGCTGCAGCAGCTGCGCGACGTCTACGGCGAGTCGGTCGACAAGATTGTGCAGGGAAACACGAGCAACATCGTCTTCCTCAAGTCGACCGACGACTCGATGATCGAGACGCTGGAGAAGATGAGCGGCAAGACCCACCGTACCCACGCCAGCTCGAAGCAGATCACGCAGAACTTGGACAAGGTGGTCGGCGGGAAGACGGACGGAGCGATTTCGCGCACCTGGTCGACGGAGGAGGAGCCGCTGATCAAGTACAACGATTTCGCCTTCCTCTCGCCGCGCAACTCGATCGTGCTGCGCGCCGGCGACGCGCCGGTCTGGAACCGCAACGAGACGATCCTGCCGATGTCATTCAAGCTGCTCGGCAACACGATCACCCACCCGGGGCACGAGTACTCGCTGCAGACGATCCCCACGCTCAGCTCCGCGATGGAGTTCGACGTGCGCATGAACCAGCCGGACTTCGTCAAGATGCTCGACAAGCGCATGGCCCAGGCGGTCAGGGCGGCCGACGCCAAGACGCTCTACCAGGAGACGTACGACTACAAGGACATCGACATCGAGCGCCTTGACCCGGACGTCTACTCGGACGAGGTCATGGAGGTCATCACGCGCATGGTTTTCACCGACGAGAGTGGCGACCCCAACGCCCCGGTGGTCGTGGACCCGGACGACTACGAGGCCATGATGCTGGGCAACGACGAGGAGTTCCTGGAGGACGTGGAGGTGGCCGCGACCGTGGCTGCCCACCAGGCGACGCAGAAGGACCACAAGCGCCTGGTCTACGCCGAGGGCACGGTCAGCAAGGAGATGCTGATCAATCTCGACGGCTCGGCGAAGGTTAAGGCCCTGGACCTTGAGATCGGTGAGGCGTACAAGACCGCGCTGGTGGAGATGCAGCGGGACCGCGAGCACTTCTCAGTCGGCGGGGACGGCGAGCTGCGCAGCGCCGACGGGTCGAAGACCTACATCAGCCAGGTCCGCTCCGATGCCTACACCGACGCCGCCCGCAGGATCAACGGCCAGATCAGCGACGAGGGCTCGCGCGTGTTCGCCGAGCAGGACGTGACCGAGGAGGATCTGCGGTCGCTGGCCACGGTCAAGGTGCACGCCGCCTTTTACACTTACCTGGCCTCGCTGCCCAGCTGGGAGGTCCTGGCCGATGGGGCTTTCGACCGGGCCATGGCCGTTGAGATGAAGTCCCGGGGGTAGTGCCGGCGGGTCTATTCGCTCCGTGCCGGGACGGTCGATGCAATTCGACTGTCCCGGCATTCGTCTTTTGGCTCGCTTCTGATTCATCTATCGCTTCCATTCGAATCATCAGCGTATGATCTATACATAGTTATGTCCCCGAGCGTCCACAGGAGGCTGAGTAGCAATGAAGAAGGCACACGGACTGAGGCGGTACTTCTACGAGTACGTCTTCTACAAGGCAGTCGAGCAGGCCCGGGAGCAGAGCGGGGAGATCATTCCGATCTCCCAGGCGAAGGCCATCCGTGCACGGGTCGACCAGATCCTCGGCCAGCGCGGAACCGCCCTGGCTGATCCCGGACTCGGCGTCACCGCGTGTCTGACTGCGATCGACACGGCCTTCTCCGAGCGCGTCCCGGACTACGAGCCGCAGTTCGGCGACCACTCCCCCGCCAACGAGCGCTACCAGACGCTGCAGCGCGAGTTCACCCGTGCCACGGGCGTCGGAGCGGAGATCGACCCGCGTTCGGCGCGGCTGCCGATCAGCCCTTACGACCCGGCCTGGTCCGAGCGCGCGACGGTGAAGCGCGCAGGTACCGAGCTGCTGTACATTCCCGACGAGACGATCGTGAAGAACGCCGGCGGCGAGGTGGAGTCCTTGTCTGAGCCGCGCCGCGGGAACATGACGCTCTGGCGGCTCGACGAGGACAGTAAGCCGTACGAGGCCGGCCGTGCCATGACCAACGACGACGCCGCAGGCCTCACGGCGCTCATGGACAAGATGAGCCGCCAGGAGTACGACCAGGTCCGCGAGTGGGTCATCGACGGCGGACGCGACCCGCAGACCGGCCGCGTTGACCGCAACCGTTTCATGTCCCAGCGGGCGGTGGCACGCTCGGCGGCGTTGCTCGAGGAGCTGAAGTCCCAGGGCGTGGCCTACGAGGTCCTGCGCGACCGTGAGCCCGGACAGATCAAGGCCCGGATCTCCGGGACCGGCATGGAGATCCGTCTCACTGACACGCGCCAGGAGGAGTACGCCGGGGCGCGCATCTACGACAACGGAACGGTGCTGCGCTACAGCACCAATCACCGGGTGCCCGGCGGCATGGCCGTGCCCGCCCCGACTCCCGAGGACGCCGTGCGGCTGCTGCGTTTCGCCCAAGGCCTGCCCATCGAACGCGAGGACCGTCCCGGCACGGTGGTTGGCGTCGTCGGCTCCAGCCACCCCGAGCATGGCCGCGGCCGCTCCCTCATCGACGTGCCGGACAGCTATCACGTCGACCGCGAGAGCATGTTCGTCGTCGCGGACTATGTCGTCCCCGGTGAGAGCGCCCCGCGCCCCGGGTCCAAGGTCATGCTGCGCCGGGATGCCAAGAACCGCTCCCTGCCGACCTTCTTCGTGGACGCAGAGCCGGCCGAGGCCTACGGTCGCGAGGCCGTGGACACCGCGCGGGAGAACCTGCGCGCCGCCCTGGGCGTCGAGGAGCTGATCCTGCGCGCGGAGTCTGAGCTGCAGCGCACCGAGGGCGCGCTCGACGAGATCGAGCCCCCGGAGTATGCCTCTGACCCCGAGGTCGCGGCGATCCAGCGCTCTTACTGGGACGTGCTCACCGGAGCACGCAGCGAGCTGCTGCGTCCGGGCGCGACCGAGGAGATGTACCAGGAGCGCCTGGAGGAGATCGGCGAGCTGCAGGCCGGTGAGCTTCCGGACCTGGGCAACCTCGTCTATGGTGGCACGGCCGCCGACAAGGTCCGTGCGCACGCTGATGACGTTCCGTTCGAGCTGGTCGGCACCTGGGATGCCGAGCCGCACCTGATCGACGGTGAGTGGCTCGACCAGCGCTTCGACCCCGCCCGCGTCGCCAAGTACATGACCAGCCCGACCGGCCAGTGGTCTAACCTGGACAACCTCGCCTCGGCGCTGCGCCGCTGCGGGGTGCCTCCCACCGAGCTCATGGGTACCAGCTTCCAGGCGACCCGCTTCAAGGACCGGATCGTCTCCTTCCATGCGGCCACCGCCGCCCCCATCGCCGAGCATCCCTCGGAGTTCATGCGCCGGATCGGTCAGACCGTCCGGGAGAGCATCGAGCGCAACGCCGCGACGCCGGGTGAGATCCTGGTCGACGCGCAGGGCGTCATCAGCTGGACCGCCGAAAAGCTGCGTCGTGACGGCAAGGCCACGCCGGTCTCCGGTGAGATCGGCCAGGTCTTCGATGTCGGCAGCCATGGGGAGATTGTCACGCGCTTCGCCAGTGGCGAGAACGCGCTGATCGTCCCCGGCTACGAGGCGCGGATCAAGGCCCAGACCCCGGGCGAGGCCCCCAAGTCGGTCGAGGAGCGCACGGTGCTGCGCGGCTACGAACAGCTGATGCACGAGCGCATCCAGTACCAGCTTGCCGGTGACCTCGTCTCCGGCCGCAGCCGGACCGGCGTGCCGGCCTCGCTGAACGCGGTGTACTCGCAGCTCTACGGCACCAAGCACCCGGTTGACTTCATCGAACGGGCCACGACGTATGAGGTCGACCCTGCCACCGGCAAGGCCACCGCACGGCTGGACGAGTGGACGGCCTCGATCCTCGAGACCGAGGCCAAGCGCGTGCGCTACTCCAACGAGATCAAGCAGGGCTCGACGATCTACGCTGAGTACCGCGCCGAACGCGATCGCACCGACCCGGCCGACGACAACGTCTTCGACGCCTGGCGGCTCACCGGTGGACGGAACATGACGGTGCTCACGGGAACCGACCGTAACCATGTGACGGCTCCCGGCGGCTTCTTCGATCCGGTGATGACCGGCGGCGCGACCAACCAGGGCATCGTGCGCTACCTCACCGAGGACGCCGCCGTGCGCCCCGACGGCACGATTGAGCCGGGTGACCCGGAGACCGTGACCGGCTCCCGCGCCCCGCTGATGAGCCGGCCGGAGCTGGAGACGCTGCGCTATGACCCGTTCGACCGCCAGCAGATGACGGCCTCGACGATCATGCAGTCTTCCGAGGTGACGAAGCCGACCGGCACCGCTCTGATGACCTTCGGCGGCTGGACGGCCGACGACCCGATCGTGGTGTCGACGGAGTTCTCCGAGCGGCACCGCATCCGCGGGGCCGGTGGCCAGCTGCGCGACCTCGTCGTGGGCGACAAGATCAGCGATCTGCACGGCAACAAGGGTGTCGTCTCTCTGGTGGTCGACCGCCACATGGACCCGGACGAGGCGCGTGCCCAGGGCCTGGAGCAGGAGGTGGCCTGGTTCAGGGAGAACCCGGGCATCGACGTGGTGATGAGCCCGTTCTCGCTGATCTCCCGCCGCAACGCCGGATCGGCGCGCGAGCTGATGGGTGGTGCCGTGGGCGACATCCGCCGCCCGGCCGTCCAGGGCCCCGATGCCGGGCCGGTCGACGGAGGGTTGGGCGAGATGCGGTTCGTGGTCACCCACATGGCTGTCGACGAGAAGACCAAGATCTACGACGACGAACAGGTGCGCGCCGGCAAGGGGCGCAAGGCCTCCTCGCAGCTGGCCTGGGCGCTGCAGTCCCAGGACTGCCCGGCGATCATGCGCGAGTTCTACGGCCACAACTCCGGTGCCGAGTCGAACCTGCGCGAGTATCTGCTGGTGGCGGGACTGGACATGGAGGCCGACGGCACCCTGCGTGTCGTGGGCCAGGCCGAGAGTGTCGACGAGCGGCCCGAGCGCCGTCTGATCCCGATGCCGGAGCTGATGCGCACGCAGCCGCGCAGCGAAGGCGCGACGCCGGGGCTGAACACCACGGCCATGCGCAAGTCCTTCGGCGACCTGATCGGCGATCGTGGCGGCGACATGGAAATCCCCTTTCCGCTGACCTACCCGACGAGTCAGCTGACCGAGACGGTCAGCGCGACTTCGTGGAAGCTGCCGGTGCTCTCTTCGCACCTGCGCAGCGGCCAGGAGTTCGACGACGGCACGTCCGTCACGCACGACTACACGCGCAGCTATCAGGACGTCTTCGTCGAAGCCTGCCGCTACCGGTACATGGCCGAGCAGCTGGATGACCACGGCCTGTCGCCGGACAAGCGCGCCGAGGTGCGCCGGGGCATGAGCGAGTCTGTCTCGCGGGCCCAGCGTGCCTTCGAGGCGATCACCACGGACGTGCAGAACCGCGTGCTGACCGGCAAGAACAACATCTTCAAGACCGGGCTGATGAGCTCGCGCCTGTCGGACTCGGCCACGATGGTCTGGACCGCCGACCCTCGGCTGGACATCGATCAGATCGCTCTGAGCTCGGTCAAGGCCGAGCAGCTGGGCCTGGCCGAAGGCGATCACGCGCTGGTCTGGCGCGACCCGGTCCTGCGCGACGCCGGCGTGCGCTACATGCGCGTGGCGATCGACGACCGGCTCACCGGCGCGGCGATCAACCCGGTGATGGACCAGTGCTTCGACGGCGACTTCGACGGTGACGCGGTCGCCGTCGTGAGGCTGCACAGCGAAGCCGCCAAGGCCGAGGCGATGGCCAGGCTCTCGGTCGGAGCGAACCTCCTGGACACCGGCGTGGTGAAGGCCGACGGCTCGCACCCGCTGGCCATGCAGGTCTCGCTGGACACCCAGGTGGCAATGTCCAAGAGCCCGGAGCTGGCGGAGAGCCTTGAGAGTGCCGTCAGGGAGGCGAACCGCCTGCGGTTCGTCAGCGATCCGCACGAGGTTGCCGCCGGCCACGAGGTCCTCGTCGAGGAGCTCAGCGATCTCTATCGCTCAGCACAGCGCGGCGAGTTCGGCTCGGCGCTGACCTTCAGCAGCCGCGAGGCGCACCTGCAGAGCGTGCGTGAAGTCTGCGTCGAGACCGGGGCCAAGGGCAGCGAGAAAAAGCTCGCGGACTACTCCCGCAACCTCGGCGACGAGCAGGGCACGCCGGGCATCACGCAGGAGGACCAGGAGGCCTCGATGTTCGCCACGGCGATCAAGGCCCACGGCACGGGACTGGGTGGCTCGTTCTCCCAGCGTGCGGTGCGCGCCCTGCGTGGCGCTGACCTGAAGGCGGTGCTTGAGGTGACCTATCCGGTGACCCAGTCGATCCTGCAGGCCAAGCACGACGCTGCGGAGGCACGGCACAAGTACGAGATGCTGCAGGGTCCCGGGCGCGATCTGTGGCGCGGCCGCAAGCTCGAGCACCCCGGCCCCGGCCAGTGGCGTCCCGAGTTCGCCGACGGCGAGGCTGTCCAGGCCACGGCCGAGGAGTGGGAGGCCCAGTTCGTCGAGTTCTACGAGGCCAAGGACGGGTTCAACGTTTCGGTCAACCCGGACTGCGTCGCCCGTGTGGCCCGCGCGCTGGAGGACCCGAAGTCGGGCCTGGTGCGCAACCTCGAGGAGGACCCGTCCCTGGCGGGCACGGTGATGGACCGTATGGCCTACGGCGGCGACTTCGAGGCGCTGGTGCAGGTCGCGAAGAACCGCGAGAGCGTCTTCGACGGCGAGAAGAACGAGCAGTTCGCCTCAGCGGGCACCCGCCGTGCCCGGGCCGCGGCGGCGCGCGAGCTCGACGCGTTCGCGGCGCACGGCCTCGACGGGCTGGACGGCCTGGACTCCGCGGAGGCCGCGGTGGATGCCTCGGTCCTCAAGCGTGACGTGCTCGCGCAGACCGGGGACGGGGCCGCCAGGGCGCGCGGTGCCAGCCGGCGCTCGGCACACGCCGTCGGCGTGGGCGGCCGTCGCCCGGCCTGGACGCCGAGCTACGAGACCGGGCAGCAGCAGAATGACGACGACTATGGACTGGGAGGCTGACATGACACAGGACACGGAGCAGGAAATGGGTCCGGGCGGCAGGGGCCGGGGGCGCAAGGCACTGCCTGTCGACCCCTTGGGCCACGTCCATCCTGTGTACGGGATGGACGCCGGGGAGGAGGACATCATCGACGCGGAGATTGTCGACGAGCCGGACACGCAGGCCGGACACGACACCTCACGCGGGCAGCGCGAGCGGCTGCGCGACCGTGCCCGCGGCTTCTTCGGGGCCACGACGCGGGAGCGGACCGAGGAGCGGGAGCGCCAGCGTGCACGCGACCAGGAGCGCGCTGCGGCCGACGATGACGGCCTCGACGACCGGGAGCGGCTGCTGAAGCTCCGGGCGGAGACGCGGCTGGCGGGCGAGGCGTACATGCAGACGCTGCGCGATTCGAAGCTGCTCGTGCCCGGCTTCAACGACGGGGAGCGCACGAAGGAGTTCGACGCGATGCACGCGGTCTACATGCAGATGATGATGCAGGGCTGCCTGCGTCCGCTCACCCGCGGCGTGAACCCGAACTCGGTCATCCAGGCCGCCGGCATGATGATGGCAATGCGGATGCTCGCTCCTGACTTCAGGAAGGAGATGGACTCCTACCTGCAGCCGTTCAAGGACAAGGTCCAGGACCGGATCGACGCGAAGACCCGGCACATCGGCGAGAGGGCCGAGCGCCAGGCGGCCCTGGTCGGAGATCTGTTCGGGGGCGCGCCGGAGGCGCAGGAGGCCTCCGGCGACGACGGCGACGACGGCGGGAAGCAGTCCGGGAAGTCGGGCGGGCGGTGGGGCACCAGCAGGGACGACTTCCTTTCCCGGCGCTGGCGTACCCGCCTGGAGGACCTGGAGCGCCGCGAGCGGGGCAACCGTGAGTTGTTTACTCCCGAGTCGGCGGCCATGACCGAGGTCGCACTCATGGAGAACGCCTTCTGGAAGATGCGTGACCCCGAGCAGGACGCGAAGCAGATCAACGCCAGCTACAAGGCCCTGCGCAAGCGCCTGCGCCAGCAGATGGAGGACGACGGGCTCGACCGTGCCGAGGTGGTCAAGCGCGCCCGGACGATCATCGGCGAGCGGATGGAGTCCGAGCCGGAGCTGCGCCTGATGTTCAACGGCGTCGCGCACGGCCGCATCGTCAAGGCCCCGCCGCACGAGGCCCGCCTCGCGGGCACCGACAGGGTACGCGAGGTCTGGACCGGGGAGTTCGACGACCACCTGGGCCGGCGGATCCCCGACGAGGGCATGTTCACGCTGCGCCTGCCGATGGAGCCGGACGAGCACCAGGTGCAGCTGGCGGAAACCATGAAGGCGGCGATGCTGGACGGCGTCCAGCGTGGCGACGGACAGGCCCTCGGCGGCAGTGTCATGGGCTACATGATCGGTTTCGCGGCCAAGAAGCAGGGCCTGGACACCCGCGGGCTGCCCGAGGACCTCCAGCAGCGCCTCGACCAGTCCGAGAGCATGCTCGCAAGCATGGAGATCGATGGTCTCTCGGACGAGGAGCAGCAGCGTGTCTACTCGAACGCCTACGTGGACGCCATCGAGGAGCTGAACAAGGAGGACCCGGATTTTGAGCACGAGCTCAAGCTGGCCCTCGGCGAGGACTGGCAGGACACGATGCGGGCCGCGGTCGACGATCCCGCTACTTTCCTGGCGGCGCAGCGCACGCGGCCCCAGCCCTTCCGACAGGGGCCCGGCCCCTCGGCCCGGCCGGGGCCGGAGGGCCAGTGGAGCCGCGACCGCGGAGCCGAGGACTACCAGCCGGCATAGTCCGGAAACGAACGAGAAGGAGACAGGACCATGAGCGACGACCAGCAGGTAGAGCAGCAGGAGCGGTACGGTTCCCGGCTCGCCCAGATGTTCGGGTACGTCACGTCCGAGGACCGCGGTCGCTGGGAGCAGCAGCGTGCGCAGAACAAGAAGAACGTCAACGTAACCAAGCAGGGTGCGAAGTCCTCCGTGAGCTCGATGATGGAGTTCGGCGACAAGAACATCAACGCCAAGCTCAACGCGGCCCACCGGATCGCCGACCAGCAGCGGTTCGACGAGTCCCACGACAAGATCGTCAGCACACGGCGCGATCCGAAGACTCGGTCGATTATTGAGTCAGTTGACTACGAGTACAAGGACGACCGCCAGTCCATTGATCCGGATTTCGAGCTTTAGTTGAATGAATACCGACAGGTCTGTGGATCGCTTTTCGACAGGCCTGTCGGATAAACTGGTTTTCAAGCAGGAAGCGGACGACGAGGGATGATAGGACAAAGGTGTGGGCATGAAGACGACGGTTCATCCGCGGATCAGCAAGCGTGGATTCATCTCGAAGGTGGCCGGCCGCAGCGGACAGCCGATAAGGGTGGTGAGTGAGGTGTACGAGTCGCTCATCGCGGAGCTCACCGACGCCGTGCGCCGTGGAGACACCGTCGTGCTCACCGGCTTTGGCCGCTTCGCCCGGCAGACGCACAAAGGCCACAAGGTCCGGTTCGGCAAGAAGGACGTGGATGACTACTCGGTGCTGAAGTTCTCAGCGTCACGCAGCATCAATCGACGGCTCGATCCGGACACTGACCTGGGCGGCCAGGAGACCTTGAGGCTGATCGATGAATTTGACGAGGCTGAGGAGGTCCTTGCCCGGGTGGCGGGATAGACGACGGGCAGCTGCTGACAGAAAAAAAGAAGAACCCCGGCGATGCGGAAGCATCACCGGGGTTCTTCTGTCCGTAAGGGGCTGCAGGTGCCAAGACCGGTCCCTGTGCACGGCGCATCGTCAGGGGTCGCTTATGATCGCTCGGTGATCTCGTCTGAATTCCTCACCTGTACCTCCCATGTGCCATTGCTCCAGTCAGTGGTGCAATGCGATCCATTCAGTGTGATTGTCAGGTCGGCGGAAAAGGACTGGGACCCGAGCACTTTGTTGTCCGCCCTCAGCCAGGCGTCGGCCGTTCTGGTCGCCATCATTGGTGGTTTCCTGGTCAGCCGGCTTGTCGCGATCTCCAGCGAACGCGAGGGTATCAGGAGGTTAGTGGAAGCAGCCACCGGCCGTATTCAGCACATTGAGTCGGACCTGGACCAGGCCCATCAGACGCGATTGAACAGGGCAAAGAGCTATCTCTACGAAGAAGCAGTGGAGAAAATACTCGAAGATCCGGCTTTGGATCTCGACTCCTTGATCCAAGGCCGCTTGCTAGGGGGAACGGCAGTGGATGAGCTCAAACCGTATGCGCTTTCGCTTCGGCAACGCGTGCAGGACGCGGTGAAGGCTATCAACGGGAAGCTCAGGAAGGGTGACACCAAGGCGTTGGAGCTTGAAGCTCTTGTCGAGCGGGGTCTGGTGATTGCTGACGCCGATCAGGATATTTACGAACAGGCCTTCAAGCATCGGCGACGCAGCCTTCCCTCTCCGGCGGGTCTGGCGATGTTTGGACCGAGCAGCTATGCGGATTTATCTTCGGTACTTCGACCGGGGATCATTTCAGATGCGGCACACGCGGCAAGCCTGCGACGGCAGGACGAGGAAATCAAGGCTGAGGCAGATCTGCGGACGCAACTCCGGGCGGCTGTGGCCGAGCGGGACCGCTTGGATGAAGAGCTGGCCCGCGTCGGCAAGCCTGTGGGTGTGGCTGCGGCCATGTGGATGCTGGGCCTCCTCTCGCTGGGAATCCTCGTACCGTTGATCATGATGGCCTTTGAGCCCAAGGGCCTGGACGTCGTGTCCAAGATTCTGCTGCTTGGCAGCTTTGTCATCGGACTGGTGGCGATTCTTTGGTATGTCGGTTGGTTCTGGCTAAAGATCGGCAAAGACAAAACACAAGCCACGCCAGGAAGGTCCTCGGAAGCCCCGCCCCGGTAAAGGCCAGTAGTCACGCAATCTTGATGGCCGCCTTTGCCGACGTTTTGCCGTTGCATTGCGAACCTCGGCGGCAATGCTCCAGGCAGCCGTTTCCGCAGTTCCGTTGGCCGGATGCACGAGAACACCGTGTGGGCCCGTGAGGCTTTCACCTGTACGGGTGCTGGCGTGCACGCAGTACCTGCGCTGGTTGTGCACGGTGTAGGTGAGTTCCAACTCCAGTTCGACATCCCAGATGTGCTGCTGGTCCCGCAGAGCTTTCCTTGTCGCCGCCAGGAACATCAGGGCCGCGGCATCTTCAATCTGCTGTGAGGTGGGTTCCTTGTAGCGCCGGCCACCGGCAGTCCCGGCAGACCCAGCGGGGTTTGTAACAGCTTCAGTGGACATGACGACTCCTGTTTCGAATGTGGTTGGTTTCCCTGATCGAAGAAGGACCCGGTCACAGCTTTGCTGTGACGCTTCCCGGTGCTTGGTGCTGTATCCAGCCGGGAGGAAGCCTTGTTTCCACCCCTGCTTCGCTGGGCTTACGCTGTGCCCACGATGTTCGAAGGTTTGCCGGCCGCCCTGCATCCTCCTGTTGCCCTTGCTTTGGCCAAGGCCGTGGAGTCGATACCACGCGGTGACGCACTGTCCGGCGGCTCAGTCTTTGAGATGAAGTTCGACGGTTTCCGGGCAGTGTGCCTGGTCGGTTCGGATGGGGCGTGGCTCTACAGCAGACAGGGCAAGGATCTGAGCAGGTACTTTCCGGACGTGTTGGCTTCCGTGCGTGAGCAGATCCCTCCGGGCTGTGTTGTCGATGGCGAAGTTGTGGTGTGGTCCGAAGGGCGGCTGGATTTCGATGCGCTGCAGATGCGCCTGGTGAGCTCAAAGGCGGCTCTTGCGGAGCTCGTGATGAAAAGCCCTGCCTCGCTGATCGCCTTCGACGTCCTGGCAGTGGCGGGGCAGGATACCCGCGGGCTTCAATTCCGGGACCGCCGGGCTCTGCTCGAGGAGCTGGCGCGCGGGTGGGTTCCGCCACTGCATCTGTCACCGGTGACCAGCGACCAGGCCCTGGCGGCCACGTGGTTCAGTGACATGACCGCCACGGGCGTGGAAGGAATTGTGATCAAGGGTGAAGGGCAGACGTACGAGCCCCGGCGAATCTGGCTGAAGGTCAAGAGCAGAAGCGCCCTTGATGTGGTTCTTGCGGCGGTCATAGGTCCCATGGCGCACCCGCGGGCAGCGGTGGTGGGTTTGCCGGTACACGGACGGCTGCGGATTGTCGGCCGGTCCACGTCCTTGACGGCTCGTGCGGGAAGGGATCTGGCCACATATCTTCGTCCTCCCCGGGGAAGGCATCCATGGCCGGAGGAAATCAGCGAACGGGTGCTGGACCGCTTCACCAAGGAGGGCGGCACCACTCGCTTGACTTTGGTGGAGCCGTTGGTGGTTGAAGTCTCGGCCGACATAGCCTGGTCGGGTCAGGCATTCCGGCATTCAGTCCGCCTCATGCGGGTCAGGCCTGAGTTGTCGCCGACGGAAGTATCCCTCCCGGAAGGCTTCCAGCGTGCCTGGCGATAAAGAATGTAGCCATGTGAAGAATGGAGTCATGCGACGAGAAGATGAACCTGAAGAGTTCGAGATTGCCGACTCGTATTTTCAGGAGCTGAGGACCTGGCTGGGCTTCCGGGATTCCCACGAGGCATGGATCCCGGAAGCCGGAAGCCGTCTGGCGCAGGACGATGGGCTCATCAAACCCCACCAGGCGTCGCACAACATCGCCAATGCGGTAGTCAGCGCGATCGATCATTTGCACGCGCTGGACAGCATCATGCTTGGTGCCGGAGCATCACATACTCTTGCCCCGTTCTCGCTGGTCAGGGCAGCCATTGAGTGCGCCGCACAGGCCGCCTGGATTTCAGCGCCAGAAGAACAGGCGACCAGGATAGTTCGTTCGCTGTCTCTGTCGCTGAAGGTAGCCAAAGACCGCGAGACTGCGTACAGCGAACTGGCACGTCGCCATCCGAATCTTCAGGGAACGCTTCCGGACTTCGACAGCGACAAGGCGCAACTGCAGGCTATTCTCGATGCCTCCGGGGCCGCTGGAAAGTTGATTCTCCCCAGCAGCACGCACATACTCACGCAGGTCCGCGACCTGGTGCCCAGGACGTCCGCCTTGTCCGTATGGCAGCTGTGCTCGGGTTTTGCCCACGGCAGGCGCTGGGCCGCGGATGCCGTGCTGAAGCCGGCGCAGTCAACTTCTCTGCCGGATGATGTCATCGCCAAGGAAAACCGGCCGACCATGAGGCTGCTTGTCTGGGCCCTTACCCCGGCTATGGATTTGATCCGGTACAGCCTCGAGCGGCATTCCGAGCTGTCGCGGGCCTAAGCAGCCAATTTGTACCCGCTGAAGCAAGAATCGGCGGCCGGAGCGGGTACTGCAAAAGATGCCGCGCGACTCAGTTATCCGCGATGGCGAAGATCACGACAATGATGATGATCGGGATGAGCAGCACGCCCGCGCCGGCGGCGAGGTGCTCCCAGCTGAACGGCGAGTTGAGGAAGGCGATGAAGCCATCCCACAGGCTACGGACGGAGCCCACGGCCCAGGCGAAGAAGCCGGTAGCCCAGCCGATGACGGCGGTGACCGAGACTCCGCTGAGCGCGCACAGCCCCACGATCGTTCTGGTGTTCCTGAGCATGGCCAGTCCCCTCATTTCCGGTCCTCGAACAGCAGGTAGTAGAGCCCGATGTGCGGGATGACGAGCACGGCGAAGGCCAGCCAGGCCCGCTTCGGATCCTCGATCACCCATGTGATCCCCTCTTTGACGGGTTCGGCGTACGCGAGCACCGGCGCAAGAACATCGGTGCGGAAGACCACATGGAAGATGCCGTAGGCCATTCCCAGGGCGATCGCCAGGGCAAGGCTCCGGCGGATTGTCAGCTGCGCCCGCGGGCTCATCCCCCGGCGTGGTTCCGCGACTGCCGGATCCCAGGTCTGGTGGTCCGTGTCGTAGTCGTGCATCACTTCATCCCGTCTCCATCGAATCATCATTCATGTCCATTCTATGAGAAAGGCTGAATGACGAACAGAAACGAGGCCCAATGGTCAGTCGAACTCGAGGTCTGCACCGACTGGTGCGGGTGTGTCGAGCCCCCTGCCCGCCTGCGGGGCATGATTCTTCGCCGCGGATGCGCGGCGCTGGGCGGCGAGCTGGTCGAGGGTGACCCCGACGGGCCGCCCGAGGCGCTGGCCGGCTGTCCGGTAGACCTCGCTGTCGCGGCGTGCGCCGATGGCGACGATCTCGCGCCGGGTGATGCCGCCGGGCGGCTCGGGCCTGACGTCGCGTGAGACGATGCGCAGCGGCGGCTTCTCATGGGGGTCCGCACCGACGTAGGTTGTGTCGCAGTCGGAGAGGTCGGCAAAGCGGGAGTCGTAGTCCAGCGGCTTAGTCGGGTGGCGGCGGCCGTTGAGCCGGTGGAGCATGACGATGGTGGCCTCAAGGAGCGCCTCGTCCCGGCTGTGCGGATTCTTCAGGGCGCGCTGGTTGAGCCGTTCGATGTCCTGGCGGGCCCCGGGGCTGAGATGGACCTTGATCCGCAGCCCCTCAGTCATCGTCGAGCACCTTGCGGATCATTGACCGGGCAGGCTCGCCCAGCTCATCGCCGAGCTCATCGAGGGTCAGGCCGGGCTCCTCGGAGGCGTCGGAGGCACGGATGCGGCGGGAGAGCTCGGCCTGGAAGGCAGTCTCGTCGGCATGGACCCGCCGGAGCAGGTCGACGAAGTCGGCGAACGGGATTACGGCGGCCTCGGGGACGTTCCCGTCACCGAAGATCAGGGGCTCGGCATCCCCGGCGCGGAAGCGCTCGAGCAGGGTGCCCAGGTCGGCGGCGGTAATCTTCTGGGTCGGGGCGACGTTCACGGAGAACTTCGGCAGGGAGCCCTCGCGCGGGGCCTGGGGGGTCTTGTCGTCAGTCATGGTTCCAGTCTATTCGTGGTCGACTGGGATGCCAGTGCCTCATATCCCACCATTCCTGATGGACACTGAGTCGCTGGGGAATGGCGTAGCGGGGCAGTTGAAGAGAAGCAGGCCCGCGCCCTGCGGCCCACTGCGGGTCGAGGGCGCGGGCCATGCATCAGAACTCGCCCGAGCCGGGCTGGACGTCGAACACCGGCACGCCGAGGGCCTGCCAGGCGCGGATCACCCTGGGCCGGTCATCCAGCGCGAGCCGGACGTCCCACCGCCCGCGGATGAAGGCCTCGTAGATCTCGGGCTTGACGATGTCGTCCGGCCGGCGGTCGCCCTGTCCGCGCATGAACAGAGGGCAGCTGGCGGTCCACTCCCCCACATGTTCGATGAGCCAGGCGTAGGTCGCGCGGCCGACGTCCCAGCCGTTGTCGTCCAGGACCGGCCTGCCGGAGCAGAACACGATCTCAAGTCCGGCAGCGTACAGGGCGCGCACGGTTTCGATCACTGGCGGGTTGGGCAGGTCCCAGGGGACGAGCCGGTACTCGTGGTGTCCCCTGATGAAGCGTCCGTCGGGAAGTGTGTGCGTGGCGACTGTCCCGTCGATGTCGACGATCACGGCCGGCGAGAGGACCGCGGTCGTGGCAGTGCTGATTTCTGTCATGGTGGGTCCCTCCTTCCGGGCGGTGAGGCTATTCAGTGGACGGACGCTCGGCCTCGACGTCGAGCGGGACGATCGTCCCGAAAAGTCCTGCAGCATGCTGTGGCCCGTGCGGGACTGCCAGCGGGTCGGGACCATCGGGCATGACCCCGGACTCTCCGCATGTGGGACACGTCCATGTCCAGGTGACAGGCGCGTGCACGACGCGCCTGTCGATGATCATCCAGTCGAAGCGGTCAACCCAGTCCTCGCGGCCGAGAGGCTGGCAGAGATCGGCGTCGAAGAGGGCATCGGGCACTGGTGTCCGGCTGCTCATCGCACTCCTTCTTCGGCCGGTGCGGGACCGGGCTGGGCCACCCAGTACTCCCCGAGGGGCTGGATGGTCCCGTCTTCATGGCCATGGCAGGTCAGTTCGAGAGAGCCGGCCCATTCGTGGGGACCCTGGGTGATCGCGGTGCCAGCCGGCACCTGCAGCGGAGCGTGGTCGTGGCCGTGGTAGTCGCGGCAGGCCGACTCGTCGTCGTTCGCGAGCTTGAGGGCGCAGCACGCGCAGAGGATGAAAACACCACTGGCCAAGGTCAGTCCCCGCCTTCCTGGTTGTCGTACTGGCTGACATAGCCGATGAGAAAGTTGTCGTCGACCGGATCGAAGCCGTGCTGCTCCGTGAACTCCGCGTGGTACTCGGCAGGGTCCCGGTCTCCCGGGTGCGGCCGGACGGAGCCGATCGCGTTGGCGATCCACTCCAGTTCGTCGGCACCGGACCACTCCGGCTTGGTGCCGAGGCCGAGGGCATTGGCGTCGACGATGTCGGTGTCGGTCACAGGTCCGGGGTTGCCGTTGGTCCGGGACAGCGGCCTGCGGCAGTCGGGGATGAATCCCATGGCAAGCAGGACGGTCACCGGCAGGTGGTGGGCGTGCCAGATCGCGTCGGCGGCGTCGGTGGGGGAATCGCCCGAGGAGAGTCCGCCGGAGAGGTACAGCCGGTAGCCGGCGACCTCGATGGTGTCCGTCTCGCTGGAGTCCAGCACCTCTTCGAGCTCGTCGATGATCCTGCGGCCGACGCGCTTGATGACCTCCGGGGTCGGCTCGCCCTCGGCGTCCAGGTGCATGTCGGGGTCGAAGTCCTCGACCAGCTCCTCGAGCTGGGACTCGGGGTCGTCGAACCGGAACGATTCAGGGTCCGCGGTCTCCTCGACCATCAGGCGGCCGCGTTCGAAGTCGATCGGCTTGGTGCGGTTGGCCGGGACGGCGATGGCCGCGGTGAGCATATCGGCGCTCATGGGTTCTCCTTGGGTCGGGATGTGGGTGGGGTCGGCTCAGGCGGCGGATTGCTGTGTCTTCGCGGCGGCGTGCTCGCGGTAGAGGCGCACAGCCAGGTCGACGCAGTAGCAGGTGAACAGGAAGTGGATGTCCCAGTCGCGCAGGTCCCACTCCCAGGTGTCGGAGCCGACGGTGTCCTCGTGCTCAGCCAGCCATTTGTGGGCCTCCGACTCGCTGTCGGCGTGCCAGCGGGCGTCTTCGATGATTTCCATGCGCCGCTCGGCAGGGGAATGTCGTGGGACCTCGATGTCGGCGATCTCCATCCAGTTGTGTTCCTCTGTGAGCCGGTCGAACTTCTCGTCGGGGATGCCGTCGGTGCTCCAGAGGGCAGCACGCGCCGCAGCGGCCGCGTTCCGGCGCTCGTGGTTCAGCACGGTGTCGGTGGCCGCTCGGTGCTCCTGGGCGGTCCAGTGGGCCTCGAAGAGCGCCAACTGTGCGTCCCCGTCAAGGCCGCGCAGTTCGTGCAGGCGCGCCAGCAGCGCCAACTGCTGATGGTGGACCTCCTGGGCCTCGGTGCCGAGTCCCTCGCTTTCTTCGAGGTGCTCCCGCACCAGCTGGATGAAGAGATCCGGGTCGTACTGCTTTACTTCGCGGGAGCGGCCGCCGCAGAGCTTCTCGGCCCAGTAGCGGAAGTCGATGCTTGGCGCACCGTCGGAGTAGTAGCCCTCGCTCTTGCCGGCCGACGCGAAGAACCCGATCATGTCTGGTTCTCGGGTGAACATGTAGCCGTCGGCGATGTCGCCGCTGGTGGCCAGGTGGCCGGGCCAGGTGGTGACGTCCCAGGACCACATGCGGGTCCCTGGGGCCTGGATCCTGAAGTGGCGGTAGAGATCCTCGTCGTGCAGAACGACGAGGACGTGCTCCCGGGTCTGGGCGAGAAAGTCGGCGTACGTACGGGCGTACGGGTTCTCGGGCTTGACGGTGTCAGGTGCGGACATGGCGGGTCCCTTCCGGGTCTGCTGGTCAGGGTTGTGGTCGGGGCCGTCCGCTCGGGCGGTGCTCAGAGGATCGGCAGTGGCCGGCCGGAGGGCTTGTAGTGGCCGTCGGCCTCGTCGAGCACGGCCTCGGTGAGGAGCACGGTGGCGGGCATGAGGAACGCACCCACGAGCGCGGCGAGGCGCTGCTCGTCGGCCAGCACCCGCTCGGGGATGCTGCCGCGGGAGCTGAAGAACATGTCGGCACGCTCGATGAGGCTGGCCCGGCGGGCCTCTCTGGAGGTGAAGTGCTCGGCGATGGTCTGTCCGGGGCCGTACTCGGTGATCACCGAATAGAGCGCGGCGGGAACCTCGGTCTTCTTGCGGGTTGTGCTCACGTAGACCTGGACGCCCCATCGGCGGCAGAGCTTGGCGATGGCGTTGACCACGCTGTCCGGGGCGCTCTCCCACTGCCCGGAGCTGGACTGGTACAGCTCGTGCACTTCGTTCGCGGCGGAGGCGTCGATTGCGCCCAGGACGACGTCCGAGGCGGTCAGCAGCTGCGCGCACATGCGCAGCCGGAATGCTGGCGAGGGGTAGTGGTTGTGGAAGACGATCCGGTCGTCGTGGCAGATGACCAGGTCGTAGGCACTGTCGGGGCCCGGCACGAGCTCCTCTGAGCCGGCCTGGATTCCAGTGGCGGTCATGGCGTGCTCCTTCGAAGCTGCATTGGCTGTGTTTATAGGATGGGAAGCAGGAGGCGCGGGCGCTCCGACCTCTCGTGGAGGTGGAGCGCCCGCGCCGGTGCCGTCGGTCAGACGGCTTCTGCGACCTGCTGCTGGTCGCCGGCGGTACCGGCGTCCTCGTCGTCGACCAGAAGGGTCGGGTCGATGCCCGCAGCGCGCTGCGCGTTCTTCTCGTCACGCTCGGTGAGGGCGTTGACGATCTGTTCGTAGCTGCTCTGGATCGGCGGGTTCTTCGCCGTGCCGTAGGAGAGCACGTACTGGCTCTTCATGGCGCGCGTGAACGCGACGTAGAACATCCGCTTGGTGTCCTGGGTCATCTTCGCGTCCTCCTTGTAGAGGACGACGACGTTGTCGAACTCGAGGCCTTTGGCACCGTGGATCGTCGAGACGACGAGGTCGGCCTTGGACTCGAGGTTCTTCCGCTTGCGCTCCTGGTTCTTCTGCTTGTTCACGTTCAGCTTCTGCTGGTTGCGCGTGATCTCGAAGGACAGGAGGTTGTCGCGGAGCCGGTCGAAGAACACGTTCGCAGGCAGGCTGCCCTGGTTGCACAGGGCCACCCAGCCGTTGATCGCGGCGCTGTTCTCGACCCACCACTCGGAGATGGTGCGCAGGATTGCCTTCTCGACGTTGACGTTTCCGGCATTCTTCGTCAGCTTGCCCATGTTGTCCTTGATCCCCTGGGAGACCACGAACGAGGCGTTGGCCGGCTGCACCTGCAGGACGTCGTTCCAGAAGAACTTGATGTACTTCGAGAAGATGTCCGTGGCGTAGACGCGGTCGCTGACGAGCGAGGCCACGTGCTTATTCGGGTAGGCCTTCTCGAGCACTTCCTGGATCAGCGCCACCTCACGGCGGGCGTAGGCCAGGAAGGCCACCTGCTCGCCGCGGTCCAGGCAGGCTTGAACGTACTCCGGGATCACCGTGTTGCGCACGAGCGGCTGCAGGTCTTTGGCGATGAAGCCGGTCAGGCGGGCCACCTCGTGGTAGTTGAGGGTGACCTTCTCCTGGAAGGAGTCGACCGTGGGCACCGCCAGCGAGTTGGCCTGCAGCTGGATGTTGGCGAACTGGTTGGTCTCCAGACCGCCAAGCACGACGTTCGCGAAGTCGAGAATCTCCTGGTTGCTCCGGTAATTCGTCGTGAGCCGGAAGGTCGCGAAGACCCCCGAGCCCTCCAGCGTGTTGAGCGCCCTCGGGTTGGCCGAGCGGAACTCGTACAGCGTCTGGCTGGCGTCGCCGACGATGAACAGCGACTGGGCGTGCTTGGTGATGTACTTCAGCACGTAGATGAACTCGAAGACCGAGTTGTCCTGGACCTCGTCGATGATCAGGTACTTGCTCTGCACGTGGGCAGGCTCGGACATGTCATCGATCTTCTGGTAGCAGATGATGATCTGCAGCTCCAGCGAGGTCTGCTCGATGCGGTCGAGCAGCGCGATCACCTCGTCGAAGTGGTTCTCGACGAAGGTGTTCAGGGCCGTGAACGCGCCGGTCTTGTTCTGGTCGACCTCCAGCAGGCGGTGTCGGAACGTCGCCGCGAACTGGCTGTTCGGGTAGAAGATGTCGATCGAGTTGATGATCGTGTCGATGGCCGAGACCTTGTGGGTCGGGTGGTTCATCGAATAGATGTCGATGATCATCTTGGCGATCGTCATCGAGCCGACGTTCGGGTTCTTCTCCGTGATGTTGTCGGCCGCGGCGTTGGTGAACGACAGGACGGTGATGTCGCTGGCGGGCACCCCGCAGGTCTCGAGGTACTTGATGCGCTCGAGGATCACGGTCGACTTGCCTGTGCCCGCGCCTGCCTGCGTCATCACGAGCGGCTCGTGCGTGCTGAGCGCGTCGAGCTGCTGCTTGGACAGGTGCGGCGGGAAGACCGGGGCCGTGGCCGGCTGGGGCGGCGTGATGAGCTGGCCCTTCATGCGCTCCAGGTGGTCGAGGGTGTGGTTCATCAGCAGGCTGAGGTTCTGCTTGGACAGCTTCGCCGCGATCGGCGCGGAGAACGTGGTGTCCAGCTGCTGGTGGATCCGGCGGTAGGCCTCCAGCGGGACGTTGTAGTTCTCCAGGTAGCGCAGCTGCACCGCGAGCATGTTCAGCTGCTCCTCGGTGGGGCTGGCCGGCATGTCCTGCACGTACTGGCAGACGGTGTCCGAGATGGCCTCGGAGTCCCAGATCTGGGCCAGGCGCGTGATGCGCTCGTAGATCGGGTACTCGTCCATCCAGTCGGCGAGCTTGTCGAGGTTGGTGGCACTCAACCCTGCGGCCGAGAGCACATCCTCGATGACGTCGCGGGCATTCTCTGCGGGGCTGGTGTCCCACTGCAGGAACACCGCCGCGTCGTGGTTACCGTAGCCGATGGAGCGGGATACCGATACGGCACGCTCGGGCTCGGCCAAGCCCTGCTTGAGGAAGTAGAGCTCCAGGCGGTACTGGATCACCAGGTCACGGCGGATCTTGTCGCCGGACTTGTCCTCGTACACGGTCAGGGCCTGGGGGGTCATGTCGAAGTGCACGTCCCAGGAGTTGGTCGGCGTGGCGATGTCGAGCTCGAAGCGGTCATCGACATGCGGTACCGGCAGCGTGAACGACCCGCCCGAGAGCAGGGAGCGGCGCGTGATCGGGGCCAGCGGCACCAGCGCGGTGGTGATGTCGTGGTGGGTCGAGCTCTGCTTGACCTCGATGTCGCGGTCAACCGCGTAGGCGGTGTTGGTCGCAGTGTTGATCGGCCGCAGGCTCTCATTGAGCAGGCCGGTCTTCTTGCCGGACCCGGTCAGGCGCGAGGAGAAGAACTTCGGGTCGACGGTCTTCTGGGCAGCGACGGCGGCTGCGGAAAGGTCGATGTCGTCAAGCAGAATAGGCATGGTGTCGTCTTTCTTCGAACGAATCAGTAGGCGGGTCGAGAGGGTTTGTCGAATGGAAGCCGCATAGACCATGCTCACAGGAGACGAATGGTCAGTCGAATGCTCGTAGACGAGCGCTTGGGTCACGGGCGCGGGCATGAGAGCGGGAGGGCTCGCCTCTGGCGACGAGCCCTCCCGCGCTCCTCTCAACCCACCCGTCAGGGGCCGTGAGGCCCCTGAATCCGGGCGCGGCGGCGTCAGCCCCGCGGACCCGGACACCGCGCACTACCCATGCGCGCGGCGGTCAATCGCAGGCTCACCTCTTGGGTAGGCCCGGCGGGAAGCACCTTCAGTCGGCGTTCCAGGGATTGGCCTTGGTGACGGACCCGGAGGGGTCCACCTCGACAAGGCCGAGCATGAGTGCGAGATCACGGCAGTCGGCCGCGTCCGCCGAGTGGGCGGAGACCAGCAGCAGTGCGTCGCCGCAGATCTGCTCGCTCCTGTCTTCGGGCTGTGCCGAACGGACTGTGCCGACGGCGGTGGTGGTCGTGGTGGTCATGGCAGTGACGTCCTTCTTCCTGTGTTCGAACGCGGTGCGCGCACGCACGAGCGCCCCCACCCCAGGTATCCGGGACAGGGGCGCTCGAACGCAGTGTGGTGCCGGATCAATCGACGGCCAGCGGCTCCGGCTCGTCGGAGACGGCGGCTGCGGGTGGGATGAACGCAGTCGACGCAGCCGACGCAGCCTGGGCGGCGAGCAGCCGGTCCTCGATCCACACGCGCACGGCCTTGCCGGCCGGACGCGCACCCTGGGAGTCGACGTAGGTTTCCTCGGCGACGGCACGCAGCTCGTCGTCGGGGATCGACGCGGGCAGCGTCTGGCCCAGGCGGGGCCTGGCGTCCAGGATCCGTTCGCGCTGGCGGCTGTACTCCGCCGCGAGGATTTCCCGGTAGGCCTGCTCGTCGACCGGGTTGAAACCCACGACGAGTGAGAACCGCCCGAGCAGCTCTGCGTCGAAGAACTGAGCCAGCTCCTTGGTCAGGGACCGGTGGGAGACCGCCGGCGGGGCCGAGCCGAAGCCGACCGGCTTGCGGTTCAGGGCTTCCCGCGCGGCGTTGGTCGTGCAGATCACCAGCGCCTTGGAGAAGTCCAGCACCTTGCCGTGGGCGTTGCGGATGTAGCCCTCGTCGAAGGCCGAGAGGAATAGCCGCTGCACGGCTTTGTCCGCCTTCTCGAACTCGTCGAGCAGGATCACCCGGTGGGGGTTGGACTCGAGCGTGTCGAACGGCAGCTCGCGGTTGGAGTCCGAGCCCACGTAGCCGGGAGGTGCCCCGACGATCTTCGCGGTGTCCGAGGGAGTGTGGAACTCCGTCATGTTCAGAATGATCGGCTCGGTGCCGGTCATCTGCTCCGCAATGATCTTCGCGGTCTCGGTCTTGCCCACGCCCGAGGCTCCGGCGAGCATCCAGGTTGTCGGGGTCGACGTCGGGAACAGGTCCAGCTCCTTGCGGGCCAGGCGGTCCACGAGCTTCTCGAGCACGTCGTCCTGTCCGCGCAGGCGGCCCAGCAGGGTCGCCCGGAGGGTTGCGACGTCGAAATCCGGACGCTGGGCGTTTCCGGTCATCAGACGCTTGGCCACGTCCAGGACGCGTTTGGTAGTCAGCGGTACCTGCGGGATCGACCGCAGGGTGTTCACGAGTGCCGTGTCTCCGGCTGCCTCGGCCTGGACGATGAGCTTCTTCTGCTCCAGCACACGGTCGGCCATCGCCCGGTCCAGCAGCGTGATGGCGCTGTCGGGGCGGTGCTGCCCGGCACGGGAGTTCTCCTCCGCGATCCGGACCGTCTCCGCCAGGACATCGTCGGAAACCGCGATCTGGTGGCGGTAGTGCGCCACCAGGCCCGGACGGACACTGCCGAGCACCGTGAGGGTTTGCTCGACGGTCAGTTCGTCGACGATGAGCGGGGTGAAGCGCCGCGCGAAGGCAGGGTCGTCGTCGAAGGCCCGGGACTCCGTGGAGGTGGTGGCACCGATGACGCGCATGTCGCCGCGGGCCAGGGCAGGTTTGAGCACCTGCGAGACCTTTCGCAGCACCGAGTCGGTGTGGGAGGTGGATCCACCGGTGATTTGGTGGATCTCGTCCATGAACAGGATGACCTTGTTCTTGGGGTCTGAGGCGAAGTCGATGACGGCCTGGACCTTCTCCTCCAGCTGCCCGACGATGCCGGAGCCGGCGACGAGGTTGGTGATGGGCAGCTCGTAGACGGTGAAGCCCTTGAGCTGGTCGGGGATGAGGGTGTCGCCCAGGGCGATCCGGCGGGCGATGTCCTCGACGATCCGGGTCTTACCAACGCCGGCGGAGCCCTTCAGGAGCACGTTCGGCTTGTTCCGGCTGATCAGGACGGAGAGGACCTGCTCGATGAGCGCGTCGCGGAACATCGTCGGGTCGGCGTTCTTGAACTTCTCGTTGTAGTCGACGAGGAGCTCCTTGACGGCGTCGTCGGACTGGCCGCCCTGGCTGGGGATGCCGCCCATGGGCGGGAAGCTCGGAGGCGTGCCGCCGCTGTTCGTGTCGTCGTCGGAGCCCGACGTGAAGTTGTTGAGGCCCATCGCGGGTCCCTCCTTCGGTGGGGTTCGCCGGGCGGCGCGCTGGGTGGGCGCGCCGGGATGCCCGGCAGGGTTACGGGTAGGTCTGAGGGAGGAGGAGACGCCGGCCGGTTCGGCCGGTCGGCGTCTCCCCTGTGGCCGGGAGCAGGATCAGAGGACCATGCCCAGCAGCTTCTGCCGGATGCTCGGGTCGATGTGCTGCATGCCGTTCGCGTACGCCTCGGCGGAACGGACCATGTACTTCCAGTCCATGGCCGAGCACGGGGCGTAGTAGAGGTTCGGCGGGTGCTCCTCGCGTCTCGAGGGCGGAGACCACTCGAAGTCGGTGATCATCAGCGACAGCCGGCGCTTGCGCACCGGGGAGGCGTTGATGTAGTCCCACACCTGCTTGAACTCGGTGCCGCCGGTGACCTTGGGCACCTTCCGGAACTCCTGCCAGATCTGCCGCGTCGACTTGTTCTCGACCTTCAGCAGCGTCTCCTGGGAGAGCATGTGGCTGAAGGAGTTGAAGTACAGGTTGACGTTGAGCTTCTTGGCGATCCGGATGAGCATCAGCACCGCCTCCTGGTAGTTCTCCTCGGAGATCGACCCGGAGGTGTCGATGAAGACGTGCAGGTCGGGCATGTACTGCACCGAGGTGATCCGGCCCGGCTTGTTGAAGTCGTCCGGGTTGCGGCGGTTGGCCTTGAGGAAGGTCGTCTTCGTCGTCCGGTAGACGTTCTGGGACTTGTTGACCTTGCCCATGCGCTTGAGCACCCGGGTGATGTCCTTGAACAGGTCCAGCTTCGTGGGCGGGGCCTTGCGGAACTTCACCTGGGCCGAGCGCGAGCCCGGCTGTCCCGGCTGCTGCCGTGCGCCCATGGCAGCGGCCCTGGCAGCTGCTCGCGGGAGCGAGGTCAGCTTGGACAGCGCGGCGTTGGAGACGACTTTCACGGGTGAGGCGAGGGACTGGTTGATGAGGTTCCACTCCCCCGTTACCTTTGCGGCGGTGGCGCGGGCGTGGGCCTCGACGTTGACCAGGACCAGCGACCGCGGGCAGAACAGCTCCCCGACGGTAAACGGCATGATGCCGGTGTCGAGGGCGGCCGCGCCTGTTGAGGCGGCCTTGCGCTGCTGGTCGACGTAAGTCATCAGCATGCGGATGACCAGCCGGGCGAAAGAGAACTCGTCGTTGCCGTCGGAGTCGTCCTTGCGCAGCAGCAGCGATTCGGTCAGCCCCTTGAGCGAGAGGTTCGCGAAGTCGTTCAGCAGCCGGAGGGTGTCCGCCGGCATCGCGTTCGCGCCGGCCATCGTCTGCACCTGCTGGTTCAGCCAGATCTTGAAGCCGTCGAACGCGGCAGAGGACTGGAACCAGAACCCGAGGGTATTCGGGTGGTAGGTGTAGGCGACGGAGGCGAAGAAGGCGCTCTCGTCGGCGGAGCCTGCGAGCAGGCCCTTGGCCGCGGGGATGACATCGTTCTGGGCTGAGTAAAGGACCCGGGCTGACGGCGCGGGCCACTTGTTCTGCTGCCCGGCCTGGACAGCGAACAGTTCGCCCACCGGCAGGGGCGTGCCCTGGTCATAGCTGACCATGGTCTGCCCGAGCAGCGCCTTGGCGTTCTTCTCGGCGGCCGGGTCCATCGTCTCGCCGAGGCAGCGCATGACGATGTCCAGGACGTCGCCGGTGATGTCGTGGCCCGAGCCGTCGACGATGCTCGCCGGAGCGCTGGGGTTCAGCGGCTCCAGCAGCGGGTCGACCAGGACCTTCTGGATGGCCGGCATGGGGTCGTAGTCGCCCGTGCACGAGATCGTGTGCAGGGCGTCGAGCACCGCCGGCTTCTGGTTCGTGACGGTGATCGTCATCGTGGTCTCCTAATGCGGTCTGAGGCGACGGGTGTCGTGGGATGGCGGGGGACGCTCCGGAACGGAGCCGGTGGCGTCCCCCGCCGCCCGGTGCCGGGTCGGCTCAGAGGAAGGCCGACAGGGACGGCTTGACCGCGGCCACGATCGGCGAGTCGACCTCGAGGAAGGCCTCCAGGTTCTGCCGGTCGAACTGCCCGGTGGTCACCAGCTCGAACAGGGTGCGCGTGTGCTCCGGCTCAATCTGGACGGCGGCCTGCGCCAGCTGCTCGATGAGGCGCGAGTTGTCATCCTTCTCCTTCATCGCGTAGAGCAGCGAGCCGGAGACCTCGTTCTGGGTCAGGCCCGAGATCTGCGCGGCGAGGTCGGTGACCGTGCCCGCGGACTTGAGGGTCGCGTAGCAGTTCGGCTTTGGCACGTTGACTCGGTTGTGTGCCGGGCCGCCCGAGTTCGATGCGAGGTCTTCGGCGATGACCGCCACGAGCTGGGTGGTGAACATGGTGTCGCCGGTGAAGGCCTCGATCGCCTCGTTGAGCAGCGAGGTGTCGCGGCCGCCGATCTGGACCGGGGTCGCCAGGTGGCTTGCCAGCTCCTGGCGGTCGACGCGGTTCAGCCACCGGGAGAGGTGGTCGATGGTGCGCGGCGTGGTGAGCTGGTTCATCTCCTCGCCGCCGTCGAACAGCTCGGCCATGGTGACGTTGCCGTCGTCATCGTCGTCATCGCGGCCGTCGGCCACGATGGAGTTCGGCGTCGACTTCTGGAAGATGAGTCCGGGGTGCTGGGTGAGGACTTTCTTCACCCAGGGGTTGAGCGCGTCACCGAGGACGGACATGAGGGTCGTCGCATCGGGCTCGACGTGGAAGATCGCGAAGCGCGACAGCGAGGCCTCGTCGAGAGTCGTGACGTTACCCTTGTCGTTGCCCGCCACGATGAGGCGCACGTTCTCCGGCAGTTCGATGTGGCCCATGCGCCGCAGGGTCACCAGGGTGAGCGCGCCGGAGGTCACGTCCGAGGTCGTGCGGTTGATCTCGTCGAGGAAGAGGATCGGCCACTCGCGCGGGTTCTCCAGCGCGTAGTCGATGCACTCCTGAATGACCTGGTGCGGGTAAAAGACCTGCTTGTAGGACTGTGTCCCGTCGGTCTTCTCGTAGGGCACCAGGCGCGCGCCGGTGAGGTCGGCCTTGTCGGCGAGCTGGTTGCAGGGCAGGACGAAGGCTTTGGTGCCCATCGAGTAGGCGAGAGCCTCGACGAAGGAGGACTTGCCGATACCGGGCTCGCCCATGAGCGCGGGCGTGGCCCCGACCTCGAGGGACTGCTGGATCAGAGTCGTCAGGGTGTCGTTGAACTTCATGGGAATGTCTTTCTGGTCGTGGGTGAGCTGTGAGCAGGTGAGACGGGAGACGGACCCACGGCAGGGCTGAGCGCCGTACGGGACATGTCGGAAGCAGGGCCACAAGGCCCGGTGACGGGGGCGGTCGGGCTCAGAAGCCCACCGCCTCCCCATCCCCGATCGGGCTCCGCCCGATCCAGTCCTTGTTCCACCGCCAAACCGATGGGCAACCCCCAAAGGTTCACCCCGCCTCGGCGGAGGCTTCCCGTGCCGCCACCAGGGCAGCGGCACGGTCCAGCAGGAACGGCCTGCCGTTGCGCATCTGGGCGTGCTTGGGCCGAGGCTCGATCACCGCCAGCGAGGTCTTGTACAGCAGCCAGGCCTCGTCACCGGAGGAGAACTGCGCGCCGAAGGACCGGTAGGTGCGCAACGGCAGCTGCATGCCGGTGTAGAGGACACCCAGGACGGAGAACTCCCAGCGGGAGCGGTCGTTGTCGAAGTCCTCGGGCGTCTTCAGCCGGTCGCGGGAGCCGGCGAGTGTCTGCTCGACGATGGCCTCGGCGTACGGGATGTCGGGCATTTCGCCGTCCGTGCCGACGGCGGTCGAGGGGATGCTGATGCTTGGCTTGGCCTTGGCGGCGAGGTCTGCATACAGGTCCGCCACCGAAGAGAACCGGTCGGAGGCTGGTCGCGCCGCAACGTGTTCGACGATCCGCTGCGGCACCGGGTTGCGGGTGAACGTGCACCAATGGTCCAGGAGGACCTCGTACCAGCCGTGCTCCTCGCGCAGGACGCGCTTGTCAGCGGCGATCGGGAAGTCGTGGAGGTTGGCAGGCAGCGGGGCGACCAGGTGGAAGCCCCGGCCCGACATCGACAGCTCCGAGTACAGGATTCCGGGCAGGCGCAGGATGTCTGCGGCCACGTCCGGCGGGCAACCGGGCTCGACGTCGATCACGATCAGACCGTCGGAGGGGGCCTGCAGGTAGAAGGCAGCGTTCGCCGCGTTCGGCAGTGTGGCGGCCAGCTGGTCGAGAGTGAGCAGGCAGGTCGCGTCCAGGGCGAAAGCTCCGCGCAGGGGGCCTGCGTGGCGGCAGCCCGGATTGCAGCCGTCGAGCAGGTGCCGCACATCGATCGGTGCCTTGCGGCCGGAGTCCTCGTCGTCGAGCTCGCCGAGCCGGCCGGAGATGGTCCAGCGGCAGGCGGTCGCCAGGGCGCGAATCGCGGGGTTGTCATAGAAGCTGGGGAAGATCGCGCGGGGATCGACGGCGGTCACATCAATGCCTTCTTGTCGGGAGCGGATGAAAACAGGGCCGGGTTGCACTCCGGCCCTGAAAGACGAGACCCCCGTACGGCATGGATGCCTGCACGGGGGTCTCGTCTGGGGGTTCGGTCGGTCGGATCGGCCTTGGATCAGCCCTGGTAGGTGATTCCGGCCTGCTGGGCATCGCCGGAGCCGCCCCACGGGCCCTGGCCGGCGGGAGCACCCACGGCCGAACCCGCGTTCTTCAACTCGGCGTTCTCACGCTCGAGGCGGGCGAGCTTCTGCTCGGGCGTCTCCTGCTGCGGCTGCACCGCGGGGACCGGGGCGGCAACCGGAGCCACGGCAGGGGCCGCCTGCGGAGTCACCGCGACCGGTTCGGTCAGGACCTGCGCGTGGGCCTGGGCGGGGACCGGAGCCGCGACTGAAGCCGCGACGGCGGGCTGCGGGGCCGGGAAGGACAAGCCGTCCTCGACCTCGGTGGCGACCGGCTCCTCGCCGTTGCCGACGGCGGAGCCCGAGCCCGGCTGGGCCTGGACCGCGCGGGGCGGGGCGTTGAAGACGATGCCGCGGGCCGCGAGCTCCCCGCTGGCGACGCCGCCGGCGTTGTAGTAGCGCGGGGTCTCGTGCACAATCACCTGGTCGAGCGACAGGCCGCGGTTGGCGAAGTTCTTCGGCTT
Source organism: Arthrobacter sp. AG367 (assembly GCF_007828995.1). NCBI lineage: Bacteria > Bacillati > Actinomycetota > Actinomycetes > Micrococcales > Micrococcaceae > Arthrobacter > Arthrobacter sp. AG367. Next base: position 934,596 of record NZ_VIVE01000001.1, read on the forward strand.
GTAGACGCGGAGCACGAGCGTCACGTCCAGTCCCTGTGCCAGCTCCTGGCCGGAGGTGTCCTGGTCGTAGGTGCCATCACCCTTCTCGGACGGGATCGCGATGATCGGCAGGTTCGTGCCCTTGGAGTCGATCGAGTAGTTCGCGCCCGAGGCTGGGTTCTTCTTCGAGGTGTAGCGGCGCTCGGAGACGAACTGCTCCTCGACCGTGGGGTTCGCCGGGTCGGCGAACTGCACCTCGGCCTCGGTGATCGTCGCCGTGGTGTGCGGCTTGCCCACGGGGCTCATGCCGTTCTGGACCTTGCGCTGGTCGCTGGCGGCGAGGGCAGCACCCTCGATGAGGCTGGTCAGCCGGGCGAAGGCGAGCTTGCCGCGGATGAAGACGCTGGTGCCCTCGGTGAGCTGGTTGGCGGAGATGGAGTAGTTGGCCATGGTGGTGGGTTCCTTCTGTTGAGTGATTCGGTGGTTCGTGGCGGCCCGTCGGACTGGTCTATGACTCGTCTATTCCTTCTCCTATTCTATCAAGAGGCACTGGACTACGAGTAGAATGTGCATGAGGACTCGAATGGTCACAAATGGTGAGCTGGATAGAGAGGGACAGGGATGACGGATACGATGCACAGGCCCGAGGAGAAGGTCGCTGATGCGGCTCCCCCGGCCCGGGTGGCGGTGCAGCGGCGGGACCGGCTTGGGCCCCTGGGCTATGGCGGTGGACCGGTGCTGGCGGCCGGGATCATGGCCGGTGGCGCGCTGCTGTTCGCCGGCTGGGGCGCGACGCAGCTCCTCACTGCTGACCGGAGCCCGGCGAGCGATGCGGCGGCAGCTTCCCAGCACGAGGAGGGCACCGTGACGGTGACCTTGCCGGACCGGGACCGCAACGGGGTCCCGGACGCCTTCGAGGCCAAGGCCGGTAACGGCAGCTCTGCGGACGGCCAGGGTTCGGGCACCTCGGCGTCGGGCAAGGGCGACGAGGACAAGCCGGCGCAGGTCCCCGAGCCGAAGCCACAGCCGCGGGTGTATGTGATCCAGTGGGGTGACACCCTCACGGAGATCTCGGCGGAGACCGGAGTGCCGATCGGGGCCCTGGTCGAGAAGAACCGGATCCAGGATCCGAATCTCATCTACGCCGGGGCCTCGCTGCTCATCCCGCCCACGGCGTGAGAGCAGGCCTGGGGCCCGGACTGCGCCGACCTTCAGCGCAGTCCAGGCCTCTTGCTGTGTCCGGAAACGGTCAGTCGGCGGGTCCTGCAAGCATCTTCTGCAGCGATCGCAGCCGCGTCAGCTCGGCCTGCATGCGGGCGACGTCGTCCGGCGCGTAGTCCTGGGGGTAGTCGAGCTTGTACTCGGCGAGCAGCTCGATCTTGGCGGCGAGGAGGTCCGGCACGCCGAGTTCGTCGATCAGGGCCCGGGTGAAGGCCCGGAACGCGTCCTCGTGGGTGATCGCCGCGCCCTGGGCCCAGCCGAGGGCTGCGAGGGCGGATTCCCCGTCCTCATGGGTGAGGCCCCGGGAGGTGACGACAGCGGCTGCGGCCTTCTCGGTGAGGCTTGCAATCGTTCCGGTCAGGTCAGTCATCGGCACCGCCGCCTTGCCCTGCGGCGCTGTCGCCGGCCGGGGGCGACGGGGTCTGGATGTCCAGCCAGATCTGCATGGCCTCCAGGACGTTCGAGACCCCGTCGCCTTCGTCGAGCGTGATCAGCTCCGTCCATCCCGACTGCGTGAGTGTCGAGACGGCGAACTCTTCCCTGGCCGCAGTCACCTGGTAGAGCCCGGAGCCGGCGACTTCGTAGATGGTCCGGCCGTGCCGGGCGGAGCCTTCGGCCCGTTCGTACTTGACGGGCAGCTGGGCTGCGCGGAGAGGGACGGTCATGGGCTACTCCTGTGGGTCGTGGCTCTCAAGAACAGACGATTCGGTAACGGTGGCCGCGCCGCGCACCGCGCGGCTGCGACCACCACGGAACGACCCCCGGGACCGGCGTGAGCCGGTCCACGGTCTTTTCCACCGGTTCCCCAGGGAAGCAAAAGACCCCGCCTCGGCCGAAGCCGGGCGGGGTCGATCGAGCGCCGGAAGAAGTGCTGCGCCGCGCTCAGGCGGCGTCTGTGTCGGCCTCACCGGGATCCTCGGCAGCGTCGTGCTTGTCAAACAGGAAACCCCGGGCCTGGCCGCTGGCCATCATGTCTCCGAGGTGCGCCAGGAGCACCGCGCGCTGCGTGGTCCGGCGGTCCTCCAACGGGTCGTAGTCGCGCAGGGCATCCAGGTTGACCACCCAGCCGTTCTCGCGTTCGACGGCTTCCTCAAGTTCGGAGCCAGCGGCGACGGTCATATCGGTGAAGTCGTGGTCGAACTCGGGTGTGACGTCGAGCCGCCGTGTCGGGTCGTCGATGTAAAGCGTGTCGCCGAACAGCAGCCCGCCGGAGCGGTCGAAGGCGGTGAGAAAGACGCGGTCGGCGCGGGAGGTGTTCTCGACATGCACGGCGGCCACGGCGTCGTTGGCGAGAAAGTCCGTCTCGCTCAGACGGGCATAGATGCGTGAGCGGGCTTCGTAGCACCACATGATCGACCGGGCCTCGTCGAATCCGCGGAACTCGTCGGAGGGGGGCTGCATATCGACCATCTGATGCTCCTTCACGGGCGTGATCACCTTAGTCCGGCGGGACATCACGATGTACGGAATCGCCGGGCTGTGGTTCCCATCCTGCCACAGGAGTGGAAAAGATTCCACTCAAATACCAAACGCCGGCACGAGGAAGACGTCCGCAGGGTGGTGGGACCCCGCGGCGGGATCAGTCTTGAGCGGAATCAGGGCTCTTGGGCGGGTCGTCGAGCTGTTCGCTCTTGCGCGCCAGCTCCACAATGGCCCGGATGCTGGCCAGTGCGCCGTCGCTGAGCCCGTGCACACGCAGGGCGATGGTGCGCTCCTGCGGGGTCAGCTCCTGCTCGGTGGCGCTGTCTGGCTCGTTCTCCTCCAGGAAGTAGGACAGGGGGACGTCGAAGGCGTCGGCCAGGGCTCGGAGGTGCTGCAGGCGGGGATTGTGGGCCTCCCCCTTGCGCAGTTGCTGCAGGTAGCTGAGCGACATCGAGGAGATGCCGCGCTGCTCCATTCTCTGGACGATTTCCTGCAGGGTGACGGGGCGACCGTGTGGTCCCGCCGTCTCCGCGAACAAGCGTTCTAGTCGCTGGGCGATGGTCACGGAGCTGGATCCTCCTCGTGATTTCAGACATGAAGTCATCGAGGCGAACGGTGCACGCGACGACACCTTCATACTAGTGGAAGATCTTCCAATGCGGTGGCATCGGCACATTTCCCGCTGCGCCGGAGCGGCGGGCAGTCCTAGCCGGCGGTGGGCATGTACGCACTGGCTCCGAGCATCACGGCGGCCGCCAGGCCGGATCCGAGTGCGAGCTCGAGGCGTGTGTGGTGCTTTAGCTTCAGCCGGGCGAAGGCGACCACGGGCAGCAGGGTTGGGAGGGCAAGCAGCCACCAGGGCGAGAGCCGCATCGCCGCGAGGACGACGAGGGAGGTGAAGCAGAACGCGTGCATGGAGACTTTTGGTCCCAGGAGGGTCACTCCCCCGGCAAGGACGAGCCCGACGACCATCGTCGGCAGGATCCACAGCAGCGGGCGCGGTGCGTCCAGCAGCACCGCCGTTGCCATGCCTCCAAGCACAGACGCCACGCAAACCAGGAAGACCCACCAGCGCTGATCGCGCCGGGTGACGTGTCGATCGGTGAGCTGCTCGCGCCGCACGGCGACATGGATGGTTGCTGTCGGGATCACTGCGCAGAAAGAGCCGATCAGGATGCCCCATCCGAGACCAACCCATGTATGCGGGTGGCCTGTGACGCCGCAGAGGACGCAGATGAGGAACACGGACACAGCGGGCGCGAACACGTCACTGAGGATCCGGGCGGCCCGGGTCGCAGGATCGCCGGCCGCGGGGATGCGGATATTCGTCCCGTTCCCGGTCATCGCCCGTCCGCCCCATTCATGGCACTCATCGCAACACGGATTTCGTAGAGGCTCTGCACAGAGGCGGCCAGGGTTTCGTCGTCTTTCAGCTTGAGCGTGCGGAGCCGGCTCAGGGCGAGTGTGAACCACCCGAGGCTGGGAACGGCGTTCTCGCCGCTGAGATGGCGCACCAGCCCCGCCGACAGGTGCGGATCCTCGGGGTGCTGCCTGTGCAGGGGTTCCAGTGCGGGGTCGTGGTCCTCGCGGATGAGTCTGAGCGCGTCGTGGGTTTCGATGGTGAGCCTTGAGAGCGTCATCAGCTGATCGAACCCCTGCCTGTCTTCGGGCGGAAGCTTTACGTCGGGGTGAAGAGTGGTGGTCGTTCGCCACAGAGGTACGACGACCTCGTGCGCGAGGCGGAGCGCGAGCCTCACCTGCGTTTCTATGCTGATGCGGCGGATGACCCCTGTTGCGAGTCCCAGGAAGAAGAAGCTGACAACGGTGACGAGGAGTTGTGTCCTCAGTTCAGTTCCGCCGACGACCGGACTGCCAAAGAGGTCCAGGAGTGATGAGCCGATGAACAGGGCAGATCCGATGGCCCCCGTAAAGACGAATGCAACCGGAAGGCGGGCGGAGAAGGGTTGGTTCTTCTGCGTCATGGTCCGCCAACAGCCGACGGCAACTACGGCAGTTGCCGCGGCGAATGCAGAGAGGTACAGGAAGTTGTAGGAGATCAGTGCCCAGGCCTGGCCGCGGGCAAGGGCGGCGTCGATGTCGACCCGGTCGTAGATGGTGCCGTCGGCATGGACGGGGATGAACCACACCAGCACGGCCTCGCCCAGGGCGATGATCCCGGCGAAGAGGTAGATGAACCGGGTTGCACGTCGTGAAAGCGGAGTCGCGCGGAACGTGAGGATGAGCAGCGCCACGGATACCTGGGCGGTCAGGATGGCAAGGCGCTTGAGGAGGTCGACGGCAGGTCCGTCTAAGGGCGGCTCCACGCCACGGCAGACCGTGGCCACGAAGAGGGCGGCACAGGTGACCCTGAGAAGGTTAACCCGGCGTCGGCGTCCTTGATACAGGGCAGAGACGATGATGATCAGGCCCATGGTGATACCGACAATGATGATCTCAGTCATCAGATCTCACCGTCCTCGTTTGATCCGGACAGGAAGGCGAGGACCTCGCTGCGTTCTTCCGATGCCCGCCGCTTCCGGTGCAGAGCATCCATCAGCCGCATGCCGGTGGTCTCGGCGCGCTTCTCCACCGGATCGTCGAACATGCTGCGCAGATGGGTGCAGTCGGTGTCGGCCCGGACGTCGCCGTGCAGGATATGGGCGAACTCGTGGAGGATTGTCTGCTCAATGTTGAGGGGCGGGAGCTCAGGGTCGTAGAAGACGTGGGCCACTCGTCCGATCACAGTAGTGAGGCCGCTGACCTCATGATGGCGCATCTCATCCGGGATGGGCCGTATCACGATCTCGAGTCCGCAAGCTGAGGCGATGGCTTTCCCGAGTGCTTCGAGGCTCAACTCGTTCGGCCAGTCGAAGAGGTCGAGCTGAGCGGGCTTCGGGGTGCAGCTGGTGGGACCGATCTTGGCAGCGCCTTTGCGCATCAGTCGGGCGAACAGGGGGTGACGGGGCTGGCCGTTCCGAGGCGTATCGGCGGTCGCAGCGGATGGAATGAAGGCAGGCATCAGCGTTCCTCTAAATAGCGAGAAGAGCGGACACCGCCTGTCGTTTGTCAACGAAGGGGTACAAGTCCAGTAAAGTTCCGTGTCACAACTTTACAACCTGGGAGGGTAAGAAAAAAATGAGCGACATGGGGAGAACTGCCCTGGTGATCGGTGCAACCCGTGGGATCGGGGCGGCCACGGCTCGAGCCCTGCTCTCCGCCGGCTACCGGAACGGCGGGTACGCATCGTACCGGGGGGACCGTGCCCGAGGGGGTGCTCCCCCTCGAGATGGATGTGCGTGACGGTAATTCGATCGCAGCTGGCGTCAAGGCGGCTGCCGCCGACCTGGGTGGTCTGGATGTGCTCGTCGTCGCAGCAGGGATCACCCGCGACAAGCTGCTCATGCGGATGAGCGAGGAGGACCTGAGCGAGGTCATGCAGGTCAATGCGATCGGGCCGATGCTGGCCTGCAAGGCGGCCCTGGGGCCGATGCTGCGGCAGCGCGGCGGATCGATCGTGCTGGTTTCATCCATGTCCGTGAAGTACGGCGTTGTCGGCCAGTGCAATTACACTGCCTCCAAGGGGGCATTGGAAGCGTTTGCACGATCGATGGCCAGGGAGTACGCAGCCCGGAACATCCGGGTGAACGTTGTTGCTCCCGGCGCAACTGATACGGACATGATGGCTGATGTTGCTGAGGAGGCACGGATGGCAATGCTGGAAGGAATCCCGCTGGGTCGGTTCGGGACGGCAGATGAAGTCGCTTCGGCGATCATTCACACCGCGGAGAATACCTACATGTCGGGGGCCACTGTGCAGGTCTCAGGCGGTATTTGATCATGCAGGTCCAGCTGGATGTAGGTTCCTGGGGCCTTTTCTGCGGAAGCGACGGCAAGCAGCTGGTTCTGGTGGACGATAAGCCCTGTGGTCCGGTCTCCGCTCGGAAGCCCACGCGTGCAATTCCCAGGCGTCTTCTACTTGATGAGAACCGCATCGCCCAGGTGATGCGCAGTGGCAATGTAATTTCCGAGACAGTCCCCCATGCGGACGAGCAGTGGGCAGTTGAGGTACGGCCCGTCTTCTCTCCACGTACCTCCACGGTGATCGGTGTCCTCGCCGGCGTGGCCAAAGCGGCTGATCCGCTTCCGGAACTACCGCTGGTCGGTGGCTGGGAATGGGAGATCGAGCGTGACGCCGACGGTCAACCAACACTGCGCCGGCGCACGTACTGGGACCGGAACCTGTTTCGTATCTATGACGTCGACACAAGCGTCGCCCAGCAGCGCAGTGGCTATTGGGAAGCCGGGGAATGGGCGAGCGAGCTCATCGACCAGTCCGACCGGATGCGCGTGAACAGCCTCATCCGCGACGGCATCCAGGACGGGCTGATGGGCGTAACGGGCAAGGTCCGGTGCCTGACCTACAACATCGTCACAGGTTACGGCACGGCTTCACAGGACCGTCGGCACATGCGCCTGGTCGGCGTGATTCCGCCGATCGAGCCCGATCACGACAAGATCTATCTGCAGGGCTTCAGTTACGAGGCCCCGGAGACTTTTCACGATATGGCCTTCGAGCAAGACGCCAATGCGGGGCGCGTGGACGACGTGCTTCGCGGAGTCATGGCCCTGGCCAAGGAACCGATGGCCGTCGTCGACTCTGCAACGCTGGATGTTCTTATGACGTCGCCATCGTGGCGTCGGGAAGACTTCGGGTATGTCGGCGGCCTTGGTGAATTTGCCATTGACGCTTCAGGTGAGTTGCACAGGTTCATCGCGGCTGCGGCGAGGGATACCGCTCGTTCTCAATCGATGGGTCTGGCGCTTCGCCGGGTCGACGGTTCCGTGCAGAATGTGCGCATCACCGCCACCGGAGTCAGGTCTGGGGCTGAAGGGCGGGATGCAGTCATCAGGCTCGACTTTTAGTCGAGTCCACCTGCCCCGCCGTTTCGCAACGGGTTTCGTGCACTGAACACCGCCACGGTACCGATGACGTCGACCTTCACTTGGTCGAAGCTTCGCCGCAGTGCAGCCTCAAGTCCTGCGGCGTCGTCTTCGCGGTTGTGAAAGATGCCCAGGCGGTTGTACAGGGCCATGAAGCCGCGGCCGATGAGGTTGTGGCTCACGCCACTGCCCAGGATGGTACTGCCGAACAGCACACCGTCAGCAGCGAGCCGCTCCCCTAGGTGTTTGAAAGCTACGCCCTTGTCCGCCCAGGAGCCGGGAACGCAGTGGAAGACGTAGTTCGCCGCGATGGAATCGAATTGGCCGAGAGCCTCGGGGATCGGTTCGAGGACGTTCGCGGTCACACCTCTGGTGCTTACGTGGGTGTGGGCGAGTCTGGACGCTGCGTGCTCCACGCTGTTTTCGTTGAGGTCCATGAGTGTGATCTCAGCAGATTCGGGGAGGTCGGCATTGGCGAGGTACCAACCAGTGCCGGGACCGACATCGAGATGGCGGGTGCCGATGCAACGGTTGTACTGGTCTAGCATGAGCTGGCTGGGGCATCGCCAGGCCAGCGAATTGGAGAACTTCACGACGAGCAGGTCGTAGAAGCCCAGCACCGGCTTGCTGTAGATACCTGCGCCGCGGCGCACTTCCTGGTCGTTCATGTGATCGGAGCCTATCGGTCGAGGTCGGCGAAGTGAGGGTGAGCAGGGTGGTTTCACGAAGGAGCAAGGACGGCTGTGCTGGGGTCCGTGTCCACTGGGTAGCTCTGAGATTGCATCCTAGTGGAAGTAGTTCCACTGGTGAAGTCGAGCCGGTGCGGCGTCAGCCGAAGACCAGCTCGCCGTAGCAAGCGGTCTGAAGGATGATGTCAAGGTCTTGGACGCAGCCGAATCCGAGCTGTTCGGACTCGATGGCGGCAGAGCAGCAGAGGTGGTACCCCTTCTGCTTGGCCTTTCGAAAGGCTTCCTTGATTTGGGCGGCCGACAGCTCGTAGTCCTTGGTCTTGGACTCGTCATCAGACTCTGGATCGTCAAGTGTGATGCTCACGTGCAAGCCGTCCTCTGTCAGCTTGCTCCCGTGGTACCAGGGAAGCGCGCCACCGAAGTAGAACTCTTCGACGTCCTGCAGGACTGAAGTTGCTGATTGGGTGAAGATACCGGTGTTGGTCATGTTTCCATTCCTTCGCGATTCCGTGCGATCAGGGCAAAATGACTTCGCGGGAGGCGAGGTCGGAGAGAACGGCCGGATCCGGGACCCGTGCATCGACGCTGTCCTCCTCACAGAGGGCATCGATCAAAGGGTGGCCTTCCAGCGCGCTGCGGGCTTCTGTGGGAGATGCGAAGACGACAGCTGTGCGGGGATGGAACTCCCGGTCGATGAGCACGTAGCCTAGTTCGCCGGGCTCGCGGCGCTGCATGCGCAGCAGGTCGAGATGCAACCGTGCCTGCGCTTCGACGGCGGCGACGTCGATACCAAGATCTGCTGAGAGTCGGTCGTCCACAGTCCTGGGCTTGTCGGACTCCGGGGTCTGCCTCGCGCGTTCAGTGTTGTCGTTGATCATGCTCATCCCCTCTCGTAGGTCTTGTGGAAGCCGACGACTTTGCTGGTGATTTTCCATGCAGCGACGATCCAGGATGATGCGGCCACGGTTCTACCTCTGGTCCGCGATCTAGTCGAGGGGGTTCCTGTCCTCCACGGTCATCTGATCGATCGCAGCCAACCGTCTGGCGATGGTTTGTTCGAAGCCATTGCCGGTAGGACGGTAATACTGTGTGCCGCGGACGGCATCGGGTAGGTATTGCTGCAAGACAACTCCGTGTTCGAAGTCGTGAGGGTAGAAGTAGCCTTCTCCGTGCCCGAGGCCCTTCGCGCCCGGGTAGTGCGCGTCGCGCAGGTGCACTGGCACGCTCCCGGTCCGGCCGCGCCGGACGTCTTCCAGCGCTTGGTCGATGCCGCGGATGACGGCCGGCGACTTGGGGGCCGTGGCGATTGCGACCGTTGCCTGAGCGAGGTTGAGCCGCGCCTCGGGCATACCGATCAGCTGGACGGCCTGGGCGGCGGCCACTGCGATGCCCAGCACCGAGGGGTCGGCCATGCCGACGTCCTCGGAGGCGTGCACCACCAAGCGCCGTGCGATGAACCTCGGGTCCTCCCCCGCCTCGATCATCCGGGCCAGCCAGTGCAGGGCCGCATCCGGGTCGCTGCCTCTCATGCTCTTGATGAATGCGCTGACGACGTCGTAGTGCTGGTCGCCATCGCGGTCGTAACGCTGCAGCGCAGCGCCGGTGACCTGCTCCAGCACCTCGCGGTCGACGACGCTCTTGCCTGCGGCCTGCGCAGTTGCGACAGCGGTCTCCAGCCGGTTCAGCGCCTGGCGGACGTCGCCGCTGGACAGCCCTGCAATGATCTGCAGCGCGGGGTCGGCGAACCCGATCCCGGTGGCTGAGAGGACCGGGTCCTCCTCTAGGGCACGCGAGAGCAGGTTCACGACCTCGCCGTCCTCCACAGGGCGTAGGACCAGCAGGATTGAGCGCGAGACCAGTGCCGAGTTGACCGAGAAGCTCGGGTTCTCGGTGGTCGCGCCGATGAGCGAGATGACCCCGGCCTCCACGGCGGGCAGGAGGACGTCCTGCTGCGCCTTGGAGAAGCGGTGGATCTCGTCAATGAACACGAACGTCTGGAGGTCGTCGTCGAGGGCCTTCTGGGCTCCGGCGAGCGTTTTGCGGACATCGGCTACGCCGGCGCTGGTCGCAGAGAGCTCGACGAAGCGGCGGCTGGTCTGGCGGGCGATCACCGAGGCGATGGTGGTCTTGCCGACGCCGGGCGGACCCCAGAGCAGGACCGAGGTCGCACCCTCGCCCTGGGCGAGCAGCTCGAGCGGCGAGCCGGGAAAGACCAGGTGCTCCTGGCCCACGATCTGGTCGAGGGAGGTGGGCCGCATGCGGGCGGCCAGGGGTTGGATGGCACTCATGGTCTACTCCTTGTTTGGTTCGAGGCGGGCGATCTCGGCCTCGACCCGGGCTTCTTCGCTCTGTGCCGCGGCGGTGCGCGCCCTGGCCTCGGCGAGCCGGGCACGCGCCTCGCGCAGCGCCTGCGCGTCCGACATGGCCTCGACGGCGTGGATCGCTTTGAGCACCGGTGCGGCTGCGTACGAGGGCACCCGGACGCCGATCTGCAAGTAGAAGTCGTCACCGTCAGATGCGTGACCGACGCTGGGCGGCCGGCCGAACGCTGTCGTGCACTCCTCGTTCTTGCGCGTGTGGATCCGGCCGGCGAAGACCTGGGCGGCGGTCACGCTGCAGTCCGCGACGGCGGCGTGGATGGCCCGGAGCACCGGCTCGACGAGCTGGGTGTCGGTGCGCTGCTGTGGATTGACGGTCGGCAGGAGTCCGGGGTCGAGGTGGCTGTCTTCGATGCGGGGGTGCATGATTGCTCCTTTTGCGGCGGGGGTGGCCATCAGCTCTCGATGCGCGTGAACGGGCCGGAGTTGTGGACGAACAAGGCGATGATCGGCGCGTACCGGGCGTCGCGGTGTACGCCGCCGGCGTCGGTCCAGCCGCCTTGGGCGTCGAGCGTCCAGCGGTCGCCCGTTGTGTCGAGGTACTCTCCCGGCTCGGCCGGGAGCCGATGCTGTTTCACCATCCGGCGGAGCTTGCGGTCAATGGCGGCGCGTTTCCTGGCCGGCATGGGCGCGCCTGTAGTCCGTTCAGGGGGATAGGCGTCCCCGGGCAGCATGTTCTGCTGCCTGAAGCGGCGCGGGAACAGTGGCATGGCGGTCCTTTCAATTGACGGTGCTGCGCTCAGGCGGAGACGGCGTCCTCCCGCTCCTTGTGCCGGGCGAGCACCCGGTAGACGGTGCGGTCGGTGACCTCGGCCATGTCGGCGATGGTCCGGGGGTCGATCCCTCTGCCGGCCATCGCGACGATGAGGGTGTCGCGTTCCTGCTTTTGCGCCTGGGCGGCGCTACGGTGTGCCACCGGTGAAGTCTTGATAAGGCGGTCGCGTTCGGCGGTGCTGAGTCCGCCCCAGATGCCGAAGCGCTCGTCGGCGCTCAACGCGTAATCCAGGCACTGTGCGCGCACCCCGCACTGGGCACAGACCTTCTTGGCGTCGGTGGTGTTGCCGCCCTTCTCCGGGAAAAACGCGTCGGGGTCTGTTTCTGCGCACAGGGCATCCCTGCGCCACTTCTCGTCGGGGTCCTCGCCGCTCATGACGGTGCGGCCGGGAGGCGGGTGTTCTGCTGTGCGTGCACCGTGGCTCCTCCTAGAAGTTGTCGTGCGTGTGTCGGTACTTCGTTCTCGGGGTGTGCGGGCACAGAGCCCCGGAGGATCCCATTCCTCCGGGGCTCTGTGCGCGAGGCTTCCGTCCTGTACTCCGGGGCGGCTGCGCCGCGCGCTGCTCCCGCTGTTCCTTTTAGTCACTGAAAAGGTGCGCGAAGTGTTCGTCGCTGAGGTCAATCTCGACACGCTGGCCCCCACGAGAGATCGTGAAGACGCAGCCCTCGTCAGCACTGGGCTGCCATGGTCCGCGCTGGAAGACCTCCCGCCAGACCTTGCTGGCGGCCTCAGCGGGCGATGCAGCATCCTGGTCGATCGTCCATCCGACGAGGTACTCCTCGCTGCCGGTGCCCTCAAACGGGTCGAGCTGATCCCGGGGGAAGACCTGGTCGAGCGCACGCTCGAAGTCTTCCCGGGTGGTGTCGCCGCCGGACACAGCTCCGCGGATGAGGTCGGCAAGGCTGTCGATGTGCAGGCTCATGGGGTTGCTCCCTGGGTTTTGGTTCGGGTGGGGTCTGCTGCGACCAGCGCGGCGATGAGCTCGAGGTCGTCTCCGCTGTCGGGGTCGATGAGGGTCCCGGCGGATCCGATGTCGGCCAGCGGCTGCTCGTGCGTCTTGCCTGCCGTGTCCCGGTAGACGAGCGTCACGCCGGACAGGTCCACGGCCGTGGTGCTTACCGGGGAGGACCCGGAGGCCTCGAACGCCGGCCGGATCGCCTCGATGAGCGCGATGAGGTGCTGTACCTCTGATTTCCGTTCGAGCAGCGCCTTGCGCTGGAGTGCGCGCTGCTCGAACCGGGCCAGGTGCGCGTCGCAGCAGGTGTCGGTCTTGTCGGGCTCGTCCTTGGGATAGGACAGCAGGTAGTGGTCCGTCTCGACGGATTTGTCGACGAGCGTGTCGAGCAGGATGTCGGCCTGCCGGGCGGTGATGCTGAGGCCGAGGCGCTGCTGCGCCGCTGCCATCAGGACGCCGCCTTCCGGTCCTCCGGGACGATGCCCTTGGTGCACAGCCGGACGAGGGCGGTGAGCATGTCCTGGCGGTGCCCGCCCCAGTGGACAGTGCGGCCGGAGGCCAGCTTGACGACGATCACGGGTGCCTGGGCGTATCCGAGGTCTTCGGTGATGTGGCGGTGGTTTTCATCGCCCTGCTCGATGTCGATTTTGGTGTACTGCATCGCGGGCTGCTGCCGATCGAACAGGCTCTTGGCCTTGTCGCAGTTGGGGCACTCCGCCGGCCCGTAGATGGTGATTTTCGGCGCGGTGTGGGCGGTCCGGGGCAGGTCGCCGATCGTGGTGGGGGTCATGGGACTTGGTTTCCTTCTCTCCCCTGCTGGGGTCGTTGTGGTGTGGAGGCCCTGGCTCTCAGACGTCGGGCTCCAGGTCGAACAGCCCGGGCTGGGCCACACGCTCGCGCAGCTGCCGGGCGGGTTCCTCGCCGAGGCGCTCGACGGCCTTGTCCAGGTCGCGGTAGGCCTCGGACTCGCCGAGTCCACCCATGGCCTCGATCTGGAAGTACAGCTCGGCGAGCTCCCGCTCGCTCAGGCGGTGGCCGAGCACTTCGGGGGCAGCGAGGTCGGTGTACGAGGCGCTGTAGCCCAGCTCCCAGTCGGACTCGGTCTGCTGCTCGGCTGTAAAGGCCACGAGGATGCCGTGGTCGGGCACGAGCGCGCCGACGAGCAGGTCCGCCAGCTGGTCCGGTGTCGGGCTCCACGGCTGCGCCTGCTGGAGGACTGCGCGGACCTTGGTCCGCAGCACTGAGTCGGCGTACAGCCCGGGCTTCCCGCACGGGCACCCGCCGCGAGGGGGCCGCGATCGATGGGCACCCAGAGCCCGTGGTCGTGCTCGAGGTGTTGGTCGGCGTCGTGCCGGGCGATGGCTGCTGGTGTCGACATGACCGTGCTGTGCTGCCAGCTGCACCCGATGCACGCCATGCCGTCTGCGCGCTGCTGGCCGTAGACGTAGACCTCGTGCTTGCCGGGGTGCTTGGCGCGCTTGCCGTCCGGCGTCGCGTCGACCCACCAGTCGGGCAGGGGCGCGTTCACGGCTTCACGTCCTTGGCTGTGCTGTGCATCTCGGCGAGATGGGCGATGGTGCGCCGGCGGAGCCCGTCGTAAAGCGCCCAGAAGGCGTCGTCGCGCGCGGCGAGCTCGTGTATCCAGCTGTTGATCTGTCCGTCCGGGAGCGCTGCGATCTCCGCCGCCTGCTCCGGATCGAGGCCGTGGGCCTCCGGGGCCTCCCGCAGCTCGGCGCGCAGTGACTCTGCGTCGAGCGCGATTCCGGTTGCGGGCCCTCGGTTGTTGTCGGTCATGGGTGGTCTCCTCGGTGTCGCTGCTGGTCGCGGATCGCCTGTCGCTCCCGCTCGCGGCGGGTGCCCTTGCGGGGCTTGGGGGTGTGCCGCTGCGTCGCACTGGACTTGCGGAGTTCCCGCATCCAGTGCGCCTGTTCGGGATTCGCCGACGGCCGGAAGCCCTCGGTGGAGTAGTGCTGCCTGCGCTTTCGGCTCATGGGTTCTTCTCCTCCGCCACGCGGGCGATGTGGCGGGCGCAGCCAGCCGCCCACGTGCGGGCATCGGCGGTCTGCGCGGCGGCCACCGCCTTCGCGGCGCGGTCGGCATCGATGGGCAGCCGATGCCGGATGAGCAGCGCCAGGGTGACGTCGAGCATCACGGTGCGCTCGTGGTCGCTCAGCTCCGTCTGCTCGGAGTGCTCGTGCACCCCACGGCGTTCGTGCAGGGCACGGTCCGCCCGCGAATCGAGCAGGGTCTGCTCGATCTCAGGGACGAGCTCTTCTGCGGTGGTCGTGGTGGTCTGGGGCGTCATGCGGTTCTTTCCGCCGGGCCGCTTGGCCCGGGATCGAGGAGCCCCGTCGCGACGCCGTCCCACAGGGACCCGGCCGCGGCGAGGCTGCGGTCGTGTGGTCTGGGTCAGTCCTTCGAGCCGTCGCGGAACTGGAGGTACTCCCGCAGGGTCGGCGCGTCCGCGCCGGGAAGCGAGATCCGGTCGAGGGCTCCGTACAGGTCCTCGTCTCCGATCAGCTCGCCCTCGTGGGCGACGACGGCTTGCGCCAGGCGGACCAGCAGGACCTTCATCTCCTCGGCGCGCTCCTCGTCGGCGGTCCGCAGGCGCTTGATGTCGATGAGGCGCTTCTCGCAGAGGCTCTTGAGGTAGAGCGCGCCCTTGCGCCACTCGAGGAACTCGATCAGCTGTGTGCTGTGATCCAGCGGGGACAGCCGCCAGATCTCGGCGTCGTCCTGGCGGAATGAGAGCTGCTGGTCGATGCTTGAGGCGGTGGTCTTCAGCCAGTGCTCGGTTTGGTTGAGGCCGGCCGGCGTGGTGGTGACCTCGGCCCAGACTGCGTCATCGCGCAGGCAGCTGCGCATCACGGCGTCGAGCGGGTCCTGCAGGCGTGGAGGTGCGGGGCGGGCGGTGGTCGTCATGGTCATGGCGGATGTCCTCGTCGGTCGTGTCGTTGATGGTCTGCGGAGCGTCGGCCCCGACAGCGCGCCCGTGGCGCTGGTTGTGGAATTAGGTCTCAGTTCCTGGTGCCGAAGCGCAGGTCGGGCCAGATGGGCTCGACCGAGACGCCCAGCAGCTGGATACGGGGGTCGCGGTCCTTGGCGCGTTTCCAGGCGCGGCGAACGGCTGCGGCCTTGTTCCGGGCCTTCTTCTGGTCGTCGAACGGCCCAATCAGGCGCGAGTAGGTCTGGGGGCTGGCGGACTTCAGGCTCTTGGCCTGCATCATCACCACGACGCCGTAGCCGTTGGCCTCCTCGGCCACCAGGTCCTCCCAGGAATCGTAGGTGCGTTCGGTCTGCGTGCTGTACGCCTTCATGGCGAGACCTCCTGGTCGTCGTGACGGATGTCGATGGGCCGCTCCCAGAGCGGCATCCCGTCCTCGCCGGTCTCGGCCGAGAACTCGAGGCGGACCTCCGGCTGGTCTATGTGTGCGCCGAAGTCCGACCAGCCCGCAGGCGGGAGCCGGTAGATGGGCTGCTCAGCCATGGGACTCGCTCCTTCTCGTTGTGGTGTCGTGGCAATGAGGGGGGACCGGGCCGGGACCCGACCCCCGGCATCACTGCCCCGGCACCCGGGTCGGCCCTGCCGACCCCGACGCTGTGCCCTCCGGTGACCAGCACCCGCAGGGTGCCGGTCACCGGTCGGTCATGAACCAGCTGCGATGCGTCCCGTCCCGGTCATCCTGGTCTCAGCCATAGGGCTGTTCTCCTGCGTTTCCGGGTTGGGTCTGCCGACGTTCGGCGGCCCAGGGGAGGCGGGAGTCCTGGTCAGCGGAGCACCAGAGCCCGCCAAGCGAGGCGCTGCGGTGGGTGTGGGGCAGGTGGTCCTCCCGGTCTCCGCACAGCCCGACGGGCAGACCGGCCGGGTCTCCAGTCAGCTCGGCGAAGCGCAGGCGGTACTCGAGCTCGGCAGCATCCGGGCTCCAGGCCTGGATCTCGATCCCGAAGGGCTGACCTGGAACCTCCCAGTCCCCCGCCGGCTCGCCCAGCAGCGCCGCGCGCTCGTCGAGCAGGATCCGCGAGTCGGCGTGCTTCACCTCGGCGGGCATGGCGGGGTCGATGCTGAACTTCTGGGCGATGGCGACCATGACGCCGTCCTCGACGGCCCGGTACTCCGGCATGTGAAGCTTCAGCGGGCGGACCATGTCGCCCACGTATGCCTCTGTCGCGTCGTGCAGCAACGCCCAGAGCGCATGCTCCGGGGCGACGAGTCGCGAGAGGAGTACGCAGTGCTCGGCGACGGACATGAACCGGCGGACGTGGCCGTTGTAGCGGCACTGCATGGACAGCGCGTGTGCGATGTCGGCGATGTCCACGTCCTCGGGCCGCGGGTCCAGCGGGTAGAACCGGCGACCCGTGTAGGTCTGCATCCAGTTGCCGCGCGGAACTACGGTCGTGGCGGGCCGGGCTCCGGCTGTGGCCATCCCTGCTCCGTGATGGCGAGTGACGCTCCTTGTCCCCCGGGCGGGGTCGAAGCTGGCCGGCAGCTCGCGGTCGAAGAGCTCCTCGAGCAGCGCGACGTCGGGGTCGACGGGTTCGTGCTCTGCGCTCTGGAGCCAGAGCACGCCGTAGCGTTCCCCGGTCTCGCGCAGCACGACGTCGTGCAGGCCGTCGTCGGTGTTGTCGATCGTGTAGTCCGTGTTCGGCCCGAGGGCCGGTGCGCGCAGCGGCTTCGTTCCGGGCCGCGCCTGCATGGCTTCCCTGGCCTCGGCGGTGAAGCGCACGCGCGCTCCGTCGGGCCAGGCCTGGTGCTTCGGGTCATTCATGGATCAGTCCTCCTCGGGCCGGGTGGCACTGGGGTCGGGGTGGTGCGCCGCGGAGCGCCGGCGTGTGGCTGGCGCTCCGCGGCGTCGGAATGGGTTGGTCAGACCCGTTCGGAGACCCACAGGTCGTTGAGGTCGTCCTGGATCTCCTCCTCGAGGGCGACGAGGATCGCCTCCTCGCCGGACACAGCCGAGATGAGGTCGTCCTGGACCTGCTGCTTCTCTGCCAGGACTCCGGGCATCCGCTCGTCCTGAGTGCCCTTGGTGATAATCCGGTGGATCACCACGGGCTTGGTCTGCCCCGTGCGGTAGAGACGGCCGTTGGTCTGCAGGTAGTGCTCGAGCGAGAACGGCAGCGTGTACCAGATCATCGTCGAGCCGCCGTCCTGCAGGTTCAGGCCGTGGCCGGCCGCCGCGGGGTGCAGCAGCATCACCTGGATCTGCTTGGCGTTCCACCGGCGGACCATCTCCCGCGAGCCGTCAAAGACCTGCGCGTCGATGCCCGCCTTCTTGAAGCGCGCCATCAGCTGCTCCAGGTCAGAGCGGAAGTGGTACGCGACCAGCACGGGGTCTCCCCCGCTGTTGCGCACCAGGTACTCGGCCATTTCGAGCTTCTTGTCGTGGATAACCTCGTACTGGCCCTTGGTCGCCGGGTCCTCCGGGTCGGCCGTGTAGAGCGTCCCCGAGGCGAACTGCATCAGTTTGCTGGTGAGGACCGCCTGGTTCTCGGCGACGATCGACTCAACGCTCTGGGTGAGCTTTCCGTCCTCGTCCTGGTAGGTCTTCACGACGTCGAGCACGAGGTCGCGCCTGAACTCCTTGTAGGCCTGCATGAGGTCCGGCGGGAGGGTGACGTTGGCGTCCTGGATCGTCAGGCCCGGCAGGTTGAGGTTGGTGTTCTGCGCGCTCATCACCAGGTGCCTGATGGCCTCATGGATCTCGGCCTCGGCGTTCGGGGTCGGGATCCACTTCGCCGGGGTGGTGGTGCCAGGCACCATCTTCGGGATGAACCACCGGTTGCGGAACTCCGTGATGGTCCGGCCCAGGGCCTCGCCCTGGTCGAGCAGGTAGATCTGGCTCCACAAGTCGTGCAGCCCGTTCGGGCTCGGCGTGCCGGTCAGCTCGATGAGCCGCGTGATGGCCGGGCGGACCGCCTTCAAGGCCTTGAACCGGGCGCTGCTGTGGGACTTGAAGCCCTGCGACTCGTCGATGATCACCGTCTGAAACGGCCAGATGAGGGTGTCCTGTCCGTTGATGGACTGGATCGGCATCTGGTCGACCAGGCCGTAGCGGCACTGCGCGCAGCCGTCGCCGCCGCAGCTGCGACAGTCGTGGCTCTCGCGCTCCAGCGCGCCGCGGGTGACGAGCTCGCTGATCGCCTCCTTGACCGCGGTCTTGGTGGGGGCTTTGGTTCCGGACTGCCCGGCAGCCAGCTGCAGGAAGTGTCCGATCAGCTGCTCCTGGGCCATTGGTCCGATCGTCTCGATGAGCCCGCGCAGCCGCACGGCCTCCGGTGAGATCCCGGCGGCGATGGCATCGCCGGTAGGGTCGCCGGTCAGCTGGAGCAGACGCGCACCCTGGGAGGGCTGGGTCAGCAACTCCTGGTTGACGAAGTACATCGTCGGCGGGTCGGAGAAGACTTCCCGAAAGCGTTCCAGTCGCTTCTCCTTGGGCAGCTTCCGGTCGTTCTCGTTGACGATGAGCGACTTGGTTCGGATCGGGAATCCCCATTTGTCGATCTCGTCGAGCCAGGTCGAGCGAGCGATCGCGATCGGTGCGACGACGAGGATGTGGCCCATCGGCCGGACTGTCTGCAGGACGCTGAGGGTCGAAAGCGTCTTCCCGGCTCCGACACCAAGCCAGGCTCCGGCGAAGGGGCGGCTGACGAGGAAGTCGTGGATCTGCTGCTGGTAGGGCTTGAGCACGATGGGCGCGGGTGACGGCTGCGGTGGTGCGATGGTCGTGGTCATGGTGTGCGGCCTCCTCTCGTGGGTTGTCGGCAGTCGGGATCAGGCATGGAATGCCTCGCGTATAAGGCCCAGGCGGACCTCGGCGTCATCGGCCCGGCGTGTCTGGGCGGCGAGCTCTGCCTCCAGCCCGACGATCCTGCGCTGCAGGGCGGTGACACGCGGGTCCTCACCCAGCGCGGTGCGTACGCGCTCAAGCACCGCTTCGGCAGAGGCATCCCCGACGGCCGCATCGGGTATGGGCGTCGCAAACGGCAAATCTTCCTTGGCCTCGGCGGTCATGTCGTCCTCTGCTTCCTGCCCGGGCTCGGGCGCGATCATCAGGTGTCCCCGGCGGCGGGTGGGCCGGGCCGTCGCGGGCTCCGGCTGGTCTTGTTCCGGTGCATCGGGCTGTGCGGGCGCGTCGACGGGCACGGCCTGGAAGGCCGGCTCCCCGGCCCCGTCGAACGAGACCTCGATGAGCTGGTCCGCAGGCAGGCCCTCGGGCTGGGCGTCGAACCAGCGGGAGAAGGCGGCTGGGTGCTCCACGAAGGCCACCGCGACGGTCATCTGCCGTTTCCCGCGTGGCCTGCGGTCTGCGGCGGATACTGCATGATCGGCCCGGTGCCCGCCGAGCAGCCGTTTCATGTCGGCACGGGCGTTCTGCGCCGTGCGGTTGGGTGAGGTCATGTTGCGCGGCACCGAGACGGATCCGCCGGCATTGTTGCGCAGGATGGCGTGGCCCCGGGACGAGACACGCCCAACGCAGCCGGCCCGCATCGCTTCGAGCACGAGCTCCGTGGCCTCGCGATCGAAGGTGCCCAGGTCGGCCCGGGTGAGCTGGCGGAAGGCCGAGGTGGCCTGGCCGTTGCCCTTGGTGACGCGGCCGCTCATCGGGCGGCCTCCGGGGTTCCGGCGTCACCGCGGGCGATCACCGTCCGGGTGCTTTCCGCGGCCAGGAGGTTGAACACCACGGCAGCCGCGTGGTCCTCATCGTCTTCGCCGCACATCCACTGCATGAAGTGGCGGAAGGCGCTGGCGCGGAACTCCTCCATCTCTGCGGCAGTGCTGGCCTGCTCCCAGTCGCGCGAGTCGTACTTGCGCGCTCCACGCTCCACGAGCGCGGCCGTCCTTGTGAGCAGCTGGTCCTGGTAGGGCACCTGAAGCGGTACGAGCAGGTCGAAGCGGGGCTGGCCTGTCTTCACCTCGCGCTGCATGCCGGAGGCGGTGACCCTGCGTGATCCCGAGTCTTTCGTTTCGTAGTCGCGGGCGGCTGTCTCCGGGCCCGCGGCCGTGGCTGTTGCGGTCATGATGCTGCTTTCTGCTGGCTCTCGATCCGGCGGTAACCGAGCACGTGGGTGATGAAGGCGTCGACGGCCTGCTCGTCATCCACGACGTGGATCTCGGCACCGAAACGGCGCATCTTGGCGTGCATGACGCGCTGGCGCTTCTCGAGGTCTCCGCCGGGTCGCTTGACCTCGACGAAGACCGTGCCGGTGGGCGTGAGGACGATTCGGTCGGGGACGCCCCCGCGGGCCGGGGACACGAACTTCAGGCAGAACAGACCGTGCCGGCGGCACTGCGTGAGCAGGTACTGCTCGACGGCCTTCTCCCGCTGGTTCTTCTTCCTCGGCATGGGGCCTCAGTCCTCGTCGGTCCCGGCAGCGTCGGAGGCGTCGCCGTCAAGGAAGTGCCCGAAGCCGACGATGTCCTCGTCGTCGATGTAGGCAGCGATGGCGTCCGGGTCGTAGACGAAGCTCGGGTCGTCAGGGTCGACTACGACCCAGCGCTTGGCCGCATTGCCGTAGTTGGAGAAGCCGTCGATGTCGGCGACGGTCACCAGGCCCTGGTGGGCGAGCTCCTTGAGCCGGGTGCGGATGACGGAGTCCGAGGAGCGCGGCACCTCGCCGAGGCTGGTGACGACGCGGTCGTGGTAAGCGGCGATGAGCTCGTCGTGGGTGAGCGGGCCCTTCTCGCGGACGATGTCGAGCACGATGGGACGGACGCGGGATGCGCCGAGCGCGGCCTTCACGGCGGCGGCGTAGGAGGTCTCCGGGTCAGTGGAGCGGACAGGGAGTGTTGACTGGGACATGATGGCCTCTCGTGGTCGTGTCGTGTCGAGCCTGAATTGCCTTTCGTACTCAATTATGACTCGAAGTGAATGATCTGTACGGAACCATTCGCAATGGTGCACAGAGTTGAACAAGGGGCCGCGGCGTCCGCGGCCCCCTTGTGCGGGCTGTGGTCGATCGGCTCAGGCGGCCTCGTTCATCCAGTTCTTGGTGAACGTCTCCTCGAGCATCCGGACGTAGGTGTCCAGGTCCAGCGAGGCGATGAGCCGCTCGATCCGGTCGGCCGGCAGCTGGTGCAGGTCGTCGTTGACGACGACCATCGACCAGGTTGGGTCGATGGCGTTAATGCGCCGCACCACGACGTCCTGGTCGTCCGGGAGCACGGCGAGCCCGTCCGACATGCTGGCCTCGGCGCGGGAGCGGGCCCAGCCGTGATGGCGCAGCACCTCCAGCGCGACCGGGTCGCGCTTGGTCCGGCCGATGTCCTCCTCGCGGCGCTTGGCCTGGCTGGCCGCGGTGACCTTCCAGGCACCGGCGTTGAGCAGGCTCCGGGCGTTCTCAGTGCCCTCGCGGACGATGAACACCCGGTTGACCATCTGCAGCACCTGCGGGTCGCGGACGTTGGTCACGTGACCCTGCTCGCTGTACTTCACACCCACGGCGGGGTCGATGGGTGCAGCCGAGAAGGGGTAGGTGATCGAGCCGCGGGAGGCCGCGATGACGTTCTGGAACAGCAGGAGCGACCGGATCGGGTCGTCCTCCAGGACCGCCTCCTCGATCACCTTCCGGCCCAGCATCAGGTCGAAGGGCTCCGCGATCGCCGACTCTCCCCTGCTCGCCACCGTCTGCAGGTAGCGGGCCAGGGCGAAGTCGATCACGGCCGGGTGGGCCAGCGACTTCGTCGGAGTCGGGCCCGCGTGGCAGGCCAGCGTGCCGCCACCGGCGGCGATGATCGGACTGTCTGCCACGGACCGCCCCGGCTCCGGGGCCTCCAGCTCCAGGCGGTTGTTCGAGTCCTTGCTGATGAGGAACATCAGCTCAGGCTCGATGTCGACGCCGATGGCCTCCTGCTGCTCGGCGAGCACCCGGTTGTTGGTCGCTTCGTCGAATCCGTTCTCGCCGCCGACGACCGAGTAGAGGCCGTCGGTGTTGGTGGAGATGATCCGCGCCCCGGCCAGGGTCTGGGCCTGTCCGATCCGCCAGCTGAACAGCTGGCCAAGGATGCGCATCGAGATGATGCGGTTGTTCATCCGGATCGGCGTGCGGTGACTTGCGTCGCCTGCGCCCGAGGCCGAGTTGAGGATCAGCTTCGTGCCGTTGCGCAGCACGCCGAGCCCGGCGATCTGAGCCTTCAGCCGCGCAGCTTCAGGGCTGTCGCCCGGAAGCTGGGCCAGCTGCTTCTTCAGCCCCTTGATCTCCTGGCCGTAGCGCTCCTTGTCGAAGAAGATCTTCGCGTAGCGGTCCTCACCCAGCTCGGGGTTCCAGAACGCCCGCATGTTGCGCAGCAGGTTCGGGTAGTAGCTGGTGAAGTCCTCGTGGATCACCAGGCCAGCCGAGGTGCGTGCGAACTTCGGGTGCAGCTTGTCGGAGCCGTCTTCCTTGGCGATGAACAGCTCTGGCTTCTTCTTGGCCGGCTCATCGCGGTAGGCGGCATTGGTGGCCGTGCTGTTGGCGAGTACCACCTTGCCTTCCAGGACACCGCCGTCGGGCAGGACGACGTTCAGCGCCTCCGCCTCGGGCCGCTGGGTGGTCAACAGGTCCGCCGGGTCAGGCACCTGGGCCTGGGCGCGGGCGAGCTGCCCGGCCTGGTCAGGGTCGTCCTTCTTCGGCTTGCGGTACTTGACCTTCTCCGGGTCCGAACCCAGCAGGACCAGCCGCTTGTCGACGAAGGTGCCGTCGGGCAGGCGGAGCATGGCGTGCTGACGCTTGGCCTCTGCTACGAAGTCCTTTGCGTCCGGGAAGGCCTGCGCTGCCCGGATGAGCATCATGGTCTGATCGTTGTGCTCGACCTTCTCGGCGTTGAACACCGACAGGTCGGCTTCGGCCCCATGGATGCCGCCGGTGGAGAACGTGGCGAAGCAGGACGACGGCGAGGCGTCCGCCCGGAAATACGGCACGTTGTTCGGGGTCTTGGGCACATCGCGCAGAGACCGGGCCGGAAGGCTGAACTTGTCGCGGTACTCCTCGGAGTCGTTGAAGTTCTGCCCCTCGATCGAGCGGTAGTACGCCACGACTTGCAGGAATTGCCGGTGGGCCTCGCGCTGGGCTGCAGTCACTTCGGAGTGGGTGGCCGGGTCGGGCGCGACGTTCTCCTCGAAGAAGCGCACGCACTCGTCGAGCACGTTGACCGGCTCGATCCCGCGTTCTTTAGCGACCTCGGGGTGCGGATATACGAAGGACACCGCCTCGATGTCATCCAGTGAGGCGTAGGGTGCGAGGATGCGGCCCACGAACTTTGCCGATGAGGAGTCGACTGCCAGCCGGTCCTTGCGCACCGCACCGTTCTTGGTGAACACCGTTTCGGTGAACTGGGTGAGCAGAGCGGCCTTGAGATCGAAGTTGCTCGCGTACGCCGGGTGCCGGAACAGCTGGGCCAGACCAAGGCAGTCCGAGACGTTGTAGGCCAGCAGCTCATAGAGATCCTCTACCGCCTCGATGCTCGTGTCATGGCTGAGCTTCTCGGATTCCTTGATCTGGCGGCCGAGCATCCCGAGCAGGCGCTTGAGGCTGACCTTGGACTGCAGTTCGTTCAGCCGGGCCACGTCCAGGTGCCGGCCCGAGTGAAGCATGGCACGGCGGATCTTCGCAGCCGCCCCGTCCCAGCCGAGGTAGCCAGGCATGTACTCGATGTGCTGGGACGAGAAGAGCTGGTCGTTGTGGTCGCGCAGAGTACGGGCCGTGGTCGGCTGAAACGGCCGACCGCTGCCCGGGGCCGGAAACGCCTCGTTGAGGTAGAGCGCGACCATGGTCGTGTCATAGTTCATTGAGTTGTAGCCAGCAAGGAACGGATGCAGTGCCGGGTCGTATTCGGGGTCTGTGTCGCAGACCGGACGCAGCGCCGCGGGGTACCCGCCTGGGTCGGAGTGGTTGCACACCTGGTCGGCGTTCGAGAGGCCCATCAGTTCGGCGAGCCGGAGGCTGCCCCGTTCGCTGCCGAGGTTCCAAAGCTGGACGCTGACCGCGGGCAGCCCCGGGTTGGAGCGGATCACGGTGTCGTAGAGGGCCTGGGGGTCGACGGAGGCGACCAGCGCCGGGTCGTCGGCCAGGAAGAAGATCTCCAGGTCGTGGACGGCGCGGCCCGGCCGCGGGGTGTAGGCGCACAGCGTGAAGACGTTCGACAGCGATTCGATGTCGTAGAACGTGAAGAGCGCGGTCTCAGCTGTGACGGGGGTGCGCTGGGTGGTCATGGGTCTGGCCTTTCGGTCGTCACCGGCCGTCACGGCCGGGGTATGCAGTTATCTGGTCGGGGTGCCGGGCGCTGCCGCGGATGGCCTTAGGCGGCGCTTCTTCCTTGTGACGGGCGCGGGGACCGGCCGGGCACCGCGGGCCCATCGACCTCCCACCAGGGAGTAGCCGAAGTGCTCACGCTGGCCGGTGCAGTCGGCGCATTCCTTTCCGGGCGAGACTCCCTCTCCTGCACATCCGTCTTTCCAGTTCGGTTCGTTCGGGTGCGGCTGCGTCATGTCCTGTTTTCCGTTCTTGTCTTCAGTCGATCGGGTTGTGTGGAGAGCGGCGGCGCGGGGCGTCCATCCGGCTGGAGGCCTCAGCCACGAGCCGCCGCTTCTCCTCCGGGTCGGCACTGATCTGCGAGCGGACGATCAGGTTGGTGATCCGCTGTTCGCGGGCGACATCGGCCAGCGCGGTGCTTGCCCTGCCTTGTTGCTTGGCGAGGTCGGTCACCGCCCGGGCGAGCTCGGTGATGGCCCTGGCGATTGTGGGCATGGTCGGATCAGTCCTCTCCTGTGGTGTCCTCGTCGTCGGCGTCCACCTGGGCGGCGGGACCTGTGTGCCGGAGCAGGCCGCGGTAGTTGGCCTGAAGGACCGGCTGCGACTTCTTTTTCGGGTCCGAGCCGCTGTAGTGCGGGTTCATCCACTTCTTCAGCTCGTACTCGGCGATGGTCGTCTCGGGGGTGGCCATCATCTGGCCGGGGCGGATCTTCTTGTTCTTGTCCGGGCAGTGCCACAGCGGGTCAGGCCGCACGATCGCAACCAGGTCCGTGATGAACTGCTTGTTGCTCACCGGCGACCCCGAGGGCGAGACGTCTGCGAACCAGGCCTTGTAGAGGTCATAGGTGAAGGTGAAAGGCACCAGGTCCCACACCAGCCGCTCGCGGAACTCTTCCCAGAAGGCGCGCACGGGGTCGTTGGCCTCCTTGTACTCGGCCAGGACCACCTTGGTCGCCACCGGCTCGGAGAGCTGGTAGTAGTTGCCCGGGTCGGCTGCGCCGGCGCGGTTGAGCACGTACCAGAGGGCGTACTCCAGGACCTCGCGGCGCTGGAGGTAGTCGTCCTTGATGTACTTGCGCTCCATGCCGGTGAAGCTCTTGTTGAACGGTACGAACAGCTGCCGGCGGTAGAAGCTTTCGGACTTGTCCTTCACGCGCGGGAACTCGTTGAGGCACTGGACCATGAAGCCGAAGAACTGGTAGGCGATCGGCATCCGGTACTTCCGGTTGATCTGGATGACGTCGTTGGTGACGATCGCCTTCAGGTTGGCCGCTTTGTCGATGAAGGTGCCCACGTCGTTCTCGTCGACGATGATCGCGTTGGCGCGCACGAGCGGCTCGAGCGCGAAGTCCTTGCCGAAGTCGCTCAGCGGGATCGAGGTGTGCGAGCGTGGCCCGCACAGGTTGCGCATGAGCGAGCACAGCGTGCCCTTGCCGTTGTTGCCCTGTTCTGAATAGAACCAGGCAGTCTTGCCCCAACTGACGTGCGGCCGAATGATCGCGCCGATGACCTCCCAGAGCAGCTCGGGGATACCCTCCTCGTCGGAGAGCTCGCGGATCCAGGACTCGATGTCCCAGACCGAGCCGTCGACAGGGTGGACGATCACCGGGTTGTCCGGGTCTTCGACGTAGTCGATGTGGCACTTGGCCAGGAACACCAGTGCCGGGTCGAAGGGCACGAGCGACTTGGGTTCGAAGTGGAAGGCCTTGCCGCCCTCATGGATGTCCCGGGCCTCGCGGCCGTAGTGGAACACGCCGTTGTTCACGGCGATGAGGTCTCTGTGGCTGCACTGGTGCCGGCGCGGGCTGTCCTCGCGGAGTACTGCCAGGACCTCGGCGAACTCCTTGAGTGTCAGCTGCGTGTTGTAACGGCGTGCCGTGGTGCGGATGTCGTCCTCGCTGGTGGTGTACGTGCCGCGGCCCGGACCGGTGGCCTGGTACATCGCCAGCAGGTCGTACTCGCGGTCAGTGTCCTTGGCGCTGGGGGCGATGCGGATCACGTGGTGCAGGCTCAACAGGATTTGCGCCACTTGCCAGTAGGTCAGGTGCCGGGCCAGGGGCAGCTTCTCGGCAGCCACCTTGGTCTTGCTGTTCTCGGCCTTGGAGACGCCGTTCACGATCGCGAGCAGCTGCTTCTCGAGCAGGCGCGGTGCGGGCGGGTCCGACGGGTCGATCAGCTGGAGGTAGACCTCGGTCGCGCGCGTGACTATTTCGTTTTGCGGGGCGATGTCGCCGCCGTCGGCGAAGTACGTCATGACCTCGGTGAAGGCGTCGGCGACAGGGTTGGTCGAGGGGGTGTCGAAGTCCTCGTCGAAGACGGGCGTTGGGTCGTCAGGAGTCGTCATGCTGCTGTCTTTCTCGATCGCGTCGAGTACCTGCCGGCAGTGAGTGGGAAGCCGATTGGTCTCGTAATCGAATAGGAACGTGCTCACGACTCTATGCCATCCGAATGGTCTTTCGCAACGAGTCGACTGATAGTCGACTCATGGTCCGACAGAGGTCCCGGGTGGTACCCGGGTGGGGCTCGGAGGGGTCGCGCGCGAGACCCGGAGGCCACGGCGACACGACGAGAGCGTGCGGTCTGGAATGAGAAACAGCGGCTCCGGGGGCGTATGCCCCACGGAGCCGCTGGCTTCTCGTGCTCGAGCACTCCCCCGCGGGCGGCGTGAGCCGCCCGACCCCCTGGTCGGGGTTCGGGGAGTTCTTCCGACCGGCCGGCCGGGAACCTCCAGAGCTGGGATCCGGCTGCAGCAGCGAGCCGGTATACCCCCAATGGGTATCGGAAGGTGTACCACTTGACGTGGTACACCTGTTTCCCCTGGTCAGTCGGGGATTTCAGGACTTCTCCAAACGGGGTGTACCACATGGAGATTTGCACGTGGTACAGGCGTTTGCCCTGGTCAGACGGGCTTTATATACCCCCTGTACCACTTGTACCACTAAATAAAGACTAGATATACGCGCATGGGGATAAGAGCTCTTACTGGCTGGATGACCGATCGGAGGCGTCCTTCGCGCACATATGTAAACGCTCGGAATCTGGTGGTACTCGTGGTACACCCGCCGAAAACGCTGATCTGCCAAGGCAATACGGCGTACCACGTCCGCTCGGGCACGTGGTACAGACTCCCTCGGCCGCGGTCGCCTGACCCGCCGTTTGAGCAGGCCAGCACTGGGATCGGGAGGTGTACCACGACACGTGGTACACCTCGGCGCTGCGTCCTCCCGTGCAGCGGAGCATCAGGCCCTGACGGCCCTGACGGGAGCGATCGCGATGGGTCCCGCGTCCTGGTCGACCGGGCTTCCGAGTTATTCCGAGTGATTCGAGACAGACCTTCGAATGGTCGCCGGAATGGGACGCCGACTGCATTGCACATGATGAATCGACACTGATATAGTGGGCATCGGTGTTAGGGCCAGGAACCGTCACCAGGTGTTGTTGTCACAGGAACGTGAAAACAGAAAGGCCGGAGAAGCATCCCCGTGGGAAGGGAGCTCTCCGGCCTTTCTGCGCGTTCACGCTGGTGCGAGGCCCTGGGTGCGCCGGCCGCCTAGAAGGCGGCCGCGCTGCGGCCTCGCCGGTATCCCGCATTGGGGGACTCGGGTATGTGGGCACGGACCCGGTGGCCGTCCTCGACGGCGTACAGGATCTCGTAGGTGATGGAGACGTTGCGGTTGCAGGGCATCACACCCTGCCTCCGGCGCATCTCGAGCTTGCGGAAGCCAGCGACGGACTCGGCGCGTTCGAAGAAGCGGGCAAGCATCTCGCGGGCGCGTTCGTGCGCCTGCTCCGCCGTGCGGCCGCTGGTGCTCATGGTGAAGAAGTGCATGGACCCTCGATCGAAGGTCGGCCTCTCACCGGTGTCGAAGTCGCTGGCGAACCGCGCGCGGCGCACTTCGCTGCCGCTGGGGCGCACGAGCCGGCCTTGCGCGTCATACGCGCACTTGTTGACGACTGCCATGGTGGATCCACCTCCTCTCAGGTCTGGCTGACGAAAATCCTTCAGCCAATCCCCCGGTGACCGGATCACCCCGGTCACCCAAGAGCAGGCCCTCCGGAGCGACCGTCGGCCCACGGCCGAAAGGTCGCCCGGAGGGCACCAGCGTCAGTCCTGCACATTGAGCCCGGCCGCTATGCGGCCTGTGGCTCGCTTTCCCTGCCTTCTTCCCCGCCGGCTTCCCTGTCGTCTTGTGCAGGCCCGGGCGCGGGTGCCGCCATGCGGTACACCGCCAGGGCGCACGCGAGGAACGCCGCGGTCATCAGCAGCGCTGAGACGGGGTTCGCCAATGCGCCCAGCAGCTGGGCGGGGACAAGGACGGCCGCGAGGTTGAAGGCCAGGTGGAGCAGCACGCACGGCCACAGGACGCGGGCGCGTTCGTAGACCAGCGCCAGCAGCACCGCCAGGGGCAGCGTGGCAGCAAACTGGACGACGTTGGCGTGCAGCAGGCTGAAGCCCGCGGCGGTGACGAGCACCGCCGCGACGATGCCGACCCTGCGCCGCAGCAGCGGGTAGAGCAGGCCGCGGAAAAGCATCTCCTCGGCCACCGGCGCTGCCACCAGTGCTAGCAGGAGGGCCACGACGGGACCGGCGTCTGTCCTGGCTCGGGTCGATTCATCGAATCCCGCCGAGCCGCCCAGGGTATAGAGCCACAGGGCCAGGGACTGGCCGGCGAAGAACGCCAGAGCCAGGCACCCAAGCACCGTTCGGGTAAAGCGCGGTGTTCCGGACATCGGTCGGACCGTTGGCGCGTTGGCGAACCACCGGGGCCGGAAGAGCCTGGCAGCGCCGACGAGCAGCGCCACCAGGCCTCCGAGCACCGCCGTACCCAGGACGGGCTCGCCGACCACGGAAACTACGGCAAGGCCAAGTCCCAGGTAGGCGGCGAGCACGCCGAGGGGCACGAGGACACACCACGCGATGGAGACGAGCCGGGACTTGATGGGTGGAGCGGGCATCCCCGCCTCCTTTCCGTGGTCAGACAGACGCGGGGATCTGCTCTTCGATGACGGCCTGGACGCGGGTCTCGCCGCGGAAGGTGTTCAGCTGCAGCTTCGCGATGAAACGCAGCGTTCCGACCTCGGTGCGGCTGGCCGACCGCGTCAGAGCCGAAATCTCCGGCTCCTTCTCCTCGGCGACGTTCCACCACAGGCAGGACAGCCCGGACCTGGTGACCAGCCGCAGATGCTTCTTGCACAGGCGGCACACGCGGTAGCCGCGGGCGTTGGTCATCAGGTTGGCGTCGGTGCGCTCATGGCCGCAGTCAGTATCGGAACCGATCCGGTCCACCCGCAGCCCAAGGGGCTCGACAGCGATTTCGACCACCGGCTCGACGAAGCCGTGGCCGAAGGGCCGCAGCGCTTCCACACGCCGGACGAAGCCGACCAGAGGCTCCAGGTCGTCCAGGCCAGCATCGCAGTCCCGGTCCGGGCCCAGGACCAGGTCGGCCCGGCGCTCATCCTGGACGACAGCCAGCAGGGCAACCTGCGTGGCCTCCCGCAATGCTTCGACCAGACCGTCGAGCAGTTCCGCCCGGTCGACCTTGACGCCGCAGGCCTGCTGGTGGCCGATGGCACGCATGCCGTCCTGGTGCTCGAGCGTGTCGATGATGCCGAACCACGACGGTGCCCGGCCGGAGCCTCCGACGTAGTCATCCGGCCCGACGGGACGGTTGAGCACGACGACCGGGTGGCCGTGGCGCTCCATCAGCCGGTTGGCGAGCAGACCGTACATGCCCGGGTAGGCCTCGGAGAAGTAGACCCAGGGGGCCAGCGGCTGATCACCCTCCTCGAGCTCCTGGGTGTGGACCTCGACAAGCTCCTTGCGGCTCTCGTTGGTCGCGATGACCTGGTGTGCCGCCTCGAGCATCAAGTCCTGGTCAGGCGCGGTGAACACACCGAAGCACGGTGCGAGCGGGTCGCCCGTGCGGCGCGGGGAGTTCATCGCCGGCGCGAGGTAGAACCCGTAGAAGCCCTCGTCGATACTGTCGATGTCGCGGACCTTGCCTGCCTGGCCGAAGGCCTTCAGCAGGACCGCGAAGCCCTCGAAGGCCCGGACGAAGGCCGGGTGGTGCGGGTCGACGCGCAGCAGCTGCATCAGCGTCGACTGCCCGACGTCGATCGCCTCGGGGTCCGGGTCGAAGCCCCAGGGGGTCGGGACGGTGCGCGGCGCGGGCGCGTACAGCAGCCGTGCGATGGACAGCGAGTCGCGCACCAGCTGCCGGTTCTCGTACAGCACTGGCATGACGTCGGAGACGGTGCCCAGGCCGGCGAACAGGCGCAGCAGGCGGATCTCCCAGAGCTTCTCCGGCCGGTGGACGCGGGCATAGGCCTCCAACACCTGGTAGAGCACGTGTGCGCCGCAGATGCCGGTGTTGGCGTAGGTCTCGTCCATCCGACAGGGGTCGACGGTGACGTCGGCGCTCGAACCGGGTTCGAGCTCCTCGTGGTGGTCGGTGACCAGGGTCTTCCATCCCAGAGCCCGGGCGGCGGCGATCCCGCGGTGGGAGTTCACTCCCCCGTCGCAGGTCAGCAGGACCTTGGTGTCCGGCCACGTCGCGGCGATCTCTGCGATGTCCTCGGCCGTGAGGTCGTGGCCGCGGCGGTAGTCGGGCACGTGCAGCTCGACGTCGAAGCCGAGCTCTGACAGTCCGGCGTAGCCGAGCACACCGGAGGAGATCCCGTCCATGTCGAAGTCAGGGGCGATGGTGACCTTGTGGCCGGCGGCGCGGGCGTCTTCCAGGGCCTCGACCATCTCGGCCAGGCCCAGGAGCTCGTCGTGTTCAGCTGATTCGATCTCGCGGAAGTACTCGTCGGTCCAGCCGCGGCGCTGGCACATCAGGGCGAACAGGTCGACGCCGTCGTCCGTCAGTGGATGGTCGTCGACGGTCTGGAGAATGGTCATGGTGGGGGGCCTCTCGATCGTGTCGAATGGTCGGTTTACAGGGGTGGGGAAAGGCACCCGCTGGCAGTGTGATTTTAGCAGTGCTGCGGGTTTATTATGCTGGTATAGCAGCGTTTTCGGCCTATGATGAAGGCATTCGAAAGATCTGTCGTTCTGGCGTGCCCAAAGACTTCTCTAAGGTGGTTCGGATCGTCTACCATTCAAGACATGGCTATTCGAAATATTGTGGAGTCGGACATCAGTGGCAAGCCGGATGCTGCCACAGTCACCTTCGGACTGGGCGACACCTGGTTCGAGATAGACCTGACCGACGAAGAGCGCAAAGAGCTTGAGAAGAATCTCAAGGAATACATCAGTAAGGGTCGAAAGGCCACTAAGAAGGGCGAGAAGAAGCGACTCGTGCCCGAGACGACGCCCGAGGAACGTGAGGAGATCCGTAAGTGGGCGCGCGAGAACGGTCATGAAGTGCCCGAGTTTGGTCGCATTCCGAAAGCTGTCATGAAGGCCCACGATGAGGCACACGGCATCGAGCGGACTCTCTAGCCCCACCCTTTCCGCAGTCTTTCGGGCCATACCGGAGAGATTTCCGGCCACCTATTCGAATCAAGGATCAACAGCCCTGCAGCACCAGCTGCAGGGCTGTTGTCATCTCCGGGGTGTGCACTTGTCAGAACGGAGGCAGGCG
Source organism: Arthrobacter sp. AG367 (assembly GCF_007828995.1). Taxonomy (NCBI): domain Bacteria; kingdom Bacillati; phylum Actinomycetota; class Actinomycetes; order Micrococcales; family Micrococcaceae; genus Arthrobacter; species Arthrobacter sp. AG367. The sequence goes on from NZ_VIVE01000001.1 coordinate 966,770, forward strand.
CGGGTGGATGATGTCTTCGACCTCGATGCTTGCAGCCAGGGCGCGGGAGCGGGCGTGCACGGTGCCATGTGAGAAGTGCCCTGGCGTTCCGGGCATCAGCTGCTGCTGGCCGGTGCGTTGGTCGCACTTGCTGCAAAGGTCCAGGAAGGCGGCGACACGGACCTCCGCTCCCCCGGCGCGCATGGCGACGAGGGCATCGACCATCCGTTGGTTCCGGGTGAAGCCCGCCGCCTTGGGCTCAGCGCTCCAGTCGGCCGGGAACTCAATTACTTCGAAGCCGGCAGCCCGCCACAGCCGCTCGGCCATGGCGTCAGCACCCTTGGGACAGTGCCCTGAGAGGAGCACGGGTCGGGCGACCGCAGACGGTCCCCAGGCTCTCCAGGCCTCGTTCAAAGCCGCCTTCATGGCCTCCGCGGCGTCCCAGGTCCGGGAACCGGTCACGAGCAGGGCATGGCTGAATCCACTGGTCATCGTGATGCCTCCCGGCTGGTCATCTTGGTCATCGGCATAGATCCCGCCGAGGCCGCCGCGGTGGCAGTCCGGATTGTGATACTCGTCTGTCGCTGCATCATTCGCGTCCTCTTTCGCCGCAATGTTTTCCGGAATGATTCCCGGTGTTCCTTCTCAGTCGGCAGGTCACTACGCGGCAGCTGCCGACGCCTGGGCACTGTTGACCCTGGCACCGCCGCGTTCGTAATGGATTGCCACCCGGACCTTCCGGTCCTCGCTGAGCGGTGCGACGTGAAGGGTGTATCCACCGTCCTTGTCGCGCTCGAGGTAGGCGACGCAGACCGTGCCGCTCTCTTCATCGTCGAAGTCGACCTTGCCAAAGCTCTCCGCCGGAGTCGCCTCAGTGACTCGCTCTCCGTAGGGGATCCACGGCTTGGCCTCGCACCTTGCTCCGGTGTCGTAGGGCGAGAGCTGCGGCTGTGGCCGGCGTGCGGACCTGGATGCCTTCCGGGCGTGTGTCATGACGATGCCTCTTCTGTTTCTCGGGATGCAGGTGTCGGGCATCGAGTGCAGGTCCCGCCAGGGGTCCGCGGAGACTCGATGTACGGTCCAGCTCCCGTGCCAGCTCCGCTGGCCTGACGGCCTACTGGTGAACCGTGTCGGGAACTGCTCCGACTGGGCCGCGCAGCGGGCCGGCCGACGGGCCGTCCTCCTCGGACAAACCTGGTGCGCAGCGCCAGGTGATCCACCGCCTGGCTGCACCCTTTGCCGCGTCGTCCACCTGTGGACAAATGCGGCGGGGCAGGCGGGGTGTCCTCCACTCAAGCGCAGCGCTGGGCATAGCCGGAGGGAGCGCAGCGACTGACGGACCGGCGAGCGAAGCGAGCGGTGGAACCTGTCGGCTATGCCGACCAACAGCGTCTCGAAGCGCAGCGAGAGACCGGAGCGAAGCGGAGGGTCCGCAGGACCGCTGTTGCCAGGTTCCCTTATGCCCTTTTCCTCTCTTGCCGCCATTTCGCCATTCCACGGCTGGAGCGTTAGCGGAAGCCTGGAATATCAGGGGAAACGCCCCGTACACCCTTGACCCGTACACCCCCTCTCCATCCGCGCAGCGGGTGTACGGGTCATGTCGTTTCCGCTGGATTTACGGGCTTTTGGTTGTACAGCCCTTTTGCCGTCCGCTGCAACGCCGTACGGATGCATCTTCCGCACCACCGCGAGGCACGAGCGGGTACCCGTACGGGTCCTCACATGTAGCGTCAGCGACGTCGGGCGCAGCCCGGTCCGCACCCCCTGGTGGATCCTGCTGCCGCAGGCGCATCAGGCCCGGCGCGCAGCGGTCCACCACTCCTCGCGACCTGTCGCGTCAGGCTGTGGAAAACTCTGCTGTCACAGCACTGCACTGATCTGTCGGTGCGCTCGTCGCACCGGTGTGCGGGCGCTCACTCCGGCTCTGTTTCGCGGTCGCGCCAGCACCTGTCGCACCGCGTCCGAGGCGGGCCCACACCGCTTCCTTGCCGGGGTCCGTTCCGGGCCGGCCGACTGCCCCTCCTGGTGGCAGCTGCACCCCCGGATGAGCGACAGCGAGTCCTCGACGGCCACCGCCCGGCCTGCCCCTCGTGGACGCATCAGAAGAGGAGCTTTCCCGGGAAGCATGAAGCCTCCCTGGATCCAACGGCAGCCCCCGCTTCCACAGCGTCACCGAGCCGTCCGGGTCTCCCACCAGGTGCAGCTTCCTGAAGAGGCTCACGGGTTCTTACCTTCTAGACCCCCACCGCCCGTGAGCCTCTTCAGGAAGCGGAGTTTTTGCCCTTTCGCTCCATGCGGGGCCCTACTACCCAGTTCGCCTTTTCCCTCCGCTCTCCTTGCGGCCCCCCCGGGCGGGTCGGTGACGCCACAGGCGCAACCACAGCTGCTCCACCCTGCTCCGATAGCTCCTCCGCTCGCTCCAGGACTGCCTCGAGGTGTCGCAGGCGGGTGTTCCAGGTACCGGTCCGGGCCCGCATCGCTGGACCCCTTCTGGTCCCGGAGTGGACAGATCATTGCACCGGCATGGACAGACAGGGACACAGACCAGACCTACACAAGCCCCGAGAGAGTCCAGAAAGGCCATTCAGACACCATTAAGTGCCGGATGGCGCTCCTCGGGGCCGCTTCGGGCGCACTGCTGGTCTCATGATGGTCTCTCACAGGTCTGCTCTGGTCCGGCTCGCGACGGTGGACTGTTGCTGGTCTCTTCGAGGGCGCTTCTGTGCTTTGTGTGGGACCACCGAGCGCCCTCCAATGTGCCGTGGCCTGATCGAGGTCTTCTGCTGGTCCGCAGCGGACCGCGTGCCGGTCCCGGGTGAGCCCTTGATGAGTCCTGTGTCTTCTGGTTCCCCGGCTGACCCGTGGCCTTCTGCGGGTCCTGCCGGCGGCTCCCACGGGTCCCGCCGCGGCCATGGTCGCTCACGGTGACGCAGGCCTGATCTGCTGGTGGCCTTTTGCTGGTCTTGGCGTGGTCCTTGCAGAGACCATTGAAAGACCAGTAGAATGATGACTGATAAATGAGTCGAAAGGTCCCCGACTGGCAGTAGCGCCTCGGGGACCGCGCATGAGAGGGGGCCGCGATGACCGAGGACAGTGTCCATCAGCACGAGGGCGCAAGGGGGTGCTCGCAATGACCGATAAGGCCGAGCCGCGCCGTCTGCGCTGGAGCGTCCCGCGGGCCGACGAGTCGACGAACCGGTGGCTCGACGAGCAGTACGACATCTCGCGCTCGCTCCAGCTGTTGATCCGCGAGTCCATCCAGCGCGACGGCTACATCGACGTGGTCAACCGTCCCGTCGAGCAGCTTCCCCGGCGCGGCCGCCCGCCGCAGGGCGAGCAGGACCCTGGGCGCAGCGAGGCCCTTGACGGAGAGGAACGCGGCGATGACCGCCGTGACGGGAGTGAAAGCCAGCACGAGAGTCGCGAAGGCCGTGACGAGGCTGCCGTGCCTGTTGCTGTTTCTTCAGAGCCCGTGCAGCGCGTCGAGGCAGCCCAGGCTGTTCAGCCGCCGCCCACGCCTCCTGTCCGCGAGCCCCACCCTGTTCCCGCCGAGGAGCCTTCTGTCCCTTCGGGGCTGGACGCCTTCCTCACCCGCTGATCCGCACCGCACTTCCTGAGACACCGACTTCCTGACCGAGAGGGACACAACCATGAGCAACACCCGCACCGCCGAGAAGACCATCCAGCTCACCGGCGGCATCGACGTCGGCAACGGATACGTCAAGGGCGTCATCCGCGGCGAGGTCCACGGCAAGGAGGTCTTTGACACGATCGACCTTCCTTCTGCCGTGGTGAGCACCTCGCGCTCCACGCCCAAGGTGCCCGAGGCTGACTCGGATGCCTTCAAGATCGTGGTGGAGGACGACTTCTACAACCGCGTCGCCGCCTCGTTCACCACTCCCCTGATCGGGCACTCGGACCTGCGCACCTTCGGCCGCGCGGCACTGAGCACCCCTGGGTCGAAGTTCACGCAGTTCGAGGTCGTCGGATCCCGCTCGAAGGCCGACCAGGAACTGAGCTCGGTGCTCGTCCTGGGCGTCTTCGCCGCCAAGGCCCTGCGCGACTATGTCCGCGAGCACGGCGCGCTGCCGGACCGCGAGCTGCGCGCCACGGTGCGCGCAGGCCTGGCTCTGCCGATTGCCGAGTACGTGCAGCGCCGCAGCGCCTACGCTGCCCAGTTCGTGGGACTCCTGGGCGCGGCCGACCCCACGGTGCACCTGGTGACCGTGAAGAACTTCTCCACGCCGGTCACCGTGCGCCTGCAGTTCGAGGATGTGCAGGTCCTGCCCGAGGGCGCGTCCGCGCAGTTCGCGATCACCGACAAGGGCGCGCCGCTGGCGCAGGCTCTGCTGGACGATCTTCGGGCCTCGGACCCCGAGGAGGCCGCGCGCCTGCAGGGTGTCACCGCCGAGCTGCTGGTCGGTGTGCGCAACACCGTCGGCGTCGACGTCGGCGAGGGCACCGTGAACTTCCCCGTCTTCACCGACGGCGCGTTCAACTCCGAAGCGGCCAGCACGCTGGACCAGGGCTACGGCACCGCGCTGACGAACGCGCTGGACCGGATGAGCACCAGCGGAGACAAGGACCTGAGGTTCAAGAACCGCAAGGCGCTGGCCGACTTCCTGCAGCAGGAGCCCAGCGTATTCCTCCAGGGCAGGTTTGACCGCGCCAAGGGCTACGTCGACGAGGAGGCCGAGTACCTGGCCGAGGAGATCGGCGCACGCTTCGAGGACGTCCTCGCCGAGGTCGGCGGCACCACCGAGGTGGTGTACGTCTACGGCGGCGGTTCGGGCCCGATCAAGGAGATCCTGCGCCCTGTCCTGCAGAAGGCCGCCGGCGGCATCCCGGTGCTCTACCTCGACGCCGCGTACTCGCGCCACTTGAACCGCGAGGGCCTGTACCTGGCGGCGAAGGCCGTCGAGGTCCAGAAGCCCGAGGGCAAGCGCAGCAAGGCCGCGGCGTGACGATCATGCATTCGTGGCCCGGTCCTGAGAGGCTTGCGGTCGGCATCGAGATGATGCGTGCAGGCTGCCGATCGCGTACTGCTTCCTGTGGTACCGCTCACAGTGCTGAGCGGTACCACAGGAAGCCCCGAAAGAGACCACTGATCGACCAACAACAGACCACAGCCCACCCCAGGAGGGATCAATACCATGACCGACCACGACGAGACCCACGACGGACCCAAGAAGGACCAGCGTCAGACCTATGAGAAGCCCTCGGGCATCGTCGCACGGCTCCAGCAGCTGCACGAGGACCGACCTGTAGTCTTCGCCGTGCTCGTGATGGTGGTCTCCGGGCTGGTGTTCCTGCTCGGCGGAGTCCTCACCGGAGCTGTGGACCTCATCGGCATCTCTTTGCTGCCGATGGACAACATGCCGTAGCGCCCGGCAGGCACAGCGCGGGCGAAAAAGAGACCTCCCCGGCGGCAGCTGATGCTGCGCCAGGGAGGTCTTTGCGGTGCTGGTGATCCAGGTCAACAGGATGGTCAATCGATGCCATGCTCGGCCGACAGGGCTGCGAGATCGTGGCTGAGATCTTCCATCGCGGCGATGGCGGCCATGGTGCACTGCTGGGTCGCAGGGCAGCAGAGCGAACGGCGCAGACCTGCTCCGACGATCTCGACGGCCGGCATGTACTTGAAGAGCATGCGGCACATGCGCGAATCCTGGCCGTGGCCGAGCTGGTGCCGGATCGAACCGGCGTTGTCCTTCAGGTCGCTGGCCTTGATGAGCAGCGCCCGGGAACCGGAGTTGGCAAGCCGCGTGAGGTGCTCCTCATAGGAGGTGCTCCCGCCAGGAGTGGTCACCGCCCCAACGAGCACCGAGACGCGCCGGCCGTACAGCCGCGCCAGACAGCCCAGGGGATCCTCACCCGGCTGGCCGAAAGCAGCAAGCAGCTCTTTGCTGCAGTCCTCGACGACATCATGCAGCAGTGCTGCGGCAATCAGTTCAGCGTCGGTGACGCCCCAGCGCAGGAGGCGCAACGCCACGCGCAGCGGATGCTCGATGTACGGCACGCGAGGCATGTCTCCCCTGATGAAGCGGGTCTGCTTCCGGTGCAGGAACGAGGCCGTCGCAGCTGCGCGGGTCACGAGCTCCGTGTTCGTGGGCATGAGGTGTTGGATCTCCCGCTCGAGTTCGAACACGAGCATCGCAGGGTCCATTTGCTTGAGCGGGACACGCGTCGTGGTCAGGGTGGTCATGGCTCTTCCTTTGTTCGGGATGGTTCTCTTGCTGTTGCAAAACACCAGGCGCTGCCCCGCAGCGCGTGGACCCGCCTCAGAGACAGAGCGAGAGCCCCGGCCCCGCGCCGGAGCGCAGGAGCCGGGGCTCTGGTGGGATCAGGCAGGGCGACTGGTCATTGGTGCTGGCTGGGCTGGGTGTCGTTGTGACGGCGTAGCCGGGCAGCCCAGGTCTTCAGGCCCGGAAGTCCAGCAGCCCAGACAGCACCGGACAGGACCACGAGCACCACGCTCGCCGTCCAGTGGCCGGTCCAGGCGCTGGCTGCGATCGCGGGCAGCAGGGCGAGGACGTTCAGCACGATCCCCGTGACGAGGAGCGCCCTGCCGACACTCCGGAGGATCCGCTCGCGGCGGCCGGTGGTCTGCATCGTGTCAGGCATGGTGGTTCACGCTCCTTCGTCGTGGGATGTGTTCTCTCAGAGCTCGATCCGCTTGCCGCGGGCGAGCTCGGCAGCGGGGATGCTCAGCCGGTAACCGCCGACCGGGTAGCTGGGGTGGTCGCTGGCGACGACCGCGCAGTTCCACCAACCAGCGTGGCGCTTGCGAGGACGGGGTTCTTCCTCGCCCTCGGTGCGGGCCTCGCCGCGGTATTCGATGGGCACCACGACGACGCGGTGGCCTGAGCCCCGCTCGGTGGCGTGCCAGGGCAGCTCGATGAGCAGGTCCTGGGGCCACTGCTCGATGGTGACCGGCAGCTTGGACAGTTCGTGGTTGGCCGAGCCCTCGGGCGACTGCGCGAGGCGCTGGGCCTCCTGCTCGGCGGTCTCGACGAATCCGATCTTCTCGAGGAAGGACATGGTGATCAGTGCTCCTGGTTCATGGGTTGGGAAGTCGACGGGTCAGCCTCAACGCTGGACTCGCCGCGGACGAGATCAGCCAGCGCCTGGGCGTAGGCGTCTTTGGCCCGTTCGATTGCAGCCTGCTCGTAGAGTGAGTGGATCTTCTCGCCGGCGGCGATGCGGTCCTCGACCTCGTCCATTGCTATGACGGCGGCGGCGAGCTGGACCCGGGCCTGAGCCTCGGCACGCCGCAGCTCCGGGTAGAAGGCCTTGCTCGTGGCGAGCCGGTGGACGGCGGTAACGCGTTGGGCTTCAGCGTCGAGGTCGGGCTCGGAAGTGGTGGCAATGGACACGGTGATCCCCTCCTGTTTGATGAAGTCGTTTGTTCGATGCCGGACCTGGATCAGCTGCGCTGGTTCCTCAGCCCTCTGCCAGACGGCGGGCGGCCGCCTGGAAATCCGCGAAGGTGGTCTCGGCGCGTTCTGCCCGTGTGCCGTCCGCCGTGAACGCCGTGCCGCACCATCCCGTGACGTAGCGCTGGCACAGCTCGCGGTCGGCCTGGCGGGCCTGCTCGTCGTAGACGGGCGCGCTGACGACCAGCACATCAGAGCCGAAGTCGAATGGCAGCGCGTCCTGCATGGGTGCGGCGATGGTGCTCATGGCGGTTCTCCTCGGAATCCTGTGGGGCACGGCGCTGCACTGCAGGCCGTCCTTCGTCGATGACTCCTCCGTGACAGCTCCGCTGTCACCACCACTGGCTGCACCTGAGAATCGAAGATGAAGAAGAACAACAAGAAGGTTCCAACCCCGCGCCGGCAAAACGCGGATGATCCGCAGCATCGGCACAACCCCTCCACGCACCCTGGGATAGGCTTTCGGCGGAGTTCAAAATTCAACAAAGGGAGAGATTCGTGGCGGGAAGCGCGGTCTATGGCAAGGGCTACCACGCAGGCAAGCAGGATGCCCGTACAGAGGACCTGATCGCCGCGGGGGTCTTGGCGGCTGCAGGTCTGGTCATTGCAGGTGGCGTCAAGGTTTACCGGAAAGTCAAAGAGGCCCACGCAACCCGGCTGGAACAGCGGCTGAAGGACATCGACGACGGAGGTAACTCCGAAGATTCCGGCCAGCAGTAAACCACGGACACAAAAAAGAGACCCCACCGCCGGAGCACGCGCTCTGACGGTGGGGTCTTCTTCAGGCGAACGTCCTGTCCGCAGCGAAGTGCTCGTGCACGGCCTCGCGGGCGGCGGGGTATTCGTCGTAGGGATCCGGGTAAGCAGCATCGAACCGGGCAGCGGTGGTGATGCCCTGGAATCGGAGCAATTCCAGGAGATCCGGCAGGTCCTGTGCACGGCCGGAGAACTCCGCGGTGTCCGCGGCGATGATCTTGGCGCGGGTCAGCGTGGGGACACTGGCCAGCTGAAGCCTGATGCACTCGTACGCTGTGTCGTCGTCGATCCAGCGCGCCTGGTATATCGAGGCCACGAGCTCAGCGTCGTCACCGTCCATCACGTTGTCGTTGTTGATCCAGTCGCGCTCCAGGTTCATTTCGTCGGCCACCTCATGGATTGCCGCCATGACCTCTGGCGCGAAATCGCCGGTGACGCTGTCGATGTCGACGGTGAATGCCCGGTCCGCAGCACGGATGCCGTACTTCATGAGCGCGAAGCCGCCGATCGCACGGATCTGCACCGGGGCGTTCAGCCCCAGGCGCTTCAGCTTTCCGTTGAGCACCTCGAGCGCCCGCTCCAGCTGGGCCAGGCTGCACTTGTGGTCGTCGTGGCTCATCGTGCTGCTCCTTCTGGTCAGGAAGGAGCGGGTGTCTCCTTCGAGTCCAGATCCGGATCGGCTGTGCCGATCTGACGAGCCGCCAGGAAAGAGACGAGCCCGGCACCAGGGGCTCTCCCCCGTGCCGGGCTCTGTTCAGGCTCAGTGCATGCGTTCGATGCGCGTGGATCCGGACCCGTCCTGCAGGCCGGTGGCGCAGTCGTACCAGAAGCCGTTGGGCAGGCGGACCAGCGTGTGCGCCTCACGTCCTGGCCAGTTGCCGGCAGCTGCGATCGCGGGTACCGCCCGGCGGTCCATCACGCAGCTCACCCCCAGCTCCTCCACGACCTGCGGGTCGCGGACGTACTTCGCGGTGGAGCCATTGCGGGGATCGCACGGGACCTGCTTCATCCAGGCGGGGTGGTCGAGGACCCTCTTGACGAGGACCTTGTCGCCGACCTGGAGTTCGTCCAGCTCAGAGGGTGCTGTAGGGATGGGCATGTGGTTCTCCTGGTTCGTAGTCTGTAAGTGCAGCAGCTCAGCCGCGGCCGATGGAGGAGCACTGTGAGTGCGCACCGGCATGCAGTGCCACGGCGTTGTCAGCCGCCGTGCGGTACTCGGGGATCCGCTGGGGCTCCGGCTCGCCCTTGGGGAACCAGGGCATGGCGTAGCCGTCGGTGACCTGCTGTCGCGCGGCATCGTTGTGGGCCGGTGTGATGACGTAGGCGAGAGAACGGCCATAACGGTCAGTTCTGTCTGCCCCGGGGTCGTACTCGATGGTCACTGGCATGCCCTGCGGCAGGATGCCGCCAAGATGATCAGTGGCGGCCCTAGCGCCGCACTCGGGCTCGGCATCCTTGTGATAGTTCATTTCGGGCGCGTCGATGCCCAGGAGCCTGACTGTGTGCTCGGGGATCCCGATATGCTTGTCGGTCGCCTCGAGCAGGCCGGCCACCGGCAGCACGGCGACGGTGTCGCCGTCGATGACACGGATGACTTTGGTCTCCACGCTCGCCGGTTTGCCAGAGGACACCTGTCCCGGGTCCTGGGCTGCCGCAGTGCTGGTGGACGGCGTACCCGGGACGCCGGGGGCCTTCGGCAGGTCCTCGCAGCCGGTCAGCGTGACGATACAGAGCACGGCGGCGATGAGGCCGCCGAAGACAGATCCGGAGGGGGTGCGCTTCATGGTGGGGTTTCCTTGCTGGAGTGGTCGTCGGGCGCTCTGGCCGGGGTGGCAGGCGTGCTTCTCCACGGGCACGCCCGAGCCAGCTGTGCTGGCTGTTCCGGAAAGAGAAAGACAGGACCCCCGGCCCTGAGCGATGCGCTCGGTGCCAGGGGTCCAGTGAGAGAGATCAGTTGCCTGCCGCGACGGATCCGGAGTCGATGGGTTCGACGATGAAGACGCCGTCGGGCTCGCCCGTGAGCTCAGCAGCGAGCCGGCTCAGTGACTGGGCGTGGTCGAGCCTGTTACCGGCCCAGACACGCCGGCCAGCGTCGAAGTGCTCTGCGGCTTTCCTGGTCTCCTGTTCGGCACCGAGCGAGGCGATGTGTGCGAGCTTGCGGCGCACGTCCGGGCTGAGCTCGCGGATCAATGCGCTGCGTCCCTTGTGCGTCATGCCGAGCAGCATGCCGTTGCTGATGGGTCCGGTGTACATGGCGGTTTCCTTGCTGGTCAGGGTTGTTCCGGTCCGCGGGCGACGAGCACGAGGCGCGAGCCGCGGACGAGGTGGGCCTCACCGCCGACGGTGAGGATGTGGACAGTGCTGCCCACCGAGGGCCGCACCTGCTGGACGACGGCTGTGCCGCCATCCAGATCAGGGTTCAGGTCGCGCAGCGCGACCCGGTCGCCCCGGCGCAGCATCCGGGCGCTCTTGCCGCCGAGGATGCGGTGGCGCTCGGTCGAGCGCAACAGAGCCTCCTGGACCGCAGGACCGCCGTCTTTGACGATGTCGAGGAAGGCGGGGGTGATGGTGTCGGTCATGGCATTGCCCTCCTGGCTGGTGCAGCTGATGGATCGCGCGGGCCTGTACGACCCTGGGTCTGTGGCGCTCACGGGGATCGAACCCGTGACCTCTCGTGCGTCGCCCTGCAACGGGCCTGTAGCCTGGGTCTGCCTGACCAGGGATTGATGCGGAATCGAACCGCGGGCAGTCAGAACGCCGAGTGCTCTGCCGCTGAGCTAGAGCGCCGTGGGCCGGTTCCGGGAAGGAGCCGGCGAGGGGTTGTGAGGAAAGGGACGAGGAGCCGTTCGCCACTCACTTCCAGGTCGGTGCCCGCAGGGAGTCCGGAGCCGTGCAGCCGTCGCACGGCCTGGCCGCTGGCGCGAGGTGGTGCTCGACGAGATGGGACAGGAACCGGACTCCGACCTCGACGTCCGTCGTGAACGACTCGTCATCGGCCGTGCCGACGATCTGCGCGGAGGCGACCGTCGAGTCGATGTCCAGGTCGATGACCAGCTGCAGGGCGAGGCCCGGCGCGGGGCCGATCAGCTCGACGAGCACCTGGTAGTCCGGCTCGCACGAGTGCGAGACCCAGCCGACGTGGCGCTCGAGCTCGTCGGCGTCGTCGGCGGCGTTCAGCTCCTGGAAGACCGCTGCGACGGCGGACAGGAAGCCGGTGAGGGTGTGGTCGTGGTTGCGGTGATGACGGTGCTGCACGGAGGTCGACATGGCCCCTCCTCGGTCGATGGGTGGTGATCAGCGGATCTCGGAGTAGCCGCACTCCGGGCAGGTGTGGGTGCAGGCGCAACCGCGCCGGCCGGCCCGTTCGCGGGCCGTGGCGGGGGCGTCGGACTCCATCGGCACGCCATCGTTGGGGCAGCTGAGACCAGACATGGCGGACCTCCAGTGAAGTGTGGCAGGACGGGGACGTTGTCCTTCGTCGTCAGATCCGGATCGGCTGTGCCGATCCCCTCCACACAGGCCACGAACGAAACCTGAACGAAAAGACAGCGCCCCGCCACGCCGCTGCTGCCGGGAGGGCAGGGCAGGGCGCGCGGGGCGCTGGTGGGGCCGGAGCCACGGAGGGATCGAACCGCTCTGCACGGAAGCTCTCAGCGCCGGATCCCGACGGCGGCCTTGCACCGCTTGGTGAGGACCAGGAACTGGAAGAAGGCGACGGCAGCCGACTCACCGAGGAAGTAGTGCACTTCTTCGATCGTCATCCCACTGGGGTCGAAGTCGACGATCCGGGGATACGTCTCGGCGAGGATCCGCGCCGCCGCGGGAAGCCCGGCAGCCGGCTGGACCTCGGCGGCGGGCTCGAGCTGCTGGACCAGGCTCATTCGTCCTCCAGGTCCATCCGCCCGGTGACGGTGCGGAAGCGCTCCACGGGGCGGGTGCCGCCGTGATCGGCGACGAAGACCTGGCTGGCGTGAAGGCGCAGCTTCTGGATGACGGCGGTGACGACGTCGTCGACCATGGCCTCGACATCCGGTCCGGGGTGGTCGGTGATCACCGAGCCGACGACGGCGGTGAGCCCTGCGTGCAGGGCCTGGTCGTGATCGGTGGCCTCGACGGTCGCGTCGGCGACGATCTGCATGGCGGAACTCCTTCTCTTGGCTGATGACGTTGGGGGCAGGGCAGGACGGCGGCCAGCGAAAGCAGATCCCCGTCCGAGCAGCGCGAGGCTCCTCGGACGGGGACTGTCGGCGTGCGTGAGCCGCCTATTCGGTTGTTATTCAGTTGTGGGTTGTGCTGGGTGCGGGGCGCGCTTCTCAGGAGAAGGGCAGCTCCTCGCTGTGGACGGCGCTGGCGACGGCCGGCTGCGGTGCGGCAGCGGCTGCGACGGGAGCCGGAGCCGGCTGGGTCTGCAGGGCCTGGTTCTGCGCCTCGGCGGCAGCGACGCGCTCGTTCACGCGGGCCTGGGTCACCGAGCGGGGCTCGAGGAACGTGATGTCCTCGACGACTGCCTTGAGCTCGAAGACCTCGACACCGTTCTTGGTGTAGCGGTCCTGGCGCAGCTTGAGGTTCACGGCCACGAGGTCACCCTTGTGGATGCTCGCGAACGGGCCGATGCCGTTGGTGGTCGCGCGCACGAAGGCCTCGACCGGCACAGCGTCAGCGCCGCGGTTGCCATGGCTGTCGGTGTAGTTGTGGTCGGCCATCAGGGTGAACGCGACCTTCTTGGAGCCGTCCTGGTTGTTGAAGACGACCGGGTCCTTGGTCAGGCGGCCTATGACGGTGGCGGAGTTGCGGGGGTTCGACATGAGTATTTCTCCTCGTTGTGCACGAAACGCGCGGGCAGTGTCCCTGCTCCGCGCGCGATGGTGAGTTGAAGTGTTCGGTTGTCTCTCAGACCCCCATCCGGATCAGCTGTGCTGATCAGACGATGATCTTTCGAATGAAGACTCGGATCAGCTGTGCTGATCGAGCGCTCCTCAGTGCTCCTTCCGGATCAACTGCGTTGATCCCAGATGCCCTTGCATCACGGGTCCCGCATCAGCTGCGCTGATCGAACCCGGTACGCCCGGCCCAAGGCCAGCCCGGTGCTGCCCCCAGATCCCAGAGTTCAGCCTCGATCTGATCGGCCGCGGCCACGTCTCCGCTCTCGCAGGCCCGCCGGTAGTCCTCCTCCAGGTACGCGATCTGCCCGTCCCGGTTCGGGAACCGTCTCCGGAACAGCAACCAGCCCAGCCACGCGAGGCAGATCATGAAGGCAAGAGTGGCGATGAGGACTCCGGTGCTCTCGATGATGTTGTCCATGGCGTTTCTCCTGTCTGCTTCAGATCCGCAGCCGCCGGCGGACCAGGTCCACGAGCGTCGGGTCGGGTGCATGCCCCTGGGCCTGCTGCAGCTGCAGCCAGGCGAGGACGTTCTGCGTGTCCTGGGCCTCGAGCTGGCGGCGCTCGACCTCCAGCTGTTCCTCGCCGAGGGCGAGCATCCGTCCCTGGAGCTGCTCGATCTTCTCGAGGTGGCCGGTGCTCAGCTTCAGGACGCTCAGCGCATGGGTGTCCGCGGCCATCAGAGCGTGACCTCGACCTCGTGGGCGGTGGAGGCGAACGGACCGACGGTCACGGAGCGCATGATGCGCACGAGCCCCGCCTCCTGCAGGCGCTCGGCCAGGCCAGCGTGTTCCGACCAGTCCTTGATGAACACTCGCCCCGGGCCGGCTACGAGGCCATATGCCTCGAGGTTCACCGAGATGCGCTCGGGGGCCTCGTCGGTCAGGAGTACGAGGCTGCGCTGGGCGTCGGCGTGCTGCAGGGTGCCCGTGAGCTCGATGACGCCGAAGTCGACGGCGACGCTGTGCTTGATGACGGGCGGTGCGATGGTCTGGTCCATGGTTCTTCTCGCTTTCGATGCCTGCACAGGCAGGTGAATGGTTGTTGACCCCGGGCCGCCGTGGCTTCGTTGCCGGGCTGCGGCAGGAACGGTGTGTCCGGCGCTTCTCGCGACGGCCCGGGGCTGTTCGTGGTGCGGCAGTGGGCCGCATGAAGTCTTGACCCAGCCCCGCAGGAGGCCAGGGGGGCCGGAAGGGGTCTCTTTAGATTCCCCGGCGGGCCCAGTCGTAGACCTCGGCGGGACCGCGACGGGACCTCGCGGAGCCCTGGTGGCCCTGCCCCTGGATGAGACGAAGGGTCGGGCGGGCGGTGGGTACAGGAATGGGAACGAGCGAGCTGTCTGCCTCCTCGGCCTGCGGCTGCTGTGCTGCCGCCTTGTCTGTATGTCTGCGCCGGAGCGCAGCCTCGGCCTCGGCGTAGAGCCAGATGAGCCCGAGCACAAAGACGGCGAGCAGCACGATGAGGGCCCAGCTCTGTAGTGGTGTCATGGGCATGAGCGGGACGCTCCTTCGCTGGTCGGTGGTTCAGTCGATGAGTCCCCCGGCGCAGCTGCGCTGCGTCGCTGCATCCCTGCCCCGGGTCAGGAGGCCCGGCGGGCAACGGTGTGCCCACAGGCGAGGTACGCGATGTCGTAGAGCGGGGCCGGGCCCCAGGCGGCCTTCCAGGCCGCGGGCAGCGGCAGCGGCTCCGTCGTACGCAGGACGACGTCCTGCGGCATGCCAGGGATGCCGCCCTCGACATCGGGCACCGGATCGTCCCCGGGGGTGCAGCCGCCGCACCACTCCTGTTCGGGCAGGAGCGCAGCGGCGGCCTGCAGTTGGATCTGCTGTGCGATGGCGTCCGACGGCCGTGCGTCGTCGATGACGTCATGGAGGGGGCGGGCGATCGTCATGATGGAGTCCTTCGGTCTGTGTGCGGTCAGTGGGATGAGCGGGATGGCAGCCACCCGCGTCAGGGCCGCCGGCTCATCCCACGGCGAGCTGCGTGGCCCGCGACCAGCTGCCCATCCGGAACCGGATGGTGGCCGCCGGCGGGACATGGGTCCGGCAAATGCCGTCGGTGCCGCCGGTGCGCCAGGCCTCGTAGGCGAGCACGGCGATGGAGCCGGTCTTGATCCAGCACTCGCGCAGGGCGTCGAGGATCATCTCCTCGGTCCACTTCGTGGTCGCGCCCTGGAAGTGCAGCGGCTGCTCGGTGGTGTTCAGGCCCGCTCTCTCCAGGGCTGCATTCCAGGAGCCGAACCGGCGCTCCAGCAGCGGCGCGGATGGTTCGTCGTCGTGTCTGCGGCGGATGTAGTCGTTGCGCGGGAGGCTGTCCTGATCCGCGGCGCAGCGCAGGAGCGCGTCGACCATCTGCTGTTCGGTGTAGGTCTGGACAGGCCCTTGGAAGGCTCGGGCCGGCTCTGCGGGGTCGAACGCCGTGCAGGCGTAGCCGTTTCCGGCCAGCGCGTGGGAAATTGTGTGCTCCGAGATCCAGTGATCGTCCGTGTGTGGATCGGGGTTCTCGCACTGCACGCCGCCGCTCTCGTGGTGCTGGCACGGCAGGTGCTCCTGCACCTGCGGGTCTGCGATCTGGCAGCGCGGCATCAGGTCCGTCGGCACAGTCGTCCGGGTCATTGGCAGTCCCTCTCTCGCTCGGCGTCGTCCGGGCGCAGCAAGCCGTCCCGACCCGGCCCACCCAGGGACCGGGTGACGCGCTCGGGACGCGTCGAGCACCCGTCCGGATCAACTCCGTTGATCCCTCCCAGCCCAGCTGCCCCCTGGCGATACCAGGCATCGCCAGGGCCTGGCGCAGACCTTCTGTCAGCCGTCTTTTGTGTCGCTCTTCGCGCATCAACCGATAGACCATTCGATTGACCTATCGGATAAGATGTACTGGAAGACCAGTCGGATGCGGGCTCTGTGCCATCCGGCGCAGACATCGACCCGACAGGAGAGGCCATGGCGATGAAGACCCCGATGACGAGGAAGGCGGCATTGTCCGCCGCCGCACTGGCGGTGCTGGGCAGCCTGCTCGCCGGATGCTCCGCCGGTTCAGAGACGGCGCAGCCATCGCCGAGCCCGAGCACCAGCGCGGCGAAGGTGACCAGCGAGAACCTCGGCAAGGCGCTGGACCGGCTCGTGTTCCAGGGCACCGGGGCCAAGAGCGCCGACGGCGGCGCGTGCCTGGTCCGCGCCGTAGAGGACAAGAAGCTCTCGGACGCCGCGCAGGCTTACATCGTGGGCAAGGGCAGCGACGACATCGCCGCGGTGGCAAATGGCCTGCGCGAGGTCAGCGCGATGGACGCCGCGATCATGCTCTCCCCCGAGCTGCGCGACAAGTTCGACGCTTGCGTCGACGCGGTGATCCCGCCGACCCCGGCCCCGTTTGCCACGACCAGCAAGGACGGCAAGGACGGCAAGGATCAGGTCTACGTGCCGCCGAAGCAGGGACAGGAGCTCCCCCAGGCCCGGCAGCCGGATCTTACGCCGAAGTTCCCGGTGCCGCAGGGCGCGAGCATCAACTCCTCCTCACAGCTGACCGCGGGGCTCGTTTCGACGTTCTCCTCCTATGCGCTGAACGAGGATCAGAAGAAGACCTACGCAGCCTCGGGCGCTTGCCTGGCGGGCGTCGTCTTCCAGGCAGGGTTCTCGCAGGAGACGCTGCGCTTCCTCGCCGGCGGCGCACCAATAGGGACCGGATCGATCTCGGACTTCCTGCCGAAGGACGAGGACAAGAAGATCTGGAAGTCGAAGGACTTCACCTCGGCACTCGTGGACTGCACGGCCAGCGCAAAGGTCTGAGGCTCATCCATCGCGGGTTTTCGTCCTGCCGTTGATTGGCTTCTACCGATCAAAAAGAAGAACCGGTGCATACTCGCACCGGTTCTTCTTTTCCTGTTCACAAGGCTGCCGAAGTCATAGCAAGCCCCAGATGGCAGCATTCCAGAGCGGAGTCCGCGTCACAGCACTTCGATGGCGACGTCGGCACTAGAGCCGTTTTGGCTGCGCATTGCCGAGGTGCGCGCGCACCACGGCAATGTCCCTCGTCGGGTCGCGCCGGATCCGCTTCGACTTGACGATGAACGCGGACTTCTCGATCACAACGAGCTTCAATCCATGTTCGGGGATAAGAAGGCGCTTGCGTTCGTCGTAGAGGCGACGTTGCTCGCCGCGACCGACACCAGAGACGGTCTGCCGCCGATCGAAGAACGGCGACGGCTTCGAATGCTGCTCCTCCTGGAACTCGACGACGAGCTTGAGATCGGACCAAAAGCCGTCCACGGGTAGCTTGGTGCCGAGGGGTCGCAAAGGGGACGGGTCGCCGCGGAGCCAATCGAACGTCGCTTGGCGACAGCTGCTCATGCCGAGGACGCCATCGCACAGGTCAAGCACGTAGTGCTCATCGGACGCAGTGCGGTCGACCATGCCGTGATTCTTGCAGAGTTCAGCCGAGAGGCCCATGCTTCATAGGTTCAAGAACGACGTTTGGTCCGCTCTGAGAGCTTAGGATCTCGGAACCAGGCTGATTCGGTCAGTGCCGGCGGCGGCCTGATACGGCCCGGTGCCAGTAAGCCGCTTCTGCACTTGTCAGAATCTCGTAGATCTCCTCGACCACGAACTTGCCCAAATAAGGGCGTTCCTCGGCGCTCAAAGTTCCCAGAGACACCAGTGCAGCCGCCAACAGCACATCGTCTTCAATCGAAGGCTCAACCCATTCCCGCACACCATCGTCGGTAAGGTCCTCCCAGACATATGGCGAGGTTGCTATGGCCTCCCTAACCGCGGCGAGTCGCACCCTTACGTCTCCGCTGCGGGACCGCGCGTAGAGACGGATCTGATATTCATCCGAGGCCGGGGGCACAAGGGGTGCCCCGCCGGCTAACGGATGATGAGCAGCAATGACCTGGTAGCGGGCCCGGGCAGGGTGTCGGTCATGGAGGTCCTGGCGTATTTCCCTGATGCGGTGCCCGGGGCGCAATGTTGCAATTCCAGGGATGCGGTTGTCCCGCCTATTCGCGTTGTGTGGTGCCATGACCTGTCCCGACAAGCGGCCAATAGGTGTCCCCCTCCCTCATGATAGGCCCGGTTCGGACGGAGGTTGAAGGGCACCGGATCGAGGCGGCTGGGCATACCGGAACGAGCTTGATCGTCCCTGCGGTTTTCCACATACGCCAGGACTCCCCTACCGGCAGTCGGCAACCGATGCTGCACTGGAGGCATGCTCAGCTACGAAGACATCATTCTGCTCGGCGAGGAACGGGTCTTGGTCATCCAGGAACACAAAGAGGGCCGTTGCTGGTGTGGCCAGACCTGGCAATGACCAACCTTGACGGGCGCTGTCTTGGTTGTATGGCTGGTGCTTCCTGATGCCGGACTGCTTGCTTCAGGCCGGACCAGGACCTTGCTGGGAATTCAGCAGGGTATCCGGGCGGAGGAGCATACTGAAACGGTTACACCTCACGGTCCGGAACGCGAATGATGATCATCCGGGATCCTTCCGGGATTTTGGCCTTCGCAGCAGCCAGGGTGGTGCCATAGTCGGGGCCCGTCGCGCTGACGCGCATCATTTCGCCCTGGGCATCTTCAATGGTCAATTCAACCTCCATAGCTCTGAGCATAGAGCCCTGCCCGGCCGTCCTCTGTCCGTTGGAGAAGAGAAAGTTGTCAAGTAACAGCATGCGCAGTGAGTAGCCTGCCTAAGACCGGAGCGAGACTGGGATTGCCGGTAAAGGATAGACTGCCTGAGTGCCCGGTCATGATCAAGAAGGCCCGTTCGATCGGGCGCAGCCGCTCAATCCATCACGTCTTCAGCAGCCCAAGGACAAGTCAGTCCAGTCTGAGCCCATTGAAGTGCCCAACCCTGAGGCCGCCGGAGCCTGCGAGCAGGATATGAGCCAGGGCCCGACCCGCTGGCAGCGGATCAAGGAGCATCCGGCTTTCAAGACAGGTCTCGCCGTTGGCGCTCTTGCGGCTGCTGGCGCGGTCACGTTGTTGACACTGAAGTCGCCCGAAGTATTCAAGCAGGTCAGCGCGGCGGTCTGGGAGAAAATCCCTGAGTTCACGGAGGCGGCTTTCGAGGGCATCGGCGAGGAGGCCAGCAGAAAGTCTCCGACCGAGCATAATGTCAGCGGGCACCAGCGCGTGCAGCACTACGGTCCCGGCGGCACCGAAACAAAGTTCGTCCAGGTATCGCCTTACTCGCGTGGAGGTAGTACCTAACAGGCGCATGCGATACTGACCGTGTCGAAAATTGCGGTTGTGCTTGTCGTCAGCGGTTTATGTCATATCAGAAACGGCTTCGGCGGGACGTATTGGGACGGTAGGGCCTTTGGGTATCTTTGATTTCCTTGCGAAGAAGGAAAAAAGCTGGGACGAGATCGATGTCTACGAGGGTGAAACGCCCCCGTGCCCCAACTGTGGGACGCCCCTGGTGAAAAAGTTTGTTTACTCCGAGATGTACTGCCTTGAGTGTCGCTACGGTCTAGATGACGATGACGACAGCGAGGCGCTGAGTGTTTACGATGCAGCTCAGATCTGGGCCTCACACGGTAAGGATGAGGATTACATGTTCGGGTATTCCTCGGAGGAACTCGAAGCCGCGCTTTAATGTGGCAGGTCGCTGCTCGAGTTTGCTGCCGGCGCGGGTGCTGTTGAGGTCCTGCGCTTCCCTTACCCCGCTATGCCACAGCGACCGGCAGCTCGTCCCAGTGGGTCGTGCAGCGCTTCGAGAGCATGGCGCGCTTCATCTCCCACGCCGGCGGGGTCTTCATGCCACCCAGGCCCACACCCACTGCCTGCGCGCCGAGCTTTCTCGTGATTTCGTCAAGTACCTTCCCTACTCCCCGATCTTCGAATTCGGATTGGAACACAGGTAGGAACTGAACGCCGTCACCCGCGCGCAGTCCCGTGAGTACAACTCCTGCACGGGCGTAGCGGATACCGGCGGTCGGAAACAGATCAGGCAGGATCACACTGGCAGCTTTCGTAAGCGCGATCGGGTCATCGGTCGGCATGGCCAGCGGAACAGCCCGGTGGGCTGAATGCGGGACGGTTCCTTCGTCGGCCCAGCCGGTCGAAGCCCACACCGAGAGCACGCCGGCGACGGACCCCTGGGCCCGAAGACGTGCTGAGACCCGCTGGGCGTAGATCGACAGAACCTGATGCATCTCGTCAGGGTCCGTAAGCTTGCGCGAGAAGCTCCTGGAATAGATCAGCTGGTCCTTGGCAGCCGGCGGCTGGGTCTCCAGCTCGATGCATTTTTGCCCGCGCAGCTCCAGGATGGTTCTTTCCATGACGACGGAGAACCGTTTGCGGAGCCATTTGGCATCAGCGTCGCGCAGTTCTCTGGCCGTGTGGATGCCGAGCGCAGCCAGGCGCTTGCCGTTACGCCCGGCGACGCCCCAGAGGTCAGTCACATGGAGGGAGTCAAGGATCCGGTCAAGCTGCTCCTCCGAAAACCGCCGGAGATCGAGAACACCATTGAACGCGGGGTTTTTCTTGATGCCGAGAGCCGCTACCTTGGCGAGGGTCTTCGTGGGACCGATCGCGACGCGGACAGGAATTCCGGTCAGCTGGAGGACAGTCCGTCGGATCTCCTGTCCCCGTGATTCGAGTTCTTCAGGAGCCCCCCGCAGCTTCAGCCAGCTTTCGTCGATCGAATACACTTCCTGCCACGCACTGAAGCGGCCCAGAATGGTGGCAACCCGTGCACTCAGCGAGCCATAGAGCTCATAGTTCGATGACCTGGCTTCGACGCCCTTGGCCTGGCACCAGCCGCGGATCTTGAACCACGGCTTGCCCATGATGTCAGGATCGAGCTCCTTCACCAGCGGGCACGCGGCAACCACACAGCCGTCATTGTTCGAGAGGACAAGGGTCGGCCGGTCATGCAGCGTGGGGTCGAAGACACGCTCCGCGTTGGCGTAAAAGGAGACGCAGTCTACGAGAGCGATTTGATCGGGTGCTGGGGTCAGAGTCGTCATTGCCACGGCTGGAGACTATAGGCGGGGTCTGACACCACGTTTGATTTTCGCAGGAGACAGAATCCATGTGACCACGCCCCAGACTGACATCTCCGTGTGTTCGTGGAGAACGATGTCCGCATAGTCGAGGTTCTCTGCCACGAGAACGGTACGTCCTTGGATGACGTCCAGCCGCTTGACGGTGTATTCGCCGTCAACGACGGCGATCACAATCTTGCCCGGAACGGGATCGATCCCCCGGTCCACGAGCAGCAGGTCGCCGTCATTGATTCCGGCTCCGGTCATGGAATGGCCGGCTGCACGCCAGACGAATGTGCAGGTTGGGTCCCGGACCAGGTGCTGGACAAGATCGAGGTCCCCCGACCAATATCCCTCTGCAGGGCTGGGGAAGCCGCAGGCGACGGCTTCCGGCGCAAACGGGAGTATCAGCGGCTCGTCGAGCGCCAACGGTTCTGGCTGCGAGGCCTGCATGTCCACTTCCTTTTCGAACATATGTTCGATGGAATCGTACGCCCGGGCGGGAACGGCGCGCAACGTGGAGCAAAATGCCGGGCGGACTGGACAGGCCTGGGCTCTGGGACGGCAGCCAGGAATAAAGGCCCCGGTGCGCTTCATGCGCGTCGGGGCCTTCTCTTTTTCCCACGAACGGGAGGTGCGAACCAACGTCCAGCGGCCCCGGCCTTGGGGTCGAGGAACCGAGGCCGCCTGGGACACGCGATCAGGCGCTGACCGGGTGACGCAGATGACCCTACCTCTCTGCCCGACCTCTCCCAAAGGTCTGTCACAAGTCATTGCCCAATCATTCGTGACAGGCATTCGAATGACGTTAGAATGGACTCGTACATCAGTCGAATATGACAGGAGAGGCCAGACATGACCGTCGTCGACGAGCCGAAGGCTGCGCCTCCCGCTGCGCGGGCTGCGACCAGGTCCGGTGGACCGAGCACCGACCAGAACGGCAGCGACCGCAGGGAGCGGGTCTTTACCCGCCTGTCCTCGGACGAGAAGCAGCGGGCGGAGTACTGGGCGCAGCGGCGCGGCTACCCCTCCGCCAACGAGTACTACGCCGAGGCGATCGCCGAGAAGATCCGGCGCGAGAATCTCGACTTCGACATCCCTGATCTGCTCACCGCGCGCATCAACCAGGTCGTCGACGAGCTCAAGGCGCTTTCGACGAACAACGCCAACCTCGAGCGGGTCGTGACCATGGGCTTCGATTCCCTGCTCGGGCTGACCAGGGGCGACAACTATCTGCTGGACGAGGAGAACGGGGAGCTGACGTGAGCCAGGGGCTGAACGAGATCATGCCGTCCACCGACGAGCTGATGGACGTCGACACGTCCTTCCTCGATGCGTACCGGACCGGCGGGAGCGAGGGCCTGAAGCGGGCCCAGGAACGGGCACAGCCGGCGGAGCCGGAGCAGGACACGCCGGAGAAGGATGAGGCCCCGCAGCAGAGCGCCGAGAACCTTGACCGGGAAACCGGTGCCGGCCAGCGGGGAGGCTCGGGAGCAGGCAGCGCCACTCCCCCGGCCCAGAGCGACGCCGTCGTCGTGGACACAGCAGCGATGCCGCAGGTGCACGACGACGCAGACGCCGAAGCACACCCCGCGGCCCTCCCGGTGTCGCCGCCGGAAGATGCCAACCTCCTCCCGCCCGTCCCGCTCCAGCACACCGACCATCAGGAGGCCGTGCAGTCTGCGGCGGCCAGGGGCGGCTCCGGCGGAGGGGACGAGGGCAGCGAGTCGTTGCCACAGAGCGGCTTCCGGCTCGACGGCGTGAAGAGCCAGCCTGCCGTCCGGGCCCTGCCCGAGGCCATCGTCGGCGCGCTGCGGGAGCAGCTGCGCTCAGCGGCCGTCCGTGAGCTCGGCGTCGGCGACACGGCGGCCCGCGAGTTCACCGAGCGGTTGAGCCAGGCAAGCCTGGTCACGGCCTTTCTGCTGGCCCAGCTCGACCTTGGACTGGCGACCGATGCTGCCACCCGGCGCGCGGCGCAGCTGTTCCGCTCCCGTGATCCGCTGCTGGGCAGCATCGCGGCGCGCATGGAAGCCCTGGAGCAGATGGGCCGTGAGCAGACCCAAGGCCTGGCCGCGCTGCACGGGCAGCTGGGTGAGGTAAAGGAGACCAGCGCGGCGATCGAGCAGGCACTCGCGTACTCGATCGCGGACCGCACGAGCAACTTCCTGCGCGGCTCGCACAATGTCCACGAGGCTCCGATCACGCACAAGGACGCGGTCTTCGTCCGGGACCGGGTGCGGGAGGCGACGAAGAAGCAGGCGAAGCTCGAGCGCGAGCGGGAAGGGCGGCCGATCCGGTGAGCACCGCCACGCACAGGAGTACAGCGACCGACGCCGAGCGGTTCTGGGAGAAGGTCGATAAGGAGGCGGGCAGGCTCGACGGCACAGGCTGCTGGGTCTGGACCGCCTCGGGCCGCTTCGGCCTGTCGAACGGCCGATCCTCGGCCACGCCGCGCCGATACGCCTGGGAGGCCCTGCAGCAGGAGCTCGGGCTCGGGTCCCTGACGCAGGACGAGATCCTGCGGATGGCCTGTGGTCGCAGTGCCTGCGTCAACCCCGGGCACCTGCAGAAGGGGGCCAAGCCGCTGCGCCGGCCGGGCAGCCGTACCTGTGCCCGCGGGCACACGATGGACGCCGACAACGGCTACTGGGCCAAGGACGGCACCTGGGTGTGCCGTCCCTGCAAGCGCGACCACTCCCGCCGGTACCGCCAGGACCCGCAGTTCCGGGCCGACCAGGCTGCTGCCAGCGCCAGGTACATCGCCGCGGACCCGCAGCGGGCCGAGCGCAAGAAGCAGCGGCAGCGGCAGCGGTACCGCGATGACCCCGATTACCGCGCCCGGATCCGGGCGGCGGCGCGCGAGAGGCGCGCCAGGAAGAAGGCTGAGGAGGGCCGCGACGACCGGTCCGGCAACGCAGAAATGAAGGAGGCCGGGCGTGGCTGAGGTGCTGTTCCCGAAGAGACAGCGGTGCAAGGGGTGTGGCAAGGGTCTGGCGCTGCGTCCCCAGGACCCGGTGCTGCTCGGGCTGTACTGCGCTCCCCGGTGCGCGGGGATGTCCAACCCCGCCTCCCGGGCCGAGGACGCCCCGCGCGAGTGCACGACCATGCGCGAAGGGAAGAAGGTCTTCAAGCGCCGCTACCGCAGCGAGGGCGAGATTCCGGACCGGCTCCGCGAGGATCCCTCGACGAGCTGGTACAGCTGTGGACACTGTGGCCACTGGCACCTGGGTCATACCCGCATGGGGGCCGCCGAGAAGTTCCGCATGTTCGAGGACCTTGACGAGGACCTGCCGGACCTGTTGGTCAAGCTCCGGGGGAAGGCCTCCCACAAGCAGGTCGCCGAGGTCGCCGGCGTCCGTCCGATCCGGATCAGGGAGCTGGAGTCCGGTGTAGACCATCCGGAGAACCTGAAGACGCTCGGCAAGGTCCTGAAGGCCTACCGGGTTCGTCTGGGCGTCGCGCTGCCGCCCGGACGGTGATCAGCGCCGTACAGCATCAGCGATGCATGGACAGACGATCCGTGCTACTTTATAGCCATCACGATCAGCCCGTTGCCGCAAGGCGCGGGCTGATTTTCTTTTCAGGGGGAGGAACGTGGCGGAGTACGCGAAGCCATGGCTGTCGGTCGACGCGCAGATCGACCGGCTGGCGTGGCACGGGGCCGACGTCGGGGACCGGGCAGCCGTGCTGCTGGGTGCCGTCGGCTACTACCGCCTCACCGGCTACCTCTACCCCTTCCGCGAGTCCGAGCGCTACGCCGACGAGGACGGGCGCTCCCGCATCCGGGTGCTCAGCGGCTACCGGCCGGGCACGACGTTGCGCCACGCTGAGGAGATCATCGACTTCGACCGGCAGCTGCGCATGCTCGTCATGGACGGCGTCGAACGCATCGAGGTCGCCGCGCGGATGCGGATCGGCTATGTCCTCGGCCGCCGGTCCCCTTTCGCCTACGAGGACCCGGAGTGCTTCACCGAGGCCTTCACAGCCGAGAGCACCGATGTGCGGGATCCCGCGCCGAGCCCGCATGTGCGTTGGCTCCAGCGCGTCAACGAGCGGCGGGCCAGCTCCGACGAGCAGTTCGTGGAGCACTTCAGGCAGAAGTACGACGACAGGATGCCGGTGTGGGCGCTGACGGAGATCCTTGAGCTGGGACACCTGTGCGTGCTTTACCGCGGCATGCACCAGCAGGATGCCGAGGAGATTGCCCGTGAGTTCGGCGTGCCGACGAAGAAGGTCATGATCAGCTGGCTCGCCAGCCTGAACTACGTGCGGAACGTCGCTGCCCACCATGCCCGACTGTTCAACCGCAAGCTCCAGAACGCGCCGTCGCGGCCGAAGGTCGGAGTGGTGCCGGTGCTGGACCACCTGCGCGATGAGCAGACCGCCAAGGGTGTCTTCGGCACGTACAACGCCCTGGCCGTAATCGCGTACCTGCTGCGCGCCATCGACCCGGACACCGGTTGGTCCGGTCGGCTGGCGGCTCTGCTTCGCCAATTCCCGGTCTCACACGCCCTGACCATCGAGTCGATGGGCGCGCCTGTGGGCTGGGAGTCGCTCGAGCTCTGGCGCGGCTGAGGCGGAGCTAGGACCGGACGGTGAGCCGGCCTTCCTTCATGTCGTCACGCAGCTGCGACAGCATGTACCAGTGCGCGCCCTTGGGCTTGAGTGAGATGTAGTGCTCGTGCTGCTTACCATCCTGCTCCCAATCCAGGACCATCTCCGGACGGCGCAGCAGGCCCTGGTATTCGTCGACGTCGGCACGGATTTCCACGCGCACACGTTCGTCCGCAGGCGGCACCAGCAGCACCGCGACGTCGCCCTCGTAGCTCAGTGAGACCTCCTGGGCGAGGAGCCGCCGTACGTCGGCCGTGCAGATCTCTCCGCGGGCGACGTCGAAGACGTTCTTGCCGTGCGTGGCGCTCTCCCAGGCATCGATGCACTCGATCAGCATCGAGCACCCCTGGGCGATACGGATGATGTCCGCCTCGTCCGGCGGCCAGCTGCCCTCCTGCATCTCGATGAGCATGCTGCTGAAGTCCTGTGGTGTGCGCAGGAAAGCGTGGTCGAGGGCCATGGGATTCGTGCTCCTGGGTCGGGCGTGAGCGGGTGGCGACTCTATAGACGTTACCTCGATCCGGGGTCGCCGTGAATGATCCAGGCCCTCTCTGACCGGCGTGCCGGCGCGGGTCTCGCCGCTCCCATTCGACTCGCTGTGCGACTCGCTTAGACTCGTCATTCAACTCATTCTATCGATAGACTTGTGACTGATTTATGAGTCGACTGGTTTATGAGTCACCGACGAAAGGGAGTCATGATGGTTGTCGGGATCCTCACCGAGAAGCCGAGCGCGGCGCGGCACTTCGCTGCAGCCCTCGGCGGCATGAACGGCACGTACAACGGGGAGCAGTTCGTCATCGCCCACGCCCGGGGGCACCTGTACGAGTTCGTCGATCCGCACCGGATGGTGGCGGATCCGGACGTGGCCGGGAAGTACCGGACCTGGGACCTGGGCAACCTGCCCTGGGACCCTCAGCAGCTGGACTGGAGCCTGGAGGTGATCAAGAACGCGAGCGCTGTCGCCGCGGACGTGAAGCGGACCCTGGGCAAGTGCGACGAGATCGCGATCGCCACCGACGTCGACCCCACGGGCGAGGGCGGCATGATCGCGGTCAATGCCTTCCTCGAGTTGGGGCTGAAGCCGGGCAAGTGGTCGCGCATGTACTTCACTGATGAGGCTCCGGCCTCGCTGCAGAAGGCCTTCGCCGCGCGCAAGGTCATTCCGTCACTCCTGGACTTCGACGAGTACCGCAAGGCGCGCTACCGCTCACAGTTCGACCTGCTCTCGATGCAGTTCACCCGCATCGCCACGAACATGGCCCGCCAGTCCGGGCAGGACATGGTGCTGCGCCAGGGCCGGCTGAAGTCGGCGATGGTCAAGCTCGTCGGCGACCAGCTGAAGGCGTATAACGACTACGTCAAGAAGCCGTTCTTCCAGAACCGGTTCCGTGACGAGAACGACGTGATGTACACGAACCCGGAGGAGCCGCGGTTCGACCAGAAGGACCAGGTACCGAATCAGTACGGCCCCTCCCCCGTGGTGCTTGACGGCAAAGCGAACAAGCAGACTGCCCCGCCGAAGCTTCTGGACCTTGCAGCGTTGTCCTCCCTCCTGGTCGGCAAGGGCATCAAGGCCCAGCTGGCGCTCTCGACATACCAGAAAATGTATGAGTCCCAAGTTGTCAGCTACCCGCGCACCGAGGACAAAACGATCACGCCTGAGCAGTTCAACGAGCTTGCGCCTCTGGTGGACAAGATCGCCGGCGTGGTCGGGGTGGATCGCAAGCATCTGACGCACCGCGAGCCGCGCAAGGCCCACGTGAAGCCGCAGGGGGCGCACGGTGCGAACCGTCCCGGCCCGAAGGTGCCGTCCTCGCTGGACGACGTCGAGCAGCGTTTCGGCAAGGCCGGCCGCCTGATCTACGAGACCCTAGGCAAGAACTACCTGGCGATGATTGCCGAGGACTACGTCTACGAGCAGCAGAAGGGCCACGTCAAGGACTATCCGGACTTCGTGGGCATCGCCAACGTGCCCATGTCGGCGGGCTGGAAGGCGGTGTTCGATCCGGACGCCGGCGACGACACCGCCGAGGGCGACGAGAACGAGTCGGCCAAGGGCCTGGGCACCAACGCTGAGCCCTTCGTCTTCGAGGGTGCGAACAAGCGCCCCGAGCACCCGAGCATGAAGTGGCTGATGAAGCAGCTGGAGAAGCGCGACGTGGGCACGGGTGCCACCCGGACCTCGACGTACTCCGAGGTGACCTCGACGAAGACGAAGTACCCGCTGCTGCTGGAGAAGGGCCGCAAGCTCACCCTCGCCGAGGCCGGGGACATGAGCTGGCGGCTGCTTCCGGGCACCCGGATCGGCGACCTGGCGCTGACCGAGAAGGTCTATGCCGATATGAAGGAGATTGCCGTAGGCACCGGCCCGAGCGCAGAGGAGCGCCTCGCGGTCGTGGCCGACTGGGTGCGCGAGGACATCGCGACCATGCAGAAGAACGCCGCGACGATGCGCTCCGCACTGGGGCTCAAGGAGGAGGCCGTCACCCGGAAGGAGCGGGCGCAGGGCACCTGGGCCAAGACGGGCAAGGATGTGGTGTTCGCGCGTGAGTGGGGCGGCCACCGCTTCACCGACGACGAGGTCGCCCGGCTGCTGGCCGGGGAGACGATCGAGTTTTCGGCGAAGAGCACCACGGGCAAGGCCTATGAGGTCTTCGGCGAGCTTGGCGAGGGCACCTTCAAGGGCCGGACTTTCGTCGGGTTCCAGAAGCTCGGCTTCGGCCGGCGCGACGCCAGCGGCAACGCGCTGCCGCCGGCGTCCTGGTGCCACTACACCTTTACGCCCGAGGAGATCGACCGCCTCATGGTTGGCGAGGGCGTCGAGTCAAGCGACTTCGTCTCAAAGAAGGGCAACCGCTTCCAGTGCAAGGTCTTCTTCCGCGAGGAGAAGAAGGGTGAGGGTAAGAAGATCGTGCCTGACTTCGAGGCCTCCCTGGACTCCCCGCCGAAGAGCTGGTGCGGGGTTGCCTTCACCGACGACCAGCTCGCGGCACTGGCCGCGGGCAAGACGATCAAGGGTACGGGCTTCACCTCGAGCAAGGGAAAGAAGTTCGACGCCGAGCTTCAGTGGAGGAACGAGGGCGGCAAGAAGAAGCTCGTCCCCTCCTTCGGCTGAGGTTGCGCGGACTCGTTCCTGAATGATTATTCGGATGCCAGTCCGATAGACTGCCCGTCCACTTAAATCAGCACGCCACGGTACCGCCCGACGGCATCGGATCGCACGTCCGAGTCGCTGGGCGGTGCCATTCTTGCGTCAGTCGCGCTCGATTCGATAGGTCTATCTAAGGTAGAGTGGTCATGTATCCCTCATCTATGAGGGCATTCGGACAGGCGCAGACAAATCAGTGGTGGCAGCAGGGAGAGATTCATGGCGAAGATGTCGTACAAGGTGCCGACGAGCCTCAACAGGTCGTTCCTCGACCACGAGATCACGCTCAGCAAGGGCGGCTGGGCGGCCAAGCCCTCCCCCATCAAGCAGCTGTTCTTCTTCGGCGGGGGCGCGCTGGCGCTGCTGTGGGCGGTGACGCAGACCTTCGTGGCGAGCTCGGGTCCGGTGTTCATCACGCTCTTCGTCATCTGGGGCCTGGCACTGATCGTCTACTTCGGCGGCATGACCAAGACCAAGGAGCTGCGGGCGATGAACGTGCCCGCCCTGCTGGCATACGCCCCGTCCCGGGCACGCAACGTCTTCACCCGCCGCAGCTCGGACCCGAGCGACTTCCACTCGATCGTCGGTATCGACGGCATCGAGGAGGACGGCCGGATCCACTTCTCCGACGGCGGTGAGGGGCAGGTCTACTTGGTCGTCGGTTCAGCGTCGTACCTGCTCTTCGACGAGGACCGCATCGGCATCCTGGACCGGGTCGACGCCTTCTGGCGCAAGATCGACACGAACTGCGAGTGGGCCTTCGTCACCACGAAGGAGCCGCAGCGGATCTACCACCAGGTGGCCTCGCTCGAGCACCGCAACCACGCCCTCGCGGTCCGCGACCCTGACCTGATCGAGCTGCAGAACGAGCAGTATGACATCCTCACGCAGCACGTCGGTGGCAAGTTCACCTCGATCCACCAGTACCTGCTGCTCAAGGGCAAGAGCGCTGACGCTCTGCGCCGGGCGCACATGGTGCTGCAGTCCGAGGTCGAGGGGTCCGCGCTGATGATCAAGGAGGCTACGGTCCTCGACCGCGAGGAGACCGAGCCCATGCTGCGGGTCTTCTACCAGGGCATCGAGGACGACCTGCACTCTCTCAAGGCCTCACTGAACTGACCGGGCCGAGCTGGACGAACAAAGGAAGGACGAAGGGTGACATGGCGCTGATGACGAAGGCCCGCGCGCAGCTGGGCATTCCGGGGAAGAAGCCCCGGGGCGGGGACGCGACGGCCGTGCCGGGCGTGGATGAACTGGAGGCCGCTCTCGACGGCGATCCCGCCACGGGCGGGACGGCGGAGCCGTCCGAGGTGACCGCGCCGGCGGTCGCCGCTGAGCCGGCCGAGGTGGCCGAGCCGAACAAGAACTGGTGGCAGCGCCGCCAGGAGATGAAGAAGCTGGAGGGGCGGTTCGACTCGTATCCGCACCTGCTGGCGCTCAAGCCTCGGGAGAAGTACGTCTTCCGCTCCGACTACTTCGAGGTCGACGGTTCCGTGGCGTGCGTGCTCGCGTTCTTCCACGACGACGCCGCGCACGACAACTTCGCCGCGTTCTGGGGCATCGACCGGATCCCGGACGGGCTCGACGAGCGCGTCACCGCGGTCGTCCTGGAGCAGGTGCGCCGGATGGACGAGAAGTGGGTGGATTCGTTCACCAAGCAGTCGGAGAAGCTCGACCGCCTTGACGCGAACGAGCAGGAGGAGACCGGCACGACCTCTTCCAAGCGCAAGGCCGCCAAGATCTCCTCCGACCTTGAGGTCACCATCGGCGAGATCCAGGACGGCGCGAGCTACCTGTCGGTGCACAACCGCCTGTTTCTCAAGGCTCCGGACCTGGAGACGCTGGACGACTCGGTCGACCGCGTCACGCGGCTGTACATCGACCGCTTCGGCACGCTGAAGGCTGCGGCGTACGCCGGCGAGCAGCGCCAGGAACTCTCGGGCCTGTTCAAGAACAACGAGAAGAAGCGCGGCAAGGGCTTCCACTTCACCTCGACCGAGCTCGCGGGTTCGTACTCGCTGGTGACTAACGGCCTGAACGACCGGGGCGGCGAGTACGTCGGCTACATGGTCGGCGACGTCAACAACTCGGCCGTACTCATGGACGTGAACCGGTACGAGCACCACGTTGTCGTGGCAGACGCGACCCTGAGCGAGTACCTGGACCGCCAGCGTGTGTCGAACATGTGGTGCTCGAAGATCTCGCAGGCCTGCATGCTCGGCAACGGCTCGGTGGTCCACCTCGTGCTGGACGGGGCGGACCTGGACAAGCTCGGCCCGAACTTCGAGCGGCTGACCTCGCGCGTGGACCTGAACCGCGGTGACGTCAACCCCTTCGAGCTGTTCGGCGACGAGGACGACGAACTGACGGTCTTCGCCGCGCAGATGGAGAAGCTCAAGCTGATGTTTGAGCAGCTCTACGAGACCACGGACGGGGCAATCGGCTCGATCATCCGCTCCGCGCTGGAGGACACGGCGACCGACTTCTACGTCGAGCAGGGCATGTGGCGGCACAACGCCAAGGACCAGCGGCACCGCCTGCGCGTGGTCAACATCCCGCACCAGCAGGTGCCGCGGCTGCAGATGTTCGTCTCGTACCTCGACACCGCGCACAAGGCCCTGCTGAACTCAAGCAAGACCGACCCCGACCAGCTGCGCGCGTACAACGTGCTGCGCGGCATCGCGAACACGATGCTCAGCACGAATGGCGACCTGTTCAACAACCACACGGCATCGGCCGTGGACGGGGTCCGGGATGCCCGGCGCGTGGTCTACGACTTCTCGCGGCTGATGCGTCGCGGCAAGGGCGTGGCCATGGCCCAGCTGGTCAACATCGTCGGCTTCGCCGTCGGCAAGCTCGGGCTCGGGGACACCGTGGTGATCCACGGCACCGAGCAGATTGACGACCGCGTCAAGAAGTACCTGCACGACCAGTTCGACCACATGCACGAGCGCGGCGGCCGCGTGGTCTACAGCTACAACGACGTGGACAAGATGCTCGCGGACTCGGACTTCAACAAGTTCGACGCCGCGGACTACACGCTCTTCGGGCCGATGCGCGACCGCACGGTGGCGGAGTACCAGAAGCAGCTGCACCAGCAGATCCCGCCGGACCTCGCCCAGCTCATCACGACCAAGGGCGAGAACCTTACCTACCTGCGCCGGGACGTGTCGAACGTGGTCTTCCACCTCGACCTCGCGCTGGGGATCAACCCCTTCCGCGAGGCCCAGCGCAGGCAGGTTCGTCTGGAGGCCGCCAAGGCCGACGAGGCGGCCCGGATGGACCAGCTGATGAAGGACGAGCCGGCACCCGGCGCGAAGCTCACCAGTGCCCGCCAGAGCGTCGAGTCCGAGGAGGACCGCTCCGAGGACCATGTGGGGCGGGCCGACCGCAGGAAGGCCATGAAGAAGGCCGGGACGGCCCCGTGGAAGCTGGGTAAGTCATGACGGCCATCACGGACACGACAGACAGGAAGGGAAAGATGAACGGGACCATCACGCTCGCGGCGCGGGCCCGGGCCGCGGCGACTGCCCGGGGCGGGCTGGTGCGCGTCCTGGCTCTGTCGCTGCTCGTGGCACTGGTTGTGCCGCTGCTGATGACGGTGTTCGCGCCATCGGCGCACGCTGCCGACGACGAGGACCGCGACAATTACTCGCTGTACCAGCTGGCGTCGAATGCCTCGACGTACTTCAGTCAGGAGAACTCTCCCGAAGGCAAGGACAAGCCCGAGGATCGGATGAACGAGGACTGGCGGGCGATCACCGCCGACCCGGCGACGGGCGGCGACATGCTCGGCTACGCCGACTCCGAATTCAGCCTCTTCAACGTAGTCGGTTGGCTCTTCGCCGAGGCGACGGGCTCCACGCAGACCATCGGGTACGACACGCTGAATGCGACAGCCAGCGGCAGCGGAAAGAACGTCTACTCCGGCATGGTGGACTACGCCCACTTCGGCGCGGCCAACGCCGACCTCGGCCTGGACACGATGTCCTCGGGCATCGGTGGACAGATCCTGTCGCTCATCGGCGGCG
Organism: Arthrobacter sp. AG367; assembly: GCF_007828995.1. Taxonomy (NCBI): domain Bacteria; kingdom Bacillati; phylum Actinomycetota; class Actinomycetes; order Micrococcales; family Micrococcaceae; genus Arthrobacter; species Arthrobacter sp. AG367. The sequence continues at coordinate 999,598 of NZ_VIVE01000001.1, forward strand.
GCGCGATCTGGCTGCTCTACGCGATGGCGCTGGCCGTGGGCACGCTGTTCTATCTCATCATCCAGCTGTTGAAGGTGCTGAACCCGTTCATGTGGTTCTACCAGGCGGTCGCCGGCGTCGCGGACTCCGGCGGCAATACGAACAGCGCGCACCAGCAGGACCTCGCCGACGGGATGACCGGTGGCCAGGCCGGCGGCGGTGCCCTCGCGGGCCTGCAGCACTGGATCGCAAGCTGGTACGGCCTGCTGCAGTCCATCGCCTGGGAGGCGCTGGTCCCGCTCTTCATCGGGTTCCTGATTATTGGCCTGGTGCTGTTCAAGAAGATGGACCGCGGCTCGGCGATCAAGAAGCTCGTCGTGCGCGTCGTCTTCATTGGCGTGGGCCTTCCGCTGATGGGTTCGATGTACACCGGCGTCCTGGACAAGTTCGATGACTCGCTGCTGGGCCAGCACGCCGGCCCGACCCGCGTGGTGCTCTCCACGTACGTGGACTTCGAGGCCTGGATGATGAACGACCGCCTCGGCGTTCCTGATGAGGCCGTTATCGCCTGGGACAACGGCCAGGCCAGCAACAACGCGATGATGTCGGTGCGCACGACGGCACTGGCGATCAACAAGCAGGCGCACGGTTCGACCTTCCGCGACATCAGCGTGGGCCCCGGTGCGACCAATGCCGAGACGGCCTGGAAGAACAGCCTGGTCGGCATGGAGGGCAGCCCGGCGGGTGACTTCAACGCCGTGGGCGAGACCTTCGGCATGCTCAACAGCTACATCTCGGGCCAAATTACATCGGCGTCGGACTTCGAGTCGGGCATCAAGAGCGCGATCACCAACCTGCCGGTCAACAGCGACGTGAAGAAGGAGTGGTTCATCGACAAGAAGTCCTACGGTGACAGCGACAACTTCGGCGGGCACGGCGAGTCGGACTACATCCCGACCAACCACCCGGTGCTGGCGGTCGGCGGCAAGGGCCTGACCTCCTCGAACCCGGGCGGGAACACGACGAGCTTCTCGACCCAGGGCACCAAGCACGGCTGTGGGTTCTCGGTCTGGGCGGACAACGCCCCGGTTTCCTGCAACATGTCGGCGCTGTCGGCGTACAACTACCTGAACACCGGCTTCGGCCCCGACTCGATGACGATGTACAGCTCGAACAACGTCACCAGCGGCCTGACCCGCGAGGACCACATGGCGGTCAGCCAGGTCGGCACGGGCCCGGCGAAGTTCATGTACTGGCAGAACGCCGGCGTCGTCCTGGGCAGCATGGTCCTGCTCGGCTTCTGGTACGCCATCGGCATGCTGGTGGGCGCGGTCAAGCGCACCTTCAGCCTCGTGGCCGCGGTGCCGTTCGCCACGCTGGGCGCGATCGCCGCGATCAGCAAGGTGATCGTCTACTCCGTCGCACTGATCCTCGAGGTGCTGGTGACGCTGTTCATCTACCAGTTCGTCTCGGAGCTGCTGATCTCCATCCCGGACATCATCTCCGGACCGGTGTCGGCCTGGATGTCCCAGGACGGCCTGTGGGGCTCAGGCATGCTCGGCGGGATCATCGTGGTCATCCTGACCCTGATCTCCTCGCTGCTGATCATCGGCATCACCTTGGCGCTCCTGCGGGTGCGCAAGGTCGTGCTGCAGGCGATGGACGAGGTGTTCACCAAGCTGGTGGACAAGTTCCTCGAGACCAACACCGCACCGAAGCCGGACAAGAGCAGCATGCTCCCCGCGCTGGCTGCGGGAGCCGGGGCCGGAGCGGGCATGGCCATGGGTAACAAGCTCGCCTCCGGCGTCGGCGGCAAACTCGGCGGCAGCGGGGCCACGAAGCCCGGCGGCACCCCCGGTGGCGGCAAGGGCTCGTCGACCAACGCCGGCGGCCTGAACGGTGAGCAGAAGTCGCTTGCTGCCGGGAAGGGCGCACTGGCCCTGGCCGCCGGTCCGAACGACGGTCCGGAAGCCGGCCCCGCCGGTCCCGGTCCGGTTCCCGGCGGTGGTGGTGACAGCGGCGGCCGCGGCCCGTCCGCTGGTGGTCCCGAGGGTCCGGGCGACAAGGGCGGTCCTCTGCAGCTCACGGGCGGCAAGGCGGGGAGCTCCCGCTCCGACAAGGAGACTGCTCAGACCTTGAGCGGCAAGGGCGGCCTGTCGAACCTCGGCTACAGCACCGGCCAGGGTCCCTCCTCGCGGGGCGGCCAGGCCACCGGCGGCCAGACGAGCTTCGGGCTCGGCGGCGCGCAGGGTGCTCCTGGTACCGGGCAGCAGGGCCATGGCCAGGGTCAGGGCCAGAAGCGCGACGGGCTCACGGGCGGCACCGATAGCGGTGCGCACACCAGCGGTGGCCGCAAGGCGGACGCCGGCCAGTCGGCACCGACGCAGTTCGGCACCGGACAGCAGGCGGCTCCGGCCTCCTCGGGCCAGGGCCCGCGCTTCACCGCTGGTACCGGCGGGCCCGCGCAGGTGAACCCCGTCATCGCAGCGGTCCCGGGGATTCCGGGCACCCGGGCGACGCGGGCCGCCGAAGGCCAGCAGCCGCAGGCCAACGCGGGTTCCGGCTCCCGTGCTGTGCAGGCGGGACCCGGTATCCCGCAGGCCAACGGCAGTCAGCGCCGCAGCCCGCAGGCTCCGATCCAGCCCCGCACCGGCGCTCCGGCGCAGGCGCAGGGCCAGTCCGGTCAGCGTCTGCAGGCCCCGGCTCCTGCTCCTGCTTCTACCCAGCCCCGTGTCGGTGGCCGGGTTACCGGAGGCACTCAGGGCAGCCAGGGTGTCCAGCCGACTCCACGCAGCGGACGTCGATCGGCACCGGCGGCTCAGGCTCCGAAGGCCCCGGCCCCGAAGCCGTCGCAGCCGGCTCCGGCCCAGCCGCGGCGGACGGCGGATCCGGCTCCGAAGCGCACGGACGGTCCCGTGTCGCGGAGGAAGCCGGCTGAGGACCCGAAGAACTGATCGTTGGTGATGAGGGCGGCGCACTCCGACAAGGGGTGCGCCGCCCTTTGCCTGCCACGGGGGAAAGGATGGAACGGATGAATCTGCGAGGCAAGGCGCGCGACGAGTTTCCGCTGGGCTGGTGGCACTCGGGGCGCTGGTGGCTCGAGGGAGCGCGCGAGCTGGCGGTGAACTGCCTGGCCGCGTTGGCTGCTGTGTTCTTCCTGCGCGAGGCGCTGCGGCTGGTCCGCCATCGCGACAGCCCCGCTGATCTGGCGCGCCGGCGGGTGCCGACGGAGGGTTGGGTGGCCGGGCTCCTGCTCGGGTGCATGGCTTTGGGTAGTTCAACGGCCCTGGCGGCCCTGGCAGCACAGACGGGCTCCTCTGAACGGAGACTGGTCCAGGCTGCGGTCCTCATCGCCATCTTGTGGTGGCTGGCCAACGTGGTCGTTTCAGTAACCGCGCTTGCCGTGCTGGCCAGGTCGCGGGTCCGGCACCGGGACACCTGGGCCGAGATCGATTTCGTCGAGACACATGCGCCAAAGTACGGACGGCCGCCGGAGACGATCGAGGAGTACCGGGCGCTGCGCCTGAAGGGCGGACGGCTGTAGGGCTCATACGGGACTGCCAGCCAGTCAGACACAAGAAGACCCCGTGGACGTGATGTCCACGGGGTCTTCCTTTCCCGTCGGGCGGCAGTCGTACTGCAGCACCGGCCTCAATCCCTCCGGGGGCCCTTGTCGAAGATCCGCGAGATGCGGTCGATTCCCTCGGCGCTGAAGATGTCCGAGACGGCACCGGCGGTCCCGCTGCGCGGCAGCTCCGAGCGCAGGGTGAGCTTGGCGTACCCCCTGGTCGGCCGGGACTCGATGACGTAGACGATCTCGTGCGAAACGAAGGCCGAAGTGGCCGAGTCCGGCTTCTTCTGGTGGGTGAGCACCCGGAAGCCGGCCCGGGTGCCGATGTAGTCGAAGAAGCGTGTGAGTTTCTCCTCCTCGAGCTGCCGCCGCTCCCCCGCGTTGCGGCCGGAGACTTCGATCAGCTGGATGTGCGTGCAGTCCACATCGTCCGTCGGCCGGCGGATGTCGTCGAAATCCCAGGTGGCTCTTGCCGTGCGCAGCTGCTCGTCGCTGGGGTACGCCACCCGCCCCTTGTAGTACCTGATCGGTCCGATGAGCGTCATGCCCGACCTCCTGCATCCTGTCTGGCGCGCGGGCGCATCCCGGGAGAGAAAAGGCAGAGCCCCGCGGACGCGTGGTCCACGGGGCTCCGGTGCTGCAGGTCGATCGGGGCAGTCAAGGGGTCAGCCTCCTCAGCCGCAGTACTTGGTCTTGACGGCCTTGCCCTGCTCGCTGTCGACTGGCACGAGCACGACGTCGTTGACGCCGTTGGAGAAGACGAACTCCATGGTCGACTTGTCCTTGCCGAAGCTGATCGAGCCGGTCTCGGTGGTGCTGCGGCCAGCCTCGGTCCAGTCCACGGAGGACTTGGACTCGTTGATCTTGCCGGTGCCGCGGACGGTGTAGGCGTCCTTGAGCTCGCCCTTCGCCGCGGCCGCCTTCGGGTCGTCGAGGACGGAGTTGATGGAGTGGCAGGCGAGGTCCTGGCGGCTGGCGGTGTCGAAGTAGGTGATCTGGTCACCGTCCACGACGACGATGTCGCCGTTCTGTCCTTCCGAGGTGGCGAAGTACCGCCCGTCCCCGCCGGAGCTGCTGCAGCCGCTGAGCACGAGCGCGGCGCATGCCAGGGCTGCAGCGGTCGCGGCCAGCTTCGTCCGCGTCACGTGTGCGGTCCTGGTGATGTCCATGGTCTTCTCGTCCTTCTGGTCGGTCCTGTCGTCCTGGCTCTGTGTCCAGGCAATGAGTGTTCGGAAGGTCCAGCGTCTCGGCTCCACAGTTCAGAACTGTTTCCCCGAGCCCCCGTTCCCAGGCCATGCCCGGGAGCCGAAGCTGGACTATCCACGCCCGCCTGGACGGACGATCTGCTCAGCCGGGGCTGAGCAGGATTTCCACTCGTATACCTGTTTTCTCTACCAGTATGGCAGACCACGTACCACCTGTACCACCTTGCACATGTCAGTCAGGAGATGACAGGGACAACTCCAGACACAGAGAGCAGCACGCGGATCCCTGCGCGGAGAACGCCTGCAGGACCCCGGCGTCGTGTCCGGTGTGCCACTCGGACCCGTCGGGGCCGGGGGTTACACCGCACGCGGGGAGGAGGTGACCGGGTGTGGAGTAGAGGTGGTGGACGGTGCAGGGGGCAGAAGCAGCTGGCATGTCCCCATTGTCGGACACTGCGCCGCTTTGTGCCGAACCGGCAGCGGACCAGGATCAGTCCGTTCCGGACGTTGTCGGAGCCCTTTTATAGCTTGGTGCCCAGGGGATCGAAAAACAGGACCAAAGGTGATTCCCGGGAGAGAGGCGGCCGGCCGTAGCCGCCATCTTTGTGGGTCGCCTATTCGAATATGTGTTCTAAGGTTGTGTTATGTCCTCCGAAGAGTTCGCCGCTGCACTGCAAGCGCAGTATGCGCGGCGGGCCGGCCCGATCGGGCTGACCGTGGAGGAGCTCGACTTCGAACATTTCCCGGCCAAGAACGGGTATCCCGGAATCCCCGTCAAGGCATGGATCCGGTTCCCGAACTGCGCAGAACTGGTGGACGGCGAGGTCTTCGCCTGGACAGCGAAAGCGGTCGAAGTGACATGGAAGGACGGGCCGGTGACGTACCGGACCTGGGTGTGGAGTTCGGCGGTTACCCGCCGGGAAGAAATGATTAACAGGAATCTTGGAGAGCGGACCCGTGGCAGCAACAGCATCAAATAGCAAACCTCTGGACGCTCCAGTGGAGGTCCGCTTCACGGCGAAGGGGGTTCCCCTGGCCGTCAGGCATGACGGCAGGATCTGGGCCGTGGCCGCGGAACCTGTGCACTGGTTCACCCGTGCCGACTGGTGGAACACCGCCAAGCGGGCACCGGTGGGCAGCGGCGACCTGATCAGCGTCGAACACTGGCAGGTTCAGGTCCGGTTGACGTCCACTTCGGCGCTGCGAACCTTCGAGCTGCGCCGCGACCCTTTGTCCGAGCAGTGGCTGCTGGCCGGGATCAGCGACACCGGGGCTGCCGCGGCCTGAGCCCGCTCCATCTCGTCGACTCATCCCCGAGTGTGACGATTCGACTCGTATCAGATTCCATTCGATTGATCCTCTGACTCATTAGTTGATAGAGTGCCGATAGGCATTCAAAGCACAGCTATCTGAGGCAGGCAGTCATGACAGGACAGGTCACCACCGCTGAACGCGGTGTGGCTTCGTCTGCATCTGCCTCCCCGCGCAGGCCAGTGCAGATCTCGGCGGCAGCTGCAGCCGCGATCGCCGTCCGCCCGATCCCGGTGGAGGCCATCAAGGCCGGAGCCGCCGTGGCGGCCTCGGTGGCCATCCGGCGGGCGGAGGCAGCTGAGGCTGCCAAGCCTGCGCACTTGGGTCGCCGTCGGGCCGCCTAGTCCCCGAGAGTCAGCTCCACGACTGGCGTGAGCCCTTGACCCCGTGCTTGTTGCGGCGGTGGCTGGGCAGCCCGGGCAAAGGGAATTCCTGGCCGCACTCAGGACACGGCACTGGCTGCGGGTGCGCGTAGTTCATGTGGTGGCGCAGGTTGTTCCGGTAGCGGAACGTCCGGGGTTCTTCGCACTTGGGGCACTGGTAGCTGCCGTTCGAGGGCATGAGCGAGTACCCGCCCCCGCGGCGCGGCTCCTGGTCGTCAGCTTCGCCGAGATACCAGAAGCCGATCCGGCTCAGGTTCGTGCCCTGGGAGCCGAACATCCCCTTGACCGACCCGCGCTTTCCGTCGTCGGCGTAGACCACGACCTTGCGGAGGAAGGCCCTGATGATCGACTTCTGCTCCGTCTCGGAGAGCTCGAGGAACTCGGCCCCGCTGATGTCGGGGATCGCCCTCGGTCGCCCCTCGGTCTTCTCCGAGATCCGCATCTCGATCTGGCCCTTGAGGGCCTCCTCCTCACCGATGCGGTTCAGCAGTGCCGACATCGCGCTGGCCGGCGCGGTGTTGATCTGGGCCCGCAGGATCAGGATGGAGTCCCCCAGGGCATCAGCCTGTTCGTGGAGCTCGGACAACTCCGAGCTCGCGCTCCCTTCCGCGGCCTGGTTCAGCCTCTCGGCCTGCAGCTCCATCACCTCGGGGCTGTCGAGCGATCCGGCGACGACGTCGCGGATGAAGCGCTCCAGGGCTTCCCTGTTGATTGCAACGCCGGGGCAGTCAGCGCCGCGCATCCGTCCGTTGCACACGTACGATCCCGACTCACCCATCGACCTGTTGCTGGTCATCTTGGTGCCGCAGCCGGCGCAGTAGACGAGGCCGACCAGGGGAAGGCCTCCGGCGCGGGCCCGGGTCCGCTTGAGCGGTTGGGGCTTCATCAGCAGGCGCAGGGTTTCCCACTCGGCCTCCGTGCAGACCGCCTCATGACTCTTGACCGGACGCCCATCCTTGTCGATGACGATCTTGCGCGTGTCGCGGAAGTCCGGACCTGGGCCGCCGCCGCGTCCATCGGCCTTGGCCGTGAGCGAGTTGTATCCGGCCAGGAGCGGATGGCGCAGTAGCGAGGCGACGGCGCGGTATTGGAACGGCCGGCCCTCGCGGTTGGTCAGACCCTTCTGGTTGAGCTCCCGGACGATCTCGGCGACGGAGAGTCCGTCGAGCCGCCATTCGACGATTCGGCGGACGGTCTTGCTCTCCTCCGGGTGCAGCTTCAGCGTCTTCACGCCGTCGGCGTTGCGCTGCTCGGGCCGCATCCAGCCGTACGGCGCAGGGCCGTTCCAGCCGCCCTTCTGGCGGATGTTCTCGGCGGTGCGCTTCAGCCGCTTGCTCGTGGTCGCCGCCTCGGTCTCCGCCAGGCCGCCGAGGACGGAGATCAGCAGGATGGTGTCGGGCGATCGAGGGGCGAACACGCGGTCATGGGTGTAGATCGTGACGTTGTGGCGGTTGCAGGTGTCGACGATGCGGGCGGTGTCCATCAACCGACGTGCCAGCCGGTCAAGGTCCCGGACGTAGAGCGCCTTGACGTCGCCTTCGGCGAGGACCCCTTCGAGGCGGTCGCGCTCTGGGCGGTGCCGGTCGCGGTAGGCACTGACGACTTCTTCGAAGATGTCGTGCTTGGCGACCGTGTGGTGGTGCTTCCGGCTTTCCGCCATAATCCAGGCACGCTGGTCGACGAGCGACGCGTTGCCCTCGGTGGGATCTTTGGATCTGCGGATATAGGCAACGGCTCGCACCCGTAAAGCATACATTTTTAAGGGTGGTGACCCTCGTGGTCTGTGTATCGGTGTGATGATGGCCTCTGCAAGTGCTGCATTCCGCAAGGCTCGGCTTGGCCGACCACGTGGGTCGGACTCGTCAGCCGCCAAAATATCGCGAAGCGTAGAACGTGCGCCTCGGAACATGGAAGGCATCCTTGTTCCTAACTATCAGCGAGTTTCATCGTTCCTTTGCAGGTCGGGTACCCGGTGCAGCCGAAGAACCGGCCGTAGCGCCCTTTGCGTTCCCTCATCGTGTGTTTCTTGCATTTCGGGCAGACCACGGGGGTGATGTCGTCGCCTGTCGCGGATCGGATCTTGACGACACGATCTCCGACCAACTCGAGGAGGAACGCTGATTCCCTACCGGCGCGCGTCACCAAGAGCGCTGAGCGCTTGGCACGGGTCAGTGCGACATAGAACAGGCGTCGTTCTTCTGCGTGTGGGTAGGAGTCGGGGGCGGCCATGGCCAGTTGCAGGAGAGCATCATCCTCGACAATGCTGGGGAATCCGTTCCTCTCAAGGCCGAGCACAACGACGTAGTCTGCCTCCTTTCCTTTCGAGGCGTGCACGGTGTTGAACTCGATGGTCAGGTTGGCGTATCTGGCTTCCAGCGCCGAGGTGACATCGTCCTTGGACCGGGAGTACCGGCCGAGCAGCAGCACAGTGGCTGGCTCAGTGAGCTCTGAGTCAAGGGTTGTCAGGTGCTGCCGAACGGCCGATCCGTAGTGGCTGCGCTCCCGTACACTGACGGCGCATACGGTCTCGTCAGCCTCCGGCGCTGAAGATCGGACGTTCTTGGAGATTTGATTGGGGTTTTTCATCACGAATCCACCCGCGACATCGCACAGGGACTGCGGGGACCGGAAGGTGCGGTCCAGCCAGATGGTGGACGCTGTCCCGAACCAATTATCGAAGCGGGTCATCACACTGAGGTCTGAGCCCGCGAACCTGTTGATCGACTGCCAGTCATCACCGACCGCGTAAAGGTAGTTTCCAGGAGTCTTCATCAGCGCCCTCACCAGCGCCGCACGGGCAGAGCTGGTGTCCTGCATCTCGTCGACCATGACGAGCCGGTAAGGGCTCATCCAACGGCCCGACTCGACGTGATCGGTTGCGAGATTCAGCATGTCCTCGAAATCGATCTGGCCCGCGGCTCGGAGCTGACGGTCCCATTCGGCGAGGATGACGCCGTACAGGCGTGTGAAGAGCCTGGCCCGCAAGGTTCGGCTGGCCCGCTGCGTCAGCACGTCAGGGGTGAGGCGGTTGCCCTTCGCGTGGGCCATGAACGACCGCATCAGCGTCATCATGGCTGGTTCGGTGATCGGAGGCTCCCCTACCGCCTCCCGGTAGGGGTCTTCCTCGAGTTGGATTCCGTGTCGGCGGAGCTCCTGTTCGAGGTGCTCGAACCCGGACCCGTCCCGGATGGTTGCCGAGGTTGTCTCGATAAGTCTTGTGCTGTATCGAGTGTGGGTCTGACGCCGCCACGCCACACTCTCGGCATACCCGTCAAAATTTGGCGGCGGGTTGCCGTCTGAACCGAGCGCCCAGTGCTCATGCCAGACGTCGATGTCCGGATAGTAGAAGTCCGGCTGATACTGACGGTGGTGCGCGTCCGCAACGTCGTGCGCGTAGGGTCGCTCGTATTCATATCGGACGCCGTTCAGGAAGAGCCAGTTTGCGATCATCACCTCTTCCTGGCTCTTGACGACCTCCCCTGCGAGAGTGCCGAAGCCGTTAATACCTTTGTTCCTGTCCCACGTCTCAGGCTCGTCTTCGTCCCCGAGGTCCGGCAGTTGCCTGCCGAACACGAGCCGGAAAAGGTCCCAGTCACGCCGGAAGGCCGGGTCCCGGTCACGGAGCCCATCAACGATCGCCGCGAGCCGCCCGATCCCGTTGCCATTGGTGATGTCATCGGGGACTGAAGGTTTTCGACCGGTGGCTTCACCGACGACTCGCAGTCCGAAGGCGTGAAAAGTGCTCGACGCTACCGACGCACCGTCATCGCCGAGGCGAGAGACAAGCCGCTCCGAGAGCTCACCGGCTGCCTTCTTGTTGAATGCGAGGGCAAGGATCTCCGTCGGCTGGGCGATGCCACGCCGGATCGCATACCCGGCGCGGGCTACCATCGTCGACGTCTTCCCGGAGCCCGCGGCCGCGATAACACGCACCCGGTTGTCGAAGCAGACCGTCGCCCTCGTCTGCTCTTCCGTCAACGGCGACTTCTCGACCTTGCGGAAGAAGTCGGCAAGGTCGTTTTTCTCCCACTCCAGGAACGCCTCGTTGCGCTGGGCAGCCCACCTTGACAAGTCAGTGGTGCAGCAGGCGTCGACTGCGGCACGCTGGTCCTCACGTTTGCCCTTGGGAAGCCCGGAGAGCCTCGGATCGCTGTCGGCAGCCAGCCACACAGCGACGTCCGGACGGGAGTCCGCGAGCGCGGCGATCGTGTCCTGGTCCGCCCACCGTAGTCGGTCCATCACATCCCGGACCCGGGACCACCACAGGCTGGCCGCCTCGCCCTGCTCCTCAGCCTTTGAGAGCAGGGCGGCGAGATGCCGTCGCTCATCGAGCTCGGAGTGGTACGAAGCGGCAACCTCACGCACCGCGCGACGAGACAGCCCATTGAGCACCGTCTCCGTCCCGTGGACGAGAGTGACGATGAGCTGCCCTGAGCCTTCATCGACTGCGAGTCCGAGGACGTCGATGACATCAGCGTCCACCTCCCGGGGGATTCCGCAGACGCGCAGGCGGCCCTCACGGATCGACAGCACCCATGACCCGGCACCTCTGAACGCGCGTGCCCACCAACCCGGCTTCCACTCCGTCATGCTTCCCCCGACTCACACACGTCTTCAAAAGGAGACTATTTGCCCTCTTTCCACGGTATCAGCGAGGAATTGTGTGTCGTCGAGTGCGTTCACCGCGTTCGTGCTGATCCGCAGGTACTGGACTCGGCGGGCTTGCCCGTCAACCCTTCGATGGCATGGTGGAGGCGGGCCTCCCCATCATGGAAGGATATGGCAGAGGTCTTGGGAGAAGGAACGGGTTGTGAGCACCACACACGAAGAAGTGAAAGCCGACCACGGGGCGCAAAAGAAACGTCCGCTCGTCCGCGTTGAGCCGCAAAGCCACCGTGACGACGGGTCGCCCATCGCAGGTGAAGGTCAGGCGTATGTGACCCGGTCGGGCAAGCTGTTCCACACTCAATGGTGTGGGATCATGGACGGCCACTGGCGCGCCACCAATGGAGGCATCTACTTGACCATGCTTGCGGATGTGGGCCTGCGGGGACGTTGCCCGCAATGCGACCAGGACCCTGAAGAGAAGAAGCGCTCCAAATTGGAGCGTGCGGAGAAGCGGGCAGAGAGGCTGCGACTCAAAGAAGAAGCGAAAGCTGAGCACCGGGCAAAGGAACGGCCGCTCGTTCGCGTTGAGGCGCAAAGCCACCGTGACGACGGGTCACCTGTGGCAGGTTACGGACAGGTGTACGTCACACGAACCGGGAAACTGTTCCACACTCAGTGGTGCTCGATCATGGATGGTCAGTGGCGATCCGGCCAAAGAGGCATCTATGTGACCATGATGGCTGATGTGGGCCCGAGGGGACGCTGCACGCAATGCGACAGGGACCCTGAAGTGATGAAGCGCTCCAAATTCGAGCAGGCAGAATTGCGGCGACTCAACCAGGAACTGGATCAACTGGGCAGGACCATAGCGCGAACCCTCGTGGTGAAGGGACCGGAGGGGGTCAACACATTGGGCCCTCAAGTGATCCGGTTCAGGGAAACCGAGGCAGAGCTGACTGCATTGTCCGGTCGCGTCGGGGGCTCGTACTCATACGAAGCTCCGAACTCGTAGTTACTCCTTCATCGGACGACATCGGCCGGCTGCGAAGCTGGCGCGGACGGTTGCGAGATTCGACCAAGTTTGTCGTGGCTTCGCTGTGCTTCAGCCGGCGATTCCGAGTTTGCCGGCTCGCCCGCCCTTGATGCCATGGTCCTTGCCGTAGCGCCACAGGATGGCGTCGATGATGCGCAGTTCGGAAATGGGTGTCTGGACCGTAGAAAGCTTGTGAATGCGCCCCAATCGTCCAGCAAGGTCGGGGTCTTCCATGAAGAGGTTGTGCCAATTCAGCCATTGGCCTTCAGAGGTGTCTTTGCCCACGACTGCCCCAATTACTTTGTCCCAGATGGGGATGAGATGCGGTCGCTTCCTCGCCATGATCTTGCTGGCTGTGGTGGCCCCGACATCCCAGCGCGTTTTGGGTGTGCGTCTCAGCTCCTGCCAGAGCAGCCATGGGGGGCTGCCCTCCCCGAGAGTGGCTTCTGCTTCGGCGACCGTGAGGTCGCTCATCTTCACGTCGGTGGGTATATCAGCCAGGAGATCTCGTATTTTCCCCGCCAACAGCTCCTCCTGCAGTCCGATGATGGCCTGGGCCGGCACTTTGACGCTGAGCATGGACACGGCGACGGCGTCGCTGTCGGTGATCCTGTCCCTCACCTTCGGGTTGTCGCCGCGGTTCGCCCATTCATCAAAGTAACTGCCGGTACTGAGCAACCCCGTCTTTGTGGACGGTTCAAGGTAGTAGCGCCGGAGCAGTTCGGCTGCGGCTTCGACGTTATCTTCTTTCAGGATGGCTGGTAGTTCCATGAATCCCCCTATGGCTCCAATGCGCGGACTATGACCCTGACTGACCCTGCGACGTCGCTGGGTAGTCAGTCTGTATGGCGAACCTCAATTCCGGGGTGGTTCTCCATGACCCAGGCGGCCATCCGACGGCTCCGTGCCGAGATGAACTCCAGCGTGGCCTCCCGGTACGTTACGTACTCGTCTTTTGTGGCCGGCATCCCGGAACGCTTGAAGTTGTCGAAGGGCAGGTAGAACCGAACCTCTTCGTAGTCGGGTGTCACGAGGTCTTGAAAGTGGAAGAACTCCACAAACTCCTTGAACCCGTCGAAGAGCGCAAAGAAGTCCGCGTACGCGTTGATGACATCGGCCAGAGGGCTCTCCGGCTCTCCTGCGTAATGACGCCGGATGCACTCCAGGGTCAGATCCATCCGGTCGGCGATGAGCGACCTGAACCCCCGGGCCTGGTTCATCGTGGGTCGGTCCTTCTTCCTGACGGGCCAGATCATCGCGCTGCCGATGGTATACGGCGGATTCAGGTAGCGGGACCGCTCGTCTTCGTTCAGCGAGGCGATGGCGTTCGCCAGAGACCTCGTACGTGCCCGGTCGGTGTAGGAGTGCGTGATGGCATCACTGCCGTACCAATGCCTCGCCTCGGAGGGGTCAGTGAAGATGAGGTAGCCGTCCCCACGCTTCGGCGGCGCGGTCGGTTCGAAGACGACGCCGGGTCGCAGCTCCTTGGTCCACAGCAGCTCGTGGTCCGCCCGGAGATTCGGACTGCCACTGTCCGGGTCAGTCCCTGGAGGGGTGTCGGTCATGTAATTGAACGAAGTATCGAAGACGCGCGGCTGTTGCTGCTGCGGGTATTCCGGATCACTCAAGGTTCCCCCAAAGACCAGAGTTATAAGACGAACGAACCGGTGGTTGGGTCCGCAAATGTCTCGGCCATCGGCTCTGTCCCAGACTAGGTGTCACTTCCTGATATTGAAACCCCAAGTGGCCGACTGACTCTCGGCAACGCCCATGTTCCCTGGGGTTCTGATTGTGTGCCCATGCAGCACTGCACTTTCAGGGAATTCTTCCCATGTCCTGTACGTTGCAGGATCGGTAATACCCCCTCAACAGAGAAGAGATGCACCTCCGTGGCAACCGATTACGATGAGCTGCGCACCGACGTCAAGGAATCCCAGGAAAACTCCCTGGAGGCCCTGAAGTCCGCCAAAGCCCCGGATGCGAAATCCGTGGTTCAGGAGCTCGACGAGGCTGACGCCCTGGACGGCCTGACCCCTGGCGGGGAGTTCATTGCCGAAGAGCTGGTCGTCCAGGTCATTCCGCAGGCTGATGATGAGTTCACTTGCTGGTCCTGCTTCCTGGTCCGCCACCGTTCGCAGAAGGCCCGCGAGAAGGACGGCCATGCCTACTGCGTCGAATGCGAAGACTGAGCGGTTTTGGCCGGCTGTCCCGGAGCATATCTGGAACAGCATCCGCGAAGAATTCACCCTGCCGACAGCGGCAGACCTGGAGACGCATTTCCAATCCCTCGGCGACCCGGAGGCCATGCGCCGGGCAGTTCGGGTATTCATCGGCGAGGGAACCTTCTGCCCGGGCTTCCAGCTCAAAGATGGGCTCTTCCACGAAGCGGTGCTGCGCCTCTTTGACCAGGCGATGAGCCTGAAGATTCCTCATAACGTGTTCGCCGCCTGGATGGTCAGCCCACTGCCGGCAGAAACCCGTTCCCGGCCAGTGGACATACTGGGCAGCATGACGCTGCTCCAGAGCTCCTTGGTCGCCTTTGGTGACAGGTACCGGCCGGCCGAAAAGCGTAACTAGCGGCTTGGCTCTGCCGTATCCTAAGTCAGATGGCTTCGTGGAGGGCATGAATAAATGGCTGCACATGTACCCGACCTAGCGGGCATCCTGCCCGCGGTCCAGAATCTGACGAACCTCGCGAAAAGCTTCGAAACGGCGGTTGGCACGGACTTCCCGAACTGTGACGACGTCGAGGGGGCCCATGCTTCATCATGGGAGCCTGGGCAGGCGGCCGGACTGCAAATTCACTACCGATCGATGCCTGACTTCGTTCCCGCAAGCTATCCCCTCGGTGTGGTTCCGAGCGGCCTGGAACGTGGGCACCTGACTCAAGCAGGTTTAAACCGGGAGGCAACCGTCTCACGCATCCTCGCCACCGCAACGTCGCCGGCTGGCTCTTCTACAAGCACTTTGGCCAGCCGTTTCGGCCAGAGTACATGAATGCCATGGGTCGAGAATGCGCCTCCGATCAAGGGCCAGTCGGCTTCAACAAAGCACAGCGCCCCGGTGACCGGAACATCCCCGACGAGGTCTCGCACGACGTCGACCTGTTTGAGCACCCCATCGACCAATTTCGTGCAATCCCGTCGGCCGACGAGGAGCTTCTCGACGCGGGGGCGAAGGATGCCACCCTCGATCTTCAGTTCAGGCCGTCCCTTGTAGCGTTTGGCGTCGATGACCCAGATTCCACTGGAAGTGATGGCTATGTGGTCGATGTTGGCCTTAGATCCGGGGATGCGTCGGTCGTGAAGGACGGCCAGGCCATCGGCGGCTAGGGCATCCAGCCGAGCGCCGAGGCGTTCCTCGCCAATCGCGCCTCGATCCCAGGCCTTGGTGCTTTGGCGTTCGTCGGAGACGGCGACTGCGATGCCGCCGAATGGCCCCCACTTCTCGCGGAGCTTTTCCTCGTCTTTCGCTTGGCGACGCTCATACTCGCGTCGGGCTGACGAGCCAGCGATTCCGGACTCAGTGGACAACGAGTTATCACCAACTCGTTCCAGGTGGGGGGTTGTTTCCGGGGTCTCGGTGGCACACTCCAAGCATCGGACGGTCTTCGTCTCGCTCTCGTAGATCGCTTCCGTCCCGGCCGGAAGAGATGCACCGCACAGCCGACACGCTCCGGCGTACCGGAGCCGCATCTTCTTCATGAGGACACAGGGTGGAGCATCGACACGGACCCAATCTGCTTGTAGATCACGGCGGTTAAAATGCGGATACGTTTACCATGGCTCAATCCTCGCCCACCGCATGTCAATTCCCTGCAAACCGTCCCAGGAGCTGAGTGGAAATCTTGACCGCCGGCCTTCCGGCGAGCTGTGATGACCTCGGGTGAACGCCCCGTAGGTCACTACGTTGTCTGCTGGCTGTCTGTATCCGGGAATTCACGGAGTGTGGCCGCTATGGCTCTGACTGCCGCCGGGTCCTCGGTCCAGTGCCGGGCCGTACGTGTGCAGGCGTGGAAGTTTTTCACTTTCGATGCCTTGGCGGCCTCAGTTAGTTCTGCCCACGCTTCCCGCAGTTCCGCTTGGAGCTCAGGTGACATGGGCGCGCCGGGGACGCGTTCCGCCGCCACGACTGGACTTATGGGTGCCGCGGTTGCGCCTCTTCGCCGAAAAAGACTTCTAAGACCCATTTCTGTTCCCCCTTTCCCCTCTGCCCAGAGTATCAATGTCCTCTCAATGCGTCCGGGACACTACGACCGAGCGCCCAGCCCCATGGCCAAGCGGATAGCAGCAGCCGAACAGACGCGTTATTCCCGTGCGGCGGGCGGCGTTTCCAACGCCGGAAACAACCCCGATCCATGCCCCAGACAAAGAGAAGAACGACAACTAGGAACTCGTTCGTTTGACCTCTTAGTCCAGTCGATGTTCCATGCGCTCTGCTGTACCGTGGCGGCTGAAGGCCTGCCGGTCCCCCATCGGTGGGCCTTCTTTTTCCCTCACTGCGGGGCACGATGGGCGAATTCGTGGCCGAAGTTGCCCCTGAAGTCGCTAAGAGACTGACGAAGCAGCCGCTGGATATCAGTCCGCAAGGGTACGGAGCTTGGCGGCGCTGAATTCCTCGTCAGAGAGTGCACCCTTCGCGTGGAGTTCTGCAAGGAGAGCCAGTTCTGCCGCCAGGGACCTTCTGCCCCGCATTTTGCCAAGTAACATCCGATGCCCGCCCGTGCGGGCTTGGGCTGCCGCTGGTTCCTGCGTCTGCCGTCGTGATGAACCTTTGATGCCAAATGCGATGAGTAGGGTTATCGCGAGGACGCCTAGCGCGATTCCCAAGGGGGCTCGGAACGGCTCCGTTGCGTTTGCCACGACGGCGATAACCACCCCAGCAACTGAAAACGTCCCAGCTATCCGAAGCCACCCTCGGCTGAGGCTGAACGCAAATATGTATTGGCCTGGTTCGGTCGGTACTGCATGTTGGTTCATCTGCCGAGGATAGCCCTACGAATACTCATAGAACATCCCCTGATGTGAACGCGATGAACTGCCGAACGCTGAACTCGTCATAGGCGTCCTTGGTCCACTTCCCGTTCCCATCGGGGGAGTAATTCTTGCGACCCTTCCCAAAATACGAAGTCAAGATCGCGTCGTTGTGAATTCAAGCGTTGCCTGGGTTGTCGAGTTGCTTGCGCAGCCGCTGGACTTCAGCCTCCGCCGCGGCGAGTCGAGCCTCGATCTTCTCCCGATCGAGGTTCGTCGACGGACGCGGTGCCGGCCTCGTCCTCGTCCTCGTAACGAGCCAGCCGATCCGCTGATAGCCAGTGATCCGCCGCACCTGCGTACACGTGAAGCAGTCCCTCTCGGGCTCAGGGCGCGGCCAGCGCAGATCGATCATCTTCCGGATGTGGTCTCGCTCGAAACCCTTTTCAGGCCATCCAGGGTTATCCGCTGCCGCCCAGCTTTCCTCGAAATCACGGCGGATTTCCACGATGCGCTCCTCGGACACCAGCTTGGGCCCGTCCTCGGGCTTCCAATCCACATCAGTGCAGACTTGCTCATAGTGCCCGCAGGAGAGCTTGACCCGCCAGAACGCCGACGAGTGTGGCTTGGGTTTCCGGATCTTCGCCCAGTCCTCGGCGTCCATCCAGTCGTATTCCGGCTCCACAGGGTCCGCCGGGAACTCCGTGACCTTGCGATCGACCCACTCGACGATGTCCCGATACGGCTTCTGAGCAGGTCCGTGGTCAGTCGTACACCAGAACTCCCCGGAGGGAAGCCTGCACTGACTGATGAGGTCGGGGAAGCGGCGATCGTCCGGATACTTGTCCTCTCCGTGCGTGTAGACCTCGTGCGTACATCCGCACTCCAACTCGACGCGCCAGCGAAACATGTTCTTGGCTTCCGGGACGAAGAGCGGCCAGAATACCGGGTCGTAATGCTGACGCAACTGGGCGACACCCTCCTCGAACTCCCGGAGGGCCTCCTTCTGAGGCCGCGCCCGCCCAGGTACTCGCTTCAGCAGTCTTGCGGATTCACGTGTCTGGTCATCGACCGGGGCAGTGTCGGCGGCGCTCACTATTCAATGCTCGTCCACAGCGTCACCCAAGTCTAGGAACAAGACGGACATCATCCCGAAAACGTAGCTTTGAACAAAAGCCAGGTCCTGCGCAGTTCCAGCTGATGGTTTCTCGTTCGGCTAATTGTTGGCACCAATCTGCTAGGAGACAGCAGCCTGGTGTGGACGGATAATGAGCGGCTATGGAACCAAATGCTGAGGTTTCCCGTGGTCCCTGCCCGGGGGAAGAGTGGGCCTACAGGCTGCGTGACGATGCGCGGTCCGAGCGGGTGCACATCGTGGCGGTGCACCAGGAGGGTCGAAGATTCCGGGTCGACATCCGTCACATGCACGGCCATCCACCGGGCAGGGAAGAGAACGTCCCTCGTTCCCGGCTCAAGGTACCGTGGGAAGACGTAGTCCCGTACGATGCCGCAATGGATGGCTGGAGGCGGCTCAAGGCCGAGGCCATCGACGAACATGAGGCGTCGGCCCTTTGGGCGGCCCTTGAGCTGCTTGTACCTTCGGAGGTCGCCGAGCTGTCTGTCGCTTCAAGCGACGATACGTTGACGGTCCACGATCACGTCGCCTTCGAAGCGCTCACCGGACAGACCGTGGCTGCCTTCCAAGCCCGATTTTCCTGGCTGGTTCACGACGGCGAGGTGTTCCTATCGCCGCGTGCGGCGCTGGCTGTCGTGGAGCTGGCCTGTCGCAGGAACCCGGCCCCGGTCCTGGACCTCGTCATGGCCGAGGAAGCGGTGGCTCGAGAAAAATCCAAGCGGGGCGGAACAATTGAAAACTGGGAAACCCGAGAACCGGTAACGACTTCAGCCGAGTTTGAATACGACTCTTACCTGCGCCGCCAAAAGCCCGTTCATGAGATCCTCCGCCAATGGTGTGGTTATGGCTCGGTGACGGCCCATGAACGGCTCTTGGCTGCAGAAGCGGAAGTCAATCGCCTCGACGTCCTCCTGGCCTGGGCAGTGGACCACATCCGCAGGACTGACAAGAGCGCCGCAGAATTGATCGAGAGGGAGCACGAGGAGGACCGCATCACCCCTTATACCATCCGCCCGGTTCCCCAACGTCCACTGAAACCTCACGAAATCCCGCGGATTGAAGTCCCCACCCGCCGCGGCTGGTACCGCTGACACGTACCCACTAACCGCAGACGACGTGGACACTGCTTGCGTCTGCGGATCCCGACTCACTTCTGGAGCCAAGCGGGATACAGCACATGAAGACTTCCATCAAGCCATGGCTCGACAAGAGGAACCAGGCCTTCACCGCCGGAGCGAGGAGCGCAGAGCATGTCGACCCGTGGAGACATGCTCTGGGCCGGCAGCCCGAGTTGGGAGCGGCATTAGGCTCCGGTTCGCATGTAAGTGATGGGTACCGTAATAAGGCTTAAGCGGACTGAGCGGTCCGGGTCACTGGTCGAGCGAAGCACGTAGTCTGGTTCGTCCGGATGCTCCAGATTCTCTCGCAGGTTAAGGAAGAGTTTGTGCTCACGAATCGCTGTCTGCGCCTTCGCCATAGCCTCGGACATGTACTTCCTGTCACGGATGAAGATGATCAGGGCTGCTCTGGTGTTCCGCCAGACCACGTAACGGCCCATGAGCTGGTCGATCGCTGCCTGTAGCCCTTTTTCCCCTTCCCAGAGCTTGCACTCGGCGATGAAAGCGTCCCTATCTTTCCATCTCAGGAGGATGTCGCTCTTCCCGATGCCGATGAAGGTCTCGCCCGTGGCGGTACCGTCCCAGTTGGCATTGAGAATGAACAGCAGAAAATCACGGAGTGTCTGCTCGTCGCTTGTCAGCAGCGCGTCGGCTGATTCAGGGAGCCGTTCCAGCGCTGTTGCGAAGGAGCGAATGGTTCCCAGTAATTGCGCCGCTATCTTCTCCTGGAGCTCATATTCGGGTACGCCGCTGGCTGCCGATCGGTCCACGTGGCTAAGGGTCAGCGATGCCGGTCGAAGAGCTATCTCGATTCCACCTTCCACAGGGACCAAGTTAATTCCGGCCCTCCGCATCGATTGTCGAACCATTCGCGAGGCGCGTTGCTTGTGCTCCAGGATGGAGGAGAGCTGGGCTCGCATTCGTTCCTGGTGCTCCATGATCACATTGTTGGCCTTCCCAACAGCCTCGTTGACCTTCTCCACCCACTGCCGCTTCAAGTTGGCTATGGTTTCATCGAATTGCTGCTGGGTGACTTGGTCCAGCCCTTTGCTGGTCAGCGTCAGATGGATTTCATATCGTTCGCCCCGCAAACCAGTGTTTCCGCAGCTGCCGATCACCCCCGGATCGGAGACACGGATCAAAAGATCTGCCGCGCCCGTACATGGAATGGTGAGCTGCACCTGCACGACCCTTTCCCCTGGCGGCGGGATCTCAGCCATCGTGGTCTTAGGCCAGGATGGGGTTGCGTGCATCCTATCGACATGGATTTCAATGGGTAAGGCCGCCCACATCTTGACGATCTCACCAATCACAACGTCGACGTCCGTGTCCTCGAGTGTCTCGTCGTCGACGAGCTCGGCCGTTTTCCTGGCACCGTCTTCCCGGAAACCGAAGTCCGACTCAAACTCTCGTTTCGTGTTGCGAGGAGGCTGTTGCATTAATCTTTGTCTCCAAAAGGGCGCGAGGAAAATCCAAAGGGATAAGGCTGTTGAAGCCCAGCCTACGGCACGCAAGAGCGCCTTCCGCGGCACACCGCTCCGCGTCGAGGACTATGGATGAAGAGGCGACGGGGGCTTCCTTGCACTGACGGCATTCTGTAGTCTCTGGAGCTTCGGACCAACCCCGCGCCTTGAGGAGGACAGAACGCGGCGACCCCTGATGACGTCCAAGGCGGTCTGCATTGGTGGTCTCCGTCCAGACGTTGTGGAGTCGTTGGTACGATCCGGTCATGGTCGATTGGCTGGAGGACCCTCGAAACCTCGAGCTCCTCATGAATGCTTCTGCCGTGGTGCTGAGCGTGCTCGGGATACACCTGACAGCCCGCGGCGCGGCCAGGATATTGTGGGACCTCATCCGGAAGCGGACGGTTGTGTCCCCCGCCGGGATTCCCTCCGGCGCGAGGCTTGGCGACGCATCCATTATCAGGGATACAGTGTCGGCTGAGCTGACAAGCCCCGAGCTCGAGCGCCGATTGGAAATCCTCGAGCAACAGATGCATGACTCGTACAAGCAGATTCAAAACCTGCAGTCCGTCCAGAACCTCATTCGGACAGCGCTGGACGAGCTTCGCAGAAGCCACGCCGAGCTGAGTGCAGACATCACGCGGAAGATCGATCGCGCATCCCAGGAAAGCATCGAGATCAACGCGATCGGGATCCCGTTCGTCGTCGCTGGGATCGTGCTCGGGACATGGCCGTCTCTGTGGATGAATCCTTGGGCCGTGCTGGTCATGATCCTCGTCGCCGCGCTGATCCCGACGGCGATCTGGAGGAGGGACCGGAAGCTCCGGGCCAGGCGAGCGAGCAGTTAGAGGCGGCCACAGCCGGGTTCCCGCCCTTGCCGCGGGAACCGCCGGGCGGCGCGGCGGGGTCGTAGTGGCTCTCCTCGTGAAGAGACATCTTACCCATCCTCTGGTGTGGGGTGGTCTGCCATGCGGCGAGCGCATCGTCAACGTCCAGGCGGGCCTCGTCCGCGAGCGACTGGACACCATGGTCGACCTGTTCTAAGCGTCTCGGGGATGCAAGCGCGGCAGGCCCGTACAGCGGGGCTTTTATCGGATGAAGGTGGCGGCACGGGTCGATTCATAGGTGGAGAAGAGCGATCTGATCAGCACCAATACAGCCCGAACACCTAGGGTTCTGGGGCACGGTGAGTCAGGAAAGATGATCCGTACGAGCCACGCCGGCACTGCACCACCGAGATGTCGTTGGTGGCCTCTAGAGTCTGCCTATGACTCAGTACATCTATGCGACATCTGGCCAGGCCGTGGGCTTCGTTCGAGGCCGATATATCCACTCGCTCCACGGCGCTGCCATCGGTCAACTCCATGGAACCCATGTCCATCGGCTTAGCGGTCAGTACGTCGGAGAGCTCCACGACGACCAAGTCGTGGACAAACATCTCGGCAATTTAGGTAATATCGGCAATCCAGGAAATCCGGGGAACCCTGGCAATCCAGGAAACCCCGGTAATCGAGGCAACCGGGGCTGCCCCTACCCCGATGTCTTCCAAAAGCTCCTTTAGCTGCCGAATGGCAAACCTGTGACATAGCGGCACGCACGCCCGGAATGATGGAACGGTCGAGCGACCGGCACGGGCTTGCTGACGGTCGATGGGTGGTTCGCCTCCGCGATCTCGAGGCTCAACGAGAAGCTCTCCGCGGTTGACCACATCTGATCGCCCGAAGTGTTCGGAGTGCCCGTTGCTGACCACTAGCGCGTGATAAATGCGCACTCACCTCTCGACAGGCTGGTCGTTCTGGCCGAACTCCCGAGCCTCATCTTGCCAGCCCTTCAGGACTTCAAAGTTGTGCAGTACGAGGTTGGGGGCGTAGTCATAGGTCACCAGCAGCCGCGACATCCGCTCGAGCACCTCCTCGTCGTTCAACTGGGCCAACCACGCCGCGATCTGCGGGCTGCTCGGGGACCCGCCCATCTGGCCGATCATGTCGACCAGATCAACCCGTGCCGATGCCGCAACGAGGCGCTGCTTGTGGCGTTCCCCTGCGGACGTCGCCGATCCCACCGAGATCGCTCGACGCTCGTCCCCATGCCCGACGGCGATCTCGTAGCGCGTCGGAAGCGCAGGCTCGGGCGGTTCTGTCCCCGTGATCAGGCGCGGCACCGCCTGCGTGCGGACCCAATGGGCGATCTCATCGAGTTCCTGCGTCAGGACCGGCCACCGGTCCGTGTCTGGTCGGTTGATCCCGACCGTAGGAAACATGGTGACAGGGACCCTGGTGCCCATCGGGGTCTCCGCGATGATGTCGCCAACGCGCAGCGGTTCCTCGGGCCGGGGAGCAAGGTCGCGCACTGAGCGAGGCATCTGGTCGTCCTGGTACATGGCAGCCAGACGCACCGCCGTGATCGCCGGCGTCCTGTGCTTGGCGTGGTTCGTGTGAAGCACAAGCCGGGCCAAAGGGTGTAATTGAGGCTCGTTCCGACGGTGGAATGGCTGCAGGCCGTCGATCCGTCGTACGAGCTCACTGCCGGCACGCAGTGACGGCGGGCCATTGCGTGCTCGCTTCTTCTTCCACTCCTCGAACTTCTCGTAGCTGTCTGACGCGGGCATCTCAACCAGCTTGGCGGCCTTCTCGTCGAGTGGCGCGCCGTCCACGAACTCGACCTCGGCAAAGAGCGTGTGCTCGAGTGCGGCCCGGAGCGCCACGAGCGCGTCGGCAACGAGCAGCGGCACCTTGCGCGGGATCGGATCTACGCGCTCTACAACGGTTCGGCTGAACCTGCCCGCAGGCACCTCGCGCAGGCCGATCACGCCGTCTGGCTGCGTCTGGTAGTCGAAGAGGAGATCCGCGACCTGCCCGATCAGCTCGTCGGCGTGGGAAATTGTCGCGGCGACGCCGAGATGGCGCTCAGGGAGCCAGGTATACGTCCGATCGGTCATGACGATACTCTAGGGGTCGCTGCCCGTAAGCCGGCTTATCGTCACCGTGGGTCACATGATGTGGTCGTGCTCATGAGGGTCGAGCCATTCGCTTAGTTTCCGGGTGAGAGCTGACGACGAATTGTGGAGCGTGTTTCGGCATTGAGCGTGCTATCCGCGGCGACCAGCAGGCCGGTATCATTTTCGTTCGAGCAATCCGGCCACCCGTCACAAACAGCGATCACGAAAGCGCACTGGGATGCGCTGACTGGACGCAGCGTTTTCTCGGAAGAAGGAATCCTGCTGCGCTCGGTGCACACGTCCGCCGCTCATCTGCTGCGGGGTGTCTGTGCGATGTATGTCCCTACTTCCACTAACCCCAACCGTCAATGATCTTCTGTTCCTCAGGAGTCGGACGAGGAGCTGCGGGTATGTGCCCGGACCACCATCGATTGACCACACGGACGGGTGCATCGTGCTGGCCCTCCCATCTTCGCGGCGTCCAGAATCGAAATAGGGATTCGTCCGAATTGGGTAAGTCGATCAGCTGAGACCGGATGCTGACCGGCTGCGAGGGAAGGTATAGCCTCTCCGCAATGCTGTCTCCCGCGCAAGCGATCGCGAAGCTATGCGCATTCGCGAGGATCGAACTGTTTAGGTCGATCGCTTCGCTCGTCGTTAGCATCGAACCAGGCTCCAAGGGAGGCTCCAGATCACGTCGGTACATAGCAAGCACAGAATAGGGGCCCAGAGGGAAGGCCAAAATCGGAGCGCCCCACACCCCACCCCCTATCGCGGGATTGGCCATGTACTCATGTAGCTCGATGACAGGCTCATCACAAGTAATTAGCGCCCTTCGAGTCCCATAAAGCGTTACATGGCGTGTCATGAGGATGCCGGCGATATGTGTCGCTGCTTTTGCTGAAGACTCCAGGTCTTCTTTCCGTGGGAGCGGCAGTTGCGACGGATCGGTGCGGAAACGTTCGACATCCGCAACAAGCTTTTCGAGGTCCTCGGAGGCGAACGACTGGTCACCGGCGGACAATTCGCGAGCTAGTTCGCCAGGTCCGCCGATCTCCAGGACCCGGGCCATCTGCTCGGCAATCATTGCACGCCGCCGCAGACGCGCAGAGCGGCTGCGCGTCATCTGCACAGCCAGAAAGAGACATAGCCACTGATGTGCTTCGTCGTCCATGGCCCCCGGGCCGGCAGCATCGATGCGTGCGATCGATGCCGCGGCCTTCCTCTCGACCTCCGAAAGCCACGCTTCCCAATAGACCGGCGACGTCTCATCGTCCGGCTCATCAAGTCGATAGAAGTCAGTCTCCAACGCGGCCTGGGCCGGAGAGAGTTCGTAGGCGTTCCGCCCGCGCAGTAGGTCAACGACTCTTACTCGCCCATCGACAGCCCAGCGATCGATGTAGAACCGGGGGACGAGATGATGGCGTCTTGGCTCCTGCCCCGCCGCTGTCATTGCAGCAGCCCGCGCAGCTGCCGTAGCCCATAGGTCATACGTAAGTTCCGCTCCCATCTCAGGAGCGTATCCAAAGAGGACAGCATTGGCGGAACTGTGTCTGGCCACGCGTCATTCCTTAACCTGCGCAAACCTTCGGAACCGGGACTCCCCATTGCGGAACCAGAGGCTCGTTTCGGTCGAGCCCGACTGCAAGGCTGACTTGATGGCGGCCGTGGTAGCGCCACATGCTCATGCTGTCGCCGTCAGATAAGGCGGAAAGCACAAATGAAAGCCGCGATCTCTCCCTTACTTCGGGAATGTATCTTTCCAACCCCTCGACTTCCGTCGGCAGCGCTGCCCGCTGATCCTCAAAATGCTTTCGAAGCTGATCCTGACACACAGTAGTTCGTTCGTATCTTTCATGAACGCCGCCGAACCGCCCACAGTTCGTTCTTCGTAAGGATATTCATCAAGGCGGCACCATCGGTGCAGTGCCCAACCAGTGCCGGCGCATTCTTCTCATGCCCCGAGCCCACGCTGCTCATGGTGTTGGGCGTTCACGCTTCGCCGGGAGCATCAGCCAACACGAGCCAGCGGAAGCAGCTCGGAGTCCGACTCAACATTCGGCTGGGTCTGCACCATCTTGAAGAATATGTCTGACTGCGCTGCGGTCAGATACTGGAAGCTCTGCGGGGGACGAAGGGTCGTGCCCAGTTCAGACAGGGGGACTGGTTCAAGGAATCGGCCAGCGGTCTCGACAAGGATCCCTGTTCCGTGCTCCCGCTGGTCGTAGTAGTCAAAGAACCTGCTCTTTGAGATCCCACCAACTGCACGGAATGTGGACCAGAGCCTCTTCGGGGACATGGTCTTCTGCCCGCGGACAGCAAACCACCCAAGAAGTGAGCCAACAGGCATGGTGGCATAGATCAGAACGTGGCTGACGTCATCGGCGACGGGCCGCTTGCGGAACTCCACAATCTTCTCGCCGGCGAGAATCGCATTGGCAAACTCCGGCCTGATAGACATCAGGGCTACCCTTCCTGGAGTGTTCTTGCCCACTGAATTCCTCCCTCTGATTTGATTTGGGCGATGGATTGCGGGGACTCTTCCATGACTCCCAGCATTTTGAGGTTTTCGCGCGACACTGGCGCGTCGAGCACTTGGTCAAGCCTGAATTTGACCGCCAGTACTTCCTTTGCGCACATCTTCTGGAGTTCCTCGGCACGGTATACGGTGCGTGCTCCGGCGAAACTCAGCACGTCGGCCAGGACGCTGGTGCGTCGTGTTTCTTCAACGACGCCAACAGCGTGCACAGCCCGCCTTTCGTGCGTCCGGAGAAAGAAAAGAGTGTCGCCCGGCTCCAACGTTTTTATACCCGAGTGGCAGATGTATACCTTACGGATTGCGTTTCCATAGGTCGAATCGAAGAAAGACTGCTGTGGTTCGGACGCAGGGAAGAGCATGCTGTGGAATACCGGAATGATAGGGACGAGGAATGCCCTGTTCACACGTCGCTTTCCAGGGCCGTAGCGCCTGTTGTACTCGAGGGGGTGCTCAGGCGGCTCTTGGTCGACGCTGGGCTCCAGGATCTTGCCAAGCATAATTTGTCCGGACGCCCCCGGTTTGGGCCCCAAATCGAAGAAGCCGAATTCCTTCAGCATCGCGAGCAACGGCTCTTTGTCCAAAGAAGCCTCGATGAAGCAGGTGTCAGCCCGCATCGACCGGATGCGGGCTATGACGGCTTCCAGCAGTGTCTCTCCCAGTTTCTTGCCCTGGTTGGCTTCGGCAATCTTGAATGTACAGATCTTCACGCTGTTTCCGGTCAATCCGGACACTTCCGGTTCCTGACGATCGAGGACCGCCAGGCCACGGATGTCCCTGCCGCCCCCTATGACCAGACAGGCCCGTCTTTCGGCAACCACTTTCTCCCACCAGCTGGAAAAGTCCCCATAATCAGCTCGGAGTGAATCAAAGAACGGTTGGACTGGATCTATGGTGTGAGGCTGGACGTCATCGACAGAATAATGAACTGGCAGCTGCCCCGACAGTGCCGTCAACACCCCTTGGGCGTCATCGAGCATCATCACGCGGTCTTGAAGTCCCGCATGACGGGCATGCGCGTGGAGCTTCCGGTCCTCAGTTATCAGCCAGGTGGCGGCGTTACGTTGCAGTGCAAGAAGCAGCGCGGCGTCCACGCCATCGTTACTGCGGGCCCCAAGATCCGGTGCATAACGTGCCTCATTCAGGAACCCTGTGGTGAGTTCAACACGTCCCAACCGCGGATACTTCTCCAACTGACGGCGCCGGCGGTCCCTTAGGTGGCGATCCTGAATCCGCGAGATGTCGTCAAATTGATTCTCCATGATGGAGATCTTGCCGCCGGTGTCCAGAACAAGGCGATAAACATTCGACGCCGACTGGTGGTTGACGTGATCTGCATCCTCATCACCCTCGATGGCGAGAACAATATTTGTGTCCATCAGGACTCGCAGGTCCCCCATATGCCCCGCGTGGCTTCCCATTTTCTCCCCAAGCTCTCGAATGCGGCAGACCATCCGCGTTGTCCCTGCTGCCTACGCTACCGACCTGAGCTCACGCTGGCCCTTTGCCACGGCGGCGGTGCAGAAAGTGACTCTAGAAGCCGCCGGCGGCCAGCTGGGCCGCCTTAGGGCCGAAGACAAGACCTATGAACTGGCCAAAGCAGCCTCCGAAGCCATGACCCCCGAGGGCTCGAAGGCAATCGCGATCCGGCCTGCCTTCCGCACAAGACCCTGCCACTGGATATTCAAAGTGAGCTACGCATCAGATACTCACTGAGCAGCCTGATAAGACGAGGACCAAGGTGTCGAGTGAAGTCGTCGACAACGCTACGGTCATCAAAGCTGTCCAACACGCCCCCGTACCGCCGGATGACCTGCTCTCGACGAGGCGTCGGAGCGAAGAGCGCACCGTAGAAGGCTCGTTCCGCTCCGCGGGAGGAGCTGTCGCGGCACCGCGCCGGGCGAGGTCGAACAGGTGAATGCGCTCGAAGTCCCTCAGCCGCACCCAGCCGAGCGCGACGTTCGTCTTCGAGAACTGCGCGCTGCATGGCAGGCGGTCCCAAGACCACTCATGAGCACCCAGACTCCGAGGGCGACGGCCGCTGATCACTCGTTCCAGGACGTCTCCGGCGACCGTGTCGACACCAGATAAGCCTGGTATACGAGTGCATCATCATATCTATGGTTAAGAGCAATGACCCGGAGGTGCAGGAAAGCGTAAAGACCATGTGTGCGCGCCCTGCTGACACCGAAATTCTGGCTGATTTGTGGACGGTAGCCAGGATCGGTCCGACCAACTCTGGGGTTCTCGTGGGTACCTGAAGACCTACAAATTCCGATGGCATGTCCTCCAGAATGGGGATACACCAGGGCTAGGCTGGCGGAACAAAGTCGGATTGGGGGATCCCCTGAAGCGCAGAACCGGGTTGTTAGCGGCCAGGAAAACTGCCCATAGGGGCGGGGAAGCCCGGGCCAACCGCCGCTTCGAAGCGTTCCGCGAGGTCCGCCGGCTATTGAACGGTGACCCGGTGGTATCTAGGCGAGGCTCTAGCTGCGCTTTTCGAGCGGACGATACCTGTCACCAAGCATGCGCGCCCCGGCACCGGGGCGCGCATGCTGTACCTTCTCGTCGCCGGAGACAGTCCCTGTCCGGGTCCGCCTAATGAATTCCGGCCGCAGCGGGGGCGTTGGCCTGTGCCGCGGTTCGGGAAGGCAAGGTAGCTGCAGCCAGTATTCCTGCAGCCACCAGCAGCCCAGCCGCGACGGCAAGTGCGCTGCCGTATCCGGCGACCAGTTGGCCTGCCTCGGTGACGGCCGAATGCTGGCTGCTGTTGCTGACCGTTGCAGCAACGCCTGCCAAAACGGCCAGTCCGAGGGCAACGCCGATTTGCTGGGCCGAGTTCAGCAGCGCAGAGGCAATTCCGGCCTCCGTTTCCTTCGTGTAATATACGGCGGCCTGGGTCAGGGCGATAATGCCGAGGCCGAACCCAAGGGCGAGGATGAACATGGCCGGTGCCAGGTACAGCCAGTAGTTCGTGTTTACCTGGATGAAGGAGAACCAGAAGGCAGCCCCGGCACTGAGCAGTGCCCCCGCTGCTGCGATGAGGCGCGCGGCCATCTTCAGCAGCAGCTTAGGCGCGGCCCCTGCCCCGAGCACCAGCCCTGCCGCGAACGGCAGCCAGCTGGCACCGGTCCGCAGAGGGCTGTAATGCTGAACCTGCTGGAGATAAAGGGTGATCACGTAGAAGCTGCCCATGGGACCAATGGCGAGCAGCAGCATGGAGGCGTATGCGCCAGCGCGGCCACGGTCCCGGAACAGCCCCAGTGGGACCAGCGGCGTGCTGCTGCGGGATTGCAGGGCGATAAAGGCAGCCAGCAGCAGGGCTGCAGCGGCTACCAGACCAAGGCCCAGAGGATCCGCGAAACCCTCCTCGCCAAAGCGGGTAATTGCGTACACCAGGGCGACCATGCCGCTGGTTCCCAATACGGCGCCCCTGACATCGAGACTCCCGGCGCGCCGTCCTGCGCTCACCAAGGTCCGGCTGCCCAGGAGCACGAGGATGGCGATGGGTACGTTGATGAAAAAGACCCACCGCCAGCCGAGGGTGTCGGTCAGGACGCCACCAAGAAGCAATCCCACCACAATTCCGAGAGCGGACATCGCGCCGTACAGCGACAGGGCTGCATCACGGGTCTTGCGTTCGGAGAAGGTTGTCGCAATGAGGGCCAGGGTGTTGGGCGCAACCAGTGCTGCTCCCAGTCCCTGAATCGCGCGAGCAGCGATGAGCGTATCGCTGTTGGGACTGAGGCCACCGGCCAGGGAAGCCACAACAAAGAGGGTGAGGCCTGCCTGCAGGATGCGGCGCCGGCCGTAGAGGTCGCCAAGCCGGCCGCCCAGGAGCAGCAGAGCGCCAAATGCGAGGATATATGCATTCACAATCCAGGGTAGATGCACGGCGCTCACCCGGAGTTCCTGCTGGATGCTTGGCAACGCGATGTTCACAATGGAGTCATCGAGCACCAACATCAGCTGGGCGGTCGCGATCACCAGCAGCGGTACCAATCCGCGCTGCTGGCCTGGCTTTCCGGTCATAACATCTCCTCTTAGATTGGCGGGCAGCGGCCCGCAGAAGCTTTGGAAACCCCGAGGGGGCATCACTCTGTTGAATTTGGGGCGTCGCCAACAGGACCCCGCGAAAGTCGAATCCTCCCCGTTGCCGGTTCAGTCCGTTTGTGGTGGACCTGCCGGGGGAATCGTTCGCTGCTGGCTGCACGTGCCCTTCCTCGCGTCTCCTTTTTCGGGAGGGGCGCCGGATTTGAGTGCAACCAGCAGGGGCTCGGGAAGTTGCAGGGGCTCAGTCGCCTACAACTGTGTAATCGGCGGACATGACGGCCTGACGCACAGCGGCTCCGG
The DNA here is from genome assembly GCF_007828995.1 of Arthrobacter sp. AG367. Classification (NCBI taxonomy): domain Bacteria; kingdom Bacillati; phylum Actinomycetota; class Actinomycetes; order Micrococcales; family Micrococcaceae; genus Arthrobacter; species Arthrobacter sp. AG367. The sequence continues at coordinate 1,030,204 of NZ_VIVE01000001.1, forward strand.
CGGCCTTACCACCTACAAGGAGGTGGGAAGGGCCGCCGGGAACGAGCTCAATAGCCACAGACTCCACGCCCTCAAGGGCTGAGACGGCCTTCTCAACAGTGCGGGCGCAGTGCCCGCAGGTTAGGCCCTCGAGAGTGAGCTCAGCAGCAGCCGGGGTGAAGGCGGGTGGCGAAAAGGGTTCTGATGAGCAGCAACTGCACGCCGCGCCCGATGGGGCCAGGAGCAGTTGAGTGCGGTTTGCAGATTCAAACATGCCAGTTTCCATTCCTTGACGAAGCATCAATGGCGCTGGGGTTGACGGGCTGTGAGGGGCGGTGCAGGGCACACGCCGGGACATACCATGTCACTGACAACAGTTGAAAGCATACCCCCCAGGGGTATAGGAAGCAAAGTGTGGCCCGGCTGGAACGGCCCTCCGTAACGACGCCAACAGAGGCTCGGTCAGCGTCGCCACAGCGCCAATCTTCGCTTTGTGTCATGGTCCACCGTGTGCACGATGGACAACCTTCGGATGGTCCGCCGGTCAGGCCTCGATGAGAGATGGTTTTACGGATCTTTCGGGTGCCGGCACGATTCCTCAACACACCGGTTATGACGAAGCGCCCGGCTGGCTTTCCCAGCCGGGCGCTTGCCCATTCCTTAGTTCATCGAAGAAGGTCCCCCTGCTTCGGCACATCTGACCCGATGCGGGGGCCAGTCATAAGGACAGTGTCACCGTACTTTCTTCACGGGGAGGATCGTCAGTGCCCCCAACAGGGCGATCCCGGCCGCTACGGCGAGCAGGAGGTCGTAACGGCCACCACCCATGGTAACCAGGGCTGCCGAGACCGCCGGGGCGAGTGTCTGCGGACCTGTCATGGCGATGTTGAATACGCCGAGGTCCTTCGCTGTGTCATCAGGATTCGGAAGGACATCGATGACGAGGGCGAGGTCAACAGCGATGTAGATGCCAAAGCCAATGCCGATGACCAGTTCCGCCCAGTAGAACCCACTGGTGGAGTCGGCCGCAGTGAGCATCCAGGTGCCGATGCCGAAGATTATGGCCGAGGTCCAAATGAAGACTTTCCGCCGCCCTAGCCTGTCGGAGATCCATCCGGCAATCTGGCCGGCCGTAACCAAGGCGAGCGTGTAGATGAGAACGCCGGTTGCCAGTGCGCCGGCCGCATCCTGTTTGGACAGGCCCAGATCCTGCTGTAGGTACAGGAGGCGGAAGGTGACGAACATAAACATCGCCAGGACGACGAGGAAGCGGGAGACCCAGGCGAACGCGAAGTCGGGGTTCTTGCGGGGGTTTACCCAGAAGGTCTTCAGGGCGGTCCGCAACCCGCCTTCTGAGGCAGGGCGGCGCTCCATTGGCCGGTCCGGCAGTACGAAGGCGAAGACAAGGACCAGCACCAGGGCGAGGACGCCGGGGACCAGGAAGAGTAGGAGCATGTTCTGCCCGAAAAGGCTTGCCGAATAGGCTGCGCCGAGGGAGGCTGCCTGGGAAGCAATGCCGATCATGCCGCTTACTTTGCCTCGCTGCCACTGGGGTACCTGGTCTGCCAGGGTCGCCGTATGTGCAGCGACCGCCGCGTTGCCGAGAGCCTGCGCGAAGAACCAGCCGATGCCCAGCACTACGGCATTCGGGGCCGTGGCGATGACGGCCAGGCATGCCAGGAGTCCCAAAGCTCCGGCAACCAGCCAGGGACGGCGGCGGCCGAAACGTCCGACGGTGCGGTCGCTAAGGCGGCCAAAAACGGGGTCGAAGAGGAGGGCTGCGAACGCGCCCATGGAGATGACGGTGCCCAGTGTGGCGGCAACGTCCGGTCCCGGAACCAGAGACTGCACCTTGAGTGTCATGCCGGCGACGATGGGCATAAAAAGGGCAATCATCAGTCCCAGCCGCGCGAGCACCATCGTTGTGATGACACTGGCCTGGGCCTTTTCGACGGGGACGGGAGCGTAGGACAACGAGTTGGGCGCTTCGGGTCCTGCAGCAGAATCAGACACAACCATGGGTCTCATTGCTTTCTATTGGGAGAGGGGAGGCGGGCCAGACGTAGCCCGTGTGATAGGAACCACAGTACCGCAGACCGACCGAGTATGCGGTCGGTTTATCAAATCGTTACTTTTTCGTCGCGCAAAGCTTGTGTTACCGACCGTGTAGTCGGTCGGCGTGCTATCGTTGTGATTCGAAGCACAACAGAAGGGGCACCAGTCCCGAAATTCGCCACTTTCCTGACGAAGGAGTCTTCCGATGAGCGTTCCTGCCACTGATCTTCCTGTCGTGTCCGGCGTGCAGTCGGACTTCATAGATGAAGCGGTGCAGTCCCTTGACCTGACAGGAAAGATCCGGCTGCTTTCCGGTGCAAAGATGTTCAGCCTCTGGGGTGATGCTTCCATTGGCTTGGACGAGATTGTCATGTCTGATGGCCCGACCGGTGTGCGTGGTGAAGAAGTTGTCGGTGGTCGCGAGAGCTGCCTGCTGCCGAACGCCACACTGCTGGCGCAGACGTGGAACTCTGGCGTGCTCGACGAGGTCGGCGCACTTCTGGCAGAGGAAGCCATGGACCAGCAGACCCACATCGTCCTGGGCCCCACGATCAACCTCCACCGCACTCCCCTGGGTGGTCGCCTCTTCGAGTGCTTCAGTGAGGACCCGTACCTCACCGGTGTCCTCGCGGCCGCCTATGTCCGCTCCCTCCAGAGCCGGGGCATCGGAGCGTCCCCGAAACATTTCCTCGCCAACGAATCCGAAATACAGCGCACCACTGTTGACTGCGTCGTTGACGAACAGACCCTGCGGGAGCTTTACCTGCTGCCGTTCGAAATCGTGAATCACGACGCGCAGCCGTGGACCGTGATGGCCTCCTACAACGGCGTAAACGGCGTCACCGCCACGGAGCACGATGAGCTCCTCAATGACATTCTGAAAAAAGAGTGGGGCTTTGACGGGCTTGTCATGTCCGACTGGTTCGCCACAAAGACGGCCGCGGAAAGCGCGAACGCCGGCCTGGACCTGGTGATGCCCGGGCCCGAAACGGTCTGGAGCACATCCCTGGAGAAAGCCGTGCGTTCCGGCGACGTCCCCGAAGAAGCCATCGATGACCACGTTCGCCGGTTACTGATTCTTGCCGCCCGGGTCGGCGCCTTCGGCACACGGCGTGACTGGCCCGCTGACATTGCCCGGCCCGACAGCGGAGTCCGCCGCGAACAGCTGCGAAGGATCGCTGCCCAGGGCATGGCAGTGCTCAAGAATGACAACGCCACCCTTCCGCTCGCCAACGAAACGGGGACCGTGGCCGTGATCGGTCGCCACGCTACTGACACCGTCGCCCAGGGCGGCGGCTCCGCCCGGGTCCGCCCGCCGCACATTGTGAGCATCGCAGATGGCCTTACGTCCGCGCTCGGCCCGGGGGCCACGATCGTGGACGGGGTGGAAACCAGGACGCGAATGGTGGCCGCGCCTGCCTCGACTGTGCGCGATCCCGAAAACGGCACTCCCGGGATGCGGGTCCGCGCTCTCGACGAGCAGGGCAACGTCATTGAGTCCCGCCACTTTGACGTAGCCGAACTTGAAGTAGCTGACGATGGTTGGCTCGCAAATGCGGTCAGGATCGAGCTCTCGGCCGACGTCGCCATGTCGTCACCGGCCCGGATGCGCGTCGGCGTGATCGGACCCGGCCAATGGACCGTGACGGCGCCCGGCCACCACGAGACGTTCGCCGTAACCCCGCATGATGGTCCCGGCGGCGGCCTTCACCGGCCCAAGAGCCACGTCGCAGTGGTGCCCTTGGAAGCCGGCGCCAGGATTACCGCCACCACCGGGCCCCACTTCGAAATGAGAATCATCGGGCTCGTCGTCACAGCGGCCGCCCGCCCCGCCGCCGCCGCGATCCGTGAGGCCGTGGTGGCAGCGGCATCGGCTGACACTGCCATTGTCGTCGTCGGCAACACCCAGGAACAGGAAACCGAAGGCCAGGACAAGAAAACGCTGGCATTGCCCGGCGACCAGGACGCCCTCGTGGCCGCCGTCGCCGCCGTCGCACGGCGTACTGTCGTCATCGTGAACGCCGCCACACCGGTCCTCATGCCCTGGCTTGATAATGTCGACGCCGTGCTCTTCGCCGGGCTCCCCGGGCAGGAAGCAGGAGACGCAGTCGCTGCAGCGCTGACCGGTGACATCGAACCGTCGGGGCGACTCGTTACCACCTTCCCCGCCCGTGACGGCGAAGGGCCGGCCTGGGGGACCATGCCCACCGACGGGCGTCTCGAGTACGCGGAAGGGCCGCGAGTAGGCTACCGAGGATGGCACCAATCCGGGACACAGCCCTTGTTCTGGTTCGGCCACGGCCTCGGCTACACTTCCTGGGACTACACCTCAGCGCACATCACCGGGCAGGACGGGACGGGGGTTAAAGCCGTTGCCGTGGCCCTGACCAACACAGGTCAGCGTTCCGGCAGGGAAACCGTGCAGGTCTACCGCGTCCCCGCCGGCGAGGATCAGCCTGCACGTCTTATCGGATGGGCACAGGTTTCCCTCGATCCCGGGCAGAGCGCTACTGTTCAGGTTGAGTGTGATCTCCGAACCCAGCGGATCTGGGACGTGGAAGAACACATATGGCTGCCGCTCTCCGGCGGTTCAATCGTGATTGCGCGTGGCCTCGGCGATCCCCGCATCACGGTTCCGCTCGAAAACGGACAGGAGTCCTAAGGCATGTCTTACCCACCCGGCTACCGCATTGAACGCGAGCGGAACCGCACGGAAAAGGCCGGCGACATCGCCCGGGCCAAGGCCATCCAGGCGGCGATTGAGCTGTTCTCGACCAGCGGGTACAACAAGTCCTCCATCGCCGAGGTAGCACTCCGGACCGGGCTGTCCCAGTCAGGCCTCCTCCACCATTTCCCCAACAAGACCGCCCTGCTCACTGCGGTGCTCGAACAGCGGGAAAAGGAAGACAGCGAATTCCTCTTCGGAGAAGGCGCGGCACCCATGGGATGGGCGGCCTTCGACTCGCTCGTCGCCCTCGTTGCCCGCAACTCCACCCGGCCGGAGTGGATCGGCCTGTTCGTCCGGATCTCGGCAGAAGCCACCGAAGCCAAACACCCGGCAAACCAATGGATGCTCGATCACTACCGCAGCACCCGGGAATGGCTCACCCAAGCCATCGAGGACGGCAAGCGAACGGGCGAGATCCTCCCGGACGCCCCCGTTGAAGCCATCGTCCGCAACACCATCGCCGTGCTTGACGGGCTCCAGCAGCAATGGGTGGCCGAACCGCACAGCATGTCAATGGTCGCGGAGCTCCGGGTGTACCTTGACCAGCTTCGTGCTACCTGGGGAAACTCTCAGCAGTAACCACAGCACCTGCCAGGCCCAGTTGCCCGCCGCGCGTACCAGTCGAGCGTGCGGGGCATTCTGGCGTACCCGTTCCCACCCTGAAAGGCGCCCCCTCATGCCCGCTCTCCCCCAGCACATGTACGACTTCATCTCCCAACCCAATCCTGCAGTCATGTCCACGGTCGCCTCCGACGGGCGCCCTGTCAGCGTCCAGATCGTCTATCTCGCCGAAGATGCCGGGCACATCCTCCTGAGCATCGCTTCCGGAAATTCCCGCGGCGGCCGGCTCCAGCACCTGCGAGAAGACCCCCGCATGTCCCTCACCGTGCTCAAGAACGACGACTGGACAGAGGCCGTCACCGTTCTGGGAACCGCCGTTGAATTCTTCGACGACAAGGACCTCCAGATCATCGATGCCATGACCACCCACTACTTCGGTGCGCCCTACGCGATCCGCAACCCGCGCACGGCAGTGAGGGTCCGCATCGACGAATGGACCGAACACTCCAACGCGATGTTCCGCATCAACAAAGCCGGAGAAGGCGAGACAGTTGGCTGAGCTCAATCGCTTTCCCAAAAGAGTCTTCAGCCAGGGAGATGAACCGGACCCACGGTTCAGCCTCGCTAATGAACGCACCTTCCTGGCGTGGATCCGCACCGCACTGGCTTTACTCGCCGGCGGGGTCGCTCTCGAGGCACTGGGCCTCGGCATCCATCCCGGGTACCGGCTCTCTGCGTCCATCCTGCTGATCCTCAGCGGGATCATGTCGGCCATCCAGGCCTGGGGCGGGTGGACGAGGACGGAACAGGCCCTGCGGAAGAGTTCACCCCTTCCCCCGACGATCCTCTCGCTCCCCCTGACTGTTCTGCTGGTAGCGGTTGCGGTCCTGGTTCTGATTGGAATCGTTCTGAAGTGACCGGGCTCTTCGATCCCGGTCTCCAACCGGAGCGCACGGGTCTGGCCTGGCAACGGACCTGTCTTGCGTTCCTCGCAGGCTCCCTCGTCGCCATGAAGGTCCTTCCGCCCATCCTGGGGCCCTGGTCACTGCTGTTGGGTGTGGCGGGCGTTCTGGAGTCCGTGCTCTTACTGTTTGTGGTCCGTCGGCGATACCTCCAGCACCATCAAATTCTCACAGCCCCGGACGGGCCACCTGCCCGGGCCGCCGACGGCTTCCTTCCGGCCGCTCTTGGCGCCTCGACATTGGTTGCAGGGTTTGTTTCGCTGGCTCTGGTCCTGACAATCCGGCTTTAGGGACGTCGTCGGATATTCCGCCCTGGAGAGGGCAACTGCGTGGAACAGTGTGTTCAGTATCGGGGGCGGTACAGCTTTCGTACTTGTCCGGTCTACAGAGCAGGGCGCTGAATTGAAGCAAGGCGTCACTGCTGACGCCTTAAACCACGAAGGAGTAGACGAAGAACTATGACTACAGACCTCTCGCGCATGCAGAAGGCCAATTTTGTCGACGAGGACAATTACGAACTCATCACTATCGGGCGGATCACGAAGAGGATGGTGACCCTTGACGGGGCCAGCGCCGTTCTCGTCCGCTTTCCGGTGGGGGCATCAGTGACGGAGGATGCGGTCAAGACCGGAATTCTCGACACGGATATGTGTCCTATGCCGCATGTCGCCTACATCCTGGAAGGCAGTTTGGGGGTGCGCCAGCGTACCGGATCCGAGGAGGAATTCTCAGCCGGAGATCTTATGATGCTGCCGCCGGAGCATGAAGCATGGACCGTCGGGGACAGGGACTGCGTCTTTATCGAATTCATGCGTGGGACCAGTGACGTCTACGACTACTGGCCGGAGCACTGAGCGGGCGCGTAGGCGCCATGTGAAGTGCGGGCACGATGAGCGCTGAAGATAGCGCTCATCATGCCACGTCTCCCGTTGGGCAAGTCGCCGCGCCTAACGGGAGGCGTGCCAGAAGTCATCATCTAACTGTTCGCCGGCTTCGTCCCAGAGGGGATGGCGGCGCTGTAACATCGAGGGTGTTGACGACAGCCAGGCTGCCTACTTCCGTCGCCGGCGGTCTGCCTGTTCGACCAGTTCCGTAATCCATGGCCGATGTCCGCGTCGAAATTCCATCCACTCAGGCAGGCCCTGAATAGAGGGGCCGGACCTATCGATGTCGATGGTGATCCGGCCGCCACCAACAGGTGCGTTGGTGATGTGCAGATCACCATAGGCTTCCGGAAGCACAGGATCCATCCACAGTCCCCGACGGGAGACATGAACGTCGTACCGCATCAGGTTCGTCACCAGGAGGATCGGGGCCGTTGCTGCCCAAGCCTGGGGCGAACACGCCGTTGGATAAGGTACGGGTTCGGCGAACTGATCACGGCTGAAGCCGCAGAAGAGCTCGGGCAAGCGCCCGCCCGAGAATTCGGCGGCTTCCAATATCGCAGTGGTAATGCGCTGTGCTTCCGCCACGAAGCCGTATCGCAACAGACCGGCAGCGATGATTGCATTGTCGTGGGGCCATACCGAGCCGTTGTGATAGCTGGCCGGGTTATATGCGCCCATGTTGCTGGCCAAGGTCCGTATACCCCAGCCGCTGAACATCTCCGGAGACATAAGCCGCTCGGCAACCTGCGGAGCCTTGTCCTCGTCTACGAGTCCGTAGACCAGACAGTGGCCCATGTTGGAAGCACACGCGTCCACCTGTCGCTTCCTGCCGTCGAGTGCGATTGCATAGTACCCCCGGTCCGGCATCCAGAACTGCTCGTTAAATCTCCGCTTCAGTTCCGCCGCCCGATCGGCGAGATCATCTCCCCGTGCCGTGTCGCCCGCGTCGTATGCCATCCAGGCACGCGCGGTATACGCAGCATAGACATAGGCCTGGACTTCACAGAGCGCGATCGGGGGCTCCGCAAGTGTTCCATCGGCAAAATTGATGCCGTCCCAGGAGTCTTTCCAGCCTTGGTTTATCAGGCCCTGGTCGTTGAGCCGTTCATACTCGACGAAACCGTCGCCGTCCTTGTCCCCGTAGTGACGTATCCATTCCAGGGCGCGGTCCGCGTGGGGCAGCAAACCGGCGATAATATCCGCACCGAATCCCCACCGGCTGACGGCTCCGAGCACATCCACAAATAACGGAGTCGCGTCGACGCTCCCGTAGTAGGCTGATTTGCCTCCAAGGGCCAAACCGGCATTGAGGCTAAGCCTTACTTCGTGCAGGATCTTGCCGGGCTCCTCCTCCGTCAGTGGGTCCACGACGCTTCCTTGCCGGTCCGCCAGCGTCTGCAGCGTCCCCAAAGCCAGTGAGGGATCCACCGGTAACGCCATTTCCGAGGCCCACAGGGAATCCCGGCCAAAGAGCGTCATGAACCACGGCGCACCTGCCGCCACCACAACGCGTTCGGGATGATCCGGATCCTCGATCCGGAGGGCACCCAAGTCGTCGTAGCTCCGCCGTAACGTCCGCTCAATGGATCGGTTACCCATGCGAACGACGGGAATCCTGGCAACCCATTCCTTGCGGCGCCGGTCACTGGGGGACAACTCCTCCCCCTCAGGGTGGACAAGGGTGGCGCTCCGGCCAGAGCCTTCAACCTCAACCCGGGCACTGACGACAGCGCTCCAGTCCCCTTGCGGTGGGACAGATACCAGAAAGGTGACCCCCTCCGGCTTCACCTCTGCTCCCGGAGCCTGAATAACCACCCGTTTTCGCATGCCTTGCCAGACACCGGAAATGGTCAGCTGGTCCCCATCCACGTACCGGGTTGCGTCCCACGCACGCTGGATCCGGGCTTCCTTCACTTCAAAAAGGTCCGCGAAGTCAGCTTCAACCTCGAGGGAAATCGCGCATTCGACGGGTTTGGTTGAATAATTGCGTACGGTAAGTCGCTCCTGAATACCCGCGCCGACTTCCCGCAGGCGCTCCACGATCAGCGGGCTGTCCGCATATCCGTCGGAACGGGGAACGCGACCTGCAAACAGGGCCCGGAACGGCTCGCGCGTCTCGGCAGCCAGGGACTCAAGCGGATGACTGTTAACTGTCAGGTTCCAGCGGGACAGGAATCGGGTGTCCTGCACGAACAGGCCATGCGGGTGCTCGGGATGAATGTCGCCATTGGGCAAAGAAATGCAGAACGAGGTTTCCTCGACCAGGGTGACGGTCCCTGCCCCTACTGGGCCGGCAGCCGTGTCAGCATTCCATCCAGCCATCCTGGTTCCTCCAAGAAAGCAGCGCCGGCACAACGTGGTCTCTTAGACACGCTTGGGCGACGGCACCTCTGTTTACTTGACCCTACTCTCCCCCGGCTAAGGGGTGTAGACCCTGTTTCATATCCCTGCATGGCATCCAGAAACAGGACCCAGTGCAACGTACCTGTATAGCAGGAAGCCGGGAAAAGGCGGGCCTGTCAACCGCGGGGCACCGTATGGTGGGCGCTGACCGTTAGGAAGCTGCCCGAGGGGCGAACCAGCCGGAGAAGTCCGCAGCCCACTCTTGCGGGCCAACAAACCCGATGGAGCCCAGCTGCCGCGCCTCCTCACAGCGGCGCAGACCCCACCAGAGGTCGTAGAGCACCCGCGGGGCGACATGAACCTGAAGATCCGGGACACGTTCTGCGCGGCCGATGCTCGCGGTTGTCTTGCTGTTCTCTGTGCAGATCCAGCCATGAAGGGGAGCTCCCCTGACGTTGTCGAACTCGAACCCCAGGACAATCGACTTCCTGGGCAGGGAATCTGTCACAAGGCCGCGGCCCATGTGTTCGAGCAGCGTGCCAAGCCCTGTCCGCAGGTCATTCTCAAAGGGCGCATGCCAATGACTCGCCCAGAGGCCCAGCGACTCCAAGGTCTGCCGCAGCGCGTAGCCGACCGGCGTCAGTCTGTAGCGTCGTGAGCCGCGGGGGCCGGTTTCATCGTTGCGAACGACAAGCTCCAGCTGGACCAGGCGCTTGAGCCGCTGGGAAAGCAGTGTCCGCGAAAGGTCAGGCAGGGCCCGGGACATATCGTTGAACCCCATTTCACCGCAGAGGAGTTCGCGCACGATCAATAGGGACCAGCGGTCACCCAGCAGCCGCAGCCCTTGTGATATCGACCAATAATCGGCACTCGGGCGCCCTGCTGTTTTCGCCAGGTCGTCTTGTTCCCGGGTGAACTGCTCCGCAATGGTCGTCATCGTCCCTGAACTCCAAGCGATCCGTGAGTTGTGCTGCCACCATTCTTCCCGACCCTTCGAGGTGCTGTGTGTGCGCCACGCACATAAGTTGATGCCCGCCTGTCCGTCGCAGGCCTTCACCGGTTCTGCCTTTAAGCAAGAATCGAAGGTTGGCCGATAACCGTCCAACCTTCGATTCTGCGGTCCGTTTGCTAGAGCCGGATGTCTGCAGACTCCCCCGGTTTCAAGGCGATGAGGAGTTCGCTGAGCCCGGCATCTGCGAAAAGCTTGCTGATCTGGTCAGCATTCTGGCTGAAATGTTCCCACGAATCCTCGTGCACTGGAACGACCTTCTTGACACCCATGATCTTGGCCGCCTCCAGGGCCCGGTCATTGCTGAGGGTGATGTACGCGCCATCTGCGATCACATCGAATTTTGCGCCGCCGACGAAGAGCACAGCGATATCAATGGCTGGAAAACGATCCGCAATTTCGCGCACGATATCCAGCTCGGAGTTATCACCGCTGATGTAAATCGTCGGCATGCCCTCTGCTTCGAGGACAAAGCCAATAACGGGCCCGAGTGCGTCCCACACGCCCTCCGGGCCATGATGCGCCGGCACTGCCGTGATTTTCATCTGCCTGCCATCGGGAAGCGTAACGGTATGAGTCTCGTAGTCGCTGGTCCCGCGGACGTTGGGGCCGAAGTTCTTCGCAGCCTCCGTCGTGGTGAGGGCAAGCGGCACCATCGTCAGAAAACCCCGGCCGGCCACGTCCAGATTGTCGATGTGCTCGTGGGAGGCGAGTGCCAGGTCAACGTGGCCAAGCTCCTCGGGGGTGGCGCTGGGGGCGAGCTTCTTGATGACGGGTCCGGCGATTGGGTGGTGGTAGACCTGGGGGGAATCGAAGGTGGGGTCAGTGATCATCCGGTAGCCGGCGATCTCGAGGAGCAGGGTCGGTCCTCCAATGAGGGTTACTTTGACGTCGTCCATAATTTCAGTCCTTATCGGGTCGGTGGGGGCCGGGGTTCAGCTCTTGCTCGTCATTTGAGCCGTGATGTCTTCCGCCCCGTGCAGGACATAGACGAGCTTGCCGTCACCATCGAAAGCCGGAGCGTTCAGGGGCTGGAACCACCGGGGCTCGAAAATCCCGTCTGAGTTCTCGATGTCATACCGAACAGGCGGAAGAATATCGATCTTGCCGGTTTCGACAACACGCTCGATGGAGCTGCGCAGAATCTCTGTTCCCTTGGCGTCAGGGTTGTCCGGGTTGTCCGGAAAAGCCTCGAGGATGTCCATGCCGACGATTCCCTCGCGGCTCTTTCCCGTAGATGCAAGGAACGAGTCAGTGGCAGCGACGATCGTTCTGTCGGGGGTGACGATGATGTATTGGTTCGGCAGACTTTCGAAGATTTTCTGAAAGTCGGGGTTACGTGCATCTGAGGATGACACTTCGACTCCTTTCCCTGATGAGCGACTCTTTCGCGTCTCGTATTGCCATTGCAGCAGGTGGGGCCGTCCCGCACTAGTGCAATACATGGACTGGAAGGAGTCAGCGTCCCTGCTGTTTCGCCGACCAGGGCCTGCCGCAGATGCCGGGAAAAACGGGGATGCCCTTTGGCTTGGGCCATCGGCGGCATTTGTCCCAGATCCCTAGAGTCCGAAGGCGGTTCCGTGGCCATGCTCGAACACGAGGTTGGTCTGGGTGCCTGCGACGGCAGGATTCGATGACAGATGGTCCAGTACGAATTGACGGATGTGCTCGGTATTCCTGGCCGTGATGTGGATCAGGAAATCATCTGCACCGCCAAGAACGAAGAATTGCTTGATCTCGGGCAGGTCCCGCAACTCATTTCCGAAGGCATTCATCAGGTGCCGGGCCCCAGGCCTAAGCCGCACGCTGACCAGGGCCTGGAGGGGCAGGCCCATTGCTTCGGGTGCGACTTCGACGGTGAACCGCTTGATTACCCCCGACTCTTTGAGCGCCTTGAGGCGGGCAAGACAGGTTGACGGCGCAAGTCCGAGGGCCTCCGACAACGACTGATTGGTACGCCTTGAATTATTGGACAGCAGGCCTAGAAGCTTGTGGTCCACTTCGTCCAATGGCACCTGTTGCAGTTTCTGCGAGTCCGACACTCTGTAACGCTCCTCACAATGCAGGAATTAATCAGCTGCTTCCATTCTGCCGCAGATCCTGCGAGCAACGCGCAGCTCTCCGCATTTTCTGTCATTCTCTTCCCCACAAGCATCAATCTCGTCAGAAAGCATGAGTCATGATCATCTCCGTCCCCAAGGAAATCAAGAACAACGAGTTCCGCGTCGCCATCACGGCCGCCGGCGTGTATGAATTCAAAGCAAACGGCCACGACGTGCTCGTGGAAACCGGTGCCGGCGCTGGTTCCGGCATCAGCGATCAGGTGTACGCACTCGCCGGAGCCGAGATCGTACAGAGTGCAGAAGAGGCCTGGGCGCGGGCCGACATGGTGATGAAGGTCAAGGAACCCGTGGCATCCGAATACCGCCACTTCCGCGAGGGCCTGCTACTTTTCACCTACCTTCACCTCGCAGCGGAACCCGCACTGACCCAGGCGCTTGTCGACTCCGGCGTCACGGCCATCGCCTACGAGACCGTCCAGGAAGGCCGAACGCTGCCGCTGCTCGCACCCATGTCCGAGGTGGCCGGCAGGCTCTCCGTCCAGGTCGGTGCGACCTCGCTCATGGCGCCGGCAGGGGGCAAGGGTGTGCTGCTCGGTGGCGTTCCGGGCGTCCGTCCCGCCAAGGTTGTCGTCCTCGGTGCAGGTGTCGCAGGCACCAACGCCGCGGCCATGGCGCTCGGCCTCGGCGCCGACGTCACCATCCTGGACATCAACATCAACCGGCTGCGCGAACTCGACGCCCAGTACCAGGGCCGGCTCAAGACCGTGGCGTCGAACTCGTACGAGATCGAAAAGTCAGTTATCGATGCAGATCTCGTCATCGGCTCCGTCCTGATTCCGGGAGCGAAGGCACCCAAGCTCGTCACCAACGACCTCGTGGCCCGGATGAAGCCCGGCTCGGTCCTGGTGGACATCGCGGTGGACCAGGGCGGCTGCTTCGAGGACACGCACCCCACCACGCATCAGGAACCCACGTACAAGGTTCACGAGACGATCTTCTACTGCGTGGCCAACATGCCCGGCGCTGTCCCGAACACCTCCACCTACGCGCTGACCAACGTCACGCTCCGCTACGCGGTGGCTTTGGCCAACTACGGCGTCAAAGGTGCTTTCGACCGGCTCCCCGCTCTGGCCGGCGGTCTGAACGTGGCGGCGGGAAAGGTCACTCACAAGTCTGTCAGCGATGCCCATGGACATAACCTCGCCGACTGGCAGGACCTCGTAACGGTTTAGGACATCGGCTGTGCCTGCCCGATAGAAGGCAGGCACAGCCCGCTCCATAGGAAGGGCACGGCATCAAATGGCATTTCATCTGCAACCCAAATGGCAGCCGCTGGTCGGTCAACTGGTCATCGTGAAACTTCTGGATAAGGAGATCCGCCGCGGAGTTGTCGATGCAGTCACCGATGATGATCAAATCCTATGGCTCGACAGTCACGGCGCCGAGCCCCGCCGTCTCTTTCACCGGGCAGACGGTTTCAAGGTGTGGGTCGACTATAGATGGGAAACCGACAGGTCCAGCCTCTGCCCTGGCTTCCAGCATGCTGCTGCACCATGACGTGCCAACACTCCGCTGCCCCTGGACGCGTACAGCTTCTGGAACAGCTGCATGATGATAATGAGTTAGCAAGAGCCATTACCCGACTGCGCTCTGAAACAGTCCCGGATGAAGCGTCAGGCGTTCTTGTCACCTGGTACGGCCCTTGGTCCTACACCCTTGAACTCAGCCATCAGATTCCTCCTGGTCTCGTCTACGAGTGCGTCGCCCCTGAACAACTGAACTTCTCAGACTGATTCAGGACCGCCGGCCTGACTGGTCGAGCCCATCAGCGCCCCTCCCTCCAACGGCGGCGCGCTGGCGGCGCCCTTCCAGCAGGCTGTCGACCTCACGAGCCGACCGCGGGTCCACCGTCCTCACGGATAGGCACCAGGCACACAGCCGATGCGAACGCTGTGCCCGCAGTACATATCGATCATCTGAGCCGGCACGAAAATGGTCGAATATGAAGAGTCGGTAAGCCACTCCCATTCCTGGTGAGTCGGGAGCGGGAGCCCCACCGGCCGTGTGCAACCTGGCAACGAGAAGGAACCCTGATGTCCGAACTTCCTGTGGAAAGAGCAGATCTCGGCATGGCCTGGGCGGTGAAAGAGAGCTTTGTACAGTACGTGCAGTCTATGCGCGATGGACGCATACTCCTGCGCGAGGGTGCTGCCGTGACAAATACCCGACAGTTCTATTTCCCGTTCAGAAGCCTGGATCAATCCGACGGGAACAACTTTGTGCTCCAGTTCGGTGGAGAGGCCCGCTTCCTCGCCCATCACGGGCTAATGTCGGTCTCAATTTGCAACCCAAGAATTAAAGTCGGGCCCGACGGGGCATGCCTGTCCATCGAACAAGGAAACGAGATCGTGCACCTCGCCCATCTCAACTTGCCGGCGGTGTCGGTGGAAGAAGGCATCAATATGTGGGCAAATGTCCCGGTAGCTCTGACCAGCGCAGGAGCGGCTGTTTTCGCAGATAGCTACTCAGCCGGAGAAACACTGGCTCCACTGACCGTGAGAGCACCATCCATTGTGGAAGTATCCTGACCGCGTTCTGCGGGGGACTGGCGGCACCACTTGGGACACGGTGCTGGGCCAGGCATGAACACGCCGTGCCTTGCCCCGCTCCCGACGACTCGGTGGATCCGGGCACGAGAGACTGGCAAGGACCTGTTCCTGCCCGCAGACTCAATGGGTCCAGAGGCAGGAATCGCTGCATCGACTAGTGTGTCCAACCCGCGGCCGCAGCACCACCACGCACTGTTGGTTACTGAGTAGCCACTGTTGCGGTCGTTCGGACCAGGTGGGCGAAGCGTCGCGCCATCGCCTCGGTATGCTCCCTCACGATCTGGTCTTGATTCTCGAATGCTTTCATTCCGCGGCCGGCCCGCTCTACGGCATCCGTGTCATTCTCCTTGACCAGGGACAACCACTGGCGGTAGACCACCGGCGAGATTTCCGGGTGAAACTGAACTCCCCATGACATCTCGCCTACTCGAAAAGCTTGGTGCGGATACTGGGCCGTCATCCCGAGCCATACCGCTGACGGCGGGAGTTGTTCGATCATGTCCCCATGCATGGCGCCTGCGAAGAATGGACCCGGCAATCCGGCCATCAAGGGATCCTTGGCAGCATCGGGCCGTAATGCCACCTCTACGACCCCCGCCTCGAGGCCCTGGTCTCCCCTAGCCACGGTCCCGCCGAACGTCTGTGCCATCAGCTGAGCTCCAAGGCAGATCCCTAGCGTGGGCTTTCTATGTCTGTCGGCGGCCGCCATAAGGCGCCGGATGTCGGAAAGCCAGTGATAGGCATCGTCGTCCAAGGAGCTCATGTCTCCACCAAGAACCACCAAGGCGTCCTCCTGGATCACGTCCGGGATCACGTCGCCAATGAAAGGCTGGATAATTCTGGTGGTTATTCCCTCGTCATGCAGCCAAACACCGAGACGGTCCAGCGGGCAGTGGAAATCTGGCTGTATGACGAGTGCCTGCAGGGTACCGGTACCTCGGGGCAGGTTTGGCTGATTGGTCATGCTCGAATTCCTTATCGGGCGATCGGGGTTTCAGCGTTCGAAACCCCCGGTTGTGAAGGGACGGTGGCATCCCGTGCGGTTAACCCGGACACCAAGGCCCCATGGCCTTTAATCCCCGACCCCCGCGGACAACTTCAACGTAGCGAACAGCATCGCCGGGACCGCAGTGCCGTTTGCACATTAAGATCCAAATGTGTGTGCCACACCCTGGTGCTCTTGGGATCACGCGAATATTCCTCAGCGAACTCCGGCCGCTGTTGCCGTCATTGAAGAACCGCGCGGTGGCCTTCGCGCATCGCCAGTCGCGCTGCAATGCCCGTGGGAAGCCAGTCGCCGGCTTCTTCGAATGAATGACCGATGAGCTGCTCTACACGCTGGAGCCGTTGCCGGAGTGTGTTGCGGTGGATGTGCAGTTTTGAGACCGTGTCGGCAATGGATCCTTTGTTGGATAGGAGCATGGCGACTGTTTCGGCCAGCTGGGTTCCATTTTCCGCGTCGTAGTGCGTGAGGGACCTGAGTTCCGCGAGCACGTCCCTGATCTCCGCAGACATCCCTTCCCCAACAAGCGGCAGTTCCTGCAGGTGTTCTATGTCGCTGAAAGAGGTTACCCGTCTCCCGGATGTCCTGCCGACCAGTTCTGTCCATGCCAGTGCGGTTTCGGCGTCTGAAAGCGCTGGCTGCAGAGAGGCGACGTCCCGCGCCAGTGGACCTACGCCGGCGAAAGCTGAGACGCCACGGTGTTCGTCGAGGTCAGAAAGAGTTGTCTCCAACTTCGCCTTGATCTCTTCTCCGGAGCCGGAGGCGGTATCGATAAAGAGCAGGCTGAGGGGGCCTTCAGTGAAGACCAGGGATCGGGAGCCAGCCAGCTCCTGAAGATAGGGGGCGATGCGCCTGGACACCGCGTCAGAGTCGAATTTCAGCCGTTTCACTCGCACCAGAACCGGCAGAGTGCGGCCCTTGGACCAACCTGACTCCTCGAGAATCCGGGCGAATGTGCTCGTGCCGACGCTTCGGAGCAAGCGTGAAGCATGGGATGAACCGACGGACTCCAGTTCTACTGCTTCAAACAGAGCGGCCAGCTGAGAGCAAATGGCGCTCAGCCGATCGAGCTCTCTGGCGGAATAGCGGCGTGGACGATAGCACGTGACAATGCCCCGGGTGCTCGTCAGGCCAAAGGAGACAGATATCCGCTCGTGTCCAGCGACGTTGGATTCAATGAACTCGGACGTTGCCGTTCGTGAATGAGTGGTTCGAACCATGATTCCGCTCCGCTCGCCCTTGTCCATTGCAATGGCGGTGGGCGGCGACGTGGCTGGACCACGCCCGAAATATTCAATGACGCAGGCGTCCGAGCTCATGTGCTTAAGAATCGACCGGGCGGCCACCTGGGCGCACTGCAGGACGGAAGTGGCGGAGTTGATCGGGAAATCGACAAGGAAATGCGCTGCTGCGGATTGGCGCCGCAAGTCATCAACAGTCTCAGCCTGCAGCAGGCCGCTGGCAAGCAGCACGCCCACCTCGTCAGCAATCAGCTTCGACTCCCAGGTGAAGGTTTCCTCCTCATATGACCAGAGGCTAAACACGCCTAGCAGGGTCCCGGTCGGTGCCACGATCGGGACAACCAGCATCGAATTGAAATCTTCTTCTTGCAGTTCGCTGATGCTGACGAACCGCGGGTCCTGCTGAATGTTCTTGTTAAGGACAACCGACTGCCTAGTAAGCCCTACCCAGCCAGTTACACCTTCGCCGAGGCGAAGGGTGACTCTTCCCACTTGCTGGCTTTGCACTCCAGCGGTGCCTGCGCGCATGACAAGGACTTGTTCCTGTTCATCCCACAGGTAGACGAAAACCCCTGCTGAGTTTGTTGCCCTGGCTACCAAGTCCACTGCTCTTTGAGCAAGCGCGAGTGGATCCGGTCCTTCCATCATTAGCTGCGTGAGCTCGGACAAGGTATCTGCGCGAAGCTCTGCTATTTGGAGTTTATGGCGATAGTCAGCGGGCAGGGCCTCATTCGGTTGCGAGGCCGCGGGCTCAGCAGGGGGTTTCATGGTTTCAGCTTAGAAGGCTCATGCCCATGGACGCCCGGCTGAACTGCCGTGGCGCGTTGACGCCTATCCAAGCCACGTCCTCCTCCGCAGATCCAATCCGGTACAAGGCGGCGTTGCGTTCCTCTGCAGCGTATACCTGTACGAGTTCGCCTGCCGACGGAAGCATTCCGTGTACCTGTACCTTTCGGCCGAACTGCTCCGTCCACCCGTACGGAGCCTGTTCCAGTTCCGTGGAGTCGAAACCGGCAAAGTATTCAGCCAGGGCTGCGCCATGCCGTTGGGCCTGGGTCCAACTCTCGAACCGCCGAAAGGTTCCGTCCTCCGCCTGCCGGGCCGAAACGTCTCCGATAGCGAAGATCCCGTCGGCGATTTCACCGCTGGCCCGCAGGGCTTTCCCGTCCGCAGTGCAACGGACTCCGTTGGAAACGTCAAGCTCGCTATAGGTCAGCCATTCGGTATTGGGCCGCGCACCGATAGCGCTGATAACCAGGTCGGCGTGCAGGTCCAGGCCGCTGACCCGGACCGTCCAGTGCGCATTCGTTTTCTGAATGGATTCCACAGCAACCCCAAAATGAGTGACAACACCGGCCTGGTGCATCCATGCCTTCGCTTCCTCCCCAAGATGCCCCGAAAAGAAGCGCTGCATTGGTTGCGGAGCCAAATCCACTACCGTGACGGCAAGCCCACGTTGGGCGAGAGTAGACGCCAGTTCCGCACCAATGGTTCCGGCGCCGATGATGATCGCACTGGCAGCTCCTGCATCCACAGCGTTGCGCAGGGCCAGGGCGTCCTGGGCGGTTCTTAGGCTTAGAACGCCCGCTGGCTCGTTCGGCAGCCGGATTGAACCGGCTCCTGTTGAGATGACGACCGCGTCAGCAGCTACCTCTCCGAGCTTGTCCAGCAGGACAGTTCGCTTGTCGGTGAGCAGCCCGATCGCCTTTGCGTTGAGGATCGGTGTAGCCTCCGGCCACCACTCGGCCGGTTCAACGGGACCAGTGCCTAGAAGGAATTGCTTGGACAGCGGGGGCCTGTCGTAGGGCGCGTTCGGGTCTGAATCAATGACGATAAATTCGCCTGCAAAGCCCAGCTCGCGACTGCGTTCAATCAGCATTGCTGATGCAACCGAAGCGCCAATGACCGCAACCCGCTCTGGCAGATGTGTCACGACGCCGAAACCTCTGATGCTTTCTCGCTGGCCTCGTTCGTTTCCCGTTCCAGGATTGCCCGTTCGGGGCAGTTCCGGATGGCCTTTCGGACGTTGGGTTCATCGCCGCTGTTTTCGCGGCCAGGAATGACGTGCGCGTAGCCTTCCTCGTCGATCTCAAAGGTTTCGGGTGCCAGAGCCCAGCACCGGGCGTGGCCTTGGCAGCGCCCTCCGTCGACCCAAAGTTCTCCCATGGTGATCAAGCTCCAATCTTGAGGGTAAGCGGGCCGACGCCGTGCCACGGTTCGTCGTCATTCGCCCGTTCGAAGTGAGGGACAGCCTTCAGGAATTCCTCCATGGCGATAACCATTTCGGCGCGGCCAAGGTTCGAGCCAAGGCACCGGTGGATCCCTCCGCCGAAGGCCAGGTGGCGGTTGTCTTCGCGGTCAATCTTGATGTCATTGGGTTCTTCGTAGACCTCTGGGTCACGGTTGCCCGCGCCGAAGACGAGCACGACGCGTTCACCGGCCTTGATCTCCTGGCCCCGGACGACTGTGTCCTTCTTCGCGGTGCGGGCCATGGCCTGGACCGGGGAAAGCGTCCGCAGGAATTCTTCTGCAGCTGTGGGGATCAGGTCGGGGTTTTCACGCAACTGCTGCTGGGCCTGCGGGTTGCCGGCCAGGTACCAAAGGGCGGAACGGATCGCCCAGGCGGTCGTGTCCAGCCCGGCCAAGAAGAGCAGGTAGCAGTACGACAGCAGCTCTTCACGCGTGAGCTTCCGGCCTTTCACTTCCGCTTTCAGAAGCTGGGTGATCAGGTCATTGCCGGCTTCTGCTTCCGGTCCGGCCTTTTCCCGTTCGTCGAGAAGACGGTCGAAGTAGTCGTTGAGCTCGCGTCCGGCCGCGTATGCCTTTTCCGGATGAGCGGTCCGCTCATAGATGATCTCGTCAATCCACCGGTCGAAGATTGGCCAGTCCTGTTCCGGATATCCGGCCAGGCGGCTGAAGATAATGGTCGGCATCGGGCGGGCAAGCTTCGCCGAAACATCAACGACGTCGCCGGCTGCAAGGACTTCCTGGCACAGCTGCTTAGCGGTCTCCCGCATGCCGGGTGTCAGCTTTGAGATGTTCATGGGTGTGAACATCGGTAGCAGGATTTTGCGGAAGTCAGCGTGGGTCGGCGGATCGATGTCGATCGGAATCAGGGGGACGTCAGTGCCGAACGCCGGGAGGAGCATTGAGGGACCGACAGCGAAGGTGTCGGGGTCCTGCTCGGCGTTGAAGATATCCTCGCTTTTGGTGATGTACCAAAAGCCTCCATACTTGTTGCTGTGTCCAACAGGGCCGTTGGCCAGTATGTCCTGGTATTCGTCGAAAATGTTGTCGAGCGACCGTCCGTGGAAGTCAAAGTCTGACTTGTTGTGGCTGAGTCCCCGCTCAGTTTCTGTGCTCATGAGAATTGCTCCTGAAGTGGTTTCTGTGACTGTGCGTACGCTGCGGCCTTCTCCACGAGATCAACGAAGAGGGCCTTCTGGGCTTCGTGATAGTCGACCATGTGCTCGGGATGCCATTGGACTCCGATGAGGCGGGCATCATCGGCTTCAATTGCTTCGATGACGTCGCCTTCCCGTCCCACGACACGAAGACCTGTTCCGAGCTTTCCCAAGCCCTGATGGTGGTAGCTGTTCACGGGAATGCTCAGGCCTTTGGCGATCCGGGCAAGTTCGGAACCGGGCTCCAGCTGTACCTTGTGCCATGGTTCGTGTGAGGGGTGGTCCTGCCAGTGCCCCCTGTCCGGGCTCACTTCCTGGACGAGGTTTCCGCCGCGGATGACGTTGACAAGCTGCATCCCCCGGCAAGTGGCCAGGATGGGCAGGCCGCGAAGCATGGCCTCGTTGTAAAGTTCTATTTCGAAGTCGTCCCTGATGTCGCAGACGTCATAGACCGTGTCGATCGGGTCCTCGCCGTACAGCCGGGGGCTGATGTCGCCGCCGCCGGTGAGGAGGAGCCCGTCAAATCCTTCAAGAGCCGCATCCGGGATTGTTGCCGTGGACGGAAGAATGGCGGGACGGCCGCCCGCGGCAAGAACGCCGTTGGCGTAGGCCATGTTCTGGACCGTTGAAGGCATCGGGCCGAAGGCGGTATCGACGGTTTGCCGGGCCGCGGAAATGGCAATAAGGGGCGCCCGCATGTCAGTAAACCAGCCAACCACCGTCGACGTGGATGGTGGTACCGGTCACCCAGCTGGCCTCGTCGCTGGCCAGGAACGCGACGGCGTTGGCAACGTCAGAGGGCCGTCCGATTCGTCCGAGCGGCGTACGGTCGAGGAGGAACTTCACGGCCTCCTGGTTTTCCAGCACGGACTTGGTGAATGGGGTCTCGATGAAGCCGGGGGCGACAGCGTTGACGCGGATTTTGGAAGCTGCGGTTTCGATGGCCAAAGCCTTCGTGAACATAAGGAGTGCACCCTTGGATGCGTTGTAGTGGACCTGGGGGTGTCCGCTGCTGGCGATGACGATGTGGGCCTCGACAGAGGTGATGTTGACGATGGCACTGGTTGAATCGTCGCCCCGGGCGGCAGCGCCCTTCTCCAGCAGCGGCCGTGCGGCCTGGCTGACCAGGAACGGTCCGGTGGAGTTCACGGCGAAGACCTGGTCCCATTCCGCTACGCTCACGTCGTCGAAGTTGCTGCCCTTGACGATGCCTGCGTTGTTGACTAGGGTGTCGAGCCGGCCGAATTTTGCGTCGATCTCGGCCATGCCGCTGCGGACCGAGGCTTCGTCGGCGACGTCCATAACAACAGGCACCATTTCCGGGTGCTGGGCAATCAGACGCTCGAGCGCGGCCTCGTCACGGTCCAGGGCTACGACGGTGGCGCCCTCCTTGAGCAGCTTTTCTGCGATGGCAAGGCCGTTTCCGGACGCGGCTCCGGTGACTGCAGCGATCTTTCCGGGGTGAGTAGTCATTGGGTGCTTCTTTCTGAGTATTGAAAAATGGAAATGGAGCTCTTAGCGCGGTGTTGGGCGCTAGATTCGTTCCAGGTAACGTGCGATTTCGAAGTCGGTGACACTGGTCTGAAGCTTGCGGAGCTCCCAGCGCCTCGTCTGGACGTAGTGGGTAACGAACGTTTCGCCGAAGTACGCCTTGGCGACCTCGCTTTTCTCGAACTGTTCGATGGCCTGGTCGAGTGTTCCGGGCAGCTGCTTTACCTGGTGTCCTTCCTCCAGGGCGTAAGCGTTTCCTACCACCCGCTCCGGGGCAGTCAGTTCCTGCTCCACGCCGTGCAGGCCGGCGGCGATGCTTGCGGCGATGACCAGGTAGGGATTGGCGTCAGCGCCCGGTACCCGGTTTTCGATGCGTGCAGCACTGCCCTTTGACGGAATGGACCTGATTGCGACCGTACGGTTGTCGAGCCCCCAGGTGGCGCTGGATCCGGCCCACTGACCACCTTCGGTCCGCTTGTAAGAGTTGATGGTGGGCAGGTAGACGGCCGTGAGCTCCGGCGCCGTCTCGACGACGCCCGCCAGGTAGTTGTACCCGATGGCGCTCAGTTCGCCGGGCTCGTCGGCATTGGCGAAAGCTGACTTGCCAGATTCCGGATCCCAAAGGCTCTGGTGCATGTGTCCGGAAGAACCGGCCCACTCCGGGTTGATCTTGGCCATGAACGATGCCGTGTAGCCGGCTTCAGCTGCAGCCTCCTTGACGGTGGCTTTAAGCCGGAGGGCGTTGTCCGCGGCTGCGAGAGCATCCGAATAGTGGATGTTCATCTCGAACTGGCCTGGACCGTTTTCACTGTTGCTGGCCTCGATGAAAATGCCCTGCTCAGACAGGCGGCGTCGGATCTCACCGATGAGGAACTCGGTGCCTGTGTCCCTGACAAGGCTGTAGGTATGGCTGCCCGCCGTGATGGGGGTCAGGTCGCGCCAGTCCTTGGCGGCCAGGTCCGTCGGAGTGCCTTTGAGCAGGTAGAACTCGAACTCGTAGGCGCAGACTGGCGAGTATCCAAGGTCTTCGGCTTTCTGCACGACCCGCTTGAGAATGCTCCGGGGACAGATTGCCGCAGGCTCGCCCGACATCTCGTAAGCGTCGCAGATGACGGAAGCCACGCCGGGTTCCCCGGGAACGACCTTCAGGGTACTGAGATCGGGGAGGAGCGTCACGTCAGGGTAACCCGTGTCCCACCCCGTGTAGCTGAGATCAGAAATGATTTCGTCCTGAATGTCCCAGCCGAAGATGATGTTGCAGATATTCGTTCCGCTCTCAGCGACACTTTCCAGGAAGTACCTGGCAGGGATGCGCTTGCCGCGCCAAACACCGTCGAGGTCCACCACGCCCACTTTGAACGTTTTGATGTCGTTGTCGGAGACGAACTTTTGCAGTTCGTCATGCGCTGACGCCGCTGCGGATTGATCCTGCATGTCGATTGCCTCGAGTTCTTGGAGATCCTCCGGGACCTGTGTGATGGGATTCACTGTGTACCTCTTATCCTCATTGATATTGCTTACTAAAAACACTAAGAGCGGGATCCTATTGGCGTATGTGCAAGCTGCACATCATGATTGCCGGCTACATGCATGCGGTAAGGCAGATCACATCCAGAGCCGTACGTAGGCCAAGACTTTTTTCGAGTCCTGCCGAGTATCCGGGACACGAAAGCCCTGGTACTGGGCAGGGTTCAGATGGGGCCTAGTAGACGTCCTTGACGTAACGGCCCTCAGTCTTCATGGACTGCACGTAGTCGTACGCCTTTTCGCGGGTCATTGCGCCGTGGCTGCCCAGCACCGCCAATAGGGCTTCGTCGATATCAGGTGCTATCTGTTTCCCACCGCACACATAGACGGAAGCTCCGTCCGATAGCCAGGCAAAGATGTCTTCACCTTCTTCGCGGATCCGGTCCTGGACGTAGACCTTGCCCTGTTGATCCCGGGAGAAAGCCAGGCTGAGGCGGTCCAGCACACCGTTGCTCTGCAGTTCTTCCATTTCCGCCTGATAGAGCCAGGAAGGCCTTTCATGGCGGTCCCCGAAGAACAGCCAGTTCCGGCCCCGGGCTTGTGAGACTTCACGGTCACGGAGGAATCCGCGGAACGGGGCAACTCCGACACCTGGACCGATCATGATCACATCAGCTGAGCTGTCCTTGGGCAGGTGGAACTCGTGCGCGGGCAGCGGGAACACTTTCATAGCTTTTTTGGTGCGTGCGGCGGACTGGAGGAAAGCGCTGCACGCCCCCGAGTGCCGGCGCCCGGCGGTCTCGTATCGCACAGAGGAGACCGTCAAGTGGACGCGGTTGCCGTCGGCGAGGGGACTGGAGGCGATGGAGTACGACCGGTGCTGCAGAGGCCTCAGCTTTGAGAGGAACTCGCCGGGGTCGACATCTGTTGTCCGGGTTTCCTGCAGCACGTCCAGCATGTCCCGTCCCCACAGCCAGTTCTCCAGCGCGTTCCGGTCACCGGACTCGACCAGGTTCCGCACGGGATGATCCGGTGCGAGATCTTCAACGAGCCAGGCAACGATGCCCAGGTGGGGCAGCCGAAGCTCATAGTCGTTTTGAAGCGTCTCGCGTACAGTCTTGCCGTCCTCACCGAACGCCTCGCTGCCCTCGAGGCCAAGGAATTCGAGGAGGTTTTCCACGAGCTCGATGGAGTTGGTGGGGATTACGGCAAGTGAGTCACCTGGCCGGTAGTTGCGGCTGTCGCCGCTGACCTCAAGCTCATAGTGCCAGACCTCTTTTTCGGACTCTGGAGCGCTTAGGAGGCGGGCCTCGACGACGGTGGCAGTGTCAGGTTCCCGGCGTGTGCTTTTGGGCTGCTCGGCGGGGTTTGCTCCTGGAACAGTGGAGTCTTGCGGGCTGTTGTCCCGCTTCTTGGGAACAACTGTCGTGAAGGTCTCGAGCATGCCCTTGATCCACTTGCCTGACGTCAGGTCATAGTCGACATCGCAGTCGAGGCGGTCGAGGATTCTCTTGCCGCCGAGTTCGCCAAGGCGCTCGTCAAGGTCGATGCCGGCTTTGCAGAAGTCTTCGTACATGGAGTCGCCAATGGCAAGGACTGCGAAGGGAACGTCCCTGAAGAGGTCTGAGCCGGCGCTTTGAAGCTGATCCCAAAACGGTTGCGCGTTGTCCGGCATGTGGCCGTTGTCGTGTGTGGCGGTAACGATCAACAGGCGGTCCTTGCGTGCCGCATCTTGCGGGGTCAGCATGTCCAGGCTCATAAGCTCGGCTGAGTAACCCTGGCCGTTTGCCTTGTCCACGATCTTGGACGCAAGGAACTCAGCGTTCCCGGTCTGGCTGCCGTAGAGGACGCTGAGGGTCTGCACGGCGGTGTCTGTCTCACTGGATACTCCGTATGAGGTGCCTTGGTTGGTCCGAACCAGCTCCCCTGTGTCAGTTGTCACGGTTCTGTCCTTACAAATACGGTCTTGAGTTCTGTGTATGCCTCGATGGCAGCTTGGCCCAGTCCGCGGCCGATGCCTGACTGTTTGAAGCCGCCATAAGGTGTCTGGATTCGAATTGATGAGTTTGAGTTGACCGAGAGAGTCCCGGACTCGAGTGCCCGCGCCGTCCGCAGGGCCTGGCCGACGTCGTTGGTCCAGATGGAGCCGCTCAGGCCGTAGATTGAGCTGTTGGACAGCGCGATGGCTTCCTCTTCGGTGTCGAAGGGAATCACCGAGGCGATGGGGCCGAAAATTTCCTCGGTTGCCACCCGGCTCTTGGGGTCGGGGGCGATGACGATTCTGGGTGCCATCCAGAAGCCGGGGCCATCCGGTGCTTCACCGGCGGTGACGACGTTGAGCCCGTTTTCGAGGAAGCTGGAAACGGTGTCGCGGTGGGCAGCCGATACCAGCGGTCCGAGGTTGGTCTTGTCGTCCAGCGGGTTACCGATTTTCAGTGCCCGCGTAGTTTCGATGAATCCCTCAACGAACTCGTCGAAGATTCCCCGCTGCACGAGAAAGCGGCTGCGTGCACAGCAGTCCTGGCCCGTGTTGTCGAAGACCGACATCGGGGCTGCCCGCAGACACTTGGCGAGGTCGACGTCGTTGTAGACAATACTGGCGGACTTCCCGCCGAGCTCAAGAGAGACTCTTTTCATCGTCGTTGAAGCCGCTTGGACGATGGACCGGCCGACCTCGGTGGAACCAGTAAAACTTACTTTGTTAACATCCGGGTGTTCAGCGAGGGCATTGCCGATCCGGGCGCCCGAACCTGTGAGAACCTGAAGCGCGTCTCCGACGACGCCCAGTTCCTTCACGATTTCACCAAATCGGACAGTTGACAGGGGGGTAAGGGCGGCGGGTTTCACAATCACGGAATTGCCGCTGGCCAGTGCCGGCGCGATACTCCAGGATGCGATAGGCAGAGGGAAGTTCCAGGGGGCAATTACGGCCACCACGCCCAGCGGCTCGCGGAAAGTCATGCTGACGCCGCCGTCGACGGGAATGGTGTCTCCGAGGATCTTGTCCACCGTTCCGGCGTAGTACTTGAAGCACTCGGCGACACCAAGAACTTCCTGTCGGGCCGCCGCCAATGGCTTACCAACGTCGGTGGATTCGAGTAAGGCCAGTTCGTCGCTGTGAGCGATGACAGCATCGGCAATAGCCCAGAGGGCATCACGGCGTTCAGCCAGTGGCTTGCGGACCCAGGCGCGCTGGGCGGCCCGTGCGCGTTCGACCGCTGCATTCACGTCCGGCAGGTCGTAGGCGGGCACCTCGCCTATCTGTTCTTCTGTAGCGGGGTTGTAGACCGAAATAACGCTGCTCATAATCGGGTGCTCCTTCAGGAGAAGTGGGTTTTGTCGAAAATTTCCTAGTCCCGTGTGGAGTCTGGGAAGCTCCGTTAGTTCCGACAATGCCTGAGGAAACTGCGGCCAGCGAGTGCTGGGAGCACCACGATAACTAGCTGTATGTGCGTGGTGCACATTCCAGAAACTCTTCGGTCATCGGACCGCGTCCATTCTTTTGCCAGCCGGTAGCTGTGCATCAAGACCATGCGCAGGACGGATGTATGTGCAGGCTCAACACCGCAAACCCTGGGGTAACTCCTACGCTGTAATCCAATTCACAGTGACGTTCGGCAAGGGGGCCGGCCCCACTTGTGGGTTCCGCGATGCCGTTCAATTCCGCCTTGTCGAAGGCATCGCGATGACACTCAGCTTCTACGTCCAGGAGGGACGAATGGCAATTAAAGATGTTAAATTTGAGCCGGTGGATGCGGGACCGAACAGCATATTGAGCCCGGACCGATTGCTCAGCAGGGGCCTTGGAGTCCGGTCGATCGTGTTCATGGTTGTGGCGGGAGCTGCGCCCATGACAGCTGTCGTGGCTGGTTGGCCTGTTGTCGTTTCTGCATCGGGAAGCACGGGCGGTCCGCTGTTCTTCCTTATCGCGACCGCTATTCTGTTTCTGTTTGCCGTTGGCTTTACGAGGATGACGCCCTTTGTAAAAAATGCTGGAGCGTTCTATTCCTACATCCAAACGGGGCTGGGCCGGGGTGTTGGCATGGGGGCTGCCACTTTTGCGCTCGGAACATACTTGCTGCTGTTTCTTGCGTTGTGTTCATACCTGGGATCAGCGGCCCAGACCACGGTTCACGATCTGGGCGGTCCGGATCTTCCCTGGTGGCTGTGCAGTCTGGTGCTGATGGCAACCTGCGGTGCTCTTGCTTACCGGGACGTCGAGCTCTCCGCCAAGGTGCTGGGCGTGGTCCTGGTCATCGAAACAGTCGTTCTGCTGGCAGTAAACATCGGGGTGATTGTCCACGGCGGCGCGGAAGGTTTGAGTGGTGACTCGCTGTCCCCCGCGCGTTTGGGCGAAGGTGTCCCGCCTCTGGGCGTCATGTTTGCCTTCTTCTCGTTCATCGGTTTTGAGGCCACCGCCGTCTTCCGGAACGAAGCACGTGACCCCGATCGCACTATCCCTCGGGCAACCTACATCGCCGTTATCGGCGTCGGCATTTTCTACACTTTCACTGCCTGGGCCTTGCAGGCGGGAGTCGGAAGCAGCCAGATCGTCGAAGCCGCGACGAATGATCCCACCAGCATTGTGGTAGGGCTCGCGGGACAGTACGTGTCCCCGCTCCTTGCCACCCTGCTCCAGGTTTTCCTCATCACCAGCCTTTTCGCCTGTATCCTCACCTTCCAGAACGTACTGACCCGGTACCTCTTTACCCTTGGTACTCAAGGTGTTCTTCCGTCTGGACTTGGTGCAATCCACCCACGTCACCACGCTCCGTCCAGGGCAGCCTTGATCGTCTCGGTAGTTGCGATAGCACTGCTTGGTGTCGAGGCGATCATCGGGCTCGACCCGGTAACGCAGGCCTACACCTGGTTCTCAGGCTCGGCCACATTGGGCATCGTTGTTCTGATGGCTCTCACGTCACTCGCGGTGATCGTGTTCTTCCGGAGGAATGCACACAACAAGAAGGTCTGGGGCACGTTGCTGGCCCCCGCGCTTGCCCTTCTCGGACTCGGGGGAATTGTCTTTCTGGTCCTTCAGAACTTCGGGCTTCTCGTCGGCGGCGACTTGGCGGCGGGAATACTGTTGGCGCTCATGGCCGCACTCTTCCTGGGAGGCGTGACTACCGCGCTGGTTATGCGATCCAAGCGGCCGGCGACGTATGCCGCACTGATTCCGGCAAGTTCCAGCAGCGAGGAAAGATCTACAGCGAGCTAAGAAAAGAAGATCTATCTCCGTAGCTTCCGTCGCACAGGTCTTCTTGGGGCGATCGTAACGGTGTCCGGTCGCGCAAAGCGCGGCCGGACACTCGCGCCCATGGACAAAAGGATCTTCCAGAGATTTCTCTACCCGTCACTGCATTTAGTGAGCTGCTAGAGCAGCTGCCGATATTTAGGAGCTTCCCATTTCCGACAGCGCACTGTTAAAGCAAATCATCGACAGGAAGTACCCGACAGTTGCCTACGGCGAAGGCGTCTTCCTGTATGACACGGAAGGGCGCCAGTATCTGGATGGTTCAAGCGGCGCCATGACCGCCAGCATTGGCCACGGTGTGGAGGAGATTGCTGAGGCGGTGAAAGAACAGTGCCGCCGCGTGGCTTTTACGTATAGAACCCAGTTCACCAACCTGCCCGCTGAAGAACTTGCCCGCCGGCTCACCGACATTGCTCCCGGGGACCTCGATATGGCTTTTTTCGTCAATAGCGGGTCAGAAGCATCCGAATACGCCATCCGCACCGCAGTGAGCTACTGGCGCGAAAGGGGGCTCCCAGGCAAAGTCAAAATCCTTGGCAGGACCATCAGCTATCACGGCATGACAATGGGCGCCCTGTCGATGTCCGGGCATGCAGCACGTCGCCCCGACTACGGATCCTTGCTGCATGCGTTCTCCTTCGCCCCGCCGGCCTACGCATACCGCTTCGCCCTGCCAGGCGAGAGCGAGGAAGCGTACGCTGCGCGGGCTGCGAAAGCCTTCGAAGATGCCATTCAGAAGGAGGACCCCGGCACAGTCGCGGCAGTCATCGTCGAACCAATCGTAGGAGCCGCCGGCGGAGTCCTCACACCTCCAGCGGGCTACTTCGCCCGGCTTCGGGAAATCTGTGATCGGCTGGACGTGCTGATGATCATCGATGAGGTCATTACCGGAATGGGGCGCACGGGCGACTGGTTCGCGAGTTCCTACGAGGACGTCGTGCCGGACCTTCTTCTTATCGGCAAAGGAATGAGTGCCGGTTACTCCCCTGTTGCTGCCGTCTTGCTGCGGAGCCACATCGTTGAGTCGTTCAGAGAGGGCAGCGGCGTCGCGCCGTTCGGCCACACCTTCTCGGGGAACCCCCTGGGGGCAGCAACCTGCCTGGCGGTCCTGGACTTTATGGAACGCGAGGATATCCTAGCGAACGTCCGGCAACGGGGGAAGCAGCTCGAGGAGGGTCTGCTCTCCCTGGCAACAAGGTACCGCTGCATGGCAGATGTCCGTGGGCGGGGCCTGCTCTGGGGCTTCGAGTTCGTTATGGACCAGGAAAGCAAGCAGGCACCCGATCCTGCGCTGGGAGCGGCCAACGCATTCGTGCAGGAATGCCTGGCCCAAGGGCTCATTGTCTATCCGGCCGGTATCGCCCCGCTGAACAACGCCGTGATCCTGTCCCCGCCCTTGGTGATCACCGAAGAGGAGACACGCGTACTGCTGGCGAAGCTGGAGAAAGCCCTCCGCGCCATGGAACGCCACGTTAAGCGCTGGGCAACCGTGGGTGACGACCGGCATGGATCCCGAGTTGGAACCGGAAGCTGACTCTCATCCCGGCCGTTCCACAGTGGAGCCGGAGGTCAGGTTGCACATAGTGGTCGTAAAGGCTGTTCCCTCCACACACTTTTGAAACTCGACCAGGGCTGAAGATGGTCGAAGCGACCCATCTGCCAGCACCTCAACCATCAAGGAAGCCAAGTGACTACACCGATTCTTGCCGCCGTGCTGGAAAAGCCCGGAGCCCCTCTTCAGATCCGCGAACTGCTGCTTGACGATCCGGAGGACAATGAGGTTCTCATCCGGACTGAGCGAGTGGGCCTTTGCCACAGCGATCTGCACTATATAAAGGGGTCGCTGGATATCTCCCTGCCGGTAGTCCTCGGGCATGAAGTCGCAGGCATTGTCGAGCGCGTCGGTTCTGCGGTCACAAGAATTAAGACCGGTGACCGGGTCGTGGCAACGGTCACCCCCTCCTGTGGGGCATGCCGCAACTGCATAAGCGGGCGCCCGACCCAGTGCGAACGGGTCGACTCGATGCGTGAGCGGCATCGACCCAGGCTGCTCGCACCTGATGGATCAAGCGTTGAGTCGCTCGGCGGTATCGGCGCATTTGCAGAAGCCTTCCTTGTGAAGGAGGCATCCGTTGCAGTGGTCGGCTCGTATCTGCCTCCCCAGGTGGCGTGTCTTCTCGGTTGCTGCATTAGTACAGGAGTAGGCGCGGTTATTCACGGCGCAAAGGTAGGGCCAGAGGATACTGTTGCCGTAATCGGTTGCGGCGGTGTCGGCATAGCAGCCATTCAAGGTGCCAGGTTGGCTGGGGCACGACGAATCATTGCCATTGACGCCGTGCCGGCGAAGCTGGAGCTCGCCCGCAACTTCGGTGCCACGGACACTGTTGTCTCATCACCCGACCCGACAGAAACACTCATCCAGGTCCGATCACTACTTCCCCAAGGTGTCAGCCATGCAATCGAGGCCGTGGGCCGCAGCCAGACAGCGGAACTCGCCTTTTCGCTCCTGAGCCCGAACGGAACCGCCACCATCCTCGGTCTCATGCCCACAGGGTCCGAACTGCGTATCCCCGCAGATGCACTCGTCTACGGCGACCGACACCTGCAAGGCGCCTACATGGGCGCGAACAGGTTCCTCAGCGACGTCGACATGTTCACGGACCACTACCTGAACAACCGACTGGATCTCGATGCAATGGTCACCAAGGAACTGCCCTTCGAACGTATCAACGAGGGATTCGAAGCGATGGCAGAAGCCTCGACGATCCGAGTTGTGCTGAACATGACCGACAGGCAATCGTGATCCGGGCAACCTGAAGACCATTCAACAGCTGACTATTACGCCGATCATGATCTGATTTTCCGCCACGGCCAGCGTCGGAACGAAAGCTGCGCAACATGGCGCTGCAAATCCTCCCGAACATAAACGGTCAACGTCAAGGCTCAGCCCCTGCCGTCGCTGGTCCCGGACGACAAAGACAACAACGAAAACCAGAGGAGCACCTTGAATGACTGCTGAAGGACTAACACAACTGACCGCTATCACCCCCGACCTTGTCGAGCAACGCTCCTTTGTCGATGGCGCATGGCTGCAGCTCGACGAAAACGGCCGCTACCTTACCAACCCAAATACGGGCGAACCTCGGCAGCCGATGCGAAAGACCGGAAAGGCTGACGTCGAGTGCGCACTCGCCGCAGCGGCGACACTGCACGAGTCCGGGACGCTTGAAGACATCAAACTCCGGGACCGTCTTAAGCTCCTGACGAAGGTAGCCGCATCTCTCGATGCTCAGAGCGAAGAAATCGCGCTGCAGGACAGCATCAACACGGGAGTCCCTATCCGGACCACTCGCCTGATTGCCGGTGCACTCGGGGACAGAGTCCGGGGTACTATCGCTGAAGCGGAGCAGCTTGGCGAGTCGGAGACCCTGGACGGCGGTGACCGGTCTGTGGTCATCCTGCGCAAGCCCCTCGGCCCGGCCCTCATCGTTGGCCCCTGGAATGCTCCAACCTTCACCGTGGTAGGCAAGGTGGCGGCAGCAATGGCGGCTGGCTGCCCGGTCATCCTCAAACCCTCCGAGAACGCCCCCGGAGGTTGCCAGCTCTTCGCCGAATCGATCGTCGCCGCCATGACCGAACTCGATTACCCGAGCGCCGCGTTTCAACTGGTTCATGGGAATTCGGAGACAGGATCACTGCTGACTTCGGATCCCCGCATCGAGGCTCTTTCGTTTACCGGCGGCGATTCGGCAGGCCGCACAGTCGCGCAGGCTGCAGCGTCCAATCTCGCTGTCATGCAGATGGAGCTCGGATCCAACAATCCCGTGATCATTCTGGATGATGCCGATGTCAGCTCAGCGGCACAGTCCATTGTGCAGGGCATGACCCGTCTCAATGGCCAGTGGTGCGAGGCGCCCGGCAAGGTACTGGTTGACGGGTCGATTCACGACCGTTTCGTTGAAGCTATGAAGTTCGAACTCAGTAAGCTTCGGGTAGGAAATGCCTTGGATGAGACAACGCAAGTGGGTCCCCTGGCGTTTGAGCGGCAGCGTGATGGTTTGAAAGCCGCAGTGAATCGACTCCTCGAACTGGGGGGAACGCTGGTCACTGGCGGCGACCTACCGGATCTAGACGGCTGGTTCCTGGCACCGGGGATGATTGTCGGATGTCCCGCCGGAGCCGCCACGGAAGAACTCTTCGGGCCGCTGGTCACGGTACATTCCGTGCATTCCGTTGAAGAGGCGCTTAGCCATGCAAACGGACCGGCAACCGGTCTTGATGCCTACGTATTCGGTGGCGACGAAACACGGGCCATCGACGTTGCATCCCGTATCCGTGCCGGGGAGGTCCGCATCAACGGCACGTTCATGAGCGACCTGGCCGGCAATTCGCGCCAGAGTTTCTGGGGTACCAGCGGTATCGGAGGCCACGGTCCCCAGTACGGCGTACGCTTCTTCACCGGCGACCGCGTGGTTGGCGTGGACAGGACGGATTTCCCGCTCTAGGGGCCATATCCGACCCCAAAAGCGTAGGCGAGGCTGCACTGGGCCTGGGACAAAGATTCCGGGAACGTGACGCGTGGCTCAGACGGGGGCTCCGCGTCCTCTCGGGAAAGCAGCAGGCCAAGGCCTTGGCAACATGAGACGAGAAAGTCCTTCAATGACAGATACTTCAACGACAGATACGGTGCGGCTTTCAACGCTGAGCTTCCTTGAGGGCGCCGCAGCGGCGATCCCGGCCTTTGAAACCGACCTGGTCGATTTCCGTAGGGAAATGCACGCCGATCCTGAAGTCGGCCTGTATCTGCCCCGCAGCCAAGCCCGGGTCCTTGAGGCACTCAAGGGACTCGATCTCGAAATAAGCCTGGGAAAAGCAGCCTCGTCCGTGGTAGCGGTACTACGTGGCGGGGCCACCCAGGCCCCCGTCGGGAGCCGCCCCACTGTACTACTCAGAGGCGACATGGACGCCCTTCCTCTGGCTGAAAAGACGGGGATATCCTTTGCCTCGACCAATGGAGCGATGCATGCCTGCGGCCATGACCTGCATACAGCGGGCCTGATTGGTGCCGCCCGCCTGCTCTCGTCCGTACGTGACAGCCTGACCGGCGACATCATCTTCATGTTCCAACCGGGGGAGGAAGGACATGACGGGGCCCGCATCATGCTGGAGGAAGGCGTTCTTAACGCAGCCGGGAGGCGGCCGGATGCTGCCTACGCCCTGCATGTCGTTTCGGACATCCCGTCAGGCGTGTTCACGACCCGGGCCGGCTCCTACATGGCAGCCTTCGGAGATCTGTCCGTCAAGGTTATCGGGCGTGGTGGGCACGGTTCGCGCCCCTTCCAAGCTCTGGATCCCATACAGGTAGCTGCTGAAATGCTTGGCGCGCTACAAACGTACATCACCCGGCGATTCAACGTTTTTGATCCCGTGGTACTGTCCGTGGGCCAATTCCATGGCGGTTCCGCCTCTAATGTCATACCTGATTCGGCGGAATTCAGGGCCAGCGTCAGGTCTTTCAGCCCCGGTGTCGAAGCGCGGCTCGCACAGGAGTTGCCGGATCTTATCCGGCAACTGGCGACCGCTCATCAGCTGACAGCCGAGGCAACGTTCACTCCGGTTATGCCGGCCACCGTCAATCACGACAGTGACGCCGAACTCTGGGGCAGGACCGCACGGACGTTCTTCGGAGAGCACCGGTTCGTGCCCAGCCCGTCCCCCAGGACCGGCTCTGACGATTTCTCCCGTGTCCTCGTGGAGGTCCCAGGAGCGTACGGGCACCTCGGAGCTGGGTCTCCAGATATCGACCCCATGGAGTGGGCTCCCATGCACTCGCCCAGGGCAGTGTTTGACGACAGTATCCTCGTCGACCAGACACAATTTATGGCGGGCGTGGCGCTTGGAAAGCTCCAGGAGTTGGAGGTCCTGGGGTAGCGCAGTACCGGTCTCGAAGCCCCGAATGGATGGCAGTTCAACCACTATCAGATTGGCGTACAACCCAACCGGACGTCAGACGATCCGCAAAAAATGCGTCAAGATGGGCTCAAAGTGCTCTTCCTTGACACCCAGCGGCTGAATTCTGAGATCTCAATCTGACACCTAGTGGTGGGCAGCACCGCTGTTCTTGTCGGACCTCCTGGTTAGCGTTAAGCCCGACGACACAATTAGGGGGACACATGTTTGACCGAGACACCGACTACCCAACAGCCGTAGCGAGCTACGACGACGAGGGCGTCAGCGCGGCGATCGACTGGTGCGTCGAACACATGCAGACGGATGACACGCTCTCTGTCTGGACGGCACTACAGTCGAACCTCAGCAACTGCGACGCTTTGGAGCGCCTCGTGCAGCGACACAGCAATGTGTCGCATATCACCGGTCGTGGTGGCGGTACGCCACAAGGTACCGGTCCGGTGCTGATGGCTTGGCCGGACATGGACGACATCGGGAAGCTGGTGCGCTACGGCCACGGGATCCGCGGCATCTGCGTCATCACCTGGAACGCCGACCGAATCCGCTCGTGGGTCACGGCGATGAAACCGGACATTCTTGGCGACGGCTCAGACTGGAAGACTCCCTCCGCCGAACTCGACCCGATCATTATGGAGGCTCTGAGAAGCCTGACGCTTACGGTGAACCACAACAACACGATATCGGCCGGCTTTGAGAAGGATCAGGTCGTCGGCGTACTCCTGGCGCTGCGCGACGCCAGAATCCCGATGGACGCCGACGCCATGCAGGGCTGGGCCCTTGCTCACGGGTGGGCCGGCAAGAATCCGGAGCGGCTGGCGCAGTACGTCCGGGACATCAACGGCGGGAAGCGCCCGCGAGCCCGGCACGTGCTCCGTACGGACTATATCGACTACCTGCGGCAGAAGCTGGCATCGGGTGACGATCCTGACGCTGAGGATTAGGAATCGCAGTCGGGTAGTTTCACTACCCCATCTTCTGGCTCCTCTGCGAGTCCGAAGAGCACGGCGATGTCGCTGAGTCGTCATCCCAGCTTTCGTGCATGACGGGCAGGAGCTCGGAAAGGGCTCTGTCTACCCGAGGAGCACCGCTCCGCATGGTGAGAAATGCCCGTCATTACAGGGAACACATCACATCATTACTTAAGGACATACCCCCGGCGGCCCGGTGAGGAGCAGATGATGGGCGCCCGCCGCCGCCACTTCCAGAGCCCTGCGGGCTTCGCCCTGCCCGGAGACGTCTGCCATGTCGGGACACGGGCCGGGAAGCGCCTGGCCGTCACCGGCGTCATCGGCCTCGTCCGGTTCGAAGTCCAGGGCAAGTTCCTGGGGGTCCGCCCCAAAGTCGAGGGCAAGCCGGGCAAGCGTGCGGTACCCGCGCACCTTGGCTCCGGGGACCAGGGAGGCCTCGGCGAGGTTGGCCTGGGCCACCACGATCTCCGGATACCCGGCCTGCACCGACGCCATGACCGCCGGCAGGATTCCCCGCACCGGCCGCAGCCTCCCGTCGAGCCCCAGCTCGGCGATAAAGACTGTGCGCCCCGTGGGCTTGATGTCGTTCGCTGCCCGGAGGACGGCCATGGTGACGGCGAGATCGAAGCCGGAGCCTCGTTTCGGCAGTGAGGCAGGAATGAGGTTTGCGGTGATCTTCCTTCGGCTGAGCGGGATCCCGGAGTTCTTCGCGGCTGAGCGGATGCGCTCCTTGGCTTCGTTGAGGGAAGCGTCCGGCAGCCCAAGAATGACGAAGGCCGGGAGCGTCTGGCCGATGTCAGCCTCGACTTCCACCATGTAGCCGTTGAGCCCGACGAGGGCGATGGAGTAGGTGCGCCCGAGGGACATTACCCCACCCCCTTGAGGTGTTCGACCACGGGTTCCCCGCCGCCGTCGTCCACGACGGCTATGACGTCCACGCGGCGCAGCGGCATCCGCAGTTCGCGGTCACGGCACCAGGCAGCAGCGAGGCGGTGCAGCCGGGCCAGCTTTTCCGGACCGACGGCTTCAAACGGATGGCCGTAGTCGAGCGAACGGCGGGTTTTGACTTCGGCGATCACCAGCGCATCGCCGTCGAGGGCGACGATATCAATCTCGCCCCCGGCGCACCGCCAGTTGCGCTCCACCACCAGCATGCCCAGCGCTTCAAGATAGCCCACGGCAAGGTCTTCGCCCCGCCGGCCCAACAGGTCTTTGGATTTCATGTGTACCTCCGCAACCAGCCTGGAGGCGAAGGGCCGCGGAAGACAGAAGGCCCCTGCCGTATGTGGACAGGGGCCGGTGTGGAGGGGAAGTCAGGGTCCCGCGGGACCCTAGTTGCCCAGGTCTACATCCTTGGGCAGGGCCAGTTCCTCGTTGCGGGGCAGTTCCTCCACGTTCACGTCCTTGAAGGTCAGGACCCTGACGCTTTTGACGAACCGTGCCGAGCGGTAGACATCCCATACCCAGGCGTCCTGGAGGGTCAGGTCGAAATAGACCTCACCATCGGCGCTGCGGGCCTGGAGGTCCACATGGTTGGCCAGGTAAAAGCGCCGTTCGGTCTCGACAACGTAGCTGAAGAGGCCGACCACGTCGCGGTATTCACGATAGAGCTGAAGCTCCATGTCGGTTTCATAGTTCTCAAGATCCTCAGCACTCATGCTTCCATCTTGCACCATGTCCGGCACGGGTGCCGCGGGTGGCGGGGGTCAGTCTTCGTACGGTTCGTCCCCGTCGGGCACCTCGGCGTCCTGCAGTTCCCCGCCAAGCAGCCGCCAGCTTACCCTGTGGTACGGTGTGGGCCCGGCGGCGCGTAGGACGTTCCGATGGGCTGCCGTGGCATATCCCTTGTTGATGTCCCAGCCGTAATCGGGATATTCGGTGTGCAGTTCCCGCATCATCCGGTCCCGTTCCACCTTGGCAATAACACTTGCGGCCGCGACGCTGAGGCACTGCATGTCCGCCTTGACCTTGGTATGGACCGGCGCTTCACACGCAGCCTCCAGCACGGGCTGGTCGAACAGGGACAGCTGGCCTGCCGGGGAAAGCCAGTTGTGGCTTCCATCAAGCAGCACAGCCTCCGGGATGATGCCGGCGCTGATGATGCTGTTCCACGCGCGGGTTCCCGCCAGCCGAAGGGCAGCGATGATGCCGAGTGAATCTATCTCGCCGGCGGAAGCGTGTCCCACCGCCGATGCGATACTCCACCGGCGCACCAGGGGATCCAGCCGTTCCCGTTCCGCAGGGCTCAGGAGTTTGCTGTCCCGCACGCCTGCAAGCGGCTTCTGGCGTTCCAGGTCAACGACGGCGATTCCCACGCTGACAGGACCGGCGAGGGCACCCCGGCCAACCTCATCCACCCCGGCAAGCAGGCGCACCCCCTGGGCCTTGAAGGTACGCTCGTGCCGCAGCGTGGGCGCCTTGGCTCCGCGTGCTGCCGGTTTTGAGCCGGAGCGCGCCTTCACTGCCGGGGTAGTCTGCACCGCTGGGGACGCCTGCACTGCTGAAGGCACGGTCAGTGGGCCGCCGGGACGCTGCGGAACACGTCCGGGTAGTTGTCCAGGGTCTTGATCCTGTTCAGCGGCCAGGCGATGACCGCGGCCTTGCCTTCGAGGTCCTTGAGATTGATGAATCCGCCGTCAGTCTCCATGTGCGCACGGGAATCGGCAGAGTGGTTCCGGTTGTCACCCATCACCCACACCTTGCCTTCCGGTACGGTGACGTCAAAGTTGCGGATCTGCGGGACTTCCGCGGGATTGATGTAGGTCTCGTCAATCGCGGTCCCGTTAATGGTCAGTTTACCGCCGGCGTCACAGCAGACAACGTGGTCGCCCGGGAGCCCGATGACACGCTTGACCAGGTGCTGTTCGGAGTTGTCGGGCAGGAGGCCGACGAACGTCAGGCCGTCCTGGACCCAGGTGAACGGTCCCTGTGCCTTGGCCGGGGCCGGCGGCAGCCAGCCCTTGGTGTCACGGAATACCACCACGTCGCCACGGCTGAGCGCGAAGGGCTCCGGCACCAGGAGGTTCACGAAGATCCGGTCATCCACGTCGAGGGTGTTCACCATGGATTCCGAGGGAATGAAGAATGCCCGGAACAGGAAGGTCTTGATAAGGAAGGACAGCACCACGGCGATGACCACCACCGTGGCGATTTCCCTGAGCCAGCCGAGCACGGGATTGCCGCCGGACTTGGCGGCCGCTGCCTTCGACGCCGTCCTGTGCCGCCGATGTACGGGGCCGGCGGTTTCCGGGGTGTCGCCGGGTACGGAGGGAACTGGAACGGTGGGCGTTTCTGATGCGCCGTCATGGCGCGGTTCAGGTTTCCGCGCGTGATTCTCGGGCATTTACCGTCCGTTCTGTGTTGTCGGCCCCGCTGCGGGCGGCCGTGCTACTGGAGCAAATCTATCAAGCGGCCAAAGGATCTGGACCGGCCGGCCAATCACCCTGTCCAGCGGAACCAGTCCGCCGCCGGGAGCACCGAGCAGGCTGCGGGAGTCAGCGGACACCGAGCGGTGGTCCCCCATCAGCCAAAGCCTGCCCTCCGGAACCGCGGTGCTGAACTTCTGCGTGCTCGGCGCGTCGCCGGAAAAAATGTAGGGCTCATCCATGGGAGTGCCGTTGACGGTGACCTTGCCGCCGGCGTCACAGCAGGCCACAGTGTCGCCGGGAAGGCCGATGATCCGTTTGACGTAGGTTGTGTCGCTGCCGGTCAGGCCGAGCCACTGCATGGCGGCAGCGGCTGCGTCCGGCAGCGGACCCTTGCCGCTGTTCAACGGTGCAAAGCTGCCACGGCCATCGAAGACGACAACGTCCCCGTGCCGGATGGGTTCGGACTGGAAGTCCGTGCGTGACACCAGGATCCGGTCCCCGCCCTGCAGGAGCGGCTCCATTGAATCCGAGGGGATGAAGTAGACGTCAAGCCACAGGGACCGGACCACTCCGCTGATGGCCACCGCGAGGAGCAGGGCCAGTAAAACAAAACGCCAGCCCATTTTGCGGGGCTGGCGTTTTGTCTGGTGCATGGTCCGTATCCTGGCGCTGGTGCATTGCTCCGGCGCATGCCGGGTACGGCCGCGCTCCAGCCTGGCCGTAAGTCCGGGCAGAACTTACTTACTTGGCGGAGCTGAAGTCGCGCTTTTCCTTGATCTTCGCGGCCTTGCCACGCAGTGCACGCATGTAGTACAGCTTGGCGCGGCGGACGTCACCCTTGGTGACAACCTCGATCTTTTCGATGATCGGGGAGTGCACCGGGAAGGTACGCTCCACGCCGACACCGAAGGAGACCTTGCGAACGGTGAAGGTTTCGCGCACGCCGTCGCCCTGGCGGCCCAGGACGAAGCCCTGGAAGACCTGGACACGGGTGTTCTTGCCTTCGATGATGTTCACGTGCACCTTGAGCGTGTCGCCGGCGCGGAACTCGGGAACATCGTTGCGCAGCGAGGCTGCATCGACGGAATCGAGAATATGCATGATTGCACTCCTGGTGAACGCCACAGGTCATTCACTTTGGGTCACGGCGGGCAAGTCCGGCTGCCGGGAGGCAGGCCGGGTCTCACCGCCGAAGTAAAATAGTCCGGCCGCTTCAAGGGTTGATGGGGCCGGTTGTCCGGCTGTTGGCCGCGCTACCCCCTGTGGCAGGTGCGGACCCAGCAGACACAAGGGTTAATTTTGCCACAGCGGCAGGGTTACGCCAATTCGCCCGGCACTAATCCTGCGGCGCGGCTGCCGCTTCCGGCCGGCGAACCAGCCTGCCATCCACGATGTCATACCCCAGGTTGTGCAATTCGGTGCGGTCGGCACGCGGGAGGCTGCCGGCGTCGAACCCTTCCAGGAGGTCCGGACGCCGCGCCGCCGTGCGGCGGTACTGCTCGTGGCGCCGCCATTGGGCGATCCTGCCGTGGTTGCCGCTCAGGAGCACCGGCGGCACCTCGCGGTCACGCCACATGGAAGGCTTGGTGTAGACCGGATATTCCAGGAGTCCGTCCGAGTGGGATTCCTCCACCAGGGATTCGGGATTGCCCACTACACCGGGCAGCAGGCGGCCAATGGCTTCCACCATGGCCAGGACGGCCACTTCCCCGCCGTTCAGCACATAGTCGCCCAGGCTGACAGGCCGGACCGTGAAGTGTTCCTGCGCCCATTCGATGACCCGTTCATCGATGCCCTCATACCGCCCGCACGCAAACGCCAGGTGCTGTTCCTCGGCCAGTTCATAGGCGAGGGCCTGGGTGAACCGCTCGCCGGCCGGGGATGGGACGATGAGGACCGGCTTGCGCTGCGGATCCGGCCGCTCCTCCGCCACGGCGGCGAGTGCCTGGGCCCAGGGTTCGGGCTTCATGACCATTCCGGCGCCGCCGCCGTACGGGGTGTCGTCGACAGTGCGGTGCTTGTCCGTGGTGAAGCTGCGCAGGTCATGGACGTGCAGGTCCAGGATGCCGTCGTGGCGGGCCTTGCCAATCAGCGAGAGTTCAAGCGGGGCGAGGTATTCAGGGAAGATGCTGACGACGTCGATGCGCATCTAGTCCCTGCTTTCC
Source organism: Arthrobacter sp. AG367 (assembly GCF_007828995.1). NCBI lineage: Bacteria > Bacillati > Actinomycetota > Actinomycetes > Micrococcales > Micrococcaceae > Arthrobacter > Arthrobacter sp. AG367. The sequence goes on from NZ_VIVE01000001.1 coordinate 1,071,728, forward strand.
GGTTCCGGGGCAGCGGCTTCGTCGGTGTTGAGTTCGAAGAGTCCGTCCGGCGGGGTGAGGAGGATGAAGCCTTCCTCGATATTCACTTCAGGCACGATCTGTTCCACGAACGGGATGAGGATTTCCTTGCCGTCCGGGGTGGTGACCATGAGAAGGTCCTGCACGGGCATGGTGTTCAGCGCAGTCACCTTGCCCACAACCTGCGCCCCTACCCGGGCCTCCAGGCCGACAAGCTCGTGCTCGTACCAGCCCTCGTCATCATCCCCGTCCAGTTCTTCGGTTTCGATGAACAGCTTGGCGCCGCGGAGGGTTTCAGCCTGGTTGCGGTCCGCCACCTCCTCAAAACCGAGCAGCAGGATGTCCTTGTTCCAGCGCGCACTCCGCACGGTCAGCCGTCCTGCCACGGCGTCCTCAACGACGAATTCCGTTCCCGGGACAAAGCGGTCCTCCGGCGCGTCCGTCAGCACCTGGACGGTGACTTCCCCGCGAATGCCGTGCGGCTTGCCGATCCGTGCCACCTGAAGCTGCATCTGTTCCTCTGTTCCGGGTTGTGGTGGTTCCGGTGGAAGCACCATGTTGGTCAAAGCACTCCGGCCCCTCCACCTGGCGGTGAAGGGGCCGGAGCAAAAACTGAATGTTGCCGAGCGCTCAGCGGCGGCGGTCGGTATCGACGACGTCGACCCTCACCGGTTCGCCACCGGCCAGTGCTGCCACCACGGTGCGCAATGCGCGGGCGGTGCGGCCCTGGCGGCCAATCACCCGTCCAAGGTCGTCCTGGTGAACGCGCACCTCGAGGGTGTCCCCGCGGCGGTTGCTCTTCGAACTGACCTTGACGTCATCCGGGGAATCGACGATTCCGCGGACCAGGTGTTCCAGCGCTTCTGCCAGCAATCTACTCAGCCTCGGTGGTCTCAGCTTCGGCGTCGGCCGGGGCCTCGGCAGCGTCAGACTTGGATGCCTTCTTGGTGATGGCTTCCGGGATGATGACCGAGCCCTTCTCCGGGGCAACAAAGGCTTCCTTCGCGACCTTGGTCTTGAGGGTGCCTTCCTGGCCCGGCAGGCCCTTGAACTTCTGCCAGTCACCGGTGATCTTCAGGATCGCGGCGACCTGCTCGGACGGCTGGGCGCCGACGGAGAGCCAGTACTGCGCACGCTCGGAGTTGACCTCGATGAACGAGGGCTCTTCGGTGGGGTGGTACTTGCCGATCTCCTCGATGGCGCGGCCGTCACGCTTGGTGCGTGAGTCCGCAACGACGATGCGGTAGTACGGGGCGCGCATCTTGCCGAAGCGCTTAAGGCGAATCTTTACGGCCACTTTTGTGGTCACTCCTGTTTCAGAAAAGGGGTGAACCCGGCTTTCTGCACCCGTGGGGCGGGCCGTACTTGCGGGTTCGAAGGACAGGATCCGGACGCGGAGAGAGGGGCCACGCAGATCGAGTACCTGTTTATTGTGCCAGATGAACGGCGTTATTTCGACTTGGGCCACCGCGCCGGCGCCGCGGCCGGCCCTTGTGGAGGCGGAGGACGGCCGAAACCGGCATCACGGGGTCAGGCCGACCAGACGTACAGTCCCGTCCGCTCGGAATCGTCGATCGAGGCGGCCAACTCCGCCACCTGCTGAACGTAGCTCCGGGCCTGGCCGGCGTCGAACGGCATATCCTCCTGGCCGGCCCACTGTTCGGCGACGTCGTCAAGGACATTGCCTTCGCCTTCGGTTTCATAGGAGAGCAGGTCGGCCAGCGCACGGACCATGGCCGGCGGCACGGCAAGGAGCGAATCGCTGGCGACGTCCACCATGGTCAGCTCATAGTCGGCCCCGCCGGCGTGCACGGCAGTCCCGGCAAGATCGCCCAGCTGTTCGACTTCGAAGTCGCTGATGCCCTGGATCCGCACCGCCTGGCCCCCGGGCCCGCTGTCCGCCGCGGAGCCGCTTCCCTGGTCAAGGATGCCGGCGCGTTTCAGCGCGGCGTCATGGGTGGCGACGAAGATCTCGGTGAAGCCCATGGCGGGTGCCCTTCTTCCGTTGGCGGAGCTGCGTGCCGGGAGTTGCAGCCCGGCCGTACGGAATCAGCCTAGTTGCTGCGCGCCCGCCGGCAAACGCGCCGGGCCGGAGCCCGCGAGCCCCAACACTGGCCCGTCAGCACTGGCGCACGGCCCGTGCAGGAGCACCGGTCAGCGGACTGCCACCCGGAGCCGGTTGCGCCACGGGTCCTCGAACCGGAGCTCCGCGCCGGTGTGGTGGGCGGGCACCCCGGCGACCCTCAGGCGGTCAGCCAGCGCCCCGACGTCGTCACCCGAGGAAACCTCGATGAGCACCTCGCCCAACCCAAGGGTGTCCTTGCGGGGGCCGGCGCCGCGACTGTTCCAGACGTTCATGGCCATGTGGTGGTGGTAGCGGCCCGCGGAAACGAACAGGGCCTGCCCATGCCAGCCCGCCGTCTTCTCGAAGCCCAGGGTACCCACGTAGAAGTCCCTGGCGGTCTGGACGTCGCCAACCTGGAGGTGGACGTGCCCCACGCCTGCGGACGTCCGCCGCTGGCCTTCGAGGGATTCCTCAGTGAGGTGCTGCTCCAGGTAGCGCTGCGGCGGAAGCGCCAGGCTGTCCATCACCACGTCCGTCCCGTTCCAGGACCAGTTGCTGCGCGGCCGGTCCCAGTACAGCTCGATGCCGTTGCCCTCGGGGTCGGTGAAGTAGAAGGCCTCACTCACCAGGTGGTCGGCGCTGCCGGTGAAGGACCGGGGTTCGTACTGGGCTGCCGTGGCGATGGTGGCCGCCAGGGAAGCCTGGTCCTCGAACAATAGGGCGGTGTGGAACAGGCCGGCCTCTCCCCTGCCGGGAAGGTGCAGCCCGGGGGCCGGCGCCAGGTGGACCAGCGGCCTGCCGAGCCTGCCCAGGTAGAGCCCGCCGTCCTGCTCCGCCACCGCCTCCAGGCCCAGTGCGCGCTGGTAGTAGTCGGTCATGACCTTCATGTCGCCCACCTTGAGCATTACCGTGCCCATGGCGAGGTCGGCAGGAAGAAGATCCTGGCTGCTGGCTGCGTCGGTCATTTGAAGGCTCCTTGTGTTGGAGGCCGTCACTTCGGCGGCCTGTCACATATTAAAATTACTTGAAGCTTCAATTTATTCCAAATAGCGGAACCAAATAACTCAACGGATGATGCGGCCGCCCAGCACCACGTGCTCCAGCGCCGTGATCGTGTCCGGGGTGGTCCGGGGGTCGTCCCGGCACACCACGACGTCGGCCCGCGCGCCTTCCTCCAGGTTGTCAGCGCCCAGCCACGCACGCGCTGCCCAGCAGGCGGCATCCAGGGCCGCATGCATGGGCAGGCCGGCCCCGTGCAGGGCGAGGATCTCATCTGCGATCCTGCCGTGCCGGATCACGCTGCCTGCGTCCGTGCCGGCAAAGATCCGGACGCCGGCGGCATGGGCCTCCGCCACCCGTTCCAGCCTGCGTTCCCACAGGGCACGCATGTGGGCGGCGTAGCGCGGAAACTTTGCGTCCGCCTGCTCCGCGATATCAGGAAAGGTGGCGATGTTGATGAGGGTGGGCACGATCGGTACGCCCTGCTCCACGAACCGGGGCAGGTGGCGCGGCAGCAGCCCCGTGGCGTGCTCAATGCAGTCAATGCCGGCGTCCAGCATTTGGTCCAGGGTGTCTTCGGCGAAGCAATGTGCCGTGACCCGGGCACCTTCATCATGGGCAGCCTGCACAGCGTCACGCACGACGGCGGCAGGAAAGGAGGGCGCAAGGTCGCCGGCGCTCCGGTCGATCCAGTCGCCCACCAGTTTGACCCAGCCGTCGCCGTCGCGCGCTTGCTTCCGCACGGCCTCCACGAGCCCGTCGGGTTCGACCTCCGCCGCGAAGCCGCGCAGGTAGCGGCGTGTGCGGGCCACATGCCGTCCTGCACGGATCAGTACCGGGAAGTCCCGGCCGCCCTGCATCCAGCGGGTATCGGCAGGTGAGCCGGCGTCGCGGACCAGCAGGGTTCCGGCGTTGAGGTCAGCCAGCGCCTGCTCCCGGGCAATGGCGGGTTCCACCGGGCCGTCGGGACCCAGGCCGATGTGGCAGTGGGCGTCGACGAACCCCGGCAGCACCCAGCCGTCGAGTTCCCGCGCCGGAGGGGCAGCGGGCCGGCTGAACGTGAGCTTGCCGTCCACCGACCAGAGTCCATGGCGTACCCGGTCCGGTGCGGCCAGGACGGGTCCGCGAAAGTAGATGATGTCTGCCATCGGGCTTCCTTTCGATGCCCGGTCAGGCTAGCACCCGCAAATGTGACACCGCCCTTCCGGGGGCCTGTGGTAGCTTCTTCTCTGACCACACGGGAGCCCTTGCAGGGGCTGAGATCGGGCTGACGCAGCCTGCGACCGTTGAACCTGTCCGGGTAATGCCGGCGAAGGAAGTGAGTATTCCCTTGAGTACGCAAAACACCCAGTTGAACCCTGCCCACCTGCCGTCCACCGGGGGTTCCGGAGCCGGCTCCACGCCCCAGGTGAACCAGTCCGAAGTGACCCGGTCCCTGGCGTCGCATTCGCTGGCCTATATCGACGACGCCGGGTCCGGCATCCGGGTACCCGTCACGGAAATTGCCCTGGAGCCATCGCCCAACGGCCAGCCGAACGCACCGTTCCGGACCTACCGGACGGCGGGGCCGGGAAGCGACCCCGTCCGCGGCCTGGAGCCCTTCCGCGCGGAGTGGATCGTGGCGCGCGGAGACACCGAGGCCTACAGCGGCAGGGAACGCAACCTGCTCGACGACGGCCGCTCGGCCGTCCGCCGCGGCGCCGCCTCCGCGGAGTGGAAGGGCGCGCAGCCGGTGCCCCGCCGCGCCGTCGACGGCCGGACGGTGACCCAGATGCACTATGCCCGGCAGGGCGTCATCACGCAGGAGATGCGCTTCGTGGCGCTGCGCGAGAACTGCGATGTGGAACTGGTCCGGAGCGAACTGGCCGCCGGCCGCGCCATCATTCCGAACAACATCAACCATCCGGAGTCCGAACCGATGATCATCGGCAAGGCCTTCCTGGTGAAGATCAACGCCAACATCGGAAACTCGGCCGTGACGAGTTCCATCGCGGAGGAGGTGGACAAGCTCCAGTGGGCCACGCAATGGGGTGCCGACACCGTTATGGACCTGTCCACCGGCGACGACATCCACACCACGCGGGAATGGATCATCCGCAACTCCCCCGTCCCGATCGGCACCGTGCCGATCTACCAGGCCCTGGAGAAAGTCAACGGCGAGGCCAACGCGCTGACCTGGGAAATCTTCCGGGACACCGTCATTGAACAATGCGAGCAGGGCGTGGACTACATGACCATCCACGCCGGCGTGCTGCTTCGCTATGTCCCGCTGACCGCCAACCGGGTGACGGGCATTGTGTCCCGCGGCGGCTCCATCATGGCCGGCTGGTGCCTGGCCCACCACCAGGAGAACTTCCTCTACACGCACTTCGATGAGCTGTGCGGGATCTTCGCGAAGTACGACGTTGCCTTCTCCCTGGGCGACGGTTTGCGCCCCGGTTCGACGGCGGACGCCAACGACGCCGCCCAGTTCGCGGAACTGGACACGCTCGCCGAGCTCACCCAGCGCGCGTGGGAGTACGACGTGCAGGTCATGGTGGAGGGGCCCGGCCACGTTCCCTTCCACCTGGTCCGGGAAAACGTCGAGCGGCAGCAGGAACTCTGCAAGGGGGCCCCGTTTTACACCCTGGGCCCGCTGGTGACAGATGTTGCTCCGGGCTATGACCACATCACCTCAGCGATTGGTGCCACTGAGATTGCCCGTTACGGCACCGCGATGCTGTGCTACGTCACCCCGAAGGAACACCTGGGCCTGCCCAACAAGGACGACGTGAAGACCGGCGTGATCACCTACAAGATCGCCGCGCACGCGGCGGACCTGGCCAAGGGGCACCCGGGGGCGCATGAACGGGACGACGCCTTGTCCAAGGCGCGGTTCGAATTCCGCTGGCGGGACCAGTTCGCACTGTCCCTGGACCCGGTGACGGCTGAGGCGTTCCACGACGAGACGCTGCCGGCTGAGCCTGCCAAGACGGCGCACTTCTGTTCGATGTGCGGGCCCAAGTTTTGCTCCATGCGGATCAGCCAGGACATCCGCGACGAATTTGGTTCCGCGGAGGCGCAGGCGGCACTGGCCGATGCTGCGGCCGGGATGCGCGGGAAGAGCGAGGAGTTCCTGGCAGCCGGCGGCAAGGTCTACCTGCCGGAACTGCGGGTGCCTGCTGACAGCTAGGACGCGCGGGCCGGCTGGCTCCGGCTGACCTGGCTGATGAACTGCCGGATGGCCCGGTCCCCGTCCGGGGAGTCATGGGGCCGGTGTCCTCCCGCGGCAACGCGGTGCAGGGCCCCGGTCTCCCGGAGGTACCCGGCGATTTCCTCGTAGAGCGGTTCCCACCCACCGGTCAGCACCAGCGTGGGCACCCCGGGAACAATGTGCAGCGGCGCCTCCCATGACGGGGCCTGGAGCCGCAGCCTGCGGGCGGACCTTTTTTCTTCCGTGGTGGCGGGCTGCTGGAGGTCGGTGGCGAAGACCCGCCGGACGAATTCGCGCTGGAAGTCTTCGTCGCTGAGCTGGTGGCGCACGTCGAAGAGGGGCTGCATGAGGCTGATGTGGGCGGCAGTGGCCGGGAGTTCCGCTGTCAGGGAGAGGCAGGCCGGTTCCACCAGCGTCAATGAGAAGACCAGGTCCGGACGTTCGACGGCGGCCATCATGGCCGCGATCGCCCCCTGGGAGTGCGCCACCACATGCCCGCCGGCGGCGCCGCGGCCGTCATCGGCAAGGGAGCGCAGGATGATGGCGGTGTCCTCCGCGAAGGACGACTCCAGTGGCTCCGCGAGGACGTCAAAGCCATGGCGGCGGAGGAACAGGGCGTCATAGGACAGTGCCATGCCGTGCTGGCGCGGCCACGCGGCGGCACCGAAGGTTCCGGCGCCGTGCACGAACACTACCCTCTGCTTGAACATGTCCCAACCCTATTCCACGGCACTGACATCCCAAGCAAGCAGCGCCAGGTGTCGTTCTGAGAGGTCAAAACGACACCTGACGCTGCGTTGCCGGGGAACTGCTACTTGCCCAGGAACTTGTCGAAGCCCTTGGGGAGGTTCAGCTGGGACGGGTCGAAGTCCCCGCCCTGCTGGCCGAAGGCGGCGCCCGTAGGCAGCGCCTTGGCGGCGTTGGCACGGCGGGCTTCCGCTTCCTTGCGCTCCTGGGCAGCCTTGGCCGGGTTGCCGGACTTTGCCTTCTTCTTGGGCGCGTTCTTGGCGTTCTTCCGGGCACCGCCGCCGGCGCCGGGCAGGCCAGGCATCCCCGGCATTCCCGGCATGCCGCCCTGGGCCATCTTCTTCATCATCTTCTGGGCCTGGGCGAAGCGCTCCAGCAGGCCGTTGACCTCGGAGACGTGGACGCCGGAACCACGGGCGATGCGTGCCCGCCGTGAACCGTTGATGATCTTCGGCGCCAGCCGCTCGTGCGGTGTCATGGAGCGGACGATTGCCTCGACGCGGTCGATCTCGCGTTCGTCGAACTGTTCCAGCTGCTGCCGGATGTTCTGTGCACCCGGCATCATCATGAGCATCTTCTTCATGGAGCCCATGTTGCGGATCTGCTGCATCTGGGCCAGGAAGTCCTCGAGGGTGAAGTCTTCCTGGTCGGCGAACTTCTTCGCCATCCGGGCGGCCTCATCCTTGTCCCAGGCCTTTTCGGCCTGTTCGATGAGGGTGAGGATGTCGCCCATATCCAGGATGCGCGAGGCCATCCGGTCCGGGTGGAAGAGTTCGAAATCGTCCAGGCCTTCGCCGGTGGAGGCGAACATGACCGGCTTGCCGGTGACCGACGCGACTGAAAGAGCGGCACCGCCTCGGGCGTCGCCGTCGAGCTTGGACAGCACGATGCCCGTGAAGTTCACGCCTTCGTCGAAGGCGAGGGCCGTGTTCACGGCGTCCTGGCCGATCATGGAGTCGATCACGAACAGGACTTCGTTGGGCACGATGGCACGGCGGATCTGGCGCGCCTGTTCCATCATGTCGGCGTCCACGCCCAAGCGGCCGGCCGTGTCAACGATGACGACGTCGTGCAGCTTCTGGCGTGCTTCCTCGACGCCGGCGCGGGCGACGGCGACGGGGTCGCCGGCGGGCTGGTCCAGCTCGGTGGAGGTGGCACCCGGGTGCGGGGCGAAGACGGGGACCTTTGCCCGCTGGCCCACCACCTGGAGCTGGGTGACGGCGTTAGGGCGCTGCAGGTCGCAGGCCACCAGCATGGGGCTGTGCCCCTGGGCCTTCAGCCACTTGGACAGCTTGCCCGCAAGGGTGGTCTTGCCGGCACCCTGGAGGCCGGCGAGCATGATGACGGTGGGGCCGTTCTTGGCCAGCCGGATCCGCCGGGTTTCGCCGCCCAGGATCTCGACGAGTTCCTCATTGACGATCTTGACGATCTGCTGGCCGGGGTTCAGTGCCGCAGAGACCTCGGCACCCAGGGCGCGTTCACGGACCCGGCCAGTGAACTCACGCACAACGGGAACGGCAACATCGGCGTCCAGAAGCGCGCGGCGGATCTCCCGGACGGTGGCATCGACGTCGGCCTCGGTGAGCCTGCCTTTACCGCGGAGATTCTTGAAGGTTGCTGTCAACCGGTCAGAGAGTGAATTGAACACGCGACGTGCACTTCTTTCAGTGGATGATCGGGACTCGACTATCTAGGGTATCAAGTCAGGCCCGGTAGGTGGCATGCTGGCAAAATGACGAGCCAAACGACTGTGAAGACCCTGCTCATCCTCGGCGCCTCGGGCGACCTCACCGGCCGGCTCCTCCTGCCCGGCCTGGCGCGGCTCGTTGCCGCAGGCCGCGCGGAGGGCCTCACCCTGGTGGGGGCAGGCTCGGATCCGTGGACGCCGGAACAATGGCGGGAGCGGGTCCAGGCATCGTTCGCTGCTGCAGCCGGCGCGGCAGACAGTTCCGGAAAGGACGCCCTCGAGCTGCTGCAGAAGGAGACGGCGTACCACCAGGTGGACGTCACGGCCAAGGGTGCCCTGGCCGCCCTGCTCGCGGGGCTGGAAGGCCCGGTGGCCGTTTACTTTGCGTTGCCGCCCCGGATCAGCCAGCAGGCATGCGAGACGCTCCAGCCGGAAGAGGTTCCGGAAGGCACCCGCCTGGTAATGGAGAAGCCCTTCGGCTTCAGCGAGGAATCGGCCCGGTCGCTGAACCGGACCCTGGCACGGCTGGTCCCCGAAGACCATATCCACCGGGTTGACCATTTCCTGGGCAAGGCCACCGTCCTGAACATCCTGGGCCTTCGGTTCGCCAACAACTTCCTTGAGCCGGTATGGAACAGGCAGCACGTGGAAAAGGTGGAGATCTTTTTCGATGAGGACCTGGCCCTGGAAGGCCGAGCGCGCTACTACGACGGCGCCGGCGCCCTCCGGGATATGATCCAGAGCCACCTCCTGCAGGTCATGGCGATCATGGCCATCGAACCTCCGGCCACCATCGGCGAGCGCGACCTCCGCGACGCCGTCTCCACCGTCCTGCGGGCCAGCAGCGTCAGTGCCCCCTTCACTGGCTCAACGCGCAGGGCCCGCTACACCGCCGGTTCCGTGGCAGGCAAGGACGTCCCGGACTACGCCAAGGAGGAAGGCGTGGATCCCGGAAAGGGAACCGAAACCCTTGCCGAAATCCAGGTGGGCATCGACAACTGGCGCTGGCGGGGGGTTCCCTTCATCCTGCGTTCCGGCAAGGCCCTGGGCGACAAGCGCAAGGAAGCGGTGGTCACCTTCCTTCCGGTGCCACACCTGCCCCAGGGCTTTACCGGGGTGGACTCCCCCAACCAGCTCCGGATCGGTTTCGGCCCGGACACACTGGAGTTCGACGTCGACGTCAACGGTCCGGGAAACATCTTCAGCCTGGGCCGGGTCACCCTGGAAGCCGAACTGAGCGCCTCCGATCTCCTGCCCTACGGCGAAGTGCTGGAAGGCGTGCTGACCGGCGATCCGTTGCTGTCCGTCCGGGGAGACACTGCAGAGGACTGCTGGCGGATTGTTGAGCCGGTCCTCAAGGCGTGGGAGCGCGGGGACGTCCCGCTTGAAGAGTACGACGCCGGTTCGGCCGGCCCGGCATCCTGGCCCACCAACCGCTCAAAGGACTGAGCAGTCCGCGGCAGCACCGGCAGCGTTAACAAGAGGCAGGGCGGGAACCTTTCGGTTCCCGCCCTGCCTGTCTTTATGGTTCCGTGCCGGTGCCTAGATGGCGGCCACTCCGCGTTCCCCGGTCCGGACCCTAACTGCTTCATGGACATCGATGGTCCAGACCTTGCCGTCCCCGGCCCTGCCGGTATTGGAACTGGCAATGATCACATCCAGGATGTCGTCTGCCTGCTCGTCCGTGGCCAGGACTTCCACCCGGATCTTGGGCAGGAGGTCCACGTTGTATTCGGCTCCGCGGTAGACCTCGGTGTAGCCGCGCTGCCGGCCGTATCCGCTGGCTGCGCTGACGGTCAGGCCCTGAACACCATAGGATTCCAGTCCCTCCCTGATGGCTTCGAGCTTTTCCGGCCGGACGATTGCAGTAATCAGTTTCATGCCCCCACGCTTTCCTTACCTGTTGCTGACTGTGACTTCTGCGTGCCCGGCGTCCCCTGGACTGGCGCGTGGGACTCGCCCTGGCCCTTGCCGGTGATCATGTCGTGCAGCGGCTGGAAGCTTCCGCCGTGTCCGCTCAGTCCGAACTCGTAGGCAGTCTCGGCGTGCAGGCTGAGGTCCACACCCACCGTTTCCTGTTCCTGCGAGACCCGGAAGCCCATGGTCTTGTGGATGGCCAGCGCAATGATGGCCGTCAGGACTGCGGAGTAGGCGATGGCGACGCCGGCTGCCGCGAGCTGCGCCCAGAGCTGGGTCAGTCCGCCGCCGTAGAAGAGGCCGCCGCCAACACCGTCGGTGGGCAGTGCGATGAAGCCGAGCGCCACGGTGCCGATGATGCCGGACACCAGGTGCACGCCGACGACGTCCAGCGAGTCATCGAAGCCCCAGCGGAACTTCAGGCCGACTGCCAGGGCGGAGGCTACGCCGGCCACGACGCCCAGGCCGAGTGCACCGACGGGGCTGACGTTGGCGCAGGCCGGGGTGATGGCGACGAGGCCGGCCACCACGCCGGATGCGGCGCCGAGGGAAGTGGGGTGTCCGTCGCGGATCCGTTCGGTGACCAGCCAGCCGAGCATGGCTGCTGCCGGGGCTGCGAGGGTGTTGATCCAGATCAGACCCCCCTGTTCGGCAGTGGTGGCTGCACCGCCGTTGAAACCGAACCAGCCGAACCACAGGATGGCTGCGCCGAGCATGACGAACGGGATGTTGTGCGGGCGGTGGTTGGGGTCCTTGCCGAAGCCCTTGCGGTTGCCGATGATGAGGACGAGGATGAGCGCCGCCACACCTGCGTTGATGTGGACCACGGTGCCGCCGGCGAAGTCGATGGCGGGGCCGAGGGCCTTGCCGATGGCGCCTTCGGGGCCGAAGAGTCCGCCGCCCCACACCATGTACGCCAGCGGGCAGTAGACGAGCGTGACCCACACGGGAACGAAGACGGACCAGGCGCCGAACTTGGCGCGGTCGGCGATGGCGCCGCTGATCAGTGCCACGGTGATGATGGCGAAGGTGGCGGCGTAGCCAACCTTGATCAGACCGTCAGGGGTGGTGATGCCCTCAAGGCCGAATGTGGCGAACGGGTTGCCCACGATCTCCAGGAAGCCTTCACCGGAGCTCATGGACGCGCCCCACAGCACCCAGACAACACCCACCATGCCGATGGAGATGAAGCTCATCATCATCATGTTCAGTGCTGCCTTGGCGCGGGTCATGCCGCCGTAGAAAAATGCCAGACCGGGTGTCATGAACAGCACAAGGGCTGCCGCCACCATGACCCAAACGTGACCTGCGGTAAGTTCCATGGTGCACGTCCTCTCTCATCGAATCTTGCGGAGTACTCCGCCTGCCAACGCCTTTTTGCGTCCTGTAATGAGTTTGTGGGCGGCGTGTTTCGCCCGCGGAGGATTTAGATTGCGGGCCTGTTACAACAACCTCTAGGAAGTAAATGGTGCATATCCGCCTTGTTACGGTTATGTTTCCGCACCCGCGCAGCCACCCGGCTCCCTTTCCTGCAAGGACTCCTTCACAATGACGGCAACACCCCGCGAAAGCGGCGCCACTTCGAGGTTTTTGGCCCGGCTAAGGCCTCGGCGGGAGAAACTTCCCCGCGACATTAAGGTGATGCTGGCCGCGGCGTTCCTGATTGCGCTTGGATTCGGGCTCGTTGCGCCTGTATTGCCGCAGTTCGCAACAACCTTCGGCGTAGGGAACACCGAGGCAGCCGTCATCGTGGCGATCTTTGCCTTCATGCGCCTTGCCTTTGCACCCGCCGGCGGAGCACTGATCGGCAAGCGCGGTGAACGGCCCGTCTATGTCGCTGGGCTGTTGATCGTGGCCTTGTCCACGGCGGCCTGCGCCTTTGCGCAGGACTATTGGCAGTTGCTGCTGTTCCGCGGCCTTGGCGGAGCCGGGTCCGTGATGTTCACGGTGGCATCGATGGCCCTGGTGGTCCGCCTGGCCCCACCCCAGAGCAGGGGCAGGGTCTCAGGTGCCTATGCGTCCGCTTTCCTGATCGGGAATGTGTGCGGGCCGATTGTGGGCGGTCTGCTGGCGGGGCTGGGCCTGCGGGTCCCGTTCCTTGCCTACGCCGGGGCCCTGCTCGTTGCCGCGTTTGTGGTGCAGACCCAGCTCAGCCACCAGCGCCGGGGCGGCGGTGAAACCCAGCACCGTCCGCCGGACATGCGCTTTGGCGAAGCCGTGGCTGCCGGAACCTACCGGTCGGCCCTGCTGTCCAGCTTTGCCAACGGGTGGGCCACGTTTGGCGTCCGCATGGCAACGGTGCCGCTGTTCGCCGCGGCAGCCTTCGGGGCAGGACCGCAGGCGGCCGGACTGGCGCTGGCAGTCTTCGCTGCCGGGAACGCCGCCGCGCTGACCTTCTCGGGGCGGCTGGCGGACTCCCTGGGGCGCAAGCCGATGATGATCTCCGGCCTGCTGGTGGCAGCCTTCGCGACTGCGGCGATCGGCTTGACCTCCGACCTGCCCTGGTTCCTTGCCGCATCGACGCTTGCCGGCGTCGGGTCCGGCCTTTTCGGCCCGGCGCAGCAGGCCGCCGTCGCCGATGTCATTGGGAACGCACGCTCCGGCGGCAAGGTCCTGGCCGTCTACCAAATGACGTCCGACGTCGGAGCGATCGTCGGACCGGTGGCGGCCGGGCTGCTCGCGGACCGGCTGGGTTTCGGCTGGGCTTTCGGCGTGACCGGCGGCGTCATGCTCCTGGCCGCCGTCGGTTGGCTGCCCACCCGCGAAACACTCCGGGTTAAACCCAACTAGCCCGCAGTTGTTGTCGTTTTGAGGGCTCAAAACGACAACTAATGCGAGCTGGTTGGGCTGGCTTAGCTAGTTCAGCAGGGCGTCGACAAAGCCTTCGGTGTCGAACGGGGCCAGGTCGTCGGCGCCTTCGCCGAGTCCGATGAGTTTGACGGGCACGCCGAGCGTCTTCTGGATGGCGACGACGATGCCGCCCTTCGCGGTTCCGTCCAGTTTGGTCAGGACGATGCCCGTGATGTTGACAACCTCCGAAAAGACCCGCGCCTGGTTCAGGCCGTTCTGGCCGGTGGTGGCATCCAGAACCAGCAGGACCTCGTCCACCTCGGCCAGCTTCTCCACCACGCGCTTGACCTTGCCCAGTTCGTCCATCAGGCCCACCTTGTTCTGGAGGCGGCCGGCGGTGTCGATCATGACAACGTCCACTTCCTGCTCAATGCCTGCCTTCACGGCCTCGTAGGCAACGGAGGCGGGATCGGCGCCGTCGATGTCCGACTTCACGGTGGGGACGCCGACGCGCTGCCCCCACGTGGCCAGCTGTTCCGCCGCGGCGGCGCGGAACGTGTCCGCGGCACCCAGCAGGACGTCCTTGTCCTCTGCCACCAGCACGCGCGCCAGCTTGCCGACGGTGGTGGTCTTGCCGACGCCGTTCACGCCCACCACCATCATCACGGCAGGCCTGTCCGCATGGCGCTGGACGTTCAGGCTGCGGTCCATGGAGGGGTCGACAAGCTTGATGAGCTCTTCACGGAGCATGGCCTTGACGTGTTCGGGGGTCCGGGTGCCCAGCACCTTGACCCGTTCGCGCAGGGCATCCACCAGCTGCATGGTGGGTTCGGTTCCCAGGTCCGCGAGGAGGAGTGTCTCCTCCACCTCGTCCCAGACGCTCTCATCGATCCGGTCGCTGGACAGCAGCGCCAGCAGGCCCTTGCCCATGATGTTGTTGGAGCGGACCAGCCGCTCACGGAGGCGGGTGAGGCGGCCCGCGACAGGCAGCGGTGTTTCGACGGGAATGGTTTCCAGCCCGGCAGCGTCGTCCGGAACCGTAGTGGTGTCAAGCCCTTCGAGGTCCACGCCCGCGGGCGCCGTGCGTTCGATTGGTCCGGCGCTGTCCGCTACGGCGGTGCTGCCGCCGGAGCGGACCTCAGGATCGTTGGCATCCCGCGTGCCGGGGTACCGGGTGATGTTCCTCCGCGTCTTGAGCAGGACCGGAATCAGGCCGCCGATGACCACCAGCGCAACAAGAATGGACAGGACAATGGGAAGGATGTCATTCACTCCCCTAGCTTCTCACAAACGGCCTGCCCGGTTCGGGCGCGCAGCCCGCCCCTGACCTGCCCCAATGCGGCGCCCCCGCGGCCGCCGGACGCCGGCGGTGCTGCTACACCTCGGAAACGAGCCGCTGGCTGATCACCGTGGAAACGCCGTCGCCCCTCATGGTGACGCCGTACAGTGCGTCCGCCACCTCCATGGTCCGCTTCTGGTGGGTGATGACGATGAGCTGGCTGGACTCCCGCAGTTCCTCGAAGATGGTGATCAACCGGCCGAGGTTGGTGTCGTCCAGCGCCGCCTCCACCTCGTCCATGACGTAGAACGGCGAGGGCCGCGCCTTGAAGATGGCCACCAGCAGCGCCACCGCGGTAAGGGACCGCTCGCCTCCGGAGAGCAGGGACAGCCGTTTAATTTTCTTGCCCGCAGGACGGGCCTCCACTTCGATGCCTGTGGTGAGCATGTCCCCCGGGTCCGTGAGGACCAGGCGGCCCTCGCCGCCGGGAAAGAGCCGCTCAAAAACCCGGACAAACTGGACCTGGGTGTCCTCGAACGCCTCGGCGAAGACGCGCTGGACCCGGTCGTCCACTTCCTTGATGATGTCCAGCAGGTCCCGGCGGCTGGCCTTAAGGTCCTCAAGCTGGGTGCTGAGGAACTGGTGCCGCTCCTCCAGTGCCGCGAATTCCTCCAGGGCCAGGGGGTTGACCTTGCCCAGGCTGGCGAGGTCGCGTTCAGCTTTGCGCAGCCGTTTCTCCTGCTCCTGCCGGACGTAGGGCTTCCCTTCCCGGATTTCTTCCCCGCCGGCGTCAACGGGAGCCCGCAGCGCGGCCCACTTGTCGCCGGTCTCCTCCGCAGGCACGGGAACCGGGACGTGCGGCCCGAACTCTGCCACCAGCGCTTCGGGGGTGATGCCCAACTCGTCCACGGACCGGGATTCCACTGCCTCGATCCTGGCCCGCTGCTGCGCACGGGCCAGCTCGTCCCGGTGCACGTTGTCGGTGAGGTCGGCCAGTTCGCGGGCCAGGGCGTCGTTGGCTTCCCGGATGTCCCGAAGCCCACGGTCACGCTGTTCGCGGTTTTCCTCGGCCAGGTCCCGTTCGTGCCGGGCGAGGTCCACCGATACGTCCACGTAACGCAGTGCCAGTTCCGCCGCGGCGGAAACGGCGGCCGCACGCCTGGCCTGGATGCGGCGGCGCCGGGCACGCTGGGCTGCTTCCTCCCGGGCACGGCGTTCGGTGGCGGCGGCGCGCTCCAGGGACGCCACCCTGTTGCGGGTTGCCGCCAGCTGCTCTTCGGCGCTGCGCAGGGATAACCGCGCCTCCACTTCCGCTGCACGGGCGGCGGATGCGGCACGGGCCAACGCGTCCCGCTGTTCGGTGGAGGGCTCCTCTTCAATCGGAGCCTCCTGGGCGGCGGCCAGCCGGGCCGTGATGGCAGCGAGCGCCTCCTCCTCCGCGGCAACGTTCTCCGCAGCGCGTGCCAGGGAGGCAGCCAGGCGGTCGCTCTCACCGACGGCGCTGCGCAGGACTGAATTCAGGTGGCCCAGGCGTTCGGCCACGGCGGCCAGGCGGGCATCGGATTCGTGCAGTTTGTCCAGGGCAGCGTCCGCCTCCTCCTGCACTCCGGCGCGGCGCGCCTCGGCGGCGGCCAGGGCGAACCTGTTCCGCTCCAGGTCTGCCGTGACCGCCGAAAGGCGGGGGTCGGCGTCGTCCACCGCCGCCTGCACCTCAAGGAGGGAGGGCGCCTTGGCAGAACCGCCGGCAACGGATACGGCGGTGAACACGTCCCCCTCGCGGGTGACCGCCGTGAGTCCGGGCAGCCCGGCCACCAGCGCAGCCGCGGCGTCGATGCTTGCGACGACGGCGGTTCCGGACAGCAGGTGCCGGACCAGCGGGATGTGCTCCGCAGGTCCGTCCACCAGGTCGGCGGCCCATTGCGCACCATCGGGCAGCGGCACTGCTTTGGGGGCGGCCGCTCCTCCCGGCGTGGACTCCGTGGCGGGGTCACCCAGGTGGCCTGCCACCGCTGATGCGAGGAGCAGCGACGCCCGCCCGGCGTCGTCGTCCTTGAGCACCTTCAGGACGGCGGCCGCCGTGTCCTGATCCTGGACGAGGACTGCCTCGGAGGCCTCTCCCAGCGCGGCAGCGACCGCCGCCTCGTAACCACCCTGCACGCTGATCCCGGCCGCCAGGCTGCCCAGCACCCCGGACAGCCCTGACTCCAGTACGTGCCTGGCACCGTCCTTGCGGTCCAGGCCGAGCTTAAGAGCGTCGAGCCGGGCGGCAAGGGCGTCCCGCTTGCGGACGCCTTCGTTGACGGCGGCCTTGAGCTGGGCAATCTCCTGAAGGACCGCATCAAGTGCTTTACTGGCGGCCTCGTAATCGGCGTCGAGGGATTCCTCCCCTTCCTCCACGCCGGCCACCTGGTTTTCCAAGGCCGTGAACTCGGCCTGGGCGCGCGCCCGCCGTTCCGTGCCGGCGGCAAGGGACTCCCGCAGCCGGCCCAGTTCTGCCTGCGCGGATTCCACCCGGGACCGGGCCGCCGCCACTTGTCCGGCCAGGCGGGCCAGGCCTTCCCGCCGGTCCGCCGCGGCCCGGAGCTGGGCCGTGAGCCGCCGGTCCTCGGCCACGGCTGCCTGCTCTGCCTCGGCCTTCGCGGCGCTGGCCGTGTCCAGGGTGGTGCGCCTGGCGTGGATGTCCCGTTCGAGCTCGGCCAGCTCCTGCCGCACCCTGGCGGCTTGGCGTTCGAGCTGTTCGGGGTCCCGCGCGGATGCCGGTGCGGCATCGTCGGAGCCGAGCAGGCGGCTGCGCTCGGTGGCCAGCGAACCGAGCGACCGGAGGCGCTCCCGTGCAGTGGACAGCTGGTACCAGGTGTCCCGCGCGGCGTTGAGCCGGGGTGTGGCTTCGGCAGCCAGCTGCTCCAGCGCCGCCTGCTGCCGGCGCCCGGCTTCGAGTTCATGTTCGACGGCGGTCCGGCGGGCTTTGAGCGCTGCCTCGTCCGCCACGTCCTGCTGCAGCGCCTGCTGCAGCTGGACGAGGTCATCGGCGAGCAGCCGGGCACGGGCGTCCCGGACGTCGAACTGGACGCGCTGGGCGCGGCGGGCCACTTCGGCCTGTTTGCCAAGGGGCGTCAGCTGGCGGCGGATCTCCCCGGTGAGGTCTGTGAGGCGCTGCAGGTTGGCCTGCATCGCCTCCAGCTTCCGGACGGTCCGTTCCTTGCGCCGGCGGTGTTTGAGGATCCCCGCCGCCTCCTCGATGAAGCCGCGGCGGTCCTCGGGGGTGGCGTGCAGGACGCGGTCCAGCTGCCCCTGGCCCACGATGACGTGCATCTCCCGGCCCAGCCCGGAGTCGGAGAGCAGCTCCTGGATGTCCAGCAAACGGCAGGCGGCACCGTTAATGGCGTATTCGGAGCCGCCTGTCCGGAAAAGCGTCCGTGAGATGGTGACTTCGCTGTATTCGATGGGGAGCGCGCCGTCGGCGTTGTCGATGGTCAGCGAAACGTGGGCGCGTCCCAGGGGCGGCCGCCCGGACGTCCCGGCAAAAATGACATCCTCCATCTTGCCGCCGCGGAGAGTCTTGGCCCCCTGCTCCCCCATGACCCAGGCCAGGGCGTCCACCACGTTGGACTTGCCGGATCCGTTGGGACCCACGACGGCGGTGACGCCGGGTTCGAAGTCGAAGGTGGTGGCAGAGGCAAAGGACTTGAACCCCCGGACGGTGAGGCTTTTGAGGTGCAAGGCTTTTCAGGTCTCCTGGAGCGGATAGGACAGTTTTGCTGGAACCGGCTCACTACAATCTACTGCGCAGGACCGACAATTCCCGGCAGCAGCACCCGGAAGCCGGGGCCGGCGCCACGGCCGGATATGCCGGTTCCGGCCCGGCAAAGGCATAGTTAAGCTCTTGAGCCTGCGTTTATGTGGGTACAGTCACCGCATGAATGCGCGACGGAAACGAAGAGGGGCTTGAATTGGCAGGTAATGCAACCTTCCGCCACAGCAACACCGCGCTGCTCTCGGTGAGCAGCGTCGAGGCTCCAAGGATCGTAAGCTCCACGGACTTCGACCGCCACCTGGCGCACACCCTGAAGCGGCTGAAGTTTCCACCCCGGCTGCTTGAGCGCGTTGCGGGCATTACGCACCGCCGCTGGTGGGCCCCCGGAACATCGTTCGACGACGCCGCGGTGGAAGCCGGAGCCAAGGCCCTGGCCGAGGCAGGCATCGAAGCCTCCGACGTCGGACTGCTGATCAACACCTCGGTCACGCGCCGCAACCTCGAACCGTCCGTGGCGGTGAAGATCCACCACGGCCTGAGCCTGCCGTCGTCGGCCATGAACTTCGACCTCGCCAACGCATGCCTCGGGTTCGTGAACGCCCTGACCCTGGCAGCGAACATGATCGATTCGGGGCAGATCAGGTACGCCGTCATCGTCAATGGCGAGGACGCCCAGCTGACGCAGGAGGCCACCCTCGCCCGGCTCCAGCGGCCGGAAACCACCCGCGACGACTTCAACCGCGAGTTCGCCACGCTGACGTTGGGATCCGGGGCCGCAGCGGCTGTCCTGGGACCGGCCGATGAGCACCCCGGGGCCCACCGCGTGGTGGGCGGCGTGATGCGTGCCGGCACCGAGCACCATGAATTGTGCGTGGGCGGCATCGACGGCATGAGCACGGACACGAAAGGACTGCTCGACGGCGGCCTCCAGCTGGTCGTGGACGCGTGGCATGAAGCGCAGCCCGAGTGGGACTGGGCGGCCATGGACCGCTACGTCACGCACCAGGTCAGCAACGCCTATACACAGGCCATCATTGACGCCATTGACCTCGACCCCGACAAGGTGCCCATCACGTTCCCGCACTGGGGCAATGTTGGGCCCGCCTCGCTGCCCATGACGCTTGCGGCCGAGTCGCAGTCCCTGGATACCGGGGACCGCGTCCTGTGCATGGGCGTGGGTTCCGGCCTGAACACCGCAATGCTGGAAATCGTTTGGTGATCGCGGACTGGCCGGGCGTGGCCGCCGGGTGGTCGCGCCAGATTGATGTCCCTTCCACAGCCGGCGTCGACGCGCCGGGCACGGTGCGCCGCTGGCACCTGCTGGACAACGGCGCAGAACTCGCCGGCCGTGGCCTGGTTCCCGCCGGGACCCTGCTGTGCGTGCACGGCAACCCCACCTGGTCCTACCTGTGGCGGAGCCTGCTGGCCGCCGGATGCGACCCCGCGCATCCGTGGCGGGTGGTGGCGGTTGACCAGCTGGACATGGGATTCTCCGAACGCACGGGCACCTTCCGCCGGCTGGCAGACAGGATCCAGGACCTGAACGACCTGACGGACGCGGTGGCCTTGGAGGGACCGGTCGTCTCGGTGGGGCATGACTGGGGCGGAGTGGTCAGCCTGGGCTGGGCGCTGGCCCACCAGCACCAGTTGGCCGGCGTGGTACTGACCAACACGGCCGTTCACCAGCCTGCAGGCTCGTCCATTCCCCCGGCCTTGCGCCTTGCCCTGCACCCTGCCGTGCACACATGGGGAACCACCACATCCGACTCCTTCCTGCGGGTGACGCATTCGCTGGCGCACCCGCCGCTGCCCGCGGATGTCCGGAAGGCGTATATGGCCCCCTACCGCGGAGCCGAGCGGCGGGCCGGCGTGGGAAACTTTGTTGCCGACATTCCCGTGGACGCCTGGCATCCCAGCTTTTCTGCGCTCAGCGGCGTGGCGGAAGGCCTCCGGAACCTGAAGGTCCCTGCCCTGATGCTGTGGGGTCCGCGCGACCCGATCTTTTCCGACCGCTACCTCAAGGACCTCATCACCCGCCTCCCGCATGCTGACGTGCACCGCTACGAGGGCGCAGGACACCTGCTCGTGGAGGACCGCGACATCGCCCCGGCGGTTTTCGACTGGCTGGCCGGGCGCGTCAGCGGCGGCGGCAACGGTTCGCCCGCGGTGGGGAACGCCGCTTCCCAGCCACCGGCCCGCGCAGGTTTCCAGCCACTGTGGACGCTCCTCGCCGAACAGGCGGCAGGACCCGCCGGAGGTAAGCCGGCCGTCGTCGAAATGGCTGCGGACGGCACCGTGGCCCGTTCCCTCACGTGGCAGCAGCTGGACTCTGACGTCCACCGCCTGGCCACCGGCCTGCACCTGGCAGGCGTAAGGCCGGGCAGCCGGGTGAGCCTCATGGTCCCGCCCGGGGTGGACCTGACCGTGGCCCTGTATGCCTGCCTGCGGCTGGGAGCCGTAGTGGTGGTGGCCGATGCCGGACTCGGAACGAAGGGACTGAACCGGGCGGTCAAGGGGGCTACTCCCGACTTCCTGATCGGCATCGACAGGGCGCTGGCAGCTGCCCGCGCCCTGGGATGGGCGGCCAGGCGCATCAGCGTACGCGACCTCCCGGCCGCCCGCCGCCGGATTCTCGGAGTGGAAACCTCCCTGGCCGCACTAACAACGGCGGGTAGGGTGCGCTCCGCCGGGCCTGGCGACGGCAACGGCAACGGCAACGGCAACGGCAACGGCACATACTGGCCGGACCCGGACTCCCCCGCCGCCGTGCTCTTCACCTCCGGCTCCACCGGTCCGGCCAAGGGCGTGCTGTACACGCACCGGCAACTCGCCGCGATGCGGGACACCGTGGCCGAAACCTTCGGGATCCATCCGGGCCAGCGGCTGGTGGCGGGTTTCGCGCCCTTCGCCCTGCTCGGACCGGCACTGGGAACCGTGTCCGTGACGCCGGCGATGGATGTCACCGCGCCACGAACCCTGACCGCGCGGGCCCTCGCGGACGCCGCAGCGGCCATCGACGCCACCGTGGTCTTCGCCTCGCCGGCTGCCCTGCGCAACGTCGTCGCCACCAGCGGCGGACTCAGTGCGGAGGGCACCGCAGCGCTGAAACGGGTTGAACTGCTGCTCTCCGCAGGCGCCCCCGTTCCCGAACCGCTCCTTGCGGAGATGCAGCGGCTCCTGCCGGGTGCCTCCCTGCACACGCCCTACGGAATGACGGAAGCGCTCCCCGTCACCGACATCAGCCTCGAACAAATCAGGGCCGCGGCTTTCGACGCCGGATCCGGAACAAAGCCCGGCGCCGGCAACGGTGTCTGCGTGGGCCGGCCCGTCCACGGCGCCCGGGTGGCCGTCATCCCCCTGGCGGCAGACGGCACAGCCCCCGGTTCAACTCCTGTCACGGACGCGGGAATCACAGGAGAAATCCTGGTCAGTGCGCCGCACGTCAAGGATATGTACGACCGGCTCTGGCTGACCCAGGAAGCCAGCACCGGCGTGGCCGGATGGCACCGCACCGGCGACGTCGGCCACTTCGACTCCGACGGCCGGTTGTGGGTGGAAGGCCGGCTTGCGCACGTCGTCACCGCGCCCGGTTCGGTGGTGACACCGGTCGGCGCCGAACAGGCCATCGAACGCGTGGCCGGCATCCGGATGGCCGCGATTGTTGGCGTGGGGCCGGCGGGGACGCAGGCCGTCACCGCCGTGGTCGAGACGGTCCCGCCCGTCCGGAAAGCCGGGCCTGCCGGTCCGGAACTGGCTGGAAAGGTCCGGGAAGCCGCGCGCACGGCGGGCATTTCCGTGGCCGCCGTGCTGGTGGTCCCCGCGCAGCCTACCGATATCCGCCACAACGCAAAGATCGACCGGACGCGCCTGTCCCGGTGGGCTGCCTCCGTCCTGGCCGGCGGACGCGCGGGGACGCCATGAAAGTCCTCGTTACCGGTGCAAGCGGACTCCTGGGCCGCGGAGTCGCCGGACAACTGGTGCACCGGGGCCATGACGTCACCACCTTCCAGCGGCGTCCCTCAGGGGTCGACGGCGCCACGGACCACCGCGGATCCCTCACCGATGACGCCGCGGTCAGCGATGCCGTCCGGGGTGCCGAGGCAGTCATCCACCTGGCGGCCAAGGTCTCCTTCACCGGCCGTGCCGCACAGTTCGACGAAGTAAACGTCCACGGCACCCGGCGGCTGCTCCTCGCCGCCCGCGCGGCCGGCGTGCGGAACCTAATCTTCGTGTCCTCGCCGTCAGTGGCCAATTCCGGCGCCGCCATTGCGGGCCTGGGGGCAGAGCCCGCGGACCCGGAGCATGCCCACGGGGACTACTCCCGCACCAAGGCCCAGGCGGAACTGCTGGCCCTTGCCGCGGACGCCCCGGACTTCCGCGTTGCTGCCGTTCGGCCGCACGTGGTCTGGGGACCCGGGGACACGCAGCTGGTGGAACGGGTGCTGGCGCGGGCTGCCCGGCACCGGCTGCCGCTGCTGGATGCGGGCGCCGCCCTGATCGATACCACGTACGTGGACAACGCCGCGTCGGCGATTGTTGCCGCGCTGGAGCGCATCAGCCACATCCATGGCAGGGCGCTGGTTGTCAGCAACGGGGAGCCACGGCCGGTGGGCGAACTGATTGCCGGCATCTGCGCCGCCGGTGGCGTGCCTGCCCCGTCGTGGTCCGTCCCGGGGCGGTTTGCCAGGGCGGCGGGGTCCGTAGTGGAAAAACTGTGGCTGAGGCTTGGAATGCAGGACGAACCGCCCATGACGAAATTCCTCGCTGAGCAGCTGTCCACCGCCCACTGGTTCGACCAGCGCGAAACCCGGGAACTCCTCGACTGGACTCCGGCCGTCCCGATCGACGAAGGCCTGGCGCGGCTGGCAGCACACTATGGCACCCGCTGAGCCCATCGCCTGGGCGGCCCGGTGCTACCAGCGGCCGTTGCGTGGCCGCGGCTGGCACACGGGGCAGGTGTGGGACGAACGGTTCATGAACTGCTCGCGGCGGATGACCGCCTGGATTCCTGCGGCCGCGCACCTTTTGCACGGCTCACCCTGGCGGCCGTACGCGTTGAGGGACCGGTCGAAGTAGCCTGAGGCGCCGTTGACGTTGACGTACAGGGAATCGAAGCTGGTTCCTCCTGCGGCCAGGGCATCGAGCATGACCTCGCGGGCGCTGTCGAGGACACGCCGGGCGTCCCCCCGGCGCAGGGTATCGGTGGGCCGGGCGTAATGCAGCCGGGCCCGCCACAGCGCTTCGTCGGCATAGATGTTCCCGATACCGGAGACCAGGCCCTGGTCCAGCAGTGCCCGCTTCAGGCCGGTCCGGCGCTTCCGAAGCCGCTGGTAGAAGAGGTCGAAGGAGAACGAAGGGTCCAGTGGATCGCGCGCAATGTGCGCGGCTTCGGCGGCGATCAGGGGAAGGGGGGATTCCGCGAGGCCGCCCGGGCCGCCGTCGTCCGTGGGTACCAGTGCGGTGACAAAAAGGCCTCCGAAGATCCGCTGGTCCACGAACCGCAGCTGGTCCGGCATGCCGTCGCGGGGACTGAGCCGGAAACGGACCTTGAGGTGCCTTTCATCGGGAACGCCGGGGCCCTGCATCAGCAGCTGCCCGCTCATGCCCAGATGCGCCATGAGTGCCACCGCGGGAACGCGGGTGTCCTCCCCGGCGTTCGGCAGCGCAGCGGTGCCGTCCAGCAGCGGCATCCAGAGGAACTTGCCGCGCCGCACGACGTCGGCCACCGTGGCGCCTTCGAGGTTGCCGATGAAGTCCCCTGCCCCGAGGGCGTGGCGCCGGATGGAGCGGGGATCGATGACGTCCACGGCGCGGATGGTCCTGCCGCGGACCCAGTTCACCAGGCCGCGGCGCACCACTTCGACCTCTGGCAATTCAGGCACGGAGCGCTACTTGGCGGCTATGGAGCCTGCGGAGGTGCTGGGGTCAGCCTGGGCCCCGGCTCCGGAGAGCACCCGCCAGGCGTCTTCCGCTGCCTCCTGTTCGGCTTCCTTCTTGGAATGGCCGGAGCCCTTGCCGTAGGCCTTGCCGCCAATGTTCAGCACCGCCGTGAAGGTGCGGGCGTGGTCCGGGCCGGAGCCGTCCACTGCATAGTGGATGCTGCCCAGCTGCCGGCTGGCGGCGAGTTCCTGGATGCTGGTCTTCCAGTCGGTGCCGGCGCCCAGGACTGCGGCGTCCTTCAGCAGCGGACCGACCAGCCGCATGACCAGCTGGCGCGCGGTCTCGATGTCGTTGGAAACGTACGTTGCCCCGATCAGGGCCTCCATGGTGTCCGCGAGGATGGAGGCCTTGTTCTTGCCGTGGGTGAGCTTTTCGCCCTGCCCGAGGTAGATATACTCACCGATGCCAAGGCTGCGGCCGATCCCGGCGAGGGCCCGGGTACTGACGACGGCGGACCGGCGCTTGGCGAGTTCGCCTTCGGGCAGGTCCGGGTTGTCCCGGTAGAGGGCATCGGTGACGGAGAATCCCAAAATGGAGTCGCCCAGGAACTCGAGCCGCTCGTTGGTGGGTATGCCGCCGTTCTCGTATGCGTACGAACGGTGGGTAAGCGCAAGACGAAGCGTCCCGGCGTCAATAGTGACACCGAGACGCTTCAGAAGCTCTTCAGTTGAAGACATCAGTCAGCCTGTTGGGCCGATTAGACGTCAGCGACCTTGCGGCCCTTGTACTCAAGGAACAGCGCGGTGCCGGCAGAGTCGGTAACGACCTTTGCCTGGTGCGGCAGGCTGTAGGTGACCTGGCCGTTCTCAACGGTCTTCACCAGGTGGGGGGCGGTCGCCTTCCACTGCGAGCGGCGGGCGCGGGTATTCGAGCGAGACATTTTCCGCTTGGGAACAGCCACGGCTAACTCATTTCTCTCTAGACAAACACGTACAAATCAATTTTGCCGGTCAGGCTTAGCCATATCAGCTAGGGCAGCCCAGCGAGGATCCAGGACCTCGTGGTGGTGCCCCGGCTCGTCTTCCAGGCGAGCTCCGCATTCGGAGCAAAGGCCCTGGCAGTCTTCCCGGCACACCGGCTGGAACGGCAGATTGGTGACAACCGCGTCCCGCAACACCGGTTCAAGATCGATTACATCGTGCTCGACTCGACGTTGCTCTTCATCATCTTCTCCATCCGAAAGCTGAATGCCCTCGTAGAAGAAAAGTTCTTGCACATTGACCTCAAGGTCATACGCAAGGGGATCCAGGCATCGGCCGCACTCGCCAGTAACTTCGGCAACCACGGTTCCTGATACCAGAATTCCTTCGTGTACGGCCTCCAGCCTCAGATCCAGCTCGACATCCGAGCCTTCCTGAACACCAATGAGCGCCACACCAAGATCACCCGGTGCGGGTACATGTTCCTTCAGTGTCCGCATGCTTCCCGGGCTGCGCCCGAGGTCCTTGACGTCGAACGCCAAGGGCGAACCAGCATCTCTGTTAATGAGAACTCCTGTTGAACATATGACCGACGTACCATCTTAGCCTGAAGAGCCGCAGCGACTCAAACCGGCACGAGGAAGCGCCGAAGTACCGATCCAGCCTACCGCTTTGGCTGCTGATCCGCCGAAGGCTCGCCGGAAACCATGCGGCGGTGCACCGAGCGGGGCACGTAGTCGGACACGCTGCCGCCCAGGGACGACACCTCTTTGATCAGGGTGGAGGACAAATGGACGTAGCTGGCCTCTGCCGGGAGGAACACTGTCTCCACCCCGCTCAGCTGCCGGTTCATGGTGGCCATGGGCAGCTCGTAGTCAAAGTCCGACGAGGACCGGAGCCCCTTGACGATGGCCGACACGCCCCGCTGGCGGCAGTACTCCGCCAGGAGCCCCTCGCCCACCGGTTCCACCACGATGCCCCTGAGCAGTGCCAGCGTTTCGCGCGCCATTTCCAGCCGCTCTTCCAGGCTGAACATGTACTTCTTGGCGTAGTTGGTGGAAATGGCCACGATGACCTCGTCGAAAAGACCGGCAGCCCGTGCGATGACTTCGAGATGGCCGTTGTGGATGGGGTCGAAGGATCCGGGGCACACAGCGCGTCTCATGCTCCGAACCTACCCCATGGAAAGGCCGGGATACCATGACTGGATGCATCCACCACGGGAACTTTCCACCCCCTTGGCACCTGCGCCCTGGCAGCGTACGGCGCTCGGTGCCAACCTCCTGGCGCCCGACGGCGGGCTGGGTGTCACCATCTTTGAAGAGATGACCACCCTGGCCGTCCAGACCGGGGCCATCAACCTGGGCCAGGGCTTCCCCGATGAGGACGGGCCTGCCGAAATCCGGGAGGCAGCCCGGGCAGCCATCGCAGCGGGGGCCAACCAGTACGCGCCCGGCAAGGGCCTGCCCGAACTCCGCCAGGCGGTGGCCGCACACCAGGAACGGTTCTACGGGCTTGCGCCGGACCCGGCAACCGAAGTCATCATCACCACCGGAGCCACCGAAGGCATCGCCGCGGCCCTCCTGGCCTTTGCCGGACCCGGCGACGAGGTCCTGACGTTCGAGCCTTTCTATGACTCCTACGGCGCGGTCATTGGGCTTTCCGGCGCCTCCCACGTCACGGTGCCGCTCGCTGCCCCGGACTTCATGCCGGACATGGCGGCCCTGGAGGCAGCGTTCAACGGGCGGACCCGCGTGGTACTGCTGAACAACCCGCACAATCCCACCGGCGCCGTTTTTCCGCCGGCCGTCCTGCAGCGCGTGGTGGAGCTCGCGGAGAAGCACGGCAGCATTGTCATCACGGATGAGGTGTATGAGCACCTCACCTTCGGCGTGGCCCATACCCCCGTTGCCACCCTTCCAGGGGCCGCCGCCCGCACCATCACCATTTCCTCTGCCGGAAAGACCTTTTCCCTGACCGGCTGGAAGATCGGCTGGCTGAGCGGGCCCGAAGAGTTGGTCTCCGCCGTCCGCACGGTCAAGCAATTCCTTACCTACAGCTCAGGCACTCCCTTCCAGGCCGCGATCGCCAAGGGGCTGGCCCTGCCGGACAGTTTCTACACGGGCATCGCCGCCGCCCTTGAGACGAAACGTGACATCCTCAGCGCCGGACTTCGGGCGGCGGGCTTTGACGTTTTCACACCACAGGGAACCTACTTCGTCAATGTGGATACGGCTCCGCTGGGCATCACCGATGCCCTGGACCTCGCACGCCGCCTGCCGGCACTGGTGGGCGTCGCAGCCATTCCCGTTCCGGTCTTCTGCCATGCGGAAGGCGCGAAGCGGATGCGAAGCCTGCTCCGGTTCGCGTTCTGCAAAAAGACAGAAGTCCTGGAGGAGGCTGCGGCGCGGCTGTCCACCCTGCGCGGAAGGCTCTGATGTCCGGCGGCAGCGGCGTGCACGCCAGCCGCTTCCTGCGGACCACCGGCCGGCATGCCACCATCGAACCCGATGCGTTCACTGACGGGGGCTATGTACTGAGCATCGGCGGCTCCGAACAATCCCACGTCAACCTCGACCGGCCGGAGGACATCTTCTACGAATACCTCCGCAGGATCGGGCACCTGGTGGATCTGGCCGCCCCTCCCGGCGAGCCGATCAGCGCCCTCCACCTGGGGGCAGGGGCGCTGACGCTTGCGCGCTACATCCAGGCCACCCGCGCCGGTTCGCTCCAGTACGCGGTCGAGCTGGAACGTGAGCTGCTCGACTTTGTCCTTCGGCACCTTCCCATGCCCGACGGGACAGACCTGACCACCGTCATCGGCGACGCCCGCGAGGCGCTCGGTGCCCTCGATCCGGGACTCACGTTCGACGTCGTAATCCTGGACATCATTTCCGGCCCGGAAGCGCCGGCCCACATCGCCACCAGCGGTTTCTACCGCGAAGCCAGGGAGCGTCTGCGCCCGGACGGCCTGCTGATCGTCAACGTGGGCGACGAGGCGGCCCTCACACTGGTCCGGAGCCAGGTGGCGGCGATGCGCGCGGCAATGGCGGATGTGGGTGCCTTTGCGGAAGCGGGCATGTTCGAGGGCAGGTACCCGGGCAACATCATCCTGGCAGGCACACAGGGCCCCTGGCCGGAATCGTGGACAGCTGAGCTGACCGCCCGGGGGCCCCACCCTGCCCGTGTCCTGGCGGGAGTGGATCTGGACCCCTTCTCGGGCTGAGCGCCTTGGCGGGCTAGGTGCCCTGGGTGTCAGGTCCGGCAACATCGGCCAGGTCATCCGGAGCGATGGCGTCGGGCACGAACGGCTCGGCGAACCACAGCCGGGTTTCCCCGTACTTCTTTTCGGCGAACCTCGTCATCCCGTCCGGCCACTGCGGTTCCGGGGAGCGGGACGAGCGTTCCACCACCACAACGGCACCCGGGACCAGGTGCGCGGCGAGCTTCTGCAGCACCGCCGACAGTGCGGCTTCCTCCAACGGATACGGCGGATCCAGGAACACCAGGTCCCAGGCCGCAGATTCCGCGGCCCGGTCCAGGAAAGGTTCCACCCTGGAGCGGTGCACCGTGACGGCCTTTCGGCCCAGGACTCCGTTAATGAGGTCCGCGTTGCGCTGGCACACACCGCTGGCCTTGGCGTCGGATTCCACCAGGTCCACTGTCGCGGCTCCCCTGCTGGCGCTTTCCACCCCCAGGGAACCCGAACCCGCGTATAGATCAAGCACCCGCGCCCCGGAAATCACCTCGAAGGCGTCCAGGCGGGAGAACAGAGCTTCCTTCACCCGGTCTGTCGTAGGCCTGGTCAAGGACCCGGGAACCGCCGCCAACGGCGTTCCGCCACCAACGCCGGAGATAATCCTGGTCACCGTGCCCACCGCGATCCGCCGGCGCCCGCTCCGCTTTCTTTGCTAACCGCGTTCAAGGAACGCCTCCTTCTCAGGGTTGAGGTATTTCTCGATGGCGTCCGCGAGTTCCGGGTAGCCGGACAGCAACGGGTCGCCGCCTACGATCGCCTGGGCGTCCTCCCTGGCCCGGGCGATGACGTCTTCGTGTTCGAGCACCCGCAGCAGTTTCAATGTGGACCGTCCGCCGGACTGGGAAGCGCCCAGGATGTCGCCCTCGCGCCGCAGTTTGAGGTCTTCCTGGGAGAGCACAAACCCGTCGGTGGTGGCCGCCACGGCATCCAGCCGCCGCCGGCTTGGGTGGCCCGGTTCCAGGGCGGTGACCAGCAGGCAGGTTCCCGGCAGTCCGCCGCGGCCCACACGGCCGCGAAGCTGGTGCAACTGGGAGATGCCGAACCTGTCGGCGTCCAGGATGACCATCAGGGTGGCGTTGTGGACGTCCACCCCCACTTCGATCACGGTGGTGGAGACGAGCAGCTTGATGCGGTTGGCGGTGAACCCGGCCATGGTCTCCGTCTTCAGGTCGGGGTCCTGGCGTCCGTGTAGGGGAGCCAGCGGCACCCCTGCCAGCGAGGGCTCGCCCTGAAGATGGTCCACGACGGCGGTGACCGACGCGAGCTCCCGCGTCTCCTCTGTGTCCATGCCGGGAGGTGCCGCCTCCCCCGGGCTGAAGTCGCCGTCGTCGTCTGTTCCGATCTTGGGACAGACCACGTACACCTGGTGGCCGGCGTCGATCTCTTCCCGGGCACGTGCCCAGATCCGTGCCACCCAGCCGGGATTTTCCGCAAGGCCCACGAGGTAGGTGGTGATCGGGGCCCGGCCCTTTGGCAGTTCGTCGAGGGTGGAGGTCTCAAGGTCGCCAAACACGGTCATCGCTACGGTGCGGGGAATGGGCGTGGCGGTCATGACGAGCAGGTGCGGCGGTTTCCGGGCCTTCGCCCGCAGGGCATCGCGCTGTTCCACACCGAAGCGGTGCTGCTCGTCCACCACGATCAGGCCGAGGTCGTAGAAGGACACGTTGTCACTGAGGAGGGCGTGGGTGCCGATGATGATTCCTGCGGTCCCCGAGGCGGCGTCCAGCATGGCTTGTTTCCGTGCCGCAGTGGGCATGGACCCGGTCAGAAGCGTGACCTGCACGGACGGCCCGTTGCCCCCGGACGGCCCGCCGAGGAGTCCGTCGCTGGAGAGCACGCCCAGGGTGCGGCGGATGGAGTCGTAATGCTGGGCGGCGAGCACTTCGGTGGGCGCCAGAAGTGCGGCCTGGCCGCCGGCGTCGATCACCTGCAACATGGCCCGCAGCGCCACCACGGTTTTCCCTGAGCCCACTTCACCCTGCAGCAGCCGGTTCATGGGGGCTGCCTGCGCCAGTTCCGCGGCGAGGGTCTTGCCGACGGCGGCCTGGCCGGCTGTGAGCGTGAAGGGCAGGTCCTGGTCGAAGGCAGCCAGGAGACCGTCTGTGACAGGGCGCCGTGCGGTGGCTTCCTCGGCGGCGAGCTGGGCCCGGCGCCTGGCAAGCGCTGATTGCAGCACCAGGGCTTCCTGGTACCGGAACCGGTCCCGGGCGCGTTTCCAGTCGGCGGCGATTTCCGGCGCGTGGATGAGCCGGTACGCCTCCGCCACGGGCAGGAAGCCTTCCCTCGCGGCGACCGTAGGTGGAAGCGGATCCGGCAGCGCACCCAGGTCCACGGTTTCGAGCAGGGTGCCGATCACCTTCTGGATCCTCCAGCTGGGAAGCTTGGCTGTGGCGGGATACACGGGGATGGGCATCGCGGCGAGTTTCGCGGGGTCACCGGTGCCCTGCACGAAGGGGTCATCGTCCAGGAGCTGGAAGTCCGGGTTGGTGAGGCCCAGCTGGCCTTTGAAGCTGGTGACTTTTCCCGAGAACAGCGCCCGCCGTCCCTGCAGGAGCTCGGCTTTTGCCTTGTAGCCGTTGAAGAAGCTGATCTTGAGGGTCCCGGGCACTTTGCCGTGGTAGTCCCTGCCGCCCACCAGCCGGAGGCCCTGCTGCCCGTCGTCGTCGGAAACGATGACGTCCGTGATGGTCCCCCGCCGTGCCTGCATTGCCCGCGTGCTGCTGGACAGCACCCGGGCGATGAGGGTGACGTCCTCATTGAGCGGGAGCTCGCTGATGGGAGTCAGCTCACCGCGCATGAGGTAGCGGCGGGGAAAGTAATTGAGGAGGCCTTCGACAGTGGTGATGCCAAGGTGTTTTTCAATGACGGCCGCGGAGCGCTTTCCGATCCGGCGTTCCAGGGCGAGGTCCAGCTCAGCGTTCATGCCCGCCGGTGTTCACCTTTTCCGCATCCGGGTCCCGGGGAAGCGCCAACTCGCTGATGCTGATCTGGGACGGCTCCCCCAGCGACCTGATGATGTCCACGGCCGCGTCAGGTTCCGGAACGTGGACGTGGACCCGCCACCGGTAGTTGCCCTCGGGATCCGAGCCGTTGCCCACCTGGCTCATGATGACGGACTCGCCGATCTCGTCCAGCCGCTGCCGGAGGGTGGCGGCATTCAGGGGCGAAAGGTTGATGGTGCACATGACTTCCACGCCGTCGTCGTCCGGCATGGAAGTGTGGATGTGGGGGTCGGAGACGTCGTAGCCGTGCAGGCCATCGAGGAGTTCGCTCTGCAGTTCCTCGCCCAGGACGGCGGAGCGGAGGCAGTCGAGGATCAGCAGCATGCCCACGCCGCCCGCGTCCACCACATGGGCGGACTGCAGGGCATCGAGCTGCTCCTCGGTGTGGATCACGGCGGCCAGCGCACCCTCCACCGCCGCGTCCAGGGCCAGGCCCAGCGCATGGTTGCTGTCATCGCCGTCCTGGGCGGCGTCGACGGCGGCTGCCGCACGGGCTGCCGCTTCCATGACCGACAACATGGTTCCCGGAACTGGATCACTCAGTGCGGACCATGCGCGGATCTGGGCACGGTTCAGCGCTGCCGACAGGAGCGTGGAGGTCAACCGGGTATGGCCGGCAAGGGGTTCCGCGGCGGCGCAAAGAAACACGGAAAAAAGAGTTCCCGAGTTTCCCCTGGCTTCCTCCATGGCGGCCTGCCCGGCCGTGGCAAGGACTTCCCCGACGTCGACCGGGGCCGGCTGATCCTCGGCGAGCACCAGGGAGCGGGCGGCAGCGCGCACGGTGAGATAGAGGTTGGTGCCCGTGTCGCCGTCGGCCACCGGGAAGATGTTGATGGCGTTGAGCCGGTCGCTGTGGTTTCCCAGGGCAGTTTCAGCCTTGCCCAGCCACCTCTTCATCGCCAGCGCGTTGGCGGCAACCTTAGTGTGCAAAGTGATCCCATCCCCCGGTGTCCGCGGCCCGGCCCGCAATCAGGACGCCCGGGCCTTCGTCGGTACCGAGTGCATGTATCGAGCCTATCGCAGTGAATCCGGGTGGCAGCTGAACGCCCGCCGGGAATGTGGCCAGGAGCCCGTGGTCCTCTCCGCCGCCCAGCACCCATGCCGTGCCGTCCCCGCCCAGGCGGGCGGAGGCGGGGGCCAGGAGGCCCGCCAGTTGCGCCAGGCCGGCCGGATCGAGCGCGACGGCGACGTTGCTGGCGGCGGCCAGCCGCTTGCCGTCCCGCAGGAGTCCGTCCGAGATGTCCAGCATTGCCGTGGCACCCGCCGCCCGGGCTGCAGGCCCGGCATGCAGCGGCGGACGCGGCCGGCACTGCAGGTCCACGAAGGCGCGCTCGGCCGGGGTGAGGGTGTCCACGGCGATGTCCGATTCAAGCAGCGCCAGGCCTGCGGCGGCATGGCCTGCTGTTCCTGCCAGCGCCAGGATGTCCCCCGCCCGGGCGCCGGACCGCAGGACCGGCTGTCCGCCGTCGAGCGTCCCCAGCACCGCCACGGTTACCGAGATTTCGCGGCCCCGGCCCAGGTCCCCGCCGGCCACGGAGCAACGCGCGGCGCCAAGTTCACGGATTCCGGCTGTCAACCCGTCCGCCAGGTCCTCCACCCACCTCACGGGCGTGTCCACGGGGAGGGTGAGGCTGACCACCATGGATATTGCCTGTGCGCCCATGGCGTTGATGTCGCTGAGGTTTTGTGCCGCAGCCTTCCATCCGACGTCGAACCCGGTGGTGCGGTAGCCGTTGGGCCACAGGAGGCGGAAGTCCTGGTCCTGGACCTGGGTGTCGATGCTGATGACGGTTCTGCCGTCCGGGGCTGCGACGACGGCGGCGTCATCGCCGGGACCCAGCAACGTGCTGGCGGTGTGGCCCCCGGCCATCCGGAGGCGCGGAAAAATCCGGTCCAGCAGCTCGGCTTCGGAAAGGCCGGCGACGGTGGGCTGGCAGGCGACGCGGTTACGGAGGTCTTCAGGCACGCCACTACGCTACCGCGCCCGGCCGACATCGTGTCCGGGCGGGGACGACGGCGGCGATAGGCTGGGATCATGCACCATCCCCAGCTGCCCCTGTCCGCCCGTGCCGCCAGGATGGCGATGGTTGGGGGAATTGCCGCCCTTTCCTTGACCGCCTGCTCCCCCGCGGTGGACGTCACGCCCGCCAGGGACGCCGCCAATCCGCTGTGCGCACCGATGATGGTGGCCCTGCCGGACGCCATCGGCGATTCAAAGCTGCGGAAGACCAACAGCCAGGCCACCGCAGCCTGGGGCGACCCGTCGCTTGTCATCCTCCGCTGCGGCGTCAATGTGCCGGGCCCTACGACGGACCGCTGCGTGACCGTCAACGGCGTCGACTGGGTCATCAAGGAGGGCGACCCCGTGTGGACGCTGACCACCTACGGGCGGGAACCGGCCACGGAAATCCTGATGGACCCGGACAAAATCAGCTCCGCAACCGTACTCGCGGACCTGGCAGCAGCTGCCGAAAAGGTGCCGTCAGCACGGAACTGCGTGGGCCAGGAAGACCTGCAGAACCTGCCGAAGAGCCGGTAGGTCCAGGCGGGTGGGCCCACGCCGGGAGGGTTCCGGCGTGGATCAGCGAAGGCCGGTTTTGCGGTTCAGGGCCAGGTGGATGAGTTCGTCGATCAGGTCCGCGTAGCCCAGTCCGGACGCTGCCCACATCTGCGGGTACATGCTCTTGGGCGTGAAGCCGGGCATGGTGTTGATCTCGTTGATGATCAGTTCGCCCTCGGGGGTGTAGAAGAAATCCACGCGGCTCAGGCCCTCGGCGCCGACGGCGTCGAATGCGGCGGCCGCCAGCTCCCGGACCCGGGAGATCGCTTCCGCGGGGATGTCTGCGGGACAGCTCAGGGCTGCGGCATCATCCTCCACATACTTGGCGTTGAAGTCGTAGAACTCGTGCGTCCCCCCGGACACCGAGATTTCGCCCGGCATCGAGGTCCGGGGCGCATCGGTGCCCCTGCCTTCCAGGACAGCGCATTCGATTTCGCGGCCGACAATTCCGGCTTCAATGACCAGCTTGAGGTCGTGGCGGCGGGCCTCTTCGATCGCGGCGTCCAGGTCCTCAAGGGAATCAACCTTGGAGATGCCCATCGACGAGCCGGCACGGGCCGGCTTGACGAAGACGGGGAAACCGAGGCGGTCCACCTGCTTCCTGACGGATTCGGGATCCCGCTGCCACTGCCGGTCGGTCACAGCCACGTAGGGTCCCACGCGGAGTCCGGCGGCCTCGAAGACCACCTTCATGTAGTGCTTGTCCATGCCGACGGCCGATGCCAGGACTCCGGCGCCGACGTAGCGGGTGTCGGAAAGTTCAAGGAGCCCCTGGATGGTCCCGTCCTCGCCGAAGGGGCCGTGCAACAGCGGAAAGACCACGTCGACGGCGCCCAGTTCCTGCGGAACCTCGTTGGGGGACGCCACGATCAGCTGGTGTTCCCCGCCGATCTCAGCAAGCGTGACGGTCTGCGGGGAAGGTACTACCTCGGGGAGTGATGATGCGGCAAGCGACCACTGGGTGGTTTCGGCCGGGGCAAGAACCCACTGGCCGGTTTTGGCAATCCCGATGGGGATGACGTCGTACTTGTCCTTGTTGATCGCGCCCAGCACGCCTGCTGCGGTGACGCAGCTCACGGCGTGCTCGCTGGAGCGGCCGCCGAAAAGCACGGCGACCCGCGGCTTGCGGCTGGTGGCAGTTTCCCCTGTGTTGGGTGTGTCTTGGGACATGGTCAGTAATCGCCTTCAGGTTTCAATTCCCGGGACAGCAGAACCGGCCCCAGTTGGTCAACGGACAGCTTGCCCGCCAGCACCGCGACGACGGCGGCAGTGATGGGCATGTCGACGCCGAGCTTGCCGGCGAGTTCATGGACGGCCTGGCCGGATTTGATGCCTTCGGCGGTCTGGGTCATCTTTCGGCCCACCTCCTCCAGGGTCAGGCCCTGGCCCAGCAGCCTCCCGGCCGTGTGGTTCCGGGACAGCGCGGACGAACAGGTTGCCACAAGGTCGCCCAGCCCGGCGAGCCCGGCCATGGTCTTGGCCTCGCCGCCCAGCGCCAAGGCGAGGCGGGACGTTTCCGCGAGTCCCCGGGTAATCACCGAGGCCTTGGTGTTGTCCCCCATCTGCTTGCCCTCACAGATGCCTACTGCCAGCGCAATCACGTTCTTGACGATGCCGCCGATTTCGACGCCGACCACATCGGCCGTGGTGTAGGGCCGGAAGTAGGGGGCGGTGCAGGTCCGGGCGAGCCAGCCTGCAGTGGCGGAGTCAGCGCATGCCACGACTGATGCCGTAGGCTCTTCCCGCGCAATTTCCATGGCGAGGTTGGGTCCCGAGACAACTGCGATGCGTTCCAGCGGCAGGCCCAGTTCCTGTGCGATGACCTCGCTCATCCGCGCGTCCGTGCCCAGCTCCAGCCCCTTCATCAGGGAGACCACAACAGCTCCGGGAGCGATCATGTCCTTCCATTCGCGCAGCTGCGGGCGCAGCGACTGGGCCGGAACCGCCAGCACCACCAGGTCGGCTCCCGCCAGGACTCCGCGGACGTCTGTGGACGCCGTGATGCTCTCCGGCAGGACGATGTCCTTGAGGTACTCACTGTTGCGGTGGCAGTTGTTGATCTCTTCGACCACCCCGGCGCGCCTGCCCCAAAGCCTGATGACGCGCGGCGTTCCGGCGGCAATCGCAGCGTCCGCGAGGATCTTCGCGAAGGTTGTCCCCCACGATCCCGCACCCAGGACGGCTACCGTGCCCGCCGCCCCCGGCTTTCCGTCAGCGGTCACGGAGCTTCCGTTCCTGATTCGGGCTCGCCGCGGTCAACGAACCGTCCGTGCTTGGCCTGCGGCCGCTTGGCCGGGTCCCAGCGTTCGGCGGGAGGCTGCTCGCCGCGCAGGCCTGCCAGCAAAGCCGTGATCGCGTCCATGATCACTTCCGTCGCCTCCGTCAGGGTGGCCTTGTCCAGCGGGCGGCCGCGGAACGCACTCAGGTCCACCGGTTCGCCCACGACGACGCGTGAGTGCTTCCGGGGGAACACGTGGAACCGCTTGCCGTACCTGGGGAACACCTCGTGCGCGCCCCAGTGGGCAATGGGCACCACCGGAATATCGCCTTCGAGGGCCAGCCTTGCCGCGCCGGTATGCCCCTTCATCGGCCAAAGCCCGGGATCGCGTGTCAGCGTTCCCTCCGGGTAAATGATGATCGCCCCGCCCTCAGCCACAATCTCCTGGGCCACTTGCAGCGATCGGTTCGCTCCCGCCGTCGAGCGCTCCACCGGCACCTGCTTGGTGGCGCGCAGGAGCGCACCCAGGCCGGGAACCTTGAACAGCGCGGCCTTGGCCAGGAAGTGCGGGGCACGCTTCTGGTTGTAGAGCATGTGCCCCACAACAAGGGGGTCGATCTCCGTGCAGTGGTTGGGGGCTGCGATGAAGCCGCCGGCGGGAAGCTTTTCGGTGCCTTCCCACGTCTTGGACATCATCAGGTTCAGCAGCGGCCGGGCGATGCTGGCAATGAAAACAAATGTGGCCTTGCTTTTGGTCGATTCCTTCACGGTGCCGCGCTACTTCGTGGTGGTGATGTCGAAGTCGGCCCCAAGGCCGGCGAGCTTTTCCGTGAACCGCTCGTAGCCCCGGTTGATGATGTCGATGCCGGTGACCCGGGACGTTCCGGTGGCGGCCAGGGCGGCAATCAGGTGGCTGAACCCGCCGCGCAGGTCGGGGACATCAATGTCGGTTCCCTTGAGCTGGGTGGGTCCGGAAATCACCGCGGAGTGCAGGAAGTTGCGCTGGCCGAACCGGCACGGGACACTGCCCAGGCATTCCCGGTGCACCTGGATGCTGGCGCCCATGCGGATCAGGGCGTCGGTGAAGCCAAAACGGTTCTCATACACCGTCTCGTGCACGATCGATACGCCCTCGGCCTGGGTCAGCGCAACCACCAGGGGCTGCTGCCAGTCCGTCATGAAGCCGGGGTGGACATCCGTTTCAAGGACCAGCGGGTTCAGCTTTCCGCCCTTGTGGTAGAACCGGATGCCGTCCTCGCCGATGTCCATTCCGCCGCCCACCTTGCGGTAGGTGTTCAGGAACGTCATCATGTCGCGCTGGGATGCGCCTTCAACGAAGATGTCGCCGCGGGTCACCAGTGCGGCCGAAGCCCAGGACGCCGATTCGTTGCGGTCCGAGAGGGCACGGTGGTTGTAGCCGCCGAGGTCACGGACACCCTCGATGCGGATGGTCCGGTCCGTCTGCACGCTGATGATGGCGCCCATCTTCTGCAGCACGGCGATAAGGTCGATGATTTCCGGCTCGGTGGCGGCGCCGGACAGCTCCGTGATGCCTTCCGCGCGGGTGGCGCTCAGCAGGACCTGCTCGGTGGCGCCCACGGACGGGTACGGCAGCGAGATCTTGGCGCCGTGCAGGCCCTTGGGTGCAGAGATGTGGATGCCACCGGGGCGCTTCTCCACGACGGCACCGAACTGGCGCAGGACATCCAGGTGGTAGTCGATGGGACGGTCGCCGATCTTGCAGCCGCCCAGGTCGGGAATGAAGGCTTCGCCAATGGCATGGATCAGCGGTCCGCACAGCAGGATGGGGATGCGGGAGTCACCGGCATGGGCATCGATCGCGGTGCTCGGCGCCGTCTTTGCGGCCTTGGGATCGAGGGTGAGGTCACCGTTGACCGGGTCCTTCTCCACGGTCACCCCATGCAGCTGCAGCAGGGAGGTGACCACCTCCACGTCCTTGATCTCCGGCACGTTCCGCAACACCGAGGGTTCGTTGCCCAGCAACGCCGCCACCATTGCCTTGGGGACAAGATTCTTTGCCCCACGGACGCTGACGCGGCCTGTAAGCGGGACACCGCCGCGGATTGTCAGAACACTACTCATATACCGGTTTCCTCACGATCACTAGCCCCCAAAACCTTGCAAAGGCTCCAACCAAGCATAGGAGGTCGCGTTACCGAACCGAAATAAGGGGGTACCGGCGGCGGGGCGTGGCGCGGCCTTCGCCCGCTGCGCCACGCCGCCGGGATGGTGGCCCCGGGGCTAGGAAAGCTTCGCCGGCAGGGTCTTGGGCTTGAACGCCTGGCGGGTCGCCTCGTAGGCGGTGATGTCGGCTTCGTGCTGGAGGGTCAGCCCGATGTCGTCGAGGCCTTCCAGGAGCCGCCAGCGGGTGTAGTCGTCGATGTCGAACGGCGCCACGATGTTGCCGCAGACGACGGTCTTGGACTCGAGGTCCACGGTGACCTGGGTTCCCGGGGCGTTTTCGAGTTCCTTCCAGATGAGCTCGATGTCGTCCTGCGCAACCTGCGCGGCCAGAAGTCCCTGCTTGCCCGAGTTGCCGCGGAAGATGTCGGCGAACCGGGAGGACAGGACGGCTTTGAAACCGTAGTCCTTCAGCGCCCAGACCGCGTGTTCACGGGAGGAACCGGTGCCGAAATCGGGGCCTGCCACCAGGACCGATCCCGCGTTGTAGGGCTCCTGGTTCAGGATGAAGGAGGGGTCCTTGCGCCAGGCGGAGAAGAGCGCGTCCTCGAAGCCGGTCCGGGTGATCCGCTTGAGGTAGACCGCGGGGATGATCTGGTCGGTGTCGACGTTGCTCTGGCGCAGCGGGACGCCGATACCGGTGTGCTTGGTGAACTTTTCCATTTGTGCTGTCCTAGGCTGCGTCGATGCGGATGGCGGCGGGTTCGGGAGCCGGGTCAAGGTCCGATGGAGAGCTGAGCGTGCCCCGTACTGCCGTGGCTGCGGCCACCACCGGGGAGACCAGGTGGGTGCGGCCACCCTTGCCCTGCCGGCCTTCGAAGTTTCGGTTGGAGGTTGAGGCGCAACGCTCCCCCACCTCCAGCTGGTCCGGGTTCATGCCCAGGCACATGGAGCAGCCGGCAAAGCGCCACTCGGCACCGAAGTCCTTGAAGACCTTGTCCAGGCCCTCGGCCTCGGCTTCCAGCCGGACGCGGGCAGAGCCGGGGACCACCAGCATCCGGATGTTCGGATCCTTTTGCCGGCCGCGGATGATGTCGGCAGCGGCACGCAGGTCCTCCATCCGGGAGTTGGTGCAGGAGCCCAGGAAGACGGTGTCCACGCGGATGTCCTTCATGGGCGTGCCGGCTTCGAGTCCCATGTACTGCAGGGCGCGCTCGGCAGCGGCCTTGGCGTTTTCGTCACCGAAGTCCCCGGGTGACGGAACGGACTCGGACAGGGACACGCCCTGGCCGGGGTTGGTGCCCCAGGTGACGAACGGCTCCAGGGTGTTGGCGTCCAGGTCAACCTGCACGTCGAAGGTGGCGTCGTCGTCGGTACGCAGCGTATTCCAGTACTCCACGGCGGCGTCCCAGTCCTCGCCTTCCGGCGCGTGGGGGCGGCCCTTCATGTACTCGTAGGTGGTTTCGTCCGGGGCCACCATGCCGGCGCGGGCGCCGGCTTCGATGGACATGTTGCAGATGGTCATGCGCGCTTCCATGGACAGGGCGCGGATCGCCGACCCGCGGTATTCCAGGACGTAGCCCTGGCCGCCGCCGGTGCCGATCTTGGCGATCACGGCGAGGATGATGTCCTTGGCGGTGACGCCGGGACGCAGTGTGCCCTCGACGTTGATGGCCATGGTCTTGAACGGCTTCAGGGACAGGGTCTGGGTGGCCATGACGTGCTCCACCTCGGAGGTGCCGATGCCCATGGCCAGCGCACCGAAAGCGCCGTGGGTGGATGTATGCGAGTCGCCGCAGACCACCGTCATGCCGGGCTGGGTGAGGCCCAGCTGCGGGCCCACCACGTGCACGATGCCCTGCTCGGCATCGCCCAGGCTGTGCAGCCGGACGCCGAACTCCGCGCAGTTGTTGCGCAGGGTCTGGATCTGGGTGCGGCTGGTCAGGTCGGCAATCGGTTTGTCGATGTCCAGCGTGGGGGTGTTGTGGTCCTCGGTGGCAATGGTCAGGTCCGGCCGGCGCAGCTTGCGGCCGGCCAGCCGCAGGCCTTCGAACGCCTGCGGGGACGTGACTTCGTGGACCAGGTGAAGGTCGATGTACAGAAGGTCCGGCTGGGCGTTGGCACCATCGCCGTCACCTTTGCGCACCACATGTGCGTCCCAGACTTTCTCGGCCAATGTCTTTGCCATGGCCATCTCCCTTCACTGCTGTTTGGCTGATTGATCCAACTGAATCAGGACGGCTCCGCGCTGCGCCAGCCGAAAGATTTGCATCTCAGATATTGAGACGGCAATATCATTACATGGACAATTCTAGTGGAGTCGGTGTCATTGATAAAGCGGCCCAGGTGCTCGATGCCCTTGAGGCCGGCCCCACCACGCTGGCGCAGCTGGTAGCCGCCACCGGCCTGGCCCGGCCCACTGTCCACCGCCTCGCTTTGGCGCTGGTGCACCACCGGCTGGTCAGCCGAGACATCCAGGGCCGGTTCGTGCTCGGCAGCAGGCTTGTGGAGCTTGCCTCCGCCGCCGGGGAAGACCGCCTGATCGCCTCGGCCGGGCCCGTACTCATGCAACTGCGCGATGCCACCGGCGAAAGCGCCCAGATCTTCCGCAGGCAGGGTGACTGGCGCGTATGCGTCGCCTCCGCGGAGCGCCCCATCGGCCTGCGCGACACCATTCCCGTGGGCACGCAGTTGTCCATGAAGGCCGGCTCTGCCGCGCAGGTCCTGCTCGCCTGGGAGGATCACGACAGGCTCCTCGAGGGCCTGCAGTCGGCCCGTTTCACGCCGACCGTCCTGGCAGGAGTACGACGCCGGGGCTGGGGACAGAGCCTTGGCGAGCGTGAGCCGGGGGTCGCCTCCGTTTCGGCACCGGTGAGGGGTCCGTCCGGCAGGGTGATTGCCGCCGTCTCCATTTCCGGTCCAATTGAGCGGCTGACCCGCCAGCCCGGCCGCCTGCACGCCGAAGTTGTCTGCAATGCCGGGCGCATCCTCACCGAGGCCCTCCGCAAGAACAACGACTAGGCTCCTGCCGGCCCCACCGGGGCTCCGGCCGCTAGGCTGTGCCCATGGGCAGCTATGCGGTGTTCCTCCGCGGCATCAACGTGGGCGGGATCAATATCAAGATGGCGGACCTGCGGGACGCGCTGAAATCCTGCGGCTTCACGGACGCAAAGACCCTGCTGGCCAGCGGAAACGTGGTGCTCAGCAGCACCCTGGACGCGGCAGCGGTCAAACAGGAATGCGAAAAGTGCCTCCGGGCCGCCTTTGGCTATGAAGCGTGGGTTGTGGTCCTGGACGCCGGGCGGGTGGCCCAACTGGTGGATGGCTGCCCCTACCCGGACGACGACAGGTCCACCCACACCTATATCACCCTGTCCTCGGACACCGCCGTCCTTGACGAACTGGAGGCGGCCGGGTCAGCCCTTGAAAGCCAGGACCAGCAGCGGCTGGGGCCCGAAGCGCTTGCCTGGCTGGCCCCGGCGGGAGGGACACTGGACAGCCCCTTCAGCAAGATCAGCGCGAAAACGAAGTTCAAGGCCGCAACCACCACCCGCAACCTGCGCACCCTCATCAAGGTCCGGGACGCCGCGGCCGCCCTGGCGGGCGGCTAGGTCATTATGGGCCGGTAGCAGCCCTACGGCCCCATGGCCTTCTTCAGCGCCTTGTTGAAGGCTGCCAGCCTGGCAATCTCCTCCTCCACGGGCGCCACCACCAGCTCCTGCGCCGCCGCTGCCACGGCGCTGTTCAGCCGCCGTCGTGCCCTTGCAGCCCGCGCCCGGGCAGCACCGGACGCAATGAAACGGCCGGTGACCGCCAAAAATATCCCCAGCACCAGGCCGAAGGCGATCATCAGGGTGGGTACCGGCCAGCCTTCCGCGCGTGGAACTTCGGGCACCGGCAGCTGCAGGTAGGCCAGTCCGGCCAGGACGCCAAGCCAGCCCAGGCCGCCCAGCACCGTCAGCAGCGCCAGCCACTGAACCACGTTGAAGGCACCCCACCACCACGCCTTGCGGTTGGCCCCGATGTCGGTCCCGGCGATGGCCTGGTCCAGGGCGTCGGGCAGCCGGTCCCGGCCGGCCCTGGCCCTCCCCCTAATCGCTGCCCGCCAGGGTCCCGGAGCCCCCTCGCTGGCCGCGTCCGCAAATTCCCTGACGGCAGCGTCCGTCCGGGCCCGCTCCGGCGCGCCGGCGGCCGGCAGGGAGGTCCGGTTCAGCCCGGCAGGTGAATCCCTGCGGAGATTGAGGCGGCGCAGCGGGTCCGGGCGGAACCTGGAGAGCCAGCGGGTGACGGGCCAGCCGGTGCGCCGGACGGACTCCAGCCGGTAGGACTGGCCGACGGCCCGCACCACGGCAGGCACGTTCGCTGCCACAGCCAGTTCGCCCGCGAGCCGGGACCTGGCGGCCGGCCGGACCCCTGCGGCGTCGCCGTCCCCGGAAGCCTGCCGCAGGTCCTGCCCGGCCTTAGTGATATCCGCCTCCAGC
Organism: Arthrobacter sp. AG367; assembly: GCF_007828995.1. Taxonomy (NCBI): domain Bacteria; kingdom Bacillati; phylum Actinomycetota; class Actinomycetes; order Micrococcales; family Micrococcaceae; genus Arthrobacter; species Arthrobacter sp. AG367. The sequence goes on from NZ_VIVE01000001.1 coordinate 1,114,699, forward strand.
CGCCGGGACTGGGCCTGGCGCTGGACGGCCACCTTCCGGATCGCCGCCCGCACTTCCCCGATCCCCGCCCCCGTCACCGCCGATGAAGGGAGGACCCGCACCTGTCCCAGCCCTTCACCTGCAAGGATTGCGTGCAGCGAGTCGAGCACGGGCTGCACATCGTGTTCCGGGAGCCGGTCCACCTGGTTCAGGACCACAAGCGTGACGGCCCCGTGCGAAGCGTGCGGCGCCAGGAACCCATGGTGGACGGCAGCGTCGGCATACTTCTGCGGGTCCAGCACCCACACCAGGACGTCCACCATCCCCACCATCCGCTGCACGATCTCGCGGTTGGCTGCATGGGTGGAGTCGAAGTCAGGCAGATCGAGCAGGATCAGCCCCGTCTGTTCGTCGGCGAAGCCGTCCACCGGCGCGGCGTGATGCCGGTTTCCCACTTCCAGCCAGTCGAGGAGGGCTTCGCTGCCTGCCGCTCCCCAAACACCTGCCAGTGGTTCCGATGTCGTCGGACGGCGGGCCGCCGCCGTCGCGATCTCCGCGCCGCTGACCGCGTTGAAGAGGGAGGACTTGCCGCTTCCGGTGGCCCCGAAAAATCCCACCACGGTGTGGTCGCCGGACAAGGAACGGCGGGAACTTGCGCGCTCCAGGACGTCGAACACGTCCTGCAGCGCCTGGTCCGGCAGGACCCCCTCCCCCAGCTCCCGGGCGTCCTGGAGCGCCTGGAGCCGGGCGTCCAGTTTGGAGGACGCGTGTGCCCCGCTGTGGCGGCTCACGCGCTCTCCGCCAGCCGGGCCAGTTCCCCGGCCTGCGCAGCAAGGCGTTGTGCGAGGGCGGGATTGCCTTCCGGCAGCCGCTGCAGGAACTTCTCCTGCTCGTCTGCCAGCAGGCGCCGGCACCGCGTGGCCAGATCTTCACGGGCTTTATCAGCCATGCGGCGCACGGCGTCCTCGCCGAACACCGCTTCCAGCAGGCGCTGGCCCACGACGGCGGTTCCGCCCGCCACGCCGATCTCCAGTCCGGTCAGGCCCGCAGTCATCGAAAACACCACGATCATCAGCGCGGCGCCGAGGCCGTTGATGCCAAAGGACAGCCACCGGGCCTGCGTCCGCCGTCCCTGGCCTTCCGTCCGGATCAGCTCCATCAGGGCTTCCTGCCACGCCCGGATTTCCGCTGCTGCCCGTTCGGCGAACCCGGGCGCCGTCCCCGACAGGTCGTCCGGACCCAGCAGCTGCCGCCCCGCGGGGTCTGAGCGCCACCGCTGGTCGGTGTCCTCCGCTGCGTTGGCTGCCTCGTCCACAATGACGGCCTGAAGCCCGGTTTCGATGGCCGCCTCAACCCCGACGGCCGGTGCCGGTTCACCGCGGAAGAAGGCCCCCAGCCTGTCCCGGAACCGCCCCACATTCTGCTCAAGGGCGCGGAAGAATTCACCGGTGCCCACAAAATCCTGCCACCGGGCCAGCACTTCGCCCCGGAGGAGTGCACCGTCGCGGGTGGCATCAAGGATCCGCTTGGCGGCATCCGCGTAAGCCGCCACGGCGTCGGCCTCAAGTCGCGAGGCGGCCAGCTCCTGCTCACGGACGGCGCCGGCGATATCCGGAATCCGATGGGCCAGGGCGCGGACGGTTCCATTCAGGGTCCGCCGTGCGACGGCGGCCCGGCCGGCAGCATCGGCGGCCAGGGCACCAAGCCAGTCCCGCAGCTCATTGACAGCGCCGGGAGGCAGCATGCCGTGCGGATCAAGGACCGTCTCGGCGATGATGAACAGCCGGCTCCCACCGAGCCCCTCCCGGTCGAGCAGGCCGCGGAGGTCCTCGCTTACCTCCGCCTGCGCGCCCGGCGGCACCCGGTCCAGCACCACTGCCACAGTAATGTCCCGCGCCGCCGCGTCCAGGAGGAGCTTCCAGGGAACGGCGTCCGCGTACCGGTTGGCTGTGGTGACAAACACCCACAAGTCCGCGGCGGCCAGCAGTTGCCCGGCCAGCAGGCGGTTTTGGTCGGAAATGGAGTCAACGTCCGGGGCGTCAAGGAGTGCGATGCCGGCCGGAACCGCCGGATCGGCCAGCAGCACCAGCGAAGCGGCGTCGCGCGGCTCCGGCATGGCGCCCGCGGCGGCCGGACTGCCGGCGAGGGTACCGCGGATCCGGCTTAGCCCGGGCAGGACCCGCTGCCCTTCAAACCATGTTCCCTCCGCGGGGTTGTGCAGCAGGATGGGCTGGCGGGTAGTGGGGCGGATGGCCCCGGCCCGCGTGACGGGATGCCCCACGAGCCCGTTCACCAGGGTGGATTTGCCGGCACCGGTGGAACCGCCGACGACGGCAAGCAAGGGGGCGTCCAGGCTCCGGTACCGCGGAAGGATGTAGTCGTCCAGCTGCGCCCTTGCGGCCGACGTTTCGCGGCGTGCCTGGTCCGCGCCCGGCAGCGCGAGCGGCAGCAGCACATCGTCCAGGCCGCTGCGGATCTCCTCCAGCAGGGTCACTGCCGCCATGGCGTGCGGCACCGGCGGGATGGGGCGGCCGTGCTCGTCATGGGAGGTCACAGCTACATCATGCCAGTTGAGTAGGGGGCGCGAAGTTCCACCGCGTGTCGTCCCCAGCAGGGAATTCCCCCGCAGCAGGACGATTTTCTTCGAAACGACAGGCGGTCTCGTCCGGCTGGAGGGGAACCGGCCTGATGCTCATAAAAAATGGCCCCGGGCTAATGCCCGGGACCATTTCGATGGTGACCCCAGCGGGATTCGAACCCGCGTTACCGCCGTGAGAGGGCGGCGTACTAGGCCGCTATACGATGGGGCCAGAGTACTTCCGGCAGCGTTTCCGCCGCTCAAGCTCAGTGAGTATTTCACACACTTTGCCGTGGTTTCAAATCGGCGAACCGAGTGGAAACCTACTGAATTCCAGCTGAAGCCAGCTTTCAAATCAGAGCTGGGATACCAGGACTCGAACCTAGAATGACGGTACCAGAAACCGTAGTGTTGCCAATTACACCATATCCCAATGGCACTTTCGGGCCGGTTTTCAGGGCTTTTTCCCTGCTCCGTGCGCCTCAGCACGAGAAATTACTTTACCCGAGACTTTCGGCTCGCACAAATCGGGATCGACGAAGTCGCCGGCAGCCGCATGGACTTCTCCATGCGGGCCCTTGCCCACGCTCCCGCCGTATGGTTACCCTCGAGTAAGTTACCCATCAGTAACAACTTCCCGTCCCGCTATCCGGGCACCCCCACGAGGAAACAGGATGGCCCTCCCACCAACGGTTTCGACCACCGGGCAGCGTCGCCCGGTGGCCCAGTTAGGAAGTGTCAGCGTTGACAACCCGCACAGAATCCATCGCAACAGCCAAGCCCAAAACCCGGTCCCAATCCATCGCCATCACCGCACTGTCCCTGCTGCTGGCTCTTTTCCTTGCGGTTTATACCTTCCTCACGGGCCAGATCGCCAACGGTGCCGCGCAGCTGATGGACGGAGCAGAGCAGGCTGCCGCGGGGGCCAACCAACTCAAAGACGGTTCGGGCCAGCTGGCAGCAGGAGCAGGGGCCGCGAACAAAGGCGCGGCGCAGGTGAAGGACGGCTCGGACAAGGTCAGGGACGGCAGCAGCGAATTGAATGCCGGCGCCGCGGCCCTGCAGTCGGGGGCCGGCCGGATCTTCTCCGGAGTCCGCGACCAGCTGGCACCAGGGGTGGACAAGCTGCACGCCGGTACCACCAAGCTGCAGAATGATGTGCTGAACAAGCTGGTACCGGGTGTCTACCAGGTGGACGACGGCGCACGGAAGCTTCAGTCCGGCGCCGTCGCTCTTTCCGCTGCGCTGACCCCAACGGCGTCCGGAAACGCACCCAACAACCTTGCTGACGGCGCGGGCCGGATCGCTGCAGGCACGGGCCAGCTCGCCGCAGGTGCCGGCGATCTTGATGCCGGCGCCACCAAGCTGCGCAGCGGGACCGCAGCGCTGAAGGACGGCACCGGCCAGCTGGCAGCCGGAGCAAACCGGCTCAAGGGTTACCCGGGTGCCGGCAACGACCCCGCACAGGGCGACGGGCTCGCCGCACTCAGCCAGGGACTGGACCAGCTCGAAGCGGCAGCGAACGGACCGCAGGGCCTGGTACCCCTTGCAGTGATCAAGGACCAGATAGCCAAGCTGGCCGACGGCGGCCGGAGGGCCTATGCCGGGGCGGTACAGCTTGACGCCGGCGCAGCAAAGGTCAACGGCGGGGCCGGGGCCCTGGACGACGGCGCCGGGCAGCTGAAGACCGGAACGGGCAGGCTGGCCACGGGAGCCGGCGAGTTGAACGACGGCGCCGGACGGTTGAAGGCGGGCTTTGCCACCCTGGCGGAAAAGCTCAATGCGACGGATCCGCAGAACCCGGGCGTGGTGCTGGGCACGTCGATGCTGGCCGAGGGGACGGCGAAGATCCGGGTGGGGATGGACGGTGTGCCGGGCGACCCCGACCGTCCCGGCCTGATCTACGCCGCCAACAACCTCCAGGACGGCACCACCCGGCTCAGCGCGGGCATCAACGGCGGCGGCGACCCGGCGAACCCGGGCCTGCTGGCGGGAACGGAAGCCCTCTCCGACGGAACCGTCAAGCTCAGCAGTGGGACGGGCCAACTGGAATCGGGGTCCGCACGGCTCGCCGAAGGATCCGGTCAGCTGGCCGATGGCAACGGCCGGCTGGACGACGGTTCCGGCAAACTGGCGGAAGGCGCCGGCAAGCTGGCGGACGGCAACGCGAAAATCGCTGCCGGCACGCAGGAGCTGCACACGAAAGTGGCGGCAGTGTCGCCGTCGTCCTGGCTGGACAACCCGGGCATCGCCCTGCTGCTGATCGCGCTGCTCGTGGCCGCCGCCGTCGCGGCCTACCTGCTCCTGCGCCGCCGTGCCGCGGGCCTGCGGGCCCCCTGACAGCTGACGCAGACAGGCCGGGACCGCGGCCCTGCAAAAAAGGGGGCCGCGGTCCCGGCCTGCAACGCCTATGTGGCCGGCTGGTCCGGTTAGGCCAGCAGTTCCTCCAGGGAAGCAACCATGCTGCCCTCGAAGCCCTCCACAACCTCACCCACGCGGTTCAGCCAGACGCCCAGCAGCCCTGCCGCCGTCGAACCCTCCGCATCCAGCAGCCGGTTATCGCCCACGTACAGCGTTTCGCCCGGGGCAGTGCCCAGCAGCCGGACGCCCTCAAGGTACATGGCCGGATCGGGCTTGGCCACGCCAAGCGTGTCCGTGCCCACCAGGTGCGTGATCCGCTCCAGCCCGGCCCCGTCCAACTTGGCGCGCTGGTAGTCATGGACGTTGTTGCTCACGGCGCCGTAGGGCACTCCCGCATTGTCCAGGACGTCCAGGAGGGGCAGCACATCGGGGAACGGCTTCACGTACGCGGGCTGCTTCTCCATGTAGGCCGCCAGCCACCGGTGCGACTCCTCGCCCTCGCCCAGGTCAACGCCGAAGTGTCCCAGTGCCGCACGCCCGCGGAGCAGGCGTTGTTCGTTGAACGTCAGCTCGCCGGCCAGGTAGCGGTCGTAGAAGTGGGTGGTCTCGTGGGTGAAGATGCGGCCGAACCGCTCCCACCCGGCCTGGTCCAGTCCGGGCAGGAGGTGTTCGCTGACCTCGCGCAGCGCGGTGGTCATCGAATACTCGAGGTCCACCAGGGTGTCGTCAATGTCGAACAGGACGCCCCGGACACGGCCGAAAGGTGTCTCCAGTATGCCGGCTCGGGCCGCTTGGCTGGGAGCGGTCATCAGCCGCGGAAGGCGCGGAGCCGGCGCAGGGAGGACTCCTTGCCCAGGATCACCATGGACTCAAACAGCGGCGGCGACACGCGGCGGCCGGAAACGGCCGTGCGCACCGGGCCGAAGGCAAGCCTCGGCTTGATGCCCATGTCCTCCACCAGGGCCTGCTTGAGTGCGGCCTGGATGTTGTCCGGCGTCCATTCCGCCACCGGTTCCAGCGCGGCGATGGCGGCATCAAGGACCTCGGGAAGGTTGGCGGGAAGGCCTTTGCGTGCGTCGTCGGCGATGTCGATGGCGTCATCGGCCTTGAACAGGAACGCCAGCATGTCCGGGGCTTCGCCCAGGAGCGTGATGCGTTCCTGGATCAGCGGCGCCGCCTCGGTGACGATTTCCTCTTCGCGGTCTGTCAGGATCTCCCCCACCAGGCCTGCCTCGCGCAGGTAGTGCGCAACGCGGTCACGGAACACCTTGGGCTCGAGCATCCGGACGTGGGTGCCGTTGATGGCCTCGGCCTTCTTCAGGTCGAAGCGGGCCGGGTTGGCCAGGACGTCGTGGACGTCAAAGTGCTCCACAAGCTGCTCCACCGTAAAGATGTCCTCGTCCGCGCTGAGGGACCAGCCCAGCAGGGACAGGTAGTTCAGCAGCCCTTCCGGGATGAAGCCCCGCTCCCGATGCAGGAACAGGCTGGACTCGGGGTCGCGCTTGGACAGCTTCTTGTTGCCCTGGCCCATGACGTAGGGAAGGTGGCCGAACTCCGGCATGTACTCGGCGACGCCGATGGCGTACAGCGCCCGGTACAGGGCGATCTGGCGGGGCGTGGAGCTGAGCAGGTCCTCGCCGCGCAGCACATGGGTGATGCCCATCAGAGCGTCGTCCACCGGGTTGACCAGCGTGTAGAGCGGAGCACCGTTGGCCCGCACCACGGCGAAGTCAGGGACGGAACCGGCCTTGAACGTGATATCGCCGCGGACCAGGTCGGTGAACGTGATGTCCTCGTCCGGCATGCGCAGGCGGAGGACAGCCTGCCGGCCCTCCGCCCGGTACTGCGCCAGCTGCTCCTCCGTCAGGTGCCGGTCAAAGCCGTCGTAGCCAAGCTTCGGGTCCCGTCCGGCCGCGCGGTGGCGCGCCTCGATCTCCTCCGGGGTGGAGAAGGACTCGTAGATGAACCCGCCGTCATGCAGCCGCTTGATGACGTCCTGGTAGATGTCGCCGCGCTGGGACTGCCGGTACGGCTCGTGCGGGCCGCCGACCTCAACGCCCTCGTCCCAGTCGATGCCCAGCCACTTCAATGCGTCGAGCAGCTGGTGGTAGCTTTCCTCGCTGTCCCGCGCCGCGTCCGTGTCCTCGATGCGGAAAACCAGCGTGCCCTTGGTGTGGCGCGCGTAGGCCCAGTTGAACAGGGCCGTCCGGATCAGTCCAACGTGCGGGGTACCCGTGGGCGACGGGCAGAAACGGACCCGGACGGGCGTCTCGGCGGTAACGGGCGGAATGGCTGCGGCGGGTGACGAAGAAGCGATAGTCATAGTGGCTTCAACTTTACCCGCCTGGCCGGGTCCGGCCTTCCGCCGGCCGGACAGGCCTAGCGGCGGACGATGGGGTTGGAAAGCCGTCCGATGCCCTCGATTTCCACCTCGAAGCGGTCGCCCTCCTTGACCAGGCCCACGCCGGCGGGCGTGCCGGTCATGATCACGTCGCCCGGCAGCAGGGTAAACGCCTGCGATACCACCGACACCAGTTCGCGCACGCCGCGGATCATCTGGCTGGTGCTGCCGTCCTGGCGCACTTCACCGTTGAGCCTGCCCTGGATCCGCAGGTCCTCCGTGTCCAGGTCGGTCTCGATCCAGGGCCCCAGCGGCGCGGAGGTGTCGAAGCCCTTGGCGCGGGTCCACTGCAGGTCCGTTTTCTGGACGTCGCGGGCCGTGAGGTCGTTGCCGCACGTGTAGCCGAAGATGACATCGTCCACGCGGTCTTCCGGCACGTCCTTGCAGATCCGGCCGATCACCACGCAGAGTTCAGCTTCGAAGGAGACCTCTTCGGAGAACTCCGGCAGCACTACGGGGTCGTTGGGGCCCACGACTGCGGTGTTGGGCTTCAGGAAGAGCAGCGGCTGGGCGGGGACCTCGTTGCCGAGTTCATGGGCGTGATCCACGAAGTTCCGGCCAACGCCGATCACCTTGCTCCGCGGGATGATCGGCGCCAGCAGCCGGACGTCCTCCAGCTTGTGGCGCACGGATGTGCGCTCCACGCCATGGAAGAAGGGGTCGCCGTGGATGACAGTGATTTCCTCACTGCCCGGTTCACCTTCCACAACGCCGTACAGGGGATCGGAATCGACTACAAACCTGGCAATACGCATGGCTCCTACCCTACCGTCCCGCCGGTGCCGCCTGGCCCGCGCTGCCGCCACCGCGCAGGTAGGACAGCTGCGCGGCCACGGACAGCTCGGCGGCACGCCGGACGGAAGGCTCGACGTCGGAATAGACGGCGTCGGCCACCTCCTCCGCGGCTGCGTCCTGGCCCAGCCGGTCCAGCGCGGCGCGGATCTGCGCCAGCCGTTCTTCCCGGTGTGTCCGGTAGTCCCGTGCGATGGCTTCAAGGGAGGGCAGCACCGGGCCGTGGGCCGGGAGGACGGTTGCGGGCCCCAGCGCTTCGAGCCGGTCCAGGGATGCCAGGTAGTCGCCCAGCGTGCCGTCCGGATAATCCAGGACGGTGGTGCCGCGGCCAAGGACGGTGTCGCCCGTCAGCACCGATCCATGGTCCCCGTCCGCAGGCAGGTGGAAACAGACGGAGTCTGAGGTGTGGCCGGGCGTGGCCAGGACGACGATCTCCAGCCCTGCGGCCTGGATCACCTCTCCATGGACCAGCGGCACTCCCCCGCCGTGGCAGTGGCCGGGCTCCGCCGCCCGGACCGGCGCGCCCGTCAATTCATGCAGGCGGGCGGAACCCGCCGTATGGTCCGCGTGCCGGTGGGTCACCAAAATCAGTTCGACGGCGGCGGTCCCGGCCAGTGCGTTCAGGTGCGTTTCGTCCCGGGGACCGGGATCCACGACCACCACGGAGGAATGGCCGGGGGCACGCACGAGGTAGGAGTTGGTGCCGTCCAGGCTCATGGGGCCGGGGTTGGGTGCCAGGATGAACTGTGTGAGCCCGGAGCTGCGCTGCAGCCGGGGGCCGGAAACTGAAGTCACCGGTCCATCCTTGCATCCGGCGCTGCCCCACCCCAGCCCCGCAGCGCGTCGGTGTGCCGGCATCCACCCCGCAACAGTCAGCAGCTTGTTCGCACAACCACGCCTTCAAGGTCAGGATCTGCGAACCAGCCCAGGAATGCCTGTTGGCCGGAACGCAGGACGGCGCCTGCCGGACCCAAGTCCGGCAGGCGCCGTCGTACATTGAAAACTGCCAGGCTATGCCAGGCGGGTCAGCCAGCCGTGGGTGTCCGGCTCCGTGCCCGTCTGGATGCCCAAGAGCTTTTCGCGGATGGCCATGGTGGTCTCCCCCGCCTTGGCGTCCTCGGAACCGATGAACTCGGTGGCGTCCTTGAGGACTCCGATGGGAGTGATGACGGCTGCCGTGCCGCAGGCGAACACTTCGGTGATGTCACCGGAGGCCACGCCGTCACGCCACTCGTCAAGGGTGATCTTCCGCTCGGAAACCTCGCGGCCCATGTCCTTGGCCACCTGGATGACGGACATCCGGGTGACGCCTTCCAGGATGGTCCCGGTGAGCGCGGGCGTTACCAGCGAGCCGTCCTTCATGACGAAGAACACGTTCATGCCGCCCAGTTCTTCCACGGCGTTGTCGTTGGCCTGGTCAAGGAACAGGACCTGCTTGCACCCGTTGGCCTCGGCCTCCTGCTGCGCGATCAGCGAAGCCGCGTAGTTGCCGCCGCACTTGGCGTCGCCGGTGCCGCCACGGCCGGCGCGGGCATACTGCCGGGAGATCCAGATGGACACGGGCTTGAGCTCGCCGCCGAAGTAGTTGCCGGCAGGCGAGGCGATCACCCGGAAGGACACCTCGCGGGCGGCGCGGACGCCCAGGAAGGCCTCGGTGGCGATCATGAACGGCCGCAGGTACAGGGCCTCGCCGTCGCCGGAGGGGACCCACTCCTTGTCCACTGCCACCAGTTCGCGGATGGCGCCGAGGAAGTACTCGGCCGGCAGTTCCGGAAGGGCCAGACGGCGGGCGGATTTGTTCAGCCGCGCCGCGTTCGCCTCCGGGCGGAAGGTCCAGATGGACCCGTCCGCGTGGCGGTAGGCCTTCAACCCTTCGAAGATCTCCTGGCCGTAGTGGAAGACGGCGGCGGAAGGATCCAGGACGATCGGACCGTAGGGTTCGATCCGGGCATCGTGCCAGCCGCCGTTGCCGTCCGCGTCCACGCTGTAGTCCACGATGGCGGTGTGGTCGGTGAAGTAGTTGCCGAATCCCGGGTTTGCCAGGATGGCTGCACGCTCTTCGGCGGACTTCGGGTTGGCCGAAGGCTGCCGGGTGAATTCGACGCCATGGGCGGTCTGGGTCATGGTTCCTCCACGATCGGCCGCCACCTCGTTCAGCGCTGAACGGCGGGGCGGCATTTGGTGATTCGAGACAAGCTTACGCCCGATGCCGGATGCCCCGGCGCGGGCTAAAGGCCGGCGGTGATGGCGTCGCCCACGGCCGTGGTGCTGCGTGTGCCGTCACGCTTTTCGACGTCGGCAACCACGGCAGCTTCAATCCTGCGGGCGGCGTCCGTGTAGCCCAGGTGGTCCAGCAGGAGGGCCGCGGAGAGGATCGCCGCGGTGGGATCTGCCTTGCCCTGGCCGGCGATGTCCGGCGCGGAACCGTGGACCGGTTCGAACATGGAAGGCGCGGTGCGGTCCATGTTGATGTTGCCGGAGGCGGCCAGGCCGATGCCGCCGGTGATGGCAGCGGCGAGGTCGGTGATGATGTCGCCGAACAGATTGTCCGTGACGATGACATCGAAGCGGGACGGGTCCGTGACCATGAAGATCGTGGCGGCGTCCACGTGCAGGTAGTCGTGAGTGACGTCCGGGAATTCCTGGGCGACGGCTTCGACGGTGCGCTTCCAGAGGTGGCCGGCGAAGACCAGGACGTTGTGTTTGTGCACCAGGGTGACGTGCTTGCGTTCCCGCGCGCTGGCGCGTCGGAAGGCGTCACGGACCACGCGCTCCACGCCGTGGGCGGTGTTCAGGGAAACTTCGGTGGCTACCTCGTGCGGGGTGCCCGCACGCAGGGTGCCGCCGTTCCCGACGTAGGGCCCTTCGGTGCCTTCGCGGACCACGATGAAGTCGATGGTGCCGGGGTTGGCCAGGGGGCTGCCGACGGTACCGTAAAGCCGGGAAGGCCGCAGGTTGACGTAGTGGTCCAGGCTGAACCGGAGCTTGAGGAGCAGCTCACGCTCGATGATGCCGGACGGGATCCGGGTGTCGCCGGGGGCGGCGCCCACCGCGCCGAAGAGGATGGCGTCGCGGGTCTTCAGGTCGGCCAGGACGTCGTCCGGCAGGGTCTCGCCGGTGCGAAGCCAGTGCTCGGCGCCGAGCTCGTAATGCGTGGGCTTGAGCTCCACGCCCTCCGCCGCAACAGCCTTTTCCAGGACTTTAAGGGCCTCGGCAATGACCTCGGGGCCGATGCCGTCGCCGGGAATAACTGCAAGATCGATGGAGGATGCGCTCATGTCTTCAGGGTAGCCAGACCATCCATATGCTGGTCAAGCCGTCCCATATTCCGGACACCGGGTCCGTCGGCGGCGTTGGAGTCCCGGACGTGTACAGCGATCAGCCCCAGGCATGAGGCACCCGCCACCGCATCAGCATAGAGTTTCGGGGTGGAATTACGGCACAAGGCTTATCACTGGCTCCGGGTCAACACCTTCCGGGTGGACCTGGTCCTCATGCTGGCGCTCCTGCTTTTCTGCGGCCCGGTGTACCTCATCGCGGACCGACCCTGGCACTTCGTGCTGTCGAGCGCACTGGTGGTGCCGCTGGCATGGCGACGCACCCGGCCGGTGCCCGCGGCGGGCGCCATTGTGGTGGCATCTCTGGCGTTATGGGCATCCGGGCTGGAGCCCCTGGCGGGATTGATGGCTGTTCCGCTGATCATCTATGCCGTTGCCGCCTACGGTCCTGCCCGGGCCAGCCGGTCGGTCCTGGGCCTGGGCCTGCTGGGCGGCGTGCTGCTGACCACCCGAAACCTCAGCAGCACGGCCCAAACGGGCGTGCTGGGCCTCACCATTAGTGCCGTGTACACCGTACTGATCTGGATGCTGGTGTTGTTCAGTTGGACCCTCGGGGACCTGACACGCGTCCGCCGTCAGCAACTGCAGACCCTCGCGGACCGTGCCCGTCGGCTCGAAACCGAACAACAGCAGGAACGCTCCCTGGCCGCCGCCGATGAACGCGCCCACATTGCCCGTGAGATGCACGACATCGTGGCGCATTCCCTGTCCGTGATCATCACCCAGTCCGACGGTGCACGATACGCAGCGGCAGCCAACCCTGCCGTGGCCACGGAAACGCTGGCCACCGTCGCCGCCACGGCACGGGAATCGTTGGCGGAAATGCGCCGGCTGCTGGGTGTGCTGCGGCACGGCGATGAGTCCACCACCCGCCCGTTGCCCGGACTTGTGGACCTCGATGAGCTGTTCCTGGGGTTCCGTGCGGCCGGCCTGCCGCTGGACGTCGAACGGCTGGGATCGCCGCGGCGCACCCTGCCTCCGGGCGCCGAACTCACGGCATACCGGGTCCTCCAGGAATCCCTGACGAACGTCCTCAAGCATGCAGGTCCGCGGGCCCGGGCCCGGGTTTTGGTGCGGTGGCAGCCACGCGGGCTGCAGCTCGAAGTGCACGACGACGGCCGGGGCGCTGCTGCCCATCCGGCGGTGGGTGCCGGGGAAGACGGCGGTAACGGGCTGCGGGGCATGCGGGAACGGATCAGCCTTTACGATGGTTCGTTGGCGGCCCGCCCGGCCGCGGGCGGGGGCTTCCAGGTTTCGGCCTTCCTTCCCTACACCGAGGCTTGAGCATGACATTGCCACTAGACCGCGACACAACCGCTCCGATCCGAGTGGCGCTGGTCGATGACCAGCAACTGGTGCGCTCGGGATTCAGCATGCTGATCAACTCCCAGCCGGACCTTGACGTCGTGGTCGAGGCCGGAAACGGGTTCGAGGCACTCCAGGCCCTCGGAGCAGCAGCCGCCGACGTCGTCCTGATGGACGTGCGCATGCCGGGAATGGACGGCATCGAGGCCACCCGCAGGCTTATCGAACGCGCCGCTTCCGCCCCCGCCGGGTCAGCCAGGGCTGAACTTCGCGTCGTGGTGCTCACGACCTTCGATCTGGACGAGTACGCACTGGCGGCCATCCAAGCCGGCGCCAGCGGTTTCCTCCTGAAGGACGCCCCGCCGGAGGAACTGCTGGAAGCCATCCGCACGGTCCACCGCGGGGACGCCGTCATCGCCCCCTCCACCACCCGCCGGCTCCTGGACCACGTAGCTCCGCTGCTGCGCGCGCACGGCAACGAACGGCCCGAGGACCACGAGGCCGTCGAACGGCTCACAGCCCGCGAGCGCGAAGTGTTCACCCTCATGGCACAAGGGCGATCCAACCCTGAGATCGCGGCAGACCTGTTTGTCTCCGAAGCAACCGTCAAAACGCATGTAGGGCACATCCTGGCCAAGCTTGGGGCACGGGACCGGGTCCAGGCAGTCGTGCTCGCCTACGAGACCGGGGTTGTCACTCCCGGGGGCTGACGCCTGGCGCGGTGGTCTCAGACCTGGGTATGAGGCCGGCCCCGGCAGGACCAGACCACCGGCCGATCCCCGGGCGCCGGGTGCGGCCATAGCGTGGAAACATGACAACTTCCGCGCATGCCCATACTGCTTTTAACAGGCAAAACATCACCTCCGCTCCCGCCGTGCAGGCCCTCTCCCTGGCCAAGACGTACGGCCGCGGCGCCACCCGCGTCAGCGCCCTGCGTGAGGTCAGCGTCACATTCGATGCTGGCCGCTTCACCGCAATAATGGGCCCTTCCGGCTCCGGAAAGTCCACCCTGATGCACTGCCTCGCCGGCCTGGACACCGCGGACTCCGGACGGATCCTGGTGGGCGGGACGGACATCACGGCCCTGAACGACAAGCAGCTCACCACTCTTCGCCGCGACAGGATCGGATTTGTCTTCCAGGCCTTTAACCTCGTGCCGACGCTGACAGCCGAACAGAACATCACGCTGCCGCTGGCATTGGCAAACAAGGCCACCGACACCGCCTGGTTCGACACAGTGGTGGCCACGCTTGGCCTTAAGGACAGGCTCCGGCACCGGCCGCACGAGCTCTCCGGCGGTCAACAGCAGCGGGTGGCCGTGGCCCGGGCCCTGCTGACCCGGCCCGACGTGGTGTTCGGGGACGAACCTACCGGCAACCTTGATTCGACCGCCGGCGGCGAGGTCCTGGCACTGCTGCGCCGCAGCAGCCGGGAAATGGGCCAGACGATCATCATGGTCACCCACGATCCGGTGGCGGCCAGCTACGCCGACCGCGTGGTCCTGATGAGTGACGGCGGTCTGGTGGGCGAGATCGCCGAGCCCACCGCCGGGTCCGTCCTCGCTGCCCTCGGCAAGCTGGGAGGCTGATCGTGCTGCGCGTTGCCTTCTCGCAATTCCAGTCCCACAGCCGCCGGTTCATTGCCGTCGGCCTGGCGGTGATGCTGTCAGTGGCGTTCCTGTCCACCACCCTGATGATGGGGGCGAGTACCCGTGCTTCGCTGGGTGCCAGCCTCGGAGAGGCTTACAGCAAGGCCGGCCTCATCGCCACCCCGGACACGGGAACCTTCAATGATGCCGCCCTGGCAGCAGTCCGTGCGGTACCTGGCGTGACCGAGGCCTATGGCCGGATGGAGGCGTACGCCGAGTTCACCGCCGGCGGCCAGGAGGTGTTTGCGCAGGCCCGGAACCTGGCGCCGATGGCCTTGGAAACCGCGGCCGTGACCGACGGCGCCCTCCCGGAGAGTGCTGACGGCGTTGCGGTGGACAGGGCTGCCGCCGCCCGCTATGGGCTGCGCGTCGGCGACTCCCTGACCCTCAGGGCCCCCGACGGCGCCACAACCGTGGCCATGACCGTCACCGGGATCCTTCGCGGCAGCAACGACCCCTTCACCTCTGCCCTCCCGCAGATCGTCGCCGGGACACCGGCCGTCAGTGCCCTGGCAGCCGGTGCCCGGGACCCGCAAGGTGGTACCGGCGCCGGCGCCGGCTACGGGACCATCCAGTTGGCCCTGGCTTCAGGCACCGACGCCGCCACAACCAGCAAGAACGTGCTGGCGGCGCTCACCGGCGTCGGCGCAGGCGCGCAGGTCAAAACAGCAGACGAACAGGTCACCGCCCAGGTGGCGATGATGACCGGAGGCCAGGATGAACTGACAATCATCCTGCTGGCGTTCGCCGGGGTCGCCCTGATTGTCTCCGGCCTGGTGGTGACCAACACCTTCGCGGTGCTGGTGGCCCAACGCACCAGGGAACTGGCGCTGCTCAGGTGCCTGGGGGCGTGCCGGAGCCAGGTACGCAACTCGGTCCTGGCCGAAGCCCTGGTGGTGGGCCTGGTGTCCTCTGCGGCTGGTGTGCTCGCCGCCGTCGCCCTGATGGCTGCCCTGATCGGCTGGGCCGGGACGCAGCCGGACATGGCGTTTGCCACCATGGCCGTCCCGTCGTCGTCCGTCATTGCGGGGCTGGCAGTAGGCACATTCCTGACCCTGGGCGCCGCCCTGGTTCCCGCGAAAGCTGCCACGGCCGTGGCTCCGCTTGCTGCCCTGCGGCCGGCTGACGATGCCGGAATCGGGAACCGGCGCGGCCGAGTGCGACTGGTGCTGGGCCTTGCCGCCCTTGCCCTTGGTATTCCGTTGCTGGCCCTCGGCGCCGCGGGCGTGATGCTGGTGGTGGCCTTCGCCGGCGGCGTGCTCTCCTTCGTCGGAGTCCTGCTCTGCGCCACCCTGTTCGTCCCGCAGCTGGTGGGCCTGGCGGGACGGTTGGCCTCCCCTGCCGGCGTCCCCGGGAAGCTGGCCGCACTCAATGCCGTCCGCAACCCGGCCCGGACTTCCGTCACCGCTGCCGCCCTCCTGATCGGCGTCACGCTGGTGTCCCTCATGATGACCGGGGCTGCCACTGCCCGCCAGGCGTTTGATGACGCCCTCGCCGGTACCTACCCCGTGGATATGGCCATCACCGGGGGTGCACTGACAGCCCTCGAGCGTGACGCAGTAGCACGGATCGACGGCGTCGCTACTGCGGCCTTGCTGCCGGTAGCAGGCACCATGGCCGGCGAAGGCATGGACAGCCCCGTCTATGCCCTCGACGCGGCGGAGGCCGGCCGGCTGCTCCGCGACACCACTATTACCCTTGAACCGGGCAGGATCTACCTGCCCGAAGGCTCCCCGGCCGGATCCGTTGAGGTCAACGGCGCCGCCGGACGGGCCACCTTGGAAGCCGTGGTGCTGCGGACCCGCAACATCCCGGCCCTGGTGTCCACCGACACCGCCCGCCAGTCGGGCCTGACGGGCAGTGGCGTTGCCCCAACAGACAGTGCGCGGACCGATGGCACCGGCCCCGCGGCCAGTGCCGTCTGGCTGCGCCTGGCGGACGCTCCCGGCGGCGCACCGCTGTCCGCAGACCGGATCAAGGACATCCAGTCCGCTGTTGCCCAGGCAGCAGGCGTGTCCGCGGGTGCGGTCAGCGGCGCCGCCATAGAGCGGGTCACCTTCAATGAGGTCATCGACGTACTGCTCCTAGTGGTCACGGGCCTATTGGGGGTGGCGGTGCTGATCGCGCTGATCGGCGTGGCCAATACACTGTCGCTGTCCGTGCTCGAACGGACCAGGGAGAACTCCCTGCTCCGGGCGCTGGGCCTTACCAAAGGCCAGCTGCGGGGCATGCTGGCCCTTGAGGCAGCCCTGGTGGCCGGCGTCGCCGCAGTGATTGGTGCTGTCCTGGGCAGCGTCTATGGCTGGCTGGGGGCGCGGTCCGCCCTCGGCAGCCTGGCCGAGGTCACACCCTCCGTCCCTTGGCTGCAGTTGTTGGGGGTACTGGCCGTGGCCGTGGTCGCCGGCCTGCTGGCGTCGGTCATTCCTGCCCGGCGTGCGGCACGGCTGTCGCCTGTCCAGGGGCTTGCCGCCGCATAGCCCGCCGACGGCCGGGCCAGGGCGCCGGAACGGGAAAGGGCAGGTGGCGCGGAAGTCCGCCTCACCTGCCCTTTCGTGCGCCGGAACCTCAGGCTTCGGCCGGTTCCTCGAACTTGGGGAACACAGGAGTGGGAGCCGGCAGTGCCGTTCCCGGGACGATCGGGCTGGCGATGGCGGCGAACTGGCGGGCTTCACCTTCTGCCTGGCCCAGGGCGTCCAGGAGCTTGGCCGTGGCGTTGGGCATGACCGGCTGGGCCAGGATGGCCACGATCCGCAGGACCTCCAGGGTCACGTACAGGACGGTGTTCATGCGTTCGACGTCGGTCTTCCGCAGGACCCAGGGCGCCTGATCGGCGAAGTAGGCGTTGGTGTGGTGCAGCACGCCCCAGACAGCTTCCAGGGCGCGGCTGAATTCCTGCTTGTCGAAGGCGGCGCGGGCGGCGTCCAGCAGGCCGTTGGCCTGGTCAAGGATGGCCTGGTCCGCAGCCGTGAACTCTCCGGGGGAGGGAACCGAGGCGCCGCAGTTCTTCGCCACCATGGACAGCGACCGCTGTGCGAGGTTGCCGAAGTTGTTCGCCAGGTCCGCGTTCATGCGCCCCACGATGGCCTCGTGGTTGTAGCTGCCATCGGCCCCGAACGGGACTTCGCGGAGGAAGAAGAACCGCACCTGGTCCAGCCCATAGCGGGCAACGAAATCGGCAGGAGCCACCACGTTGCCCAGGGACTTGGACATCTTGACCCCGTTGTTGTGCAGGAACCCGTGGATCATGACCCGCTTGGGCAGATCCAGCCCTGCGCTCATCAGGAAGGCGGGCCAGTAGATGGCGTGGAACCGGGAGATGTCCTTGCCGATGATGTGGACGTCGGCGGGCCAGTACTTCCGGAACTTGTCCGAGTCCACATCCGGGTAACCGACGCCCGTGAGGTAGTTGGTCAGCGCGTCCACCCAGACATACATGACGTGCTTGTCGTTGCCGGGCACGGGAACGCCCCAGTCGAACGTGGTCCGGCTGATGGACAGATCCTCCAGCCCGCGCTTGACGAAGCTGATGACCTCGTTGAACCGGTACTGCGGCGCGCCGAATTCCGGGTGGGATTCATACAGTGCCAGCAGTTTGTCCTGGTAGGCGGACAGCCGGAAGAAGTAGCTCTCCTCCGCAGTCCACGTCACCTCGGTGTCCGTCTCTTTCGAGTAGCGCACGCCGTCGTCCTTGACCACGGTGTCATCCTCGCCATAGAAGGCTTCGTCCCGGACGGAGTACCAGCCCTCGTACTTGGAGAGGTAGATGTCCCCGTTCGCTTCCATCTTCTTCCAGATGGCCTGCGAGGCAGCGTAGTGGTCCTCGTCCGTGGTGCGGATGAAGCGGTCGTAGCTGATGCCCAGCGCGGCGTGCGCGGCCATGTAGACCTCCGCGTTCCGGTCCACCAGCTCCTTGGGCGTGACGCCCTCCTTCTCCGCGGTCTGGGCAATCTTCATGCCGTGCTCGTCCGTGCCGGTCAGGAACATCACGTCATAACCGTCCAGCCGCTTGAAGCGCGCCATGGCGTCGGTGGCTATGTACTCGTAGGCATGGCCGATGTGCGGCACACCGTTGGGGTAGGTGATGGCCGTGGTGATGTAGAACGGCGTTTTTTCTGGAGCAGTCACGTTCGGACGGTTACCTTCAGTGCGGAGTGGGCGGGGCTAGATCAGTTCTGTCAGGGTATCGCTCAGCCGGACCAGTTCGTGGTCGTGGGAGGCCACCAGGACGGCGATCCCGTCAGAGGTGGTGTCCTTCAGGATACTGATAATGCGGTTGGCAGAGGCACGGTCCAGGCTGGCGGTGGGCTCGTCCACCACCAGGACCCTGGTGCCCAGGATCAGGGCGCGGGCGATCGCCACGCGCTGCCGTTCACCGCCGGACAGCTGGGCGGGACGGTGCCGCATCCGCCGGCCAAGGCCCACCAGGTCCAGGAGGTCCTTGGCCATGTCGCGCCGCTGGTCCACTTCGCCGTCCGGAACGGCAGGCAGGAGCACGTTCTCCAGTGCGCTCATGCCGTCGATCAGGGCACCGCCCTGGTCCACATAACCGATCAGTGCACGACGGCGGTCGGCGATTTCGTCGTCGCCCATGCTTTCGAGCGAATCGCCTTCCCAGAAAACGCGGCCCGACGTCGGCAGGGTGAGTCCCGCGCCGACGGTCAGGATGCTGGTCTTGCCGGAGCCGCTTCGGCCGGCCACACAGTGCATTTCGCCGGCGTGCAGGGTCAGGTCGAAGCCTTCCACCACGCTCACGGCCTCGGCGCCGCCCTTTCCACCGCCATAGCGGATGGTGATGTCGCGCATCTCCAGCGGGGTGGCGTGGTCGGCCGACTTGACGATGGTGTTGGCCCGGGTCTGCAGGGGGACCTCGTTGGAGCCGCTCCTGCGGCTGCGCTGGAGGTTCGTCGGGTTTGTCATTGGACCACTTTCGTTGCAATAGGTATCCAGCAAATTACAGCCACCAGGCCGGCTACGGCGGCCCAGATGGCCGCGTAGGGTGCCAGCAGCAGGCCGATGCCCAGGGCGCCCAGCACGCCCAGCGGCAGGGCCACGGTTCCCACCAGTGCGTTCTCGAACAAACGGACCTGGCGGAGCATGTCAGGGTTCCAGCCCATCGCCTGGAGGATGCCAAGGTATTGCCGCTTGGCGTTGAGCTCGAAGCGGCCTGTCACCAGGGTGAGCACCAGTCCCACGGCCACCCCCGCAAGCGCCAGCAGGATGCTCGGCAGGGTGACGCTGGCCGCCGCCAGGCCGCTCAGCGCGCTTGCACCCGCTGCCCGCGGGATGTCGATCAGCAGGGCGATCAGCCCGCCGACGGCGGCACCGAAGACGCCGACCGCAACCGCCAGGGACAACGTGTTGAACTTGTTGGTGCTCAGCTGCCGGTTGGCGAAGGTCAGCGGCGAATCCACCGGGATGAGCCGTTCGTCGTGCTGCGGCTCCTGGTCGATCACGTCGCGGTGGCGGAGCTGCTGCGCGGCGAAGAGGGCCGCGCCGCAGTACAGGACCAGGACGGCGGCGCACACCAGTGCGGTGGCAAGGCTCCAGCTCACCAGGCTCAGCACGATGCCGGCGGCGGCGAGCAGTACGGCCCCGACGCCGAATTCCTCAAGTACCCAGCTGCGGATCCGCCGCTGGGTCCAGCCCATGGCCCGCAGGGTTCCTGCCTCGCTGCGCCGTTTCCGGATGTAGCTCACGGTGGAGGCCCCCGTCAGCAGGGCGGCGCCGCACAGGGTGAGGAACAGCAGCGTGATGTTCGTTCCGGACAGTGCTCCGGCCACGGCTTCGGCAGCGTTCTGCCGGACCCAGGACTGCTGGACGGTGCCCAGGGCGGACTCCTTGCCGGCTCCGTCCTTGGAGTAGCCGGGAACGAAGATGCTGGTGTCCTCACGCGCCGAACCGGCCACCACGGTGGCGTCCAGGCCCATGTCCCTGATCTCGGCGGCGAGCTTCTCCACCTCGGGCTGGGCGTCCTTCCAGCTGCCCGGCGCCTTGGCGCGGACGCGCACGGCGTCGATGACGGCGGCGTTCTGCTTGTAGCCGCGCGCTGCTGCGAGTCCGTAGTAGTCGGTGATGGCACCGGCGGACTGGCTGGCCAGCCCGGTGGCGCTCAACGAGGGCTTCAGGTCTGCTGCGGGAACATCCTTGCCGGCAGCATCCTTGACCAGCGTGAACGGCGTGGGGTCGTAGCCGCCCAGCGGGAGCTTGTTGACGTCCCCGGAGGCCGCCTCGACAGCGGCGGGGTCGAACGTGCCGTACACCATGGGCAACGGCGTTGCCGCCTGCTGCTGGCCGGTGGACAGGTTGTCCCGGTAGGACCGCTCGTCCACCGGGTTCCGCTGGGTCTGGTCAACGGGCGCGCCGTTGGCGGCCTTGTCAGGAAGGCGGTTGACGGTGACCCATTCGCCGGGAACAGCGGTCTTGTCCACGGCACCGTTGGCCGCTGTGTCACTGTCGTTGTATTTGGGGGCGCCGGCGAAGTTGGTGCTCCACTTTGCCGGGGTGTACAGGCCCGCGTTGAAGTTGCCGTTGTTGCCCAGCAGCGACGAGTGGTCCGTGGAGCCCGGCCATGACAAAACGAACGGGTCCTTCGAGACGAACGGCAGGTAATCCTTGCCCAGGGACTTCGACACGGTGCCGACGTCCTTGACTACCTTGCCGGCGTCGTCAATCTCCTCAATCTTGACGTTGTACTTCAGGTCCAGGGATGTTCCGGAACGCACGATCAGCGGGACGGCCTGCGAGCCGCTGGTCAGCTGGCCGGTGCGCTTGGCCTGCTGGTACTGGGTCATCAGCGGAGCCCAGTACTTGAGCTTGACGCCCAGGAAGTCCGGACCTTCCTTGAGTTGGTCCATGCTGATGCCGTTGGTGAAGAGGCCTTCCAGGTAGCGGCCCACGGCGCCCGCGTCGCGTGCGTCGGCGGGCGGGGCCTTCTCCAACGGGGCCAGGAAGTCGCCCGCGGAGCCCAGCAGGGCCCGTTCAGCGGCCGGGTCCACTGCCACCACGGATTCGGTGACCTCGGGAGCCAGCGGGAGGGCGACGGAAAGGTTGAAGAGATTGTGCTCGGAGCCGCCGGCGGGGGCGGGGAATTTGATGCCGGTCTCCCCCGCCGCCGGGGCGATGCGGATGCTGCTGCCGCCCTGGGCCTTTTCCTCCACGAGCCGGGCCTTGCCCAGCGTGCCCTCGGCGGTGGTCTTGAAGAGGGTCTGCTCCGAGTTGCCGTCAGAGCTCACTGCGCTGGCGGTCAGCCGGTACTTCTTGGCGGCATCGGTCAGGACCGATTCAGCGGCCGGCCACTTGTCCGGTGAGGTGGCACCCGCCGCCTGGTCCGCGGTGGCGGTGCCGGCCAGCCCGGCGTTGTAGCCGAGGTAGTCCATGGCGTCGAGCCGGGGCGTCTCAAGGTTCTGGGTGACCCGCGAGACCAGGCTGATGGGGGCCGCCACGGACGTGCCGGACAGCTTCCGGATGGAGTCCAGCTGGTCGAAGCCGATGCCGCCGGCGCCGTTGGCGATCTCGGGCTGCAGGAGGGCCCCGGAGGGTGCCTTGGCCTGGACCAGGATGTCGTAGAGCCCCCTCGAGTTTTCATCAACCGTGCGGTTGAGCGCAGCCTGTGACTGGCTTTGAACGAGGACCGACAAGCACATGGCTGCGATCAAAATGGCCGCGGTCAACAGCAGCACCCTGCTTCTGATGAACCTCTGGACGGCGTTCATGGAACTCCCTGAAACCTGGATTGCGTTCGCACACTTCCATCCGCCCGGGCAGACGTGGACAATGACGGACGGATGTGCAAAAGGTATTGGCCGGTCTGCCGGCTACGGTCCTGAATCAGGACCAAGCCATTGTAAGCAGACCGGCCAATCATACGTGGCTCCGCAGTGGACGAGGCCTTGCGGAGGGGCGGCAGCGGCGTTTCGGCCGGTGTGTCGCGTTAGTCTTCCAGGTCCACTTCCCGGACCATCTCAGCACCGATGCCTGCCTTGATGGCGTCCAGCACCTGCTGCGGCACAGAGCTGTCGATGGTCAGCAGGGCAAGGACCTGGCCGCCCTCGTTGGAACGCGCCACCTGCATGCCGGCGATGTTGATGTTGTTCATGCCCAGGATGTGGCCGATGGTTCCGATCACGCCGGGGCGGTCGGTGTAGGCAACCACCACGAGGTGCTCGCTGATGGGGATCTCAACCTCGAAGCCGTTGATGCCCACCAGCTTCTCGATCTGCTTGGGACCGGTCAGGGTGCCGGCCACGGAGATCTGGCTGCCGTCGCTGAGGGCGCCGCGCAGGGTCAGGACGTTGCGGTAGGACTCGGTCTCCGGCGTGGTGATCAGGCGGACGTTGATGCCGCGCTGCTCGGCGATCACCGGGGCGTTGACATAGGACACCTGCTCGGTCACGACGTCGGCGAAGATACCCTTCAGCGCGGCCAGTTCCAGGACCTTGACGTCGAGTGAGGAGATTTCGCCGGCCACCTCGACGTCAAACTGGGTCAGGGAGGCGTGGGTCAGCGCGGTGAAGATGCGGCCCAGCTTCTCGATCAGCGGGATGCCGGGGCGGACGTCGGGGGCAATGACGCCGCCGGCAACGTTGACGGCATCCGGCACCAACTCGCCGGCGAGGGCGAGGCGGACGGACTTGGCCACGGAGACGCCGGCCTTCTCCTGGGCTTCGTCGGTGGAGGCGCCCAGGTGCGGGGTCACCACCACGTTGTCGAGCTTGAAGAACGGCAGGTCGGTGCTGGGCTCCTTGGCGAAGACGTCCACGCCGGCGCCGGCGATCTCGCCGTCCTGGAGGGCGGCGAAGAGGGCTTCCTCGTCCACCAGGCCACCGCGGGCCACGTTGACCACGTAGGCGGTGCTCTTCATCTTCTTGAACGCGTCAGCGCCCAGCATGCCCACCGTCTCGGGCGTCTTGGGCATGTGGATGGTGATGAAGTCCGACTGGGCCAGGAGTTCGTCCAGGGTCACCAGCTGCACGCCCAGCTGCGCGGCGCGGGCGGAGGTGATGTAGGGGTCGTAGGCAAGGATCTTGGTGTCGAAGCCCTTCAGGCGGGCTGCCACCAGGGCACCGATCCGGCCCAGGCCGATGATGCCGATCTTCTTTTCGAACAGCTCGATGCCGGTGTACTTGGAGCGCTTCCATTCGCCGTCCTTGAGGGCGGCGCTGGCCTGCGGGATGTGGCGGGCCAGGCTCAGGATGTGGCCCACGGTGAGTTCAGCGGCGGACACGATGTTGGACGTGGGCGCGTTGACCACCATGACGCCGGCCTGGGTGGCGGCCTTGATGTCCACGTTGTCCAGCCCCACGCCGGCACGGGCAATGACCTTCAGGTTCTTGGCCGCAGCGATGGCTTCGGCGTCAACCTGGGTGGCGGAGCGGACCAGGATGGCGTCTACGTCACTGATCGCAGAGAGCAGCTGGGAACGGTCGGCACCGTCGGTCTGGCGGATTTCAAAGTCCGGGCCAAGGGCCTCGACGGTGGCGGGGGAAAGTTCTTCGGCGAGCAGTACTACGGGTTTTGACACGGCTGATCCTCTGCGTTGCAGTCCTGGGGATGGAAACAAGTCTAGGCCGACGGAAAGGCCGGGCTCACATTGTTAAGTGTGAACCCGGCCTCACCGTTGCGGTCTATGTGGTTGGGCTGGCAGCCTTAGCGGGCTGCGGAGCCTTCCACGTAGTCGACGTCCTGCTGCTGCCAGGAGAACAGGGAGCGCAGTTCGCGGCCGACAGCCTCGATGGGGTGCTGCTCGGCCTTGGCACGCAGTTCCTTGAACTCCACGCCGCCGTTGTCCTGGTCCTCGATGAAGCGCTTGGCGAAGGCACCGGACTGGATGTCGGCCAGGACGGCCTTCATGTTTTCCTTCACCTGCGGGGTGATGACGCGCGGGCCGGAGACGTAGTCGCCGTATTCTGCGGTGTCCGAGACGCTCCAGCGCTGCTTGGCGATGCCGCCCTCCCACATGAGGTCGACGATGAGCTTGAGCTCGTGCAGCACCTCGAAGTAGGCGATCTGCGGCTGGTAGCCGGCCTCGGTGAGGGTCTCGAAGCCGTACTGGATCAGCTGGGAAACGCCGCCGCAGAGGACAGCCTGCTCGCCGAAGAGGTCCGTTTCGGTCTCTTCGGTGAAGGTGGTCTTGATGACGCCCGCGCGGGTGCCGCCGATGGCCTTGGCGTAGGACTTGGCCAGCTCCCAGGCGTTGCCGGACGCGTCCTGCTCGACGGCGATGATGTCCGGGATGCCGCGGCCGGCCTCGAACTCGCGGCGCACGGTGTGGCCCGGAGCCTTCGGGGCCACCAGGATGACGTCAACGCCTTCCGGTGCCTGGATGTAGCCGAAGCGGATGTTGAAGCCGTGGGCGAAGGCCAGTGCCTTGCCGGGGGTCAGCTTGTCCTTGATGGAGTCGTTGTAGATCGCGCGCTGGTGCTGGTCCGGCGCCAGGATCATGATGACGTCAGCCCATTCGGCGGCGTCGGCAACGTTCTTGACCGTGAAGCCTGCATCCTGCGCCTTGGCGGTCGACTTGGAGCCGTCCTTCAGGGCGATGACGACCTCGACGCCGGAATCGCGCAGGTTGAGCGCGTGGGCGTGGCCCTGGGAACCGTAGCCAACGATGGCAACCTTGCGGCCCTGGATGATCGACAGATCGGCGTCGTCGTCGTAGAACATTTCAGTCACTTGCGTAACTCCTCTTGAGTGGTTGTAGATAGTGGTCTTGCGGTGCTGCGGTTACGGGCGCGGGGCCCGCCTTGGGCAGGTGCCTAGGCGGAGCGGAGCGCCCGGTCACTCATGGAGCGGGATCCCCGTCCAACGGCCAGGGTGCCGGACTGCACAATTTCGCGGATGCCGAAGGGCTCCAGCACTGAAAGCAGTGCCGTGAGCTTTTCGGGGTGGCCGGTGGCCTCAATGACGACGGAGTCGGTGGAGACGTCGACCACTGAGGCACGGAACAGGTCTGCGGCCTGGGTTACCTGCAGACGTGTTGCGGCATCCGCACGTACTTTGACCAGGATGTGGTCGCGCTGTACGGAAGATTCTGGGGTCAGCTCAACGATCTTGATGACGTTGATCAGTTTGTTGAGCTGCTTGGTGACCTGCTCGATGAGGTCGCCGTCGGCGTCGACCACCACCGTCATGCGGGATACGCCCGGCACTTCGGTGGGGCCAACGGCCAGGGAGTTGATGTTGAAGGCGCGGCGGGCGAACAGGCTGGCCACGCGGGTCAGGACGCCGGGCTTGTCCTCAACCAGGACGGAGAGTGTGTGGCGGCTCATGCTCAGTCTTCCTCTTCCCATTCCGGGGTCATGTTGCGGGCAACCTGGATCTGGTCGTTGCTCACGCCGGCGGGCACCATCGGCCACACCATGGAGTTGGGGCTCACCACGAAGTCGATAACCACGGGGCGGTCGTTGATTTCGAGGGCTTTTTGGATGGTGGCGTCAATGTCCTCGTCGCGTTCGCAACGGAACGAGGCACAGCCGTAGGCCTCCCCCAGCTTGACGAAGTCCGGGATGCGGACGGTGTCGTGGCCGGTGTTGAGGTCGGTGTTGGAGTAGCGGCCCTCGTAGAAGAGGGTCTGCCACTGGCGCACCATGCCCAGCGAGGAGTTGTTAATGACAGCAACCTTGATGGGGATCTTGTTGATGGCGCAGGTGGCCAGTTCCTGGTTGGTCATCTGGAAGCAGCCGTCGCCGTCGATGGCCCAGACCACCCGGTCCGGCTCGCCCACCTTGGCGCCCATGGCCGCCGGTACGGCGTAGCCCATGGTTCCCGCGCCGCCGGAGTTCAGCCATGCGTGGGGGCGCTCGTACTTGATGAACTGGGCAGCCCACATCTGGTGCTGGCCCACACCGGCCACGTAAACGCCTTCAGGCCCGGTCAGGGCGCCGATCCGCTGGATGACCTTCTGCGGTGCGATGAGGCCGTCGTCAGGCTCCGTCCAGCCCAGCGGATAGGTTTCCTTGAGGTTGTTAAGGAAGGCCCACCAGGTGGTCAGGTCAGGGGCGCCGGAGGCCTCGAACTGGCCGCGTACGGCCTCGGTCAGTTCCGGGATGATCTCCTTGACGGACCCCACAATGGGCACATCGGCGGTGCGGTTCTTGGAGATCTCGGCCGGGTCGATGTCCGCATGGATGACTTTGGCGTTGGGTGCGAAGGTCTTCAGCACGCCGGTGACGCGGTCATCGAAGCGGGCTCCGAGGGTGATCAGCAGGTCGGACTGCTGCAGGGCCGTGACGGCGGAAACGGTGCCATGCATGCCGGGCATGCCCACGTGCTGCGGGTGCGAATCCGGGAATGCACCCTTGGCCATCAGGGTGGTGACGACAGGTGCCCCGGTTGCTTCGGCGAGTGCAAGCAGTTCAGCTGACGCGTGTGCCTTGACCACGCCGCCGCCCACGTACAGTACCGGCTTGGTGGACGCCGCAATGAGCTTGGCCGCCTCGCGGACCTGCTTGTTGTGGCCGCGGGTGACCGGCCGGTAGCCGGGCAGGTCGATCTTCGGCGGCCAGGAGAACGTCATCTGGCCCACCTGGGCGTCCTTGGCGACGTCGACAAGCACGGGGCCCGGACGGCCGGTGGAAGCCAGGTGGAAGGCTTCGGCCATGACGTGCGGGATGTCGTTGGGGTCGGTCACCAGGAAGGAGTGCTTGGTGATGGGCATGGTGATGCCCACGATGTCGGCTTCCTGGAAGGCGTCGGTGCCGATGACGCCGCTGGACACCTGGCCCGTGATGGCCACCAGCGGCACGGAGTCCATGTGGGCATCCATGATGGCGGTAACGAGGTTGGTGGCCCCGGGACCCGAGGTGGCGATGCAGACGCCAACCCGCCCGGTGACCATGGCGTAGCCTTGCGCGGCGTGGCCGGCTCCCTGTTCGTGACGGACCAGCACGTGATTCATGGTGGAGGCCATCAAGGGGTCGTAGGTGGGCAGGATCGCGCCACCCGGCAAACCGAAAATGTCGTCGACGCCGAGTTCTTCGAGCGAGCGGACGATTGCTTGCGAGCCGGTCATCACCGTCGGGGGTACGACGTTGTTCGGCCCAAGGACAGGAGAGACGGCAGCAAGGTCGGCGACGACGGCGGCGTGGTCAGCCGTCCGGTCGGCGCGTTCCGGAGCCTTGGCGGCTCCAGCGGACTTGGTGGCCATCAGCGAGGGGCTGATGGGCGATCCTTTGCTCATCGGACTCTTCCTTGTGGATCTTCTGTGGTTTCTGGCTGAGGGAAATAAAAAAACCCCTCAGCCGGGTGGCTCTGTGAGGGGTTTCGCGCGTGACGGTTCGTTACCAGTGGAGGCTAATGTGCCACGCGCTTGGTAAGGACGACGACGGTGCCGGCGGTAACGAAAGTCATGCGTTCAGTCTTCCCTCTCGGTGAGACAGGTGTCAACGAGCGACAATCCTATCTCACCATGTGGACCCCATTGTCCACTCTTTGATCCTATCTCGGAAGGACCGACCGAAACCCAACCGCACAGGCGGCAGGGCTTAATAAGGGGGATCCCGAGGGCCCCAAGTGATGCGGCGGCCGCGCCGCATCACTTGGGAAGGGATCACCCGTCAACCGGTGTAGGCGCCCTGGCTGGCGCTGTGCACCAGCTTGGCGTACTTGGCAAGCACACCCTTGGTGTAGCGGGCAGGGAGCGGCTCCCAGCCCACCTTCCGGGCTTCCAGTTCTGCGTCGTCCACCAGCAGGTCGAAGCTGCGGGCGGCGATGTCCACCCGGATCCTGTCACCGTCCTTCACGAAGGCGATGGGGCCGCCGTCGACCGCTTCCGGGGCAACGTGGCCGATGCACAGGCCGGTGGTGCCGCCGGAGAACCGGCCGTCGGTGAGCAGCAGCACGTCCTTGCCCAGGCCTGCCCCCTTGATGGCGCCGGTAATTGCGAGCATTTCGCGCATGCCGGGGCCGCCCTTGGGTCCTTCGTAGCGGATCACGACGACGTCGCCCGCCTGGATCTTGCCGTTGTCCAGCGCGTCCAGGGCGCCCTGTTCGCGCTCGAACACGCGGGCGGTTCCCTCGAAGACATCGGCGTCGAATCCGGCACTCTTGACGACGGCGCCTTCGGGCGCCATGGAGCCGTGAAGGATGGTGATGCCGCCGGTCTTGTGGATGGGATTGTCCAGAGCGCGGAGGATCTTTCCGTCCACGTCCGGCGGGTTGATCGCTTCCAGGTTTTCCGCAACGGTCTTGCCCGTGACGGTGAGGCAGTCGCCGTGGAGCAGGCCGGCGTCGAGCAGGGCTTTCATGATCACCGGCACGCCGCCGATCCTGTCGACGTCGGTCATCACGTAGCGGCCGAAAGGCTTCAGGTCGCCCAGGTGCGGGATCCTGTCGCCAATGCGGTTGAAGTCGTCAAGGGTGAGCTCAACCTCGGCTTCGCGGGCAATGGCCAGCAGGTGCAGGACGGCGTTGGTGGAGCCGCCGAAGGCCATGGTGACGGCAATGGCGTTCTCGAAGGCCTCCCTGGTCATGATGTCGCGGGCCGTGATGCCCTTGCGCAGGAGGTTGACCACGGCTTCGCCGGACTTGCGGGCGAACTCATCACGACGGCGGTCTGCCGAGGGCGGTGCGGCCGAGCCGGGCAGGGACATGCCCAGGGCCTCGCCGATGCAGGCCATGGTGTTGGCCGTGTACATCCCGCCGCAGGCGCCTTCGCCGGGGCAGATGGCCTTTTCGATGCGGGTGAGGTCCTCCATGCTCATCTTGCCGGCCGCGCATGCGCCGACGGCTTCGAAGGCGTCAATGAGGGTGACTTCCTTCTCGGAGCCGTCCTCGAGCTTGACCCAGCCGGGCATGATGGAGCCGGCGTAGAGGAACACGCTGGCAAGGTCCAGTCGGGCCGCCGCCATCAGCATGCCGGGCAGGGACTTGTCGCAGCCGGCCAGGAGGACCGAACCGTCGATCCGTTCCGCCTGCATGACGGTCTCAACGGAGTCGGCGATGACCTCGCGGGAAACCAGGGAGAAGTGCATGCCCTCGTGGCCCATCGAGATGCCGTCGGAGACGGAGATGGTGCCGAACTGCATGGGGAACCCGCCACCTGCGTGGACGCCTTCCTTGGCGCCCTGCGCAAGCCGGTTCAGTGAGAGGTTGCAGGGGGTGATCTCATTCCATGAACTCGCCACGCCCACCTGCGGCTTGGCGAAGTCGTCATCGCCCATCCCGACCGCCCGGAACATGCCGCGCGCGGGGGCCGCATGGATCCCGTCGGTCACGACGCGGCTGCGGGGTTTGATGTCAGGCGTGGTCTCGGAGGCGGTCTGGGCGTCACTCATAGGGGAAAGTCTAGGGCTCGGACCGTCGCGGAAACGACAGTCTGCGCAGACGTTGGGCCAAAAGGCACGGAAATGGTTGTCAAATAGTGGACATTCGTCTCATACTTCGAGACTCAGCGCAGCGCATGCCGGGTCCCGGCCGGCCGCAGGAGCTTCACGGCCATGACTCCCCCGGCGTGGCGCGGGATCTCTGGACAGCAGTGGTGACCCGACGTAGCGTCGGGGACAGGACACCGAGCCACTTGGACCGAAAGGCCTGCCATGGACATTGTTTTCTGGATCATTCTCGTCGTTATCGTCATCATCATCATCGGCTGGCTGGTGAACCGCAGCAGGTCCGCCAATCAGCGCGGCGGATCATCGGCGGGGGCAGGGACGGACAGGGTCCGGACCGATGGAGCGCTCGAAGGCGGCAGTGCCGCAGCCTCCGCCCAGGCTGCGGGCACCACCGGCATCCCCACGGCGGCGGGGTTCGGAAAGCCCGCCGAACCGGCCGTCCTTCCCACCGCTGAGGAACCGGCTGATTCCTCCGCTGCATCCAGCACCGGCACTCCGGCAGGCGGCACGTCGCCCCGCAGCACGTCACCCGGCAGCACAGAGGACGGGGACGGTCGCAGCCAGGACCAGGCACAGAACCAGGCGGCAGACCAGGCCGAGTGGGAAACCCAGTGGTCCGAGGCCGGCTCCGGGTCAGGCTCCTCCGCCGCAGGTGCAGCCGGAACTCCCGCGGAACAGCCGGCACAGGCCGGAGCTCCCGCCGGGGCGCCGTCCGGGCAGGCTTCACCCCCGGCGACCCGCCCGGTCCACCATGACGAGTACACGGCACCGCACGCCCCCACGCTTCCCGGCGCTGAAACGGCTGCACTGGAAGGCACGGACGACGGCGGCGCGGCGCCAGCGCAGCCGGCCGGCGGGCACGCGCCACGGCACCACGCCGACACGTCCGCATCACCGGCCCACCAGGAGCCGGCCGTGCCGCCAGCCGCCGATGGCACCGAGGGACAGGCCGCAGCGGCCGAAACACTGGACCGCTCCCAGTCCTCCGCCCTGGTGGAGAACGGGGCGGATCACCACCAGCCCTCCGGCCAGGACCAGAGTGTGCCCGCGGCCGGGCAGGACGTGGCAGCGGCCGGGCAGGGCGCGCCGCCACAAGGCGGGCACGCCCAGGGCGCCCAGGCACAGGGTATGGCTGCCGTCGAGCCGGCCGGACACCTCGCAGCAGATGAGCCCTATGGCGCAGGTTCGGCCGCGCCGGGCCCCGATGGGAGCGGACCGGCGGACTACACCGTGAAGGGCGATGCCGCCGCGATGGTCTACTACGAAGAAGGACATCCCGACTATGAGCAGATCCGGGCGGAAGTCTGGTTTGAATCTGCCGCACACGCGGAGGCCGCCGGCTTCCGCGCGCCCCGGCGCAAACGGCTCTAAGAAGAGGAAGGCCCGCCGCGTTGCGGCGGGCCTTCCTTGCCTGGACTCATCCAAGGTGCTGGCATCGTGCCTGGCGCTGGCCCTGTCCCTGGCGCTTGCCGCCTGCACGGGGACCCCCGGGCCGCCTGCACCGGCCACAGGCACGGCGAGCCGCGGCACCCCGCCGGAAACCGCCGTCGTTGTTCCCCCACTCTCTACCGCCCCTGCCCCTTCCGCTTCTTCTGCCCCCGTACCGGCGGTGCAGGAACGGCTGGACCTGCAGCTGAGCATCCCTTGGGCGGCGGTCTTCCTTCCGGACGGCACCGCCATCATCTCCGAGCGGGACACAGCGCTCCTGAAGGCCGTCCGGGAAGGAAAAGCCACAACGCTTGGCAAAATCCCGGGCGTGGTCCCCGCCGGGGAAGGGGGCCTGCTTGGCCTGGCACTGTCCCCGCACTTCGCCACGGACCACCTGCTGTACACCTACCTGACCGCACAGGAGGACAACCGCATCATACGGCTTACCGTCAAGGCCAATGGCGATGGTTCCCTGGCGCTCGGCCAGCCCCAGGTTGTGTTTTCAGGAATCCCAAAAGCCACCACCCACAACGGCGGCAGGATCCGCTTTGGCCCGGACGGCCTCCTGTACGTGGGCACCGGCGACGCCCAGCGCCGCGGGCAGCCGCAGGACCCCAACGCCCTGGGCGGAAAAATACTTCGGCTTACGCCCGACGGCAGCCCCGCCCCGGGCAACCCCTTCGGCAACGCCACCTACAGCCTGGGCCACCGGAACGTCCAGGGCCTGGCCTGGGATGAAGCCGGCAGGCTGTGGGCCAGCGAGTTTGGACCCGACGTGGACGACGAACTGAACCTGATTGTGCCGGGCGCCAACTACGGCTGGCCGCTGGTCACCGGCGCACCGCACCGGGCGGAGTTCCAGGATGCAAAAGTGGTGTGGCCGTCGACGAGCGATTCTTCACCCAGCGGACTGGAGATAGCCGGGGGCGTTGCCTATCTGGGTGCCCTCCGGGGGCAGCGCCTGTGGACGGTGCCGCTCAACGGGACAGAGGCGGGCACCCCTGTGGCCTATTTCACAGGCGGATACGGCCGGATCCGCGACGTGATTCGGACCCCGCAGGGAGGTTTGTGGCTGCTGACGAACAACGAAAACCCTGATTTCGTGCTGGTTTTGCGCCCATTCCAGTGATTCACGCACCGCCACCCGGGCCGATTTCACTTGCACCAAAAGTTCGTGTAGAGTTTCATGTCGTTGCGGAGATCAACGGGAAAGAAAAAGCCCGGGGATGGAAGCAAAAAAGATGCACCTCTAGCTCAATTGGCAGAGCAATTGACTCTTAATCAATGGGTTCCGGGTTCAAGTCCCGGGGGGTGCACCACTGGGAAAACAGCCTCCGGTTTGTGGAAACACAAACCGGAGGCTGTTTTGTTTTAGGGCTTCACGGCGTCCGGAACGGGCACCCTGCAGTCGGGCACCAAAAAAGCGCGGTCCCGGCTTTTCCATGCCGGGACCGCGCTTTTCCTTAAACGGCCTGCGGGGCCAACTGCTACTTGGCGGCGTTGTCCACCAGGTCGCCCGCGTTGCTGGGCGTGGTGGAGAACTGGCTGGCCAGTTCGCGCACTACGGCCTTGAGTTCCTGGCGCAGCAGTTCGGGGTCGATCGACGCCGATGCCAGCACGGAGCGCTCCATCTCCACCGCCTGGGCAACGGCTTCCTTGCCCTGCTCGGTGAGCGACACGACGTGGCTCCTGCGGTCCGAGGTGCTGCGGACCCGGACGATGTGGCCGTGGGACTCAAGCCGGCTGAGTGTCTTGCCCATGGTCTGGGCCTGGACACGGACATACTGGGCAAGCTGCGCCTGGGTCATGGGCCCTTGCGCGGCAAGGACCTCGATGGCGATAACACCGGCGTGGGTGAGTCCGATGGCGCCAAGTTTTTCGTTCCAGGAGTGTTCAACGAGGCGCGCAGCAGTGGACAGGAGGCGCCCTGTGGGCCAGTGATCCATATCAGGCATAGCAGCAAGTATAGCCAAATGCCGATTAGCACTCGCCCCACGTGCTTACTAGGCTGTTGTGTCCCGCCCGCAACAAGGAGAAAAACAATGGCTGAAAGACTCGTTACCGGCGACAAAGCACCCGCTTTCACCCTTCAGGATTCGACCGGCAAGGACGTCAGCCTGGCTCCCCGGCCCGGCCGCTCCACCATTGTGTATTTCTACCCGGCCGCCTCCACGCCCGGCTGTACCAAGGAAGCCTGCGACTTCCGGGACAGCCTTGCGTCGCTGCAGGCCTCCGGCTACGACGTCCTTGGCATCTCCCCCGACCCGGTTGAAAAACTGGCCAAGTTCGCTGCCAACGAGTCGCTGACGTTCCCCCTGCTCTCCGACGCGGACCACGCGGTGGCCGAGGCTTACGGCGCCTGGGGCGAAAAGAAGAACTACGGCAAGACGTACCAGGGCCTTATCCGCTCCACAATCGTCGTGGACCCCTCTGGCAACGTTTCCCTTGCCCAATACAACGTCCGCGCCACGGGACACGTCGCCAAACTGCGGCGGGACCTCAATCTGGACAACTGACCCCGCAGGCAACCGCCCCTGTCAGTTGTCCAGGCACCCTCCCAGCCACGTACCCGGGCAACGCTACAATGGACACTGGCATCCGCCGTCGAACCTTCAGGGTTCCTGGCGGGAAACCGCGCGCGAGTGGTGAAATTGGCAGACACGCAGGATTTAGGTTCCTGTGCCTTCGGGCGTGGGGGTTCAAGTCCCCCCTTGCGCACCTGGGATCCCCCGGCTTCGGCCGGGGGATTTTGCGTTAAAGGCATGACGGTGCTTGGGCCGGATTAGTGCCTCAAATCGAAAAACTCCAAAGATCACCCATCCACCACTGCCCAACGGCCGAATAGCCATTGAGACACCAGCCAAGGGCAGGTGCTTACCCCAAGGCAAACTGCAGGCCGCGGACATCCCATCCGGGGCGGCAGGCAAAACGATCCAAGGAGAACTGAAATGCAGACCTTCAAGCGCACAACTTTCACCGTCGCAGGCGTTGCAGCGGCCGCTCTGCTCAGCCTCACCGCATGTGGCGGTTCCGGCAGCACCTCCGGTTCGTCGGCGTCGTCGGCGCCGATGTCATCCTCCCCCAGCTCCAGCATGGCGTCCCCGTCCGCCAGTGCGTCGGCCAGCTCCTCGGCCGGCATGATGGACCCGGCCGCAAACCTGGTTGGCCCAGGCTGCGCCGCCTACGCCAAGCAGGTTCCCACCGGTGCGGGCTCGGTGGAGGGCATGGCCTTGGACCCGGTGGCCGTCGCCGCCTCCAACAACCCGATCCTGACCACGCTCACCGCTGCAGTCTCCGGCAAGCTGAACCCCAAGGTGGACCTGGTTGACACGCTCAACGGCGGCGAATTCACCGTCTTCGCGCCGGTGGACGACGCCTTCAAGAAGATCGACGCCGCCACGATCGAGACCCTGAAGACGGACGATGCGCTGCTCAGCAAGATCCTGACCTACCACGTGGTTCCCGGCCAGATCACCCCGGACAAGATTGCCGGCACGCACGCCACGGTCCAGGGCGGCTCCGTCACCGTCACCGGCAGCGGCGACAACCTCAAGGTGGACAACGCCAACGTGGTCTGCGGCGGCGTCAAGACCAAGAATGCGACGGTCTACCTGGTCGACTCCGTCCTCATGCCCAAGTAAGCCCTCTCTTCCCCACATGACCAAGGCCGGGTCCGCTGCAACGAGCGGGCCCGGCCCTGGCGCGTCCCGGACGTGCCTGGGATTGGCCCCATGCCTTGTCCTCTAGACTGGTCCCGGCCCGCAAGGGGCGGAGCCGGCAGCATCCAGAGGTGATAAACGAGTGCCCAGCAGTACATCGCGGCGAACGGTCATC
This sequence comes from Arthrobacter sp. AG367, assembly GCF_007828995.1. Taxonomy (NCBI): domain Bacteria; kingdom Bacillati; phylum Actinomycetota; class Actinomycetes; order Micrococcales; family Micrococcaceae; genus Arthrobacter; species Arthrobacter sp. AG367. The sequence goes on from NZ_VIVE01000001.1 coordinate 1,149,692, forward strand.
AAGGCCGGCGCCGTCCTCATGGCGCTGGGCATGACGTCATGCACCGGGACGCCGTCCCCTTCCCCCACATCCGGAACGCCCAGTTCCGCGCGGGCGGAGCCTGATGCCACCTTCAGTTTCGGCACGGCCGCCCAGCCCCTGGGACTGGATCCCGCCCTGTCCAGCGACGTGGAGTCGCAGCGCATCACCCGCCAGATCCTTGAAGGCCTTGTGGGCGTGGACCAGACCACCGGCAAGCCGACCCCGCTGCTGGCCACGGAATGGAACGAGTCCAACGAGGGCCGGACCTACACCTTCAAGCTCCGCTCCGGGGTTACGTTCCAGGACGGCACGCCATTCAACGCCGATGCCGTCTGCGCCAACTTCAACCGCTGGTTCGCGTTTCCCGCCGAGTTGCGGAGGCAGGCGCCAGGCAGCTCATTCAAGAGCGTGTTCAAGGCGCACTCGGACGAGCCCGGATTGTCCATCTTCAAGAGCTGCACGGCGGTCTCGGCCGACACCGTCCAGATCGACCTGACGCAGCGCTTCACGGCGTTCCTCCAGGCCCTGACCCTGCCGGCTTTCGCCATTGCGTCCCCTGGGGCCCTTGCCGCCGGCACGGCAGACGTCCTGGACCAGAACCGGGGCGGCCAGGCCATGTCCAGGTTCGCCACGAACCCCGTCGGCACCGGGCCCTTCACCCTGGCGGCGTGGGGCAGCGACAGTGTCACCCTCTCCAGCAACAAGACCTACTGGGGTGACCGCGGCCAGATCGCCACCATCAATTTCCAGGCCTACAACCATCCCCAGATTCGCCTCCAGGCCCTGCTGGACGGAAAGATCGACGGCTATGACGCCGTGACCGTGGGGAATTTCGACCAACTGGTCAAGCGCGGCAAACAGATTGTGCAGCGCGACCCGTTCTCGGTGATGTACGTCGGCATGAACCAGGACATCCCGGTACTGCAGAACCAGAAGATCCGGCAGGCGGTGGAGCTTGCGATCGACAAGGAAACCCTGATCCGGAAGTTCTTTATCGACAACACGGCCAAAGCCACGCAGTTTGTCCCGCCCAAGATCAGCGGCTTCAACAATGACGCCCCGGCACTCGGGCACGATCCGTTGAAGGCCAAGGATTACCTCAAGGAGGGCGGCTACGCGGGCGAGGAACTGAAGTTCTACTACCCCATGAACGTCACCCGGCCCTACCTGCCCACGCCGGAAAAGGTTTACGCCGAGCTCAGCCGCCAGCTCACCGCCGTCGGCTTCAATATCCGTCCTGTCCCCGTGGACTGGTCGGACGGCTACCTCCAGAAGGTCCAGTCCGCCGGCGACCACGCGCTGCACATCCTCGGCTGGAACGGCTCGTACTCGGACGCGGACAACTTCGTCGGCCCTCTCTTCGGAGAGAAGAACGGCGAGTTCGGCTACCAGGATCCCCAGGTGTTCTCGAAGATCAACCGGGCACGGGGACTGCCTGACGGCAAGGAACGGGATGAGCTTTATCACACCATCAATGCCCAGATCGCCGCGACCGTGCCGGCAGTCCCCATCGCCTTCCCCATCTCCGCGCTTGCCCTGTCAGACCGGGTGCTGAGCTACCCTGCATCGCCGGTCTTAAACGAAGTTTTCACGAAGGTCCAGCTAAAGCCTTGACGGGCCCGGCCAATTTCAGTATGCGGGCCGCGCGGGGATATTCTGTGACAGCCAGAGCCGCTGCAATCGGAGACTGATCGTGACCTTCATTTCCAAGACCCCACACGCCGACGTTGTCCTGATAGGCGGCGGCATCATGAGCGCCACCCTGGGGGCATTCCTCAAGCAGCTGGAGCCGGACTGGACCATCTCCCTGTTCGAACGGCTGGACCAGCCGGGCCTCGAAAGCTCGGACCCCTGGAACAACGCGGGCACGGGCCACGCCGCCCTCTGCGAACTCAACTACTCCCCCGCAGCCAAAGACGGCTCGGTCAACCCCGGCAAGGCACTGCTCATCAACGAACAGTTCCAGCTCTCCCGCCAGTTCTGGTCCCACTTGGTGGACAACAACCTGATCGGTTCGCCCAAGGGCTTCATCAACACTGTCCCGCACATGAGCTTCGTGATCGGCGAGGACCACACCCGGTTCCTGAAGACCCGCTACGAGGCGCTGAAGCCGCACCCCCTGTTCCGCAGCATGGAGTACTCCGAGGACCACGCGCAGATCGCCAAGTGGGCGCCACTGATCGTCAAGGGACGCGACCCCCAGCAGCGCATCGCCGCCACCCGCGCGGCCGAGGGCACCGACGTCGACTTCGGGGCACTCACGCGCGAGCTGGTGACCTACCTTGGGCACAACGGCGTCGAAATCAACTACAACCACGACGTCACCGGGATCTCCCGCGCCTCCGACGGCGGCTGGGACCTGACGCTGAAGTACCCCAAGTCCGGGGAACACGGCAAGATCCACGCCAAGTTCGTCTTCGTCGGAGCCGGCGGCGGGGCCCTGCACCTGCTGCAGGCCTCCGGCATCCCCGAAAGCAAGGGCTATGGCGGCTTCCCCGTCTCCGGCCAGTTCTTCCGCTGCACGGACGAGGCCATCGCGGCCCAGCACAGTGCCAAGGTCTACGGCCAGGCCTCCGTGGGCGCTCCCCCCATGTCTGTTCCGCACCTGGACACCCGCTACGTCAACGGGAAGCGTTCGCTCCTGTTCGGTCCGTACGCCGGCTTCTCCACCAACTTCCTGAAGAACGGCTCCTACCTGGACCTGCCGCTGTCCATCCGGCCCGGGAACATCATCCCGATGCTGGCCGTGGCCAAGGACAACATGGACCTCACCGCGTACCTCGTCAAGGAAGTGGTCAAGCGGCACGACCAGAAGGTTGAGGCACTGCGCGAGTACTACCCCGAGGCAAAGGGCGGGGACTGGGAACTCATCACCGCCGGCCAGCGTGTACAGATCATCAAGAAAGACCCGCAAAAGGGCGGCATCCTTCAGTTCGGTACCGAGGTGATTGCCGGCCGCGACGGCTCCATCGGTGCGCTCCTGGGCGCGTCGCCCGGAGCCTCAACCGCTGTCCCCATCATGATCGAACTGCTGCAGAAGACGTTCCCCAAGAACTTCAAGGGCTGGCAGGGCAAGCTCAAGGACATGATGCCCGGCTACGGGGTGAAGCTGGATGAGAATCCGAACCTTGCCGCGGAGCTGGAACGGGCAACGGCCGCGTCCCTCCAGCTGGAGAGCGTTTCCGCCAGCCACTGACCCTGCGGGGCCAGCGGCTGGCACCCCCAGGGCATGTACCAGTCACTTAGACCCCCAGGAGACCACCCATGTTCCGGCTGGCGCACCTTTCCCTGGCAAACCGGGCCCTGATCGCACTGATCACCGTGTTCGCCTCGGTCTTCGGCGTGATCACCATGTCATCGCTGAAGCAGGAACTCATCCCTTCCATTGAGTTCCCGCAGATCACGGTGCTCAGCTCCATGCCGGGCGCGTCGCCGGAAGTGGTGGACAAGCAGGTCAGCGGCCCGCTTGAGAAGGCGCTGAACGGCGTGGAGGGGCTGGAATCCACCTCCTCCACGTCACGCACCGGCGTCTCCCAGATCACCATGGTGTTCACGTACGGGTCGAACCTGGACCGGGCCAGGAACCAGATCGACCGGGCCATCTCCAATGCCAAGCGGTCCCTGCCCAGCGATGTCCAGCCGCAGGCCATTGCCGGAAGCATCAGCGACTTCCCCATCGTCTTCCTCGCCGTCTCCTCGGACAAGACGCTCAGCGAGCTGAATGCCGACCTGCAGCGCCTGAGCGTTCCCCGGCTGCAGAAGATCGACGGCGTCCGCAGCGCCGATGTCACCGGCGGCGCATCCCAGCACATCGAGATCCTTCCCAGGGCCGACGCCATGGCAGCGGCGGGTACAGGTGTCACCTCCATCCGGGACGCGCTGTCCAATAACGGCGCGCTGGTCCCCGCCGGGACGCTCCAGGAGCAGGGCAAGACGCTGTCGCTTCAGATTGGCAGCCCGGTGGACTCCCTGGACGCCATCAAGGCACTCCCGCTGGCAGGTGCCAGGAATGGGGCAACAATCGGCTCCGTTGCCGATGTTTCCCTCAAGGATGACGAACGCACCTCCATCACCCGCACCAACGGCGCCGAAACCCTTGCCATCTCCGTGACCAAGAAACCCGAGGGCGACACGGTGGGCATCTCCCATGCGGTGCGGGACTCGCTGAAGGGCCTGGAGGCGGAACTGGGCTCCAACGCCAGGTTCACGCCGGTCTTCGACCAGGCACCCTTCATCGAAAAGTCCATCAAGGACCTCACCACGGAAGGCCTGCTGGGACTGGGCTTCGCCGTCGCCATCATCCTGCTCTTCCTGATGTCCGCCCGCTCCACGCTGGTCACAGCGGTGTCCATTCCGCTGTCCCTGCTGATCACGTTCATCGGCCTGTCGGCCACCGGCTACTCGCTGAACATCCTGACGCTCGGCGCGCTCACCATCGCGATCGGGCGCGTGGTGGACGACTCCATCGTTGTCATCGAAAACATCAAGCGGCACCTCAGCTACGGTGAGGAAAAGTCGACGGCGATCCTCACCGCCATCAGGGAGGTGGCCGGCGCCATCACCGCCTCCACCCTGACCACGGTGGCGGTGTTCCTGCCCATCGCCTTCGTCGGCGAACTGGCCGGCGAACTCTTCCGGCCATTCGCTTTGACCGTGACCATGGCACTGCTGGCGTCGCTGCTGGTGTCGCTGACCATCGTCCCCGTGCTCGCCTACTGGTTCCTAAAAAACCCCAAGGGCGCGGCGGGCAGGGCGCCCGCCGGCTCCCCCGAGGCCCGGCGGATCGCCGAGGAGGCGAAAGCGAAGGCCCACGAAGCCGAACAGCGAAGCCGCCTGCAGCGCGGCTACCTGCCCATCCTCCGGTCCACGCAGAAGCACCCCGTCATCACCCTGGTTGCCGCGGTCCTGGTGCTCGGTGCCACCGGTGCCATGACACCACTGCTTGCCACGAACCTCCTGGGAAACTCGGGACAGAACAGCCTGACCGTACGGCAGGTGCTGCCGGCCGGGACCAGCCTGGCCGACACCAGCGCCGCCGCCATCCGCCTCGAAGAGGTGCTGCGGGGCATTGACGGCATCAAGGACGTCCAGGTGACCTCCGGCAACGCCCAGGCCGGCTTCGCCGCGCTCACCTCGACCGGATCCTCCAACTCCACCTTCACCGTGGTGACGGACGAAAAGGCCAACCAGGAGCGCCTCCAGGAGACAGTTCGCTCAGAGCTTGCGAAGGTGCCCGACTCGGGCAAGGTATCGGTGGGCACCCAGCAGGGCGGCTTCGGCACGTCATCCACCGTGGACATCACGCTGAAGGCTGCCAGCAGCGCCGACCTGCAGGCCGCCAGCGACACCATGGTCGCGGCCATGACGGGCGTGCCCGGCACCAGCGAAGTTGCCAGCAACCTGGCCGCCAGCAACCCTGTGGTGCAGGTCAAGGTGGACAGGGCCAAAGCCGTCGCCGCCGGCCTGAACGAGCAGCAGGTGGCCGGGGTCTTGGCAACGACCATCAGCCCCATCCCTGCGGGCACGGTCCGGATCAATACCAACGATTTCCCCGTCCGCATCGGCCAGGGCACCAAGTTCACCAGCATCGACGCCGTCCGGAACATCCCGCTGCCCGCAGGCGGCCGGCCTGTAACGCTGGGAAGCATCGCGTCCGTGGAGCAGGTGGACGTCCCCGTCTCCATCACCGCCAGCAATGGCGAGCGGACCGCCAAGGTGTCCATCACGCCGTCGGGCTCCAACCTGGGCGCGGTGAACACGGAAGTCCAGAAGCGCCTGGCGGACGTCCAGCTGCCCGCCGGCGTCACCGCGGCGATCGGCGGCGCCACCACCCAGCAGGCAGAATCGTTCCGGCAGCTGGGCCTGGCCCTGCTGGCAGCCATCGCCATTGTCTACGTGATCATGGTGGCCACCTTCAAGTCGCTCGTCCAGCCGCTGATCCTGCTGGTCTCGGTTCCGTTCGCAGCGACCGGCGCGGTGGCCCTGCTGCTGCTCACCGGAGTGCCCCTGGGCCTGCCGTCGCTCATCGGCATGCTGATGCTGGTGGGCATCGTGGTTACCAACGCCATCGTGCTGATCGACCTGATCAACCAGTACCGGCAGCCGCGCGACGGCAGGCCCGGCATGAACGTGGCGGACGCCATCACCAACGGCGCACGCCAGCGCCTCCGCCCCATCCTGATGACGGCACTTGCCACGGTCTTCGCCCTGACGCCGATGGCCCTGGGCATCACGGGCGGCGGCGGGTTCATCTCGCAGCCGCTGGCCGTGGTGGTGATCGGCGGGCTGGTGTCCTCCACCGCACTGACCCTGATCCTGGTCCCGGTGCTGTACCGGCTGGTGGAGGGACGGCGCGAGAAAAAGGCACTCCTGCGCGACCTGCAGGCCCGCCCCGAAATGGGACCGGGTGCCGACCTCGACGCCGAATTCAGGGACTGGACCACCGGCCAGGTCCCCAAGGTCAGCGGCCGGCGAGCCGCTCCCGGCGCAGACTAAACGGCGGAATATTTCCGGCGTGGCTGCGTTGTATCCGGCGATAGATGCAAATGCATCTAAATTGGTTTACACTGGAGCCAAGCCCAGCAAGTCCAGGAACGGAAAGGCACGCCATGCAGATCGGTGTTTTCAGCGTCAGCGACATCACCACGGACCCCACCACGGGCCGCACCCCCACCGAGCACGAACGCATCAAGGCCTCGGTGGCCATCGCCAAAAAGGTCGAGGAAATCGGCATGGATGTCTACGCCCTGGGCGAGCACCACAACCGGCCCTTCTTCTCCTCCTCACCCACCACCACCCTCGCGTACATTGCAGCCCAGACGGAACGGATCATCCTCTCCACGGCCACCACGCTGATCACCACCAATGACCCGGTGAAGATCGCCGAGGACTTCGCCATGCTCCAGCACCTGTCCGACGGGCGCGTGGACCTGGTCCTGGGCCGCGGCAACACCGCCCCGGTGTACCCGTGGTTCGGCAAGAACATCCAGGACGGCGTGGAGCTGGCCATCGAGAACTACAGCCTCCTGCGCAAGCTGTGGGACGAGGACACCGTCAACTGGTCCGGCAAGTTCCGCACCCCGCTGCAGAACTTCACCTCCACGCCCCGGCCGCTCGACGGCGTGGCCCCCTTCGTGTGGCACGGCTCCATCCGTACCCCGCAGATCGCGGAGGTGGCCGCGTACTTCGGCGACGGCTTCTTCGCCAACAACATCTTATGGCCCAAGGAGCACTACCAGCAGCTGATCGGCCTCTACCGCGAGCGGTACGAGCACTACGGACACGGCAAGGCGGACCAGGCGATCGTCGGGCTCGGCGGCCAGTTCTTCATGCGGAAGAACTCCCAGGAGGCGGTAAACGAATTCCGCCCATACTTCGACAACGCCCCCGTGTACGGCCACGGACCGTCCCTGGAGGACTTCACCTCCCAGACCCCGCTGACCGTGGGCAGCCCGCAGGAAGTCATCGAGAAGACCCTGACCTTCCGCGAGCACTTCGGCGACTACCAGCGCCAGCTGTTCCTGATCGACCATGCCGGCCTGCCGCTGAAGACCGTCCTGGAGCAGCTGGACCTGTTCGGCGAGGAAGTCCTGCCCGTGCTCCGCAAGGAGTACGCGGCCCTCAAGCCAGCGCACGTTCCCGAGCCGCCCACCCACGCCGGCCGTGTCGCCGCCCTGCTGGCATCGCAGGACGCCGACAAAGCCACCGCGGAGGCGTGATGGCTGCGGGAGGAACGGAATCTCCGGTGCGGCTGGCAGCCGAAACCTGGGAGTCCCTGTTCCGCGCCCAGGTAGCGGTGATGCGCAAGCTGCAGTCCGGGCGGGCTTTCCGGAAGCTGGCGGTCAACGAATACGACGTCCTGTTCACGCTCTCCCGGTGCCCGTCCGGCTGGCTGCGGCTCAACGAGCTCAACGACAACGTGCTGTTGAGCCAGTCCAGCCTGAGCAGGCTGGTGGAGCGGCTCGAAAAGCGGGGGCTTGTGGCCAGAATGCCGGCCCCCGAGGACGGCCGCGGCATCCTGCTGAAGCTGACCGACGAGGGGCGGGAGCTGCAGAAGGAAATCGGCCGCGAGCACGTCCGGGACATTTCCGCGCTGGTGGGTCCCGCCCTGACGGCCGCGGAGCAGAAGGAACTGAAGCGGCTCACGGACAAGCTGCGAAGTTCGCTGGGTCCCCTTCCGCGGTAGCAGGCGGCTTCCCGGCGGCCGCACGGGCCGGCCGAACAGGACGGCCCGTGCCGGGTGGACAGCCAGGGTGGACAGTCAGCCGAGCGCCACCAGCCGGGAGGGATCCTCGCCGGGCAGGTCCCCGTCAACCACGGCCGTGACGCGCAGCTGGTTCAACACCAGGCTTCCACCCACCGTGGAAAGGAACGCCGTGTCTGATGAGTCGCGGCCGGCGGTAATGCGCAGCATCGACTCCCGCGGCGCGAGCCCCGTGGGGTCGATGACGTGCCAGGCCCCCTCCACGTAGGCTTCCGCCACGGCGTGGAAATCCATCGGGCTCAGGCCCGGTGCGTAGACGGCCGCCAGCCGGGCCGGGATGTCCTTGGAGCGGAGCAGCGCGATGGCCAGGTGCGCAAAGTCCCGGCACACGCCGCGCCTGCTGAGGAGGGTCTCCACGGCACCGTCCGTGCCGCGGGAGGAGCCGCTGATGTACCGCAGTTCACCGTTGACCCAGTCGCGGACGGCGCGCACCAGGTCCGCTCCCTGGACCCCTTCGAACTCGGCATAGGCCGTGGGCAGCAGCCGGTCCGACTCGGCATACCGGCTGGGGCGGACGTAGCGGATCCGCTCGGCCAGGGTGGCGTCTTCCGGAACGGCGCGGCCCGTCACCGTGGCGGAATAGTCCACGCTGACGTCGGTGGGTTGGGCAAACTCCATGTAGTGGAACCGGCCGCCGTGGTGGTCGGAAACTTCCGTGAGTGGAACCTCGGCCCCGCCGGCAGTGACGGAGAGGGACTCCGTGAAGGATGAGTAGCCGCTGTTCCGTGCTACGGCGATGGCCATGGCCACCTTGGTGTTGGCGATGGTCCTGAAGGCCAGGCGTGCGGAAACAGAGCGTTCCATGTCTCTCCGGGGGTGTTGGGGGGAAGGTAAGTCGCACACCCCGCACTTGTGAGTGCCGGCAGCGGGACTAGTTTTTGACCTTCAGCGACATTAGCATCCGCTGCACGTTGGCGAAGTCAGCGCTTTCGTTGACGTACTGGGCGGCCTGGCCAAGGGTGTCGAAGGCCTTCGCCGGTGCCACTTTCTCATCCGGCGCAAAGGCTTTGAGGGTCACCAGGTCGCCGAACGAGTAGTCCCCCTTGCCGGCCGGACCACGAACCACGTTGCGCAGCCCGCACGCCTGCCCGTCTGTTCCGCCCACCAGGTTGGTGATGCCGTAGGAACCGAAGTAGCGGTACCCCTGGATCACCCGGTAGACCATCCGCGGCGGGATGGTTCCCTCCCCGCCCGGGACGGAGAGCTCAAAAGGCACGCTGCTGATCACGGTGTACGGGTGCCGTGCGTTGTCGGGACAGTCAACGTTCGACGGCGGCAGTCCGGTCCGGAGCGCGGCGACGAAGGTTCCGTCGGGCTTCTTCACCTCAATCTTCAGCCCACCGGGAAGCACGCCTTCCTCGGGCGCCACCGACTGCGCGATCCAGTCCGCCGGCAGGTCGAAGCTCACCGTCCTGGCAGGATCCGAGTATGTCTTCCAGGAGGCGGCGGTGGCCGCCCCCTGCGGCTCGCCGGCAGTTGCGGAGGCAGGGGCCGGGACGGTGCCGCCGGCGTCCGGTGACGCCGACGCCGTTCCGGATGTTGGCCCGGGCGCTGCAGATCCGGAGATTGCTGCCCCGGAGGTTGCCGGCTGTGCCGTCCATCCCGGGCCGGCCGGTGATCCGGAGCAACCCGTCAGCAGGACCACGGCGGCCACCAGTGACATCCGGGGAAGAGCGCTCAATACTTCCTTGCCTGTCATGGAAGCCAGCCTAATAGCGGCACGGCTCCTCTCCGGGCCGGCACGGCGGTGTTTCCTGCGCTTGGGAACGGTGTTCCGTGGCCCCCTCTGCCGGGCGCCGGCCATCCGTTCCCCCGGGCACATACCCGGCGTGTCGCCGTCGGACGGCTGCCACGCTGCCCGGGGACTAGGCTGGGGGTTATGGCGGAAGAGCAGCACGGCGCAGCCGAAGACAACCCGGCGGACATCTCCGCCTTGGATATCGCCGACTGGCGGCTGAGGACCTTTGCGCTCTACGACACCGTCCGCCGGCTCTCGGTTGAAAGCCCGTCCGAGGCACACTCGTACTGGCGCCACCAGCGTGACATGATGTTCGCCACCCACCCGGCTTCTGCGCTGACCGCCGCGGGCAAGGCGCGCTTCTCCGGGCTGAAGACCGCCGACTACGATCCCATCTACCGGTTCCACGTGCCCTTGACCAAAGAGGGTGCCGGCCGCGAGATGAGCGTCGACACCGGGACCGACGGCGTGGTGCACTTTGTCCGGCTGGGCACCTTCGATTTGCCCGAAATGGGCCAGCTCGCGGTGTGGAAGCTCCACGGGTACGGCGGCGGGATCTTCGTTCCGTTCCGCGATGCCACGGCAGGCCAGCCCGGCGGCACCTACGGGGCGGGTCGCTACCTGATCGACACCATCAAGGGCGCCTTCCACGGCGTAGCCGGCACCGGCCCGGGCGCCATGTTCGTCCTGGATTTCAATTTCGCCTACAACCCCTCCTGCGCCTACAACGAGGCCTGGGCCTGCCCGCTGCCCGGGCCCTCCAACCGGCTGGCAGTGGAAATTCCCGTGGGCGAGCTGTACTGACGGATGGCGGTTCGTCCTGGGCGCCCTGTGCGCATCTCCTGCTTGCCCCCTGCCCGCGGCGCTGACCGTCCTGCCGGTGCCGCCGGATGAGGGAGGGACTGTCCGCACCAGCAGTACCGGAGACCAGCACCCGGCGCCTGCCTGCCACCAGGCATTACCGGGGAGTCCTGCGCTATCCGGTCATCCGGCAGTTGCTCCGCTTCTCCGGTGTCGGCGTCATCTGCACCGCTGCATCACTGTGCCTCTACGCGCTGCTGCGGCCATGGCTTGGCGCCCAGCTGGCCAACGCGGTGGCGCTGGTCCTCACGTCGCTCTTGAACACTGCCTTGAACCGCCGGCTGACGTTCAAGATTGCAGGCCAGCAGCGCCGCACCCGTGACCACCTCAACGGCCTGGTGGTGATCGCCGTGGCCCTGGTGATCACCGGCAGCAGCCTGGGTGTGCTGCACTGGTTCAATCCGGAGGCCACCGTGGCGGACGAACTGCTGGCCACCACGTTGTCCGGCTTCCTGGCCACGGCGGTGCGCTTCAGCATGCTGCGGCACTGGATTTTCCGCCGCGCGCGGCACCGCTGACCAGGCTGCGACGGTCAGCGGCCTTTGCCCGCGCCCAGGTTCTTGACACTGGCGACGGCGGCCCGCACCGCGTCCGCAGCCACGTCCAGTTCCTCCCGGGTTACCGATGCGTCGAAACTGAACCGGACCGCTGTCTGCGCCACTTCGGCGGAAATTCCCAGCGCGGTAAGCACGGGCGACGGCGCATCCGAGCCGGCAGCGCAGGCCGAACCGCTGGAGCAGACCACGCCGCTCCGTTCCAGCTCCAGCAGCACAGACTCGCCGCTGGTTCCGGGGAAGCAGAATGATGCTACGGACGGCAGCCGTTCGGAGGGGTGGCCGGTCAGGACAGCGTCCGGCACCGCGGCCAGCACGGCGGCGATGAAACGGTCCCGCAAGGCGGCCACCCTTGGCTGCTGGCAGGCCTGCCGGCCGTGGGCGAGCGTGAGGGCCGTGGCCAGCCCCACCGCCCCGGCCACGTTTTCCGTCCCCGAGCGGCGGCCCCTTTCCTGGCCGCCGCCGTGAATGACCGGTTCCAGCCGCGTACGGCTCCGGACGAAGAGCAGGCCGCAGCCTTTGGGCGCCCCCAGCTTGTGCCCGGAGATGCTCATGGCGTCCACGCCCAGGGCCTTGGTGTCCAGCGGCAGCCATCCGGCGGCCTGGACGGCATCCGTATGGAAGGGGATTCCGTGGTGGTGGGCGAGTTCTGCGAGCGCGGCGATGGGCTGGACGGTGCCCACCTCATTGTTGGCGTACATGATGCTGACCAGCGCGGTCTCCGGGCACAGCACCCCGGCCAGCGCATCAGGGGTGACCTGGCCGGTTGCGTCGACCGGCACCACGTCCACCACGAAGCCGTGGAAACGCTCCAGGTAGCGCGCGGATTCCTCCACGGCCGGATGTTCGACGGCGCTGATCACCACCCGGTTCCAATGCGGGTTTGCCGCCTGCCGGGCCAGGGCAATGCCCTTGACGGCCAGGTTGTCCGCTTCCGTTCCCCCGGAAGTGAACACGACCTCGCCCTGCCGGCAGCCAAGGACGCCGGCCACCGCTGCCCGCGCCCCCGCGAGCGCCGCAGCTGCCGCCTCACCAAGGGTGTGGTGGCTGGAGGGGTTCCCGAAGGAGCCGGTGAGGTAAGGCCACATGGCGTCCAGCACTTCGCGGCGGACGGGGGTGGTGGCGGCGGCGTCGAGGAAGATCACGGCGTGCTCACCGGGCGGTCAGTTCGACGTCGAGGCCCAGGTCCAGTGCGCCCACGGTGTGCGTCAGTGCCCCCACGGAGATGACGTCCACCCCTGTGGCGGCAATCGCCGCGACGGTGCCGGGGTTGACGTTGCCGCTTGCTTCCACGCGGGCGCGACCGGCCACGAGGGCCACGCCGGCCTTCAGCTCCTCAACCGTGAAGTTGTCCAGCATGATGGTGTCCACGCCGGCGGCCAGCACGGGCCCGATCTGCTCCATGCTGTCCACTTCCACTTCAAAGTGGGTGGTGTGCCCCAGCTGGGCCTTGGCGGCCAGCAGGAGCCCGGTGAGCTTTGCCGGGTCTCCCCCGGTCATCACGGCCAGGTGGTTGTCCTTGGCCAGCACCGCGTCGGACAGGCTGTACCGGTGGTTTGCGCCGCCGCCGCACCGTACGGCGAACCGTTCCAGGACGCGCAGGCCCGGTGTGGTCTTGCGCGTGTCGGTGATGCGCGCCCGGGTCCCCTCGGCGAGCCGGACGAACGCGGCGGTCTTGGTGGCGATGGCGGACATCCGCTGGACCAGGTTGAGCGCCACGCGTTCTGCCATCAGCACCGAACGGGCGCTGCCGGTGACCCTCGCAAGGTGCGTGCCGGCGTCGAACGCTTCCCCGTCCGCCACGAGCAGCTCCACCTGGGTGGCGGGATCCACCAGCTGCATCGCGTCGCGGAACACTGTTGCGCCGCTGAGGACCCCGGCCACCCGGGCATTGAGGACGGCCGTGGCGCGGGCCGAGGCGGGAATGAGCAGTTGCGAGGTGATGTCACCGGAGGGTGCATCCTCGGCGAAGGCCCGTTCCAGGATCTCCCTGACCGGTGCCGCGGGAAGGGTGAGGTCCAGTGCGGGGCGCAGGGTGGCTGCCTGGTCGATCACGGCGGGTTCAGTCATGGAGCAGGCTCGCTTTCGGGCGCGGGGGGTAAGTGGTTTCAGGGTCTGCGGGATCATCACTGCGGTAGTGCGCCCCGAGGGATTCGCGGCGGCCGAGGGCGCCGTCGACGAGCAACTGGGCGGCCAGCAGCAGGTTCCGGTCCTCAAGCACGGCAGGGCCGGCAGAGGGCGAGTCAGCATGGGGACGGACGACGGCGGCCCACCGGTCAAGAGTGGAAGCAGCCTCAGCCAACAATTCCCCGGACCGCAAAACCCCGGCATTGGCAGTCATCAGTCGACGAAGAGCGTCCCGGGAGAAGTGCTCAGGTGTATCAAAGGGTTCAGGACTCCGGTGCGTTCTCCACACGCTGGGGTTCGGCGGCGTGGCGGTGGATGGGTGGGGCAGCTTCGGAGGTCCCGAAAGCGCCGTTGTTGCGTGAGCGTCCGCACTGGCCGCCGAGCTTGCGAGGCGACCGCCGGTGCGAGGCGCGAGTGCAGGCGCCGAGGGACTTGCGGAGCTGCCCCCCAGGAAACATTCAACAGCGCGGCGGCCGAATACGAGTCCCTCGAGGAGGGAGTTGCTGGCCAGCCGGTTTGCCCCTTGGACGCCGGTGCACGCAACTTCACCGGCTGCGTAGAGCCCGGGGACGGTGGTGCGGGCGTGGAGGTCGGTGGTTACGCCGCCCATCCAGTAGTGGGCGGCGGGTGCGACGGGGACCAGTTCGCGGGTCCAGTCGATACCGGCGTCGAGGGTCTTGCGGGTGAGGGTGGGGAACCGCTGTTGGAGGAACCCGTTGCCCCTGGCCTGTTCGATGGCGCGGGCGTCGAGGTAGACGTGGCCGTTGGGGTCACCGAGTTTGGCGAGGTGGAGGGCGATGCTGCGTGAGACGACATCGCGGGGTGCCAGTTCGGCGTCTGGGTGGTAGGCCTTCATGAAGCGCCGGCCGTTGGAGTCGAGCAGGACGGCGCCTTCGCCGCGGACGGCTTCGGAGATCAGCAGGGGTCCGTCCAGGCGTCCGGGGTGGGCGGTGGCGGAGCTGACCAGGCAGGTGGGGTGGAACTGGAAGAATTCGAGGTCTGCCGTGGCTGCGCCGGCGCGGACGGCGAGCGCCAGGCCGTCGGCGGTGGCCACGGCGGGGTTGGTGGTTTGGGCGAACAACTGGCCGGCTCCTCCGGTGGCGAGCAGGACGGCGTCCACGTCCAGGCTGAGGTTGCGGCCGTCCTGGTGGTATTCGACCCCGCTCACATTCCCGTCGCGGGTGGTGAGGGCTGTGACGTGGGCTTCCGTGAGGAGCGTCAGCTTACCCGCGTCCCGCAGGGACAGGACCGCCTGGATCAGTGCACCGGCGACGCGCGCGCCCGTGGCGTCCCCTCCTGCGTGCAGGATGCGCGGGGCACTGTGTGCTGCCTCGAGCCCAAGGGCCGGGCCGCCGTCGTGCCTTGCGTCACCGTGGCCCGCTTCCGCTGGCCCCGCGTCAAACGCCACCCCGTAGCGCTGGAGGCCGGCGATGTCCTGCCGTGCCTGCGTGCACATCAGCCGGACGGCGTCCTCGTTGCAGTGCCCCGCCCCTGCCCGGAGCGTGTCCGCGATGTGCGCGGCAACGGTGTCCCCCGGCGCAGGTTCGGCGAGCACGGCGGAGATGCCGCCCTGCGCGTACCAGGTGTTGCTGTGCTCCAGTGCGCCTTTGGTCACCAGCACCACGTCGGCGCCGGCATCTGCGGCAAGCAGGGCGGCGTAAAGTCCCGCGATGCCGCTTCCGACGACGGCGAGCCGGCGGGCGGGTGCGTCGGGCCCGCGGCGCATCAGGGCCTCGCAGCGAGCATGCGCTCGAGCGCCGTCCTGGCGTTGGCCTGTACATCGTCAGCCACCGTGATGCGGTTGACGATGCGGCCGGCCACCAGTTCCTCCAGCACCCAGGCAAGGTAACCGGGGTGGATGCGGTACATCGTGGAGCAGGGGCAGATCACCGGGTCCAGGCAGAAGATGGTGCGCTGCGGGTATTCGGCGGCGAGCCGGTTCACCATGTTGATTTCGGTGCCGATGGCGAACGTGGTGGGCTCGGTGGCTGCGGCGATGGCTTTCTTGATGAAGTCGGTGGAGCCGGCGGAATCGGCGGCGTCCACCACTTCCATGGGGCATTCGGGGTGCACGATCACCTGCACGCCGGGGAAATCGGCGCGGGCCTTCTCGATCTGGGCCACGTTGAAGCGCTTGTGCACGGAGCAGAACCCGTGCCAGAGGATCACCCGGGAGTCGAGCAGTGCCTGTTCGTCGTTGCCGCCGAGGTCCTTGCGCGGGTTCCACATGGGCATCTGCCCAAGCGGTACGCCCAGGGCCTTGGCGGTGTTGCGGCCGAGGTGCTGGTCGGGGAAGAACAGCACCCGCTGGCCGCGCTGGAACGCCCACTCCAGGACGGTCCTGGCGTTGGAGGAGGTGCAGACGATGCCGCCGTGCTCGCCGCAGAAAGCCTTCAGGGCTGCGGAGGAATTCATGTAGGTGACGGGGATGACCGGAACCCGGCCGTCGGCGTCGGGCTCGGTGCCGAAGATCTCCGCCAGCTGCTCCCAGCATTCCTCCACGGAGTCCGCGTCCGCCATGTCGGCCATGGAGCAGCCGGCGGCGAGGTTGGGCAGGATGACCGCCTGCTCCGGGGTGGAGAGAATGTCCGCCGTTTCGGCCATGAAATGGACCCCGCAGAAGACGATCGCCTCGGCCTCCGGCCTGGTGAGTGCCGCGTTGGCGAGCTGGAAGGAGTCACCCACGAAGTCGGCGTACTGGATCACCTCGTCGCGCTGGTAGAAGTGGCCCAGGATGACGGCGCGTTCGCCCAGTTCGGCTTTGGCGGCTTTGATCCGTTCGCCGAGTTCGGCGTCGCTGGCCCGCTTGTATTCCTCGGGGAGCTGGCCTTGGCGCGGGGTGGTGGCGGGGGCGGGGTCGGCGCTGGATGCACCCGGGCCGTAGGCGGGGACACCCGCCAGCGCCTCGGCCAGGTCGTAGTCCCAGGGTCCGCTCGCCAGTGCCGGGCTGCAGGTGCTGCGTTCGGCTGCGCCTTTTTCGGCCTGTTCGCGCGTGATCAGCTGGATTGCCGTGTTGACGCTGCTCATGGTGTGCTCCTGTTGTCTGGGTCAAGGCCTGGCCGGCCGGTGTAGCGGTAGAGGCGTGGCGGACGGTGTTTCCCGCCTTGGAGGTATTCCCCGGTTTCTTCGATTTCCGGGGTGGATTTGAGTTGCCGGCGGAAGTTGGCGGGATCCAGTTCGCGGTCCAGGACAGCTTCGTAGACTTCGCGGACCTGGGCCAGGGTGAAGTACTCGCCCAGCAGGTGGTACGCCACTGAGCCGTAGGCCAGCTTGTTGCGCAGTCGCCCGAGGGCGTAGTCAACGATCGCGTTGTGGTCGAAGGCCAGCCCGCCCAGGCGGTCCGCGCGGAACCACCGCACGTTCTCGGATTCGTCGGCGAGCGCAGCCTCCGTGGGCTGGACCAGGGCCCAGTACACGATGGAGACCACGCGCTGCGTGGGTGAGCGGTGCAGGCCGCCGAAGGCGTACAGCTGCTCAAGGTAGCGGGGCGCCAGGCCTGTGGTTTCCCGCAGGTTCCTGGCCGCGGCGTCCTGGAGCGACTCCTCATGGCTGAGGGGGCCGCCCGGCAGTGCCCACAGCCCCTTGAAGGGCTCACGGATGCGCCGCACCAGGGGCAGCCACAGCGTGGGACGGCCCGACGTTTCACTGGGCCGCAGGGCGAAGATCACCGTGGAAATGGCCAGCGACGGCGGCGCGGCCTGCCGCTCAGACACGTTTGCCGAGCTGTAGTACACGTTCCACCGCCTCTCGTCGTGCCCATCTCCGGATGCGGCGGTTCTTCAGAGTTATGGTCAATCTGACCAAAACTAATTCTACGACCAGCGGCGCAGGAAAGGGAAATGTTTCTGCTGCCGCCTGGGGACGCCGGAACGGTCCAGGGTCCAGGGCGCGCCCGCCCTTCTCCCCTGGCGGTTCTTCCTGCCGTTTTTGGGCGGCTCCTCGAAGCCGGTAAATTCAAAAGGTCCCACAAGGACCCCCGGACCATCCGGACCGGACTGTCGAACCAGCCCCAGAAGGTGCACCATCCCAATGACGATGAAGTCTGGCCGGACCATGTCCGCCGCAGCCCCGCCCAAGACGCCGGCAAGCCACAGCATGAAGCCGCGCCAGCTCACCATGATGGGGCTGGGCAGTGCCATCGGCGCAGGCTTGTTCCTGGGATCGGGTGCCGGGGTCCAGGCCGCCGGACCGGCAGTCCTCATCTCCTACCTGGTGGCCGGCACGCTGATCATCCTGGTGATGTGGGCCTTGGGCGAAATGGCGGCCGCCAACCCGAACAGCGGCGCCTTTTCCGTTTACGCCGGGCGGGCCATGGGCCGTACGGCCGGGGCCACCATCGGATGGCTGTGGTGGCTGCAGCTGGTGGTGGTGATCGCAGCCGAGGCACTGGGCGCCGCCGGGCTGCTGTTCTCCGTCTGGCCCATGATCCCGGTCTGGGCGCTGGCGCTGCTGTTCATGGTGGTGTTTACCGGCATCAACCTGGCCGGTGTCCGGAACTTCGGTGAGTTCGAGTTCTGGTTCGCCATCCTCAAGGTGGCCGTCATCGTGCTGTTCCTTGCAGTGGGGGCCGCTTTGCTCCTGGGGCTGCTGCCCGGCGTCGACTCCCCGGGAGCCGGAAACCTTACCGGCAACTTTGCTCCCCAGGGTCTGGGCGGCGTTGCGGCGGCCCTGTTCGTGGTGATCTTCGCATTCGGCGGAACGGAAATCGTCTCGGTGGCCGCGGCCGAAACCGAGGACCCGGAACGCAGCGTGGGCAAGGCCATCCGGACCGTGGTGTGGCGCATCCTGGTGTTCTACATCGGCTCTGTCTTCGTCATCGCCGCCGTCCTCCCCGCCACGTCCAGCAGCCTGGCCTCGCCCTTCGCCGGGGTGCTGGATGCGGCCCGGATCCCCGGTGCGTCCACCGCAATCACCCTGGTGGCCGTCGTCGCACTTCTCTCGGCACTGAACGCCAACCTCTATGGCGCGTCCCGCATGGTGTACTCCCTGGCGCAGCGCGGTGAAGCGCCGCGCATCCTGACCCGCCTCAACGGCGCCGCCGTGCCCCTGGCCGCAGTGGCGGTGTCGGTGGCCTTCGGCTTCATCGCCACCGTCCTGGAGCTGTTGTTCCCGGACCGGATCCTGCCCGCCCTGTTCCAGCTGGTGGGATCGACATGCCTGGTGGTCTGGGGCAGCGCCCTGGTCTCCCAGTTGATCCTGCGCCGCCGGGCAGACCGGGACGGAATCCCGCTTCCGCTGCGGATGAAAGGCTTTCCCGGCCTGACCATCCTGGGCCTGGTCCTCCTTGGGGTGATTTTCGCCGTCGGCCTCAGCGCGGAGAGCAGCCGGGTGCAGCTTTTCAGCACCTTCGCCCTGGTTGCCGGCATCGCGCTGGCGTGTGCTGCCGGGGCCCGCCTCACCGGCAGGGACCAGCCTGCCAACAGGTAGAGTGGTGCGTACCTTTCCAAGGAAGACGCACCGACGCGCCGGGCCCGCCCAGGCGCCGTACCTGATTGGGGAACTGACACCATGAGCGGCAGGCACACCGGACAGCAGCACGCGCACACCGTTGAAGGCACCGACCCCCAGCTGTATGTGGCGGTCCATGAGCCCGCAAACGATGCCGGCCTGCGGCCGGTCCTGCTGCTGCACGGCTTCTCCTCCTCCTCCAAGCTCAATTGGGAGGACACCGGCTGGGTGTCGGCGCTGCTCGAGGCCGGCCGCCGGGTCATCACCGTGGACCTTCCCGGCCACGGCCGCAGCGGCGCGCCGGAGGACCGTGACTCCTACTCCCCCAGCAGGATCAGGGCGGACCTGCTCCAGGCGGCGTTCGACGCCGGCGTCCACCCCCTGCAGGACGGCGACCCTTCCAGCGGGCTGGACGTCGTGGGCTACTCCCTGGGATCCAGGCTCGCCTGGGAGTTCGCCGCAACCCAGCCCGAGCTGGTGCACCGGCTGGTGCTCGGCGGCCCCAACGACTCCGACCCCCTTGCTGCATTCGACCTCATCGCCGCCCAGGACTACCTTGCGGACGGGACACCGATCCAGGACGAATCGACCGCCCAGCTCCTGAAGATGGCATTGCTGCTGCCGAACAACAACATCTTCGCGCTGCTGTCCCTGGTGGAGGCCATCAAGGCCGAGCCCTACGACCCTGCCGAGGCAGTCCCCCATGTTCCCATGCTGCTGGTGGCGGGCGACAAGGACGAACGCGCCGCGATCCTGCCCAGGCTCGCCGAGCTGGCCCGCGGCGCCGGTTCCATGGTCGAACAGCTGGTCCTCCCGGGCCGGAACCACACCAACGCCATCACCAGCAGGGCCTTCAAGCAGGCCGCGATCTCGTTCCTGTCCGTCTAGGCAGGGCCCGGGTCTTGCTGGAAAGCCTGGCCCCGGGCTGAAACCGCCAGGGCATCCAGCAGTACGCTGGGGGCAGGCAGGCCGCAGTTGCCGGGAGGGACAGATGGGTACGCGTTTCGAAGACCGCACTGACGCCGGCCACCGCCTGGCCGCTGCGCTTGGGCAGTTCCGGGAACAGCCGGAGACCGTGGTCCTGGGTCTGGCGCGCGGCGGTATTCCTGTCGCCGCGGCTGCAGCGGCTGCCCTCGGCCTGCCCCTGGGCACCGTCCTGGTGCGGAAGCTGGGTATTCCGGGTCACGAGGAAACCGCCTTTGGGGCGCTGGCCTGGGCGCAAGGGCGCACGGTCCGGTTGATCAACAAGCCGTTGCTGGAACGCGTCCTTGACCACGGCGTGCAGCAGGAATGGCTGGATGACGTTGAGAAGCGCGAACGGGACGAACTGCTCCGCCGGGTGGAGCTGTATCCGGGAACCGGCATCGACGTGGCGGACAGGACCGTCCTCCTGGTGGATGACGGCCTGGCCACGGGCGCCACGATGCGTGCCGCCGTCGAAGCCATGCGGGAGGGCGGCGCGGCTGCCGTGGTGGCGGCAGCTCCCGTGGGATCGATCGACGCCGAAGCCTCGCTTGAGCGGGTGTGCGAAGCCGTGGTGTGCCTGCACCTGCCGGGAAGATTCCGGGCTGTTGGAAGCTATTACCGGTACTTTGGGCAGTTGAGCGACGACGACGCGGTCAGGCTGCTGGCGCACTAGGCCGCCCCGAAGCACAGCAGGCCCGGACCTTGCGGTCCGGGCCTGCTGTCCTGCCCACGTCGTCCGGGGGCGATGGGGATCAGTGGTGGTTGCTGACGCCCAGCGGGCGGCCCTTGGTTTCCTTGGCCAGCACCACGCCGACGGCCGAAATGACGCAGAGGACCATGATGTAGATGCCGATCGAACCGGTCCACTTGGTGGCCTGCAGCAGTGACTCGGCAATGGTGGCCGCGAAGGCGCCGCCCAGGATGGCGCCGAAGGCGTAGCCGATGGAGATGCCGGAGTACCTGACGTTGGCGGGGAACATCTCTGCATACATGGCCGACATGGGACCGTAGGACAGGCCCAGGCCGATGGTCAGGACGAACAGGGCGACGCCGTAGAGCAGGATGTTCTTGGTGTCGATGAGGGCGAACATGGGGATCATCCAGGCAAAGACGATGGCGTAGCCGGTGAGGAAGGTCTTCACGCGGCCGATCCGGTCCGACAGCCAGCCGCCCACCAGGGTGAAGATCAGCCAGCCAAAGGACGCCAGGGTGGTGGCCAGGAGGATCTGCGGGGTGGGCATCTTCAGGGTCTTGGTCGCGTAGGAGATGAAGAACGCGATCAGCAGGTACCCGGCGGCGTTGTTGCCGATGAAGATCAGGGTGGAGTATAGGACGGGCAGTTTGTGGTTCCGGATCAGCTCGCCCAGCGGCGCCTTGCTTTCCTTCTTCCGCAGGGCCATCTCCTGGAAGACGGGGCTCTCGGCGACTGCGCGGCGGATCAGGTAGCCCACCACGATCAGGACGATGGAGAGCAGGAACGGCACGCGCCAGCCCCATGCCGCGAAGTCTTCCTTGGACATGCCGGTGTTGAGGAAGTAGAGCAGGCCGGTGGCCAGGATCATGCCTACGGGTACGCCGATCTGCGGGTAGGCTCCGAACAGGCCGCGGCGGCTGATGGGTGCATGCTCAACAGCCATCAGGGCGGCGCCGCCCCATTCCCCGCCGGCCGAGAAGCCCTGGATGACGCGCAGCAGGATCAGCAGGATGGGAGCCCAGGCACCGATCTGCGCATACGTGGGGAGCATGCCGATCAGAGCCGTCGCGGCGCCCATCATGACCAGGGTGAAGACCAGCATCGCCTTACGCCCCAGGCGGTCGCCCAGGTGTCCGGCGACAACAGCGCCGAGCGGGCGGAACAGGAAGCTGATGCCGATGAGGGCAAACGAGAGGATCTGCGCCAGTCCCGGGTTGGACTCGTTCAGCGGTGCCAGGAACAGCGGCGACAGCAGCGTTGCGGTCAGCTGGGCAAAGATGAAGAAGTCGTACCACTCGATGGTGGTGCCGACGAGGGTGCCGGCGAGGACCTTGCGTTCCTCCCGCCGGCTGCTGGGACCGGCGGGGGTATCCACCTTGGAAGGTGTGGTCATTGAAACTCCATTGTTTATTGGGCAGCAGTGCCACCCGGACGCCTTCAGAATTACCGACAGAACGGTCAGTTAGTTAGTAGGGTACTACGGAATTGTGATGCGGGACACGGGGTGCGGATTTTTTTCAAAGGGATGTGCCCGACATTGAGTTCTATATTCGAACTGCGAGTTCGTATAGAGGACAATACCCGGTGCGCCCGGATGAGACAAGGGTCACGGCAGGCCGCGCGTTCGCCCCTAGGATGGATTTCATGACACCTCCAGCAGCCGCAGCCCGGACGGCGGAGCCGCAGGCTTCGCCGTCCCAGACCCTTTCGCGCGGCATCCGCGCCCTTGAGATCCTGGCAGCTGCCCCGGGCCCGCTGACCATCGCCGAACTGGCCGACGCCATGGGTGTCCACCGTTCGGTGGCCTACCGGATCCTGCGTACCCTGGAAGACCATTCCCTCCTGGTGCGTGACGATGCCGGACGGGTCCAGCCCGGCCCCGGCCTGGCAGTCCTGGCCCGGGGAGTATCGCGCAACCTGCAGAGCGCCGCCCTTCCCGAGCTCACCCAGTTGGCGAACTCGCTGGATATGACGGCGTTCGTGGCGGTGTGGGACCACCATGACTGCATCACGCTCGTCACGGTTGAGCCGCGGCATTCGGGCGCTACCGTGGCCCAGCACCCTGGTACGCGCCACCCCATCAACGCAGGCGCGCCGGGTATCGCCATCCAGTCGGCCCTTTCCGAAGCCGAGTGGGACCGCTTGGATACGGGTATCCCCTACCGTCCGGAGGCGTCGGAAGCGCGGAGGAGGGGTTACTCAGCCAGCCATGACGAGGTCATTGCCGGGGTTTCCTCGCTGGCAGCCCCTGTCCGGGTGCCCGGCGGGCGCCCGGCCGCCCTCGCCGTCGTCTACATCCGTTCCGCCCATGATCCGGAAACGGTGGGGGCGGCCATCGCCGCAAGCGCGGCCAGGATCGAGGGCCAACTGGCGTAGCGGCGGGAGGGTGGCAGGCTGGCATGGAGGCCCTGTCAGGCCCTCCGGCGGAGCACGACGGCGGCCCCGGCCCCAAGCAGCGCCAGCGCTGCGGCCGCGCAGACCGGGACAAGGAACGCGGCCGCCGGGCCGTGGAGTTGGGCCAGCTGTCCCCCAATCGAGGACCCGATGGCCGTTCCGGCGACAATACCGCTGGCCAGGGCGGTCATGACCGTGCCAAGCCGGCCGGCGGGAGCCACTTGTCCGCCCACGGCGAAGACCGTGACCATGACCGGACCCACCGGGAGTCCAAGGACCAGCAGGACCGCCGCCATCATGGGCAGCGATGCCGGCACCAGCAGCAGGACCGCCAGCCCCGCCATCAGGGCTGCGCACAGCACCCAGCGCAGTGCCAGGCCGGCGCGCCGCGGCCAGTAGGCAACCGAGAATGCCGCCACTGCAGAGCTTAGGCCCATCACGGCGTACAGCAGGCCCGCAATTTCCGTGCCTGCGAGCCCCGCAGAGAAGGCGCTGAGGGCGGCCTGGGTGGAACCGAAAAAGGTCCCCATGCAGACCATGGCCAGAACCGGCAAGGCAACGACCCAGGGCAGCTTCACGGGTTGTGCCCTGCCCGTGCCCTTCCTGCGGACGGGACGACCGGTGGCAGGTACGGCGCCATGGGTAGGGTGCACCGCGAAGGCAGGGACAAGGGTGATGGTCATGGCCGCTGCCAGCGCCAGGGGAAGCCAGGGCGCCACGAGGCTGGCCAGGATTCCCACCAGGGCCGGCCCCAGGACAAACGTCAGTTCATCGGCCGTGCTCTCGTAGGAGAGCGCGGTGTCCAGCTCACGGGCAGCGCCACCGGACGGCGCCGACGGACCTGCGGCATTGGCTGTCAGCGCCATCCACCTGACCCGGGCCAGGGGTCCCACCTGGGGGCAGGTGGCGCCGGCGGCGAAGGCGGCCACCAGGACGGCGGGCGGGAAATCCCCCGCCTCGGATGTGGTGTTGGCGATGAAGACCAGGGCCAGCACCGCCACGGTGTTGAGCAGAGCGGACAGGAGCAGGACGGGCCGTTGTCCCCGCCTGTCCGCCAGGGCTCCAAGCACCGGAGCTCCGAGCGCGGAGCCGATGCCCACCGCGCCGGCAGCGGCCCCGCCGGCGGCGAAGGAACCCGTGACCGAGGTGACCAGGGTCAGCGTGCCCATGGCCAGCATGGCCAGGGGAAGCCGCGCAAAAAGTCCCAAGGGAATGAAGCTTCTGCCGGCGAGCTGCGGCAGCCGGGAAAAACGCCCCCTCGCTGCCCGTTCCATGGAGTCCGGGCTGGAGGTTTCCTGCTCTGCGGCGGTGCGGGCAGGAGTGTCGGGGGTGGTTGAAGGAGTAGTTTGTGGTGTCAATTCCGGGCTCGTTCAATAGGTGCGCATCGTCCCTCCTCCCGATGCGCGCAACCCGGTAACGCGCTCCAGTATATCGGCCGGGTCAGGCGAGGGCGTCCACAGTCTCGGAGATCCGCAGCGTGGAGCCGTTCCGGCTCTTGATCACTTGCAGCTGGGTCCCGATGCGCTGTTTCATCTCGGCAACATGGCTGACCAGTCCCACCACCCTGCCGCCGTCGCGGAGCCCCTCAATGGCATCCATGACCTGTTCCAAGGACTGTTCGTCCAGGCTTCCGAAGCCCTCATCCACGAACAGGGTCTCGATTTCCACCCCTCCGGCCTCCTGCTGGACGACGTCCGCCAGCCCGAGTGCCAGCGAGAGCGACGCCATGAAGGACTCGCCCCCGGACAGGGTGGAGGTGTCCCGCCGGAAGCCCGTCCACTGGTCCACCACTTCAAGTCCCAGCCCTGATTTTGCGCCACGCGCTGCCTTGGCGTCGGTGTGCTGGAGCAGGTAGCGGCCATCACTCATGGCCACCAGGCGTTCGGACGCGGCGAGGGCCACCTGCTCCAGCCGCGCCGCCAGGACGTAGCTGTTCAGGCTCATCCGGTACGTGTTCTCACCCCGGCCGGCTGCGGCGTCAGCCAGCCCGGCAAGCATCTGTGCCCGCTCCGCCGGTTCCCGGGATGCGCGGACCAGCTCCTGGTAGTCGGCGGCGATCGTTTTCAGGGATTCCAGGCAACGCGAGGCGAGACCGGCGGCAAGATCGGCTTCCCGCGCGTCATTCTGGGCAGTGGCCGCCTCCAGGCGAAGCGCTGCCAGCCGCTCCTCGTCTGCCCGGAAGCCGTCCGCGGCTTCTGCCAGGGCCAGCACAATGTCCTCGGATTCGAACAACCCGGCAACGCGCGCGGCTTCGTCCTGGGCTGCACGGCCGGCGGCTTCCAGGGCTGCCGCTTCGGCGGCGCCAAGGAGCTGGCTGCGGACGTCGTCTGCCGTGGCGAAACCCGCACCCGGCAGGGCCAGTTCCAACTGCTCCTGCGCTTCGGCGGACTGCAGCCGCGCCGCGTCCAGCCGCGTCTGCGCCTCGACGGCCTTGTCCAGGACTGCTGCGGCGTCCTCGAGTGCCCGCAGCCGGCGGGTCAGGCTGGGGTGGGGGCCGCGCAGGGCGGCGAGCGCCTTGTCCAGTGCTGCAGCCTGTTCGGCCGCCTCGGCAAGGGACACGGCAGTCCGGGACAGCTCTGCCTCTGTTTCGGACAGCGCGGCACGCGCCTGCCCCAGGCCGGCATCCAGCGCTTCCAGCCGTTGCCGCCTGTCCTGCAGCTCCTCTGCGGCCTTCTCTGCGTCCGCGGCGGCAGCGAGGGCGGCCTCGGCACCGGCGCGTGCCTCTTCAACAGGGGTGGTCCCGCCCTGGCCGGCGAGGACTGCCACGGCCTGCTCCGCTTCTGCAAGGTCAGCGGCAACCAGGGCATGGGCTGCCTCTGCGGCCTCGTATAAGCGGTGGGCTTCCTCTTCATCCTGGGCCAAGCCCGGGCCGGTAGTGCCGCCATCCGCGGGGCGGGGATGCTGCCCGCTTCCGCAGACGGGACAGGGCTCGCCGGCAACCAGCTTGGCTGCCAGCTCGGATGCGGCGTTGGCGAGCCTGACCTCCCGCAGGTCCAGCCAATGGCGTTTTGCCTCCAGGAGGTCCTCCCGCGAATCGTCATGGCGGATCCTGGCCAGGTCCCTCCGCTGGGCAGCCCGCCCGTGCCGCCGGACGATGTCCAGCAGTTCCGCGGCCGCAGCGGCTTCCTTGCGGCGGAGTGCCGCCTCGATGGAGCGCGCTTCCAGCTGGTCCATACCGTCGGCCAGTACCGCCCGATCGTCCTGCAAATGGGCTGCGCGATTCCCCAGCGTCTCCACGGTGAGCCGGAGCTCTTCCTGCCGGCCGGCCAGGCTCCGGTGCCGCTTCCGCAGGTCCTGGAGCCTGTCCTCGTCCGGCAGCCGGGCCTCGACGACGGCCAGCAGCGAACGCAGCCGGCCCAGTTCGTCCGCTGCCCCGGGGACGCTGCCTCCGGCGGCGAATGGTTCCAAACCCTGTGTTTCGGAGCCCGGTGATTTGGAGCCCAGTGTTTTGGAGCCCAGGGTTTCCAGACCCAGCCGGGCCAGTTCGCCGTCGTCCGTGGCAGCCATCCGCAGCAACGTCAGGGCAGATTCTGCAGCGGCTTCCGCGTTGTGGACCTTGGCTGCCGCAGCGTCCACGGCCTGCAGCTGCCCCTGGAGGACCTCGGCCTGGCGGTGCCGGGCCAGACGGGAGGAGAGCTCATCGCGATGCGCGGCCCCGTCCTCCACGGACTTCCGCCGGGCGGTGGCCGCCTGGAGTTTCCGGTGCCGCTCATGCCGCGCGGCTTCGCTGTCCACCTCACTTCGGCGGTCCTGGCTGAGCGCCGCCGCGGCTGCGGCGTGCTCCGTGAGTTCCGCCAGCCGGCCGGCAACGGAAGCCTGCAGCCAGTCAAGGCGGCCGGGGACGTCGTCCGTCGGCGGAGCTCCGGCATCAGGAAGCTGGAGCGGAGCGGCCTCGGTTTCGGCACGCGAGGCAAGGAGGCCGAGTTGGCCGGACAGGGCGGCGACGTCCTCCCGGGCGGCGGCAGCCTGACGCGAGAGTTCCTGTTCCAGGGCCTCGAAGCGCTGGGTGCCGAAGAGCTTTTGCAGCAGGTCCAGGCGGTCGGCGGCCTTGGAGCGGAGGAAGGCAGCGAAATCACCCTGCGGCAGCATGACCACCCGGGTGAACTGCTCACGGTCCATGCCCAGCAGCGCCATGATCTCCGCGCCTGCTTCGTCGTTGCGGGCGGACTTTTCCACACACGCACCATCGATCCGTTCGCGGAGCAGCGTCTTTGCCTGCTGGACCGTGAAGCCATTCTTGCCCCGCGCGCTGGGCTTGTCCCACGCCGGCGAGCGGGTCACTTCGAAGCGGCGGCCCTGCGAGGAGAACTCGCAGGTCACGGAAGGTTCCTGACCAGGTTCCGCGTGGTCGCTGCGCAGCCGCTTGCCGTCCTGCCGGGCACCGGGGACAGATCCGTACAGGGCAAAGCAGATGGCATCCAGCACGCTGGTCTTGCCGGCACCGGTGGGCCCGTTCAGCAGGAACAGGCCATGGGCGCTGAGGCGGTCAAAGTCGATGTCCTCGGTTCCGGCGAAAGGGCCGAACCCGGAGATGCGCAGATGGTGGATCCTCACCGTGACGCCTCCAGCAGCCTGACGTTTTCCAGCGCGGCGGCGAGCGCGTTCTTCTCCGCCGGGTCTGCAGCCCGTCCCCGCACATGCTCCAGGAAACCGCAGCACAGGGCGAGGTCATCCGGTGCGCCCGCGAGCCTGCTGCTGTAGCTGGCCTGGGGGGCGGCAGCCCCGCCCTGCGGATCGAAGGACAGGACCAGGGTGTCCGGGAACCTGGCGCGGAGCCGTTCCATGGCACGGGCGGGACGCTGGGCATCCGTCAGGGTGATCTGGCAGTAGGCGGTCTCAGCCCAGGCGTGGCCCGGGTCCGCCAGGAGATCTTCCAGGGTTCCGCGCAGTACGGCGAGGGACCGCGGGGCCTCCCACAGGACCTCTGCCACGGATGTGACTCCCGCCGGACCGATGTCCACCAGCCAGGCACCCTTCCGGTGGGCGGCCTCGGAGAAGGAATAGGCCAGCGGCGACCCGGAATACCTGACGGAGCCGGACAGCTGTTGACGCCCGTGCAGGTGGCCCAGGGCGGTGTAGCTAAAGCCGTCGAAGAGGTCCAGCGGCACCGCGCCCACTCCGCCGATGCTGAGGTCCCGTTCGCTGTCCGAACTGATGCCGCCGCTGGCGAATGTGTGGGCCAGGATTACGGAGTGGACGGTGGCGGTAGCCGCACGCCGGGCGATGTCCTCCCGGATCAGGCCGGTGGCCGCCCGGGTTACCTCGAAATGGCTTGGCGTTTCAGCCCCCAGCTGTTCGGCGACAAGCCTGGGCTCAAGCCATGGGATGCCGTACAGCGCGAGGACGGCGTCCTTTCCGGCAGCATCCGCGCCCAGCGGCAGCAGGAGCGGGTGGGCGAGGTCCTCCACCCTGGTGCGCAGGTGCACTCCCCCGCGTTCCAGCAGGCGGGAGGCAAAACCCAGGCGGATGGCGGAGTCGTGGTTCCCGCTGGTAAGCACCACTTTTGCACCCGTGGCAGTCAGGCGGACCAATGCGTCATCAAGCAGGTGGACCACGTCCACGCCCGGCAGCGCCCGGTCATAGACGTCGCCGGCGATCAGGACAACGTCCACGCTGTCCCGCTGGACCGCTGCCACCAGCTGGTCAACGAAGGCGCGCTGGGCGTCCAGCATGCCGACGCCGTGGAAGGAACGGCCCAGATGCCAGTCCGAGGTGTGAAGTAACCGCATATCCCTAAGCTATCGGCAACCACTGACACTCAAGGAAAACGCCGCGGCCAGCGGCGGTCAGGACCGTTTTCCTTCGAAAAACTCCTGCGCCTCGTTGACGCCGCCTGCGTCCTGCCGGGCGGCCGCTGCGGGCACAGCCCTGTCCGTGCCGGCACTTTCCATGGCGTCGTCGTCGGCCTCCCCGGCGTCGTCGTCGGCCTCCCCGGCGTCGTCGTCGGCCTCGGCGGCGCCCTCGTCGTCATGGAGGTCCGCGCCGTCCTCAACGGATGCAGCGGACTCAGCCACTCCGGTAATGCGGAACGCCAGCCCCGCGATGGCAGCGCCGGCCAGCGGCGCGACCAGGAAGACCCACAGCTGCTCCACGGCCCAGCCGGAACTGAAGACGGCGGAGGCGACGGCGCGGGCGGGGTTGTACGGCAGGTTCCCCACCGACTGGCCCACCTGCAGCAGGGCCGCAAAGGACAGGCCGACGGCAACCGGCGCCGCGCTGCGGCTGCCGGTGGAGCGGCCGGCGGCAAGGAAGACAGCCACGATGATCGCGGCCCCCAGCAGTTCCAGGAGCACGACGGCGGCGAGCGGGGCCTGAATGATGGAATGCTCGCCGAAGCCCGCGGTCACGGTGTCGAAGGCAGTACGGCTGTCAGGGATGCTGGGAAGGGTGCGGAGGATGCCGAACAGGGCAAGGGCGCCCACCAGGGCTCCCACCACCTGGGCGGCGGCGTATGCGGCGGCGGCGCCGGCACGGATCCGTCCCGCCAGGAGGTGACCCAGGGTAACGGCGGGATTGAAATGGCCGCCGGAGATGTGTCCGAAGGCGAGCATTGCCGCCGTGATGGCCAGGCCGGCGGCAAGGGCCGCCGGCACCGGGCTGGACTGCGGAATGCTGAACAGCGGCACGCCCAGCCCGGCCACGGCCAGGAAGAGGCTGCCGAAGGCCTCGGCCACCAGGCGGGGCATCAGAGCGCTGGGCGCGGTGGCCGGGCCGGGCTGCAGTGCGTCGCGGGCGGGGACAGGGGTGCTCATGATGGGACCTTCGCTTCTTGGGGCCTGGGCTTTGCGTTGCAAGCGGCAGCTGCTGCCGGTTCCGGGGCTTCCACCAGCTTGCAGGGCGGCGCCGGGCAACCCGTGCAGTATTCCAGCCCAGGCTGTGCGTTTGCTGGACACCAGCCGTGCGCAATGGCCGGCGGGACGGATGGGACCAGGCG
The DNA here is from genome assembly GCF_007828995.1 of Arthrobacter sp. AG367. Lineage (NCBI taxonomy): Bacteria > Bacillati > Actinomycetota > Actinomycetes > Micrococcales > Micrococcaceae > Arthrobacter > Arthrobacter sp. AG367. The sequence goes on from NZ_VIVE01000001.1 coordinate 1,179,692, forward strand.
GCGGGACCGGTTTTCGGACGGTAAATTTACTTCATGAGCATCGACCGCGGAACCCCTGTGCCCACCCTCAAGTCCCGGATCCATGGTGCGCTGCTGGGCGGGGCGCTGGGGGATGCACTGGGGTATGCGGTGGAGGCTGATTCCATCGGCGCCATCCGCCGGCGCTTCGGAGCCCGGGGCCTGACCGGGTTTGACGCTCTGTCCGGTTCCTGGCCTTTTTCCGACGACACGCAGCTGACCCTGTATACCGTGGACGGGCTGGTGGAGGCGTTGGAGTGGGCCAACGACGGGGTGGGTGCGGATGTGAACGCCTGCCTCTGGCTGGCGTACCTGCGCTGGCTGGCCAACCAGGGCGAAGACGCCGGGGCTTCAGCGCCCGCACCCCAGCCCCGCTGGATCGACGGCAACGAGGTGCTGCGGCAGCGCCGGCATCCGGAGCAGGACTGCATCACCGGGCTGGCCTCCGGCGAGATGGGCACGTCGGTCCGCCCCGTCAACCCCGAGGCCAAAGGCGCCGGCACGGTGATGCGTTCGGCGCCGTTCGGGCTTATTCCACATATTGCGCCCGACGCCGTCTACAAGCTCAGTTCCGATGCCGCCTCCCTCACGCACGGGCACCCTTCCGCCCGCCAGAGCGCCGGAATCTTCAGTCTCCTGATCCATAAGCTCGTGTCCGGCGAGGCGCTGCGGGACGCCGCTGCCGCGGTGGCGGCGCACGCGGCCACCCTCCCGGACGTGGCGCCGGAGCTCCCGGAGAGGCTTGAGGCCGCCCTTCGTCTCGCCGACAAGGCAATCGTTGCCCCGGAGGAACTGGTCCACGTGCTTGGCGGGGGCCGGATGGCGGAGGAGGCACTCGCCGTCGCACTGTACGCAGTCCTGGCCACGTTGCCCGCTGACGACGCGGACGCCGGGCCGGGCCGGCATTTCCGGGACGCTGTTGTTCTGGCCGTGAACCATGACGGCCCCAGCAGTACCACGGGCTCGCTGGCAGGGAACATCCTGGGCGCCTTCTATGGGGAAGACTGCCTGCCGGCGCAGTGGCTCGGGGCCCTGGAAGCGCCCGGGGTGGTCCGCGGCATGGCCAATCAGTTGGTGAAGGTCACAACCGGCGAAGGCTGATGTTGTTGCAGGCCTCGCAGACGTCTTCGGGGACCAGCCCGCGGCGCTGCAGGAACCCGAAGATGGCGCACCCCAGGCAGAACCCGGCGAAGGCCTCCAGGGAGGCTGCCACCACCAGGATCCCCAGGAGGGTCCAGGCTGCGGCTGCTGCACCTGCGGCGAACAGGAGCAGCGCCGCGGTGGATACGGCAGCACCTATCCCCTGGGCAAAGCGCTTGGGCGGCCCCGGCACAAGTCTTACCTTTCCCAGCCGCGGAGTGATGACCTTGACTGAGAGCAGCGCCAGGGGTGAAATCCGCGGGCCGAAGAGCAGACGCAGCCAGAACCCGATGGAGATGGCCAGCAGCCCCCACCCGGAGCCCGCCAAGGCGGTGACGACGGCGAGCAGCACCACGAGCGCTGCCGTGACACGGGCGGCGTACTCGTTGACGGGATTGGGAAAAGCGAACAGGGACGCCATATGGCAAGGCTAGGAGCCTGTGGCAGGGCTGCCAAGCTGTGTTGCGCCGCATGAAGCGGGCGCGCCTTTGAGTGCCGGCCGCGTCAGGCGCTGACGGCAGTCGCGCGGGCGCCGTCCCAGGTTTCCCCGGGGTCGGCGTGCAGGGCGTCCCCGTTGCCCACCATCTGGAGGAACTCACCCTCGGACAGCACTTCGATGGCTTGTCCCCTCTCATGGAGCTCCAGGACGCGGCGCGCCTTGCCGGTGAGCCTGCCGGAGCGCAGGTCTGAGGCAACGAAGCCATCCCCCACCACCAGCACGGTGGTACGGCCGGTGACCCGGCTTTCCGTCCGGGCACCGCACCTGGCCGAGCGCAGCTTCGCTTCCGGACGGGCAATGGAGAGCTGCCCGGTGAATACCACCGTCTGCGCGTACAACGGATGGCCTGGCTCGGCGTCCAGGTTGGGTTCCGGGTTCAGCCCTTCCTCGGGCCAGCCGGACTGGAACCGGCGCACCAGTGCGGCACCGTTGCCGGACGCAGCAGCCATGGCCGCCACGCTTGGCTTCGACAGGTCGCCCGAGGCGGGATCGAAGGCCTGCTGGTGCGGCATGGCCAGCCCCAGGGAGAGGAAGAGTTCGGCGATGCTGTTGGCACCGTTGCGCGCGGCGATGTCGACGAGGATCCCGGCGCAGGCGCGGGCGTCCTCGGCGGCGTCGTGGTGGTTGACCAGCGGTACGCCCGCTTCCTCGGCGGCGAAGGGAAGCGAGTTGGAGACGAGCGAGTAGCAGCGCCGGGACAGCATGACGGTGCAGACGTAGTCGTAGGCGGGACCGGGCAGGCCCGATACCTCCAGCGCCGAGCGGATCACGCCCAGGTCAAAGGCGGCATTGTGGGCTGCAAGCACGTCGTCGCCGATGAACGCGCCAATCTCCGGGAACAACTCCCCAAAACGGGGCCTTCCGGCAACATCCGCAGCCGTGATGCCGTGGATCCGGACGTTGTGATGGTCAAAGTGGTCATAACCGGCCGGGGGGCGCATCAGCCAGGAGGCCTCTGCGACGATTTCCCCGCCCCTTACCTTCGTCAGTCCCACAGAGCACGGGGAGCCGCGGAAGCCGTTGGCCGTTTCGAAGTCGATCGCCGTAAAGTCCAAACCCACGGCCCCTACCTTACCGCCGCAGGCCTCCCAGACCGGTCAAGTACCCTTGAGAGGTGAACTTTCCTGTGATGAATGACCTCGCTGTGTCCATGCTGGTGGGTGCGGGACCGGTCCAGCCAAGAATGGCTTCCTTCCTGCCCGATTGGCTGAACCCCCAGGTCTTCCTGGCCGATCCCGCGCTCGCCCCCTGGGTGGTCCTGCTGGTGTGCGGCATCGTCTTCGCCGAAACCGGGCTGCTGGTGGGGTTCTTCCTCCCCGGAGACTCCATGCTGTTCACCGCCGGCCTGCTGGTGGCCACGGACACCATCAAGTTCAACATCTGGCTTTTGGCCCTCCTGATCGTGGTCTCGGCCATCATCGGCAACCAGACCGGCTACCTCATCGGTTCAAAGGCCGGTCCCGCCATCTTCAACAAGCCAAACTCCAAGCTCTTCAAGCGCGAGAATGTCGAAAATGCGCACGCCTTCTTTGAAAAGCACGGCGGCAAAGCACTGATCCTGGCCCGCTTCGTCCCCATCATCCGGACCTTTGTTCCTGTGATCGTCGGCGTGGCGCAAATGAGCAGGAGGAAATTCTTCCTCTACAACGTCATCGGAGCGGCACTGTGGGGCGGCGGTGTGACGCTGCTCGGTTACCTGCTGGGCGACAAAGTTCCGTGGGTCCGGGACAACCTGGACATCATCTTCATCGCCATTGTGCTGGTCTCGGTGATTCCCATCGGCATCGAGGTCCTGCGCGGCCTGTCCGCCAAGCGCCAGGCACAGGCCTACGGCACGGACGCGGTGGACGAGTTCATCGAGGAACACGAACCGGACGAGGAGCGGAAGACTCCCCGCAACAGCCACCGCGGCCGGCCGGAGTAGCAGCCTTCCCCGGCCAGACTGTAAAAGCCGGCCAGGCTGCAAAAGAAGGTGCGCATCCCGCCGGGATGCGCACCTTCTTTTGTTGGCTGGCCGTTTTGAAGTTGGCTGGCCTGTGGGCAGGAAGGTTCCCTAGCGGGCCGCCTCCAGGGCCGCCACAATGGACGGCAGGAGGGCCCGGAAGGCCTTGCCGCGGTGGCTGATGGCGTTCTTTTCCTCGGCGGACAGTTCGGCACAGCTGCGGTCCTCGCCCGCCGGCTGCAGGACGGGGTCGTAGCCGAACCCGCCGCTACCCCGGGGTTCGCGCAGCAGGATCCCCTCAAGCTGCCCGTACTCCACCACTTCGCGCCCGGGTCCGCCTCCGTCAGCGGGCACGGCCAGCGCGGCGGCGCACACGAATGCGGCGCCACGGTGTTCGTCCGGGACGTCGGAGAGCTGGTTCAGCAGCAGTTCCAGGTTGGCGGCGTCGTCGCCGTGGCGTCCTGCCCAGCGGGCGGAGAAGATGCCCGGAGCCCCGCCCATGACGTCCACGGCCAGCCCGGAGTCGTCGGCGATGGCCACCAGGCCGGTGGCGCCGGCGACGGCGCGGGCCTTCAGCAGCGAGTTTTCGGCGAACGTCACGCCGGTTTCGGCAACGTCCGGCGCACCCGCCGCCGCCGCGTCCACCACCTGGGTGTCGACGTCGAGCCCTGGCACCTGCCCGCGCAGCAGCTCACGGAGTTCGCGGAGCTTGCCCTTGTTGTGCGTGGCGAGCACCAGCCGGGGAGCCGGGCTGCTCACAGGGATTCCGCCAGGGTCTCGCGCTGGATGGCAGCGAGTTGGGCGGTTCCCAGCAGGGCCAGGTCAAGGAGCTGGTCCAGTTCCGCCCGGTCGAAGGGAGCGCCCTCGGCCGTGCCCTGCACCTCCACGAACTTGCCGGAGCCGGTCACCACCACGTTCATGTCGGTTTCAGCGCGGACATCCTCGACATAGGGCAGGTCCAGCATGGGAACCCCGTCGATGATGCCCACGGACACCGCCGCGATGGTGTCGATGATGGGCTGGGCGTTCCTGCCGATGAGCTGATTGTCGCGGGCGAACCGGATGGAGTCCGCCAGTGCCACGTAGGCACCGGTGATGGCCGCCGTGCGGGTGCCGCCGTCGGCCTGCAGGACGTCGCAGTCCAGCACGATCGTGTTCTCGCCCAGGGCCTTGGTGTCGATGATGGAGCGCAGCGAGCGCCCGATCAGGCGCGAGATCTCGTGGGTGCGGCCGCCGATCTTTCCTTTGACGGATTCGCGGTCGGACCTGGTGTTGGTGGCGCGCGGGAGCATGGCGTATTCCGCCGTGACCCAGCCGCGGCCCTCGCCCTTAAGCCAGCGCGGGACGCCTGGGGTCAGCGACGCCGTGCACAGGACCCTGGTGTTGCCGAACTCGATCAGTGCCGATCCCTCAGCCTGGTTGGACCATCCGCGGGTGATGCTGATGGGCCGGAGCTGGTCCGGGGCACGGCCGTCGGCGCGCACAATGGGCACTGCAGTTGCTTCAGATGTCATGCCCCTAGCTTATCGAGTGCCGGTGCATGGCTTGTCGGGGCGCCGGCGCGGCTAGATGGTGTAGTGCACGCCCGCTACGGCAACGGCCACGTCCCCGGGGAACACCGGGCGCGCTTCGGCCATGACAGTGGTCTGGGACGTCCATACCGGGATGTGGGTCAGCAGGAGCCGCCGGGCACCGGCCGCCGCTGCAGCCTCCCCCGCCCGCTTGCCGGTCAAGTGGACATCCTTGATGCCGGCGTCACGGCCCTCTTCGAAGGCTGCCTCGCACAGGAACAGGTCCGCGTCCTTGGCGGCTTCCTCAAGCCCCGCGCAGGAGTCCGTGTCGCCGGAATAGGTCAGGACCCGGGACACCGACGTGCCGTCCTTGCCGGGCTCCACCACCTCCACCCGGAGGGCGTAGGCCTCCTCAATGGGGTGGTTGACCGCGAAGGGCGTCACGGTGAAGGGGCCCACGGTGACGGATTCGCGTTCGGTCCAGTTGGTGAAGTCGAACTCCTCATGCATGCCGGGGTCCAGGTCAAGCCCATAGGCCGTGGCCATCCTGTCCGCCGTGGCGGCGGGGCCCCACACGGGAATGCGGCCGCGCCCCCACCCGCCGGGCTTCCAGCGGATGGCAACGTGCAGCCCGCACAGGTCCATGCAGTGGTCCGGGTGCAGGTGGGTGAGGAAGATCGCGTCGATGTCCTCCAGGTCCGTGTAGCGCTGGATGGCCCCCAGCGCGCCGCTGCCAAGGTCCATCACCACCTTCCACGACCGCTCACCGTCGGTGGCGGTCAGGAGGTAGCACGACGCCGGCGAGCCGGGCCCGGGGAACGAGCCCGTGCATCCCACGATGGTCAGCTTCACAGGGCGGGTCCTCCGGAGCGGCGAGCGTCGGCCAGTCCGCCGCCCACGAAGTTGGAGATCCTGGGGCGTTCGCGCGCGCCCTGCGCGGCGGCGATCATCTCAGGGGTGATCCGCGCCAGGCTGCCCGTAGGATACTGGGCGGCCACATGGTCCACGTGGCGGACGGACAGCACCTCGGGGCCCAGGAACCGCCGGGCCAGCGCCTCGAACTGCCCGGCGTCGCCGGTGGCCACAAAGTGGTGCTCGGGCGGGGTGGGGGACGTGCGCTGCAGGTTGTGCGTGGCAAGGGCGCGGTACACGTCCTTGGCGGTTTCCTCGGCGCTGGAGACCAGGGTGACATCCGCGCCCATGACGTAGGAAATCACGCCCGTCAGCAGCGGGTAGTGGGTGCAGCCCAGGACCACGGTGTCCACCCCGGCCGCCTTCAACGGGGCAAGGTACTCTTCCGCGACGGCGAGCAGGGCCGGGCCGGTGGTGATCCCGGCCTCCACGTAGCTGACGAACTCCGGGCAGGCGACAGAGGTGATGTCCAGGTCGGGCGCCGCGGCGAAGGTGTCCTCATACGCGCGCGAGCCCACGGTGGCCGACGTGCCGATCACGCCCACCCTTCCGCTGCGGGTGGCGGCAACGGCGCGCCGCACCGCGGGCTGGATGACTTCGATGACCGGGATGCCGTACTTGGCGGTGTACCGCTCCCGGGCGTCCCGGAGGACAGCGGCCGACGCCGAGTTGCAGGCGATGGTCAGCAGCTTGACGCCGGAGTCCACGAGTTCGTCCATCACGCCCAGGGCGTTGGCCCGCACCTCCGCGATGGGGAGCGGCCCGTACGGCCCGTGCGCGGTGTCCCCCACGTAGAGGATCGACTCGTTGGGAAGCTGGTCAATGATGGAGCGGGCCACGGTGAGGCCGCCGACACCGGAATCGAAGACGCCGATGGGACGGGTTTCCGGGGCGACGGCGGGGAACCCGCTGTCGGCGTCCGTGGGCTGTGTTTCCGCCGGTGGTTCCATGCTCGGGGCTGTAGTCATGATTATTCGAGGATAGGTGTTCCCGGAAGCGTCAGCCATCATCTTGTGTCCCGCGACTCATGTCTGCTGCGTCACAGCGGACGGCCTCCCCCTGGCCGCCGTGGCTCACCGGCGGGATTCCATGGACTGCAGCAGGGCCTGGACCAGGGACTCCTGGAGCCAGGTGGTGAAGTTGTAGACCAGAGCCAGATAGCTTTCCACGTCCTCGGCCTGGGACCAGTCCTGCATGCGGTGCACATGCTCGGCGTCGGCCTCGTCCCGGATGTCCAGCCGTTCGGCCAGGACCAGGCGCACATCGTTCAGCGCCATGGACCAGTGCTGCGCCCCCTCGGGGGTCAGCACGATCTCGTCCTTGTCCAGGTCCAAAGCCGCGGCGCGCAGGGCCCCGATCTTTGTCTCCCGCAGTGAACGCTCGGTGAGCTGGCGGAACTCAAGGGACGCGTCGCCGTCGTCCTTGACAACGTTGGGCAACAGCCGCTTGACGGCCCGGTCCGTGGGTTCTGCCACCTCCATGTCCAGGCCGATCAGTGCCGCCAGCGGGTCCTGCCCGGTGCGGTCCTCGGGCTGGAGCATGGAAATGACGTCGTCGATCAGGCTGCGCAGCAGCTCCCGTTCAGCCGGTTCCAGGTAGCCGGTGATGCCCTTGAGCCCGTATTTGAATGCCTTAGCCACGTTTTCCCTTACCCTGGCCCGGACCGCCGGACTTGCCTGATTTGCCGCCCGGACCGCCGCTGGCCTTTTCCACCGTGGCCCAGAGTCCGAAGCCGTGCATGGCCACGGCGTGGCGCTCCACCTGTTCCTTGCTGCCAGAGGCGACGATGGACCGGCCCTTCCGGTGGACTTCCATCATGAGCTTGTTGGCTTTGGTTTCCGAGTAGCCAAAGTAGCTTTGGAACACGTAGCTGACGTAGCTCATGAGATTGACGGGATCGTTCCAGATCACCAGGTTCCAGGGAATGTCCGGCGCGGTCAGGGAGTCGGTGGACTCTGCTGTGCCGGTCCGGATGCCCTCCTGTGTATCAGGGCCGGGCGCAACGCTTATGGTCATCTGTCCATTCTATGGGGAGGGTGGGCCCACGCCGGCGAGGGCCCCGCGGCGAAGCGAAGCGAGACGCGGGAGCCGGTGGGTGGGCCCACACCGGCGAGGGCCCCGCGGCGAAGCGAAGCGAGACGCGGGAGCCGGTGGGGACTAGAGTGACTTTCGTGAGCACCTCAGCCGGCTGGGACCATCCCCGCACGTCCTTTTACACCGACCATTATGAGCTGACCATGCTGCAGGCGTCGCTGCATTCAGGGGCTGCGCACCGCAGGTCGGTGTTCGAGGCGTTCGCGCGGCGGCTGCCCGACGGCCGGCGCTACGGCATTGTCGCCGGGACCGGACGCCTGCTGGAGGGCATTGCGCAGTTCCGTTTCGGCGACGCTGAACTGGAGTTCCTGGAGCGTACCCGCGTGGTGAACCGGGAGACGCTGGAGTACCTGGCCAACTATAAATTTTCGGGCGACATCTGGGGCTACGCCGAGGGCGACGCATACTTCCCCAACTCCCCCATCCTGATCGTCGAGGCCTCCTTCGCCGAAGCCTGCATTCTGGAGACCTACCTGCTGTCCGTCCTGAACCACGACACCGCCATCGCTTCAGCGGCTTCCCGGATGGTCAGCGCCGCCGGTGGCAGGCCCTGCATCGAGATGGGATCGCGGCGCACCCACGAGGAGGCCGCCACAGCGTCAGCCCGGGCGGCCATCATTGCCGGCTTTGACAGTACTTCCAACCTTGAGGCCGGCATCCGCTACGGCGTGAAGACCGTGGGCACCGCCGCGCACTCGTTCACGCTGTTGCACGACACTGAACGGGAGGCCTTCGAGGCCCAGATTGCCTCGCTGGGCGAGGGGACGTCCCTGCTGGTGGATACGTACGACGTCGAAAAGGCCGTCCGCACGGCCGTTGACCTGGCAGGGCCCCGCCTGGGCGCCGTCCGCCTGGACTCCGGCGACCTGGTGGCCCAGGCGCAGTGGGTCCGGCGGCTGCTGGACGACCTCGGCAACGACCACACCAAGATCGTGGTGACGTCCGACCTGGACGAGTACGCCATCGCTGCCCTGCAGTCGGCGCCCGTGGACTCCTACGGCGTGGGAACGTCGCTGGTGACCGGCTCCGGCGCGCCCACCGCCAGCATGGTCTACAAACTGGTCAGCCGCACCGACGACGACGGCAACTTCGTGTCCGTGGCCAAGGCGGCCAAGAACAAGGCAAGCGTGGGCGGGCGCAAGTACGCGCTGCGCAAGCTGGACGAACGTGGCACCGCCACCGCAGAGGTGGTGGGCGTGGGCCACCGGCCGGAGGACGACGGCAACGACCGTCCGCTGCTGCAGCAGTTCATGAAGAACGGCGAGGTAATCCCGGGCTGGACCGGACACGAGGGCGTGCTGCGGGCCCGGCAGCGCCACGCCGACTCCATGGCCGAGCTGCCGTCCGTGGTCAACCGCCTGCAGCGCGGCGAGGCCGCCATCCCCACTCTCTACGAGGAAAACTAAGGAGCACCAATGTCCCGCGCTTTGATCATCGTGGACGTGCAGAACGATTTCTGCGAGGGCGGATCGCTCCCCGTTCCCGGCGGCGCGGCCGTGGCAGGCGCCATCAGCGAGTACCTGGACGCCCACAACAGCGAATACGACTATGTGGTTGCCACCCAGGACTGGCACGTGGACCCCGGCAGCCACTTCTCGGACACACCCGACTTCAAGGAGAGCTGGCCGCCGCACTGCGTGGCGGGCACCCGCGGAGCGGACCTTCATCCGGACCTGGACACCGAGTACATCGATGCCTACTTCCGGAAGGGGCAGTTCGCCGCCGCCTACTCAGGTTTCGAGGGGCTGCTGGCCCCGGAGGATGCCGTTCCCACCGGGGAACGGAACGCCGGCGGCCTGCCCGCCGCCAGGGAGGCCCTCGAGCCCGATGAGGACGCCATCGGCCTCGATGACTGGCTGCAGAGCCACGACGTGGAGGACGTGGTGGTGGTTGGCATTGCCACCGACTACTGCGTGAAGGCCACCGCGCTTGACGCCGTCCAGGCCGGCTACGGTGTCACGGTGCTGCGGTCGCTGACCGCCGGCATCGCCGAGGACCTGGAAGACGCCGTTGCGGAAATGGAACTCGGCGGGGCGGACATCGCCTGATTCCTGGGAGTGCCGCTACTTGCGGCCCACGAACCAGTCCTGGAGCTTGCGCAGCCGCGACTTCAGCTGCTCCTCGTTGGCCTGCGCCACGGGAGGGCCGCCGCAAACCGTGCGGAGTTTAGTGTGCACCACGCCGTGGGGCGTCCCGGTCCGGGCAGCCCAGGCGGCCACGTTCTTGGCCAGTTCGTTGCGCAGGTCCATCAGCATCCGGTGGTCGGGAACGGCCGGGGCCTGGCTTTCGGCGGCGGCCGGTGCCTTCCGGTTCTTCCGGTTCAGCTGCTCGTGCTGGCGCTGGCGCAGCAGCGTACCCACCTGCTCGGCGTCCAGCAGGCCGGGGATCCCCAGGAAGTCCAGTTCGTCGTCGGACCCTACCTCGCCGCCGGTGCCGAACTCGCCGCCGTCGAACAGGACCCGGTCAAAGGAGGCCTGGGAGTCCAGTGCCTCGAACTTGCCCTTGGTGAGGCTGTCGGAGGCCTTTTCTTCCCGGTTGGCCTCCTCCATCAGTGAGTCTTCGGGGTTGAAAAGCCCGTCGCCGTCCTCTTTTTCGGGGCGGTCCAGGGCGTGGTCGCGCTCCATCTCCATGGAATTGGCCAGTGCCATCAGCTGGGGAACGGACGGCAGGAAGACCGACGCCGTTTCGCCCCTCTTGCGGGCACGCACGAAGCGCCCCACGGCCTGGGCGAAGAACAGCGGCGTGGACGTCGAGGTGGCGTATACGCCGACCGACAGCCGGGGCACGTCAACGCCTTCGGAGACCATGCGCACGGCCACCATCCAGCGCTTTTCGCCGGCGGAGAATTCCTCGATCTTGCTGGAGGCCTTGGCGTCGTCGGACAGGATGACGGTGGGCGACTCGCCGGTGATCTTCTTCAGCTGGCCGGCGTAGGCCCGGGCGTCCTCGTGGTCGGTGGCGATGACCAGGCCGCCGGCGTCCGGGACGGTGCGCCGGACTTCGCTGAGCCTTTTGTCCGCGCCGGCCAGGACCGCTGGGATCCACTCCCCCGCGGGATTGAGCGCGGTCCGCCAGGCGTGGCTGGTGATGTCCTTGGTCACCGCTGCCTCGCCGAGGGACGCCGCCATTTCCTCGCCCGCGCTGGTGCGCCAGCGCATCTGGCCGGAGTAGGCCATGAACATCACGGGCCGGACCACGTGGTCCCGGAGCGCGTTGCCGTAGCCGTAGGTGTAGTCGGCCTTGGAGCGCCGGATCCCGTCCCGGTCCTCGGCGTACTCCACGAACGGGATGGGCGAGGTGTCGGAGCGGAACGGCGTACCGGTCAGCGACAGGCGGCGCACGGCGGGATCGAATGCCTCGCGCAGGCCGTCGCCCCAGGACAGGGCTTCGCCGCCGTGGTGGATCTCGTCCAGGATCACCAGGGTCCGGGCAGCTTCAGTCTTGGCCCGGTGCAGCAGCGGTTTGCTGGCCACCTGGGCATAGGTGACGGCGACGCCGATGAAGCCGCGGCCGTGCTGGCCGTCGGAGTTCTTGAAGTTGGGGTCGATGGCGATCCCCACCTTGGCGGCAGCATCCGCCCACTGGCGCTTCAGGTGGTCCGTGGGCGCAACGATGGTCACCCGGTTAACGGCGCCGGAATCGATGAGCGTGGAGGCGATGCGCAGCGCGAAGGTGGTTTTACCGGCGCCCGGGGTTGCCACCGCAAGGAAGTCGCGGGGACTGTTCTTCAGGTAAAGGTCAAGGGCTTCCTGCTGCCAGGCACGGAGTTTCGGGGCGGTTCCCCAGGCTGCGCGTTCCGGATACGCCGGAGGCAGGGTGGGACCGCCAAAGAGCGTCTCCGTCACTACTTGTTGCTGCCCGAGTCCCCTCCGGGACCCTTGCCGCCGTCATTGCCCGGCCGGAGGCCCTCGTAGACCTCCTTGCACATGGGGCAGACCGGGAACTTCTGCGGATCCCGTCCCGGCGTCCAGACCTTGCCGCACAGGGCGATGACGGGCTCCCCGGTCAGCGCGGACTCCATGATCTTTTCCTTCCGCACATAGTGCGAAAAGCGCTCCCGGTCCCCGGGTTCCACTTCCTGGCGCAGTTCCTCGCGCTCAATGGTGGCCGTGGACGATCCAGCCCCGGAAAGCTCGCGCATCGGGTCGTTGTCGAGAGGGTCCGTCATGCTAGTCATGGCATCCATCTTAGCCGCTCCCCCGGCCCGGCGTTCGACGGCGGCACGCCCGCGCGGAGGCCCCGCACCGGCCGCCGTCGTACTTTTTCATCGCCGGCGGCAACGCGCGTAAGGCGGCTAGAGTCCCTGCCACGAAGGCTTGTTTTCATAGGTGTGGCGGTAGAAATCTGCCAGTTTGAGGCCGGAAGCGGCGGCCTCGTCCAGCAGGACGGTGGCGTGTGGATGGAACTGCAGGACGGATGCGGGGCAAATGGCAGCCACAGGTCCCTCCACGAAGTCGCGGACGGCCCGGGCCTTTTGCGCCCCCGTGGCCACCAGGATCACATGTTTGGCCTCCATGATGGTGCCCAGTCCCTGGGTGATGACATGGTGCGGTACCTCCGCAAGGTTGTTGAAGAACCTGGCGTTGTCGCGGCGGGTCTGTTCGATCAGGCTCTTGATCCTGGTCCGGGAGGCAAAGGAGGAGCCCGGTTCGTTAAAACCGATATGTCCGTCGGTGCCCACGCCCAGCAGCTGCAGGTCCACGCCGCCCGCCGCGGTGATGGCTTGCTCGTAAGCGTCGCAGGCGGCGGGGATGTCGGATGCAGTTCCATCGGGGCCGTGGACGTTCCCGGGCGCAATGTTCACGCGGCTGGTGAATTCCCGCCGGACCACCTCGCGGTAGGACTCGGGGTGGCCCGCGGGCAGGCCCACGTATTCATCCAGGGCAAAGCCGGAGGCGCGGCTGAAGTCCAGGCCCTGTCCATGCCGGGCCGCCAGTTCGTCATAGACAGGCAAGGGAGAGGACCCCGTGGCCAGGCCAAGGACTGCGCCGGGCTTGCGCCTGATCAGTTTCTCTATGGCGTCCGCCGCGAGTTTGGCGATCTGCCGGCTGCCGCCAAGGATCACGATTTCCATGTTGTTCCTTTCCGGGAACTGTCAGCGGTTGACGGTAACCTGCGCCAGGAGCTCCGGCCCCCGCGCCTCGAGCCACTTGCCGCCCAGCCGCATACCGGCCAGGAAAAGGACCATGCCCAAAACGGTCCCCACGGCGAGGGTGAGCCAACCGAACAGGACGTTGCCGGTGACAGCCTGTGCCACCAGCAGCGCTGCCTCGGGCAGGACCAGGACCATCAGGACCAGCATTCCAACGAACTGAACGGCAAGGGTTTGGCCCACGTTGCCCGGTGGCTTCTTGAACGGACTGTCGCCCGGAAGCGGCACGGTCACCGTGTAGCGGGCCGACACCACCGAGGACAGCCCCAGGCCGGTGAAGAGGATCCCCAGGCTGAACCCCAGCTGGCCGGGCAGCGCGGCCCAGTTGCGGGTGAATGCCGCGTAGCCCACCGAGAACACCAGCACCACGGGCAGGGCGAAGGTCAGGCAGGCCAGGGCCCGGCCCAGCCGGTCAGCCACCCCGCGGACCCCGGTGGCCAGGTGCAGCGCAAACGCCGTGTTGTCGTACGAGACGTCCGCGGAGATGGACCAGGCCAGGATGAAGGCCGACACCGGGGCAAGGAAGGCAAGGCTGCCATAGCTGCCGGTCTGGGCCCCCTGGACACCCAGCACCACCGGAAGCAGCGGGATCACCACCAACGATCCCGAATACCGCGGGTCCCGGATCCAGTAGGTGAGCGACCTGGCCATCACCGCGCCCGCCGGGGTGGCCGGCAGCACGCCGAACAGGCCCAGCCGGCCGCCCTTGCGCTTCCCGGCACCGGCGTACGGCGGGGTGACCAGCGCCCGCTCGAGCAGGAGCTTCCAGCACCAGGCCAGGGCGCCGAGGACCGCCACCGAAACCAGCAGTTTCACCGCCGCCTGCCCGGGCCGGCCTGATGCGATGTCGCCACCGAGGGACCACGGTGCCCCGAGCGGCGTCCAGGACAACGTCCCGGCGAACCCGGGCAGGAATCCGGTGGAAGCGGAGATGCCACGGCCAACCCCTGCCACGATGGGGCCCAGCAGGACAAGCGGCACCATGAAGGCGATGGCGCTGATGTCCTTGAAGCGCCGCGAGGCAGCCAGGCTTGCCGTGGCGGTGGTGACCACCTTGGCCAGCACCACGCAGGTCATGACACCCAGGCATGCGCCAAGGAGGGCGGCAAGCGCGGGGAGCACGCCGCGGGACCAGGTCACCACCGTGGACAGGGCCACGAGCGTGGTGGCCAACCCCGGGATGCCGATCAGTCCGCCAAGGGCGAGGCCGGTGAGCATCTGCTTCATGGGAATGGCAAAGGTGGTGAAGCGCGCCGGATCGAGCGTCATGTCCGTGGCGGATGCCACCACCGGAATGATGCCCCAGCCAAGCACGGCGGCGGAGCCGCCAAGGACGATTGTGGTGTGCGCGGCGGCGGGGCCGGCGTTGCGCAGGAGGACAAGGGCGATGATCAGTGTTGCCACAACCCCCAGCGCGTAGAGCCCCGCAATGGCCATGCCCACCAGCTGCCAGGGGCTGCGGCGCAGTCCGTTGCGCAGCAGCGTGAGCTTGAGCCTCAGAAGGTGCGCAACCATTCCAGCCCTTCCGTGTGGCTGTGGCCTCCGACCAACTGCACGAAACGGTCCTCCAGCGAGGCGCCGGCCCGCACCTCGTCCACGGTTCCTGCGGCCAGCAGCCTGCCCCGGGCCACCACGGCGACGTGGTCGCACATGCGCTGGACCAGGTCCATCACATGGCTGGAGACGATGACCGTTCCACCGGAGGCGACGTACCGGTCCAGGATGGACCGGATGTTCGCCGCCGACACCGGGTCAACGGCTTCGAAGGGCTCGTCCAGGACCAGCAGCCTCGGGGCGTGGATCAAGGCCGAGGCCAGGGCGATCTTCTTTGTCATGCCGGCGGAATAGTCCACCACCAGCGTCCCGGCGTCCTGGGCCAGGTCCATTGCCGCCAGCAGCTCCCCTACCCGGGCGGCCACCACGGCTTTGTCCATGCCGCGCAGCAGCCCGGCGTACGTGATCAGCTGCTCCCCGGTGAGCCGGTCGAAGAGCCGGACGCCGTCGGGCAGGATCCCCATCAGCCGCTTGGCTTCCAGCGGGTGCCGCCACACATCCACCCCGTGCACCACCGCCGTGCCGAAATCGGGACGCAGGAGGCCGGTGGCCATGGACAGCGTGGTGGTCTTGCCCGCACCGTTGGGCCCCACGATCCCGAAAAACGAACCCGCCGGGACCTCCAGGCTGATGCCGTCCACCGCGATCTTCCCGCCGAACCTTTTGGCCAGCCCGCGGATGGACAGGGCCGCCACGGGCCCCGTATTCGGCGCCGGGGACGGTATCGGAGCAGTCATGCTGCCAGCCTAGTCCGCGGACCGGGGCTTCGGGGGTGCGAAACTAGCCCCATGGGTATTGCGTTGGGCCTGCTGGTGATCGTTGCTGTGGTGTGCGCCGGCAGCGCCGTGGGCCGCAGGTTCAATATCCCGGTTCCGCTGCTGCTGGTCCTGGCCGGGGTGGCGGGATCGTTCCTGCCATTCATTCCGCCCGTCGAGCTGAACCCCGAACTGGTGTTGGTCGGCCTGCTGCCGCCGCTGCTGTACGCGGCCGCGTTCCGCACGTCGCTGTTCGACTTCAAGAGCAACCGCCGCTCCATCGGATTGCTGTCCGTTGGCTACGTCATCTTCGGCACCGTGGGAGTCGGGTTGGTGGTGTGGTGGCTGTTCCCGGAAATCCCGCTGGCCGCAGCCATTGCGCTTGGCGCGGTGGTGGCGCCGCCTGACGCGGTGGCGGCTACGGCCATTGCACGGAAGGTGGGGATGCCCCGCCGGATCGTGAACATCCTGGAAGGCGAGTCACTGGTCAACGACGCCACGGCACTGGTGTGCCTGCGTGCTGCGGTGGCGGCCATCGCGGGCTCCGTCTCCGCCCTGGATGTGGCGGGTGGATTTGTGGTGGCGGCCGGCGGCGGCCTGGCGGTGGGACTGGCCGCAGCGTACCTCCTCACCGAAGTCAGGAAGCGGATCAGCAACGTTGCCATCAACACCTCAACATCTCTGATGGCACCCTTCGTTGCGTTCCTCCCCGCCGAGGCGATCCACGCGTCCGGGGTGCTCGCCGTCGTCGTAACCGGCCTGGTGATGGGCACCAAGGCGCCGTCCATGCCCAACGGCGCCGCGCGGCAAAGCGCCCGGAGCAACTGGGACACCGTCCAGTTCCTGCTGGAGAACGCCGTGTTCCTCCTGATCGGCCTGCAGGTGCGGAGCATCATCGACAGCGTCCAGGACGATTCGCTGGGTGCCGGCCGGGTGTGGCTTGGCTGTGCCGTGATCCTGCTGGCGGTGCTGGTGCTGCGGCCCGTCTGGGTTTTTCCGGCCACGTACCTGCCCCGGCTGATCCCTTCCGTGCAGCGGAAAGACCCCGCGCCGCCCTGGCAGTTCCCGGCCATTGTGTCCTGGGCAGGCATGCGCGGCGTGGTTACCCTTGCCGCCGTCCTGACGCTGCCGGACGACCTGGAGCACCGCAACGTACTGGTCCTGGCGGCCATGGTGGTGGTGGCAGGCACCCTGGTGCTGCAGGGATTCACGCTGCCGGCCCTGGTCCGGGTCCTGGGGCTGCCGGGACCGGACAGGCGCGAGGACGCGCTGAACCAGGCCGCGCTGATGCAGCTGGCCACCGCGGCGGGAATGGAGCGGCTGGAGCAGCTGCGGCGCGAGAACGACCCGCCCGAGGTCATGGATATGCTCCGGCGCCGGACCCAGGAGCGGGGACTCGCGGCCTGGGAGCGCCTGGGCAGGCCGGCCGCGGAGTCGGCCACCCCCAGCCAGCGTTACGCCCAATTGCGGATGGCCATGCTGGAGGCTGAGCGGGACAAGGTGCTGGAGCTTCGGCGTGGCGGGGACTTCGCGCATGAAGTCCTCAGTGAGGTCCTGGAACGGCTGGATGTGGAGGAGTCCATGCTTGATGCCTCCCTCAACGAACCCGACGCCGCCACAGAGGGCGGCGGCGAAGGACTTGCCCAGCCGGGCGGCGTGTGCGACCACCTGACCGCCGCCATGCCGTCGCCGGTTCCGGCGAACCCCACCTGTGCCGGGTGCGAACGGGAAGGGACCACACCGGTACACCTGCGAATGTGCCTGGCCTGCGGAAACATTGGCTGCTGCGATTCCTCGGCGGGACGGCACGCCAGCCGCCATTTCAAGGAAGCCGGCCACCCGGTCATGCGCAGCATTGAACCCGGTGAGGACTGGCGCTGGTGCTACGTGGATGACCTGCTCGGCTGAAGCAGGCCGGGTACTTAGTTCGGGGGCACTTTCCGGATCCTGATCGGACCCCTGGCCGTACCCGGATCAACGACGGAACCGCCTTGGGTGATGTGGACCTGCCCTGCGTCCACCAGGCGGCGTGCGGCGGCCCGGGCGGGTTCCATGAGCCGGCGCCAGTCATCTCCGCCCACGGCCCTGGCAGCATCAGAGGGGCAGATGGTGGCCGTGTCCGCACGGGATGCCAACAGTTCCAGGATCTTCGCTTCCAGCTGCCGGTCAACCTTGGTTTGCGGCCCCGTTCCGCCAGGATGCGCCATGCCGGACGCCACGGTCAGAAGGCACGCCGCGGGATGGCCCGCTCGTACTGGGGCGGCCAGGCAATGTCGTAACCCAGTTCGAAGGCGGCCCGCAGCCACCAGTGGGGGTCGCGCAGCGCCGCGCGCGCAATGAAGACGCCGTCGGCCTGGCCGGTGGCAACGGCGTGCTCCGCCTGCCCGGGCGTGGTCACCAGCCCCACCGTGCCGGTGGCGACTCCTGCCTCCTCGCGGATGGCTGCGGAGAATCCGGTTTGATAGCCCAGGCCCGGCTTGATCTGCTGGTGCGCCACGGCCCCGCCGCTGGAGACATCCACCAGGTCCACGCCGCGGGCGGCCGCCTCGCGGGCCAGCCGCACCGACGCCGCCTGGTCCACGCCGCCCGGCGCCCAGTCTGTGGCAGAGATCCGGAGCAGCAGGGGCATGGAATCGGGAATGACAGCGCGGACGGCGTCCACCACGGCCAGCATGAGCCGGTTCCGACCGGTTTCGTCCCCGCCCCAGTCGTCGTCACGCTGGTTGATCAGCGGGCTCTGGAACTGGTGCAGGAGGTAGCCGTGCGCCCCGTGGATCTCCATCGTGTCAAAGCCGGCGTCCACCGCACGCACGGCGGCAGCGGCAAAATCGGCAATGACGCCGTGGATCTGTTCCACGGTCATGGCGGCAGGCGCCGCATAGCCCTCGAATGCGGTGGTGGACGGGCCCACGGTGTCCCAGCCGCCGTCGGACGCCGGAACGCTCCCGTGCTTGCCCGAAAACGGCCAGTACGTTGACGCCTTGCGGCCGGCGTGGGCCAGCTGCACGCCGATCCTGGTGCCGGCGGTACCGTGCCGGTGGACAAAGGAGATAATCCGCTGCCAGGCCGCCGCCTGGTCGTCGTTGTAGAGGCCTGCGTCGCGGGGACTGATCCGGCCGGCGGCGTTTACTGCCGCGGCCTCCGTGAGGATCATCGCGGCGCCGCCCGTGGCAAACCCGCCAAGGTGCACCAGGTGCCAGTCGTTCGGAACGCCCGGGGCGTCGTCGGGATCGCAGCTGTACTGGCACATGGGCGATACCCAGCCACGGTGCTGCAGCTCCATGGACCGAAGCGTCAGCGGCTGGAACAGGGCCGGCACTAGAACAGCACCCGGGCAAGCGCCTGCCGCGACTTTGCTACCCGCTCATCACCTGCGCCCACGATGTCGAACAGCTCCAGCAGCCGTACCCGTGCGGTCTCCCGCTCCGGGCCGAAGTTCCTGCCGATGAACGCCACCAGCCGGTTCAGTGCATCCTCGACGTGGCCGCCGGCCACGTCGAGGTCCGCCACGCCGAGCTGTGCCGCCAGGTTGTCCGGCTCATCCGCGGCCTGCGCACGCAGCGCCTCGCCGTCCTGGGCCGACAACGACTGCAGCCGGTCCATCAGTTCCACCTGCGCCAGGCCGGCCTTGGCCTCATGGTCGGCCGGCATCTCCTTGAGCGCCTGGCGGTAGGCCGCAGCTGCGGCGGCGTAGTCGCCGGCCTCAATGGCGTCAAAGGCGGCCTGGTGCAGCGGCGGCAGCGGCGCGGGCTCCTGTTCCCCGCCCGCTTCCCCGCCAAGGCTTCCGGTGACCCCGTTCGCTGCAGCCACCTTGAGGAGTTCGTCGAAGAGGCTGCGCACCTGCTCTTCTTCCGCGCTGCCCTGGAAGAGCGGCACCGGCTGCCCCTTCAAGACGGCGACGGCGGTGGGAACGGCCTGCACCTGGAAGGCCTGGGCCAGCTGCGGGAAGGCCTCGATATCTGCTGCGCCAAGGACCAGGCGTCCACCGTACGAGGCAACCACGCGCTCAAGGGTCTCGAGCATCCTGCCGGATTCGGGCGAGTACGGCGCCCACAGGGCGAACACCACGGGGACCTGGGCGGACAGTTCCACTAGCTGCTGGAAGTTTGCCTCGGTGACGTTGACCTTGAGTTCGGGGCCGCCGGCGGGTGCCTCCGGCTGGGCGCCCCGGGGCGCTGTTGCAGGGCCGGACGGGGCGGAGGGGCCGGACGGGGCGGCGGGGCCGGACGGGGCGGCGGGGCGCTTCAGCGAGGAAAGGTCGACGGCGCCGCGCAGGTTAACCGGGTTGGCAGCGGCAGGAGGGACTGGGCGGGAAGCTGGCGAACTCATGTTTCCCACTCTAGCCACTCCGGCCGCTGCCGGTGGTAATACAGCCAGGCCCTACTTGAAGGTGGCTCCGACCAGGCCGCGGGTTGCGGCGACGAGCTTCATCGGGTCCGTGGATCCTGCCGGCGGCACATAGACCGCCATGGATTCCGCGAAGCTCAGCACCATGCCGGTGGTGGTTTCCTTGCCGCCGGCCAGGGCTGCCGCATCGTCGCCGATGCTCAGCTTGTCACCGGCCGCCTTGGGGGTGCCCTCGAAGCCAAAGTTGATCCGGCCCAGGACCAGGGCCCCGCCGTCCGAGGTGCGGAACACCACGGTGCTTTCGGGGACCACCTTGTGCGTGAAGGAGAAGTTGCCGTTTTCGCCTGCCTTCGCCACCTCAGCCTGGTAGGACAGGGTGTCGGCGATATACGGCGAGGACTGGCCCTCGACCAGCTTGTCCTTGAACGGCGAGTCCGCCGATGTGAGCCTGTCGGCCAGGCCGGACATTGCTTCCTCGCCGCTGTAGAGCAGCCCGCTCTTGTCCGCTGCGGAAAGCGTCTCGGTACCGCCGCGGTTGATGTTCGGGAAGGTGGTGCCCGGCTGCAGCGGCGTGGTTTCCATGAGCTTGTAGTTCTCGCGCGGCGACTGCTGGACCAGGGTCAGGATCTGCGGAACGACGTTGCCTTCGCCCTGGGTCACGGCCAGCACCGAGCGGGGCCAGTCACGATCGCTGGTGACGACGGTGGTCAGCAGCTTGGTGGAACGTACGGGCATGCGCGGCTCGTAAGTGCCCACCTGGGAGCGGATCTTGTAGTTCTGGGTACGGACTTCCAGTTCCGGTCCACCCACGCGGTCCGCCAGCTTGGCCGCATCCTTGGCGGCGTCGCCGGCGTCGGTGGCGCTGGAGACCTGCTCCAGGATCCGGCGGAACTGGGCGTCCAGCAGGACCGGCGATCCCGCGGCTTGCTTCGCCGTGGATGAGGCGCTGCCGGAAGGCAGCGGGCTTGGACTGGCGGCCTGGGCGGCAGTGGCGGATCCGGCCAGCAGGGCGGCAACCACGCCGGCCGCCACCATGGTGGCCTTGGAAGAGGAGGACGACGACGGGGCCTGGCCCTGCGTTTCGGCGTTCCGTGCACGGGCGCGGCGGGCGTAGCCGCTGTCACCGCCCTCGCCGTCCTTCCGGCGGGCTGAAAGCAGTCCCAGGACAATTCCGCCCACGATCAGCAGGCTGCCCAGGACCATCAGCGGGACCGCCCAGGGGGTGGACGTGTCGTTGGGGAAGGTCATGGAGACAGAAGCCGGGGCGGCCTTGGTGCCGTCGGAAGCGAGGAGCAGGCTCCAGTCACCGTCGGCGGGCGGGGTCCAGGTGTATTCAAGCTCGCCGCTGGCATTCTCATTGGAAACCCAGAGGTCGGAACCGGCCGGGTTGGGGGCGGTCCCTTCGCCGTCGGCGTGCTCAACCACGAGTGACTTTTCGTCTTCGGTGACGCCGGTGATGGTGTTGTGGGCCGTCTGGCCCACCCAGGCGCTCACGTCATCGGGCCGTCCCGTGGCCAGCATGAAGTTGCCGTCGCCCTGGACGGTGATCTTGACGGTTCCGTCATGCAGGGTGCGCAGCTTCTGGTCGATGACCGTCAACGGCGCGGCGGCGGCATCCGCCGGCACGGACGCTGTGAACGTCTCGGATGGAGCCCAGATGGTTCTCTGGCCGATGCCGGCCAAAAGTGTCAGGAGGCCGAGCAGCACAAGTGCGGCTGCAGTCTTTAAACGCAAGGGAAACACCTATCATCAGCGGGGGTTTGCCTTCAATAGTAACCTTTTTGTTACCAGGAGCCCCTTTTTGCCCGTTCCGGCCCCTCTTCCGAAGACCTCCGGGCGGTGGCTTCGGCTCCCGGTGACAAGCCTGCTGATAGTGTTTGCGATGATCATCACATTGGCCCGCGCACGCGGAGCCACGCACGGAACAGGCCCCCAAAACCAGTGACTGACAAGACGGACCCATCCTCGGCGGCAACCGGAAATCCCGGGGATTCCAGGGGCCCTGTCCCTGCGACGGTGCCTCCCCTGGGAATGGCAGCGGCAGCCCACCGCAGGGGCAAGGCAGCGGCTGCACTCGGCCAGGTGGTCCGCAGGCTCCGCCAGCCCTTGCCCGGAGCACAGCCCAGGCTTCGGTTCGAAATGCCCCCGGAATACACCGGGCAGGTTCCCCAGACGGACCACGGCGGTGACGAGGAACCCCAGTTCGGCCACCCCGGGCCGCGCATGTCCCCCCAGCATCCCCTGTACATGGGCTTCATGGGGACAGTGGGCGTGGGACTGGCGCTGCTGGTCTACTGGATCGGTTCCCACACCACGCAGCTGCTGCTGTGGATCGTGGCGGCGCTGTTCATCGCCCTGGGACTTGAACCCGTGGTGGGCTGGCTCGAAAACAGGAAGATCCCCCGGCCCGCCGGCATCCTTGTCTCCGTGGCTGTCCTCATGGGCGCCGTCGTCGGGTTTTTCGCCACTCTTATCCCCACCATTGTTGAACAGGTGTCGGAGATCGTGCGGCAGGCGCCGGACTGGGTGCGCAGCTTCATGGACTCGGACTTCTTCCGCAGCCTCGATGACCAGTTCGGCGTGCGGGACCGCATCACCGAGGAACTGGACAAGTTCGTCAATGACCCGGCGGCCATGGGCGGCATTTTCGGCGGCGTGGTGGGATTCGGATCCACCGTGGCCAACGGGCTCTTCGGCACCCTCATTGTCCTGGTGCTGAGCCTGTACTTCCTGGCAGCGCTGCCGGCGATGAAGAAGTGGGGCTACAGGCTGGCCCCCCGCTCCCGCCGCAAACGGGTGGCCGCCCTCTCCGAGGAGATCACCCGGTCAGTGGGAAACTACGTCATCGGCCAGGCATGCGTGGCCCTCCTCAACGCCACTTTCGCCTTCGTGGTGATGTCCATCGTGGGCATCCCCTTTGCCCTGCTGCTGGCGTTCGTGGTGGTCCTGCTCGCTTTCATCCCGCTGGTGGGCGGCATGATCGCAGGCATTGTGGTGATCCTTGTATCCCTCACCCAGGGCTGGCAGGCGGCCGCCATCTACGCCATCTGCTATTTCGCGTACCTGCAGTTCGAGGCCTACTTCATCTCGCCGCGCATCATGCAGAAGGCAGTTGCCGTGCCCGGTGCCGTGGCGGTGATCTCCGTGATTGCCGGCGGAAGCCTGCTGGGCGTGCTCGGTGCGCTGATCGCCATCCCCACTGCCGCAGCGGTCCTGCTGCTGCTCCGGGAAATCTATATCGTCCGGCAGGACCAGCACTGACCCGCTGTCCCCCGCACGTCGTTCCCTGCGGGGCCGCTTAGGCGCCGGCCGTCGCCGCCGGCCCTTCCCATTCCTGCGGCAGCGGTGCTGCGGCGGCATCTGGACTGACAAGCGCCACGATGTCGTTCAGGACCCGTGCGGCGTACTTCTCCCCCACCCACAGATGCTTGGCCCCGGCCACGCCCACCACGCGGGCCTGCGGCACCAGGCTGAACCTTGCGGTTGCCTCGGCAGGCTGGAGGAAGTCGTCGTGCTCCGGCACCAGGACGGTGAGGGGCTTGCCGGATTCGGCCCACAGCTGCAGGTGCTTGTCCGTGGCGCGGTGCAGCGGAGGCGACAGCAGCACCGCCCCCTCGATCTGTGGGGCCACCGGCTCCACGGCGCCGTACATCAGCGCCAGTTCGGTCCCGAACGACCAGCCCACCAGCCAGCGGTTGGGCAGGCCCCGCTCAACGGCGAAGCGCACGGCTGCCTCGACGTCGTGCCGCTCCCCTATCCCTTCCTCGAACGCGCCGCTGCTGGCACCCCGGGGGGAGGCCGTACCCCGGGTATTGAAGCGCAGCACCGCGATGCCCGCCAGCGCCGGCAGCCGGTAGGAGGCCTTGCGGTACACATGGGAATCCATGAAGCCACCGTGCGTCGGCAGCGGGTGGAGCGTGATCAGCGTTGCCTTGACGGGGCCGGATTCCGGCAGTGCCAGCTCGCCCACCAGCGTGTGGCCGTCCTCCGTCTGCAGCTCGATGTTCTCGCGACGGGCGGGCAGGACGGTGGAGGCACGGATGGGGACAGGGCCCCCGGCCTGGGTGAAGTGGTACGACGCCGGATCAAAAGTCATGACTGCCAGCTTAGCGACAGCGGGCGGCGTCAGCGGTACCGGTAGCTGCGCGTCATCCAGCAGTTGGTGTGCCAGTGCCGCCGCTCGGCCAGCCCGGCGGCGGCACCAAAGAGGTGGTCGTCCTTCCAGACCACCAGGTGTGCGACGCCGGGCAGCACGGCGGTGGAGCATTCCGGGCAGATGTAGGTCTTCTCAGCATTCCTGGCGGTCATGGTCCGTACCATCCACTCGCCGTCCGGGGCGCTCTCGCGGCGGGCGATACCGGCCCGTGCCCGTTCCAGGTCCAGTTCGGGAATGTCCCCGCTCCTCTTTCCTCCTGCGCCCCTGCCGGAAGCGGAACCCTTGCCGGAAACAGGACGGCGGGGACGGTTGGAACGCGGCATGTATCCATTCTGCCCCAGGCCGCCCACTCCCCTGTCCCGCTCCTTGCCGCCGCTTCCGATGCACCCGGCGCCCCGCCGTCGGACATGGCCTGCGGAGCCCACGCGATAGTCTGTACGGCGTGCGACTTGTCATAGCCCATTGCTCCGTTGATTACGTTGGCCGGCTCAAAGCCCATCTCCCCCTCGCCACCCGGCTCCTGCTGGTCAAGGCGGACGGCTCCGTGCTGGTCCATTCCGACGGCGGTTCCTACAAGCCGCTGAACTGGATGAGCCCGCCTGCCACGCTGCGGGTTTCTTCCCCCGACGAAGTGGACCTCGAACTTGGCGTGGTGGAGCAGTGGACGGTGCAGTCGGCCAAGACCGATGACCGGCTCATCATCAATATCCACGAGAAGATCAGCGAGTCCTCCCACGACCTGGGCGTGGATCCCGGACTGATCAAGGACGGGGTGGAGGCTGACCTGCAGCGGCTGCTCGCCGAGCAGATCGAGACGCTTGGACGGGGCTACTCCCTCATCAGGCGCGAGTACTTCACCGCCATTGGGCCCGTGGACATCCTGGCGCGCGACGCGGACGGCGCCACCGTGGCGATTGAGCTCAAGCGCCGGGGCGACATTGACGGCGTGGAGCAACTGACCCGGTACCTGGAGCTGCTCAACCGCGACCCTTTGCTGGCACCGGTCCGGGGAATCTTTGCTGCCCAGCAGATCAAGCCGCAGGCCAAGGTGCTGGCAAACGACCGCGGGATCGACTGCATAACGCTGGACTACGACGCCATGCGCGGAGTGGACGACAGCGAATCCCGCCTCTTCTAGTTTTTGCCTTTGTTGCTTTAGGCACTTAATTGTCCGGCATTCGGTGCAGGCTTCAGCGACATCTGTTTTTTACCTAAATTTTGTCCTTTTTGTCCTCCGGCCCGTTGACCTGCGGGAACGGGCATGAAATTCTTATCTCAGTCTTTGTGTAGGTGTTTTTCATGCTCGCAAGACATGTTGCGAGCGCGAAGCTCCTGCAGCGCCGGATCTCCCATCGGGGAAAGGCAATCAGGATTCTTCTCGCGGAGTGACCAAGGTCGGCACGAGGTGTGCCGGTCTTAAAAAGTTCCACAATGAGGAGAAATAAATGGCACAGGGAACCGTCAAGTGGTTCAACGCTGAAAAGGGCTTCGGCTTCATCACCCCGGATGACTCCGATGGCGATGTCTTCGTTCACTACTCCGAAATCCAGACCGGCGGCTTCAAAACCCTCGACGAGAACCAGCGCGTTCAGTTCGAAATCGGCCAGGGTGCCAAGGGTCCCCAGGCTACCGGCGTAACGCTGGTCTAGTACCGCCCGGCCGCTTCCCGCGGCTGTCAGCGAATCAAATGGTCCCCGGCAGGATTGCCGGGGACCATTTTTTATGCCGGCGTTGCTGCCGCCTCAGGTCACCAGCTTGCGCACCAGCCGGGCGCCCTGCGCCAGGGAAAGACCGGGGAGGTAGGCGCGGGTCAGCGCCCTGCCGATGGCGGGCAGGTGCAACGGATCCTGGTAGTACAGGTAAAGCGCCCGGTACTCCGGCTTGAACCGGGACTTGAAGGCCGCCAGGGAGCGGAAGCCGTAGACCGGCTCAAGCGCGTGGCCCACCAGGTCCAGGATCCTGACCAGGTTCTGCGCGCCCTCATCGGGGGCGCCCTCCTGTTGCCCTGCGTCCTCGCCCCCGCCGGGCCCCCCGGCGCCTGTTCCCTCAGCACCCGTTCCCCCAGCGCCCGTTCCCTCCGCGCCTGTTCCTGTTCCCCGCTCCGGCTGGGCATCGGGACGGCTGGCCAGCGGCGAACCCGACAGGGAGATCACGTCCACGGAATCCCGCAACTCCAGTACGGCGGAGGCAATCAGGAATTCCATCACCCCCGGAAATCCTTCACTGCCGCGGCGCATGACATCCAGGGTCCTGCTTACCAGCCGCCCGCCGTCGTACACGGGCAACCAGCTGGTCACGCCGTGGACCACGCCGTGGCCGTCCACGGCCAGGCAGCACAGGACCTCCTCGTCGTCGAGCTCGTCCACTCCCCCCAGCGTGAAGCCCATTTCCGGAACGGACTTGCCGGCCGCCCATTCCTCGGACACTTCGTTCAGCCTTAGCCGGAGCGTTGCGGGCAGCGAATGGTAGGAGCCCCAGACGGCATGGACGCCCAGCTTCGCGGCGCGGTTCAGGGCGGTCCTGACGTTCTGCCATTCCTTGCCTTTGAACTCAAGCTCGTTCAGCGCCAGCCGGGTCTCCTGGGCCACGGCCACGCGGGAGAAGCCGCGTTCCCTCAGTACCGGCCACATGGTGTCGTCGCAGGAATACAGCGCCGGTATCAGGGCCTGGCTGCGGCAGTAGTCCAGGAAGCCTTCGGTGACCCGCTGCTCGGCCTTGCGGTCACCGAATGCACCGCCCAGGGTCAGGGCCACGGTCCCATGCTGCTGGAAGGCCATGCCGCCTGCGCCGTCCGGGCTGAACCAGTACGTGTTGGGCTCCCACAGTGCCATCCAGGACAAGGGTCCGCCACCCTGGTGGAGCAGCTCCCGGGCGCGGCTGCGGTCCTGCCGTCCGAAGTGGAGGCCGTGGTGCCGGCCCACCAGCACCCACAACACCGCCGCCAGGCCCACGAGCCAGAACACCGGTCCCGAGTAGGCGAACAGCAGTGCTTCGGCACTGTCGCGTTCCGGGAAGACCCGGCGGAAATTCTGCGGAATGGGCACCGGGACGTACTGCCGGGCCAACTCGGCGAAAAGGCCCAGCAAGCCGCCGTCACGGGACAGTCCGCCGGACCAGAACCAGGCCACGGTATATGAGCTGGCCAGCACCAGCCAGGTTCCGCAGACCACCGCAGCGAGCGTCCGCCGGGCGCCCGGACGCGTCTGCACGCGGAACTGCCGCCGGTTCAGCCACAGGACCACTGCCAGCAGCAGCGGAACCACCACGAGCGGCAGCACATGTGCGAAGGCCGAGGACAGCGGCGTTGCATGCGTGCCCTGCAGGCGTGAGGGAACAAGGGCGAACAGTGCCAGGTAGACCGCGGCGAGGGCGGTGACAGCCAACTGGATGGCCAGCGCGATGTTCAGGGCCAGCCGGCGACCCCGGCGCATGCCGTCCGCGCAGATCAGCAGCAGGAGGACCGGCACCACGGCCAGCGCCAGGCCGAACGGGCCGGCAAACCCTGCCCTGCCCGTTTCCAGGCAAGTGGCGTCAACGGTGGCGCCGCAGTTGAAGATCAGTTGGTTCAGCGTGGGCATCGGGCTCAGGACGACGTCCCGGAGCAAAGCCAGCGGGCCGGTTGGCGCACGCGTGATTCCGGTCAGGATGGGACCCACCGCGAACACGGCAACGGTCAGGGCCAGGAGGTTCCTGGTTTCCCGGCCCGTCGACCGGTGACGGTGAAGCCGCCCCTGGTCCCCCTGGATCCACCAGCCTGCAAGGAGGCCAAGAAGGGCGCCGATGAGGCCAATGACGGTTTCGGCGTGCCCCACGTACAGGACCAGCAGCAGGGAAATGGACAGCACCACGGTGCGGAGCCGGCGCTGCCACAGCAGCGTGATCCGGGCACTGGCCGCAAGCCCGGCAATAAGCACCGGGGCATACGGACCGATGAGCCTGTCATCCACCATCCGGTCCAGCCAGCCGTCGCCCACATACACGGCCAGCTGGGTTACCAGGAGGAACACCGTGACGGCCGCGAATTGCCCGCCAAAGAACAGTCCGACGGCGGCCCGCCGGCCAAGCTTGCGCTCCGCCAGGCCCAGCAGCAGCACGATCATCAGCGACGCGGCGAGGTAGGCGAGCGGGTTGGTGGCGAAGAAGGCGCTGGTGAACAGCGTCCACCACTGCCCGCTGCGCAGCCCGGGGCCGCTGACCGAGGCCAGGCCAAGGAGCTGCTCCGGCGGGCCGTCAAGGAAGCTTCCGGTCAGGGCAGCGGCCGCAAGGAAGGCAACCAGCACGCCCAGGGTGAAGGGCATGGATTTCAGCGTGAGCAGCGCCTGCTGGACTGCCGGACGTCCGACGGCGGCCCACATCAGGGCGGCCGTGCGTTCCGGTTTCCTGGTGCTCACCACTGCAGCCCCCACTGGGTGCCAAGGAACTGCAGCGCATCCGCGAACCGCTTGGAGGACGTATCCCAGGAGTGGCCCGTGTGCTCCACCTCGTGTGCCTGCACGGTGAAGCCGGCGGCCTCTGCCGCAGCCGCCAGCGTGTGGAGGTTCCCCACGAACTCGGGATCGTTCTGGCCTGCAGTAAGGTACATGCCGCTGGACTCAAACCGTTGGTGTTTCATGATCTCCAGTGGAGTCTGCTTGGTGAATTCATCTGGGTTTCCGGGAAATGCTGCGTCTATGGTCTTCTGCCGCTCCTTGGCAATGGCAGGTTCGGCCTCGCTGGAGAAGGCGAGCACGTCGGCGTAGACGTCGGGATGCCGGGTTCCCATCTGCACGGCACACGTGCCGCCGAAGGAGAAGCCACCCACAGCCCAGTGGCTGTGGTTGGTATCCACCGCCAGGGTGGAACTGATCCACTGAGGTACATCCTGCGAGAGATAGGTGTCCGCGTTGGCAATGCGGCTGTCCATGCACATGGTGTTGGCGGACTGCGACCCGTTGGGATCCGGAATGACCACCACCGGGGACACTCCGCCGTGTGCCGCGGCAAAGGAATCCATGTGACCGCGGATTGCGCCGCCGGTGAGCCAGTCCGCCGGCCCGCCCGGCTGTCCGGCCACCAGAACCAGTACCGGCAATGCGGGCCGGTTCGCCGCAAAGTAGGTCGGCGGAAGGTAGATGTAGGCCTCACGCGTGTTCATCCCGGACTGCGTTCCAGGGATCGCGGACTTCCGCAGGACGCCCCCGTCCGGCAGCTCCCCTTCCGGCTTCCACCCCAGGAGGGGTACGCCGTCGGACGCGCCCGGACGGCGCATAAGGTCCTGTTCAAGGGCCGGTATCCGGGCCAGGGCCGTACCCAGCAGATCGCTCACGGTCCTGTTGAGGCCAAAGTACGCGTTGACTTGGATCGCCGAGAGCAGCACCACCAGCAGTGCGGCGAGGATCCCTCCCCCGCGTCCGCCCCAGCTGCTCCGGGGCAGCCGGAGCAGGCCCAGGAGAAGAGCCGCAACACCGGGCACAATCCACAGCAGGACGGGGTCCGGCAGGTCCTCGGGGAAGGTGGAGAAGATGTTGATGAGCGCCCAGTGCACCGTACCCACCAGCGCAAAGGCGGCTGCCGCGGCGGTGACGATGCGGACCGCCCACGCCCGGGCGCGGTGCCCCGGCGTCATGGAGGCGCGCCAGGGTGGCACCAGGAGATAGGCGGCGCCGCCCATTCCCAATACCAGGACGGTCCCATACAGTGGACCGTCCGTGAGCCGGATGTCTGAAAGCCAATCCACGTCGGCTAGCGCCAGGTCCCCACGCCTATCACCGGACCTGCCTCAAGCCAGGATGAAAGACCCGTATATGCGTCGAACTTCATGGCAAGGTGCAGGTCCTGCCCCTCATACCGGAGCTCAACGATCACAACGTCCGGTTGGACCTTGACGGCTTCCGCCTCCGTGGGTTTCCGGCGGCCCAGCAGCTCCAGCGAACTGCGCTTGAATGTGTATTTGGGACGCACGCTCAAGGAGATGAGCCTGAACCATTCAAGGTCGTTGTCCTGATAACGACAAACCCCCATCTGCCAGCTGTTTCCAGCAACGCAAATGGAGGCGTCCACCGTGCCGAGGGCACGCCGCAGGTTGAAGCGGCGCACCCCCGAAAGGCACAGTGCAATGATCAGCAATCCGAAGGCGATTGCCAGTGCGATGAACGGAATACCCGGTGCGTCCATCAAGGTCGTGCTAGCGGATCCCAGCGGTAGCCGAGCCGCCCAGCTGGGCGTTGTCAGCAACGATAACCACGCGGTTGTTGTCGACCGAGAAGAACCCGCCGTCGACGTCTACCGCAATACGGTCCCCGGACACCGGCTGGATGGCCAGTTCACCCTCGGCCAGGATCGCCAGCAGGGGCGAGTGGCCGGGCAGGATTCCGATTTCACCATCGCTGGTGCGGGCCTTGACCATCTTGGCCGCTCCGGACCACACGAAGTGGTCCGCTGCGACAATCTCAACCTCAAGCTCAGCCATATTACTTGGTCTGTTCCTGGATCTTGGCCCACTGGCGCTCGACGTCGTCGAGGCCGCCGACGTTGAAGAACGCCTGCTCCGCGACGTGGTCCAGCTCGCCGTCGCAGATGGCCGAGAAGCCTTCAACGGTGTCCTTGATGGAAACCGTGGAGCCCTCAACGCCGGTGAACTGCTTGGCGGTGTAGGTGTTCTGCGAGAGGAACTGCTGGATGCGGCGTGCACGGGAGACGACGATCTTGTCCTCTTCGGAGAGTTCATCGACACCGAGGATGGCGATGATGTCCTGGAGTTCCTTGTTCTTCTGCAGGATCTGCTTCACGCGGACTGCCGTGTTGTAGTGGTCCTTGCCGATGTACTGGGGATCCAGGATGCGGGACGTGGACGTCAGCGGGTCAACGGCCGGGTACAGACCACGGGAGGCGATTTCACGGGAAAGTTCCGTGGTCGCGTCGAGGTGTGCGAAGGTCGTGGCCGGAGCCGGGTCGGTGTAGTCATCTGCGGGGACGTAGATGGCCTGCATCGAGGTGATGGAGTGGCCCTTCGTGGAGGTGATGCGCTCCTGAAGGAGGCCCATCTCATCCGCCAGGTTGGGCTGGTAGCCCACGGCGGAAGGCATGCGGCCCAGCAGGGTCGATACCTCGGAGCCGGCCTGGGTGAAGCGGAAGATGTTGTCGATGAAGAGCAGCACGTCCTGGTTCTGCACATCGCGGAAGTACTCCGCCATGGTCAGCGCGGACAGGGCCACACGCAGACGCGTTCCCGGCGGCTCGTCCATCTGGCCGAATACAAGGGCAGTGTCCTTGAGGACCCCTGCCTCTTCCATTTCAACCCAGAGGTCGTTGCCCTCACGGGTACGCTCGCCAACACCGGCGAAGACCGAGGTACCACCGAAGTTGCGGGCAACACGGGTGATCATTTCCTGGATCAGCACGGTCTTGCCCACGCCGGCGCCGCCGAAGAGGCCGATCTTTCCACCCTTGATGTATGGGGTGAGGAGGTCGATGACCTTGATGCCGGTTTCCAGCATCTCGGTGGAACCTTCGAGGGAGGCGAAGCTGGGGGCCTTGCGGTGGATTGGCCAGCGCTCGGTGATCTCCAGTTCCGACTCGGCAACGTCCAGGGGCTGGCCCAGCACGTTGAAGATGTGTCCCTTGACGCCGTCACCGACGGGAACGGAGATCGGGGCGCCGGTGTCCACCACGGACGTGCCGCGGACGAGTCCATCGGTGGCCTGGAGGGAGATGGCGCGGACGAGGTTGTCACCCAGGTGCAGCGCAACTTCGAAGGTGATGGTCTTGGTTTCACCGTTGAGAGTGATCTCGGTGGTGAGGGCGTTGTAAATCGACGGGATTGCGTCAGCCGGGAATTCGACGTCGACAACCGGGCCGATTACGCGCGCAATACGGCCGGTTGCACCGGACGTTGCGGCTACGTGTTCGGTAGCAGTGGCAGTCATCTCTCTCACTTCATTCAGTAGATGGCGTGGGGTTAAGTCTATCTGTGGTGGTGCTGGTTACGCGGGAACCGAGGTGGTGGAGGCTAGGACGCAAGAGCGTCGGCACCGGCAACAATCTCGGAGAGTTCCTGCGTGATCTCGGCCTGGCGGGCCGTGTTGCGCAGACGCGTGTACTTCTTGATCAGGTCTGTCGCGTTGTCGCCTGCGGACTTCATCGCCCGCTGGCGGGCGGCGAGCTCGGAAGCTGCTGCCTGCAGCATGGCTGCGAAGATACGGGATTCGATGTAGCGCGGCAGCAGCGCGTCAAGAACCCGCTCGGCTTCCGGCTCAAACTCGTACAGCGGCAAGAGGTCCGATTCAGATGCAGCCTGTTCTTCCACAACTTCAAGCGGGAGCAGCCGGATGACCGTCGGCTCCTGGGTGACCATGGACTTGAAGCGGGTGTAGACGACGTGGATTTCCTCTACGCCGCCCTCTTCGAACTCCGTTGCGAATTCCGACAGCAGAGCTTCGCCGATCTCACGTGCGGTCGCGAACTCGGGCGCGTCGGTCCCCCCGGTCCAGACCCGCGCATACTCGCGGTTCCGGAAATCGAAGTAGGCCTGGGCCTTGCGTCCGACGACGTAGGTCTTGACTTCCTTGCCTTCTTCGTGAAGAAGCTCGACGAGGCCTTCCGCCTGCTTCAGCACGCTGGCAGAGTAAGAACCGGCCAGGCCGCGGTCCGAGGTGATTACCAGGACGGCGGCACGGCGGATCTGCTCCGGCTCGGTGGTCAGCGGGTGGTCGATCTCGCTCTGGCTGGCGACAGCAGAAACGGCGCGCGTAATCGCGTTCGCGTAAGGCAGTGAAGCTGCTACGCGCGCACGGGCCTTGCCGATGCGCGAGGTAGCGATCAGTTCCATCGCCTTGAAGATCTTGCGCATCGACGTGGTCGAGCTGATCTTCTGGCGGTAGACCCGGATCTGGGCTCCCATACTTATCCTTTCCTAGCGTTCCCTGCAGCGGGTGCGCCGGACCCGTGGGCCCGGCACACCCGGTCAGTGGAACTAGCGCTTCTGCCTGACGATTTTTTCCTGGTCAACCTGGGCCTCGTCGATGGGGGCGTGCTCTTCATGCCCGGCACCAACCAGCAGGTTGTCGCCCTCGCCGAAGAACCCCTTCTTGAAGTCGACAATCGAGGACTTCAGGGCCGCAACGGTGTCGTCGTCCAGCACGTTGGTCTGGGCCAGCGTGGTCAGGATCGAGGACTTGTGGCGCAGGTGCTCCAAGAACTCCGACTCAAAGCGGCTGATGTCTTCAACCGGAACGTCGTCCAGGTAGCCGTTGGTGCCGGCCCAGATGGACACAACCTGGTCCTCGACCGGGAACGGTGAGTACTGGCCCTGCTTCAGCAGTTCCATCAGGCGTGCACCACGGGTCAACTGCTGGCGGGATGCTGCGTCCAGGTCGGATGCGAACATCGCGAAGGCCTGCATATCGCGGTACTGGGCCAGGTCCAGCTTCAAGGTGCCGGATACCTTCTTCATGGATTTCACCTGGGCGGCACCGCCAACGCGGGACACCGAGACACCCACGTCAACAGCGGGACGCTGGTTGGCGTTGAAGAGGTCCGACTGCAGGAAGATCTGGCCGTCGGTGATGGAGATGACGTTGGTCGGGATGTAGGCGGACACGTCGTTCGCCTTCGTCTCGATCAGCGGCAGGCCCGTCATGGAACCGGCACCGAGCTCGTCGGAAAGCTTGGCACAACGTTCCAGCAGGCGGGAGTGCAGGTAGAAGACGTCGCCCGGGTAGGCTTCGCGTCCCGGCGGACGGCGGAGCAGCAGCGACACGGCGCGGTAGGCTTCGGCCTGCTTGGACAGGTCATCGAACACGATGAGGACGTGCTTGCCACCGTACATCCAGTGCTGGCCAATGGCCGAGCCTGCATACGGTGCCAGGTACTTGAAGCCTGCGGGGTCCGAAGCGGGAGAAGCCACAATGGTGGTGTATTCCAGCGCACCGTTGTCCTCGAGCGTCTGGCGGATGGCGGCGATGGTGGACGCCTTCTGCCCGATCGCCACATAGATGCAGCGGACCTGCTTGGTCACATCGCCGGAAGCCCAGTTGGCCTTCTGGTTGATGATCGTGTCGATGGCAATGGCAGACTTGCCGGTCTGGCGGTCACCAATGATGAGCTGGCGCTGGCCGCGGCCGATCGGGATCATGGCGTCGATCGCCTTGAGGCCGGTCTGCATCGGCTCGTGCACCGACTTGCGCTGGGTCACGCCGGGAGCCTGGAGCTCCAGGGCGCGGGTGGTCTCGGCCTTGATCTCGCCGAGGTCGTCGATGGGCATGCCCAGCGGGTCGACAACGCGGCCCAGGAAGGCGTCGCCCACGGGAACGGACAGAACCTGTCCGGTGCGGTGTACTTCCTGGCCTTCTTCGATGCCGGTGAAGTCACCGAGGATGATGACGCCGATTTCGCGGACGTCGAGGTTCTGGGCAAGGCCCAGGGTGCCGTCCTCAAAGCGCAGCAGCTCGTTCGCCATGACCGAGGGAAGGCCCTCAACACGGGCGATGCCGTCACCAGCGGTGGTTACGCGGCCGACCTCTACGCGCTCTGCGTTTCCGGGTTCGTAGGACGCCGCGAACTCGTTCAGCGCATTACGGACGTCGTCGGCGTTGATGGTCAATTCGGCCATCTGCAGTCCCTGCTCTCCTGTTTGTGATCACCGCAAGCGGTGACCGGGGTTTCTATCAGTTAGGTTGTGCTTGTCCGGCTAGCCGGCCAGCTGGCGCTGCAGCTCGCCCAGCTTGGTGAGGACCGAAGCGTCAAGCACTTCGTCACCAACCTGGACGCGGATGCCGCCAATGAGTGCCGGGTCAACATTGAGGTTGACCTTCAGTTCCCGCCCGTACATGGCATTCAGGCCAGCCTGCAGGCGGGCAAGCTGCGTCTGCGTCAAAGGACGGGTCACGCTGACCGTTGCAATCCAGCGCTGCTGCCGCTTGGCCGCAAGCTCGGCGAACCGCTGCACCAGCCGGGTGGGCTTGATGCCGCGGGGCTGGGTTACAGCCTGGACAATGAGGACTTTCGCTTCCTCACTGGCGCCGGGCACAAGCTTCTCCGCAAGTACAACCTTGGCTGCACCGCTGGCCTGTGGTTCGGACAGAGCACGTTGTACCTCATGGCTGGAGGCAACAGCCTGGTTGAAGGAGAACAGGTCGTTCTCCAGCTCTTCCAGGCCAGTGATTCCGGAGGCAGAAACGGCCGACTTGTTTTCAGCAACGGAAATGACCACCGTTGCGGCAAGAGTCTCGAGTGCATCGCCGATATCACGGGCGTTTGCCCAGCGTGAGCTGGCCAGTCCGCCTGCAATGTCTGCAGCATCAGCGGAGACTTTCCCGCCAACCAGCTGCTTGACCAGCGCCGACTTTTCGTCACCGTTGCGGGACGGGTCAGTCAGGGCGCGGCGCAAGCCAGCCGAGCTGTCCACCATTCCCAGAATTCCGAAGAGTTCCTTTGCCAGCTGCAGCGACGCGGTGGGAAGCTTTGCTTCCAACTCTGCCAGCGCTGTTGCCAGCGATTCGCTCGATACGCCTGCCATTACTTAGCTGCACCTGCGTTCTGGGACTCCAGATCTGCCAGGAAGCGGTCCACAACCCGCGCTGCACGCTCATCATCGTTGAGCGATTCGCCCACGATGCGGCCTGCCAGGGTGGTGGCCAGGGTGCCTACCTCAGAGCGCAGGGACACAACGGCCGCCTGGCGCTCGGATTCGATCTGTGCGTGGGCCTGCGCGGTGATGCGGGCAGACTCTGCTGCCGCCTTCTCCTTGAGATCCGCGAGGATCTGGGCACCTTCGGCGCGGGCTTCCTCACGGATGCGGTTGGCTTCGGTGCGGGCGTCGGTCAGCTGCTGCTTGTACTCTTCGAGTGCAGCAGACGCCTCAGCCTGGGCCTTTTCAGCCTTGGCGATACCGCCTTCGATGGCCTCGGCACGCTCTGCGAAGGTCTTCTCGAACATCGGGACAACAAACTTGACCACGATGAAGAAGAGGATGGCAAAGCCCACGAAGACAACCAGCATTTCCCAGGCATTGGGAATAAGTGGGTTGACGTCGCCTTCAGCGGCGGCTGAGATGATCAGCTGATGCATATTTCACCCGTCCTTATCTACTCGGTTCTGAATGTTCGCTGAAGTTCTGAAGGTTTACTTGAGAACGAAAGCGAAGACCAGGCCCAGGATGGCGAGTGCTTCGGTCAGCGCCAGGCCAAGGAATGCGATCGGCTGCAGGACGCGCTGGGCTTCCGGCTGACGTGCAACGCCGTTGATGTAGGCAGCGAACACGAGACCCACACCGATACCACCGCCGATAGCCGAGAGGCCATAGCCGATGAGGTTGAGGGAGCCGTTGATGGAGCCTTCCATTTTTTTTCCTTTCAAGATGCCACTTTGTGTGGCAGGTTGTTTGGGTTGCTTCATCCCCGCGAGGGGAAGACTGTGGTGGGCCGGCGGAGCGTCGCTCCCGGCAGGGTGCCTAGTGGCTGTCGGCGTGAAGGGCGCCTTCGATGTAGATCGCGGTCAGCAGCGTGAAGACGTAGGCCTGCAGGACCATGATCAGGGCTTCGAGCATGTACATGGCGATGGCACCTGCCAGCACCAGGACGGACGTTCCCTTCAGCAGCACGTTCTCCTGCATGATGAGGTATTCGATGCCGGAACCGGCGATCATCACGATCAGGTGGCCGGCCAGCATGGTCGCGAACAGACGGAGGCTGTGCGTGACGGGCCGGACAACGAAGTTGGAGATGATTTCGATCGGGATGACGATCGGCAGGATGTACCACGGCACGCCCGAGGGGACGGTGGCCAGCTTGAAGTAGCGCAGGCCGTTCTTCTTCACGCCGATGGCGATCCAGGTGACATAGACCAGGCCGGCCAGCACGTACGCTCCACCCACGTGCGAGAACGTGGGGAGCTGGAACACCGGGATGGCGCCGTAGATGTTGTTGACCAGGATGAAGAAGAACAGGCTGAACAGCAGGGGGACGTACTTCATGAAGTCCCTGCCGCCGATGATGTCCTTGGCAATGCCGTTGCGGACAAAGCCGTAGGCGGCCTCTCCGGCGAACTGGAGCTTGCCGGGTACCAGCTGCTGCTTGCGTGCGGCGAGCACGAAGAAGACGGCGATAAAGACGACAGAGAGGAGGACCAGCAGCATCTGCTTGGAGAATCCTTCTGCGGCACCCCACGGCAGGATTGCCGGCAAATGCATTTCGTTAATACCAGGAGGAGTGAACTCTCCTGAATCTTGGGCCGGGAGCGCAAGCGCGATCAACGCGTTTCCTCTCTGCAGTGTCCATCATTGGGCGTTGGGCGGGGTCCGGCAGCCTGACAGCCTGCTGTTCCCCCTGTGAAATTATTTGGCACTATCTTTTCCGTCCTGGGACGGTGCGCTGGGAGCATGGCGCTCATCAGCAATTTTTCGGGAACTGGTGAGGCCGTGCATGTGGGAAAGGTAGAAACCTCCGACGGCTCCGAGCAGAGCGCCTGCGAGCACAATCCAGCGCGTTCCCCACAGATAATCCAGTCCCCACCCTATCAAACTCCAGACGATGATTCCGCCAATGATGTAGCTGAATACAGCCATTCCAGCGTTGTAGCCGCCATCGGTGGAGGCGTCGGAATCGGTTGCTGCGGAGCCGTTGGATCCGCGTTTGCCATGTGCGGCAGCCGCGGGCTTCTTCTGGTCACGCATGGGTTGCTCCCTTGTCATCTGGATCGTTGTAGATCTGGAGGCGGGCCCTGCTGAATCCGTGGATCTCAGCGGCCTGCCACAGGACGACCGCCACCACGGCGCCGATGATGAACCAGCGGCCGTGGAGCCATTCAGGGGCGCCGAGGACGAACAGGACGACGGCGAAGCCAACTACCTTGATGAAATAGGTGGCTACGAACATCCCTATCGCGCCGGACGGGTTCCCGCGTCCCACGAAGTGGCCGATCAACAGGCTGATGCCGAAGAACAGCATGACCAGCAGGCCACCGAGCACGCTGGAGACCGCGCCGCTTGCTCCGTTGAGGAGTCCGGCGGGAATGGCACACAGGGCGAGCCCTGCACCGGCGGCGATCGAGCTGCGCTTAAGCAGGTTCAGCCACAGCGAGCGGGTGGGACCAGAGGCGCCAACGTGTCCGTTGCCGGAGGCAGGTCCGGACTCGGCGTTGGAGGTCATTCGATCCCAATCGTCGGCACCACATGGCAAATGGCCAGGAGGCAGGGGGTGGAGTGGCAGCTTGGGCTGCCCCTAAATTCTACATGAGATAGAAATAATTCAGAACCGGCGTTACGCCGCAGTTTCCCCGTTGCCGCGGGAAAGGTATGGCCATGCGGTCACCAGTCCC
This sequence comes from Arthrobacter sp. AG367, assembly GCF_007828995.1. Taxonomy (NCBI): domain Bacteria; kingdom Bacillati; phylum Actinomycetota; class Actinomycetes; order Micrococcales; family Micrococcaceae; genus Arthrobacter; species Arthrobacter sp. AG367. Next base: position 1,218,064 of record NZ_VIVE01000001.1, read on the forward strand.
ATCACCAGGGTGGCGAAGATGTCGACGGCGAGAACGACCTGCCAGGGGAAGACGGCAAAGGCCAGGCCGCCGAAGGACAGCACGGCGGTCCAGAGATACATCAGGATCACGGCGGTGCGGTGGGAGTAGCCGATGTCCAGCAGTTTGTGGTGCAGATGCCCGCGGTCGGCGGACCAGGGCGAACGCCCGCGGGCCGTGCGGCGGACCACTGCGAGGCCCAGGTCCAGCAGCGGAAGGAAGAGCACGGCGAAGGGAAGCAGGATGGGAATCACGGTGGAAATACCGTTGGCACGGTCATACAGGCCTGAGGAGATCTGTCCTGTGGACACGACGCCGGCCGAGGCCATGAGCAGCCCGATCAGCATGGCGCCGGAATCGCCCATGAAGATCTTCGACGGAAAGAAATTGTGTGGCAGGAACCCCAGGCACCCGCCCACCAGGACGGCCGTAATGAGGGTTGCCAGGTCCGAGTAGTCCAGCAGCACAGCGTTCCGGTGCACCCAGTAGGCGGTGAAGAAGAACGCCGTTCCGCCGATGATGGCCACGCCTGCAGCAAGGCCGTCCAGTCCGTCAATGAAGTTGAAGGCATTCATGGTGGTGACGATGAGTCCCGCCGTCAGCACCACGCGGAGTGTCCCGTCCTGGAGGTAGATGGGGTCGGGCACCCACGGGACGATGGTCATTTGGACACCCCAGATGGCCACGGTGAGTCCGGCGGCGCTTTGACCGATCAGCTTCACCCACCAGCGGATGTCCAGCAGGTCGTCCGCCACGCCCACCAGGACGATCACCGCTGCACCGGCGAGGACCCCCCAGGGGGAGAAATTGTTCCGGTAGATGTCCTTGACGAAGAAGGACTGGCTGGCGAGGACCAGTGCCACCATGACACCGAGGAAGATCGCCACGCCGCCAAGCCTGGAAACGGGGGTGGAATGCATGTCACGGCTGCGGATGGGCAGGTGCAGTTCAAGCCGGTGCCCCACGATGCGGGCGCCCCACGTGGCAGCGTAGGACACAATGGCAGCCACCAGCCCCATGAGCATGTACATGATCATGGGACTGGAGCCGTTTCAGGATTGGTGGTGTCGAAGCCGCTCGGCTGCCCTGGCAGCCGGTCCGTGGTCGGTGGGCTCACTGGCCGGGAATCTGTTCTTCGATAAATGAAACTTCTCCGTCGCCGAGCGCGCAGCAGGCAGTGTTCGGTGCCGTACAGGGCTGTATTACAGTGGACTCTAGTCAAAGATACTAGTGCCACCGGCACCATGGCTCCGCGCCACACGGGCGCATATCAGGCGGGGAACTCCCTGGCGGCCATGCTGAAAGGACCTCCATGACCCCCCGCATTGCGGTTGCCGCCGTGACGTTCGACCGGCCCAAGGAACTGTCTGTGCTGCTGGATTCGATCAACGCGCAGAGCCTGCGCGTGGACACCATTTGCCTGGTGGACAGTGGCACCACGCCTGCACGCGAGGTGGCCGAAAACCACCGCAATGTGGACTACGTCCGGTCCGAAGCCAACCTCGGGGGCGCGGGCGGGTTTGCGCTGGCCGCCCTCAAGGCAGTCGCCAGCGGTGCCCGCTGGATTTGGATGATGGACGACGACGCCGAGCCGGCTGATCCCGAATGCCTCGCCACGCTGCTGCGCGAGGCCGAGGCGCGCGACCTGGAGGCTGTGGTTCCCCTTGTCACGGCGCCGGGCCATCCCGACCGGCTGTCCTTTTTCTTCCGCCTGGACGGCAAGGTGACGCACGACCGGGCAGAGGTGGAGAAGCTCGGTTTCCTTCCGGACGACGGCCACTTCTTCAACGGCGCGCTGATCCGCTCGGACGTGTTCTTCAAAGTGGGCTTGCCGGATATGCGGCTGTTCATCCGCGGCGACGAGGTCGATTTCACCATCCGGCTCCGCAAGGCCGGTATACGGTTTGGGACGGTCACCACCACGGCCATCACGCATCCGCACGCCTTCACGGAAACGCAGCATGTCTACGGCGCCCGCTGGCATGTCATCGTCCCCGACTCCGCCTTCAAGCGCTATTACTACTACCGGAACCGCGGTTACCTCATCCGCCGGTACTTCCGGGTGCGCTCTTTTGTGGCCGACGCCGGCGGGTACCTGGGCTACTTCCTGCAGCGCCGCGACCTGCCGGGCTTTGTGGCCTGGGCGCGCGCCTTTGGCACGGGTCTGCGGGGCAAGGGCTTTGGCCCCCTGGAGGACCAGAAGTTCTAGCCAGCGCCCCTCTCCCGGTTTCAGACCAGCCGCGGCCGGTTCAGGCCCTGGTCCGCAGCCGGCGCGCGGCCAGGAGCCACAGCAGCACCCACGGCTCGCCCAGGACCCGGTACGCCACGCGGCGGGGATGCAGGAGCAGGCGCCAGGCCCACTCCAGCCCCATCCTGCCAAGCCACCGCGGCGCCAGCTTCTGGACCCCGGCCAACTGCTCGATGGCGCCGCCCACGGCACAGTAGACGGCCGGGGGCATGTCGCGCAGCCGCCGCTGCAGCACGTCCTCCTGCAGCGGCATTCCCAGGCCAAGCAGGACCATCTGGGGCTGTTCACGGTGCAGCCAAGCGACGGCGGCTTCCTCCAGGGCAGGACCCCAGCCTTCGCCGGGCAGGCCGGACACGCGGGCGCCCGGAACCATCGACTTCAGCCGGCTGACAGCTCCGGCGTTCGCGTCCGGACCGGCCCCGATCACGGCGATCCGTTCCAGTCCCCGGACCTGGTCCAGGGCCGGCAGCCAGTCGGTGGAGCCCAGCCGGTAGTCCATGACCGGGCCGTCGGCGTTGCCGGTCCTCCCCCAGAGCCACAGCACCGGCGCCCCGTCCAGGAGCACCACATCGCTTTCCTCGTAGAGGCGGCGGAACCCGGCGTCGGACAAGGCCAGCGTGACGCTGTGCAGGTTATGGCCCAGGACGGTGCGCGTGGAACCTTCCGCCACGTAGCTGCTCAGTTCCGCAACGAGCTCGGGCACGCGCAGCGGAGTGGCATGGACGTCCAGGACGGGAATGCGCTGGCGCTCCAGCGTCATCAAGGCTGCGGGTCTCCGGCCGGCGTGGCGGGTTCCGCTGCTGTACCCGTGACCGCGGAGGAGCCGGACGCAGCAGGCACGGACCCGGCGTCGTTCCCTTCCTCCCCTGCCGCGGGCTGCGCCGGTGCCGTTTCCTCCTCCGCCATGGGGATTTCACCCAGGCCCAGGACGCCCGGGACGTGCTCGCGCAACCGGTCCAGGCTCACAGCCCCGTTGCGCACCACGCGCAGGATGGGGCCGGTGGCATCCACGATGGTTGACGGCACGCCGGCTTCGCCTTCCAGTGGGCGCGGGCCGCCCTCCAGGTAAACCTCCACCGAGTCCGCCAGCTGTTCCCGCGCCGCTGCGGCAGTCTGCGCAGGGGCCTGGCCGGTGCGGTTGGCAGAGGAAACGGCCAGCGGGCCCGTCAGGGTCAGCAGTTCCAGGGCGACCTCGTCGGCGGGCATCCGGAGCGCCACCGTTCCCTTGGTTTCGCCCAGGTCCCAGTCAAGGGACGGCTGGGCGTGCAGGATCAGGGTCAGGCCGCCGGGCCAGAAGGCTTCTGCCAGCTTGCGGGCTTCGGCCGAAACCTCGGTGGCCAGGCCGTCCAGGGCGTTGATGCGGGGAATCAGGACAGGCGGGGGCATGGTGCGGCTGCGCCCCTTGGACACCAGCAGCATGGTGACGGCCTGCGGCGAGAACGCGTCTGCGCCGATGCCGTAGACGGTGTCCGTGGGCAGCACGACGCACTTCTTTTCGCTGATGGCGCGCTGGGCATGTTCCAGGCCGCGTGCCCGTTCGTCGTCAATGGTGCAGTCATAAGTAGTGGTCACTGGCCCATTCTTTCATTCCGTATGGCCTGGTCCGCGAGCACGGCACTTGTGGCGCGCTCCCTGCCGTTGAGGTCCAGGTGCGTCGTGATGGCTGTCCAGGATCCGGTCCTGGCAAGCATGGCGGCTATCCAGCCGGACTGGACTTCCGCGTGTTCCATGACGAAGTAGCCGCCGGGACGCAGCAGCCGGGCGGCGGAGGCGGCCGCCGCCGTCGGAAGTTCCATGCCGTCCGCTCCCCCGCCGTACAACGCCTCGGGCGGGTCGTGCAGGGCCACTTCCGGTTCGTTGGGGATGGCCTCGGCGGGGATGTAGGGCGGGTTGGAAACCACGACGTCGACTGTCCCGTTGAGTTCCGGAAAGGCGTCGCGCAGGTCCCCCAGGACCAGGTTGACGCCCAACGGTGCCAGGTTCTTGGCCGCCCAGGCGTGCGCAAACGGGCTGAATTCGACGGCGTGGACCTCGGCGCCCGGTACCTCGTGCGCAATGGATCCGGCAATGGCGCCGGAACCGGTCCCCAGGTCCACGATCCGGGGCCGTTGCATGTCCTTGACGTGGTCGATGGCCAGCTGGACCACGGATTCGGTCTCCGGCCTCGGGATGAACACCCCGGGCCCCACGGCCAGTTCAAGGTAGCGGAAGTGGGCGACGCCGGTGATGTGCTGCAGCGGAGTCCTGCCGGCGCGTTCGGCCACGAGGGCTTCGTAGCCTTCCGGTGCCGGCACATCGCCGAGCATCATGGCGCGAAGCCGGCCGAGCCCTACGTTCAGCAGGTGGTCCGCAAGCAGCTCCGCGTCCACGCGCGGACTGGGAACGCCGGCGTCCCGCAGGATGGCGGTGGCCTCGCTGACGGCATCAGCGAGCGACTGGCCTGGCCCGAATGTCATGTCCTGTATTTCGTGTCCTGATGGTGCGCCGGGCGGACTAGTCGCCGATGGCGTCCAGCCGCGCCTGCTCGTCCATCTCGATGGCGGACTGGATGACCGGCTCCAGGTCCCCGTTCATGACCTGGTCAAGGTTGTAGGCCTTATAGCCGGTGCGGTGGTCCGCGATCCGGTTTTCCGGGTAGTTGTAGGTGCGGATGCGCTCCGAACGGTCCATGGTGCGGATCTGCGACTTCCGCTGGGCCGAGTTCTCGGCGTCGATCTGCTCCTGCTGGTGCGCCAGGATGCGTGCCCGCAGGACGCGCATGCCGGCCTCGCGGTTCTGCAGTTGTGATTTCTCGTTCTGCATGGCCACCACAATGCCGGTGGGAAGGTGCGTGATGCGGACGGCGGAGTCGGTGGTGTTGACGGACTGCCCGCCGGGGCCCGAGGAACGGTAGACGTCGATCTTGAGGTCGTTGGGGCTGATCTCGAGTTCTTCGGGCTCGTCAACCTCGGGCAGGACCAGCACGCCGGCAGCGGAGGTGTGGATGCGGCCCTGGGATTCGGTGACGGGCACGCGCTGGACGCGGTGCACGCCGCCTTCGAACTTCAGCCGTGCGTACACGCCCTCGGCGGGGTCGTTGGAGTTGCCCTTGACCGCCACCTGGACGTCCTTGTACCCGCCGAGGTCCGATTCGGTGGCGGAGATGATTTCGGTCTTCCAGCCGCGCGACTCGGCGTACCGGGTGTACATGCGCAGCAGGTCGCCGGCGAACAGCGCGGCCTCGTCGCCGCCTTCACCGCCCTTGACCTCAAGGATCACGTTGCGGGCATCGTCAGGATCCCGGGGAATCAGCAGGCGGCGCAGCTTGGCCGCGGCAGTCTCCATCGCGGCTTCGAGTTCAGGCACCTCGGCGGCGAACTCGGGGTCCTCGGACGCCATCTCCTTGGCGGCGGCAAGGTCATCACGGATGCCTTCCCACTTGTGGTAGGCCTCGACAATGCCATTGAGCTGAGCCGACCGCCGCCCCAGTTTCCGGGCAAGCCGCTGGTCAGCATAGACAGCAGGATCCCCCAGCTGCGCCTGGATGGCATCATGCTCATCAAGCAGGCCCTGTACGGACTCAAACATTTAAAACCTCTTTCGACTTGTACAAGTCTAGTTTCGCCGGGTGGCTGGTAGGACACGCCAAAGGGCGGGGCCCGCAGATTATGCGACGGCCCCGCCCCTGACTCAGCTACTTGTCGTTATCCGACTTCGCACCAAGCGTCGTCTTCTGGACCTGCATGAGGAACTCGACGTTGCTCTGGGTTTCCCGGATCTTGTTGGTGAGCAGTTCAAGGCTCTGCTGGGTCTCGAGTCCGGAGAGGACGCGGCGCAGCTTCCACATGATCTTGACTTCCTCGGGGGAAAGCAGGTTTTCCTCGCGGCGGGTGCCGGACGCGTTGACGTCCACGGCGGGGAAGATGCGCTTGTCGGCCAGCTGGCGGGACAGGCGGAGCTCCATGTTGCCGGTGCCCTTGAACTCTTCGAAGATGACCTCGTCCATCTTGGATCCGGTCTCCACGAGGGCGGTGGCCAGGATGGTGAGCGAGCCGCCGTTTTCGATGTTGCGGGCGGCACCGAAGAAGCGCTTGGGCGGGTAGAGGGCTGCGGAGTCCACACCACCGGACAGGATGCGGCCGGAGGCCGGTGCTGCCAGGTTGTAGGCGCGGCCCAGGCGGGTCATGGAGTCCAGGAGGACCACCACGTCCATGCCCATCTCCACGAGGCGCTTGGCGCGTTCGATGGAGAGTTCGGCCACGGTGGTGTGGTCGTCGGCGGGACGGTCGAAGGTGGAGGCGATGACCTCACCCTTGACGGTGCGCTGCATGTCCGTGACTTCTTCGGGACGTTCGTCCACCAGCACCATCATGAGGTGGACCTCAGGGTTGTTGGTGGTGATGGCGTTGGCGATGGACTGCAGGATGAGCGTCTTGCCGGCCTTGGGCGGCGAAACAATCAGGCCGCGCTGGCCCTTGCCGATCGGGGCCACCAGGTCAATGACGCGGGGGCCGATCTTCTTGGGGTCCGTCTCGAGGCGCAGGCGCTCGGAGGGGTACAGCGGGACGAGCTTGGCGAATTCGACGCGGTCCTTGAGTTCCTCAGGCGTCTTGCCATTGACGGAAGTGACGCGGACAAGGGCGTTGAACTTCTGGCGGGCGGACTGCTGGCTGCGGTCCTCGCCGTCACGTGGTGCACGGATGGCGCCGACCACGGCGTCGCCCTTGCGCAGGTTGTACTTCTTGACCTGGGCGAGGGAGACGTAGACGTCGTTCGGGCCCGGCAGGTAGCCGGAGGTGCGGATGAACGCGTAGTTCTCCAGGACGTCCAGGATGCCGGCGACGGGCAGCAGCACGTCGTCTTCGGTGATTTCGACGTCGTCCACGTCCGGGCCCTGGTTGCGGCCACGGCGGCGGTCGTTGCGGTCGCGGAAGCGGTCGTTGCGGGAGTTGTCCCGGTCCTGGCCACCGGAGCGGTCGTTGCGGTCGTTTCGGTCGCGGCGGTTACGGCGGTTGCGGCGGCTTCCGCCGTCGCTGTCATCGTTGTCGCGGTTGTCCCGGGCACCTTCACGCTGGGCACCTTCACGCTGGCCGGCGTCGCGGCTGCCGCTGTTGTCACGGCCGCCGTCCGAGTCGCGGGAGGCGTTGTCACGGCCGCGGGTGCGGCCGCCTTCACGGCGTTCGGTGCGCTGGCCGGCGTCGCCTGCTTCGGTTGCGGGGGCTTCGGTGCGCTGCTCGGTTGAACGCTGCTCCGTGGTTGAACGCTGTTCCGTGGCGGGCTGTTCTGCCGGGGTTTCGGCCGGGGCTTCCTGGACGGCGGCAGCGGCTTCGCTGCGGCGGCGGTTGCGGGTGCGCGGCTGGCGGCGCTCAGGGGCGCCTTCAGTGGCCTCCGCAGTTTCCGCAGGGGCGGCCGACGGCGCCTCGACGGTGGCGCCGGCAGGTGCGGCGGGGGTTTCCACAAGGGGAGCTTCGGTTGCCGGGGAAACCACGCCGTCACTGACGGCGCGGCGGCTGCGGCCGCGTCCACGGGCACGGGTGCCTTCCGCGGCGGGAGCTTCGGCGGCCGGGGCCTCCGGAGCGGAAGCCGGTGCAGCTGCGGCCGGGGCCACGGCGGATTCCGTAGCCTTTGCCGCAGCCTTTGCGGGGGCCTTGGCAGTGAGTGTTCCGGCACGGTGGGCGGAAATGGCCGAGACCAGGTCCCCCTTGCGCATGCGGGATCCACCCGAGATACCGAGCTGGCTGGCGAGAGCCTGCAGCTGGGCGAGCTTCAGGCCGGCAAGGCCGCTGCTCTTGGCGGTTGCGGCCGGTGATTCGGCAGCAGAAGTTGAGTGTTCCACAGCTGGCGACAGCTCAGTGGTTTCGGTCACGAAGGATCCTTCCCCCTCGACGGCGTCCAGACTGGGAGCTGGGCGCGATGATTTGATCTGGGCTGCAGTTCAGATCTGCAGCCGGGATTTCGGCCTTGCCGGTTGGATTTCGGCCAGCAGGGCCGGATACTGATTCACCTTGCACTGCGCCCATGGCGCAACGCCGGACTGACGGTTCAGGGGCAGTTGAATGCTGCAGATTCCTGCGACAGACCAAGCAGGCGGCACCGGAATACATTCACAGTCGTAGATCAAATAGCAACTGAATGCAGGAGCAGATCAGATAGGCGGAATTACCGCCGGTGCAGTTCAACCTTAGCACCTTCAACGTCCACTGCGAGCTTCAGGACGCGCCAGCCGATGTCCGGCGTGTTCTCCGCCGTGTAGGCCTTGATGAAGGCGAGGGCCTTGCCTGCCTGGTCTTCACCGTTTGCCAGCACCAGGACGGTGGGCCCGGCACCGGAAACCACGGCCGCGTAGCCCGCTTTGCGGAGTGCGCCGATCAACGCGGCACTGGGCCGCATGGCGTCCGCGCGGTAGCTCTGGTGCAGGTAGTCCTCGGTGCCCGGCAGCAGGAATTCGGGGTTCTGCGTCAGCGCGTGGATCAGCAGCGCCGCCCGGCCGGAGTTCATGGCGGCAGCGTGGTGTCCCACAGATGCCGGCAACAGGGCGCGGGCTGCCTCGGTGGAGAGTTCGTAGTCAGGTACCGCCACGATGGGGATGACGGATGTGGCCACCGTGGCACTGGTGCTGCTGTACTGCTCACTGTCCTGCCATGACAGCGCCAGGCCGCCGAAGATGGCGGGTGCCACGTTGTCCGGATGGCCCTCCAGTTCACTGGTGAGCTGGAGGATCCAATCCTTTCCGCGCTGGTCCCCGGCCGGCACCATGGCATTTGCAGCCGAAACTGCGGCCACCACTGCTGACGCGGATGAGCCCAGCCCCCGGCCGTGCGGGTTGACGTTGTCCGCAACCACCCGCAGTCCGCCGTGCCGGTAGCCCAGCCGCTCGAAGGCCGCGTCCATGGCGCGGACCACCAGGTGGCTGGCATCCCGCGGCAAAGTGTCCGCGCCCTCGCCGCGGAGCTCAAACACGAGTTCATCCGTGTCGAGGCTTTCCACGGTGAGGGTGTCATGCAGGGCCAGAGCGAGCCCCAGGCTGTCGTAGCCCGGACCGAGGTTGGCGCTGGTGGCGGGCACCCGGACGCTGACGCGCTGCCCGGGCTCGATCAGGTGCAGTCCGACAGTGGCCTGCGAGGTGGTGTCCAAGGCTATTTTTCTTCCAGTCCCAGCTCAGCGGCGACAGTAACCACGTCATTCGGTACCTTGACGGGCTGGACTTCGCTGCCGTCTTCCGTGCGCAGGGCCCACTGGGGGTCCTTCAGGCCGTGCCCGGTGACGGTGATGACGATGGTCTTGCCGCTGGGAACCTCGCCGGCGGCGTGCTTCTTGAGCAGGCCCGCCACGCCGGCAGCGGAGCCGGGCTCCACGAACACGCCTTCCCTGGCCGACAGCCAGCGGTGGGCGTTCAGGATTTCCTCGTCGGTGACGGCATCGATGAGTCCACCGGATTCGTCACGTGCCCCTACGGCCCCGTCCCAGGAAGCGGGGTTTCCGATGCGGATGGCCGTGGCGATGGTGTCCGGCTCGGTGATCGGGTGGCCCGCCACGAACGGTGCTGCCCCGGCTGCCTGGAAGCCCCACATGGCGGGCGTCCTGGTGGCGACGGCGGGCAGGGTGCCGGCCGTGTCGGATTCGAAGGGGGCTGAATACTCCTTGTAGCCCTTCCAGTATGCCGTGATGTTGCCGGCATTGCCCACGGGCAGGACGTGGATGTCCGGTGCGTCGCCCAGGGCATCGACCACTTCGAAGGCGCCGGTCTTCTGGCCCTGGATGCGGGCAGGGTTGACGGAGTTGACCAGGAAGACGGGGTACGACTCCCCCAGCTTGCGGGCGATGTCCAGGCAGTTGTCGAAGTTGCCGTCCACCTGCAGGAGGGTGGCGCCATGGGCGATCGCCTGGCTCAGCTTGCCCATGGAGATCTTGCCCTCGGGCACCAGGACGGCGCACTTCAGGCCGGCGGCGGTTGCGTAGGCGGCGGCTGAAGCGGACGTGTTGCCGGTGGACGCACACACAACGGCCTTCGCACCGGAGGCTACCGCCGCGGTCATGGCCATGGTCATGCCCCGGTCCTTGAAGGACCCGGTGGGGTTCATCCCCTCCACTTTCAGGTAGACCGCGGAACCGGTGAGTTCTGAGAGCTTCTGCGCGTGGACCAGCGGGGTGCCGCCCTCCCCCAGGGTGATCACCCGGGTGGACTCCGTCACGGGCAGACGGTCAGCGTATTCGCGGATGACGCCGCGCCATTGGTGAGCCACTTAGACTCCTTCTACCCGCAGAACGGATGTAACTGAATTGATGACGTCCAGGCCCTTTACGGCCTGGACGGTGGCTGCAAGGGCAGCCTCTGATGCGCGGTGGGTGACAATCCGCAGTTCGGCCGACTCCACGTTGGATTCCGCATCCCGGTGGATGGTCTGCCGCATGATTTCGATGGAGACGCCGTGCTCGGCGAACAGCTGGGCGATCCGGGCAAGCACACCGGGCTGGTCTGCAACATCCAGGCCGATGTAGTAGCTGGTGGTGGCCGCTTCGATGGGCAGCGCCGGGACGTGGCCGGTGGTGGTTTCCGTGCGCTGGGGTCCACCCAGGACCAGCCGGCGGCCGGCCGACACGAGATCGCCCATAACGGCAGACGCCGTGGGGGTTCCCCCGGCGCCCTGGCCGTAGAACATCAGCTCGCCGGCGTTTTCCGCTTCGATGAACACGGCGTTGAAGGCTCCGCGGACCGCGGCCAGCGGGTGTTCGCGCGGCAGGAGGGTGGGGTGGACACGGACGGACACGCCTTCCTCACCATTGGCGTCGGTCAGCTTCTCCGCGATGGCCAGCAGCTTGATCACGAAGCCGGCGTCCTTCGCCGCGGCGATGTCGGCAGCGCTGACGTTGGTGATTCCCTCGCAGTGGACGTTCTCCAGGGCGAAGCGGGTGTGGAAGGAGAGCGAGGCCAGGATGGCGGCCTTGGCGGCGGCGTCGTGGCCTTCGACGTCGGCCGTGGGGTCGGCTTCCGCGTAGCCAAGGCGCTGGGCCTCGGCGAGGGCGTCCGCGAACTGGGCACCGGTGGAATCCATCTGGTCAAGGATGAAGTTGGTGGTGCCGTTGACGATGCCCAGCACCCGGGTGATCCGGTCGCCCGAGAGGCTGTCGCGGATGGGGCCGAGGATGGGAATGGCACCGGCCACGGCAGCTTCGTAGGAGAGCTGGACGTGGGCCTTGTCAGCCTCTTCGTAGAGGGTGGGGCCGTCCTGGGCCAGGAGCGCCTTGTTGCCCGTCACGACGCACGCGCCGTTGCGCAGCGCGGAGAGGATCAGGGTGCGGGCAGGTTCGATGCCGCCCATCAGTTCGATGACCAGGTCGGCGTCCTTGACCAGGGTGTCGGCGTCGGTGGTGAAGAGCTCCTGCGGCAGGTCAACGTCGCGCGGGGCGTTGACGTTGCGCACGGCGATGCCGCTGAGCTGCAGGCGGGCACCTGTCCGGGCGGCAAGGGCATCGGCGTCCTCAAGGAGGATCCGCGCAACCTGGGCCCCAACGTTGCCACAGCCCAGCAGGGCTACTTTCAGCGTTCGCATTTCCGTCATTCAGGCTCCCATGTCGCGGTTCAGCAGGTCTTCTTCGGTTTCCCCGCGGACAATCAGCCGGGAAGATCCGTCGCGCACCGCGACAACGCCCGGCCGGGCCAGATAGTTGTAGTTGCTCGAGAGGGCCCAGCAGTAGGCGCCGGTTCCCGGTACAGCAAGCAGATCACCGGCTGCCACGTCCTCGGGCAGATATACATCTCTAACAACTATGTCGCCGCTCTCGCAATGTTTGCCCACCACGCGGGACAGCTGCGGCGCCGCGCCGGACGTCCGCGAGGCCAGAACGGCCGAATAATCCGCGTCGTACAGCACTGGCCGGGCGTTATCGCTCATGCCACCGTCAACCGAAACATACCGGCGGGGATACGTAACGTTGTTGCCCGCGTCACCGTCCGCGGAAGCCGCAGGGGCATCCACGCGGACCGTCTTCACGGTGCCCACCTCGTAAAGGGTGAACGTGGTGCTGCCCACGATGGCGCGCCCGGGCTCGATGGAGATGCGGGGCGCGTCAATGCCCAGCTCGGCGCAGGTGGAACGCACGACGGCGGCCATCGCCGTGGCGATTTCAGCGGCGGGGCGCGGGGTGTCCACCGGGGTGTAGGCAATCCCGTATCCGCCCCCGAGGTCCAGTTCCGGCAGGGTGATGGAGTATTTTTCCTGCATGGCGGCCAGGAAGCGAAGGAGCTTCTCGGCGGCCAGCGCAAAACCGTCCGGTTCGAAGATCTGCGACCCAATGTGGCAGTGCAGGCCCAGCAGTTCGATGCCGGGATGGGCTGTGGCCGCCGCCACTGCTTCCTCGGCGGCCGAGATCCCGGCCTCGTCAGTGGTGTCGGCTGCCATGGAGAGGCCGAACTTCTGGTCCTCGTGGGCAGTGGCGATGAACTCGTGGGTGTGGGCGTGCACGCCGGGAGTCAGCCGAAGCATGACCTTGGCCTGTTCACCGCGGGCCTCGGCGATGGTGCCCACCCTGTGGAGTTCGGCCAGGCTGTCCACCACGATCCGGCCCAGTCCCATGTCCAGGGCCCGGTGGATTTCGCCGTCGGACTTGTTGTTGCCGTGCAGCGCGACGTCCGCGCCGGGAATTCCGGCCCGGTGGGCCACGGCGAGTTCGCCGCCCGAGGCGGTGTCCAGGCGCAGCCCTTCCTCCTCCACCCAGCGGACCACCGCGGTGCAGAGGAACGACTTTCCGGCGTAGTAGACGTCCACTCCCCCGCAAATATCGGCAAAGGCATCGTTAAAGGCGTCGCTGAATGCCCTGGCCCGGGCACGGAAGTCATTCTCGCTCATCACGAAAAGCGGGGTGCCGTACTGCCGCTGCAGCTCGCTGACGGGGATGCCGCCAATGCTGAGTTCGCCGTCCCCGTTGCGTGCCACGTCGCGGGCCCACATCGGTTCGTGGAGGGCATTGAGGTCGTCCGGAACAGTGAGCCACTCCGGGGCAAGCGGAGAAGCCTGGGCTGCTGTGTGCGTCACCGGGTCACATCCGTTCCGGCGCCGAAACGCCCAGCAGGTCGAGTCCGTTCGCCAGCACCTGGCTGGTGGCGTCGTTGAGCCACAGGCGGGTGCGGTTTAGGTCGGTCACGGGTTCGTCGCCCATGGGGGCAATGCGGCAGGCGTCGTACCAGCGGTGGTAGGCCCCGGCGATGGCCTCAAGGTGCCGTGCCACGCGGTGCGGTTCGCGCAGCTCTGCTGCCTTGGCCACGATGGACGGGTAGCTGCCCAGGTAGGACAGCAGCTCGTTTTCCGTGGCGTGGTCCAGCAGCGAGGCGTCGAACGCGGAACGGTCCACGCCCGCAGCAACGGCATTGCGTGCGGCGCCGCGCGAGCGGGCATGGGCGTACTGCACGTAGAACACCGGGTTCTCGTTGCTGTGCTTCTTCAACAGGTCCGGGTCAAGGGTCAGCGGTGAATCGGCGGGGAACCGGGCCAGCGAGTAGCGGACGGCGTCCTTGCCCAGCCACTCGATCAGGTCCTTGAGTTCGATGATGTTGCCGGCGCGCTTGGACAGCTTGGCACCGTTGACGGACACCAACTGGCCGATCAGGACCTCGATGTTGACCTCGGGGTCGTCACCGGCAGCGGCGGCAATGGCCTTGAGCCGGTTGATGTAGCCGTGGTGGTCGGCGCCCAGGAGGTAGATCTTCTCGGTGAAGCCGCGGTCCTTTTTGGACAGGTAGTAGGCGGCGTCAGCGGCAAAGTAGGTGGGCTCGCCGTTCGCCCGGACCATCACGCGGTCCTTGTCGTCGCCAAAGTCCGTGGTCCGCAGCCAGACCGCCCCGCCGTCGTCGAACACGTGGCCCTGTTCGCGAAGGCGGGCCACGGCACTTTCAATGGCGCCGGCGTCGTGCAGTTCCTGTTCGGAGAAGAAGACGTCGAACTCGACGCCGAAGTCCGCCAGGGTGGCCTTGATGTCCTTCATCTGCGCTTCATAGGCGGCGGCGCGGATGACCGGCAGGGCTGCCACTTCAGTGAGCTCGCGGATGTCCGGGTGGGCAGTGAGCACTTCGTGGCCCAGGTCCGCGATGTACTGTCCCGGGTAGCCGCCGTCCGGCACGGGAAGGCCGTGCAGCCGGTTGTAGACGGAGGTGGCGAAGGTGTTCATCTGCGAGCCGGCGTCATTGATGTAGTACTCGGCCGTGACGTCGGCGCCGGACGCCCGCAGCACGCGGGCGATGGAATCGCCCAGGGCGGCCCAGCGGGTGTGCCCGATGTGCAGCGGCCCGGTGGGGTTTGCGGACACGAACTCCATGTTGACGGTGTGCCCGGCGAGCGCCGTGTTGGTGCCGTAGTCCCCGCCGGCCTCGACAATGACCTTTGCCAGGGCGCCGGCGGCCGCGGCGTCCACCGTGATGTTCAGGAAGCCAGGGCCGGCGATGTCGACGGCGGAGACGCCGTCGATGGTCTTCAACCGGCTGCTGAGGAGGGTGGCGAATTCGCGCGGGTTGGTACCCGCCTGCTTGGCGAGTTGGAGGGCAATGTTGGTGGCCCAGTCGCCGTGGTCCCGGTTCTTGGGCCGCTCCACGCGCACCTCAGCCGGAATGGCTGACGCCGCAAGGTCAATATCACCGGCGGCGACGGCGTCTTTGAGGCAGGCGGATATGGCGAGGGAAAGTTCTTCGGGAGTCACCCCTCTAGACTACCGGGGGCCAGTGACAGCAAAGAATTTGGCGGCCTGGGCCGCCCTTCCGGCTCCATGGACGGGTGGGCCCGGCTCCGCGGTGAACCATTCCGGCCCATCCGGCGTTGACTAGACCGTAACCACTGCCGCACGGGATTGCGCAAAGACGGCATTGCGCAAAGAGACCGGTACAGCCCCAACAGTGAAACGAGAGCCTTCATGAGACCCTCCACCCCTCAAAGCCCCGCCATATCCAGCGCCGCGCTCCGCAAGGGTATCTTCGCCGGCCTTGCAGGCCTGTCCCTCGCAGGAACCGTGGCCGGCTGTGCACCATCCACGGCGGACAGCACCCCGGGCGCTGCGGGAAGCCCGTCCACTCCTTCTGCGGGTTCTTCCGCCCTGGCCGGCAGCGGCGGCAATTACAGAGACGGCACCTACAGCGCGGACGGGAACTACGTGTCACCCAACGGCACGGAAACGGTGGGCGTTCAGCTGACGCTCGCGGCGGGAAAGGTCACGGACGTGCAGATCACCCAGCACCCGTCCAATCCGAACACCCGCAAGTTCCAGGGCCAGTTCGCCGGTGGCATCGCTGCCCAGGTGGTGGGCAGGAACATCGATGAACTGAACGTTTCCAAGGTTGCAGGCTCCTCCCTGACCAGCGGAGGCTTCAACCAGGCCGTGGACAAGATCAAGGCGGAGGCGCAGTAGGCGGTGTCCGTCACGGACTGGGATGACTTCCTGTTCCAGGGGATCGGAACCGGCTGGGACATCACCACTCCCCTGCCGTTGCCCGCGTCCCTGCGCGCACGCGTGCTTAACACGGTCGAGAAGTTCGACGCCGACTGGTCCCGTTTCCGGGCCGACTCGCTGGTGTCGGACCTGGCACGGGAGCCGGGGCGTTATCAGTTTCCGGACGAGGCTGCTCCGCTGGGCGAGCTGTATAGCCTGCTCTACCGGGTGACCGGCGGCGCCATGACGCCGCTGATTGGCGGCAGCCTGGAGCGCCTGGGGTATGACGCAGCGTATTCGCTCCGGCCGGCCGGTCCGCCGCTGCCTGCGCCGGCCTGGGAATCGGTGCTCACGTGGTCCGGAACCGTCCTGACGGCCAGCGCCCCCGTGCTGCTGGACATCGGCGCCGCAGGCAAGGGCCTGCTGGTGGACCTCCTGGCCGCGGACCTGGCGGCCGCCGGCATCGGCGCCTTCGTCATCGACGCCAGTGGCGACCTGCTGGCCCGCGGGGCAGGACCCGTCAGCGTGGCGCTTGAACACCCCTACAACCCTGCACAGGCGATTGGGACGATCCACCTGGACGGCCGCGCCCTGTGTGCGTCGGCTGCCAACCGCCGCGCCTGGGGGGACGGACTCCACCACGTCCTGGACGGGACCACCGGGCAGCCGGTGCGGACCGCCGTCGCCACCTGGGCCTTGGCGGGGACTGCCATGGTGGCCGACGCACTCGCCACGGCCCTGTTCCTTGTTCCCGGCGCCACGCTTCAGGAAAGCTTTGATTTTTCGTGGCTGACCGTCTTTTCCGACGGCAGCGCCGCCTACTCCGCCGAATTCGAAGGGATGCTGTTCCCATGAGCCCCGTGGAAACACCGCACCCCCCGGCGCCGTCCCTGGCCGGCCGGATGGGGACCGCCGTGGGCAGGTTCACCATGTACCGGGTTGTCCTAACAGTCCTGGCGGTCCTGGCCGCCTACAGCATCCTGCTCAACATCCTGGGCTGGCTGACGTTCGGTATCCCGGAAATGCTCGCGCACCTGGCGCTGTGCCTGGGCTTGACCTACGCCTCCAACCGGGCGCTGGCGGCGCTTTTCCGGGTCAACCCCCACACGGAGTCCTCCCTCATCACGGGGCTGCTGCTGTATTTCCTGTTCTGGCCGTCCCTGCAGCCGCTGGACCTGGCCGGGGTGGCACTGGCATGCGTCCTGGCCTCCGCCTCCAAATATGCCTTGGCGTGGCGCGGCCGGCACATCTTCAATCCTGCCGCCGCCGGCGCCTTCGCCACCGGCCTCACCGGGCTGAATATCGCTACGTGGTGGGCGGCCACTCCTGCCATGCTGTGGCTGCTGGTGCCGGGCGTGCTGCTGGTCCTGTACCGGACCCGCAAAGTGCTGATGGCATCCATGTTCACGCTGGTGGCCACCGCCATCATCACCCTTGAACTGCTTCGATCGGGCATGACGGCGGGCATGGGCATCTACCAGGCCCTGGCGCAGCGGCCGGTCCTGTTCTTCGTGGGATTCATGCTGACCGAGCCCCTGACCCTGCCGCCCCGCCGCAGGCACCAGCTGGCGCTGGCCACCGTGGTGGGAGTGCTCTTCGCCGTCCCCTGGAACGTGGGCCTGTTCGCCAACTCGCCCGAGGCAGCCCTGCTGGCAGGCAACCTGCTGGCCTTCCTGGCAGGGCAGCGCGGGGCCGTGAAGCTCCGGTTCACCGGCACCCGGCAGCTGACGCCCGCCACCACCGAGTTCACGTTCAACCCGGCCCGGCCGGTGCGCTTCCTTCCGGGCCAGTACATGGAACTGGACCTGCCGCACGCCAGGCCGGACGGCAAGGGCCGACGCCGGGTGTTCAGCCTGACAAGCCCACCGCGGGAGCGGCTGGTGAAGTTCGCCGTGCGGACGGCCGGTCCCTTGTCTGCGGCAAAGGAGGCGCTGCTGGCCCTGCGGCCGGGCGACGAAGTGGCAGCCACGGCGGTGGGCGGCGACTTTATCCTGCCGCGCGATCCGCACCGGCCGGTCTTGCTCATCGCGGCGGGAATCGGCATCACGCCCTTCGTTTCATACCTGTCCTCCGGGGGCCTGCGGGAGCGGGACGCCGTGCTCCTGCTCCTGGCCCAAAGCGCAGGGGAAGTGGCCTACGCGGAGGAACTCCGGGACGCCGGCATCCGGGTGCTGGTGCGGTTGGCGGACGGTTCCCGGCCGCCAACCGGCCTGGCCTCCGCTGCCGCAAACACCGGCCCGGGAGCCCGGCTGGACGGAGGGGCCCTCGCGGCGCTCGTGCCGGACATCGCCGCCCGTGACGTCTATGTTTCGGGGTCCCCGGCAAGCGTTGCATCGCTCCGCCGGGCGGCGAAGAGCGCCGGTGCCCGCCGGGTCCGGACGGACTCCTTCGCCGGCTATTGAAAGCGCTTCTTTGCCTGTCCATTCCTGGCCGTGGTGTCGGTTTTCCCTTGCGGGCCACCTTCCTGCTAAGCTCTAGGACGTCCCGCCGGGAACGGCAGGAAATACGGATTGCCCTCGTAGCTCAGGGGATAGAGCGTCTGCCTCCGGAGCAGAAGGTCGTAGGTTCGAATCCTATCGAGGGCACAGAAAACCCCCGCCGCTTCACTGAAGCGGCGGGGGTTCTTTCGTTTTCCGGCCTTTCCTGCTGCGCTGCGGAAGCCGCAGGATCAAAAATGCAGGGCAACCTCGTCAAGCGTGGCCAGGGTCAGCACGGCTTCCTCGACAGTTTCATGGTCTTCCAGCTCACGCTCGATCCGGCGCAGGACCACCGCCACTTCATGTTCGGGATGGTCCCCCTGCAGGTCCACGGCCGCAACCAGGTACAGCTTGCGGGGACCGACGAATTCCAGGTGCAGGTACGTGAGCCGCGCGATCTCGGGGTGCGCCAGCACCCGTTGCGCCATGGACCGTTCAATGTCGGGGGTGACGCCCTGGCCCACCAGGAAGCGCCTGTTGCGGTCGATCAGGACGACGGCGACGACGGCCAGCAGCACGCCGACCGCGATCGAACCGATTGCATCGGGCAACGGCGATCCGGTGACCTGGTGCAGGAACACGCCCACGAAGGCTATGACAAGGCCGATCAGCGCGGCAGCGTCCTCGGCGAAGACGGCGCGCAGGGTGGGATCGGAGCTGATGAGCACCTGCTCCAGCGTGTGCCGGTCCAGCTCATGGGCCGCCTTCCTGGTCTGGCGGAAAGCCTGGACAAAGGAGATGCCTTCGAAGACGAAAGACACCGCCAGGACCACATAGGCCACCATGAAATCTGCGGCCGGCTCCGGCTCGATGATCTCCTGGATGCCATGCATGATGGACACCACCGCGCCGGCGGTAAAAAGTCCGAACGCGGCGAACATGGACCACACGTAGGCTTCACGGCCGTAGCCCATGGGATGGCTCTTGTCCCTGGGCCTGCCTGAACGGCGCTCGGCGAAGAACAGGAACACCTGGTTTCCTGTGTCCGCCCAGGAGTGGGCTGCCTCCGCTGCCATGGAGGCCGAGCCCGAAAGGACTGCGGCCACCGACTTCGCCACTGCCACGAGCGTATTGGCTACGAAGGCGATGATGACCGTGAGGAGGGTGGAGCCGGGCTTGTTGCGCTTTTCGGTGTCAGCCATGCGCCTACCGTACCCATCTGGGCCTGCTGCAGCACCCGGAAGCCAACCGAATTCGCGGCGGCCGCCTGCAGTCAATTGTCGGAGGCTCCTCTTAGGCTGAAACCACCTAGCTGAGGGAGTACGCCATGCAAGTTCAGTTCTGTTCCATCGTTCCGCCCTACCTGTTGCGCCGGCTGGCCCAACAGGACGCACCGGGATTCTCTTCGGCGGCAAGCGCGGCCCGGAAGGCCCTTGGCCACATCGAATCATTCCAGGCAGCACGTGCACAGGCCGTCCCGGTCCTCCCGCCCGGGCTGCGCCAGGTCAAGCCGGGCCCGGTGGACCGCACCATCTACGATGCCGGCGGCGAAGAAACGCTCCCCGGCAGGCTGGTCCGGGAAGAAGGCGGGCGCGCCACCGGCGACGCCGCCACCGATGAAGCCTACGACGGCCTGGGTCACACGCACCGGCTGTATGCCGACGCCTTCGGCCGGGATTCGGTTGACGGACGCGGCATGAAGCTCGATGCCACGGTGCACTTCGGCAACCTGTACGACAACGCTTTCTGGAACGGCACCCAGATGGTGTTCGGTGACGGCGACGGCGACGTCTTTGACCGGTTCACCAAGTCCCTCAGCGTTATTGGACACGAACTGGCGCACGGGGTCACCCAGTACTCGGCCGGGCTTGCGTACCGGAACCAGGCGGGCGCCCTTAATGAGTCGATGTCAGATGTCTTCGGCGCCCTCGTTGAGCAGTACGTCAAGAACCAGTCCGCTGCCCAGGCCAGCTGGCTGATCGGTGAAGGCCTCTTTACATCCAAGGTCCAGGGGCAGGCCCTTCGGTCCATGAAGGCGCCCGGAACGGCGTACGACGACGACGTGCTGGGCAAGGACCCGCAACCCG
This sequence comes from Arthrobacter sp. AG367, assembly GCF_007828995.1. NCBI lineage: Bacteria > Bacillati > Actinomycetota > Actinomycetes > Micrococcales > Micrococcaceae > Arthrobacter > Arthrobacter sp. AG367. The sequence goes on from NZ_VIVE01000001.1 coordinate 1,238,223, forward strand.
ACTCCATGGACTCGTATGTCCGGACCAGCGCAGACAACGGCGGTGTCCACATCAACTCCGGCATCCCCAACCGCGCGTTCTACCTGGTGGCGGACGCCCTCGGCGGCAATGCCTGGGAGGCGCCCGGCCGCATCTGGTACGAGACCCTTACCAGCGGTTCGATGCCGCCGTCCGCAACCTTCACCGTCTTTGCCCGCGCCACGGCACGGGCCGCCGCAGACCTGTTCGGTTCGGGGTCCAAAGAGCATGACGCCGTAACGGGGGCGTGGGAAACTGTGAAGGTCAAGGTTTAACCACCCCGGCTGACCGTCACTGGCCGCCGGGCCGCAGGGAAGCCCAGGGGCCAGGCCATGAAGATCAAGGTGGAACGGAGCGGCGGGATAGCTGCGGTTACGCGGGTGTGGACGGTCGATGCGCAATCGGACAGCGACCTCAGCCAATGGCAGCCCCTGGTCGAGGCCTGCCCGTGGGATTCGGTACCCAAGACGCCAAGGGCAGCTGCCGAACAATTTGCGGAAGCCCAACCGGACAGGTTCATCTACTCGATCCGGGCAGGGCAACGCAGGGCAGCACTTCCCGAGCAGGCCGTCACCGGACCCTGGCGGATTCTTGTGGACAGCGCACGGGAAGCGGCCGAGGAACTCCGCGACCAGGAACGCCGCGACGAGCCCGCCCCGGGCTAGGGTGCAAAGGGTGCTACCCCGCCACAGCCAGTTGGCCGCGGAAAGCGCGGCGGTATGACTGCGGGCTGGTGTCCAGGACCTTGGCGAAGTGGTGCCGCAGCAGGACAGGGTGCCCGAAGCCGGACTCCCTGGCGATTTCTTCGATGTTCAGGTCCGTGGACTCAAGGAGTTCCTGGGCCCGGAGCACCCGCTGTGAATTGAGCCAGGCGGCAGGCGTCGCTCCGGTCTCGGACCGGAAGCGCCGGGCGAACGTCCTGGCCGACAGGTGCACGCGTGCCGCCAGTTCGCTTACCGTGTGCTCGCGGTCCAGGTTCTCCACCATCCAGCGCAGCAGCTCCTCCATGGGAGCTGAGCCGCAGGCCGGCATTGGCCGGTCAATGAACTGCGCCTGGCCGCCGTCGCGGTGCGGAGGAACCACCATGTCCCTGGCGATCGCGGCGGCCACCTTGGCCCCGAGTTCGACCCGCACAAGGTGGAGGCAGGCATCGATCCCGGCGGCGGTCCCTGCGGACGTAATGATGTTGCCGTCCTGCACGTAGAGTACGTTTTCGTCCACCTGCACGCCGGGATTTTCGGCAGCCAGTTGGCCGGAGTAGTGCCAGTGCGTGGTGCAGCGGCGCCCATCCAGCAATCCGGCGCGGGCCAAGGCAAAAGCGCCCGAGCAGATGGACATCACCCATGCCCCCCTTGCATCAGCAGCCCTCAGCGCCTCGACTACGGATTCATGCAACTCGTCGCCCCTCCCGTAGGGGGCCATGATGACCAGGTCCGCATCTTCGGTGGCTTCAAGTCCCAGGCCCACGTTGAGGGTCAGGCCTGACTTCAACCGGACGTCGCCAGGCTCCGGCGTGCAGACGCGGAAGTCGAAGGCCGGGACGCCGCTTCCCCGGCCGGATCTGTCGATGCCGAATACCTCGCAGGCAGTGCCGAACTCGAACATCGAGAAGTTGGGAACCACGATGACGGCCACTGATTTGAGCATGCTTCCATTGTGGCAGGAATTATGTCTTTTTGGTCATTTCTGCCACTTTTTCCCTGTTGCAGGATGGAGAAGCATGGAGGCATGGAAATCCTCATAACCCTCCTCATCCTCGTGGCCGCAGCAACCATTTCAGCGCTTTTGCGTGATGGCCGGGGGCACACGCCTCCTGCTGAATCCCACGAAGCCTGGTCCGCCCTGGACCTCCCAAGCATCAACTACACGCTCCGCGTTTTCTAGAGCAGAACCAAAGGCGCCGGACACCTGCCGGCAGTACAAACGGGAAGCCGGGGCTCCCGCAGTAGACTGTCTGCAGCCATGACTTTTCATATCTCCTATCCCGCCGAGCTGCCGGTTTCCGAGCGCCGCGAGGACTTGATGGCCGCGATCGCGGCCAACCAGGTGACCATCATCGCCGGCGAGACCGGCTCCGGAAAGACCACCCAGATCCCCAAGATGTGCCTGGAACTTGGCCTGGGCGAGAAGGGACTGATCGGCCACACGCAGCCCCGGCGGCTGGCAGCCCGGACCGTGGCCGAGCGCATTGCGGAAGAGCTTGGCGTGGACATCGGCCAGGAGGTGGGCTTCCAGGTCCGTTTCACCGGTGAGGTAAGCAAGGCAACCAAGGTCAAGCTGATGACCGACGGCATCCTGCTTGCCGAGATCCAGCGGGACAGACTGCTGCGCAGGTACAGCACCATCATCATTGACGAGGCACACGAACGAAGCCTCAACATCGACTTCATCCTGGGCTACCTCAAGCGGATCCTGCCGCAGCGGCCGGACCTGAAGGTGATCATCACCTCAGCCACCATCGACCCGGAACGGTTCGCCCACCACTTCGGGACCCCGGAACAACCCGCTCCCATCGTCGAAGTCTCCGGCCGGACCTATCCGGTGGAAATCCGCTACCGGCCGCTGTCCCAGCCCAAGGCCGACGACGACGACCCCTCGGACGATGAACTCGAGGAGGACCGCGATCCCCTGGATGCCGTCTGCGATGCGGTGGACGAGCTCGCGGCGGAAGCGCCCGGTGACATCCTGGTCTTCTTCTCCGGCGAGCGGGAGATCCGCGACGCCGCGGACGCACTCCAGGCCCGGATCCAGTCCAACCGAAGGCTGTCCAACACCGAGATCCTTCCCCTGTTCGCGCGCCTGAGCCTGCAGGAGCAGCACAAGGTATTCCACCCCGGCAGCAAGCGCCGGATCGTGCTTGCCACCAACGTGGCGGAAACGTCACTCACGGTGCCGGGCATCAAGTACGTCATCGACACGGGCACGGCCCGCATCTCCCGGTATTCGCACCGCACCAAGGTCCAGCGCCTGCCCATCGAACGCGTCTCGCAGGCATCGGCCAACCAGCGCTCCGGCCGCTGCGGCCGGGTGTCTGACGGCATCGCCATCCGGCTCTACTCGGAGGAGGACTACGAGTCCCGGCCCCGGTTCACGGATCCGGAGATCCTGCGCACCAACCTCGCCGCCGTCATCCTCCAGATGACCGCCATGGGCGTGGCAAAGGGCCCCAAGGACGTTGAGGAGTTCCCCTTTGTCGAGCCGCCGGAAACGCGGGCCATCAACGACGGCGTTACCCTCCTTCGCGAGCTCGGCGCCCTGGCTCCCCCACGCCCGCAAGACAACGGCGGTAAGCCCGGGGCAGGCGGCGGCCTCACCGCCGTCGGACAGAAACTCGCCCAGCTGCCCGTCGATCCCCGCCTGGGCCGAATGATCGTGGAGGCCGGAAAACGCGGCTGCGTCCGCGAAGTCATGGTCCTGGCGGCCGCGCTGACCATTCAGGACCCCCGCGAACGGCCCACAGACAAGCAGCAGCTGGCCGCGGAAAAGCACAACCGCTTCCGGGACGAAAACTCGGACTTCACCGGCTACCTCAACCTCTGGAACTACCTGCAGGAGAAACAGCAGGAACTGTCCTCGTCGGCCTTCCGCCGGTTGTGCCGGGCCGAATTCATCAACTACCTGCGGGTTCGCGAGTGGCAGGACCTCTTCGCGCAGTTGCGCCAGCTTGCGCGGCCGCTGGGGATCGCCCTGGACAACAAGCGCCTGGCCGATCCCGTGGGCAACCATGACGGGATCCACATCAGCCTGCTGTCCGGGCTCCTGAGCCACATCGGAATCCTGGATGAGCGCAAGCGCGAGTATGCAGGTGCCCGCGGCAGCCGGTTCGCGATCTTCCCCGGTTCCGCGCTGTTCAAGAAGTCCCCCACGTTCGTCATGGCAGCGGAGCTGGTGGAAACCAGCCGCCTGTGGGCCAGGGTGGCGGCCAAATTCGATCCCCTGTGGGCCGAGCAGGTGGCACCGGACCTGGTGAAGCGCACCTACAGTGAACCGCACTGGTCCACGCGGCAGGGCGCGGTCATGGCCTACGAAAAGGTCACCCTTTATGGCGTTCCCATCATTGCCCAGCGGCGGATTAACTACGGCAGGGTGGATCCGGTCGTGGCCCGGGAGCTGTTCATCCGGCATGCCCTGGTGGAGGGTGACTGGAAGACCCACCACAAGTTCTTCCACCGCAACCGGGCGCTCCTGCATGAGGTGGAGGAACTCGAGGCACGCATGCGCCGCCGCGACCTGTTGGTGGATGACGAGACGCTGTTCGAGTTCTATGACGCCAGGATCGGCCCCGACGTGGTTTCCGAACGGCACTTCGATAAATGGTGGAAGGATGCCCGCCGGGAGAATCCGGACCTCCTGGACTACGACAAATCGCTGCTCCTCAGTGACGACGCCGATGACCTGGATGAATCGGCCTACCCCAAGACCTGGTTGCACAAGGGCTTCGAGCTTCCGCTGACGTACGAGTTCCACCCCGTGGCTCCTGGTTCACCGCCCAACCCGTCCGACGGCGTCACGGCCGAAGTTCCCGTCCTGTTCCTCAACCAGCTGGACGATGCCCCGTTCCGCTGGCTGATCCCCGGCCAGCGCGTGGAGCTGGTGACCGCGTTGATCAAGTCGCTGCCCAAGCAGGTCCGCAAGAACTTCGTTCCTGCTCCCGATGTTGCCCGGCAGGCGGTGGCGGTCCTCGAAGCGGACTTCGATCCTGCCCGGGATGAGCTGGAGCCGTCGCTGGAACTCGCGCTGCGGCGGATCCGCGGCGCCATCATCCCGCCCGGTTCCTGGAACTGGGACGCCGTGCCTGCGCACCTGCGCGTGAGTTTCAAGGTGGTGGACAGCGGCGGCAAGGTGCTGGGCGAAGGAAAGGACCTGGCCGAACTGCAGGAGAGGCTGGCTCCTGCCACCCGGCGTGCGATTGCAGACTCGCTCGGCGCCACACCGGCCTCCACTGCGCCCGGCGCCGGCGGCAAGGCCCAGCAGCGCAGGAACGGCAAGGCGTCCGACGCCGGAGCAGCCACACGCCCGCAGGCTGCCGGGGTGCCGGGAACCTCCACCGCGGCCGGGTTCGTGGAGCAGGAAGGCCTGACGGAATGGAGTTTCGGCACCATCGAACGCCAGGTGAGCAGCATGGTCAAAGGCCACACCGTCACCGGGTACCCGGCCCTGGTGGACCAGGGAACCTCAGTGTCGCTGCGGGTCTTCCAGACACAGGAGGAACAGCTCGACGCGATGCGCGGCGGCGTGATCCGCCTGCTTGCCCTGCGGGTTCCGGCGCCGGACCGCTACGTCCTGGAGCACCTGAGCAACACGGAAAAGCTGACCTTCAGCCAGAACCCGCACGGCTCGGTATCCGCCCTCATCGCGGACTGCGCGCTGGCGGCCATCGACAAGCTCACCCCCGCAGACCTACCCTGGGACCGGAAGGCCTTTGACCAGCTGTATGAGCTGGTGCGTGCCGAACTGATCGACACCGTCTTCACGGTCACCGCCGTGGTGGAGCGCATCCTGGCCAGCACCCGCCGGATCGAGAAGCAGCTCAAGGGCACCACCAGCCTGGCCCTGATCAGCGCGCTCAACGACGTCAAGAGCCAACTGGAACAACTGGTGTATCCCGGTTTTGTGGCACGCACGGGCTACGCACAGCTCAGCCAGATGCCCCGGTACCTGGCGGCCATCGAGAAGCGGCTGGAGCGGCTGCCCGGCAACGTCCAGCGCGACGCCCTTAACATGGCTGTCGTCCAGCGGCTTGAGGACGACTACGACGATGCCGTCTCGGCGCTGCTGCCGGGACGGCGGGCAGGACGCGAGTTAACCCAGGTGCGCTGGATGATCGAGGAACTTCGGGTAAGCCTGTTCGCCGTCGAGCTCGGCACCGCGTATTCAGTGTCTGAGAAGCGGATCCGCGCCGTGCTCAACAAAGCACTGGCCCCCGCCTAGCGGCGGCCAGCCACCAAGGAGAGGAATCCAATGAAGCTCACGCTTGCCCAGGGCCCGGCAGGGACAGAGATTGCAGGGCTCGGCCACGCCCAGCCCGCGCGCATCATGGACAACCATGAGCTCGAGGGCATGATGGACACCAACGACGAGTGGATCCGCCAGCGCACCGGCATCGTCACAAGGCACATCGCCGGCGAGGGCGAGACAGTGGTGGACCTCGCGGTTCCGGCGGCACGGATGGCCCTGGCCGATTCGGGCGTCGCGGCCGCGGACGTCGACCTCGTGGTGGTGGCCACCACCACGGCCGCCGAACGTTCCCCCAACACCGCGGGCCGGGTGGCCGAGGCGCTGGGCCTGGGACGGGACGGCCGGGGACCGGCCATCATGGACGTCAATACGGCCTGTTCGGGCTTTGAGTACGCCCTCGGCGTGGCCGACCAGGCCATCCGCAGCGGCAGCGCCTCCCACGCGATCGTCGTTGGCGCGGAAACCCTCTCAGCCGTGACCGACTGGACGGACCGCGCGACGGCGGTGCTCACCGCGGACGGCGCCGGCGCCGCCGTCGTGCGTCCGTCGGAGACGCCCCGCATTGGCCCGGTGGTGTGGGGGTCCGAGGGCGGCATGGCCGATGCTGTCCGGATCTCCCCGCCGTCGGGCAGGTTTTCGCAGAACGGCCGCGAGGTGCTGCGGTGGGCCCTGACCAAAGCGCCGGAGCGTGCCCGCGAGACGGTGGCCAGGGCGGGGCTGGCAATGGACGACATCCAGGTCCTTGCCGCGCACCAGGCCAACCTCCGCATCATCGAACCGCTGGCCGAGGCCCTGGGGCTGTCGGACCGGATTGTCATCACCGACGTCACCGAGTCCGGGAACACGTCCGCTGCCAGCGTGCCGCTGGGGCTGAGCAAATGGTGGCACTCCGGAAGGATCCCGGCGGACGTCCCCGCACTGCTTTTCGGCTTCGGCGGCGGCTTCACCTATGCGGGCATGGTGGCGATGACGCCGCGCCGGGACTGATCTCCCTGCCAGCTTTCCCCGCGTCCTACCTGCCGGGCACGAACTCCCCGTACCCGGCGGCCCGGAGGCCGTCGCGCAGTTTCTCCGCGTTGGCGTCCAGGACTGCGGGGTCCGGGTTCTGGTCCGCCGATCCGAAGTCGAAGTCGGCCATGCTTTGCGATGGCCACACGTGGAGGTGCAGGTGGTTGATTTCGTAGCCCGCCACGATAAGGCCCGCCCGGCGTGCCCCGAAAATGTCCACCTGGACGGCACCGATGCGCCGTGCCACTTCCATGACCTTGGCCAGTGTTTCCGGCGACGCGTCCGTCCAGCGGTCCACTTCTTCGGTGGGAACCACCAGCGTGTGGCCGTCCGCGAGCGGGCCGGTGGTCAGGAACGCCGAAACGTCGTCCTCCCGCCACACAAACCGGCCGGGAATCTCACCCTTGATGATCTTCGTGAACAGTGTGCTCATGCGTCTGCCTCCTCAGCGGCTGCCTGCAGCGTGCCGGTATCCAGCACGAACCGGTACTTAACGTCTCCTGCGACCATCCGGTCGTAAGCTTCATTCAGCTGGGCGGCGGGCACCATCTCAATGTCGGCCACCACGCCGTGTTCAGCGCAGAAATCCAGCATCTCCTGGGTCTCGGCAATCCCGCCGATCAAGGACCCTGCATAGGCGATCCGGCGCCGGATCAGAGCACCCGGGTTGACCGGCGGCATCGCCTCGGAGGGCAGTCCCAGCTGGAACAATGCCCCGTCCACGCGCAGGGTGCGGAAGAAGGGGTTCAGGTCGTGCGGGGCGGCAACGGTATCGATGATGAGGTCCACCGTGCGGTCCGCGGCCGCCATCGCCTCCCCGTCCCGGGACAGGACAACCTCGTCCGCGCCAAGCTCCAGCGCGGCCGCCACCTTGGACTCTGACGTGGTGAATACCACCACCTTCGCCCCCATCGCCTTTGCCAGCTTGACGGCCATGTGGCCGAGCCCGCCCAGCCCGACGACGCCCACCACGTCCCCTTCCCCGACGTCGAAGTGCCGCAACGGCGAGAACGTGGTGACGCCGGCGCACAGCAGGGGCGCGACGGCGGCCGGGTCCAGCGACGCCGGGACACGCAGGACGTACCGGCGGTCCACCACGATGGACGAGGAATACCCGCCCTGGGTGATTGCGTCACCGTTCCGCCGGTCCTTGGCACCGTAAGTGCCGGTCATCCCGTTTTCGCAGTACTGCTCAAGGCCGTCAAGGCAACTGTCGCACTCGCGGCAGGAGTCCACCATGCAGCCCACGCCCACCCGGTCGCCTATGGCGAAGTCGGTAACGTCCGCGCCGATCCTGCTGACGGTTCCCACGATTTCGTGGCCGGGAACCAGGGGGTACGCCTGGCCGCCCCATTCTCCGCGGGTGGCGTGCACGTCGGAGTGGCAGAGCCCGCAGAACTCGATGGCGATCTCCACGTCGTCCGGCTTGGGCGCGCGCCGGGCCACGGTCAGCGGCACCAGTCCGCTCTCCCGGGAGACCGCACCCCAGGCGGCGGCAAGCGACCCGGCTTCAGCGGCGGGGGCAGCATCAGATACGGGATCCAGAGGGTTGGAGGGGTCGTTGGGTTGGGCTGGATCTATGGGTTTTGCTAGGGGCGGTGGTACCGGGCGTCCTGGTGTCATAGTGCGACGCTACCCCCGCCGCCTGCGGAGTTTCCAGCCGGCCTTCCGCCCTCCCGGGCCTCCGTTCCGCCGCCCCCGGGTTCCGGACCCACGGCCACCGGCAGCCCGGGCCGGTTGGACCACTCCGAAAAGGAGCCTGGGTACAGGGCTGCCGGAAACCCGGCGAGTTCCAGTGCAGCCACCTCGTGGGCGGCCGTGACGCCGGACCCGCAATAGACGGCCACCGGGAGGCCTGCCACCACGCCAAGGGATTCAAACCTCCGCCGCAGTTCTTCCCGCGGCAGGAACCGCCCGGCGTCGTCCACGTTCCCGGTGGTGGGGGCGCTCACCGCTCCCGGAATGTGTCCGGCACGGGGATCAACCGGTTCGACCTCGCCCCGGTACCTCTCCCCTGCCCTGGCATCGAACAGCAGCCCATCCCTCGGCCAGGCTGCGGCAGCACCGGCGTCGACCACTGGCATCTGCCCGCTGCCCAGCTCCACGTCGCCGCGCGCGGGATGGACCGGGCCCGGTTCGAGGGGCAGGCCGGCGGCACGCCAGGCGGCCAGGCCGCCGTCGAGCAGGTACACCTCATTGAGGCTGGCATCGCGGAGCATCCACCACACCCTTGCGGCCGCCATGTTCGCGCTGTCATCGTAGGCGACCACGACGTCGCCCTTCCTGATGCCCCAGCGCCGGGCCGACTCCTGGAACTGTCCGGAGGAGGGCAGGGGGTGCCGTCCCCGGTCCGGAACCGCCGGGTCGGACAGCTCGGAGGCCAGGTCCACGAAGACGGCACCCGGCAGGTGCCCTGCGAGATAGTGTTCGTGGCCGTGCGGATCGCCCAGGACCCAGCGCACGTCCAGCAGCACCGTCCGGCGCCCGGCGCCGAGCCTGGCCTGGAGGGCGGCAACGTCCATCAACGGTTTCATCGGTGCTCCTTCTGCAGCGTGCTGACGGCGGACGCGGGACATCCTGCCTGGACGGCCGCCGGTCCCACTCTAGACGGGGAGTTCCCGGCCCGCGGGTAGGCTGGACTGGTGACGATCGAGGGCAGCACCGGCAGGAACGATGGCGGAACGGACCGGGACTGGGCCGACCAGGCCATCCGCACCATCACCGCCGAAAACAACCGTTCCGCGGACACGCACCTGTACTCCGTGCCGCTGCCGGAACAGTGGGGCATCCGGCTGTACCTCAAGGACGAGTCCACGCACCGCTCCGGCAGCCTGAAGCACCGGCTGGCCAGGTCCCTGTTCCTGTTCGGGCTGGTCAACGGCTGGATCCGGGCGGACACCACCATCGTGGAGGCCTCAAGCGGCAGCACCGCGGTCTCGGAGGCCTACTTCGCCCAGTTGCTGGGTTTGCCCTTTGTCGCCGTGATGGCCCGCACCACCAGCCCGGAAAAGATCGCGCTGATCGAAAAGTTCGGCGGCTCCTGCCTGCTGGTGGAGAACGCCACGGATGTGTATTCGACAGCCGAAGAAGTAGCCGCCACCTGCAACGGGCATTACATGGACCAGTTCACGTTCGCGGAGCGGGCCACCGACTGGCGCGGGAACAACAACATCGCCGAATCGATCTTCGGACAGCTCAGCCTGGAGCCGCATCCGGTGCCGGAGTGGATCGTGGTTGGCGCCGGTACGGGCGGAACCAGCGCCACGATCGGCCGGTATCTGCGCTACCACAGCCATCCCACACGGTTGCTGGTGGTGGACCCGGAGAACTCGGCCTTCTATCCAGGCTGGCTGGGGGAAACAGCCGGACGGCCCACCGGCCTGCCCTCGCGCATCGAAGGCATTGGCCGGGCCCGAATGGAGCCGAGCTTCATCCCTACGGTGATCGACCGGATGGTCCAGGTGCCGGATGCCGCCTCGGTGGCAGCAATGCGGCACCTGAACTCATTCGCCGGCCTGCATGCAGGTCCCTCCACCGGAACCAACCTGTGGGGAGTCTGGCAGACGGTGGCCCAGATGCTGTCCGAGGGCCGCAAGGGCAGCATCGTGTCGTTGATGTGCGACGGCGGCGAACGGTATGCGGGCAACTACTGGAACCAGGACTGGCTGGCTTCCCAGGGGCTGGATCCGGCGCCCTACGAGGCCGTGATTTCGCGCTTCCTGGACACCGGGGAGTGGACCGGCGCGCCGGCCTAAACCTCCACGGACTCGCGGGCGGCCAGGTGCCTGTATTCGGTGCCGTACTTGGCGCCGATCCGCTTGACATGGCCTTCAACGATGCCCAGGCCGTTGTCGTTGAGCAGGCCGTCATGGATCTGGAAGGCGCGCGGCGCCCGCACACCGATGACGAAGTCAACAACCTCGGCGGACTTGCTCCACGGCGCGTGCAGCGGGACCAGGAGCGTCTGGACCTGGATTCCGTCCGGGATGATGAACGAGTCCCCCGGGTGGTACACGTTTCCGTCCACCAGGAAACCGATGTTGGCAACCACCGGGATCTGCGGGTGGATCAGGGCGTGCTGGCCGCCGAAGCTGCGGATGTCGAAGCCGGCTGCCTGGAAGGATTGGCCGGGTTCCACCGTATGGATGCGGTCTGCCGCGGCGGCGGCTTCCCGGCGCAGTTGCCCGGCCACGCCCCCGGGGGCATACAGCGCCAGGCCCGGATCTCCTTCGAGGGCGGCCACCACGGCCTTGCTGTCAAGATGGTCTGCGTGTTCGTGGGTTACCAGGACTGCCTGCGCCCCTGACAGCGCCTCGGCTGATTCGGAGAAGGTGCCGGGGTCCAGTACCAGGATGCGGCCTTCCTTCTCGAGCCGGATACAGGCGTGGGTGTACTTGGTCAGCTTCATAGCGCCAGCCTAGGGTCCGCCCCGGAAGCCTGTCCACGGACCCTGTCCTGCACTCCGGCCCATGAAGCTCCGGCTGGTAATCTTGGTGTTTGCCCCCCACGGAAGCGAGTTCGTCCATGCCGATCGGCGTCAAGGCTGATTCCGCCGCCCCATCCCCGGCAGGAGGCGGCAGGGAACAGCGCGTTACCAAGCAGCGCAAGGCCGTCAGTGCGGCCCTGGACCACCTGGACGACTTCGTCAGCACGCAGGAGCTGTACCGCATCCTGCAGAACCAGGGCGTGTCCGTGTCATTGGCCACTGCCTACCGGATCCTGCAGTCACTCGCCGATGAGGGACTGGTGGATGTGCTGCGCAATGGCGACGGCGAGGCCGTGTACCGGCGCTGTGCGGTGACCGCGCATCACCACCACCTGCTGTGCAGGAACTGCGGAAAGGCAGTGGAGGTGGAGGCACCCGCCGTCGAAACGTGGGCGGTGCGCACGGCCGCCGAGCATGGGTTTACCGAGGTGGACCATACCGTGGAGATTTTCGGCCTGTGCCCTGACTGCACCGCCCTTAAGGCTGCCGGGAAGCTGTAAGGACCCGCCCGTTGATGCCGCGCGCGGCGCGCACGGAGCTGATGGCGCGGCAGGCCACGTAGATCAGGAACGACAACGTGGTGACGTAGGGGCTGATGGGGATCCGTCCGCCCAGTGCCAGCAGGATTCCGCCCACCGTTGCGGTGACAGCAAAAACGACGCTCAGGACCACCGCCGCAACCGGCGACGACGTGACCCGCAGGGCCGCGGCCGCCGGCGTAATCAGCAGCGCAAGCACCAGCAGGGCGCCGACCACCTGGATGGACAAGGCCACACTGACGCCCAGGAGGACCATGAAGACGAGGGCCAGCGTGCGGACCGGGACTCCCCGCGCCTCGGCGAGTTCGGGATCCACGCTGGCGAAGGTGAGCGGCCGCCAGATGGCCACCAGCACCAGCATCACCACGACAGCGGTCCCGGCGAGGGCCTGGAGCTGGACGGTGTCCACGGAAACGATTTGCCCGGTGAGGAGCCCGAACTTGTTTGCGGCCCGGCCCTGGTACAGGGACAGGAACAGGATTCCGAGTCCCAGGCCGAACGGCATGATCACGCCGATGGTTGAGTTCTTGTCCCTGGCCCGGACACCCATCAGGCCCAGCAGCAGCGCTGCCGCCACCGATCCTATGAGCGAGCCAAAAACCACGTCCGCACCGACCAGCAGGGCGAAGGCGGCGCCGGCGAAGGAAAGTTCGGAGATGCCGTGGACCGCGAAAGCGAGGTCCCGCTTCATGACGAACGTGCCCACGAGGCCGCCAAGGAGCCCCAGGATGGCGCCCGCCCAGATTGAGTTCTGGACCAGGACCAGCAGTTCGCCGTAGTTGTCGAAGTTGAAGATGGCACCGAGGATGCTGTCGGCGTCCATTACGCTGCCTCCCCTGCCAGGGCGTCAGCCTCGGCGTGGTGGTGGGTGGTGGCATCGGGCAGGCCAACGACGACGATCCGGCCGTTGGCGTGGATCACCTCCACCTGGGTGCCGTAGAGGTCGGAGAGCACTTCCGTGGTCATGACCTCTTCCGGCGTCCCCACCCGGAACCGTCCCCCTGCCAGGTACAGGACCCGGTCCACGTAGTCGATGATGGGGTTGATTTCGTGGGTAACGAAGACAACGGCGCTGTTGTGTTCGCGGCTTTGTTTGTTGATCAGGGCGCTGACTGCCTGCTGGTGGTGCAGGTCAAGGGACAACAGCGGCTCATCGCAGAGCAGGACCTGCGGATCAGTTGCCAGTGCCTGCGCCACGCGGAGCCGCTGTTGCTCCCCGCCGGAGAGCTGGCCAACGGGGACCTTGGCGTAGTCGGAGGCGCCCACCAGTTCCAGGAGCTGGTCCACCCTGCGGTTTGTCTTGCCGGCCGACAACCGGATGCCCCACCGGTGCCCGTCGACTCCCAGGGCCACCAAATCGCGGGCACGCAGGGGCGTGTCCTGCGGAAACGACTTCTGTTGTGGAATGTAGCCGATCAGGTTGCTGCCGCGTTCCACGGGCCGGCCGCCCAGGAACGCTTGTCCGGAGTGCAGCTTCTGCAGGCCCAGGAGGACCTTCAGGAAACTGGTTTTGCCGCTGCCGTTGGGACCCAGCACGGCGAAGAACTCACCGGGCCTGATGTCCAGGTCCAGATCCTCCCAAAGCGTGCGCTGACCGAACCTGAGGCAGGCCCCGCTGAGGCTGACGACGGATTTCACCTGTTTGACTCCAGAATTTTGCTGACGTTGTTCACATTGTCCGTCATCCACTGCACGTAGGTCTTTCCCTCAGGCAGGGTTTCGGTGAAGTCCACCACCGGAACCCCGGCGGCTTCAGCAGCCTTCTTCAGCGCTTCCGTCTGCGGGCCCTCGGTCTGCGCGTTGTAGGCCAGCAGCCGCACTGTCCCGGAAGCCACCAGGTCTGTGGCCTCCTTCATGGCGGCGGGCGGGACGTCAGTGCCCTCCTCGATCGCGGCAGTGTAGGCCTCAGGTGTGGCGTTCTTCAGGCCCGCATCTTCGAGCAGGTAGAGGGGAACGGGTTCGGTGACCGCAACCTGTCCTCCGGCCGCCGCGCCTTTCCGGGCCTCCAGCTTGCCGTGCAGGTCTGAGAGGGAGGCCTTGAAGGCGTCGGCGTTGGCTGTGAACGTGGCGGCAGAACCGGGATCCAGCGTGCCGAGCTTCGCCGCAACACTGTCGGCCATCCGCTCCATGGCCGGCAGGCTGTACCAGACGTGCTCGTTGAAGTTGCCGTGATCGTGCCCGCCAGGGCCTTCGGCGGCCGGCCCGGTCGAGGCGGAAGCCTCCTCCTCCGGGTGGGCAAGGCCGGAGACTTCGACGGCGGTCAGCACCGAACCGCCGTCGAGCTTGCTGCTCTCCACCAGGGTATGAAGGAAGTCGTCGTAGCCGCCGCCGTTTTCGATGACCAGCTGCGCCTTCGAAACAGTGAGGCGGTCCTGGGCGGTTGCCTGATAGGAATGCGGATCCTGGCCGGCGTTGTTGATGATCGCGGTCACGCTGACCTTATCCCCACCGATGCTCCTGGCAATGTCGCCGTACACATTCGTCGAGGCCACGACGTTGATCCCCTGCGTGGAAGCGGGCGTCCCGGACTGCTGCGGGCTGCACGCACTGAGCAGAAGGCCAAGGCCCGTCAGGGCGGCAAGGAAAGAGCTGGCAGCGGCGGTACGGCGCACGGGAAACCTCAGTTCACGCAGATGGGGAGGACGACAGTGCAAGCCTATACCTAAATGCGAATGATTCCTATTTAGGTCAATTTCCGTTCGGCTGGCCCAACCGGCGGATTCCGGTGGCCTGCGTCGCGTCCCGGATTTCACCGACGAGCTGTTCGATGACGTCCTCAAGGAAGAGCACACCCCGCGTCTTGCCGTCCGGGCCGATCACGCGTGCAAGGTGGGATCCCGTGCGCTGCATGACGGACATGGCTTTTTCGATCTCGTCCCCCAGCGCCAGGTTGGCCAGCGAGCGGATGCGGCTCTCGGCAATCGGCAGTTCGTAGGCGGACTCCGGAATGGACAGCACATCCTTCACGTGGAGGTAGCCGTAGAGCATGTCGTCGTCATCCAGCATGGGAAACCGGGAGAACCCCGTACGGCTGACGGCCTTTTCAAATTCCACCGGAGTGGTGGAAGCCCCCAGCATGACCAGCTTCCCGAGCGGCACCATGATGTCCTCCGCCGTGTGCTCCGAGAACTCCAGGGCACCGGTAATGAGCCCGGCGTCGTCGTCCACCAGGCCGTGGCGGGTGGACTCCTGGACGATCGACTGCACCTCCTCCAGCGTGAAGGAGGACGTCACCTCATCCTTGGGCTCGATCCGCATCAGCTTAAGGATGTAGTTGGCGGACCAGTTGAGGACTGAAATCACCGGATGGACCAGCCGCGAGATGAACAGCAGCGGCGGGGCCAGGAGCAGCGCGGCCTTGTCCGCCACGGACACCGAGATGTTCTTGGGCACCATCTCGCCGAATGTGACGTGGAGGAAGGTCACCAGCATCAGGGCCACGGCGAAGGCCGCAACGTCCGCAGCTTCCGCCGGCAGGCCCACCGTCTCGATGGGGACGGCAAGCAGGTGGTGGATTGCCGGCTCGGCCACCAGCAGGATCAGCAGGGAGCAGACGGTGATGCCAAGCTGCGCGCAGGCCAGCATCAAGGACACGTTCTCCATGGCGCGCAGGGTTGTCTGGGCGCGCTTGGATCCGGTGTCGGACAAGGGCTCAATCTGGCTGCGGCGCGCGGACATGATGGCAAACTCAGCCGCCACGAAAAAGGCATTGCCCAGCAGGAGCAAGCCCAGCCAGAGGATGCCCGCCCAGTCACTCATGGCTTGCTCCTGTCATTGGCGTCCTGTGCAGCCGGTTGATCCGCCGGGTGGAAGCAGATGCGGTCGATTCTCCGGCCGTCCATCCTGGTAACGCTGAGCGTTCCGCCGCCCACCGGGACGGCGTCCCCCACCACGGCGATCCGGCCGAGTTTGCTCATGACGTAGCCGCCCACGGTCTCATAGGCCGCTTCGTCCGGAACACTCAGCCCCGGGATCTGTTCGGACAACTCGTCCGGACGGAGGAGCCCGGGAAAGTACCAGTCGCCGGAGGCGCTTTGCAGTAGCCCCGGACGGACCTTGTCGTGCTCGTCCGCCACCTCGCCCACGATTTCCTCCACCAGGTCCTCAAGGGTGGCGATGCCTGCCGTACCCCCGTATTCATCAAGCACGACGGCCAGCTGGAGGTTTCCCTCGCGGAGCTCGGCCAGGAGTGCATCAAGGTGGATGGTCTCGGGCACCCGCAGTACCTCGGTCATGATGGCGCCCGCTTCAAGGTTGCGGCGCCGGTCCCACGGAACAGCGACGGCCTTCTTGACGTGCACCAGTCCGCGGATGTCGTCGGCGGACTCGCCAATAACAGGGAACCGGGAGTACCCGGTCCTGCGTGCTGCGTCCACCACGTCGGAGACCGGCTGGTCGGCGTCGATTGTCTCGAGCCGGATGCGCGGCGTCATGACGTCCGCGGCCGTCCGCGTTGAGAAATTCAGGGTGCGGGCGATGAAGTTCGCAGTCCCGGCGTCGAGCGTTCCCATCGCAGCCGACCTGCGGACCAGCGAGGCAAGCTCCGCCGGAGTCCGCGCGCCGGAAATTTCTTCCTTGGCTTCCAGCCCGAAAACGTTCAGGACCTTGTTGGAAAAGCCGTTCAGGACCAGGATGGCCGGTTTGAAGATCGCCGTGAAGATCAGCTGTGGCCGGGCCAGCGCCCGGCCCACGGGGAACGACAGCGCGATCGCCATGTTCTTGGGCACCAGCTCACCCAGGAGCATGGACAGCAGCGTAGCCAGCACCATGGCGAGGATGAGGGAGATGGACTGCACGGCCACGGCGGGAAGTCCGACGGCGGCCAGCGGCGCCTCGAGGAGGTGGCCAGCCGAGGGTTCCATGACGTAGCCGGTGAGCAGCGTGGTCAGGGTGATGCCGAGTTGGCAGCTGGACAGCTGGGTTGACAGCGATTTGAGGCAGGTGAGCAACGGCACAGCGCCGCTGTCCCCGTCGTCAATGGCGCGCTGGACGGTGGATTGGTCCAAAGCGATGAGGGAAAACTCGACGGCCACAAAGAATCCGGTGCCGGCGATCAGCAGCAGGCCTGCTGCCAGGAGGAGCCACTCCATTCAGCATCCCGCCTGGAGCGGCAGGACCGCCGGGAGCGCAGCCGACCGGAAAAGGGAGGAGCTGCTTCGGCCCGGCGGAGGATGGTCGGCGGATCCCGAGGACTGGTCCGCACGGGATGCGGCAAGCTGGGCCGCTGGCTGGTGATGGGCGCGTTGTCGGGGTTTGCCGGCTCTGGGGGCGGACTGTGCGGCGCTCCTCGTGGAGCTCCGCTGACAGTGCCCAGGCCGGCACCTAGATTTACTGTCCATAAGAATTTCAGTCTACAGGAGCGGCCCCGGCCGGATGCGCGGCAGTCCGCCGCCGGGGCGGCCCGGCCTCCGGCCGCCCCAGCACTTTGCGGGGCTTCCCGGCGACCCTTGGCGCTCCAGGAGCCGGGCGTATCAGATGGCAATTCAGATGCAATTTTGGGCTCACATTCAGCCCCATGTTCGTCACTTCATGATTTGGGTCACCCTTATTGGCAGTTAACACAAGATGCTCACTAGACTTGCTAAGGGTCTGGGTTCAGAGGACGCAGAGACTGGTTCGATCGCAGTGCTGAAGCACCGGGGGGCCAAAGAGAAATCAAACTCATGGAAGAGGCGTATTTCAAGTGCCAGAGCAGCCAAGCCACCGTCTACCAGAGGAATTTGGCGGGAACGAGTGGCTCGTTGACGAACTGTACGAGCAGTACCAACAGGACAAGAACGCCGTGGACGCCAAGTGGTGGCCGCTGTTTGAATCTTTCGACTCGGGTAACGGTTCTTCCAACAATGGAAATTCCGCGCACGCTGCCAATCCTCCTACGCGCGAGCTGCCCGTGGTGAAGACGGCACCCGCTGCTTCGGCACCGTCGCCGGCCGCAGCCCCTGCCACTCCCCCGGCGGCACCCGCCGCCACCCCGGCCGCCGCTCCTGCAGCAGCCCCTGCGCCGGTCAAGAAGGCCCCCGCCACGGAGGCACGCGACGGCGGCAAGAAGACCGAAGCAGGCACCGGCTCGCAGCCCATTCCGGCGCAGCTGCCCAAGAACGTCAAGGCCCCCACCGCGCCGGAGGAGGACGTCGTCTCCGTCCTCCGCGGACCTGCCAAGGCCATCGCCACCAACATGGTCACCAGCCTTGAGGTGCCCACGGCCACCAGCGTCCGGGCGATTCCGGCCAAGCTGCTCATCGACAACCGCGTGGTCATCAACTCGAACCTGGCCCGCGCCCGCGGCGGCAAGGTCTCCTTCACGCACCTCATTGGCTACGCAGTCATCCGGGCCCTTTCCCAGTTCCCGTCGATGAACGTGTACTACGACGAGGTGGACGGCAAGCCCGTTGCGGTCCAGCCGGCCCACGTCAACTTCGGCATCGCCATCGACATGCCCAAGCCCGACGGCACCCGCCTGCTCATGGTCCCGAACATCAAGAAGGCCGAGACCCTCAACTTCGCCGAGTTCTGGCACACGTACGAGGACCTCATCAAGCGCGCCCGCAACGGCAAGCTCACCGCCGAGGACCATCAGGGCACCACTGTCTCCCTGACCAACCCCGGCGGCATCGGCACCGTGCACTCAGTGCCGCGCCTTTCCAAGGGCCAGGCGGCCATCATCGGCGTCGGCGCCCTTGACTACCCGGCCGAATTCCAGGGTGCCAGCGAAAAGATCATCGCCCACAACGCCATCAGCAAGGTCCTCACCCTGACCTCGACGTATGACCACCGCGTCATCCAGGGCGCCGGCAGCGGCGAGTTCCTCAAGCTGGTGCACCAGCTGCTGCTGGGCGCACAGAACTTCTACGACGAGATCTTCGAAGCCCTCCGCATCCCCTACGAGCCTGTCCGCTGGAGTGCGGACCTGCAGGTGGATCCGGCTGACGAGATCAACAAGGTTGCCCGGATCCAGCAGCTGATCCACTCCTTCCGCGTACGCGGCCACCTCATGGCGGATACCGATCCGCTGGAGTACGTGCAGCGCAAGCACCCGGACCTCGACGTCCTCACCTACGGCCTGACCCTCTGGGACCTGGACCGCGAATGGCCCACGGGCGGCTTCGGCGGCAAGCCGATGCTGAAGTTCCGCGACATCCTCGGAGTCCTGCGGGATGCCTACTGCCGCACCACCGGCATCGAATACATGCACATCCAGGAGCCTGCCGAGCGCAAGTGGTTCCAGGACCAGCTGGAACACCCCTACTCCAAGCCCAGCCGGGAAGAGCAGCTGCGGATCGTCTCCAAGCTGAACGCGGCCGAGGCCTTCGAAACCTTCCTGCAGACCAAGTTCGTGGGGCAGAAGCGCTTCTCGCTGGAAGGCGGCGAGTCCCTGATTCCGTTGCTGGACGCCATCATGTCCGATGCAGCCGATGACGGCCTGGACGAGGTTGCCATCGGCATGGCCCACCGCGGCCGCCTCAACGTCCTGACGAACATCGCCGGCAAGACCTACGCACAGGTGTTCCGCGAATTCGAAGGCACGCAGGATCCGCGCTCCGTCCAGGGCTCCGGCGACGTCAAGTACCACCTGGGCACCGAAGGTACCTTCACCTCGGACACCGGCAAGGAGACCAAGGTCTACCTCGCCGCCAACCCGTCCCACCTGGAAGCCGTGGACTCCGTCCTCGAGGGCATTGTCAGGGCCAAGCAGGACCGCCTTGACCAGGGCGAGTCGTTCCCCGTCCTGCCCATCATGGTCCACGGCGACGCTGCCTTCGCCGGCCAGGGCGTGGTTGCGGAAACGCTCAACCTGTCCCAGCTGCGCGGTTACCGCACCGGTGGAACCATCCACATCGTGGTCAACAACCAGGTCGGCTTCACCACCGCCCCGTCGTCGTCGCGCTCATCCACGTACTCCACGGACGTTGCCAAGATGATCCAGGCACCGGTCTTCCACGTGAACGGCGACGACCCCGAGGCTGTGGTCCGCATCGGCCAGCTCGCCTACGAATTCCGCCAGCGCTTCCACAAGGACGTCGTCATCGACATGGTGTGCTACCGCCGCCGGGGCCACAACGAGGGTGACGACCCCTCGATGACCCAGCCGCTGATGTACAACCTGATCGAGGCCAAGCGCTCCGTCCGCAAGTTGTACACGGAGTCGCTCATCGGCCGCGGGGACATTACCGAGGAAGAAGCCGAGCAGCTGCTCCGCGACTACCAGGAACGGCTGGAGCGGGTCTTCGCCGAGACCCACGCCGCCCAGACCTCCCCCATCCCGATCGTGACCGCGGATTCCGCTGCCGTGTCCGACATCGAGCGGCCCATGGCCCAGCAGTCCGATTCCAGCGTCAGCGCACCGGCCTCCACGGCCATCAGCGCCGACACCCTGGCCCGGATCGGCAAGGCTCACGTCGAGATCCCCGATGGCTTTACGGTCCACCCCAAGTTGAAGCAGCTGCTGGAAAAGCGCGAGCAGATGTCCCGCGAAGGCGGCATCGACTGGGGCTTCGGCGAGATCGCAGCCTTCGGCTCCCTGATCATGGAAGGCGTCCCCGTACGCCTTGCCGGCCAGGACTCCCGCCGCGGCACCTTCGTACAGCGCCACGCCGTCTTCCACGACCGTGCCAACGGCAAGGAATGGCTGCCGCTGGGCAACCTTTCCGACGACCAGGCCAAGCTGTGGATCTACGATTCACTGCTGTCCGAATACGCGGCCATGGGCTTCGAGTACGGCTACTCCGTGGAACGCCCGGACGCCCTGGTCCTCTGGGAGGCCCAGTTCGGCGACTTCGTCAACGGTGCGCAGACCATCATCGACGAATTCATCTCCTCCGCAGAGCAGAAGTGGGGCCAGCGGTCCTCGCTGGTCCTGATGCTCCCGCACGGCTACGAAGGCCAGGGCCCGGACCACTCCTCGGCGAGGATCGAGCGCTTCCTGCAGCTCTGCGCGGAAGACAACATGATCGTGGCCAACCCCACCACGGCGGCCTCGCACTTCCACTTGCTGCGGCGCCAGGCGTACAACCGGCCGCGCAAGCCGTTGATCATCTTCACGCCCAAGCAGCTGCTGCGCCTGAAGGCTGCCGCCTCGTCCGTGGAGGACTTCACCAGCGGCACCTTCCGTCCTGTCATTGGTGAGCATGAGCAGCTGCCGGCCACCGCCGTCGAACGCGTGCTTCTGGTCTCCGGCCGCCTGTACTACGATCTCCTGTCCACCCGGCAGAAGACCGGCGACAAGACCACCGCCATCATCCGCGTGGAGCAGCTCTACCCGCTGCCGCACCAGGAGATCGCGGCGGAGCTCGCCAAGTACCCCAACGCCGAAGTGGTCTGGGCACAGGATGAGCCTGCCAACCAGGGCCCCTGGCCATTCATCGGCCTGCACCTGCCCGAGGCCCTTGACCGGCGGGTCCGCCTTGTGTCCCGGCCGGCATCCGCCTCCACGGCAGCCGGCTCCATGAAGCGGCACGCTGCGGAACAGGATGTCCTCCTGAAGCAGGCATTTGCACGGAAGTAAGCAGTAAGGCTGCCCGGCCGGAGTCGAAATACCAGACTCCGGCCGGGCAGTTCTGTTTAATGGATGGACAGCGCCGCCCCGTACCCCCGCAGCCGCGGCGGCGACGATGCAGCGGCCGTACCGAAGTAAACCCGTACCGAAGTAAAGAGGAACGCGTGGAAGACAGGAAGCTGCGGATCGCAGCTGTAGGAGACGAACTGCTGGCCGGACTGGGGGATCCCCGGGCACTTGGCTGGCTGGGCCGCGTCCTGGCCCGCACTCCCCAGGACGGAATGCTCCTGGAAAGCTACGCCCTCCCCTGTCCGCAGGAAGGCACCGAGGGGCTTGCGGCACGTTGGCTGGAGGAAGCCGGCCGCCGTTTCAGCCCCGAGGCGGAGAACCGGCTGGTCATCGGCCTGTCCGGGCGGGACATTGAATTCGGTCTTTCCACCGCACGGAGCAGGCTGAACCTGGCCAATATCCTGGACTCGGCGTCACAGAACCGGATCGAGGTATTCGTCGTGGGGCCGCCTCCCACGCTGGACCCGGCCCAGAACCGGCGGCTTGACGAACTGAACACCGCCTTCGCCGATGTCACCACCCGCCGCAAGCACCTCTACGTCGACACGTTCTCGCCCCTGCTGAACCACGAACAGTGGCGCCAGGACCTTGCCGCAAACGGTGGAACGCCCGGCCAGGCAGGCTATGGCCTCATGGCATGGCTGGTGCTGCACCGCGGCTGGTTCCAGTGGCTGGGACTGGAAGCCCCCCAGTAGTAGCCCGCTCGAGATATATCTTGACCCTGCCCGCCTGCGGCGATACGTTGTAGGGGCTACGCGATATATCGTCTTTTGGAGGGGACCATGGCCGAGCAAAACTGGAGTGTGACAGACCCGCAAACCATGGACGTCGACGGCGTGACGGCCCTGAAGCTGGGCATGGTCCGTGGCAGGTTCAGGATCACGGCGCACGCGGGGTCCCAGGTGCGGCTGGAGTTCGCCGACGTGCACGGCGATCCGGTAGCCGTGTCACTGAACAGCGGCAGGCTCGAAGTGCGGCACCAGCTGCACGGAGCCCAGGGCTGGTTCAAGAACCTCATGGAGACGGTCAACCACAGCAGCGACAACTCCGCGCTCATCACCATCGCTGTTCCCCAGGGTGTGGAGGTGGAGGCCGGGACCGTCAGCGGGGACGGGCTGGTTTCGGGCGTCTCTGCCCGTGTCCGGCTGAACACCGTGTCAGGTTCCGTAGTGGCGGACAGTACCTCCGGCGAGCTTCAGGTCAATACCATCAGCGGCAGCGTGGAGGTCAGGAACCACCGCGGGGTACTCATGGCCAAGAGCGTCTCAGGCAGGGTTACCGCCTCCGGATACTTCACCAACGTGCGCACCAACACCGTCAGCGGGCACCTCGACGTTGAACTGCTCGATTTCACCCGGGACTTCGGCTCCAACTCGGTGTCCGGGGATCTGGCTATCAGGCTGCCGCACGACGTCGGCGTCGACATCGTGGCCAAGTCCGCCGGCGGAGCGGTGATCCTTGACGGCCGGCAGTGCCTCCTGGCCAACGGCAAAGTGGAGACCATTGCCGGGCCCGACGGCCAGCTGATGCTCGTCCGGACCAATTCGGTATCCGGCAGGACGTCCATATCCCACGCTCCTGCACCACTTGACGGCGACGGGGAAGCGCAAGGCTGATGCCGCCCGTCTTCGCACACGGTGCGTTGCGCCTCTACCTGCTGGCACTGCTGGAAAGCGGGCCCAAGCACGGGTACGAGCTCATCAAGGCGCTCAAGGAAAGGTTCGCGGGGACTTATTCGCCAAGCGCCGGAACCATCTACCCCCGGCTGGGCAAGCTCGAGGAGGATGGCCTGGTGGCCACCGAGCCGGCCGGGCGGCGCACCAACTACCGCATTACAGCCGCCGGCCTTGCCGAACTGAACCGGCGCCGCGACGATCTGGCGGGGGTCGAGAATGACATCGCCGTCTCCGTCCAACGGCTTGACGTGGAACTGATGGTGCAGAAGTTCCATGATGAGCTCTGCGCGGACCTGCGGCGGCAGGCCATGCGCCGCCCCATCAGCCCTGTGACGCTGGAAACCGTCAGGACAGCCCTCGACGACGCCCGCGCGGCCATCCGCAGCACCCTGCAGTCCTAAGGCGGCGCCTGCTGCCGCACTTCCACAGGTCATCCGCCCCTACCCGGTTCGCGGGCCGCCACATCATGTGGGAGACTTGAGGGCAGCTCTTTTGAGTACCAACAGTAAGGAGGCCAGCTATGAGCAAGCGTGCACGCAAGCGTCGTGACCGTAAGCGTGGCGGCGCGAACCACGGGAAGCGCCCCAACACCTAGGCAAATGCCAGGAACTACGGTTCAAGCGAAGGACCCCGCAAGCCAAACGGCTTCCGGGGTCCTTTGCTGTCTGCGGCCCTGACCGGCGCAACGCGTGCCTGTTCCTAGGCCTCCACGGGACGGATGGTGTGGATCCTGTCCAGGATGGCGTTCTTCAGGTTGTCCGGCGCGGACTCCGTGCAGGAGCGCTTGACCATATTGCGGATGACGCACTCCAGGTCATACTGTTCCGTGCACTCAGGGCAGTCATCAAGGTGGTTCTTGATTTCCGTGAGGTCCTCGCGGGTCAGCGCCCCGTCAAGGTATTCGTAGATGCGTTGCATCCTGGTGTCGTCGCAATCGCCCAATCCCTGGCAGTCGCTCATTTCCTGTTCTCCTGTGCTTTGCTTCCTGCCGCATCCGAGGCATCTGCGGCCGTCTTAAATCCCCGCTCGGCGGCGTATTCCGCGAGCATGTCCCGCAACATTCGCCGGCCGCGGTGGAGCCGGGACATCACAGTGCCGATGGGCGTGTTCATGATGTCCGAGATTTCCTTGTAGGCAAAGCCCTCAACGTCGGCGAAGTAGACCGCCAGCCGGAATTCTTCGGGGATGTCCTGCAGCGCCCGCTTCACGTCCGAATCCGGAAGATGATCCAGGGCTTCAGCCTCGGCTGAGCGCAGTCCGCTCGAGGTGTGCGACTCCGCCCGTGCCAGCTGCCAGTCCTCAATGCTGTCCGAGTTGGACTGCAGGGGCTCACGCTGCCTCTTGCGGTAGAGGTTGATGTACGTGTTGGTCAGGATCCGGTACAACCAGGCTTTCAGGTTTGTTCCCGGCTTGTACTGGTGGAAGGCCGAAAAAGCCTTGGTGTAGGCCTCCTGGACCAGATCCTCCGCGTCGGACGGGTTCCGGGCCATGCGCATGGCAGCGGAATACAGCTGGTCGACGTACTGCATGGCATCCCGCTCAAAGCGAAGGCGGCGCTCCTCCACGCTCTCCGTGGCGACGTCCAGCGTGGCATCCTCGGCATCCGCTTCTGCGGCCAATGATTCAGGGCCTGCCTGTCCGGCAGGCACAGGCGCGGTGCCGGCCCTGCCGTTTGCTTCGCCGGGGGTAGCCTCATACATGGCCGCAACGGCCGGATCCAGGGTGTTCATTGCCTTCAAGTCTACTGTCAGGCTCCCTGCCCGGGGCGTGCCGTATTCCGGCGGTTCCGAGGCCAGCTTGTCCACTGCCACCGGGCCCGCCTGCCTGGTTCCGTCCAACACCTTCCCCAAGGGCCAACTCCGCTCTGTTTCGGGTGAATGATTGTCAGGCCCCTGTTGCGGACCTGTTTGCCATAACCGCCTCCCACGGGCAAATATTCCCCAAAAGTGCAAGACTAGGACCGACTCCGCCGCTCGGCGCGGCTCGTCCATCCAGGAGGAAATCCATGTCCTTTGTCCGCACGCTCGCACGGCCCATGCTCGCCTCCAGTTTCGTTCTCGCCGGACTGGATAAGCTCAGGAACGCAGACGACACCGCACAGCAGCTCTCACCGCTGCTGCGCAAGGCTGCAGCCTCGCTTCCCTTCCAGGCGAACGAAACCACCCTCGCACGTGTGATTGGCGGAACCCAGGTAGGGGCCGGCGTCCTGTTCGGCCTTGGCAAGTTTTCCCGGCTCTCCGCGGGCCTGTTGACGGTGATTTCGCTCCTGAACACCTTCGTTGAATGGCGCAGCGCGGATATCAGCAGCAAGGAAGGCCGCGAAAGCCGCCGGAACCAGCTGCTCAAGAACCTCTCGCTGAGCGGCGGCGCCCTGCTCGCTTCCGTGGACACCGCCGGCAAGCCCGGCCTGGCCTGGCGCGCCGAGCACCTGGCGGCCGATGCCCGTCGTAACGCCTCGCACCTGGCCGCCGACGCGCGCAGGACCACCACCAAGAAGCTGAACAAGGCGGACAAGGCCGTGCGCCGCGCCGTCGAACACGCTACGGGAGCATAAACACGAATGACCGCAGCAGTTGCCACCCGGGACGGGTCCGGAACGCCTGTCCAGCACTGGGCCGCACCCCTTGCGTCCCGGCCCGTTAACGCCACCGTGACGGTGCCCGGATCGAAGTCCCTGACCAACAGGTACCTGGTCCTGGCAGCCCTCGCGGACGGCCCCTCCCGGCTGCGGGCCCCCCTGCATTCCAGGGACTCCGCACTCATGGTCGACGCACTGCGGCAGCTCGGTGCCGTCATCACCGAAGTGCCCGGGGACGGTGCCTTTGGGCCCGACCTGGAGGTGGTTCCGCTGCCGGCGGCAGCGGCCGCGTCCCACACCAGGATCGACTGCGGACTTGCCGGCACCGTCATGCGGTTCGTTCCGCCGCTGGCGGCGCTCCGCAACGGAGCCAGCGTGTTCGACGGCGATCCCCACGCCCGCAAGCGCCCCATGGGAACCATCATCGAAGCCCTCAAGGCCCTGGGCGTGGCCGTTTCCGCCGAAGACGGCAGCGCGCCGTCGTCGCTCCCTTTTGTGGTGGAAGGCAACGGCGCAGTCCGCGGCGGCCATCTGGTGATCGATGCCAGCGCCTCCTCGCAGTTCGTCTCCGCCCTCCTCCTGGTGGGCGCAAGGTTCGACGACGGCCTGCACCTGGAACACGTGGGCAAGCCGGTACCCAGCCTGGACCACATCAACATGACAGTGGCCGTCCTGCGCGGTGCCGGCGTTTCAGTGGACGACTCCGTCCCCAACCACTGGGTGGTGGCGCCGGGACCCATCCGCGCCTTCGACCAGCGGATTGAACAGGACCTTTCCAACGCCGGGCCCTTCCTGGCCGCGGCCCTGGCCACGCGGGGCACCGTACGGATTCCCAACTGGCCTGCTGAAACGCAGCAGGTGGGGGACCTGTGGCGCGGAATCCTGGCCAGCATGGGCGCCTCGGTCACCCTGGCTGACGGTGTCCTGACCGTCACCGGCGGCCCGGAGATCAAGGGCGGCAACTTCGCGGACACCAGTGAACTGGCTCCCACGGTCGCGGCCCTGTGTGCCCTTGCCACGGGGCCTTCCCGCCTCAGCGGCATCGCCCACCTGAGGGGACACGAGACGGACAGGCTCGCGGCCCTGGTATCGGAGATCAACCGGCTGGGCGGCGACGCCGAGGAAACCAGCGACGGCCTGGTGATCCGGCCCGCCCGGCTGCACGCCGGCGTCGTCCACAGCTACGCCGACCACCGCATGGCCACGGCCGGCGCAATCCTGGGACTCGCCGTCGAAGGCGTACAGGTGGAGGACATCGGCACCACGGCCAAGACCATGCCGGATTTCCCGCAGCTGTGGGCCGGCATGCTGGCCCAGGGAGAAGGGTCCGCCGCCGGACCGGAAGGGCGCGGCAGTGGCGCGGAGCACTGATTCCTGGGACGAATCGGACGTTCGGATCCGTCCCAGCAAGAAGGGCTCCCGGCCGCGCACCAAAGACCGCCCCAGCCACGACGACGCCGTGACCGGACGGATCATCACGGTGGACCGCGGGCGGTACACCGCGGTAGTGGACGAGGACTCGGAGAATGAGCGCGTTGTCATTGCCGCGCGCGCCCGGGAACTTCGGCGCTCGCCCGTTGTGGCAGGCGACTTCGTCTCGCTCGTGGGGGACGTCTCCGGCGCGCCGGACACGCTTGCCCGGCTGGTGAAGATCCAGGACCGCCACACCCTCCTGCGCCGCAGCGCCGACGACACCGACCCCGTTGAGCGCGCGGTGGTGGCCAACGCCGACCAACTGGTGATCGTGGTGGCTGCCGCCAACCCGGAACCCCGCACGGGGTTCATCGACCGCGCGCTCGTGGCCGCATACGACGCCGGAATCGAACCCATCCTGCTGGTCACCAAGGCCGACGTCAAAGACCCCGCGGACCTGCTTTCCAACTACACGCACCTGGACTTCCCGGTGATCATCAGCAAGACGGCGGATGCGCAGGCGTCGGGAATCGATGCCCGGTCCGATGACGGGCTCTCGGCGCGGCTGGACAGCGCCGCAGTGGCGGCGCTGCGGGACCATCTCGATGGCAAGGTCACCGTTATGCTGGGGCACTCCGGCGTCGGCAAGTCCACCATGGTGAACGCCCTGACCGGCGCCGAGCGGGCCACCGGCGGCGTGAATGCCGTGACCGGGCGCGGCCGCCACACGTCGTCGTCGGCCCTTGCCTTGCGGTTGGCGGACGCGCCTCCCGGCAGCTGGATCATCGATACCCCCGGCATCCGTTCCTTTGGCCTGGCGCACGTGGACCCTGACCGCATCCTGCGCTCCTTCCCGGACCTCTCCCCCGGCATCGAGAACTGCGAACGGGGCTGCAAGCACACCGCAACCGCAGTGAACTGCGGCCTCGACGACTGGGTGGCAGGCGGACACGCAGGTCCCACCGGCGCGGCCCGGCTGGCCTCGCTGCGGCGCCTGCTTGGCACGGACCCGAGGATGGAAGCACAGGAAACCAAGGAGCTCGGCAGCGTCAACTGACGCGTTCTCCCGGCAGAACCGTCCACAGACGGTAGTTTGGAACCATGATCCAACCCGCTTCGAGCTACAACGATGACCTGCGCCTGGCCCATGTCCTGGCCGACTCCGTGGATGACCAGACCATGAGCCGCTTCAAGGCCCTGGACCTCCACGTTGAGACCAAGCCGGACCTGACGCCGGTCACCGACGCGGACAAGGCCGCCGAGGAAGCCATCCGGGGCCAGCTCTCCCGTTCACGCCCCCGCGACGCCGTCCTGGGCGAGGAATTCGGCAGCACCGGCCACGGTTCCCGGCGCTGGATCATCGACCCCATTGACGGAACCAAAAACTTTGTCCGCGGCGTTCCCGTATGGGCCACGCTGATCGCCCTCGTGGATGAGGGCGAACCGGTGGTAGGCGTCGTCAGCGCCCCGGCCCTGGGCAAGCGCTGGTGGGCGGCGAAAGGCATGGGCGCGTACATGGGCAGGTCCCTTGCCGCCGCCACCCGCCTCCGCGTGTCCAACGTGTCGAAGCTTTCCGACGCCTCCCTCTCCTACTCCAGCCTGGGCGGGTGGAAGGAACGCGGAAACCTTGACGAGTTCCTCGGCCTTACCGAGGACGTTTGGCGGACCCGGGCCTACGGGGATTTCTGGTCGTATTGCATGGTGGCCGAGGGCTCCGTGGACATCGCCTGCGAACCCGAGCTGAACCTCTATGACATGGCTGCCCTGGTGCCGATCGTGGTGGAGGCCGGCGGCCGGTTCACATCCCTGGAAGGCGAGGACGGCCCGTTCGGCGGGAACGCCCTGGCCACGAACTCAATCCTGCACTCGGAGGTCCTGCACCGATTGAACCCGTACCTGGACGATCTGCTGTAACTCACGCGCTTTCCACGTTTGAACGAATAATGCGACGCCGGACACCTCCCAAGGCAGGTGCCCGGCGTCGTTTATTCGGCGGCGCGTAACAAAGCCCTTAACAATTGCCGCGGCTTCAGTCCTGGCCGCCCCATGTCCTACGCTTTTATGCAGGTCACGAGTGCCAGCGCAAAACCCCGGTTTGCTGGCCGGCAACCCTCCATTCGCGGTGGGGTGCCCCGGGTGACGACCAGGCCGGTCCGGAGCGGATGCGGCAAGCGCGGATTCCACTATGCCGGAGTCCTGTACCAAGTGAGGTCTCTGTGACAACTGCCACCGTCTCCCCCCAGCCCGTCATTGCCCAAGCTGCCGTCCCCCATGCACGCCACGCCGCAGCCGGCCGGCCGCTCGCTGCCGTCACCGGCGCCGAAATCCAGGCGCCCCTGATTTCGGGCGGCCACGTGCGGTACGCCAACCTCGATTACGGCGCCTCCGCCCCGGCACTGTCCGTAGTGTCCGCTTACCTGAATGAGATCCTCCCCTACTACGCCAGCGTCCACCGCGGGGCAGGATACGCATCCCAGATCAGCACCTCCGTGTACGAGAACGCGCGCAGCATCGTCAGGGATTTCGTGGGCGGCCGCCCGGATGATTCGGTCATCTTCACCCGCAACACGACGGATTCGCTGAACCTGCTGGCCGGCTGCCTTCCCGTGACCGATGGCCGCCACCACGGCGAAGTGCTGTACCTGGACATCGAACACCACGCCAATCTCCTGCCGTGGCAGGGCGTCCCGCACCGCAGCATCGTCGCCGCCGACACCATCACCGGCACCCTTGAGGCCGTACGTGCCGAGCTTGGACAGGGCGGTGTCAGCCTGGTCGCGGTCACCGGGGCCTCCAACGTGACCGGCGAAATCCTCCCCATCCGGGCGCTGGCCGCGCTGGCCCACGAACATGGCGCACGGATCGTGGTGGATGCGGCCCAGCTCGCGCCGCACCGCCGCATAGACATCAGCGCGGATGACGTCGACTACCTCGCCTTCTCCGGCCACAAGCTGTATGCGCCCTTCGGCGCCGGCGTCCTGGTGGGACGCCCGGACTGGCTGGACGCCGGCGTCCCGCACCTCGCCGGCGGCGGCGCCGTCAAGGAAGCCAGGCTCGACGGCGTCAGCTGGGCCACCGGCCCGGCCCGCCATGAGGGGGGCTCGCCGAACGTCCTGGGGGCCGCCACGCTGGCCCGCGCCAGCCAGGTCATTGCCGGCCTGGACCAGGAACGCTGGCACGCCCACGAGTCCGCCATCCGCTCCTTCCTGGTGGAGGGACTCCAGCGGATCGACGGCGTCACGGTTCACCAGATCTTCAAGGACACCAACCCCGAAACGGACACCATCGGGGTGGTCAACTTCTCCGTCGAGGGTTACGACGCAGGACTGGTGGCGGCGTACCTTTCGGCAGAGCATGGCGTGGGCCTGCGTGACGGGCGCTTCTGCGCCCATCCCCTGCTGAAGCGCCTGGGCCTGCCGTCCGGTTCCCTCCGCGCCAGCTTCGGCGTCGGTTCGCGCCTGGAAGATGCCGAGCGCCTGCTGGCCGGCATCCAGGCGCTCCGGAGCAACGGGCTGGGCTGGGACTACGTGGTGGACGCAGGCCGCTGGGTCCCTGCCAACGACACCCGCACCTACCCGCACTGGGCGCCCAACACCCCTGGAACAGCCGGCGCAGCGCCCTGCATCGACGACTGACGCCGGAGACCGGCCACTCCTGTTTCAGCCGGCTGACCGTGCGTCAGGGGAATGCGGTAAATTCGAAAGGTACCGCAGGACGTCAGCTGAAGGAGGCCACGCGTGGTTCGGGGTGGCCCCAAGCTTGATCACGGGCGGCGCAGGGAACTGGGCCGGAGCTTCCAGGACGGCGGCAGGCACTACCAGCGCGTCCGGCCCGGCTACCCTGAGGAGTCAGCCCGGTGGCTGGTGCCCGCCGACGCCCATGAAGCCCTCGACGTGGGTGCCGGTACCGGAAAGTTCACCGCGCTGCTGCTGGACATGGGGCTGGACGTCACGGCCGTGGACCCCTCGGCGGACATGCTCGCCCAGCTCACGGAACACTACCCGGCTGCCACGGCGATGCCGGGGACTGCCGAGGCGACAGGCCTGCCCGACGCCAGCTTCGACGTCGTCACCGTAGCCCAGGCGTGGCACTGGTGCGACGCCCTGGCGGCAAGCACCGAACTGGCCCGCGTGCTGCGCCCGCACGGAACCCTCGGCCTGGTGTGGAACCAGCTGGACACCTCAGTGCCCTGGGTGCACCGGCTCTCCCGGATCATGCACGCAGGCGACGTCTACCGGCCGGGGCACAAGCCCGTCATCGGCCCGGAGTTCCAGGGGCTCGAAGGGCATGTCACCCACTGGCAGGACACAGTGGACACCACGGACCTGATGGAACTCACTAAATCCCGCAGCTACTACCTCCGGGCCGGCGAGTCAACGCGGGCCAAGGTCCTGGCCAACCTGGACTGGTACCTGCACGAACACCTTGCCTACACCCCTGACCAGGAAATCGACCTTCCCTACCTCACCCTGGCTTGGCGGGCCGTCAAGGCATGACGGCGCATCCCGTATGGCGCCTGCAGAGCCGGTAGGCTTGGATTCGTGAAGACCAGCGCGCCCTCCTCCTCGATCGAGGATTACGTCAAGGTCATTTATTCCTTTACCGAATGGCAGGACAAGCCCATCACGTCCTCCCAGCTCGCACAGCGGCTGGGGGTGGCAAATTCCTCGGTTTCGGAAATGGTCCGCAAACTCAAGGACCAGGGCCTGGTGGACCACAAGCCCTACAGCGCCGTCACGCTGACCGAGGCCGGCCTGCGACTGGCGCTGTCCATGGTCCGGCGCCACCGGCTGATCGAGACATACCTTGTCCAGCGGCTCGGATACAGCTGGGACGAAGTCCACGATGAGGCTGAACAACTCGAACACGCCGTGTCGGACACGTTCATCGAACGGGTCGCCGCCAAGCTCGGGGACCCGAAGCGTGACCCGCACGGCGATCCAATCCCCACGGCGGACGGGCAGGTGCTGATGCCGCGCGCGCACCTCCTCGCCGAGCTGGACCAGGGACATACCGGCAGGATCACCCGGATCAGCGACGACAACCCGGAACTGCTGCGCTACCTGGCCGCCCAGGCCATCGACCTTGATGCGGACGTCGAGGTGGTGGGACGGCGGCCTTTCGGCGGAGCCCTGGTGGTGCGGATCGGTGGTCCCGGCGGCGCCCGTGAGTACGATTTCGCTGAGGAAATCGCCTCGGCGCTCTGGGTCTCCAGCGACGCGCCGCATGCCGGCTGCGCCCTGGACGGGCTCTGACGTGGCGTTGCCCACCGCCCGTGCCTGGCTGGCTGTCGCCGCCGGCGGACTGATCGGCAGTGAGCTGCGCTACGGGCTGGGCCTGGCGTTTCCGGACGCGCCCGGTTCGGTCCCGTGGGCCACGCTGGGCATCAACATCAGCGGCAGTTTCGTCCTCGCGGCTTTGACCACCGTCTGGATGGCACGCCCGCACACGGCCTTCTGGCTGCGCGCCGGCATCGGGCCGGGCCTGCTGGGTTCCTTCACCACCTTTTCCGCGGTCATTTTCGCCTCCGACCAGTTGGCACGCGCGGGTGAGCACCCCGTATGGCTCCTTTACCTGGGCTTGTCGCTGTTGCTCGGTCTTTCGGCGGCCGGCCTGGGCTGGCGCACCGGAAGGCTCATCGCCCGGAACCGGGGCCCGGCATGATCACGGCAGCCCTGGTGGGAGTGTTTGGCGTGGCCGGAGCGCTGCTGCGGTTCGGGATCGACAGCTGGTTCGCACACCACAGCAGCATCCGCAGCGTCCGCACCGATGGCCGTGCGGCGCTGCACTGGCCCTGGGCCACCCTGATGGTCAACGTCGTCGGCTGCTTCATCATCGGTCTGGCACACGGCCTGACCGCCGGGCTGGGACTGGGCGCGGAATGGCAGGTGGGTTTGGCCACCGGACTGGCCGGCGGACTTACCACCTTCAGTTCGTGGACCACCGCCACCATCCGCCTGCTCAGCGAAGCACGGTTCGGCGCCGCGGCCCTGAACGTGGCAGTCAACCTGGGCCTTGGCTTTGCTGCCGCGGCCGCTGGCAGTGCACTGGCTTCCTAGCGACGCTGTTCCCGTTGGGGGCCCGGCCGGCGATTTGGCGGCCTCCCGTATGGTGGAAGGTGATGATCAGCAGACGCGACGCCGCAATAACCCTTGATGTTCCCCTTGAGATGGCGCAGCGCCACGGCCTGCCGAAGTGGATGACGGAGGCCGAACTCCGCGCCATCCTCGACAATCCTCCGCCATGGCTGGTGCAGTCACGCGCCAACCGGACGGGCAAGCGGCCGGTGTGGGTGCACCTGGAATGCGCCGTCTGTGGCTATGAGGAGGCGGCCCGGCCCAAGAAGTGGTGGCCGGACTTCACCTACGTGGTATGCAGCCATCATGCGCCTTCCGATGTTCCCGCCGTCCGCCCCGGGTGCGTCCGCAGCGAGTACGACGGCGTGGGGACCCGTTTCGTGGGCATCGCGGACGTGGAAGCGCCTCCGGTCCGTCCCTAGGCCCGCCCAGGTGACGTGCCCCGGGGACCTTCGGGCCGGCGTCGGGCATTATCCTGCGCCGTTGCCTGTCATTTCTTCCGGGACGGCGGTGAGGTGCAACTCGGTGCCGTCGCGGAGTACCTTCACGTCCAGCGGCTCGCCGATGGCATCGGAAAACAGGAGCCGCTGCAGGCTTTCCGCGTTGCTGACGGGACGGCCTCCGGCGGTGACGATAATGTCACCCGCGGCAAGGCCTGCTTTGTCCGCCGGCGAGCCGGGCAGCACCTCCACGACGCGGAGCCCTTCGCGCAGCCCGCTGCGGATCACAGCGCTGGGGTTGAGCTGGATGGGCGTGCTGACAAGGCCCAGGTAGGCACGGCGTACCCTCCCGTCTGACAGGAGCGCGGAGATGATCCTGCGGGTGGTGGCATTGATTGGTATGGCGAGCCCCAGCCCGGCGCCCGCCACTGCGGTGTTGATGCCGACGATCCTGGAGTGCGTGTCCGCCAGCGCTCCACCGGAGTTGCCTGGGTTCAGCGCTGCGTCCGTCTGGATAACGTCCTCGATCACCCTCCTGTTGCCGCCCGCCCAGACTGGAATGGCCCGGCCCAAACCGCTGACCACGCCCGCGGTGACTGACCCCGCCAGGCCCAGTGGGTTTCCGACGGCAATCACAAGCTGGCCCACGCGCAGGGTCTCGGCCGCGCCGAACTGAGCAGGTGGCACCTTGGGCCGCGAACCGTGGACGACTGCTAGATCGGACAGGGGGTCGGCTCCCACCAGTTCCAGTTCCATCCGGCTCCCGTCTCCAAACACCGCAAAACCGTGCCGGGTGCCTGCCACGACGTGTGAGTTGGTGAGCAGGTATCCGTCCTCCGTGAAGAGAACGGCCGAGCCGGCGCCCACCCTCACCCTGCCGTTGCCCCTATTCGCGGTCATCTCGATGGCTGCCACGTGGGGCGTAACCGCTGCCGCGACACGCATGACCGTTTGCGAGTACGAGTCCAGGACGTCCTCGTCTCCGGTGGATATGGGTTCCCGCGCCTGTTCCATGACGCACCTCCGGTCTGGTGCCGCTTCCGGCAATCCATGCCCTTTACGGGTCCTTACGGGAGACAACAATGGCCGGGCACGGTCCACTCCCGGTGGAACTACGCCGTGGGTGAACGCGGGCATTGCGGTGCGGTGCGGCTGTCAAGGCTTTAGGATCGGAGCATGACTGACTCCCCTGCAGGGTCTCAAACGGAAATACTGAACGCTGAGGAGTGCTGGCGGTACCTTCGGTCCTCCTATATCGGGCGGCTGGCGGTCATCAACGGTGACGTTCCCGAGATTTTTCCCGTGAATTTTTCGGTCGCCGGTGACACCCTGCTGTTCCGCACGGCGCCGGGGACCAAGCTCCGTGCCCTGCTCAGCGGCTCGGTTGCCGCCTTGGAGGTGGACGGCCTCAACCCATACGCCACTCAGGTCTGGAGCGTTGTCGCCAAGGGCAGGCCGCAGCCATTCGATGAAGCCAGCATGAAGCTTCCGGAGGAAGACGCCGACAGGGAACCTTGGGAACCGGGGATCAAGGACCACCTGGTGGCCATTACCCCCACCGATATCACCGGCCGCCGTTTCGCTGTCACGCCGCGGACCCGCTGGTGGCCGCCGGTCGATTTTTCCGCCGACTGGCTGTAGCGGCCTGCGGTCTCACGCCGTGATGATCACTTTGAGGGCCTTGGTTTCGGCTGCCCGGGAAAACGTGTCGTAGGCGTCAAGGAACTGGTCGAAACTGAAATGGTGCGTGGCGAACTTCTCCGCCCTGATCTTTCCCTGGGCCACAAGCTTGAGCAGCATGGGCGTCGTGTTGGTATTCACCAGCCCCATGCTGATGTTGATGTTTTGGATCCACAGGTTTTCCAGGTGCAGCTCCACCGGTTTTCCGTGCACCCCAACGTTCGCCACCGATCCACCCGGCCGCACTATGTCGGTGCACATGCCAAATGTTGCCGGCACGCCAACAGCTTCGATGGCCACATCGACGCCCTGTCCGCCGGTCAGGGCCAGGACCTGTTCCTTCCAGTCACTGCTGCCGGAAAGGACAGTGTCCGTGGCGCCGAACTCCCTTGCCTTCGCCAGGCGGTTGGCGTCCAGGTCGATGGCCACCACAGTCGCTGCGCCGTACAGTCCTGCCGTGGTGATCGCCGCCAGGCCCACCGGCCCGGCACCAACAACGGCCACGGTGTCGCCGGGCTTCACCCGGCCGTACTGGACACCTATTTCGAATCCGGTGGGGAGGATATCGGAGAGCATGACGGCCTGTTCGTCGCTGACGCCCGAGGGCAGCAGGTGCAGCGAGTTTTCGGCGTACGGCACGCGGACATACTCCGCCTGGGTCCCGTCGATCAGGTGTCCGAAGATCCACCCGGTGCCTTCCTGGCCTTCGCCTCCCAGGCAGTGCGAATAGAGTCCGGTCTTGCAGTTGGCACAGTGGCCGCAGGATTTGATGCACGAGATGATGACACGGTCATTCACCTTCAGGCCGGTCACGGAAGGCCCGGTTTCCACGATGGTTCCCACCGCCTCATGTCCCAGGATCCGGCCCTTTTCGACGGCGGGTACGTCACCTTTGAGGATATGCAGGTCGGTGCCGCAGATCGTGGTGGTATCGACCTTGACGATGACGTCGCCGGGTTGCTGGATCCGGGGGTCGGGGACATCAGTCCATGACTTGTCACCCGGTCCGCCGTAGACGAGGGCTTTCATGTGTCTCTCCTTACTGTGTGGGACGGATTCTCCGACGTTCGCCGCCGGCTTGCGCGGACAGCTGATGGTTGGGCTGCGGGCCGGCGGGACTGGCTGCCGGCGGATCCACTGCCTGGAGTTTGGCTATGTGCAGGCTTCCGAGCACCAGGAAAAGCCCCGAGAGCCCAAGGGCGGGCAGCAAGGCGGCCAGGCTTGGTTCTGCACCGAACAGGGGTTTAACCAGTTCACCCACCGCCAGGGAGAAAATGAGGGTGAAACCCAGGACATACAGGGCCGGGAGAAGCAGCAGTCCCGTACGGTGGCCCCGGTACGTGAGGAAGGACAGGATCAGGAACCCGGGCATGATGAAGCAAAGGTCCAGGATGAAGATCGAGTAGAGGGAGTCAATCTGCTCGCCGCTCCGCATCAGGGGCAGGAGCATCCCGATCCACAGAGGGTAGAAGATCAGCGGCTGAAGGATGGCACCGGCCGCTGACACCAGCCTCAGTGCACGGGGAAGGGAGGCGGATGGCGCGTCGCGGTCCATGGTGGCCCCGGCGGTGACCATGGCCCAGAATGACACTGCGAAGACTGCCATGTAGAGCAGGTACAGGCCGTTGTACGTCCGCTCAATGACGTAGATCCCGTATGCGTAGAAGAGGTAGCCAAGGAGCCCCAGTGCCACGATCTGGTATTTGGCCCTGTGCGGGCCAACCGCGTAGGCCAGGTACAGCAACGCGAGCCCGGCCGCGACGGAGAGCAGGTCCTGGGAGTAGGCGCCGGGGATCATGTCAGCGGCAACCACCCTGTTGTAGATTCCGGGCCGCCAAAGCCCCGTTGCCGCAGCGGCGAGCGCCAGCAGTCCGGCAACAGCCCACAGCAGGCGGTTGAGGAACAGATGGGTCAGCATGGGCCACCTTTCACCGGAAGATGAGCGTTTCCCGGGCGTCCCCACAGCGTCCCATTGGGCCGGCCGGACCCCAAGTGCCATTGGTCCTTCCTTGGGCATTGGTCCTTCCTTGGAGGCCGGGCCTTTATGCCCTTACGGGAGGCGGGAGAGTTGCCTACGCTGTGGCCTATGACTGAGAAAACGAACGTGCCTGTGCCGGAAATCCTTGACGCGGACGAGTGCTGGACGCTCCTCGCCCAGACCGGGGTGGGGCGCCTGGCCGTCATCGCCGATGGCCATCCGGATGTCTTTCCCGTCAATTACAAGGTGGACGGCAGGACGCTGGTTTTCCGCACCGGCGGCGGTACCAAGCACCAGGCCCTCCAGTCGGAAGCCACCGTGGCCCTCGAAGCAGATGCGGTCAGCTCCCAATTCGGGCTCGCATGGAGCGTCGTGGTCAAAGGCACGGCTGTTGAAGCGACGCCCACGGGCCCTGACCTGGATGACGTCAAGCGGGCGCTGTTTCCATGGCAGGGCGTGGGGCAGGAGCACTTCATCCGCATCACGCCGGAGTCAATAACGGGGAGGCGCTTCACGGTGGACGCACCACTGCTGTGGCAAACCTCGCTGGACGACGCAACCCGCGCCGGTTTCGAGTAGGAATTACGGGCAGGAGACACCGTGCGCGCATGGTGGGTGAACGGGCCGGGCCCCATATCCACCCACCCGCTGGTTCAGGGACTCCGTGCCACTCCCACGCCTGCGGCCAACGAACTCCTGGTGGAAGTGACTGTCTGCGGTGTTTGCCGCACCGACCTCCACCTCGCTGAAGGAGACCTGGCACCGCACCGTGCGCAGACTGTGCCCGGGCATGAAGCAATCGGCGTGGTTGTTGAGGCAGGAGTTGCCTGCTCCCGGTTCAGGACTGGCGACAGGGTGGGTGTGGCGTGGCTTGGCGGGGTTTGCGGCAGGTGCGACTACTGCCGCCGGGGTGATGAAAATCTGTGCCAGTCGCCCGTCTTCACCGGCTGGGACAGGGATGGCGGCTATGCCGAGTACTTGACGGTTGCGGAGGACTTTGCCTACCCGGTACCTCCAGCCTTCCCGGATGAGCAGGCGGCACCACTGCTGTGTTCGGGCATCATCGGGTACCGCGCGCTGAAGCGCGCCGCCCTTCCCGTGGGTGGCCGCCTTGGCATTTACGGCTTTGGCAGCTCTGCCCACATCACCGCCCAGTTGGCGCTTAAACAGGGCGCCTCCGTGTATGTCATGACCCGGTCTGACGGCGCGCGGTCGCTCGCCCTGGAGTTGGGAGCTGATTATGCGGGGGACGCTTATGACCAGCCGCCGGTACCGCTCGATTCCGCCATTCTTTTCGCACCGGTTGGAGACCTTGTCCCGGCTGCGCTGCGCGCCCTGGACCGGGGCGGAACGCTTGCCATCGCCGGAATCCACCTAAGCGACATCCCGGCCCTCAATTACACCAGGGAGCTCTTTTTTGAACGGCAGGTGCGGAGCGTGACAGCCAATACCCGGGCTGACGGGCGTGAGTTCCTGGCTCTCGCAGCCAGGCTTTCGCTTACCCTCACCACCACGGCCTACCCGTTCCAGGCTGCGGACAAGGCACTTGAGGACCTGGCTGCCGACAGGATTACCGGTTCGGCAGTCCTGCGGGTCCGGCCGGAACAGTAGCCTCTCATCCAAACAGGACGGCGGCCTCCTGGTACCGCGCTTCAGGGACCACCTTCAGTTCCCCCAGCGCTTCTTCAAGGTCGACGTTGACAATGTCCGTGCCGCGCAGCGAAACCATGGTGCCCCACCTGCCGGCGGCTGCCGATTCGACGGCGGCCAGGCCCAGCCTGGTGGCAAGGACACGGTCGAAGGCCGTGGGTTCGCCGCCACGCTGGATGTGACCCAGGACGGTGGCGCGCGTTTCGATGCCGGTCCGCAGCTGCAGTTCTCCTTCAAGCAGCAGCCCGATGCCTCCCAGCCGCGGGCGCCCGAAAGTATCCAGGCCACGGGGCGCGTACGGTGCTTCGTGGCCTTCAGGAGCGAAGGCCTCGGCCACCACCACGAGCGGAGCCCTGCCCCGGTCACGGGCTGACAGCACCCACGAGCAAATTTGGTCCAGGGACACCGGATGTTCAGGTATCAGGATGGCGTGCGCGCCCGATGCCATCCCGGAATGCAGTGCTATCCAGCCCGCACTGCGGCCCATGACCTCGGCCACCATGCACCGGTGGTGCGACTCGCCGGTGGTCCGGAGCCGGTCGATGGCTTCGGTGGCGGTCTGCACCGCAGAATCAAAGCCGAAGGTGTAGTCGGTGGCGCCGAGGTCATTGTCAATGGTCTTGGGCACTCCCACCACGTTGATGCCCTGGGAGCAGAGTTCCCGGGCGGCTGCCAACGTTCCCTCTCCCCCAATGGCAATCAGGCCGTCCAGTTCGTTGTGCCGGACGCAGGCACGGACACCCTCGATTCCATTGCCCACCAGCGGGTTGGTCCGGGACGTGCCCAGGATGGTTCCACCCAGGCGGGCGATCCCACGGACACTCGTACGGGGCAAAGGGTAAATGTCCTGCTCCAACACACCCCGCCAACCGTCCCGGAACCCGATGAATCCATAGCCATGCGAAACGTGTCCGCCCAGCACGGCTCCCCGGATGACCGCGTTCACGCCCGGGCAGTCACCGCCACTGGTGAGGATCCCCAGCCGCTTCACCGGACCACCACCCCCGAAGCCCGGACAGGCAACGGAAAATGGAGGGTTTGCCCGGGAGGAAGGACCTCGTCATTGCCATGCACCTGCACCTTGATGGGGCCGGCGTCACCGGGAGCAGAGGCGATGCTCATGTCCCCGTCCTTGAGATGTATGCGGAGGCGGTGTCCCCGGTAGAGGACCTCAAAGGCAACGGCGCGCAGCCCGGTGGGGAGGTTGGGTGCAAACAGGATCGTGTCACCGCTGAACCGGAGCCCCGCAAAGCTGCGCTGGACCACGTCGATGGTTCCGGCCATCGCGCCCAAATGGATGCCCGCGCGCGTGGTGCCGTGCTGGGTATCGTCAAGATCGGCGTCGAGCGCTTCCCGGAAACTGTCCCACGC
This sequence comes from Arthrobacter sp. AG367, assembly GCF_007828995.1. Classification (NCBI taxonomy): domain Bacteria; kingdom Bacillati; phylum Actinomycetota; class Actinomycetes; order Micrococcales; family Micrococcaceae; genus Arthrobacter; species Arthrobacter sp. AG367. Next base: position 1,278,657 of record NZ_VIVE01000001.1, read on the forward strand.
CCGGTCCGCGTCCAGGCCCGCAAGGACGGACGCGTGGGCAACCCTGCTCAGGGTGGAGCCGTGCGCCGTCCTGGCCAGGTAATACTCGATCGTCCTGTTAAGGTGTTCCGCCGTGAATGCATACTGAAGCCGCCGAAGGATACTGACCAGTCCGTCGTGCCCCAACAGGTACGGGAGCATCAGGACGTCGGCCTGCTTTGCCAGCTTGTAGCAGTTGGTACTGTCATCTTCGGCCTCGAGGATCAGGTCCAGCCGCTCAATGTCGCCGTACCTGTCCCGGTAGTGGTCCCAGTCAAGTTCCTTCAACGACCCGTAGCCCTCGAACTGGCTAATGACGCCGTCCTCGTGAAAGGGGACGTACATCGCCGATCCCACGTGCGCCCACCCGGCGGTTTCCTCCTCTGTGACACCCAGGCGTTCCATGAGTACGGCACGTTCGCTGCCGTGCAGGAAGGCCATGATTCCCCTTGCCGTGGAGCAGGCCCATGCCGCCATGACATTGGTGTAGGCATTGTCGTCCAGGCCGGGTCCGTCGCTGCCGGGATAGCCGGTGTGGTATTCGTCCGGTCCCACGACGCCGCGCAGGTGGTAACGGCCCTCCTGCTGGTCGTAGTCCGCCAGTGAGCGGAAGAAACGGGCAACCTCGATCACCAGTTCCGCCCCCTTTTGCAGGAGCCAGATCTTGTTACCAGTGGTCTGGAAGTACTGCCAGGCATTGAACGCGACAGCAAGTCCGGAGTGCACCTGCAGGTGCGAGTGGTCCTTGACCCACCTGCCGGACCTGTCGTTGTACAACCATTTGGGCGTTTCCTCGGTTCCGGCGCTGGCGCTTTGCCACGGAAATTTCGCCCCTGCCAGACCTTCCAGGGCCGCGGCATGCCGGGCGGCGGGAAGCCGCCGCCACCTGTAATCGATGACGGCACGCGCAACCTCAGGCGTCCTCGAGGCGAGTACCGGCAGGACGAACAGCTCATCCCAAAAGACGTGGCCCCGGTAGCCCTCGCCGTGGAGTCCACGCGCCGTCACGCCGGCATCCAGTTCGGTCGTATGGTGTGTCAGTGTCTGCAGCAGATGGAATATGTGCAGGTTCAGGACAAGGCGCACCTGGACCGGGGCATCGATCTCCACCATGAACGGCCGCAGCTCGCGCCGCCACGCTTCCTCGTGCGCCGTCAGCAGCGAATCGAAGTCCCCGGGGATACGCGCCAGGACCGCACGGGCGCCGGCTTCCGGAGAGGATATGGCACGGTCACGGGACGTCACCACTGCCACCGTCTTGGTGATCCGCACCGGGGCGCCGGCACTGAGGGACAGCAGAAGAGTCTGGAAATGGAAGGCCCCTTTCCTGCCCTCCTCAACTCCCTCCGCTACCGGGAATACCTGTGTTCGATAGGCCGCGGCGATGCGGATGAGGCTCTGGGTAGTTTCCACTTCGACGACGGAGGCAGCAAGCGCGGACGGCTCAGGGATGGAACGGTGGGAGGCTGTCCTGTCAGCGATGTGGACGTCCGAACCCTGGGCATGTTCGGGGAGGTTGGCGTTGCGGACCCCGGCGTTGACACCGCTGCGGACCTCCACCTGACCGCTCCAGCCCAGCGCGGTGATAACCGTCTCAAGGACCAGCAGATGGGGCTCGGCCAGAGACGCGAAACGGGTTTGCACTACTTCCAGCCTGCGGTGGTCGGCTGTCTCCAGCAGCAGCCGCCGCTCCAGTACCGCCCGTCTAAGGTCCAGGACCCTGTGCTCGCGGACCGAGGTCATTCCGCCCTCCGACCACCACTGCTGGCCCGGCAGGCGCAGGTCGAGCGGCAGGCAGTTGGGGGCGTTGACCATGTGTTCTTCCAGCAGCGTCTCGCCGCCGGCTTCCGCGCGGACACGGTTGTAGACGCCGGCGAGGTACATGCCCGCGTAGCTGAAGCTGCCGCCTTCGGGCGCCGCCCCGCGGACGCCCATGTAACCATTGCCCAGCGTGGTCAGGGCTTCCCGGTGTCCCTCGTGTGCGGCGTCGAAACCTTCATAGACGAGGTGCCAGGCGTTGCCGATGACCTGGCCCAGATCCAGCTCCCCCACGTCGTTGAGGACGGTATGGGCGCCGGCTGCCTCAAGCTGCCGGCGGTTGCCGGTCCGGTCGATTCCGACAACGAGGCCGAAGTCACCCCGGCGGCCGGCCTCAACCCCCGCCGCGGAGTCCTCGATCACCACCGCATGTGGCGGGGAGACCCCAAGCCGCGATGCGGCCGCAAGAAAGCCGTCCGGCGCCGGTTTTCCGCGCAGGCCGAGCCGGGCCGCCGTCGTTCCGTCCAGCACCACCCTGAAGAGATCCTGGATGCCCGCCGCTTCCAGGACCAACCCGGCGTTCCGGCTTGAGGTGACCACAGCAGTGGGCACTGCCGCGCCCGCTAGCCTCTGCAGCAAATCCAGGGTGCCTGGGTAACTCTGGACGCCGTCGGTCCGGAGGTGTTTCAGGAACAGTTCGTTCTTCCAGGCACCCAGGCCGAACCCGGTCCATGCGCCGGCTTCGTCCGTCTCGTTTCCCTTCTCAACCTGCACTCCCCTGGCAGCCAGGAACCGTACCACCCCCTCCTCCCGCGGCATCCCGTCGATGAACGTGAGGTAGTCATTCCTGCTGAGCGGGGCACGGTTGGCGCCGGCAGGGACTCTTGGGTCACGCAGGATCCGGTCGAACGCATCTTTCCAGGCAGCCTGGTGGACCAGCGCTGTATTGGTGACCACCCCGTCCAGGTCGAAGATGACGGCGTCAAACGGTGGCTTGGCAGCAGCGGCGGTGGGCGACCCGATCATAGGTCAGTGGTACCAGCAAAGCGGTCATTCCGGACAGGGCCCTAGGGCCCGGCGCGGCCGCCGGGTCACGACGCGGCCACTGGAACCCTATGTCTTTGCGCCGGCTGTGTGCCCCACGTGGCTCCACCAGGTCAACGGGGACGTGATGGAAAAACGCCTGCCCGTTACGGAGTTGGGAACGATCCGGACAAAGTGCTCCTTTTCACCGGCCTGCCAGGGAAACAGGGTAAGGCCTGCTCCCTTCATCAGTTCCTCCGATGGCTCGAGGATGACGGCCTTGCCTTTGACCAGGACGCTCCATGCTTTGGCGGCATCATGGCCGTCGGCTTCCAGGGCGACGGCGAGCGGCCCGCCTGCTGCGCGCAGTTTCGTTCCCTCCCCCGTCCGGAAGACCAGCGATTCGTGGTCCACTTTGTAGTTGACCGGGAACACCTCCGGGTATCCGTTCACCAGCACTGCCAAATGGCCGACGGATACTCCACGCAGGAGGTCCCAGCACGTTCCGGCGTCCAGGACTTCGGTAGGCGTTTGCGGTGGATCGTTGTGCATGCAGTCGAAGGTAACGGCTTGCGGGGCCAGCCCGGTAGAGCATTTAGGCCCGGGTCCCCTTGCCTTGACAGGCAAAGAAAAACACCCCGGTCCGAAGACCGGGGTGTTTTACCCGTGGGTGGAGATGGGGGGAATTGAACCCCCGTCCGATGTCGTGTTGTCAGGGCTTCTCCGGGCGCAGTTTGCGTCGGATTTTCTCGGCCCCAGCCATGCTGCAAACAGCTGGCTGATCCGGGCCCAGTCATCTAAAAGTCCCGTTTACTCCGATGACGGGAGCAAACAGCAGTGGCTATCTAAATGACGCCAGGATCCGGGGCGATAGCAACCCCGGGCTGACGGACTGTCTTACTGCTTAGGCAGCAAGAGCGAAGTCAGTGCGCTTAGATTCGGCACTTATTGGTTTGCAGAAAGCGTTTACGAGATAATTCTGCATCCTCGGCCCGCTTCACCTGTCGCGACTAACACCGTCGAAACCGATCATCCCCGTATTTTGTTACCAAACCGGCTGGCAAGCCTGCCGGACTATCCATACTAACGCATGACCCGTGGAAATAATTCCTACCGGCGCCGGTTGCGCTCGCGCATCTCACGCTGGGCTTCACGGTTGTCCTGCTGTTCCCGCAGCGTCTGCCGCTTGTCGTATTCGCGCTTGCCGCGGGCAACACCGATTTCCACCTTGGCCTTGCCGTCCACGAAGTACAGCTGGAGGGGAACAATGGTGTAGCCGGACTCCCGGACCTTGTGGGAGATCTTGATGAGTTCTTCCCGGTGCAGCAGCAGCTTGCGGCGCCGGCGTGCCGCGTGGTTGGTCCAACTGCCCTGGTTGTATTCGGGAATGTGGATGGCTTCCATCCACAGTTCGTCGTTATAGAACGTGCAGAATCCGTCCACCATGGAGGCGTGGCCCTCACGCAGGGACTTCACTTCGGTGCCCATCAGCGCGATGCCGGCCTCGTAAGTGTCCAGCACGTGGTAATCGTGCCGGGCCTTGCGGTTGGTGGCCACTACCTTACGGCCACTTTCTTTAGGCACGGGGAAACTCCTCGGGTTCAGGTCGGGTGCCTCCGGGCCTGCGGCGCGGAGCTATACCAGTCTACGGCAGCAGCGCTTCGCCCCTACAGCAATCCCATGGGGTCGACGGCGGCACCATTGAGCCAGGTTTCGAAGTGGGCGTGGCAACCCGTGGAGTTGCCGGTGCTGCCGGAGTAGGCAATGAGCTGGCCCTGGGAGACCCTCTGCCCATTCGAAACCACGATGCTGGAGTTGTGGTAGTAGATGGTGGTGAGCGTATTGCCCTGCACCACGCCGTGATCGATCTTGACGCGCCAACCGCCACCATCGGCGGAATTCCAGCCTGAGCTGAAGACCTCACCGGCAGCTGCCGCATACACGGGCGTGCCGCAGGCTGCGCCAAAGTCGATTCCGGTGTGCATGTATCCACCGGTGCCATAGAAGTCGATGGTTCCCGGCGGGGTGGTGCGGTAGCCAAAACCGGAGGTGATGGGGATGCTGCCGTCGAAGGGGTGGCGGAGGCCAAACGCCGACGGCGATCCCGCGGCGGGCGGGACGTACGGCTGCGCGGGCGGGGCCGGGCGGTTTGCGGCGGCCGCGGCCGCGGCCGCCGCAGCGGCAGCAGCAGCCGCCTGCCTGCGCTGCTCGGCTTCCCAAGCTTCACGGGCCCTGCGGTCGCGTTCGGCGATCTCGTTGGCCACCTGGTTCTGGTTGGCCTGGACGCCGGCCAACTGGGCCTGGATGCCGGGCTTTGCCGCCTGGAGTTCGGCATCGAGGCGGGTGGTGTCCGCAATGAGCTGGTCGACTTGGGCCTTCTTGGCCGCAGCCTCGTCGCGGGCGGCCTTCTCCCGCTCCAGGGCGGCGTCGGCCTTGGCCTTGAGGTCCTTGATCTCAGCTTCGACAGCTTGCAGGCGCGCTTCGGAGTTGACGTTGGTGGCGTTCTGCTGGCTGAGCTTGTCCATGGCTGCGTTCTGGCTGCGCATGGCCTGGTCCGCAAGGTCCATGGTCTCGGTCAGGCTGCTGCCGCTGTTGGAGCCGAAGAAGAGCGACAGGTTCGAAGGAACGCCGCCGGATTTGTAGGCCTGGGTGGCGATCTGCCCAATCAGTTTCTTGGTGTCCGCGATCTTTTGCTTGTCCGTCTCCAGCTGCTGGGTGATCTTGGCCTTGTTCTGCTGGGCCATGTCCACGCGGGCCGACAGCGCCTCTACCTCCTTGACAGCCCCGGCTACCCGCCCCTGTGCCTCAAGGAGTGCCTGCTGCGCACCGGGCAACTGTCCCTGGTAGATCACCAGGTCGCTGGCGGCCTTGGCGATCCGGGAATCGACGAATTCGAGGGATGCCTGGACGCGTGCGGCTTCGGCCTCGAGCGCGGCTTGGCGGTCTTCGAGGTCGTCGGCGAAAGCGACGGGTGTGGCAAGGGCCATCCCGGCCGAAAGGATGACGGTGAGCACGCCGCTGACGATCCCCAAACGGCGGGCAGCGGCCCGCCCTCGGCTGTGCCGGGGGCGGGGCAAGGTTTGGTGAATGAGGTTCATGGGCATTCCTAGGTCGCGGTGTGCACAGCCTAAACGCGCAAATATCTACGTAAGGTCAAGAGAGACGAAATTCCTGCCAAGGATCCGCCAAGGATTATCAGCGCCGGGGCGATGATCAGGGTCTGCCCGGATGAGATAAAGGCCGTATCCGGGTATTGCCGCGACATATAGTCGCCCAGGAAGTATTGCGCTACGGCCCACAGGGTGCCCGAGGCCAGGGCAGCGCCGATGACGGCTGCTATGACGCCTTCCAGGATGAACGGCAGCTGGATCACGGTTTTTGAGGCACCGACCAGGCGCATGATTCCGGTTTCGCGGCGCCGGCTGAACGCGGAGAGCCTGATGGTGGTGGCGATCAGCAGGATGGCGCAGACGATCATGACCCCTGCGATGCCGACCGCCACAAGGGACGCACCGTTCATCACCGAGAAGAGGCGTTCGAGGAGCTGGCGCTGGTCGATCACCGTTTCCACGCCTGGCTGGGAGGAAAACGTCTCGCTGATGATCTGGTACTTTTCCGGGTCCTTCATGTTGATCCGGAACGATGCGGGCAGCTGGTCCGGCGTCACGGAATCGACGATCGGAGAGTTCGAAAACTGGTCCTTGAAGTGCTTGTAGGCCTCATCCTTGGACTCGAACTGAAAGTCGTTGATGTACTGCGCCACGGCCGGGGACTCAAGGAGCGCGTTCAAGCCCTGTTGCTGCTCAGGGGTGACTGGCCCGGAAGCGCAACCCGGCGCCGTCGAACCTTCACTGCAAAGGAAGATCGCCACCTGGACCTTGTCGTACCAGTAGCCCTTCATTTGGTTGATCTGCATTTGCAGCATTCCGGCCGCACCCACGAAGGTGAGGGACACGAACGTCACCAGGATGACCGAGACCACCATGGAAAGGTTCCGGCGCAGCCCGCTGCCGATTTCCGAAAGGATGAATGCGAGCCTCACCGCTGGGCCTCGCCTTCAGCGCCATTGCCCGGCAGGCCGCCGTCGGGCGTTTCCCTGCCACTGGCGTCCTTAAGGCGCCTGGACTGGCCGACGACGGGAATCATCGAGGTGTACAGGGCCTTGGCTTCGTCGCGGATCACCACGCCGTTCCTGAGTTCGACCACCCGTTTGCGCATTTCGTTGACGATGTCGTCATCGTGGGTGGCCATCACCACGGTGGTTCCGTTCTGGTTGATCTTGTCCAGGACGCCCATGATTCCCATGGACGTGGTGGGGTCCAGGTTTCCGGTGGGTTCGTCCGCGAGGAGGATCCCGGGCCGGTTGACCACGGCACGCGCGATGGCCACGCGCTGCTGCTCGCCGCCGGACAGCTCGTGCGGCATGCGGTGTTCCTTGCCTTCGAGGCCGACGGTCTTCAGGACCTCCGGGACGGTGTCGCGGATGACGCTGCGGCTCTTGCCGATGACCTGCATGGCGAACGCCACGTTGGCGAAGACATTCTTTTGGGGCAGGAGGCGGAAGTCCTGGAACACGACGCCGATGCCCCGGCGGAGGCGCGGAACACGCCAACTGGAAATCTTCGCGACGTTTTGGCCCGCCACGTAAACAGCGCCGGAGGTGGCGCGGTCTTCCTTCAGCACCAGGCGGAGGAAGGTGGATTTTCCGGAGCCGGACGCACCGACAAGGAAGGCGAATTCGCCGCGGTCAATCTCAAGGGTGACAGAGTCCAGCGCCGGACGGGCTTTCTGGTCGTAAACCTTGGTGACATTTTCGAATCGGATCATGGCCCTAAGTACCCTGCAGGGCATGGCTGATTCTTGTGATGCAGCCCAGTTCTGCAGCCGGTGCACGGGTTTTCGTTTGGGGAAAGTAGGGCCCCGGCCCCTCGACTATACGCAGGGTCCCCCGTGCTTCGACCTGCTTTCGGGGGCGTGTCGCTGGATCAGCTGCAGGACGGCGGGGCCGGCAGGCCTACTTTTCGGCGTTGCGGTTGTCAGTACGCCAGCGGATGCCCGCATCGATGAAGTCGTCAATCTCGCCGTCGAACACTGCGGACGTGTTGCCCACTTCGTGCTCGGTGCGCAGGTCCTTCACCATTTGATACGGGTTCAGAACGTAGGAGCGCATCTGGTCACCCCACGAAGCTTTAACATCGCCGGCCAGCGCCTTCTTCTCCGCATCCTCCTGCTCCTTCTTCAGCAGCAGGAGCCGGGACTGCAGCACGCGCATGGCGGCGGCGCGGTTCTGCAGCTGCGATTTCTCGTTTTGCATGGAAACCACCGTGCCGGTCGGGATGTGGGTGAGGCGGACGGCGGAGTCCGTGGTGTTGACCGACTGGCCGCCGGGGCCCGACGAACGGAACACGTCCACCCTGATTTCGTTGTCCGGGATGTCGATGGAGTCCGTCTGCTCGATCAGCGGAATGACTTCCACGGCGGCAAAGGACGTCTGGCGGCGGCCCTGGTTGTCGAACGGGCTGATCCTGACGAGACGGTGGGTTCCGGCTTCCACGCTGAGCGTGCCGTACGCGTAGGGAGCCTTCACCTCGAAGGTGGCCGACTTGAGCCCGGCCTCCTCCGCGTAGGACGTGTCCATGACGGTGGTGGGGTAGCCGTGCCGCTCGGCCCACCGGAGGTACATGCGCATCAGCATCTCGGCGAAGTCTGCGGCGTCCACACCTCCCGCGCCGGCGCGGATGGAGACCACGGCTTCGCGTTCGTCGTACTCGCCGGACAGCAGGGTGACCACTTCCAGGTCCTTGAGGGCTTTCCTAATGGACTCAAGTTCTGTCGCGGCCTCCCCCATCGAGTCCGCGTCGTCCTCGTCCTGCCCAAGCTCAACGAGGACTTCAAGGTCGTCGATCCGGGATGCCAGGCTGGTGAGTCGCTCCAGTTCGGACTGGCGGTGGGAAAGCCGGGAGGTGATTTTCTGCGCGGCCGCGGGGTCGTCCCAAAGGTCCGGCTCCCCTGCCCGCTCGCTGAGTTCGGCGATGTCTTCCTTGAGTGTCTCCACGTCGCTGACGCGTTCAATGGACTCGTAGGTGGCGCGCAGCGCCCGGATTTCAGCGGAAAAATCAATATTGGCCATGGTTGTTTAAGCCTACGCTATGGAGCGGTACGGCCCGGCGCTGCCAGGATCATTGGCTCAGCGGGTGCATGACTCAGCGAGTCAGGCGTGAGCGGGCGGTGGACGTCGCTTCGATTCGGATGCCATCAGGGACAAGGAAGTTCACCACAGGTGGGTGCACGTCTGCCGTGAGGACCACGACGGCGGTGGAACCGTCAGGTGTACCCGTTGTAGCGGCGACGGCGAGGCCTGAGAAACGCTGCGAGGCTGGGCTCCTCGAGACGAAGTCGGCAGCTACATTGCGGACGCGCGCGGGATTAAGGACAGCCGAGGGGCTTCCACCCTGGGATGTGACTTCTCCCAGGGTGTAGCTGTCGGCCGCCGCAAGCGATGCCCCGTCTGCCAGGGACAGCAGGCGCTTGTGCTCCAGATAGACGGCAGATATGCCGACGACGACCGTCGCCACCAGAAGTGCCAGGGTGATGTAGCCGAGAATCATCACCATGACCTGGCCGCTCTGGTCCGATTCCCGGCGTTTCACCGGTACCGGCCTACCAATTGGGTGGAAGACGCCTCAACCTCCGTGGCTGATAATCCGTCGGCGAACGGAATGAACGGCAGCGGTACGCTCAGGCTTACGGTGACAGTCACCGTGGTTCCGGCGGCCTGGCAGTCAGCAGGGTTGCAGGTCGTGGCCATGCGGGCCCTGTCTGCCTGGTGCCCGAAGTCGGAAAGGGCGAGGGCCACGGCCTGCTCCGCAGCTGCCTGGGCTGTGGAGGAATCCGGCTGTGCCACATAAACCTTCGCCGCCTGGTCCGCGGCACCCACCACGGCGAAGGAACCGCCCTGGATTTGCCCGACGGTGATCACGAAGTACACCAGCGGGACCATCAGCAGAAGTGCAAGGAACGTGAACTCGACTACCGCACTTCCTTGCTCGTGTCCGCTCCCCTGCTCCTCATGCACAAAGCCCTGCTGCTGGTGCTCCCCGCGAGCAGGCCTGGGGCAGTGGGATGGGTCGCCCACGTGCGTGCCCCCGGCACGCTCCCTGCAGAGCACTTCTGCCACGCGGGCCGTGACCAGGAACAGACTGGAACCGGCCTGTGCGCTGGAGCGGGACTGGGCACTGGAACAGGACTGCGCACTGGCGCGGGGTGGTCCGTCGGGGTGGGGCAACGGGCTGGCGCTGAACGGATCAAGGCTGGACAGCCGCATGCCCTTTCACCTCCAGCAGGTCCCGGGGCCCAATCAGGCCGATGACCGGCATTGGGGACCGGACAGTCACTTCCAGGGTGCGCATCCCCTGGACAGTTACTTCCTGCGTACTGACCTGGTCAGCAAAGCCTTCGTTCAGGGCCATGCTGATGAGGCTGCGGGTCCGCTCTTGCGCGTCGGCGGCATTGCGGTCAGCGAGTGTGCCGTACCGGGCACCAGAGGCAGCAGCATCAATAAGTGTGTTCCGGACATGCAGAACCAGGGTCAGCTGAATAATCGCAAGGAAGAACATCGTCAGCAACCCGCCAACCAGGACGAAGTCCACCACGGCTGAACCCCGCTCGCCCGGCCTGGGCAGCACTGGCTGCACGGGTCCGTGAGCGGACGGCAGCATGGTTCAGTTCCCCACCTTGTCCATTGCCTGGTTGAACATGGCCTCCAAGGCGGGGCCCGCGAGCGCCAGCAGGGCTGCAACCAGGACCGCGGACATCAGGGTTATCATCACCCATCCCGGAACGTCACCTCGTTCAGGGTTATCGTTACCGGTGGTCGGAGGCACCTGAAGGTCTTCCCTGCCTTCGGTGTACTGTGCACCGATAGGGCGCCCCCTCCCGGCTGTCGCGGGCACCTTGAGCTGCAGTAAAGCGGCAAGGCCAAGAAGCAGCAGTGCACAGCGGGTTCCGATGGTTTTCATCTTGAGTCCTATTCCTGGTTCCTAAGGTGGGCTTTAACTAATGGCAGCCGGTCCGGGCTTCGGGTCTTTCTCCCCATCAGAAGCCCAGGTTGATGGCGGCCAGGCCGGGGAAAACAGCAAACACCACGGTCAGGGGAAGCACCCCGAAAACCAGGGGCACCATCATTGCAATTTCCTTTTTCCCGGCAGCTTCCATCAGGTCCCGCTTGGCCGAATCGCGCACGTCCTGCGCCTGCGCGCGAAGCACGTCCGCAAGGGGTGTTCCTCTTTCCACCGCAACGATGATGCCGTCAACAAACCTGACCAGCGGCGCAAGGTCGGTGCGCGCAGAGAACTCCTGCATTGCCAGAATCAGCGGCTTGCCGGCCCTGGTCTCCGCGAGGATCTTCGAAAATTCCTTGGACAGCTCACCGTTGGCACTCCTGCAGACGCGATCCAATGCGCCTGTTGCGCTCTCCCCTGCGCCGACGGCCAGGGCCATCAGTTCGGCAAGGCTGGGAAACTCGGCCATCATCCGCGCTTCCCGCCGGCGGACCTGGGCGCCAAGCCAGTAGTCCCGCAACACAAAACCCGCTGCAGTACTGCCGATAATTACCGCCGCTGCCAAGAGCGGGCTGAACCTGCCCGCTGCGGCTCCAATGAGCATGAAAGTCGCTGAAAGGACAAAACCCGCAGCAGCCCACAGCAACTGTTCAGCGCGGAAGTCGATGGCGGACTTGTTGATTCCTGCCTGGGCCAGCCGCCGGCCCGTGGCACCAGGCGTGGGGTTCAGTCTTCCCAATGCGGACAGCCAGTCCCGGAAGACGGGACGGAAAATTCGTTCGAGGGGGCCGAAAGGTGTCAGGTTCTGCTCGCCGGCGTGCAGGAGCCTCGACTCCAGGTTTTGCGACTTAAGTTGGGGCTCTATGCGTTGGGAAAGCGTCAGGGCGCGCATGGGAGGTGACCGGAAGATCACGAGCCACAAACCAAGGCCAAGGCCGATACCGCAGATTACTGCTGCAGGCGGGATGATGATCATCGGAGCACCCTTTCGTCCTGTGGCAGGGCCCCGATCTTCAACATCACCGTGTAGCAAACAAGCGAGACCACCAAGCCGCCGAGCAGGACTGCGGCGCCCATAGGCGTGTTGTAGGCCTGGATCGCCTCCGGCCTGCTGGCAAGCAGGATCATCACGATCCAGGGTGCCGCGACGGCAAGCCGGGCGGCATTGATGGTCCACGACTGCCGCGCCTCGAGCTCGCTGCGGGTCCGGGCATTCTCCCGCAGGAATTCCGCCAAGGTGCCCAGGAGCTTCCCCAGGTCCGAACCGCCTACCTCCCGGGTCAGCCGGAGCGCTTCGACGATGCGGTCGGCCACCGGGTCAGCCAATCGCTGCTTCAACTTGTTTAGAGACCCATCAAACTGGCCTCCGGCGCGATAGTCAGCGCCGAACTCACGAAAAATGGGCCGCAATTCCTCAGGTCCCTTTTCTCCAAGCTGAATGAGGGCCTCGGGCAGGGGCAGGCCCGCACGGATCGCAGAGCGCAGATGATCCACGACGTCAGGCCAGAGTTGGCGCAGCAGGGCCGTCCTCTTTTTGGCCCGCCACCTGAGGATGGTGATGGGAAGCCATGTGCCGAAAAGTCCGAAGCAGCCGGCAATGGGCCACGAATGGCTAAGCCCGTAGAACACCAGTGCTACAAAAACCCCGAGGCCCAAGCAAGTACCGGCCAAACCGCGGGCTGAGACCCTGTCGACCCCGGCAACCGCGAGCAGGTCAGCCAGGTGGCCGGGCTTTCGCACGCGGTTCCCGGGGTCCGGCGTTTCCCAACAGGACCACCAAATGAGGAAGAGGCCCATCCCTAGCGCCGCCCCCATCAGCGCCGGGATCATCGCGGATCCAGCAGCGTGGCGAGGTCGTATCCTGCCCGCGAAAACTTCTCAGCTGCCGGCATGGCGTTGGCCCGTGGTTGCAGGATTCCATTCTCCAGGGCGAAAACCAGTGACGACTCGATGATGCCGTTTTCCACGCGGCGCCCCAACGATAGGATTTGGGTCACTTGCCGACGCCCATCGGGATGCCTGCTGCAGTGCACTACAAGGTCGATGCAGGATGCAACGGTGGGGACCACGAACGCACTGGAGATGTTGTCCCCCGCCAGCAGCGGCAACGTGCAGATCTTGGTCACAGCATCGTGCGCCGAGTTCGCATGGACGGTGCACATTCCGGGCAGGCCACTGTTAAGGGCAATCAGCATGTCCAGGCTCTCGGCTTCCCGCACCTCCCCTACCACCAGCCGGTCCGGACGCATCCGCAACGCTTCCTTGACCAGGCGACGGAGTGGAATTTCGCCCTCACCTTCGAGGTTCGGCTGCCGGCACTGCAGACCCACCACGTCCCGGAGCGGAAACTGAAGTTCAAAGATCTCCTCGACCGTGATGACACGCTCCCGGCTACCTATGCTCGCCGCCAGACAGTTCAGCATGGTTGTCTTGCCTGCCTGGGTGGCCCCCGACACAAGGATGTTGAGGCCACTGGACACCGCTGCGCCGAGAAATCGTGCCGACTGCGGTGTCAGCGTTCCCAACTCGACCAGGTGTTCCAGTCGGCTGGCCTTCACGACGAATTTGCGGATGTTCACGGCCCAGTGCCGGCGGGTTACATCCGGAATGACTACGTGGAGCCTGGATCCGTCCGGCAGTGCCGCGTCCACAAAAGGGGACGACATGTCCAGCCGCCTGCCGGAGCTTTTGAGCATGCGTTCTACGAGGTCACGCACGTGTTGCTCGGAGAGGCTCAGCGAGGTCAGCTCTGACTCCCCGTTGCGTGCCACATATATTTCGTTTGGCGCGTTGAGCCAGATCTCTTCTATTGAAGAATCGTCGAGGAGTGGCTGGAGCACTCCAAAGCCGGCTACGGCATCGAACAGGAACCTACGGGCAGCATCCAACGGGCCAAGGGGTGGAAGAGGCCCCATAAGCGCGCGCTCGTCATAGTCAGTGACGGCTGCTTCCACCAGCCTACGGACCTCTCCTGCCTGCCTCAGTGGGTCCAGCCCACGACGGCGGATGAGCTCGCGGACTTCGTCCTCGACAATTCCCAGCGCGTCCATATGTTCCCCCATACAACTGCCGCCCCCAGCGGAGGCAGTTCGACTGGGTACAGCTTAAGTAGAGGGTCCTGCCGCAACAAGTCATGCAGCACTCCTGTGGATAACTGACGACCCTCAAGATTCCCCTTAGTAGGGCTCAAGATTTCGCTTCGAAGACCACAGGATTCACATAAGTAACACCAGAATCACTGGTTGCGCCAGTAACACTGGTGCTATGGTGAGCGCGTTATTTATCGAAATAGCACTATCAGGTGCCTTCCTGGGGGAAATCACCTGAGCAGTATCCAAAGAGGCGCTTGGGGGAGCGCCGCATTGTCTCCGGAGCACATATGAAGCGGAACCTGTCTCAGTCCCGTCGCCCAATCATGATGTCCCTTGGGGCCGGCTTATTAGCTGCCTCCTTGCTGACCGGCCCTGGCCTGATCGGAGCAGCTTCCGCTTTGGAGCCCAGTCCCACACCAACGCCTGCCCCGTCCCAAACTGCCACTACGCTGCCACAGGCGACGCCGGTACCAACAACCACAGCGTCGCCGCAGCCTTCCATCGCAGCCAGTTCGCCGACGTCGGCTACTCCCCAGTCAATGGCCCAGGCCATCGGCCCCGGCGGGGCGGAAATGGGGCAGAGGTCCAAGAGAGTGACCTCTGCTTCCCCGTCGCCCACCGCCCAGAAGCTCAGCGCCGAATCGCTCGCAACAGAGGGCACATGGATGCCCTCCTTTGGGATACAGGGGCTTGACGTCAGTGGACACCAAACCAGCGTCGACTGGCAGCAGCAGTGGAACATGGGTGCCAGGTTCGCGTATGTGAAAGCCTCTGAAGGCAATTACTTCACGAATGATCTGTTTGGCTCGCAGTACCAAGGCGCACGAAGCGTGGGGATGCTCCGGGGTGCATACCACTTCGCGATCCCCAACTGGTCTTCCGGCGCCGATCAGGCGCGCTATTTCGTGAACAACGGTGGCGGATGGTCCGGCGACGGCTATACGATGCCGCCGGTTCTCGACTTCGAGTTCAACCCCTACGAGGGTCGGACGATCAACGGCTTCTACTTTGGCAACACCTGCTATGGCATGTCCCAGGCGCAACTGACATCCTGGGTCCAGGACTTCGGAAACACGATGAGGTCCCTCACCGGCAGACTGCCGATGATCTATACGAATACAAATTGGTGGAACCAGTGCCTGGGCAATCCCACCGGTTTTGGGGACTATCCCTTGTGGGTTGCGGCCTACCCGTACTCGGCAACCAACGATGCGGGCGCCATTCCGACAGGGAGTTGGGACACCTACAGCATCTGGCAGTACAGCAGCACCGGGCCGTTTGCTGGGGACTCCAACGTTTGGAACGGGGACTATGCGGGACTCAAGGCATTCGCTGGGACCGCTATTCCGCTTGCAGCAAGTCAGGGTATTAGTGACGTCAGAGCCCGCACGCCGGAGCTGGGGGCCCAGACATCGGCAATAGTTTGTGGTCTGCGCGACGGCGGTTGCTACCAGAACTATCAAAATGGCGCTGTGATCTGGTCGCCTGCCAGCGGAGCACAGCCGAGCCCTACGGGCCCTATCCGTGGCGTCTGGCAAGCATCCGGTTTCGAAAACGGATTACTGGGCTACCCAACGTCTGCTGTCGTATGCGGCCTGAAGAATGGCGGTTGCTTTCAGGACTTCCAGAACGGGGCGATCATCTGGACATCGGGCACTGGCGCTCAAATCAGCGTGAGAGGCCCCATCCGAACGGCATGGGCAAACTCGGGATTTGAAAACGGACCCATGGGTTATCCACTGGGAGGCCAGGTATGTGGCCTTTCCGCTCAAGGTTGCTACCAGAATTTCCAGTCGGGTGCGATCTTGTGGTCGCCCGGCACCGGAGCCAACCTCAGCCTGAACGGTCCCATTCGAACGGCTTGGCAGAAGACCGGATTCGAGGCGGGACCCCTGGGATATCCCGCCAGCGACACGATTTGCGGGCTGCGGGACGGCGGCTGCTTCCAGCGCTTTCAAACAGGGAGCATCGCCAGTTCCACTGCCACCGGAACGCACATCGTTTGGGGCGACATGGAGTCGGCTTGGCGCACTTCCGGGCGGGAAGCTGGACCGCTCGGGTATCCCACTCAGGATGAATCCTGCGGACTGAAAAACGGGGGGTGCCGTCAACTGTTCGAAAAGGGTGCCACCGTCTGGTCACCCTCCACTGGAGCCCAATTGAGCCCCAACGGACCTATCCGCACGTTGTGGCTTCAGCAAGGGGGTGAGAGCGGTCTGATGGGATATCCCACCGGACCTCAAACATGCGGGCTCGTGAACGGCGGCTGCTTCCAGGAATTCGAAGGCGGGGCCATTATTTGGTCAGCGACCTCCGGTGCGCAGCTGAGCAAGGCTGGTCCCATCAGAAATGAATGGGCTCGAACCGGCTTTGAGAACGGTGCCATGGGCTACCCCACCGCAACCGAAGTTTGCGGGCTACCCGACGGAGGCTGCTCGCAGGATTTCCAGAACGGCTCACTTACGTGGACTTCCGGCAGAGGCGTCTTGCAGGTCATGTCCCCAATTTTTGCCTCATGGAAAGCTCAGGGGCGCGAGTCCGGAGTACTTGGCTACCCCAGCGCAACCCAAGTCTGCGGGCTTGTCGGAGGAGGCTGCTACCAGAACTTCCAGAATGGCGCCGTTCTCTGGTCGGCGGCCACGGGCGCCCAGCCGAGCCCTGCAGGGCCCATCCGCACACTCTGGGCTGCGACAGGATACGAAAACGGTTCTCTCGGATACCCCACCAGTAACCAGGTCTGCGGCCTGAAAGACGGTGGTTGCTACCAGAACTACCAAAACGGGGCTATTCTCTGGTCTCCCGCCACGGGCGCGCAGATAAGCCCCAACGGACCCATCAGATCCAAGTGGGGCTCCATGGGCTACGAGCTCAGCGAGTTGGGATACCCTACGGGCGGTGTGGTCTGCGGCATCAGGGACGGAGGCTGCTACCAGAATTTCCAAGGCGGAGCGATGCTGTGGTCGCAGGCAACGGGGGCTCAACCCAGCAGTGGAGCGATTCGTGCAAAATACGCCAGCCTTGGCTACGAGAACAGCTTCCTCGGCTATCCCATCGCAGCAACTTCCTGCACCTTGGCCAACGGAGGCTGCTTCCAGAACTACCAGGGCGGGTCCATCACCTGGAGCCCCACAACTGGGGCCAGCGCAAGCACAGTGCGTCGGTAACCGCTGTGGCTCCTGCTGCGGGCAGCAGGAGCCACAGCGGTTGAGCTCTTGGATTCAGAACAGAAAAGGGTTGAAGCAGCCGCTTCAACCCTTTTCTGTTTGTAGAAATCTACTTTTCGGCGAGGAGCTCGAGCAGGTATGAGCCGTAACCGCTCTTGACGAGGGGTTCGGCCCTTTCGCGGAGTTCATCGTCGGTCAGGAACCCCAGCCGCCACGAGATCTCTTCGGGCGCTCCAATCTTCAAGCCTTGCCGGTTCTCCACCGTCCGAATGAAATTGGACGCATCGTTTAGGTCGTTGAAGGTCCCGGTGTCGAGCCAAGCAGTTCCCCGGGGCAGGATCTCGACCTGCAGCTTACCGGCGTCCAGATAGACGCGGTTCACGTCGGTGATCTCGAGTTCACCGCGGGCGGACGGCTTGAGGTTCTTGGCGATGTCAACAACATCGTTGTCATAGAAATAGAGCCCTGGAACTGCGTAGTGGCTCTTGGGTGCCGCGGGCTTCTCTTCCAGGGACAAAGCCTTGCCATCGTCATCGAATTCCACCACCCCGTAAGCAGACGGATCCTTGACCCAGTATCCGAAGACTGCTCCCCCGTCGATGGTCTTGAACCTGCGCAGCTGAGTGCCCATGCCCTGGCCATAGAAGATGTTGTCACCCAGGACCAGAGCAACGCTGTCATCACCGATATGGTCCGCACCGAGCACAAATGCCTGGGCCAGTCCGTCAGGAGAAGGCTGCTGCTTGTAGGTGATGGAGACGCCGAACCGGGACCCATCCCCCAATAAGCGTTCAAACTGCTCCGCGTCGTGGGGAGTGGTAATGATGAGGATGTCCCGGATCCCAGCCAGGATCAGCGTGGACAGCGGGTAGTAGATCATCGGCTTGTCGTAGACCGGTACCAATTGCTTGCTGACACCCAGCGTGATGGGATGAAGCCTGGAGCCGGTTCCGCCGGCCAGTATTATTCCGCGCATGTCCCCATCTTTCCCTTCGCTAGGAGCAGCAGCAAATCCGGTAGTCTAGGGAATTATGCAGCGACTTCTCGTAACCGGCGGAGCCGGCTTTATTGGCTCGAACTTTGTCCACTACGTTTTGGAAAACACCGACGACCACGTAACGGTTCTGGACAAGCTGACCTACGCAGGTAACCTCGAGTCGTTGAAGGGCCTTCCGGAGGAACGTTTCACCTTCGTCCGGGGCGATATCGCGGACGCAGCCCTTGTAGATGGTCTTGTTGCCGATTCCGACGTCGTTGTTCACTACGCTGCCGAGTCGCACAACGACAACTCGTTGCACGACCCACGCCCTTTCCTGGACACCAACATCATCGGCACCTATACGCTCATTGAGGCAGCGCGCAAGCACAACAAACGCTTCCACCACATCTCCACGGACGAAGTTTACGGAGACCTGGAGCTGGATGACCCGGAGCGTTTCACCGAACAAACGCCTTACAACCCCTCAAGCCCGTACTCGTCAACCAAGGCCGGTTCCGATCTGCTGGTACGGGCATGGGTACGCTCCTTCGGCCTGCAGGCCACCATCAGCAACTGTTCCAATAACTATGGTCCGTACCAGCACGTGGAGAAGTTCATCCCCCGGCAGATCACCAATGTCATCGACGGCATTCGCCCCAAGCTCTACGGTAAGGGCGAGAACGTCAGGGACTGGATCCACGCCAACGACCATTCCTCCGCTGTGCTTGCAATCATCGCCGGGGGAAAGATTGGCGAGACCTATCTGATCGGCGCGGACGGCGAGAAGAACAACAAAGACGTCGTAGAGCTGATCCTCAAGCACATGGGACAGGCCCCGGATGCCTACGACCATGTGGTCGACCGGCCAGGTCACGACCTCCGCTACGCCATCGATTCCACCAAGTTGCGCGACGAACTCGGGTGGAAACCTCAGTTCTCCAACTTCGACGAGGGCATCGAAGACACAATCGCCTGGTACCGGGATAACGAAGACTGGTGGCGCCCGCAGAAGGCTGCCACCGAAGCAAAATACAAGGAACAGGGCCAGTAATCCATGTCGCTGGAGTTCTCGAAGAAGCTTGCTGCCCACCAAACCCCCATTCCCGGCGTCGTTCTCTACGACCTCCCGGTCCACGGCGACAACCGGGGATGGTTCAAGGAGAACTGGCAGCGGGAAAAGATGCTTGCTCTCGGGCTGCCTGACTTCCGGCCCGTGCAGAACAACATCTCCTACAACGAAAAGGCCGGAACCACCCGTGGGATCCATGCCGAGCCGTGGGACAAATTCATTTCGGTGGCCACCGGCCGCATCTTCGGGGCGTGGGTTGATCTTCGGGAGGGCCCCTCGTTCGGTGCGGTCTTCACGGCTGAACTCGACCCGAGCCAGGCAATCTTCATCCCCCGCGGAGTCGGCAATGCGTTCCAGACGCTGGAGGACAATACCGCCTACACGTACTTGGTGAACGACCACTGGTCCGCGGACGCTCAAGGTCAATACACCTTCCTTAACCTCGCCGATGAGACGGCTGCGATCCAGTGGCCGATTCCGCTCACCCAGGCGGAACTCTCTGACAAGGACAAAGCGCACCCGCGGATGGCCGACGTGGTCCCGATGGCAGCCAAGAAGATCCTTGTGG
Source organism: Arthrobacter sp. AG367 (assembly GCF_007828995.1). NCBI lineage: Bacteria > Bacillati > Actinomycetota > Actinomycetes > Micrococcales > Micrococcaceae > Arthrobacter > Arthrobacter sp. AG367. The sequence continues at coordinate 1,298,388 of NZ_VIVE01000001.1, forward strand.
TAGGTGCCGGGGGGCAGCTGGGCAAGGCACTTCGTGCCCAGTACGACGGCGATACCTCGGTTGAGTTTGCAGGCCGCGCTGAGTTCGATCTCACCAACGCGAACAGTTTCAAAAGCAGGAACTGGAAGAACTACTCGACGATTATCAACGCCGCCGCCTACACTGCTGTCGACGCAGCGGAAAGCGCAGATGGGCGGGCCTCCGCCTGGTCCATCAACGTCGCGGCCGTAGCGCAACTGGCGCGCACCGCCGTCGAGAATGATCTCACTTTGGTCCATATTTCCTCGGACTATGTCTTTGACGGTAGCCGCGATATCCACGACGAGGACGAGCTCTGCTCTCCCTTGGGCGTTTATGGGCAGACCAAGGCCGCCGGAGACGCGGTAGTCAGCGTGGTTCCCCGCCACTACATTGTGCGGACCAGTTGGGTTATTGGAGAAGGAAATAACTTCGTCCGCACCATGGCCAGCCTGGCGCGAAAAGGGGTCAAGCCTTCCGTCGTGAATGACCAGACAGGCCGCCTGAGCTTCACCCAGGACATTGCGGCCTTCATTCGACATTTGCTGGAGTCGGATGCAACCTATGGTTTGTATAACTTCAGCAATGACGGGCCCGTCAGGAGCTGGGCGGATATTGCGCGGGATGTGTTCGAGCAGTGCGGGGCATCCGGCAGTGACGTCACTGGCATCACCACTGCCGAATATTTCAAGGACAAGGCAGCGGCCCCGCGGCCACTTTCCAGCACGCTCGACTTGGCAAAGACGCGCTCTACGGGTTTCGACATACCTGATGCCGACGAGCGGCTGGCAGCCTATCTGAAGTTGGAAAACGATAAGGCATGAGACCTGTAGATCAGACGCAGCACACCCTTGTGATCATGCCGGCCTGGAACGAATCGGAGGCCATCGGCAACACGATTCGTGAGGTCTTCGAGTTTGGCCCGGATTGCGATGTCCTGGTAGTTGACGACGGTTCACGGGACGACACGGCACAGGTAGCCCGTGATGCAGGCGCGCTGGTTGTGCAGCTACCGTTCAACATGGGCGTTGGCGGTGCCATGAGAACCGGGTTCAAATTCGCAAAGATGCACGGCTACACCCAGGTCATCCAAGTGGATTCGGATGGCCAGCACGATCCCCGGGATATAAAAGCCGTCCTCGATGGGCTCCAGGAAGCAGACATCGTCATCGGTGCCCGCTTCGCCGATAAGGGCAATTACACAGTCCGCGGGCCCCGTAAGTGGGCCATGAACGTCCTGGCGTGGACGATATCGAGGGTCGCAGGAACCCGGCTCACGGATGTCACGTCGGGGTTCCGCGCTGCGAACACAAAGGCCATCCGGCAATACGTTGACCACTACCCTGCGGAGTACCTCGGGGATACCATTGATTCCCTGGTTGTTGCGATCCGGTCCGGGTGCACCGTGCGCCAGGTTGGAGTGTCAATGCGGGAGCGGCAGGGCGGGACGCCGAGCCACGACCCATTGAAGGCAGCCATCTACCTCGGCCGGTCAGCTTTTGCCCTCCTCTTCGCTTTGACGCGCAAGAAAAACGTACCGTCATCCAACTAGGAGTTCACATGGCCACGCTTGTTGGCTTCATCTTTGTGCTGGTCATTCTGCTCATTATCTTCGAGATGCTCCGCCGGCGTCATCTGAGGGAAAAGTACGCAGTCCTCTGGATCATCATCGGTGTTGGAATGCTGGTCCTTGTTGCGTTCCCACAGCTACTTTTCTGGGCCAGCGGCGTGCTCGGCGTTCAAGTGCCTTCAAACCTCCTTTTCGCGATGGCATTGCTTTTGCTCGTCCTGGTCTGCCTTCATCTGTCTTTCGAGCAGTCCCAGGCTGAGGACGAGATCCGTGTCCTGGCCGAAGAAGTAGGAATTCTGCGGCTCAAAGTACAGGAACTGGAAAAAGGCCAAACACGCGATCAATCTGTACCGGGCAACGCGGTGCCAAGCGCGGGAAGGCCGCCCGAAACCACTGCTTAAACTATTCAGGTGGCTGCCGGTCAATGCCTGCAGCCACCTGAATTATTTAAGTCTCCTAAGAGATAACGTGTTTCAACAGCCGGGGCAGGGAATCGGTCTTCCCAATCGCCAGGGAACGCGCGACCAGGGTAGCGGCGTTCAGACGCGACGTCGTATGGAAAGCAGCCGCGCGAGCTGTCCTCTGCCAGCCGAGTTCGCGGAATCGGCGCGCCTGGCCCTCGAAGAAGGCCCGCTCCTCATCGAAGCGCCTCCCATCCAGAGCCTTAACTGATGAGTCTGAGGCTGAATGACGGCGATAAAGGAATGCCAAGGTTGGATCAACCACCATAGATCCGTTTTCAGCAGCAATATCCAGCAATAGTGCGAGGTCCTGGACGACGTGCAGCCCCTCGGTGAAACCGATGCGGCGAATCACGTCCGTGCGCCAAGCAAGGGACGGGAAGTAAGCCCAGTCTGCCCGCATAAGGCTGGTTGCCATTCTTTCGCCCTGCAGGAGGACCGGTTCCTTGACGCTCGGGGCATAGACCTTCTTGACGATGTCGACCAGAGGCGACGCGACTCGGCCCTTCTCGTCGATCACCTGGACCCCTGGCTGCACCACGCTGGCTTGTGGGTAGGCTTCGAAAGCCTTTGATACTACTGCCAGATAGTTCGGCAGCATGATGTCATCAGCGCCCATGACGACGACGATGGGGGCTTCAGCCAGGTCCAGGGCCTTGCGGTAGTTTCCGTTGGCACCCAGGTTCTTTTCGTTCTTTTGGTAGCTCACCCGAGGGTCGGAGATGGATTCGAACCAGCGCTGAGGTTCCGGGCTTGGAAACCCATCATCCACCACGATGAGCCGCCAGTCTTCGAACTGCTGGCTCATGACGCTCTGGGCAGCGAGTTTCATCAGGTCGACGTCCCCATAGTAGGGAAGCAATACATCAATGGCCATGTGCCAGGTAGATCCTTTTCTTGTCTTCCAGCGGATGCCCGCCAGCGGTTAGTCCGAACGTGAGCCAGATGGTCGTTTGAGGAGTGCTAGTCCGTGCCTTCAGCGGTCACAGTTCCTGCACGAGCAGGAACTTTTCCGGGCTCATGCCTGAAAATCCATACCTTATAGAGCCAAAAGTTCCAAGATGTGGTCAGTACAGTCGCGAACGCCTTGCCTATTCCGTAGGAAATTCCCCAGGCGTCGAAGCCGTTCACGATGACATCTATTGCCACGATGTTGAAAACCACCAGGGCCAGATACTTGAGCAGGCTCACATGGCTCCGGTTTCTGGCACGGAACGTAAAGGAGCGCTGGAGGGCGAAGTTGAACACCAAGCTGGCGACAAAAGCGATGGGCGTAGCAATCCAGAGGTCCACTCCGAAGACTTCATGCATGAGGGCCAGTAGAGCAAGATCTACTGCGAAGGAAGCGCCTCCAACGAGCAGGAACTTGATCAGGTGACTGCGCTCAACGATCCCTGAGATCCGGGAAGCGAGTTTCTGTGCTCGATGCTTCACTGATCGCGCACTGTCTGTTGTCTGCAAGCCACTCCCAGTTCCGTATACCCCCGCAGGTTGCAGTCGGGCTCAAGCCATCATACCGGGTGGCTGTCCATGGGGTGCTACCGGCAAAGAGGTCGAGGCGGCATTCGCGCCGACGGCTTCGACCGGTTCCATGACGTTATACTTGCGTTGCCGTTGCATACGTGGCGCCCTCGCCGGGGGCGCGGGGGTTAATTCGGCGCTTCAGAAATTTGGGGAGCAACAACACATCATTCTGCGGCATCGAGCCATAGCCGGTGATTCCACCTTTGGACCCCTTGGTCTGGGCGCCAGCCGCGATCTATGGGCGGCAGGGATCCCATGCAAGTCGGTCGAAATTGTCTGTGCAGCGTCGCGCCCGGGTTATGGCACAGGTAACAGCAGTCGTTAGGCAAGAAGGAAGAGCAGAATGTCACCCCAGATGTCGTCCAGACTTCAAAGCATCAGCTTGCATGCCTGGCGTTGGGTGTCAGCTTCCGACCGAATGGCGCGAATGGCCGTCATCGCTGTATATGCATTCCTGGTGATCACCGGCGCTACGACCTCTTCAGTTGGAGTGGCAGAACTCCGACAAGATCCCTCCCACCCCGAGGGATACCAAATAGGGTCAAGTTCCGTCATCCGCTCGGACGAGTTCAACGCGTTTTCTCCTATAGCGATTTCGATCATGGCTACGGGTGCAGCGCCAACGACAAGCTACCTTGCGGCCCCCGCCGATGTTGTTCACAGGTACCCATCTGGCGGCTTCTTTGAAACGTTCGTCTACTTTGATTCCACAATGCTTCGGGCGGCGGCGATACTTCCAGACGAGATGGTCTTCGCAGCCCATTGGTGGCTTCCTGCCGTCGCGCTCTTCCTCTTTCTCCCTAAATGGTTCGAACAGGTTGGATCGTCCCGCAATATGGGCTGGTTGGCAGCGTTCCTGATAGCGCTCTCCCCCGCCGCATCCTGGTGGACGATGATGCCTATTCAGCTCATTGCCTACACGGTTGCGGGCTCGAGTTTGCTTCTCTCCGCCTACTGCGGCTTCAAATCTAAACGGTCAGCTCTACCGCTTTTGCAGTCGGTTGTCGGCGGAATCCTCCTTGCCGGCATCCCTAGTTTCTACATTCCTTGGTCACTCGTTCTCGGTTTGCCCGTTCTTGCCGCAAGTGCTCTCTGGATCCTGTCCCGGAAGGACGGGTGGCTGCCAAAATTAAAAGCCGTTGGCTTCACCGCTGGTGTCGCACTGATCTTCGGCGTCGGCACGCTGCTGGAAAATGAAAAGGGCATCAATGGGCTGCTGAACACCGTCTATCCGGGTTCGAGACGGTCGACCGGTGAAGCCCAGCCATTCGGATTTCTTTTCGGCGCGCCAGCTCTCGGCGAACTCAAGGATGCAGTGCCTCTTGGCAGTAACCAGAGCGAGATGTCAACGGCCTTCACAGTGACGTTCGTCTGGGCTGTCGTGATATGGCTCGGCATCTCTGCCATGGGCAGGTGGCGCGACAATGTCGTGGCCCTGGTGCTTGCCTTCTCGGGTGGTTTATGGCTCTTATGGTGCTCTTTCAACTTCGGGCCCATGGGCGCGAAGATTCCCCTGCTGAACTACGTGCAGCCTGCCAGGGCAGCACAGGTTTGCGGAATCTTGGGGGCGCTGTTAGTCGGTGTGCTACTGTCCCGACTGCCGGACAATCGTCGCTGGCGCCTCTCGATAGCTTCGGCTCTGGCAACAGGATTGGTGACAGCGTATGCAGGATCCGAGCTTCAACTTTCTTACCTTCCTACCATGTCGAGGAAAGAAGTTCTGCTTGCCGCTGCTGGCGTCGCCGTCGTGGTCTTCATTGTGACCAGCTTTCCCAAGTCCGCCTTTTCTGTGGGTATTGCAGCAGCCCTGATGGCGATCCCTGTTTTTGGATCGAATCCCCTGATATTTGGGCTGGGTGACCTGCGTGCATCGACAACGGCTAAATATTTCTACTCTGAAGGCAAAGTAAGCCGCGCGGCAGGTTCGCTTTGGGCTTCTGACCGGCCCTCGGTCGACACGTTGCTGCTCGCTAACGGCGTACCGTCACTTACGGGAGTTCAACGTTCCGGCCCGGACGCTAGCAAGTGGACCGTCTTGGACCCCGAACAGCGCTTTGCCAACGACTGGAACAGAGGTGGCGGCTTTATCCAGTTCTTCTGGACGCCAGGGGCACCGCCGGCGTTTTCAAATAACGGTACGGACAGAACAATCGTCCACATCGATCCATGCGACCTCAAGGAGTCGTTTCCCTCCCTCACCCACATCACTGCGTCGCAAGAACTTTCCGGGTCCTGCTTGAGCCTGGAAAAGGAGCTGACATGGTCGGGACAAGAAACCCTTATCTACAAAGTTTCGTAGACAAGGCGAATGATCCACTTCTCACAGTTTCACCCTAGGGTTGAGATGACAGAGCCTACTCAGTCGCAGAGAGGATCAGCCTGTCCCACCGTTGTCCAGCCTTCACAGATAGGCCGAGAAACCTGCCTCGCTGAAGATGCCGGCCAGTCTTTGCATAGCTAGGCTGCCGGCGCCCACATACTCCACTAAACGTTCATACTTTTATGTTCGAGGGCTGTGTCGCGTTCTGTAGGGCTCAATTCATCCAACAAAGTGCCCGGAAGTTCCTTACGTGCGGATTTGACGAGGCCTTGGTATGCCCCGCGGACTACGCTTCGAATCCACAACTTCTTGTCTTCCGCGTGCGGCCCCTGGAGCAATGCGGCGCCGACATAACCCAGAATCTCAAATGCCTTTCGTTGGATGCTCATTTGGGGATCTGTCCGGATCAGCCAAAGCTTGTTTCGAAGGAAGTAGAACAGACGCCAGCCCATGTCTTTTGACCCTGACTTGCTGAGGGGATGCTTGATCCTGCTCTCCCGCACCATCACAGCCGGGGCTATACGAGACAAGCGAAGGGTGTACTCGGTGTCGTCAACCCAGATGAAATAATCCCTTTGCGGCAGGTGGGTTTGGCGGGCGACGTCAAGATTTACCAAAACGCCTACGAAAGTCGCTGCATCGATTGCGATCGCACCTTTGAGGTTCGCATTCACCTGGCGGCTGATGTCGTTGCTGAATACAGGCGGGTTCCCAGTGTTGATGGTGTTTCCACCCAGCGTGACCATAGATGCCAGGAAGGAGTAGGGCTCAGAAGCGCTTCCTGCAAGCTCGATCAGCGGTTCCAAGGCGTCCAGCTCCGGCTCGGCGTCATCGTCCATCAACCAGGCATACTCGTGTCCGTGCGCAATCGCCAACTCAACGCCCCACGCAAAGCCACCTGCTCCACCGACGTTGGAGCCCGTGTCAAAGAGTTTCACCTTTGGAAACAATTCCTTCACCAGTTCAGGAGCGCCGTCGGTGGACGAGTTGTCGATCACAATGATTTCGTCGAGTGCTCGTGTCTGCCCCTCGAGGGCAGCAAGACATTTTTCGAGGAGGTCTTTCCTGTTGTATGAGACGACCACAGCAGCAACGGTCATTGGACTTCCTGTCGAAAGGTGAAGATGAACCCATCAACCATAGCCCATCCGCCTCGGTAAGCTCCTGGGTCGGGACCCGGTGGCTTCCCACGCTTCTGATAGCGGAGAACGTATACAGCAGAGGCTCCTGCTGCCCCGGCAAGGATGGTGTATCGGACAGGCAGACAGCAGCAACGCCTCTTCGTGCAGGAACCCGGCCTGGCCTCTACCGTCGAAGACCCGCAGACGGAGTCTCGTCAGGAATACGGGTAAACTCTTATAGACCTCACGTATTTGCTACCGCGTGATTCTCCTGTCCGTGAGTTGAAGAAGGGCTTCCGACTAATGACAGAAAATGTCCGGGTCAGCGTCTGCATGGCCGCCTATAACGGCTCCGAATTCATCGCAGAGCAGATCGAGTCCATACTGCCGCAGCTCGGACCAAATGACGAACTGCTCATAGTAGATGATGAATCCACGGACGACACAGTCGCACGGATTGAGGCTGTTCAAGATTCGAGGGTAGTCCTTCATCGCAATAAGCAAAATCTTGGCTATGTGAGAACATTTGAAAAAGCGATATGGCTAAGCAGCGGAAATTATATTTTTCTATCCGATCAGGATGATATATGGGTCCCAGGCCGGCTGGACAAAATGCTCGCCGCTCTGGCCGACAAATCCATGGTGGTAACAAACTGCAAGCATTTTGGTGGTGAATCGGGTCGTTTTCATGACATTAGGCTTCGCAGCAGAGATTCCCAGAAACATTTTAGGAATCTCCTGGGAATTGTTATTGGGTATAGACTGCACTGGGGCTGCGCCATGGCTTTCAAGTCAAATTTGAAGGAGTTGGCGCTCCCTTTCCCGTCTCATATGTCTGAATCCCACGACCAGTGGTTGGCAATGTGCGGTAATTTTTCAAAGAGCATCGCCTATCTTGAGGATGACACGATACTTCACCGGCTGCACAATGAGAATCTGACCCCCAGAAAAATGCGCGGAATTAGTAAGATTGTCCGCGCCCGCGCCGCGTTCCTAGCCAACCTCGTCACTCTGGCGCTTCGAAGCAGGCGGCGGCGCACATCGCCCGCAACTGTCAAAGGTTGAGTTTGCTGCGCGCTAAATCCGCCACACATCGCGAAACGGATACCCATGTTTGAAGCAGGACCCCAGCATAAAGTTGCCGCCGTCGTCACCAGCTATAACCCCTCAGTTGACATCATCTCCCGTGTAACTCTCCTCCGGAATCTTGTACCCTACATATTGGTCGTGGACGACGGCTCCAATCAGGATGCGTCGCCCATTCTTAGCGTTCTGGAAGAAGACGGCATAACAGTTCTCCGCCAGCCGCGGAACTCAGGAATTGCCAGTGCGCTCAACGAGGGCATCCGGCAGGCGCGCACCCTATGGGAGCCCGACTGGATCCTTACTATGGACCAAGATTCGACACTCGGCGAGAACTACGTGGAAAATGCACTTCGCAGCTTCCGTAATGCGGCTGCCCAAGGAATGCGAGTTGGCCTGGTTTCACCGGAGTCGCACAACGCAAAGCCAGTCAAGAGGCTCCATGGAAACGAAGACGTAGTCCAGGCCTTTGACCCGATGCAGTCGGGTTGTCTTATTCCAGTCAGCGTATTGGACGACGTCGGGCTTTTCGATGAGAGCCTGTTCATAGACTGCGTTGATACCGACTTTAATCTCCGGATCCGTGCAGCAGGTTACTCAACCCCTGTCGGCGTCGGCTGCGACATCGAACACTCCCTTGGAGAAACACGGCCTATGTCTATAATGGGGCGCCCTTTGCGGGTTGACGGTCAGGATCTTCAGATTATCCATCACTCTCCTGTTCGCGTTTATTACATAACCCGAAATATCTGGCTCATGGTCGTCCGCTACTTTTCTACGAATCGTATTTGGATGTTGCGACGCCTTTGGATGGAAGTCGAGAGCAACATTGTCCGCGTCGCATTTGGGCCACGCCGCATCGCGTTCGTGCGCGCGTGGCTTACTGGTATCCGGGATGCAGTCGCCGGTCATTCTGGCCGCATTCGACCACATGATGCCGCGAAATTGAAATAGAAGCCAGCGATGACCAGCGGGGTTATCGCCGAAGTACCGATGCCACGGCAGCGCCTGCTGCAAACGTTATGGCTGAGGGTATCGAGACGTGCTTGCTTGAAACGGCGGACCATAGAACTGCCAGCTTCTTGATCCAGTATTTTCTGGGCGTCACAACTTCCAGGAGCGGCTCCAATACCTGGAGGCGTTGCGGCGCTCTCCCTCGAAGCTCAAGGACCATGGTACGAGACCAGCCGAACTTGATGTTCATCATCACGCGCAAAAGCGATGACAAATTACCCGCACCTTCGAATTTGTGACCCATTCTTCGGAAGTTATCGATCGAACGCTTTACATTGAAACTCCGGTCCGGCTCACCCAGAACGTTCCCTTCATGCTGCACATAGTCCTGTACTAATGCGTCAGCAATATAAGCCCCTTCAGCGACGGCCGCGCAAAGCCCAATCCAATGGTCGTGGTTCTCGGATGGATTGCTCAAACGAGGAAACGGAAGAACGGTAGCAAGTAGTTCCCTCCGGAAGACGGAAAGGCCCCCGGTTATCTGATTGTCAACGAGAAGATGCGCCGGCGGGACGTTGCATCGATTAGTGGATTCAGCGAGGACAGCACCCGTCTCGGTGACTACACGAGCTTGGCCAGTCGCCAGTGAATAGTGAGTAAGATAGGGAATCAACGTGTCCAACTTATTTGGATACCAAAAGTCGTCCTGATCCGATAGAGCAATCCACGTGGCATCCACCGGCACATGCTCTAGAACTCGTTCGAAATTTCCATAGAATCCCAAACGCTCATCAAATCCGATAACCTGGAACCGAGTGTCGCCCATAACAGTTTCATCGACGAAAGCCTTGATTTCATCACAGCCACCGTCAGCCGAAATTAAGCATAGGAACTCATCATGCGATTGATCGCGAATCGATTGCAGTTGACGCCGGAACAGGTTCCAGTCAGGTTTGTAGGCCGCTAGGGCGACAACACCAAAGCTCGTCCGAACCTGATCGTTCAATTTATTCCCCTTCACCCCACCAAAAAACACAGGCTAGCTCAACTTCTGCATGTCGCTGGCCCTAATAATACCATTTCGAAACATTGAGGCATCGCGGACTCCGAAGAGCATGGCCCGTAAAATTTCCTTCTTATTTTTACTAAAAAGAATCCTTCGAGAATGGTTGACCAGCTCGTAGTAGCTTTTACGCGCAACCCAAATTGGGTCCGCCAAGAAGTAACGGAAGAAAATTAATAAATTGTTTCGAGTGATGTAATAGACACGTACCGGCGAATGGTACGTATAGAGCCTCTTCTTTCCCCAAAAACTAACCGTACTTTGTTGTCCCAGAGAGTGCGCCATATTGCACCCACTGCCGCAAAGAACTGCAAGGCCGGCCTTCCGCACTCGTAGCGTAAATTCAGAGTCGACTGCGTCGATAACGAGCTTCTCATCCAAGCCCCCTACCGCGTTGAAGGTCGAGCGGGGTATTAACATTCCCGATTGCCATGGATCGAAGGGCTGCTCGAATCCGAGTAAGGTTCCGTTTCCGAGGACTGGGCTGTTGTTATATGTCGCAGCACTTACGAACCCCACTGGTATGTTCAGCTCACGCGCAAGCCTGTCCGTCTTCAAAGCATTGCTGACATAATCCTGGTCCGGTATGGAATCTTGGTCCAAGGTCAGATAATAGTCAAACCGGCCGATCGCTGCACACCTGCTTATACCTATATTGAGCGTTCTGGCTATGCCGGCGTTGTTTGGTGAATGAATTACTTCTGCACCCAAAGACCGTAATTCTTCAAAAACTGGCATTGTGGAGGAATCATTTGATCTGTCATCTACGACAACAACCAAATCCACCTGCCCAACAACGGCCCTAAAAACATCAATGACCTTCTTATCGGGATTATACGCCGCTATAATCGCGGCGACGCGAACGCTCTCCTCTCCCTGCGTCATGAAAATTTCCTCAATTCATCGTGTAGCTGTTTATCTTGCAGCGCCCGCCGCCGCAGTTGTCAGCATCCGAGCTGAAACTCGAGATATTCGGAAAGATGGGCTGCATACTCGGCAGCATTCATGCCCACCACGACAGCCCGAGTACGATCCGCAGGCAAAGCCGAACGCCCCGAACTTTCCCGCTCAAACGGCTCTGTCGTCAACCAATTCTAATGGACCATGACCCAAGCACCATGATGCTGGCACGTCTCACCGCCCCTGCAAGTACCACGAAGCAGACTTCCGGCCATTTTGTTGAGCCGTAATGTGGACTTCCCTATGTAGCTGACACAGAGCCTTGGACAGCACTAGCGGCTTCAGCGCCTCTTAGTGTGGCGAGATGTGCGGACATTCTGCGAAGCAGCAGCCCTCTGCTTCCATCCCGCGAGTCCACCAATCGGGGCTGTACAGCGCTGCCTCCGAAGGTGGGATTAGTATCACGTGGCCCATCAGGCAATCCTGGCCCCACCGCGTGGTGAACTATTATTGGGTACTTGGCCTGTTCAAACTCGAGGAACGCGAGAAATCTTGTCAGCGAAACCGATCATGGCCTCCTTGGCACGTCTTGCAAGTTTTTCCCTAACAGTTGGCGTCGGAACGATCGTTGGGCTTGTGTCAATTCCGGTGATAACCGGGATCGCCGGAGCACAGCTTTGGGCAGTTCAGGCAATGGCCCAATCTGTGTCGATCATGTTCGGCATCCTTGTTGCCTTCGGTTGGGGCACTACCGGTCCGTCGATGGTTGCCTCGATGAACAAGGCACTTCGACCCCAGCTCTTCGTTGATTCGCTTGTTAGTCGAGGCTACCTATATTTGATCGCGGCCCCGGCGATGGCAGCCGTCATGATCATCCTGCAACCTGAACATGTGCCTCTCGTTGTGCTGGCCTCGATCGCGTATTTGCTGCCGTTCCTTGGCGGAAACTGGTACTTCATAGGTGAAGCCAAGCCCAAGAGGCTATTTTTCCTCGATGCACTCCCGCAGTTTGGTGGGACTTTGATCGGCCTGGCAGTCCTGGCTCTAACCCGCGAGATCATCTGGCTGGTAGCGATACAATTGCTCTTCAATATTCTTGCTCTGGCCCTTACCTGCATGGTCATAGTTAAACCTGCGAAGGCAAGTATTACGGCAAACTTCAGGGTAAGGGAAGCCTTTAGCCGGTTGGCGCACCAGAGACACGGCGTCGTCACAGCCGCGACCGGAAGCTTATACGTGAACCTGCCACTAGTGGCGATCAATCTATTCCTGCCCGCGCAGCTGGGGGTCTACCTCATGGCGGATAGAATTTTTCGCTACGGCGTTTTGGCGCTTTCCCCGCTCCTTCAATTCATTCAGGGCTGGATCCCCGAAGGGGGTCCCGAAAACCTAAAGCATAGGCTCGTGCGGAGTGCTCAGGTTGCACCCTTGTTTGGATTTCTTGGCGGAATGGGCATCTTCCTACTAGGTCCGGTCGCAAGCGAGATATTGTCCAACGGTTTAGTTATTTTCCCGAGTTCACTGAGCGCTGCTGTGGGATTGATGTTCTTGTCAGTGGCAGTTTCCCAGATCCTTGGGTTGGCTTGCCTCGTGTCCGTGGGACAGGGAAGAATCCTTGTCCAATCAACCGTTCTCGGTGCCGTCTGCGGCGCGCCTGCTATTGTGTTGGCGGCGTTGTTCACCGACGTCACCGGAGTAGCGTGGGCAGTCGCGGTTTCTGAAATACTAGTTGCCGCGTATCAAGGCAGAGCCCTCCGACGATACTTCGTCAGGAACACGGCTCTCTCTTATCCCTAAATCCAGCCACCGACTTGGGCGTGCGACTTACGCAACCCAGTTCCAGGGTTAACCCAAAAGTCTCGCTGCCGGGCGGCGTGTAAAAGCCACGGGGCGTGGTTGTGCTGCAGACATACACGATGACACGGGCGACGATTTTATGAAATTGAGTGTAGCCAGCGCTGCAGACACGGATGTTGACCACGCCGGCCCAAAATGCGCCCCGGAAAATGTAGTTCATCCACTATGTTCGACTTCTCCGCTAGGCAGCGCGTCAGTATCCCGCAAGTGAAATCCACCGACGGCCGTTCCTACTCTCAGCAGCCTAGATGTACTGAGCAGAATGGTGGTTATCATGAATGGTTGAGGACCTCTTAGATCCGTACACTTGGCGGAAACCACGGTTCTGGGAATCTGCGCGATCGGCTGGCTCCTTCTATGAGCCCACTCCCGTAGCCATTCTTTGACGTGGGTTCAGGGGACTGAAAGGGCTTGCCACCAGAGTCTTACGCGGCAGACGCTGATTCCGATGCATTTCTGTGATCCAGCGACCCTCTGGCAGCACGGCTCAGGCGAGAATAGTGATGGCCTGCTCCGGCAGTACTTCCCGACAGGAACAGACTTCGACGTCCACAGCCCCAAACACCTCACGAAGGTCGCGGCCGAAATTAATCGCAGCCCCCGCGAAGTCCTGGGTTGGCAGAGTCCAATGGAGCACCTGGCTAGACGGACTTCACCGGCGACAGAACCATAAACCGTTGCATCGACCGCTGAACTCCGCCGCCGTCACAAAGGCTCGCCTATCGACCGTCACCGACAGGTAGACGCATCATCATGAAAGCGTGTTGTCACCGGACGCGCGGTCGCCCACGCGGCCAGGGGACTGGGCTTCTCAAGGGACCCGCTCCCACCACTGGACAAGCCGATACCGCTTCCACGGCTGGGAAGACCTTGAGGACCGGAGTTCCCGTCCAAAGTAGTGCCCTCTCGCCACCCGGGCCACATTCCTGTCAAGCGGGTGATGTATCGGGAGGGGCCGACGGCCTCGTCTTGCGCTGCGTGTCCCGTGCCCGGACGGTCTGTAGGATTCTGGCCCGCGCCGGCATGCCCCGGCTATGCGACCCGGATCCGAGCTTCTCCTGCCAAGGACCACCGCTATGAACGTGACATCCCGGACACATGATTCACATCCACGCCGAGGATAGTCGACCGTATTCCCGACAGCGGCGGTCAGCAGACAGACCTTTCCCAAAGCCGGGCCACCCACTGCCCTTCGGGCAGACCTGGATCTTACTACGTCCTCGCCGCGGTTGCTTGCTCCCCCGCTTCGCCTACGCCGGGTCCTGCCCGACGAGAAAAGCCCAACCGGCGCCAGATTCCTCGCCCGCTCAAGAGCCGCCAGACAGCCAACCCTGCTCCGGTAACACGCGTAATGACTGACAGCGCCTTCGCCTACCTGCTCGCTCGGGACTTCCACGACGCGCTGGCCGCGTTGGGGGCCAAGCACATCCTGAATAGATGCCGCCATCTCTGCAAAAGGCAAAGCAAAACGCTTCAACCGCACCTTCCAGAAAGGCCGGGAGCACCGAGAGACTTGCATCTCAAGCCAGGCCCGGACCGATGCGTTGCAGTCGTGGCTAAACTTCTACAACACTCACCGGGCCCACCGCAGCCTCGGAGCGAGTCCACCCACCAGCAGGTGTCAACTGTCAACTTACCGACTGGGCACACCGAGGCACCACGGACGCACTGCAAAGACCGCCCTAACTCAAACAGCAGGACATAAATCCAGCTTGTAGAGCTTCGCTTCACCCTGTGAGTCTTCGAGCGTAGCTAGCCCGGCACCTATCAGGGCGTCCAATCCTTTGTAGCCGCTGTCTCTTCCATGGACTTCCCGGTGCCCGAAGTCGAGGATGTACTCGATCTTAAGGCGCTCAACTGTGGGGCATACAGCGGGGTCGCCCTTGGCTGGTGTGGGACCGTTGAGCAATGGAGCTGCGCCTTGGGGAACAGCACTGAGGATGTGAAGTTGGACGAGCTTCCGGTCGGCAAAGGCATACGCAAGGGAACTTCCATTCCAAGGATTTCCCACCATAAGGGCGTTTTTAGGCACTTCGCCCGGCAAACGCTTGATAAGCGCCATTTCGTCGCTCGATATCAGCGGCGAATTCTCGGACAACCGGTAAGATCCAGCCATAGATGCCTCGGCTTGGCCGACATTGCCGCGTTGAGTACCCACAATCAAAGCAAAGACCATCGCGGTAGCCGCCAGGGCAACCAGTAGTTCCGGCTGTGATGTCCTTCCCCCCTTTGCAGGCGCCGTGCTTCGAACAGAACGACCCCTCAGCAATCCGGTAGAGCTTGCCAGGATGGTGGTCAGCTGAGTCCACACAAAGACGGCGCCTTGGCACGCGAGCGGGATGGTCACCACGGGTAGGAGTGCCGCCAGCCGGGGCGGGTCGTTGTACCAGATGCCAGTGAAAAAGAGCCGGAAGTCGTCGGCCGGAAAGGAGCTGACTACAACGAAGAGAAATGCTGCGACGGCATAGGATCCCAGTAGCCACAGCTGCCGGCTAGACCGGATGGTCAAATAAATGCCCATGAGCGTCAGAAGCATGATCACCCACGCTGCGGGGCGGCCGATAGCTGAGCTGGAGATCACCTCTCCAATTGCCTGGCCTGTAGACTCTACCGGCGGCCAAAAGGCGGTTTCCGCCGGAGGGCGTACCACATCCCACAGCATTTTGATCAAAGCGATGCCGGTAAGTAAAGCAATGGAGAATACCGTCGCCACCAGAATGCGTGCTCTGCCTCTCCTAAACTTCAGCGCATTGGCAAAAACGAGGGCATAGACGTAAAGGGCCGGCGGCAACATCAGCGCCAGCCACGCCATGGCGACACTCGGGTGGGCAAGCGCCATACCAGGAAGCACGGCAAGCAGCAGAAGAAGGCTCAACAGCTTGGATCGGTTCGAGATGGCGGACAAACCCATTGACTCGAGGCCTAGAGCAAACACCAAGGGCAAAAGCGCGAGCGCAAGGAAATTGGGGTAAAGAACGCCGAAATCCAGCAGAGAGATAGGAAAGGCACCAAAGGCAGCGGAGAGTACGCCGGCCGCGAAACTCACGGCAGGACGTCGCCCCCAGATAGCGTGCGAAAGATAAATGCAGCCTAAAGGCCATACGAAGGCAGCTATCAGAAGATTGATTACATTTACGGAGGAGGTTATCTCCCCTCCCCCGATGAGGACGACCAAGGATACCAAGTCGTGCCAGGCAGCAGGGTAGGAACTACCACCCGTCATTCCGCTCAAAGTAAGTGACGAACCGGAACCGGTGTCAAGAATGTACCGTATAGCGTTCAGATGAAAGACATTATCGAACGTCTGGGAGAACGATTCGGGGGATCCTATAGCGCGCAGCAGACGGCCACCTATGAGGACGGCTGCGACGGCCGCCGCCGCTACAGAAGCCACGATCCAGTGTCCCGGGTTGTCCTCCAATTTCGCATCGCCCGCGCCGGCCCGCTTCCTGAGCAGGAGGGACAGCGCAAAAGCTACGGCAGCCACCCCAATGGTTACGGCGATTACCGGCAGGAGCGACCATGCGATTCCAGCGAAGGGTGCTGCGATTGCAGCCACAGCAATTATTGAAACGCTTATCCCGGGAGCTGTGGCGGCGGCCCGGGCTGCGCCGAGCCGGGCCGCCATGCCGACGGCGAAACCGGGGATAGTCAGCAGGGCCACCGCGAGGACACACTGCGGTACTGCTTCAAACCAAGACAAGAGTCCTCCGTACGGCTACTGGAGCGCGGGTATTCTGCATGCCGCTGCTGCCCGTTGAAACATCGCGGCCGGTTAGGATGCTAACCGCGACATAAGGTTACTTGGCTCAATGACGCAACAGGCCGACGGCCTCGCGTATCGGGCCGTCGTAGATCATTTCTCCGTGTTTGAGGAGAACACCCCGCTGACAAATCCGGGAGACAAGGTCCAGGTCATGGCTTACCACGACCAGGGTCTTACCGTCCCGGGCCAGTTCCTGGATCTTGTCAATACATTTGCGCTGGAAAGGTTCGTCTCCGACCGCAAGGATCTCATCAATAAGAAAGACTTCCGGGTCTGTGTGGACAGCAACCGAAAACGCCAGCCGCAAGTACATGCCGGAGGAATAGAACTTAACCTCTGTATCGATGAATTGTCCGATCTCGGAAAACTCGACGATATCGTCGAACCGGTCCTTGATCTGCTGCTCAGTCATTCCCAGGATGGCGCCGTTAAGGAACACGTTGTCGCGTCCGGAGAGGTCCGGGTGGAAGCCCGCGCCGACTTCGATCAGTCCTGCGACCCTGCCCCTTGTCTTTACCGTTCCTGAATCAGGAAGCATGACTCCGGAAATGTGCTTGAGCAAAGTGGACTTGCCGGAGCCGTTCAGGCCCAGCAGCGCCACAGTTTCCCCCGCCTCGACGTTGAGAGAAACGTTCTTCAGTGCGTGGAACTTCTCCGAAAGATCCCCTTTGCGCCCTTTCACGAGCCAAACGACGGCTTCCTTGATGGATCGCGTATGACGAAGGACGAATTGCTTGCTGATGTCAGAAACTTCAATTGCGTTGACCACTTAGAGCTCCTGCGCGAAACGGCCCTCAAGGCGGCGGAAAGTGAATTGGCCCAAGACGAGGATCGCCAAGGCAACACCCAGCCCAACCAGCAGCCAAATACTAAACAGATTGGGGGGCATGGAGACGGAACCGTCAGTCGTCGGGAACCAAAACGCGTAGTGAAAAAGCTCTACGCCGATCGTGATCGGGTTCGCTTGGTAGACGGCGAACCATCCTGCTCCCAGCTTCTCCTGCACCATGGACCATGCATACATGACGGGCGATGCCCAGGTGGCAACCATCAGGAGCATGTCCACCAGGTTCTCGGAGTCACGGAAGTAGACGTTGGCCGCGCCGAACAGAAGACCCAGGCCCGTCGCAAGGAGGGCAACGATAGCAAAGCCGGCCACCGCAGCGAGCAATTGAAACACGTTGGGATGCCAACCGCCGAATAGGCAACCGACGATGAGCACCACCAGCTGCGGGAAGAAGTGCACAGCAGAAACCCACACTGACGCCACAGGAAAGAGCTCGCGCGGAAGATAGATCTTCTTGATGAGGTTTCCGTTATTGACGATGGACCTGGCCGCATTGCCCAGGGCCTCTGAGAAGAAGTTGATCAGGACAATTCCGGAAAACAGGTAGACCGCATAGTTTGTCAGCCCCTCCGGATTCCGTGAGCTTCGTTCCAGTCCGAGAAAGACTCCCAGGGCCACATAGAAGACGATGAACTGCACGCCGGGCTTCACATACGACCAGAGCAGGCCCAAGACCGACCCTCGGTAGCGCACTTTGAGTTCTTTCCGTACCAGCAGCTTAAGAAGGAAGCCTGACTGCCTGATGTCCCGCAGGCCACCCCCCAGTCCGGGAGTGGTCAACTCACCGGATGCGATTGCGCTCACTTGATCTCGTTCTGGGTATGTTGTTCGAACGTCTTCCTCCAGGACTCCATGGAGGTGAGGTCCGAGACTGCTGCTTTGTACTTCCTGCTTAGGGCCGGCCAGTCCTTGAGGAGGGCAGAGTGAAGACGGGCACTTTCGGCCAGCATCTTCCTCAGTTCCTTGGGATCCCGGCGGTACCAGGAGGCTCCGGTGCCTTCAGCGTTGGACACTACAGCGCTGTCGTACTGCGCCATGCGCCACCACCGGTTGTCTTGGTGGGCGATAGTTGTCTGCGGGCGCTCTGCGCTGGTGCCATGGACAGGGCTCGCCAATTGCCGAACGACGGTCTTGGCAGCCCAGGGCAGAAGTGTCAGCTTTCCCGGCTTCGAGGGACCGTGGCCCCGGCGGGGAGGCTTATCCATCTTGGGGGCCGGGAAGTCTTCCGGATTAGGACGGAAGACAGCATCCGAATGCGCGGACATCATCTCGCGGATCTGCGGCAGTTTCGCTGACAACAGCCCTGGCAAGGCTTCCGGCCCCTTCAACACATCCTCCAGGGCCCATTGCCGGCCCTGGGCCGTGGCGTACTGCATGGACACCAGATGCTTGACGTCAGCGTATTGCGACTCCTTGATGACCCTGCCGCCAAACTCGTAGGGGCTGTGAAGGAGGGCGGCCACCACCCTGTTGCGGGCGTGGAAGTAGGCCTGCCAGCCAACGAGGTCGTCCTTGTCAATCCAGGACACGTGCCAAACAGCTGAGCCCGGCAGCGACACCGTGGGGTATCCGGCCGCCTTGGCCCGCAGCCCATATTCGGAATCGTCCCACTTGATGAACAGCGGGAGTGAGAGTCCGATCTCCCGGATCACCTGGGTGGGGATCAGGCACATCCACCAGCCGTTGTAATCGACGTCGCAACGCCGATGCAGCCACGGGGTTTGGCGAAGGTTGGACGACAGGAAGTCGTGGCCCAGGATCATGTCCTCGCTGGGAAGCGAAGGCTGGAACCGGTAAGGGTTTACCACTTCGCCGAAGGTGTGCAGGACCGTCCGGTTGTAGAGGTCGAACATGTGCCCTCCGACGAGGGTCGGAGTCTTGCACCGGTCCGCGAACGTCAGAAGGCGAATGATGCTCTCAGGCTCAACAACGACGTCATCATCCATCAACAGGGCGTAGTCGCTGCCGTTCTCGACAGCCTCGAACATGCCCCGCGCAAACCCGCCCGAACCGCCCAGGTTGGACTGGTTGATGATGCGGAGCTTGCCCCTGAGGGAACGCTTGACGTCGTCGAACCCCTCAGCGTCGGAAAGTTTCTGTGTGCCCTGGTCAACAATCAGGATTTCCTGCACGTGGGCCAGCGCTTCTTCGCTGTCGGCAAGGAGCCGCAGGTTGTTGAGGCAGAAATCCGTTTTGTTCAGGGTGGTGATCTGGAGCGTGACGGACCCCGGCGTTGTTTCGACCGCCGGACCCTGCCATTCCGCGTCGAGCATGATCAAGGGCTCGGTTCCGGCCAGCAGGTCGAACCAGTACCACCCGCCGTCGCCGAAGGGCGCCAGTGAAAGTTCAAACGTGCTCTCCGCGTTGCCTTCAACCCGGCGGGTGTCCACCCGCTGCAGGGAACCGCGGGCGTTCGACTTGTAGACGATAACCGAGCCGGCGCCCTGGGTCCGGACCTGGAGCCGGATCTTGTCTACTGTCGTCCACCGACGCCAGTAGCTGGCGGGGAAAGCGTTGAAGTAGGTGCCGAAAGACACCCGTTCGCCGGAACGGACAGACGTTGAGTGCCGCGAAAGGAAGTCTTCAACGTGCGCTTCTTTGGTGGGGCTGCTGATGGTCCGGGGCTTCGCGGTCTTACCGTCGCGGTCGCCGGCGGTGGGCAACTGAATGCCCGTCGCGGTGCCCATGTCCATATAGAGGGGCACCGTGTCCATCTGGCTGGCACTGGGCAGGATCACACGCTGAAGCGTCTGCCACGCTCCCCGGTCCTTAACAGCGTCAGCCCTCACGGTGTTCTTCGTCTTGTTGTCGGTAGGGACGCTCATGCGTCGACTCCCCCGCTTTCAAGCTGTACGCCGCTTTCGAAGTGCGGCCGGATCTTGTTGTCAAACATGCTGAGAGCGGCGCCGATGGCCATGTGCATGTCGAGGTACTTGTAGGTGCCCAGCCTGCCGCCGAACAATACGTCCTTTTCGGCCGCAGCGAGGTCTCGGTACTTCAGGAGGCGTTCCCTGTCCGCGGAGGTGTTGACCGGGTAGTAAGGCTCATCGCCCTTTTCGGCAAAGCGCGAGAATTCGCGCATGATGACCGTCTTTTCGGTCTGGTAGTCGCGCTCCGGGTGGAAGTGGCGCGGTTCGATGATGCGGGTGTAGGGGACGTCTGCGTCGTTGTAGTTCACAACCGACGTGCCCTGGAAGTCGCCCATCTCAAGGACTTCTTCCTCGAAGTCGATGGTGCGCCAGGACAGGTCGCCCTCGGCATAGTCGAAGTACCGATCCACCGGGCCGGTGTAGACGACAGGAATGTTGCCCACGACCTTGTTCTTGCTGTACTCGTGGGACTCGTCGAAGAAGTCGGTATTGAGCCGCACCTCGATGTTGGGGTGCTCTGCCATCTTTTCGATCCAGGCGGTGTAGCCGTTGGTCGGCAGGCCCTCGTACTTGTCATTGAAGTACCGGTTGTCATAGTTGTAGCGCACAGGCAGCCGAGAAATGATACCGGCCGGCAGGTCCTTGGGATCTGTCTGCCACTGCTTGCCGGTGTAGTGCTTGATGAAGGCCTCGTACAAGGGGCGGCCGATCAGCTGGATGCCCTTGTCGTTCAGGTTCTGGGGGTCAGTTCCCGCCAGTTCCCCTGCCTGTTCCTGGATGAGGTCGCGGGCCTGGCCGGGGGTGAGATTGGCCCGGAAGAACTGGTTGATGGTGGCCAGGTTGATGGGAAGCGAATAGACCTCGCCCTTGTGGACGCCATAGACCTTGTGCACATAGTCAGTGAAGGTGGTGAACCGGTTGACGTACTCCCACACCCGCTCGTTCGAGGTATGGAAGAGGTGGGCGCCGTACCGGTGGATCTCGATCCCGGTCTGCTCTTCCTTTTCGCTGTACGCGTTTCCGCCGATGTGGTGGCGGCGGTCGATGACAACGACCTTCAGGCCGAGCTCAGTGGCGGCCTGTTCTGCGATTGTCAGGCCAAAAAAGCCGGACCCTACGATGACGAGGTCAGCGGTCACAAAATCTCCTGGTTCGAATGCGGGCAGCGCAATGGTGCGCAGTGTCTGCTGCTCTAGCCTACCCGAGTGACTGCAGGGCCCGTCGAATCAGCATTCCCGCTGTGACCCGGCACACGGAGTCCCGGTGGGCAGGCGAAGGACCCCGTTATCCCAGTGCGGTTTATCCACATAGGCGCAGAAGCCAATGCCCCGCACTGAGCCCGGTGGCTAGCGTGGATGCATGCACGAGGGACCAACTACCCATGACGCTTAATTGCACTCTGGTGGGCGGACCGGGATCACCGCGTCCCCAGCCACCCGTGGAACTGTCCATTGATGCACCGGCCGGCACGGCAGGGTACGTCATTCACGAACAGTTGGTCCGGAAGTACGGTGCGGGCTCAGTCAGAGTGGACGGGCAGGATCTGCGTTCCCTGGTCCTCGGCGTGCCGCCGCTCGTAGAGGCGGCAATCCTTGTCGACGGCGGCACCCCACCTTCGAGCAGGCGGCCACGGCGCCCGCCAATTGCCGATGCCGTCCCTCCCCTGGTCCTCGCCATCGACAGCGGAGCAGCAGCGGGAACCGTTGTGCCATTACGGCGTGGCACCTACACCATCGGTCGAAGCGGCACACGGATTGTCATCCCGGACCCGGAGTTGTCCCGTGAACATGCCAGTGTGGTGGTCACTGACACGGAGATCATATTGGTTGACCTGGACAGCGCCAACGGGACGTATGTCGACGGCCAAAGGATACGGAACACGGTTATCTCAACGGACTCAACCATCAGGTGCGGTCAATCGAACCTATCGCTGGTGTTTGCAGATGTGCCCCATAGAGTCCTCTCGGAAGCAGGAAAGTCGGTGGCGGAACCTATCGTGGTGTCCGGCCGCCCTGATCCAGGAAACCGCGCGGCACTCCTTCTGACCGCGATTCTCCCACTGGCACTTGGGGTACTGCTGGCCTTTCTCACCGGCATGTGGATGTTTCTGGCCTTTTCCGCGGTTTCGGTGTTTTCGGTCCTGGTGCCCGCGGTCAGCGGACGGCGGCACAGGCGGGACCTGTCCGCGGCCCTGAAGTCGGCTGTTGAAGATGACAGGGAACGCCGACGACGGTGCGCCCCTTCCCTGTCCATCGTTGCTCTTGCGGCCCGGCGGACTGAAGGGACGTCCAGCCCGGATTCACCCGGCGACGGGGTGTGGCTGCGGCTGGGACAGGCAGAACAGCCGGCCAATGTCAGGATCGAACCGCCCGGTGCTGCCGCGACCATCCCACGGGCAGGAATCGTCCCCGTCGTTCTGGACCCGGACGTCCCGCTCACCACGCTGGGCGGCCCGCGCTTTGCCACCGATGGCACCCTCCGCTCCCTTCTCATGCAACTTGCGGCATACCCGCGCACGGGCACGATGAATGTCGTCGTCCACGGGCTGCCGGAAGCCCTACCCCTCGCAGCCCGGTATCTCAGCAGAGTGACGCTCACTGCAACACTGCCCGCCGCCCTCAATGCAGTGGACGGCAGCGAGCAGCAGGGCTGCGGGCGGGGAGTCCTTTTGATCCGGGGGGATAACTCCGGAGCGGTGGTGGAAAAGTCGCTCCGGGAAGCAGCGCTCCAGCGGGGGTGGCAGGTTCTTCACTTCCTGCCCGAAGACGGCGATTGGCCTGCACCTGACGTCCTCCTGTCCGAGCGCGCATCAACCGTGGTGCAGAACCACCGCGGTACTGTGTTTGTCCCTGACCTGGTCCCGGACGAAGTCTTTACCGCTTTCTGCCGGCACCTCGCCGGTGCCCTGATTCGTGACAAGGAACAGGCCAAGACCGTTCCCGCTTCCTGCAGCCTTGACGAAGTCCTGCCACTGACGCTCGCGGCTACCGCAAGCAGATGGGACTGCAGCGCCCGAAACATCGGATTGCCCGTACCCTTGGGCGTTTGCAGGTCGGGAACGAAGACCTTCGACCTCCTGGCCGACGGTCCGCACCTCGTGGTGGCAGGCACCACAGGCTCAGGGAAGTCGGAACTGCTCCGGAGCATGGCCCTGGCGCTGGCCTTGTCCTATCCGCCGGACCGGGTCAACTTCTTCTTCATCGATTTCAAGGGCGGTTCAGGTCTTGGTCCGCTCAGCGGGCTCTTCCATTGCGTGGGACTGCAGACGGATCTTTCCGATTCCGAGATGGAGCGGACACTGACATCGCTTCGCGCCGAAGTGAGGCTGCGGGAGAGCTGCCTCGCCGCGGCCCGCGTCCCTGACGTCTCCACGTACCGCTCCGCACCGGCGGCCAAGGATTTTGTGCTCCCCCACCTCGTCATCGTCATCGATGAGTTCAGGATGCTGGTTGACGACGCGCCGGAAGTGCTTCGTGAGCTGCTGCGGATAGCATCGATCGGACGGTCACTGGGCATCCACTTGATCATGGCCACTCAGAGGCCGCAGGGAGCGTTGACAGCTGACATCCGTGCAAACGTCACCTCGAGCATTGCACTTCGCGTGCAGTCCGACATGGAATCTGTCGACATCGTCAATTCCAGGGACGCTTCGGCCATCAGTGTTAAGACCCCCGGCCGCGCCTTCCTGGCGCGCGGAACGGAGCCGGCCGAGGAGTTCCAGGCCGCGTCCCTGTCGTCAGTCTCCGATCGCAAACAGCCAAGTGCCGTTTCTGTCCAGCGGACAATGGACTATCTCGCCTGCCAGGCAGCCGAACCAGGCGACAGACGAGCCCCTGCACCCACCCCCGCACAGGCAGTGGAACCGCTGGCAGCCTTGGTGAGGAGCCTGTGCGCTGCCCAGCAGAGACCAGCACCGAGAAGGCCTGTCGCACCTCCACTGCCGACTGAACTGGAAAAGCCCGACCCGAACGCGCCATCCTCGGATTCGGGAACCGCTGACTCACTGGCCCTGGAACCCGTGGCTGTGGCGGGCCAGATCTGCCTCGGCCTGATGGATGTTCCCGAGCAACAAGAACTTCAGCCCCTTCTGTGGAGCCATGCCAAGCACGGTCACGCAGCCTTCATTGGCAGTCCAACTTCCGGGGCCGGATCGGCACTGGAATTAACTGTCCATGAACTAATGGCCAGTCCTGATGGAGCCCATTTCTATTTCCTGGACGCGGACGGGAGTCTTTGCCCGCTGGCAGGTGAAGCACGGGTGGGCGCCCACGCCGCCTTGCACGATCTGCGGCGTGGAGTGCGCATCCTGGAACGGCTCGTCCGTGAACTGGGGCAGCGGTTGAGTCAACCCGCCTCCAATCCGGAACCTCTCGTCCTCGTCATCATCGGCTGGGGATCCTGGGTTTCGGCATTCCGGTCCGGACCGCTGGCCTGGGCGGAAGATCTGGTTCTGGACCTCGTGCGCGACGGCGCCAGGGCAGGGATAACGCTCCTGGTCCATGGGGAGCGGGAGCTTGTCACCGCCAAGTTCTTTGGTGCACTTCCCAATCGTTTCTTTTTTCCAGCCTGCTCCACCGAGGAGAACCGCGCCCTGTGGCCGCGGATGCCTGCCGTCCCGGCCGTCAAGGGCAGGGCTGTAGCCTTCGGCCCTGTCTCGGGCGGCAACCCCGTTGCCTGCCAGTTCTACCGCACCCCCGATCTGCAGGCTGGCACAGGCCGGAGAGGCGCCGGATATCCGCCAGCCGCATCGACTCCATTCCGCATTGAACCCCTCCCGGCGAAAATCACGGTCCGGCAGGTCGCAGCGGTCATGTCGGCGGCGGGGACACCCCAACGAGCCCTGCGGTCCCCAGACCAGGACCCGCCTGGCGGTACGCACTGCTCCGAACTATCGGAACCGCCCCGCCGGCCACGCAACGTCCTCCTGGGTGTAGCCGGAGACGAACCCGCTCCAGCGTCCTTGCGGATGCCTGGCAGCGGAGTCACCGCCATTCTTGGCAACCCGGGAAGCGGCAAAAGCAATACCCTGCTCGCGCTGGCAGCACTCAACCCGGGACAGCAGTGGTGCACGTGTCCGGTACCGGCAGAAGGCGCAGAAGATTTTTGGCGGGACGTGCTTATGCAGGCGGAGAGCGGGGGGCTTTCGCGGGAGACCGTACTGCTGGTTGACGACGTTGATCTGCTGGCCCTTCCGGCGTTGAGGGCTTTGGAGCAGCTGGCCGCTTTGGGCCACTCACTGATGGTCACTGCTGCCTTCAGCCCAATGCTTTTCCAACGCGTTCCGCTGGTCATGAACGCAAGGGGCGCCGGCGCCGGACTTCTGCTGGGTCCACGTTCCCTGGCGGATGGCGACCTGTTTGGGATCAGGTTCGAAGTTGAGTCCAACGCTCCGCCGGGGCGTGGCGTCCTCATCTCCGGCGGGCGGTCCTGCCCCGTTCAGGTGGCCTGGGCGGGCGCGACAGGCTGAGCATGCCGGTGCCCGTCGAACGCCGTCCCGCGGAGAGGCGGCCAGGCCCCGCGCTGCAGGTCAAAGTGCGGGCGGAGCACTTCCGGTTCGGG
This sequence comes from Arthrobacter sp. AG367, assembly GCF_007828995.1. Classification (NCBI taxonomy): domain Bacteria; kingdom Bacillati; phylum Actinomycetota; class Actinomycetes; order Micrococcales; family Micrococcaceae; genus Arthrobacter; species Arthrobacter sp. AG367. The sequence goes on from NZ_VIVE01000001.1 coordinate 1,324,301, forward strand.
AGGCATGGTTGATCACGTTGTTGGAGAAAAGGAGGACGATGGCGACAACAGCGGGTACCAGCATCGCCAACCCGGCAAGGACCAGGCCGCTGGTTATGGCGGGTACGCCTATGGTCAGGACGAACAGTTGGGCCACCAATGCGGCCGCCCGGGTCCAGCGATAGCCCCTGTACAAAAAGACGGACACGGCAAACAGCCACGTGGAGAAAGCAAGCAGGAGCCCCAAGGTGAAGACGGCACCCCAGAAGGACAGCACGGGGCTCCCGCTGAGCAGCTCGTAGGCGTACCACCCGGCGGCTGCCAGCAAAGCCGTCGCCTCTGCAGCAGAAACAATGGCCACCACCTTGGCCGCGGCCGGCACGGTTGCCGGACGATCGCCGGCCGAAGGGTCAGCACCGTCACGGGGCTCATCAGGAGAAGAGGGGGCGCCTGCTGGGTTTACCGGGGGTCTTGACACACTGGCACCCTACCGGACATAGTCGGACACTGGTGAGGGCGGGAGCCGACACTGTGATGCATCGCTCAGGTTTCAGCGGATATCAAGCGTTATTACCCCTTGTTTACACAGCGTTAACATGACAGGCTTGATGCAGATGACCAAGGGGGCCCTGAGGGCCCCTTTCCTTTGTAGCCACTAGTGAATAATTTCACAAAGGCATTTCCCAGAAATGGAGCAACTGATCAGCATGGATTGGCGTAACCGCGCAGCGTGCCTTGACAAGGACCCGGAACTGTTTTTCCCCGTTGGGAACACAGGACCTGCCCTCCTGCAGATCGAGGAAGCCAAGAGCGTCTGCCGCCGGTGCCCTGTCGTAGACACCTGCCTGCAGTGGGCCCTCGAGTCCGGCCAGGACGCCGGCGTATGGGGCGGCATGAGCGAAGACGAGCGCCGCGCGCTTAAACGGCGCGCCGCCCGCGCACGTCGCGCCTCCTAGGAAGGCACGGCACCGCAGGCCGGTCAGCATCGGGCCCAGCAACCGCAGAACAGAGGCCCCTGGACAATCCACATGGATCGTCCAGGGGCCTCTGTCTGTTCTACGGTGTCTGTATTACTCACCGTCCGGCCCTTGGATGTGGCCGGACCGGCACCCTCTACTTCCCGGCCAGGCTGAGCCGGATCTTGACCTCAGTCCCGCCGCCCTCGCGGCGCTCCCACGTGATGGTCCCGCCCAACTCGCTGGTGACAAGCGTGCGCACGATCTGAAGCCCGAGCCCCTCAACGTGCGGAGTCTGCGGAAGCCCCACCCCGTCATCGGCGATGGTCACAGTCAGTTCTTCGCCGTCGTCCCCTTCGGACCGGTCGGCAACAAGCCAGACTGTTCCTGCCCTTCCTTCAAGGCCATGCTCCACAGCGTTGGTCACCAGTTCGTTGATGACGAGGGCCAGCGGGGTGGCAAGATCGCTGGGAAGTTCACCGAAGGTCCCTGACCGTTCGGTCCGGACCTGCTGCGACGGGGAGGCCACCTCAGCAGACAGCCGGAACTGGCGCCCGATCAGTTCGTCGAAATCAACACTTTGCGTCAGGCCCTGCGACAATGTCTCGTGGACCAGCGCGATCGTGGCAACGCGCCGCATCGCCTGCTCCAGGCCCTGCTTCGCCTCATCGCTGACCATGCGCCTGGACTGCATCCGCAAGAGCGCAGCCACGGTCTGGAGATTGTTCTTGACCCGGTGGTGGATCTCCCGGATGGTGGCGTCCTTGGTCACCAGCTCCATTTCGCGTCGGCGCAACTCGGAGACGTCACGGCAGAGAACCAGGGCGCCGAACCGCTGCTGTTCGTCCCGGAGCGGAATGGCCCGCAGGGACAGGCTGACCCCGCGGGACTCGATCTCGCTGCGCCATGGCATGCGTCCGGTGACAACCAGCGGCAGGGTCTCATCGACCATGCGCCGGTCCTTGAGCAGGCCGGCGGTGACTTCGGCGAGCGAGCGCCCTTCCAGGGATTCGCCGTCACCCAGGCGCCGGAAGGCCGACACTCCGTTGGGACTGGCGTACTGGACCACGCCATCGGCATCCAGCCGGATGAGGCCGTCCCCTACGCGGGGCGCGCCCCGGCGGGAGCCGGTAGGTGAGGCGAAGTCGGGCCACAACCCAAGCGTGCCCATCCGCAGGAGGTCGTAGGCGCACTGGCGGTAGGTCAACTCCAGCCGTGACGGCATGCGTGAACTGGAGAGGTCCATATGGGTGGTGACTACCGCAAGGGTCCGGCCGTTGCGGACCATGGGGACGGCCTCCACCCGCAGCGCCATCTCGCTGTTCCAGTTCGTCTCGCTGGAGCGCTCAATGGACCGGGAGTTCCAGGCTTTGTCCACGAGCGGTTGCAGGTCTGACCGGATTCCCTCGCCGACAAAGTCGCTGTGGAACGCCGTGTGCGTGGTGGACGGGCGTACGTGCGCCAAAGCGATGTAGCCAAGCTCCGGGTGGGGGAACCAGAGCGCCAGGTCGGCGAACGCCAAGTCCGCGACCATCTGCCAGTCCCCCACCAGGAGGTGCAGCCATTCGGCATCGCCCGGCCCGAAATCAGCATGTTCCCTGATAGGGTCCGTAAAGATTGCCACTGCACCTCCATTTGCGACGCCGGATTGCTAGCGTCGGACGATTGACCTCAAGAGCCTCAATGCTACCGACAGCGAGGCCATGTCGTCGGCCTCGAGTGCATTCACCTCGTCGAACATGCTCTTTGCCCTGCCCAGCTGCTCGGCATTTTGTGCCTCCCAGTCCTTGAGCCGTGCATCGGGGGCGTCGGCGGCAGACGTAGCGTCCAGCACCGCCGTCGTCATGTCCGACACCGTTGAGTACAGATCGTCGCGCAGGGCAGCCCTTGCCAGCGCCTGCCACCGGTCCTGTCGGGGCAGGCTGCTGATCCGCTCCAGCAGCGAGTCGGCATGGAACCGGTTGAACACCGTGTAGTAGACGGCGGCGATCTGCTCCACCGGGTCTTTCCGGGTCCGGGCGATCTTTGCGATGTCCAGCAGCACGAAGCTCTCGAACAGTTCTGCCCAGCGCAGGGCAAGGCCTTCGGGCAGTTGCCACTCGCGGCCCTTCGCCAGCCATTCCGCCACCCGCTCGCGGTCGTCGCCGCGCAGGTAGTCCAGCAGCCGGGCCCGCATGGGATCCATGAGCGGCTTGAACTCGGCCACCACGTCGGCGATGGGGCGTGAAACGCTCTCCTGGCTCAGCAGCCACCGGACAGCCCGGTCCAGAAGCCGGCGGATGTCCAGGTGGACGGTGCTCCAGTGCTCCGTGGGGAACGAGGCAGGCAGGCTGTTCAGCTCGCCCACCATCGCATCCAGTTCGTACACCTCGCGCAGCGCCACGAATGCCTTGGCCACGGCCACTTCACTGGCCGAGGTTTCCTCCATGACGCGGAAGGCGAAGGTGATGCCGCCCAGGTTGATCATGTCGTTCGCCACCACGGTGGCGATAATCTCGCGGCGCAGGGGGTGGGTGTCCAGTTCCGCGTCGAAGCGTTCGCGCACCTGGTGCGGGAAGTAGGAACGCAGCGTCTGCCGGAACCACGGGTCATCGGCAAGGTCGCTGTCCCGCAGCGCCGAGGCAAGCTCGATCTTGGCGTAGGCGGCCAGCACCGAAAGCTCGGGAGAAGTCAGGCCCTGGCCTTGCTGCAGCCGGTCCCGGAGCATTGCCGTGCTGGGCAGCGCTTCCAGGTCGCGATTCAAGTCGGCGCTCTTCTCCAGCCAGTCCATGAGCCGCTCGTAGCTCGGGCTCCACTCCGCGACGCGGGTCCTGTCGTTCAGCAGCAGGATGTTCTGGTCGATGTTGTCTTCGAGGACCAGCCGGCCCACCTCATCGGTCATGGAGGCGAGGAAGTCGGCCCGCTCACCGGCCGGCAGTTTGCCAGCCGCAACCATCCGGTCAACGAAGATCTTGATGTTCACTTCGTGGTCCGAGCAGTCCACGCCGGCGGAGTTGTCGATCGCGTCCGTGTTGAGAATGACGCCCTGCAACGCTGCCTCGATACGTCCGCGCTGGGTCATGCCCAGGTTTCCGCCTTCACCCACCACCTTGACGCGCAGGTCCCGGCCGTTGACGCGGATGGCATCGTTGGCTTTGTCCCCCACGGATGCGTTGGATTCGGAACTCGCCTTGACGTAGGTACCGATACCGCCGTTGTAGAGAAGGTCGGCAGGCGCCAGCAGGATGGCACGCAGCAGCTCGGGAGGGCTGAGTTCAGTGGTGTCCGCCGGGAGCCCCAGCGCGGTCCGAACCTGCGTGGACACGGGAATGGACTTGGCCTGCCGGGCGAAGACCCCGCCGCCCTCACTGATCAGCGACTTGTCGTAGTCGTCCCACGAGGACCGGGGCAGCTCGAAAAGTCTCTGCCGCTCCGCAAACGAGGACTCCTCGTCCGGCTCCGGGTCCAGGAAGATGTGCCGGTGGTCGAAGGCAGCCAGAAGGCGGATGTGCCGGGACAGGAGCATCCCATTGCCAAACACGTCACCGGACATGTCCCCCACACCCACCACCGTGAACGGCTCGGTCTGGGTATCCAGGTCCAGCTCGCTGAAGTGCCGCTTGACCGATTCCCAGGCGCCGCGGGCCGTGATGCCCATGGCCTTGTGGTCGTACCCCACGGAGCCGCCGGAGGCGAAGGCGTCGCCAAGCCAGAAGCCGTACTCCGCGGAAAGGCTGTTGGCAATGTCTGAGAAAGTAGCCGTTCCCTTGTCCGCCGCGACCACCAGGTAGGAGTCGTCGTCGTCATGCCTGACAACGTTCGACGGCGGCACGAGCCGTTCGCCGCCGCCTTCCGTGAGAAGGTTGTCAGTTAGATCCAGCAGCCCACGGATGAACGTTTTGTAGCTTTCGACGCCCTCGGCCATCCAGGCGGCGCGGTCCGTGGCGGGATCGGGAAGCTGCTTGGCGAAGAAGCCGCCCTTGGCACCGGTTGGCACGATGACGGCGTTCTTGACCGTCTGCGCCTTCACCAGGCCCAGGACCTCCGTCCGGAAATCCTCCCGCCGGTCAGACCAGCGCAATCCGCCACGCGCCACCTTGCCGAACCGAAGATGCACACCCTCAACTCGTGGGGAGTAAACCCAAATTTCAAACATAGGCCGCGGGAAGGGCAGTCCTTCGATCCGCGCGGGATCCAGCTTGAAGCTCAGGTGCGGCTTGTCCTGGTAGAAGTTGGTGCGAAGCGTGGCCTCAATGAGGTTGACGAAGGTGCGCAGCACGCGGTCGGCGTCCAGCGTTGCCACCTTTTCGATGGATGCTGCCAGGTCCCGTCCCACGGAGGCCTGTGCCTCGGACCGGTCTCCGTCAGTCAAGGCCGGGTCAAAGCGGGCGGCAAAGAGCGCCGTGAGGCCCCTTGTCACGTTGGGGTTCGCGAGGAGCGTGTCCGCCATGAAGCCGAAGGAGCTGCTGTTGCCCATCTGGCGCATGTAACGGGCATAGGCGCGCAGTACGGTGATCTGCCGCCAGTGCAGGCCCTCCCTCAGCACCAGCCGGTCAAAGCTGTCCGATTCCGCAGCGCCCGTGACAGCCGCCCCGAAGGATTCCGCGAGAAGCTCTCCCGTTGACATCGGGTCCACGCCGGCCGGGTATTTCAAACCCAGGTCGTACAGGAAGAAGTCGCGGTGGTCTGCTGTTTCGATTTCAAACGGCCGTTCATCCAGGACCTCGAGTCCGAGATTATGGAAGTACGGCAAAATCTGGCTCAGGCTCTTGGGCTCCAGCATGTAGAGCTTGACCCTTGCATCCTCTTCCAGGGTGGCGCCGGCCCCTTCTGGAAGGTACACGTGGACGCCGGGCCTTTCCTGCCGCGCGCCGGTGCTCCGCTCCGCGGCGGCCCCGTACTTTTCGAAACGCGCAATGTCCTCAAGCGCGTCCTCTACTTCGTAGTCCACGCGGTAGCTGGCCGGGAATGCTTCGGCCCAGATAGCGGCGAGTTCCTTGGCTTCGGTCGCATCCCGCCCTTCACGCAGGACTTCCGCGATGCCTTCACTCCATGACCTTGCGGCCCGGACCAGCCGCTTTTCCAGCTCATCGCTGTTGACGTGGCTGACATCGGCATCCTTGGGCAGCCGAATACGGAAGAACAGCCTGGCGAGGGCGGACTCCGTCATACGGGCTTCGTAATCAATCGAGACCGCCTGGAACGTTTCCCGCAGTTCCTGTTCTATGCGAAGCCGGACGTTGGTGGTGTAACGGTCGCGCGGCAGGTAAACGACGGCGGACATGAACCGGCCGTAGATGTCCGGCCTCAGGAACAGGCGGGTACGCCGCCGTTCCTGCAGCTTCTGGATTCCCAGCGCGGTGGCGGCAAGGTCGGGAATTTCGATCTGGAAAAGTTCATCCCGGGGGTAGGTTTCGAGGATTCCCAGGAGGTCCTTGCCCGAGTGCGAGTCCGGCGGGAAACCCGCGCTCTGCAGCACGGCATCCACTTTCTCCCGGACAATGGGAATATCGCGGACGGAGCCGGCGTAGGCGCTGGTGGCGAAAAGACCGATGAAACGGCGCTCCCCGTTGACGTTGCCCGCGGCGTCGAAGCTTTTGATGCCGATGTAGTCCAGGTAGGCCGAGCGGTGGACGGTGGACCGTGAATTGGCCTTCGTGATGACCAGTGCACGCTTTTCGCGGGCCTTCTTACGGCCGGTATCAGTGAGGTGCTGGATGTGCGGGGAGTCGGCGGCCGCGCGCAGCAGCCCGAGGCCGCTGTCCTCGCGCAGTTCGAGGACGTCTTCGCCGTCCACGTTGAGAAGGTCGTACTCACGGTAGCCGAGGAACGTGAAGTTCCCTTCGTCAAGCCACCGCAGCAGGTCCTTGGCCTGCCGCAGTTCGGCAATCTGGGCGGGATTGGCCACCCGGTCCAGGCTTTCGGCGATTTCCAGGGCCTTTTGGCGCATTTTGGGCCAGTCTTCAACGGCGGCGCGCACATCTTTCAGCACGCGGGTCAGGCCGGCGAGCAGGGACGCCTTCACGTCGTCGGAGACGCGTTGGATTTCGACGGCGATCCACGACTCCATGTGCGACGCGTTCTCACCCTGCGCGATGAGGTGGGAGAGGTTTGGCATTGCCGCGGTATCCCCACTTGATATGCCCAAGTGCGCGGGGACCCTGTTGACCTTGACCAGCTCGCCCGTTTCCCGGTTCCTGGTGGCCACGAAAAGCGGGTGGACCACAAGCTTGATGGCGGCGTGCTGCCGGACCAGTTCTGAGTTCACTGAGTCGACAAGAAACGGCATGTCGTCGGTGACGACAAAGATGACGCTGCTGTCCTCTTCGTCGATGATCGAGATCTTCGCCTGCCCGGGCTGCCGTACTGATGCTGTCCGGCGGTGTTCCTCGGCCCGGGACTCCAGTACGTCGCGGGGGTAGCTTCGGGCATCCTCCTCAGCCAGGTGCTGGTAGTAGTCCCCCATGAAGCCTTCAAGGCTTTCAATGGAGAGGGGCTGATCCTCCACACTGGATCCAGACGACATCGACAACGCCTCCATCAGAGATTCTCGCCGCACCTTTGCAGCTCTTATGGCGAGCCTAGTCCTTTGCCCTTCGCCGCGGTGTGGAAGAAAATACAGATGATTTGGACTTTCGCTGGTCGGGTGCACAAACCAGTTCCCGGATAGCGCGCCGGAGGGTCGATTCGGGCGACGCTTCGATCAGCAGTGATCCCGCCAGGAGTGCGGCGTCGGCGGCGACAGGGTCGTAAGGCAGGAATGCCTTGAGGCTGGACGCGGGGCCGTACCGTTCCCACGCATCCCGCAGTTGGCGCTCGGGGGCCCTTCCCACGGACGACGAACGCACCTTGTTCATTACGACCGTGGGCGATGCCTGCGGGACTGCGCCCTCCAGCTCGGCAAGTGCACGGACCAGCCGTGGAACACCCACGGGATCAGCAGCGCCGACGGCATACACAGTGTCCGCCAGTTCCAGCGGACGCAGTGTCGCCGCGTTCCGTCGAGGCGCCGTGGTGTCAAAGCTCAGTTCCTCATCCGCCTCAAGGCAAAACCCGGTGTCCACCACCACAACATCGGCAATCTGCCGGGCCCGCTCAAGGACCAGTCCCAGGGCAGGGGCGCGGAGTTCCGTCCACCGATCGGCCCGGGTTATGCCGGTCAGCACCCGGAACGTCCCGGCCGTGGTGGCGACCGTGGCGGCCACCTTCCGCAGTGCCTCGGCGTCCAGCAGGCCCTGGTCTGCAAGCCTGCACGCCTGGGCAAGCCCGGCTGACTCATCCAGGAGTCCCAGCACTGCCGCCACGCTGGCGCCGTACGTGTCGGCGTCGACCAGCAGGACTGACCGGCCGTCGGCGGCCATCTCACCGGCGATGTTCACAGCAACCGTTGTACGTCCCGGAGATCCGGCGGGACCCCAAACAACGATCAGCTGCCCGGCCCCGCGCCCCTCCTCGTCCACCGCCGGCACAACGGGATCCGTTGCCAGTGCAGCAGCGGTATCGGCGGGCGCGCTGAGGTTCGCCGGACGAAGCGCGCCGGTCAGCTGGGCGACGGCGTCCGCGATCCTTTCCGAAAGCTCCGCGGACTCAACGCCCGACAGCGCCGAAGCGACACCTATCGTGCGGAGTCTGGCTGCCTCCTCCGCGTTATCGGTCAGCGCGACGATCGCCACGCCAACAGCTCCAAGACGGTCAACCAGGGACGCGGTCAGCCCCTCTGAACCCTCTGCCACGACTGCCGCCCTCGCCAGCCCGCTCTGGCAGGCAGCAAGCAGTTCGGGAAGTTCAGCGCACCTGCGAACCACCGTGACCGGGCCGTGGAGTCTTTCGAGCCCGCCCACCAGGTCCTCGCGGCTCTGGCCGACGGTGACAACGGGAATGTTCATCGGGCGCCGCCCGGATTCCACACCACGGAGATCTTGGCCTCGTTTGCCTGGGCCCCCAGCAACGCAGGCATCTGCTTGTCCTCCACCAGGACCATCAGCACAGTGGTCTTTGACGATCCAAGAGCGGTGGATCCCGTGGAGACCTCTGCAATTTCCGCTCCGGGAAGGATCAGCCTGGGCTCGCTGAATCCATTCTTCGCATCCGGCTGTGCCACCCAGACGTCCACGCGGGCACCGGCAACTGCCTGTGACGGCAAGGTCTGCTCAACGCTGAGGGCGACGGGCTTCCGGTCCAGCCGATCCACCGTGCCGAGGCTTGCCCTGGGAACCAGTTGGTCTTTTGCGATTCTTTGCAACGCGACCACGTCCTGGGGCAGGCCGGCCTCGACAGTGATGTAGTGCTGTTCGGCATCGCCCAGCCGGACCTTGGCGCGGACTACATTGTCGGGCGTCAGGCGCTCACCAACGGCTATGCCGTCCCGTGCGGCGTAGACCTCGGTGGTGCGGTCTGCACTTCCGACAAGGAAGACGACTCCGGCGACGGACACCAGGACCAGGAGAACGCCAACCAGCAGCCGGGGGTCCTTCCACGATGGACGCTTAAGCCGCGCTGCAGTTGCACTTGAATCAGGAACCATACCGTTCTCCCCCCAGGTATACCGAACCTGTCCGCTCTGGCCGGACTCCTCATTGTTACCGCATGGCCCGGTGAACAAAAGTCATTTGTCTAAATGGCGCCAATCTGTGGATAACAGCCACAAAATGAGCCACTTGATGGCAAAATGGATACATGCCCAGGTTCCTCACACTCGCCGACGTCGCGGAGCAGCTCCAGATCAATTCCCCTGCCGCCTACGCCCTGGTCCGCAGCGGTGAGCTGAAGGCTATCCAGGTGGGTGGCCGCGGGCAATGGCGGGTCGAAGAGAAGATGCTGGAGCAGTACATCGAGGAACGCTACGCCGAGGCCAGCCGCATGATCCAGGAATCGCGCTCGAAGTCCGTCTGACGCCGCTAGCTCCCCCCGGGTTTGTATGACCTGATCATGGCCAGGGCCGTGAAAGGTATTGCTGAAACCTGGCCTACACTGTGACCCCTCCGGGGCTCCCCGGTATTGACCATGGCCAGGTCGATGTAGTCCCTGCCAACACGGTCGATCACGCCTGCCAGCCTGCTGGTCCCGGCTCCACCACCAATCGTTACCGAGAGCTCCGCCCGGTCGCGCGCCAGGCCACGCAGGGCATGCGCCAATCCGATCGACCGGCGGACCGGTGAAGTCTCCGCCAATGCGTGCCTGCCCAGGCCAACGTAGCGTGCCGCCGCCGCATAGGGGATGAGCACCTGGTGCTGGCCTTCATCCAGGACCAGTGCATCCGCTCCAGCATGCGTCAGTTCCCCGTGCACCGTTTCGCCGCAAATGAGCTGAACACCGATCCGGTACCCAACAGCGGCGCGCAACCTGCCTTCAAGGGGCAGGCTCACCATTTCTGCCCGCGCGCGCTCGTTGACCTCACTGTCCAGCGCCAGCCGCTCAGCCTCCGCAAGCTGGCTTTCCATGTCATTGAAGAGTGCATCCCAGCGCATTCCGCCAGCGTAGGGTCCCCCTGTCCGGCCCGTCAATGCGCCGTCTTTTTCATTCCAACGTATGGACAAATACTTTGATCGCGGTCCAAACTGATTCAAACATCAATAAACAGCATCAACCGCTATCAAAGGAGTACTAATGGGCCGGGGAGACAGAATCCAATGGTCGGATGCCTGCATGGTCCTGGCCCTGTTAGTACTCGGCATTCTGCTCTGCTTCCTCGGAACGGGCCTGTTGTCCCAGTGGCAGGAATCCATGGCCCGGCACCAGGGCGAATCCGTGGACCTCCTCCTGGGTGGGACCACAGCGGCCACCGGCATTGGCCTTCTCCTCTGGTGGGGTGTCTCGATCCTGACCGCCGGGGCATCCGTTCTGCTGGAACGCCTGGGACGACGGCGGGCCGCAGCGGCCGCGCGGAGGCTCTCGCCCGCTTTCATGCGGAGGGCAGTTGTCGCGGCACTCTCAATACAACTTGCGTCAGGTGTCGCCGCACATGCGGCGGTCCTAAGCGCTCCCGGGCCCGAGTGGACGCCTACACAGGCACACGTGGCGTCGTCGGCTCCGTCAGACCCGGCGGCTCCCCAAGATGGTCCGCTGCCCACGGTCAGCGACAGCCCGGGCGGTGTGCGCGTTAAAAACCCGCCTCTCCCTGTTGCAGCAGCGCCAACCGGCCGGGAAGGGCCGTCGCCGGCATGGAATTCCATGACACCGCCCACCGTCACTCCGATCGACCCCGGTTGGCAGCCCGCTCCCCCTGTGGTGGAGCCCGGCCTGCTGGCCGGACCGGAAACCAGGACCGCGCCGGAGTGGGGCGGCAGTGGCCCTGGTGCCAATGGCAGGGGTGGCCCGGCAAAGGCAGTGACGGTCCTCGCGGGCGACACGCTGTGGGACATCGTAGCCACCCATTTGGGTCCGGAGGCATCGGATGTGGACATCGCTCTTGAATGGCCGCGCTGGTACGCCGCGAACCGTGCACTGATCGGTGGAAGCCCGGATGTCCTGCTTCCAGGCCAGATACTCCAGGCGCCGGCAGCGTCGTAGCCGCTGTCAGTGACCCACTCGCACCAATAACCGGTCAAAGCACCAACATCACGTCGAACCAGAAGCAAGCCTAATCACCAGTCACACCAACCAAGGGGAATGCCATGACCGCAGTGACACCTATCCGGGCCGTTGAAGGTCCGGCCACCGAGTCCAGGCAGGGAGGGGCCGGACCCGCAAAGCCGCTGCCTGTGTCGACGCCAACCCGCTCCGGCCAATCCACCGGGGCAACCCCTCCATCGCTGCGGCCAGTTAGCGAGGCTGCGGAGGTCAGGGCCATTACCCGCGGGACAGTTCAGGCTTCCATGGAGGTCCTGGCCGGAATCCGCCCCATCCAGCAGTTGGCGCGGCGCCTGGACCCGCGCTGCCTGGCATCGCTGCAGCACCGGGCAGCGCTGATCAGGCGCGAGCTCACCAGGACCGGCAATCCTGCATTGGCCCGGCTCCACCGGAATTCAACAGTCCGCTCCGTGCGGGTCTGTGAAGTGGCCGACGGAATCTACGAGGCCAGTGCTGTAGTGGTGGATGATGTGCGGGCCCGTGCCGTAGCTGTCCGGCTTGAGCGCAGCAAGCAGGTGTGGCGGGTTGTTGAACTTGTCATCGGCTGACCCGTCGAAATACCTGGGGCGTGCGGTGGTACGGAACAGGCGACGCGCAAACAGGGCAGGGACGCGTCCGTCCCTGCCCTGTTTGCCGCCGCCGGCGGGTACCTGCAGCTGTCCTGCTAGCGCTTCTTCTTTTTCGCGGGGCGTTTGGCTGCATCCTGGGCAGCTGCCTTGGCAGGATTGCCGGAGCGACCGCTTCCGGCGCGCGTTTCCACGCGTGTCTGGGTTCCTCCACTTTCCGAGGGAGCCGTGTACTGCAGCTGCGCAGGCTTCTCGGGGGCTTCGAGGCCGGCGGCGTGAACCTGGGGGTCAACGTGCTCGGTATGCCCGCCGGCGGCATCCTGTACTACTACATCCTGGGCGGGGGTTACTTCCACCTCAAGGTTGTAGAGGAATCCAACGCTTTCCTCGCGGATGGCTTCCATCATGCTTTGGAACATGGCGAAGCCCTCGCGCTGGTACTCCACCAGCGGATCGCGCTGTGCCATGGCGCGCAGGCCAATCCCTTCCTTCAGGTAGTCCATCTCGTAGAGGTGTTCCTGCCATTTGCGTCCGATGACGGACAGGACCACCCTGCGCTCGAGCTCGCGCATGCTTTCGGAGCCGATGACCTCCTCGCGGGCCTGGTACACCAGGCGGGCGTCAGAGAGGATTTCCTCCTTCAGCAGCTCCACGGTGACCCTGGACTTGCCCCCGGCTTCCTCGATGATGTCTTCCGCCGAAACGCTGACCGGGTAGAGCGTCTTGAGGTTGGTCCACAGCTGGTGGAAGTCCCAGTCGTCACCGTTCCCCTCCGCCGTTGCGGCGTCGATCAGCGCCGTAATGGTGTCTTCGATGAAGAACTGCACCTTCTCGTGCAGGTCATCGCCCTCAAGGATGCGCCGGCGGTCGCTGTAAATCGCTTCGCGCTGACGGTTCAGGACGTCGTCGTACTTCAGCACGTTCTTGCGCTGCTCGGCGTTCCGGCCTTCCACCTGGCCCTGCGCGGACGCGATGGCACGCGAGACAAGCTTGGATTCGAGCGCGACGTCGTCCGGGACCGAGCTGTTCATCAGACGTTCCGCGGCTCCCGAGTTGAAGAGCCGCATAAGGTCGTCTGTCAGCGAGAGGTAGAACCGGGATTCCCCGGGATCGCCCTGGCGGCCGGAACGGCCGCGGAGCTGGTTGTCGATGCGGCGTGACTCATGGCGCTCGGTGCCCAGGACATAGAGACCGCCGAGGTCCAGGACTTCCTCGTGTTCGTCCTTCACGGACTGCTTGGCAGCTTCAAGTGCCGCAGGCCAGGCTGCCTCGTATTCTTCCGAGTTCTCCTCGGGGTCCAGCCCGCGCTTGGCAAGCTCGGCCACGGCGGTGAACTCCGCGTTGCCGCCGAGCATGATGTCGGTGCCGCGGCCGGCCATGTTGGTGGCCACGGTGACTGCGCCCTTCCGGCCCGCCTGGGCGACAATGGCGGCTTCGCGGGCGTGGTTCTTGGCGTTCAGGACTTCGTGCCGGATGCCTTCCTTGGCGAGCAGCTTGGACAGGTACTCGCTCTTCTCCACGCTGGTGGTGCCCACGAGGACAGGCTGGCCTTTTTCGTGGCGTTCGGCGATGTCCCGCACTACGGCGTCGAACTTGACAACCTCATTCTTGAACACGAGGTCCGGCTGGTCTATCCGCTGCATGTCCCGGTTGGTGGGGATGGCCACCACGCCGAGCTTGTAGGTGCTCATGAACTCGGCCGCCTCAGTCTCGGCGGTGCCGGTCATGCCGGAAAGCTTGTCATACATGCGGAAGTAGTTCTGCAGGGTGACTGTGGCCAGGGTCTGGTTTTCCGCTTTGATCTCGACGCCTTCCTTGGCCTCGATCGCCTGGTGCATGCCTTCGTTGTAGCGTCGCCCGGCCAGGATGCGGCCGGTGTGCTCGTCAACGATCAGGACTTCGCCGTCCAGGATGACGTAGTCCTTGTCCCGTTTGAACAGTTCCTTGGCCTTGATGGCGTTATTCAGGAACCCGATCAGCGGGGTGTTTGCGGATTCGTACAGGTTGGAGATGCCAAGGTAGTCCTCGACCTTTTCGATTCCGCTCTCCAGGACGCCGACGGTGCGCTTCTTTTCATCGACTTCGTAGTCTTTGTCCGGCTGCAGCCGGAGCACCACTTTGGCGAACTCGCTGTACCAGCGGTTGGTGTCCCCCTGGGCAGGGCCGGAGATGATGAGCGGCGTACGCGCTTCATCGATAAGGATGGAGTCGACTTCGTCGACGATGGCGAAGTTGTGGCCGCGCTGGACCAGTTCGTTCCGGTCCCAGGCCATGTTGTCGCGCAGGTAGTCGAACCCGAACTCGTTGTTGGTTCCATAGGTGATGTCCGCGGCGTACTGCTGGCGGCGCACGGCAGGATCCTGGTTGGCGAGGATGACGCCGCTGGTGAGGCCGAGGAAGCGGTAGACACGGCCCATGAGTTCGGACTGGTATTCGGCCAGGTAATCGTTGACGGTGACCACGTGGACACCCTTGCCGGTGAGGGCGTTCAGGTAGGCGGGAGCGGTCGCCACCAGGGTCTTGCCTTCACCGGTTTTCATTTCAGCGATGTTCCCCAAATGCAGGGCAGCGCCGCCCATCAGTTGGACATCGAAGTGGCGCATCCCCAGGGTCCGCGAGGACGCTTCGCGCACGGCGGCAAAAGCCTCCGGAAGCAGGTCTTCGAGCTTTTCACCGTCCTGGTGGCGTTCGCGGAGACGGTCAGTCTCCTCACGCAACTCTGCGTCGGTAAAGGTCTTGAATGAGTCTTCGAGGGCGTTGATGGAATCGGCATAGTTCCGCAGCTGCCGGAGTGTTTTCTTGTCACCCGTGCGGAGAATTTTTTCGATAAGTGATGCCACGTGAAGATGCTCCCAGTCTGATGCCGCCGAATTCTGGCGTGTTCAGTCTACGGGAGAGACACGCGGCCGGTGCCCCCTTTTCCCTGAGAGCGGATACTCCTTACAGCCGTGCCAGCTCATGGGCAAGCCTTGCAGCGAGGTCTCCTGCCGGCCCCACTTCCACATCCGGCAGGCCAAGCCACTGGCTCATCAGCCTCAGCTCGGCAGCGAGTTCGACGGCGGTGTCCGCGGGTTCGTCCGGCTCGGCAAAGGCGGCTCTCACCAGCAGACGGCCGCCCGACCGGTCCGCCTTCAAGTCGACCCTGGCCACCATCCTGTCGCGCAGCAGGAACGGCAGGACGTAATAGCCGTAGCGCCGTTTGGGCTCCGGGGTGTAGATCTCGATCCGGTAATGGAAGCCGAACAGTTCCAGCAGGCGCCGGCGTTCAAAGACCATGGAATCAAACGGGCTCAACAGGGCCCGGCCGGTGGCACGCCGCGGCAGTACAGCCTCGACATGCCGGAACACGTCCCTCCCCCACCCCGGCACGTTGACCGGTTCCAGCCTGCCCTGCTCCACCAAGTGCGCCACGGCGAGCGCCGTTGCCTTGACGGGCGTCCGGAAGTAGTCGGCGAAGCAGCGGATGCTTCCGATCCCGTGCGCCCGGGCCGCCGCTTCGGTCAGCCGGCGGAGCGCAGCTGTTGGGTCGACTTCCCCTCCTGCTTCGGCAGGGCGTGGGAGGACTTTGGCTGTCAGCGTGTATCTGCGCTCGAATTGCCCGGTCCTCGAGGCTGCCGATACCAGCCCTTCTTCGAAGAGGTGTTCAAGGACCCGTTTCACCGCGTTCCAGTTCCACCCCCAGTCGACTGTCTGTTTTTCCTCAACGTGGCCAATCCGGGCGGTCAGTTCGGAGGCCGTCATGGGCCGGGACCTGGCCAGGACCGCCAGGATCCGGTCTGCGACGTCGTTGCGGAGCCCGGGATCCAGCCGGGAGGCGCCCACCCAGGAGCGCTTTTGCCACAGCAGCAGATCCTGGTAATGCTCCGGCCGGATGTAGCTCGCTTCGTGTGCCCAGTACTCCAGCATCCGGCGGGGGTGGCTGGCAGACATGCGCTGCAGGATGTCCCGGTCATAGTTGCCAAGGCGGGAATAGAAGGGCAGGAAATGGCTGCGGACCAGGACGTTCACGGAGTCGATCTGGACGAGCTGGAGGCGGGCAAAAGTACGGCCCACCGCCCGTGCTGTCACGGGGCCGGTGGGCCGTACTTTATGGAGTCCCTGCGCTGCCAATGCGATCCGCCGTGCCTGGTGAAGGCTCAGCGTTGCTGACAATTCAGTCCTCTCTGCTGGTGGTTTGGTCCACCCTAAGCGTTGGCGGCGGCGTCGTCGGAGCGGTAGGCAAGAATCTTTTCCTCCACCACGGTGTCTCCCGGCTCGCATTCATGGTCCAGCGTAATGACCCCATAGGTCCAGCCACGGCGGCGGTACACGACGGAGGGCGTGTTGGTCGCTTTGTCCACGAAGAGATAGAAGTCGTGGCCCACAAGCTCCATATTGTCTACGGCGTCGTCGAGGGAGAGTGATGCGGCGGGAAAGACCTTGCGCCGGATCAGCACCGGTGAGTTTCCGGCCGGGATGTCGTTGTCAACATCGTACGGCGATTTGTCTTCGGGGGCTGTCACCGCTTCATTCCGGTGGTTGGCCTCAAGATACAGCGGTTCATGGGCACTGGCGGGCTCGAGTGAGGCGGTGGCCTCACGGACAGCCTTGGGAGTGTGGCGGCCGTGGTGGACCTTCTTGCGGTCCTTGGCCCGCCGGAGCCGCTCAAGCAGTTTGTTGTAGGCGAGGTCAAAGGCGGCAAACTTGTCTGCGGCGCTTGCTTCGGCACGGATTACGGGTCCGCGGCCCAGGACTGTCACCTCGACGGTCAGCTGGTCGCCGGTCTGCCGGGCATTGGTCTCCTTGGAGACTTTCGCGTCGACCCGCTGGACTTTGTCGCCCAGCGATTCAATTTTCGCGATCTTTTCCCCGGCATACTCGCGGAACCGGTCTGAAACTGTCAGATTTCGTCCGCTGATCATAAACTCCATGGTGCCCTCCAAATGACTTCGGTGACACGACGGCGGCGCTTCCCTGGGCCGGGCTGTGTGACAGTCGAGCCCCTCTCCGAGCCGCCATCGAAAGGTACATTCTGTTCTTGGTACCCACCTCAGACGTTAGTTCATAGCCACCCGTTATTCATCCTTTCCCGGTTTATTTTTTTCTAAGTCATGCGGGCTTTCACGCGGCGCGGCGGCCCGGCAGCCCGGCTGCTGGGTATCGGGCGGGCGTGTCGCGGCAAGCACGACGGCGCCCCTCACCACAGCGCCGGCCAGGTGCAGTGCGCGGGCTGCTTCGCCCACCGTGGCACCGGTTGTGAGGACGTCATCAACGATGATGCAGGGGCGCCCTGCCACCTTTGCCCGGGCCCCGGGCTTGACCCGCATGGACCCCCGGACGCGCTGGGAACGGGCTCCCCTCCCCAGGCCTTTTTGGCCGGCCACACCTCTTCCGCTGCCGGATCCGCGGGTGCCGGGGAGGACGGGGCCAGGCCTTGGAGTCTTGCCCAGCACATCCGCGACGTCGAGCCCTGGATGCTGCCGTGCCGCCGACTTCAGGATCAGGTGGACCGGGCTGAAGCCCCGGCTGACGTAGGCCGGCGTGCTGGTGGGCACGGGGACCAGGAGGCATCGGCTGGGGCCAGGGACGGCGGCCCTGACTGCACCTGCGAGCGCCCGGCCAAGGCTTCTGCCAAGCTGAGGCTGGCCGTGCCGTTTGAACGACAGCAGTCCCTGCGCCAGCTCGTCCCGGTACACCCCCGCTGCCACGACGGGAAGCACGACGGAGCCGGCGACATCCATAAGGGCCGGAGCTCCGCTTTCGGCCCGGAATGGCTGCCTGGTCAGCTGGCGGATGCGGCTGGCACAGGATGGGCACAGGGTGCTGTCTTCGGCCCCGCAGCAGACACAGTCCACAGGGACGGCCAGGGCGAGCAGATCCGCCACGGCGCCGGCCAGCCAGTCGGCAAGGCGAAGGAGGGCGGCCGCGTGTTCACCCCGGTGCAGCGCCGCCCATGGCGGGGGCGGTTGAAGGTCCGGATCCACCCTCCGGGTCCCCCGGTGGCCGGAACCGGCCGCGCCGTTCCTGCGGATGAGCCGTTTCATGGTTCCACTGTCGCCTGAAGCCCAGTCACAGTTGGAGGGCCAGCCCGGGCTATGTGCATAAGGCAGGCCCCATCGGGACGGCGGAGGCAGAACCTGGCGATGCCGCCAACAGGGGTGTCAGCCGGGAAACGCGGGGTCGATAGGGCCCTTGATCTGCGGGGACCAGCCATTGCCGAGGCGCTGGAAGATCCCTTCCCCGGACTGGACATAAATGTCGTCGGCGCCATTCCCGGCACTGATGGCTACCAGGCCCGGCCACGGGGCAAGCTGCTGCGGCTGGCCGGAGGTGAGGGACAGCAGCTCCGGTGTGACGTTGGAACCCGAAGCCCCCTTCATCACGGCAACGGTAATGCCATTCACCCACACCCCTTGATCAGGGTCGGTGCCGGATACCAGGGTGACGGGCGCGGTCAGTTCGCGCGGCGTACCGTCGGCGGCGCGGATCATGCCTGTCACCTGCACCTTGGACTTCCCGTTCTGTTCGGATATGACCAGGGCGCGCACACCGTCGCGTGAGACGCGGAATTCCTTGACCGTGCGGCCGGCAAGCCAGGAGGGTGCCAGCGTCACGGACGGAACGGCGGCGCCCTCTGCCACTCCGGTGGGATGGAAAGCCACTACTTCCGTGGCTCCGGTGGCACCGGGTCCGGCCGTCCATACCCAGTCGGAGACACTGAAGGACGGGCGGGTGAGGGTGCTCCGGGTAGTCAAGGCGCGCGCAGGCTGGCCGGGATTGATGCTGTACAGCGTGGTGCGGCCTTCATTGAGGAAGGCAGCCGTCTGTGACACCGGGGATTCCGCCGGATAGCGGGGGTTGAGCGCAGACACCGGCTGCATGTCAGGCAACGGCGAGACGCGGTTGTTTTCATAGCGCACCAGTTCGTTGCCGCTGATGGCGATCTGGCGTGAGGGCACGGTCCTGTCCAGCACCGGAGGAAGAACGGACCCGTTGTCCTCCACCCGGACCAGGTCCTGGTTGGCACGGAGTTCAACATTGACCACGTCAGGCTGGCTGCGGAACGTCAGGGTCAGCTGCATCTGCATGCGGAGCCGGTCCTCCGCCGATGTTTCCGTCAGCTCCTTGGCTGTCAGGTCCACCTGTGCGGCCCCGGACACCACCGGCACGGATTCCCGGGCGAGCTTGATCCCGGAAGGGAAGGCACTGGCGACGGCGCCGCGCAGGTACGGGGCGGGCCCGGCCAGCAGGGCACTGGTCATTGCTTTGACCGTCTTGTTCTTCAGGAACCAGCGGACGTCCGGGATGGCATAGGTGAAGGTGGGGTCGTAAAAGTAGATGGGGTAGGCACCGTAGATCACCTTGAACGTTTCCTCGGCAATGGCGGTCCCGTCGGGAATCGCCGAAATCCGCCACTCTCCATCCACCTGGGTCACCGTCACCGGGATGCGCTCCACGGTTCCCGGCGGCGACTGGGTGGCTATGCCGTCGGCGTCCACCGTGTAGGACACATCGAGCTCGTAGTTGAAGACGTTTTCCGTGCCCGTGGGCACAACGCGCGCCTCCCGGTATACCAGCGCGCGTTTGTCCGGTTTCCAGGACACAGCCGAGGCCTGCGTCAGGTACTGGCGGGCCACCGCATAGTCGTCCTCGTAGCCACTGCCTGCCCGGTAGAAGTAGTCGATGATGGTCTCGGGTGATGCGCCGGGCTGCGGCGCTGCCGGGAGGAACACGGGAGCGCTGACGTTGCCGGCGCTGCTTTCGCTGCTTTTTCCCACCGGACCGGACGTGGGGATCCGTGCGCAGCCGGACAAGAGGACGATCAGCAGGGCAAGCAGTGCCGCCGGGTACTTCGCCAGGCGCACGGTGGCCCTCATGGTGTCTCCTCGGGCGCGCGCACCGGAGCAGGCCGGGCCGCTCCCGCCTGCAGCACCAGCATGTTTTTGTAGTCCTGTTCCGCGGGAACGCTCCCCGGCGCTCCGGGATTGGTGACGTCCTTTGGCTCCAGCTGGACGGGCGACTCGCTGATGCCACCGTCCTGGCGCAAGGGAAGGGTCAAACGGAAGTTGGCGCCGTCGCCTTTCCTGCCCCAGGCCTGCAGCCAGCCGTGGTGCAGCTTCGTATCCTCCATGGCGATGGACAATCCCAGCCCGCTGCCGCCCGTGGTGCGTGCGCGGGCAGGGTCGGCTCGCCAGAACCTGTCGAAAACCCTGGCGGCCTGTGCCTGGTCCATCCCGATCCCGTGGTCGCGGACAGCAACGCCCACGGCAGTTTCATTGACCGCGACCGTGACGGCCACCGGCTTGCCCTCACCGTGCTCCACCGCGTTCAGGATCAGGTTCCGCAGGATCCTGTCGATGCGCCGGGCGTCCATCTCCACCACCACGGCGCCCTCGGGAGCGGTCAGGACAATCTCCGAACCGTATTCAGCCGCCACCGGCGCGGCGCCTTCAATGACGTGGGAGATCACTTGGAGAAGGTCCTCGGGTTCAGCATCCAGCACGGCCACGCCGGCGTCGAAGCGGCTGATTTCGAGGAGGTCGGAGAGGAGGGACTGGAACCGCTCCACCTGGTTGTACAGGAGCTCTGCGGACCGCTTGTTGATGGGGTCGAAGTCATCGCGGGCGTCGTACAGGACCTCTGCCGCCATGCGCACGGTTGTGAGCGGCGTCCGGAGCTCGTGCGACACATCGGACACGAAGCGCTGCTGCATCTGGGAGAGCGTCGCCAGCTGGGTGATCTGCTCCTGCAGGCTGGCGGCCATGTGGTTAAAGGAAGCGCCGAGGCGGGCCACCTCGTCCTCCCCCTTGACCACCATGCGCTCCTGCAGCTGCCCGGCGGCGAGCTTCTCCGAGACCATCGCGGCATGGCTGACCGGGCTCACCACGTTGCGGGTGACGTACCAGGCGACAGCGCCAATCAGGAGGACCAGCACCGCACCGCCGGCCCACAGGACGCTTTGGATCTCGTTAAGCGTCTGCTGCGCTGTGTTCAGGTCGTAGATCAGGTAAAGCTCGTAGACAGTGCCGTTGAAGGTCACCTTGTTGCCGACCGCGATCCCCGGCCGGTCCTCGGTGCCCACGGGGATGACGGTGGAAGCCCAGTACTGGTCCTTCCCCGACTGCTGGACGGCCTTGCGCAGCTCAGGGGGAATGACGCTGACCGTCAGTTGGTCGGATGCCCGCGACTCAACCCACCGGTTGCGGGGCTTGGTCTGCTCCGGCATCGCCTCGAAGACGTACCGGCGCTGGATCACTGAGCCCCGGCCCTCCACCGCGTTCAGGGTGTCGTAGACCAGGGTGATGACGCTGGACTGGTCGGTGACCTGGGCGCCGTCGAACGTTTCCTGGACCTGCTTGACGTTGTAGCGGGTCTCGGACTCCGCCTGCGTCAGCCGCTCCTGGAACAGGTTGTTGGCAATCTGGTTGGACAGATAGGCACCGACCACGGCGAACGAGGTCACGGCGAGCATCAGGGTGGTGAGAACGGTGCGGAATTGAATGGACCGGCGCCAGCGCCGCTGCAAGGCCCGCCCAAGGTACCGCAGACCGGGAAGGAAGCGCCGGACTCCCGTCCGGACGAGCCGGGCGACGCGGAGCGCCACAATCAGGGCACGCCGCTGCCAGATCCTTGCCCGGAACGCCATGTGCCGCAGCCCGGGAGTGGCGGCGTCGCCGGCTTCCGGCACGTCCTGGACGGCGCCGTCCTGTTTCACGGCATCCGCG
This sequence comes from Arthrobacter sp. AG367, assembly GCF_007828995.1. NCBI lineage: Bacteria > Bacillati > Actinomycetota > Actinomycetes > Micrococcales > Micrococcaceae > Arthrobacter > Arthrobacter sp. AG367. The sequence continues at coordinate 1,346,054 of NZ_VIVE01000001.1, forward strand.
GAGTCCGGTGTTGGGCGCTGATCCGGTTCCCCGTCCTGCGCGGCGGGGTCAGACCCCTGCTTTATAGCCGACACCACGCACCGTCAATACGACTTCCGGAGCTTCCGGGTCCTGCTCGATCTTGGACCGCAGGCGCTGGACATGGACGTTGACAAGCCGGGTGTCAGCGGCGTGGCGGTAGCCCCAGACCTGCTCCAGCAGCAGTTCCCGGGTAAAGACCTGCCAAGGCTTGCGGGCCAGCGCCACCAGGAGGTCGAACTCCAGCGGCGTCAGGGAGATCCGCTCATTGCCCCGGCTGACCGTGTGCCCGGCGACGTCGATGGTGATGTCCGCGATGCGCAGCGTTTCGGGCGCTTTCTGGTCCCCCGGGCGAAGGCGGGCACGCACGCGTGCCACCAGCTCGGCAGGCTTGAACGGCTTAGGCACGTAGTCGTCAGCCCCGGATTCCAGCCCGCGGACGACGTCTGAGGTATCGGACTTGGCGGTCAGCATGACGATGGGGACGTCCGACTCGCCGCGGATCTGGCGGCAGACCTCGATGCCATCCATACCGGGAAGCATGAGATCGAGCAGGACCAGGTCCGGCCGCGATGACCGGAACACGTCCAGGGCCTGGGCGCCGTCGGCGCAAAAGACCGGCTCGAAGCCGTCATTACGGAGGACAATTCCAATCATCTCGGCCAGCGCTTCGTCATCATCTACCACCAGAATGCGTGCCTTCATAGCTATATATTCCCTTATCGGGATGGGTTTGTCCTGTTGAGCGGCTTCCGGCATGGCGGGGCACTAGGCCGTCCGGCGCCGGAACTATAGTCTTGGGGTCATGCCCCGCGTGGCCGGTGCGCCCTTTTGCCGGGTGCATTTCCGGCGCAGGAGCAGGCGGACTGGTATTGGGGGAGGAATCAGTGTCACCACAGGAGTCGGGGCCCGGGGAGCCGGCGCAGGAGCAGCCAGGCGTTGGACACGACGACGTCGGGCCGGCTTCCGCAGGCGGGCCCGGGCCGGTGCCGCCCGCCCGGGAACAGCAGTGGGACCAGCCCTGGACGCCGCCCGAGGGCCGGCAAGCAGGCCCCTGGCCGGGAACCGAGCCGCGGCAGCAACCGCAGTGGCAACAGCAGCCCGGACAGCACCCGCCCCGAAATGCCCCGTACCCTGAAGCCCCGTACCCTGGCGCCCCGTCCCCCGGAGCTTTCCCATCCGGCGGCCAGTCCTACGGGACCCCGGGATACAGCGGCCAGCCTTACGGCGGACCCCCAGATATCCGGTCGCCGTATTCCGGCGGTTCCTACGGCGCCTGGCCCTCAGCGCAGCCCAGGTATGCAGCCCCGCCCAAACCCGGGATCATTCCGTTGCGGCCGTTGTTGTTCGGGGAGGTCCTGGACGGTTCCTTCCAGGCCATCAGGCGCAACGCCAAGGCGATGCTCGGCGCCGGCCTCCTGGCGCAGTCCCTGTCAGCCATCCTCGCGGCGGTGCTAACGGGAGTTTTCGCGACGTCGTCAGGGTCCATCGAAGCCTGGGCCCGGACGGCGAGCAACACCGATATCGCTTCCCTGGGATTCGGGCTGATGGCCACCTTCGTCCTGCTGTCCATCCTGTCCGTCTTCATCACCGTTGTCCTCCAAGGTGGCATGGTGGTCCCGGTGGCCCGGTCCGTCCTTAACCAGCCCACCGGCTTCCGGCGCATGCTGTCGTTGGCGCGTCCAAGGTTTGGGTCACTGATCAGGTTGGCGGCGCTGCTGGTTGCAGCCGTGCTGGCCACGGCGATCGTTTTCGTCGCCGTCGTCGTGCTCCTGTTCTCCAACGTGCGTGGCGCGGGAGCCCTGCTGGTCATCCCCCTGATGCTGGCCTTCGGCGCCGGGTTCCTCTGGGTGGCGGTCAAGCTCATGGTGGCGCCCGCCGCCGTCGTTATCGAAGAACTCGGGGCGTTTGCCGGCCTTCGCCGGTCCTGGAAACTGACCAGGGGCAACTGGTGGCGGATCTTTGGCATCACCCTGGTGGTGGGGATCCTGGTGGCCGTCATCACCCAGGTGGTCCTGATCCCGGCCAGCATCCTGCCAACGGTCCTCTCCGGGGTGGTCTCGCCGCACGGCGGCAGCGGGCAGGAAGCAACGCTCGCCGTGGCCGTCGGCATCTTCACCGCGGTGGTCGGTGCCCTGGTGGGCGCGGTCGGTTACGCCTTCCAGACGTCAGTCATGGCGTTGCTCTACATGGACCTGCGGATGCGCCGGGACGGCCTGGACATTGCGCTGCTGCACCAATTGGAGAACGGCGCTGATCCTGACGGCATCCCGGGCCGGGGCGCGCACCCCGGCAACAACCGCCCGTATCCCGGATATGGAGCCCCGCCTGGAGCCTGGCCTTATGGCGGCTGAGCCACCCGTGCGTCCGGGTGCCGGGGAGGCACGGCGCTGGGCGGAGGAGGAATTGGCCAAACGGGAGTACCGTGATGCCGCCCCCTCATGGCTCGGCACCCTGTGGCGGAACTTCCTGGACTGGCTGCAGTCCCTGGACGGCTCCCAGGGAGACGCTGCCCCGGTGCCAAGCCCCGTCATCGCCCTCGTTATTGCCGCCATCATCGCGGCTGCCGTCATCCTGGCCCGCCCCCGCCTGCACGCCCGGTCCCGGCAGGCCAGGGACGTCTTCGAACGGGAACCCACCCTTGGTGCCACCGACTACCGGGCCCGTGCGGAAGCGGCGGCCGCCGCCGGAAAGTGGGGGGACGCCGTCGTCGACCGCTTCCGCGCGGTGGTCCGGAGTGCGGAGGACCGGGCCATCCTGGACCCGCAGCCCGGCCGCACTGCCGACGAAGCGGCCCGGGCCTTGTCCGTTCCGTTCAACAGCCAGTCCGGGCGCCTTGCCCGGGCAGCGGCCACTTTCGACGGGGTCCGCTACGGAAACAGGGCGGCCGACAGCGGGGACTACCGGCAGATGGTGGAGCTTGATACCGCCTTGGACGCCATGAAGCCCGCCACCGCCGGCACTGCGGCGGTGACGCCGTGACCGGCCTTCCCGCCATCGGCGAGAAACCCCGGGACGCGGGCAGGGAACCGGACGGTGGCAAGCAACCGGCCACCGGATCCGTGGCTGACAACCGGAGGATTCGGGGTTGGCTGCGGCGGCACCGCGGCCTGACCGCGGCGGCAATGGTGGTGGCTGCGGGGCTGGCACTTGTCGTGGGCACGCAACTCGCTCCGAAGGGTGACGCCGTTCCCCTCTCGGTCCACAATGCCGCGCCGGAAGGGGCCAGGGCGCTGGCGCAGATCCTGGGCCGGCACGGGGTTTCCGTTCACACACCGGGCCGGTTCGATGCAGCGCTGGCGGACCTGCGCTCCGGCTCCTCCCCCACCCTCCTGCTCTACGACAGGAACGGCATCCTGGGTGCGCAGCAGCTGGCCGACCTGAGAGCGGAGGCAGACCGGGTGGTGGTGCTCTCCCCACGGCTGGAGACGCTCACCGCCCTTGACAGCGGCATCCACCAGGCCGGCGTTGTTCCCGATGCCTTCCCGATCCTTGATGCCGGGTGTTCCCACCCTGACGCGGAAGCTGCGGGACAGATCACGGGACAGGGAGGATTTGTGTACGACGGCAGCACGTCCTGTTTCCGGACAGCAGGAACCGCCGGAATGCTTGCCATCAGCGGCGATGGCCGCCTGGCCGTGCTGGGCAGCACGGCCGTCCTGGGCAACGGGAGGCTGGACGAACTGGGAAACGCCGCGCTTGCCACCAGGTTGCTCGGCGCGTCGCCTGACCTGGTCTGGTACTTGCCCTCGATTGAGGACGCAGCATCCAACGGATCCGGGAAAACCCTCGATGACATTGCTCCGGCCTGGGCCCGCTTCCTGGGCCCCTGGCTGCTCCTGGTGGCGGTGACGGCCGTCGTGTGGCGGGGCCGGCGGCACGGGCCGCTCGTATTCGAGCCGTTGCCGGTGGTGGTCAAGGCTGTTGAGACGGCCGAGGGACGTGCCCGGCTCTACCAGGACGCGCGCGCCATCGACCAGGCACGGGACAACCTCCGGGCCGGCCTGCTGGTCCGGTTGTCCGGGAAGCTGCGGATGGGACCAGGCGCCACCGCCGAGGACACGATTTCGGCAGCAGCCCGGATCCTGAACCGGGACGCCACTGAAGTCCGCACGCTGATCAACGAACGCCCCGCAACCGAGGCCCGGCTGGTTGCCTGGTCGCAGGCCTTGGACAAACTCGAGAAAGAGGTCAAGATCCGATGAGCGAACAGAGCAGTGGCCAGCGGGTCCTTAATACGGTTGACGACGACGGCGCTCGGCAGGCGCTGCTTGCGGTCCGCCGGGAGGTGGCCAAGGCGGTGGTGGGGCAGGATGCCACCGTCACCGGCCTCCTGATTGCACTGCTTTCCCAGGGGCATGTGCTGCTGGAGGGCGTCCCCGGGGTTGCAAAGACCCTGCTGGTCCGGGCGTTGTCCTCCGCGCTGAGCCTGGACACCAAGCGGGTGCAGTTCACCCCCGACCTCATGCCGGGTGACGTCACCGGTTCCCTGGTCTACGACTCGCACACCTCCGAGTTCAGCTTCCGGGAAGGACCGGTCTTCACCAACCTCCTGCTGGCGGACGAGATCAACCGGACTCCTCCAAAGACCCAGGCTTCACTCCTCGAAGCCATGGAAGAGCGGCAGGTGTCTGTGGACGGCGTCTCCCGGCGGCTGCCCTCGCCATTCCTGGTGGCGGCCACCCAGAACCCCGTGGAGTACGAGGGGACCTATTCCCTGCCTGAGGCACAGCTGGACCGGTTCCTGCTGAAGCTCACCATGCCGCTGCCTGAACGCAGGGATGAGATAGAAGTCATCCGCCGCCACGCCGCCGGGTTCGATCCGCGGGACCTGGCTGCGGCCGGCGTCCGGGCGGTGGCCGGCGCGGAGGACCTTGAACGGGCTCGGGAGGCAGTGGGCCGGGTGGCGGTGGAACCGGAAATTATCGGCTACATCGTTGACCTGGTGCGCGCCACCCGGTCAGCGCCTTCGTTCCAGCTTGGCGTCTCACCGCGTGGCGCCACCGCCCTGCTGAACACGTCGAGGTCGTGGGCGTGGCTCTCCGGCCGTCCTTTCGTGACCCCGGACGACGTCAAGGCGCTGGCTTTGCCCTGTTTGCGGCACCGGGTGGCGCTGCAGCCCGAAGCGCAGATGGACGGGGTCCGGGTGGACGACGTCCTGGGCAGCATCCTGGCCGCCGTCCCCGTTCCGCGCTGATGGCCATCTCCGGGCGCTTCGTGGCAGTGGCGCTGGTGGGACTTGTACCGGTACTGCTGTTCCCGGAATGGCTGACGGTCCTGGCCACGATCGCGGTGCTTGTGGGACTGCTGGGGGCCGACCTGCTGGTGGCGGCGCCACTCCGGCAGGTCAATCTGGTGCGTGCCGAACCGGAGAACGTAACCCTGAACAATACGGTGGAGGCGGCGCTCACCATCCGTAACGGCGGCAGCAGGCGGCTTCGGGGATCGTTCCGGGACGGGTGGCAACCTTCCGCCGGTGCCCGGAACCCCGTCCAGGATATTGATGTCCCGGCCGGGGAAGGCAGGCGGTTCGCGGTTCGGCTCCGGCCGGTCCGGCGGGGTGACCTCTCAGCGCCGCATGTGACGCTTCGGTCTTTTGGTCCGCTGCACCTGGCAGCCCGCCAGCGGACCATTGACTGTCCGGGCTCGGTGCGGGTGCTGCCGCCCTTCCATTCCCGACGCCACCTGCCGTCAAAGCTGCGGAAGCTGCGTGAACTTGATGGGAAGGCGGCAGTCCAGGTCCGGGGCGCGGGCACCGAGTTCGATTCCCTGCGGGACTATGTCCGCGGTGACGACGTACGCTCCATCGACTGGCGCGCCACTGCCCGGCGCTCCTCCGTGGTGGTCCGGACCTGGCGCCCGGAACGGGACCGGCGCGTGGTGATGGTCCTGGATACGTCCCGTACCGCCGCAGCAAGGATCGTGGACGAATCGCGCCTGGACACCGGGATAGAGGCTGCGCTCCTTCTGGGTGTCCTGGCCGAACGGGGTGGCGACCGGGTGGACTTGGTAGCCTTCGACCGCAGGGTCCGGGCGCGGGCGGGCTCTGCCGGGCAGGGCAATATCCTGGGCCGGCTGGTCCAGGCCATGGCTCCGCTTGAGGCCGAGCTGATTGAGATGGATTGGCCTGCGGTCCCGGCCCAGGTCCGTGCTGTTTCGGCGCACCGGTCGCTGGTGGTGCTGTTGACGTCGCTGGACAGCGGGGCGCCGGAGGAGGGCCTGCTTCCCGTGGCGGAGCGGCTGGCGAGCCAGCATGTCGTGGTGGTGGCGGCTGTCCGCGACCCGCAGCTGGGCGCCATGCTCCGGGAACGGAACGATGCCACGGCGGTGTTCCGCGCGGCCGCGGCCGAGCGCGCCCTCCTGCAGCGGGCGGCGGTCTCAGCCGAGCTGCGCCGCTACGGGGTGGAAGTGGTGGACGCCGAGCCCCACGAGTTGCCGCCCCGGCTGGCGGACATGTACATCCGGCTCAAGGCTGCCGGTAGATTGTGAATCCGGAGGCTATCGTCTCCCCCGGCAACAGGAGGTCCACTTCATGAACGTCCCGATCTACCAGCAGGCCCTGGGCCGGGAATTCTCCCGGCTGCAGCCCGAGCTCCAGGAGTACTTCTCGCTGGTCCCGGGATCCGGCCAGTACGGCGTAGGGGAAGGAACGTTCGACGTCGTGGGGTGCCGCCAGCGGTGGCTGCGCCCTTTGCTGCGGGTCACCGGGGGCGAAGAGGCCTTCTTCCCCGAGTACGGGGAGAACGTTCCGTTCCGGATCGAGAACCACGCCCACCAGGATCCGTTCGGCCGTTCCAGCCTTACCGCCCGGCGCGAGATCCGGTTCCCGGCGCGCACCCGGCTTTTCCAGGACACCACGAGCGTCACCAACCGGGGTGGCACCACCCAGCTGGTGGACTACGTGGGCAGGTACCGGCGCCTGGTGACCGACCTGAACCTGAGCGTCACCGCTGCCGGAAGGCTGCGCGGTGTCTCAGAGGCGTCGCGGCTCTTCCTGGGCCCGCTCCGGGTCCCGCTTCCGGCAGGCCTGGACGCCAAGGCGTACGCCGAACAGTGGTGGGATCCCGCGGAAGGAAGCAACGGGCGGCACCGCATCCAGGTGAAGGTCATCCAGCCGCAGATCGGCCTGGTGCTGGTGTACGCGGGCGCCTTCGATTACCGGCTGCGGCCCTACACTGGCGGCAGTTCCGCCCAAAGCTTCCTGCCCCGCTACGCCCAGCCGGACCGCTGGGAGAACAGGGTGTAGCCCTATCCCAGTGCCTGCTGGTTCAGGCCGTCGGCCACCTGGATCAGCCGGCCCAGGACGGCGGTGGCCTGCGCAGGTGTGTGGCCTGCCAGTCCTGCTGAAGGCGTCACCCGGATGGCGCCAAGCAGCGACGGCGGAAGACCCAGCTGGCGCCACGGACGCCATACTGACTCCACGCAGTCGGCGACCCTGGGCAGCGGGGCGCCGGCGGGGACGTCCAGCGCACCGGCCCAGAACTGTTTCCCTGACTCCAGTGCTGCGGCAAGCTGTTCCCACTGGCGGTTGGTCAGTGCCTTGAGCGGCAGGGCGACGCCGTCCGCACCGGCCGCCAGGACCAGCTCGATCGGCGCTTCGATTTCAGGACATGAGACAACAACCTCAGCGGCACCGGCCGAGCGGAGGGCGTCCAGGACCAGGCGCCAGGATTCGCGCGCTTCCGATGCCGGCACTGCGCGGAGGGTGCGGTAACCGCTCGCCGTGGGTATGGTTCCGGCCAGCACGGCGGCGATGGCGGGCTCGTCCACCTGCACCACCAGGCGTGCACCCGGTACGGCCGCAGCAACCCGGCGAAGGTAACCGCCGACGCCCGCGGCAAGGGACGCGGCCACGTCCCGGCGGGCTCCGTAGTCCAGGAGGGCGCGCTCCCCGTTATGCAAGTGCAGGCCGGCGGCAAGGCTGAGCGGCCCCACCAGCTGCACCTTGAGTTCACCCGCCGACACGTCCTCGCCCCCGGCGACGTCGGCGAGGACATTCAGGTCGGTGGACAGCGCCGACACGGCACGCTGCATGTCCTTGCCGGGGCGGTCAACAAGCCGCCATCCGTAGGGCTGGACGTCCACCGCCAGCTCTTCCAGGAACGAGGCCGTACGGCCCAGGGCGTCTGAGCCGACACCGCGGTCGGGCAGTTCGGCGAGGAATGGCAGGTGCGGGCTGCCGAGCTCGCCGCGGATGATCCGGGCGGCTTCCAGCGGGTCCTCGCCCGGCCACGGTCCCAGTCCGGTGGCCGTCACTTCCCTGGCTGTGACCTCCTGGAAGGGAGCCGCGGCCGGACGCGGGGCTGGGCCCCTTTGGTGCTGTTCCCGGCTCACGCCAGTGCGGAAGTCTGCGGCTGCTGGCCCGACGAGGCCTGGTGGTCCTCGGCGATGGCCTCGTGATGGCGGATCACCTCGCCGATGATGAAGTTGAGGAACTTCTCTGCGAATGCCGGGTCAAGGTGGGCGTCCTCGGCGAGGCGTCGCAGCCTCGCGATCTGGGCTGCTTCACGTCCTGGGTCGCCGGCCGGAAGGCGGTGTGTTGCCTTCAGGAAGCCCACTTTTTGCGTGGCCTTGAATCGCTCGGCCAGGAGGTACACCAGGGTGGCATCAATGTTGTCGATGCTGGAGCGGATGGACAGCAGTTCAGCCATCACCGAATCGTCCACGTGGCCAGCCAGTGAGCTGGCGGAGGGATCAAAATCGTCGGAGCCAGGAGTGCTGGGGTTGTGCTGCGTCATGGCTCCAGTCTATGGGAGCCGACGGAATCGACGCGGGTGTGAAGCGCCGGTGCCGCCGTCCGCCGGCATCGGCGCCCCACACTGCGGGCCTGGAGGGTCAGATGCCCAGGAGCGCCCGGTGCTCCTCCCGGCGTTTGGCCTGTTCGGCCGGGTCCGGCACGGGCAGGGAGGCGATCAGCCGGCGCGTGTAGTCATGCTGGGGGTTCCCCATGACCTGGCTTCCGATCCCCTGCTCCACCAGCTTGCCCTTGTACAGCACGCCCACCCACGAGGACAGGATGTCCACTACAGCCAGGTCATGGCTGATGAACAGGCAGCCGAAGCCGAACTCCTCCTGGATGTCCCTGAACAGCTCCAGGACCTTTGCCTGCACCGAAACGTCCAGGGCCGACGTCGGCTCATCCGCTATCAGCAGCCGCGGGTTCAGGCTCAGCGCCCGCGCCAGTGATGCCCGCTGCCGCTGGCCGCCGGACAGTTCGTGCGGGTAACGGGCCGCGTACGACGCCGGCAGCTGGACTGATTCGAGCAGCTCACCGACGCGTTTCCGCGCCTGGGCCGGGCTTGGATTTGTGTGGATGACCATAGGTTCGGCGATGCATTCCCCGATGGTCAGCTGCGGGTTGAAGGAGGCGGCGGGGTCCTGGAACACGAAGCCGATGTCCTTGCGGAGCGGCTTGAAAGTGCGTTCGCGAAGGTTGAGCATCTCATAGCCCAGCACCTTCAGGCTGCCGCCGGTGGTCCGGTTGAGCCCGGCGATGGCCCGCCCGATGGTGGTCTTGCCGGACCCCGATTCGCCCACCAGGCCGAAAACCTCACCCCTGGACAGGGTGAAGCTGACGCCGTCCACGGCCTTGAAAGCGGGGGTGCCGAGCCGCCCCGGATACTCGATGACCAGGTTGTCCGCAGCCACAAGGACTTCCTCATCCTGGTGGCGCCGTTCGGTAAGGCCTGCGGACGCGGAATTCCGGCCCAGGTGCGGGACTGCAGCCAGCAGCTTGCGGGTGTAGTCCTGGCGGGGTTCAGCGAACAACGTCTTCGCCGGGGCTTCCTCCACAACGTCGCCCTGGTACATCACCACCACGCGGTCCGCCAGGTCAGCCACCACGCCCATGTTGTGCGTGATCAGCACTATGGACGTGCCGTACTTGTCGCGAAGGTCTCGCAGCAGCTCCAGGATCTCGGCCTGGACGGTGACGTCGAGGGCGGTGGTGGGCTCGTCGGCGACAATCAGTCCGGGGTTCAGCGCCAGCGCGGCGGCGATCACCACGCGCTGCTTCTGCCCTCCGGAGAACTGGTGCGGGTAATAGTTGACGCGGTGTTCCGGGTCAGGGATGCCCACCTTGCGGAGCGCCTCGATTGCCCGTGTTTTGGCCTCCTTTGCCGAGACGCGGCCTCCGCCATCCACGGCGGCGTGGGCGCGAATCCCCTCGGCGATCTGCCAGCCCACTGTGAATACGGGGTTCAGGGCCGTGGACGGCTCCTGGAACACCATGGCCACATCCCGGCCGCGGATCTGCCGCAGCCGGTGCGGACTGAGGCTGATGATGTTGGTGCCGTTGATCAGGACCGCGCCGGAACTCGTGGCGGTTTCCGGGAGCAGGCCCAGGATGGTTTTGGCCGTGACGGTCTTGCCGGAGCCGGACTCCCCCACGATGGCAAGGACCTCACCCTTCCTGACGTTGAGGCTCACGTCCTTGACTGCGTGGACGTCGCCTGCGTCCGTGGCGAACGTGACCTGCAGGTGGTCGATGTCGAGCACGTGCTGGCCGGCGTCGGGCTGGTGTACCGGCGACGGGTCGATGTTGCCTGTCATGAATTCCTCACTTCTGCAGCGATGGCCTCATTGGCCACCGGGGCCGGCGCCGTGCCGCCGGCACGCTTGCGTCCGCGCAGGCGCGGGTCGTTCAGGTCATTAATGCTCTCCCCGACCAAGGTAAGTCCGACGACCGTCAGGACTATGGCCAAGCCAGGGAAGACACCGGTCCACCAGATGCCCGAGGAGGCATCGGAAAGTGCCTTGTTCAGGTCAAATCCCCATTCCGCAGCGGAGCTCGGCTCAATGCCAAAGCCCAGGAAGCCCAGCCCTGCCAAAGTCAGGATGGCTTCCGATGCGTTGAGGGTGAAGATCAATGGCAGGGTCCTGGTGGCGTTGGCGAAAATGTGCCGGCCGATGATCCTGGCGCTGGAGGCGCCTACCACCTGGGCGGATTCCACGAACGGTTCGGCTTTCAGCCGTATGGTTTCGGCACGTATCACCCGGAAGTACTGCGGGACAAACACTGCGGTGATTGCCAGCCCGCAGGCGAGGATTCCACCCCAGAATCCGGACTGCCCCTTATTGATCGCGATGGACATAACGATCGCTACGAGGAGGGTCGGAAAGGCATAGATGGCATCAGCAACCACCACAAGAACCCGGTCCAGCCAGCCACCAATGTAGCCACTGACGAGCCCCAGAAATACCCCGAGGAAGATTGACATCACGACAGCGGCCACAAGCACCGCTGCGGCTGTCTGTGATCCCCAGATCACGCGTGACAGGACGTCGTAGCCTCCAACAGTCGTCCCCCATGGGTGCTTGCCACCCGGTTCCGCCTGGGCCGGAAACGAGCCTGCTTCATCGGAAATCTGGGAGAAACCATAGGGCGCCAGCAGCGGCGCGAAAACAGCAGCCACCACAAAAACAACACAAAGCACGACGCCGATCAGCAGCATCGTGCGCTGCAGGCCAACGCTTTGGCGGATGTGGGACGCCACCGGCAGGCGGTCGAGCAGCGGCTTTTTGGGATGGGGCAGGGCTTCGTTATTCATCAGTACCTCACCCGCGGATCAATCAGGGCGGCCGCAATATCCACCACGAAATTGGTGACCGCAACGATGACGGCCAGAAGCATGACTATCCCCTGGACCGCAACAAAGTCACGCGCCGTCAGGTACTGCGCCAGCTGATACCCAAGGCCTTTCCACTCAAAAGTGGTTTCCGTCAGCACTGCGCCGCCGAGCATCAAGGCGATCTGCAGGCCCATAACGGTGATGATGGGGATCAGGGCCGGCTTGTAGGCATGCTTTGTCACAAGCCGGAATTCGCTGACTCCACGGGAGCGGCCGGCCTCAACATAATCCTTGCCCAGGGTGCCAATGACGTTGGTGCGGACCAGGCGCAGGAAAACACCGGCTGTAAGCAGGCCGAGGGCGACGGCAGGCAGAACCGCGTGGTGGACGATGTCGCCAAAAGCTGCCAGGTCACCGCTGCGCAGGGCGTCCAGCCAGTAGATCCGGCTGGGCGCTGCCAGCCTGCCCATCGCCAGTTCCGTTGTGGTGGATGCACGGCCCGCGACGGGGAACCAGCCCAAGCCTACGGAAAAGACCAGCTTCAGCAGCAGACCTGCGAAGAAGACAGGAGTGGCGTAGCAAAGAATGGCAAACAACCGCAGGAGGGCGTCCGGAACCTTATCGCGTTTGTGGGCGGCAAACATCCCCAGCGGAATCCCCACCAGCAGCGCCACGATCAAGGCATTGATGCTCAGTTCCAGCGTGGCGGCCCCGAAAGTGGTCAGCATCTCGATGACGGGCCGCCCGTCTGAGATGGTCCTTCCGAAGTTGCCTGTGGCGATGTTGCCAAGGTACTCGACGTACTGAATGAACAGGCTCCGGTCATAACCAGCCTGGTGGATCAACGCATCAATCTGCTCCTGCGGCAGGCGTCCGCCTTGGGATGCGGTGATGGGATCGCCAGTGATCCGCATCAGGAAGAAGACCAGGGTGACGAGGATGAAGATCGTCGGAAAGATAAGCAGGAAGCGGATCAGGATGTATCTCCCGAGGCCACCTCCCGCGGATTTGGATTTGGGCGGCGCTACCGTTGGCGGCGGCGCATCGATCATTGTGGCCATGCTGTCCCTGCTTGGTAAGAAAACGAAAGATATGGGGCCAACAGTTAGGAGGCGGAGCCGCGCAGGCCCCACCTCCTAAGCTGGCGGATTGGTGATTACTTGGAAACGGTCCCGAGCCTGAACTTGAAGGATGCGTCCAATGTGGAATCCACGCCCTTCACGTTTTTCCCTGAAACGGCCACCTGGGCTCCCTGCAGCAGCGGCAGGGTGGAAATGTCCTTGGCCAGTTGGTTTTGAATGTCCTGGATAGTCTTAACACGCTCCGATTTGTCGGCAGTGACCAACTGCTTGGCAATCAGCGCTTCGACGTCGGTGTTGGAGTAGTGGTTGTTGAAGAAGCCGCCCTTAGGGAAGAAGGGGGTCAGGTAGTTGTCCGCATCACTGAAGTCCGGGAACCAGCCAAGCTGGAAGACGGGGTAGCTGTCCTTCTTCGATGCCGAGTTGTAGGTGACCCACTCGGTGGACTGCAGATCTACGGTAAAGAGGCCGCTCTTCTCCAATTGGTCCTTGACCATGGCATATTCGTCACCCGAGGACTTGCCATAGTGGTCCGGGTTGTACTGCAGTTTGAGATTGACCGGACCGCTGATGCCGGCGTCGCTGAGGACCTTCTTCGCCTTGTCCAGGCTCGGCTTGCCGCTTCCGTCGCCGTACGCCTGCTTGAAGGATTCGTTGGCGCCGAGGAAACCGGACGGAACATTGGACCACATGGGCAGATAGGTGCCCTTGTAGACCTGGTCGGAAATGGCCTGGCGGTCAACGAGGTTGGCCATGGCCTGCCGCACGGCCAGCGCCTTCTTAGGATCTGCTTCGGGAGTCTTGGCACCAAAGGGCATGGTGTCGAAGTTGAAGACGATGTACCGCATCTCGCCGCCGGGGCCGACGTTGACCTTGACGTTGGAGTCCTTTTTGAGGTCGTCAATGTCCGTGGCGCTGAGGCTGCGGTTGGCAACGTCGATCTGCCCACCCTTGACTTCCAGCTTCATGTTGGTCTGGTCGGTGTAGTACTTAATGGTGGCGCCGGAATTGGCCGGTTTGCCGAGGACACCGTTGTAATCGGGCCAAGCCGTGAGGCTCACCAGCGTGTTCTTGTTGTAGGAGTCGATAACGTACTGGCCGTGGAAGGCCTTGGCCTTGACGATCTCCTCGTCACTGAGGAGTTTGTCCGCCGGGAAGACTTCATCGTCGACAATGGGGGCCGCGGGACTTTGCAGGATCTGGGTGAAGGTCTGATCGTTGGCCTGCTTGAGGGTGAACACCACTGTGGTGGCATCCGGGGTGGCAATGGACTGGATGTTGGTCAGCAGGGATGCAGGCCCATTGGGATCAGCGATCTTGACCTGGCGGTCGAACGAAAACTTCACGTCTTTGGAGTCCAGTACGTGCCCATTGGCCCATTTAAGGCCGCTCTTCATCTTGACCGTGAATTCCGTGGGTTTAGTAAAGGAACCCGATTCGGCCAGGTCCGGTGCAGGTTCGGCGCCGCCGGGCTTGGAGTTCATCAGGAAGGAGTAGATCTGGTTCATCACCATGAACGAACCGTTGTCGTACGACCCCGCCGGGTCCAGGGCAGTGACTTTGTCGGTGGTGCCGTAAGCAATGATGCTGCCTGCACTTCCCGATGCTGTGCTGCTTCCGCCTCCGGACGGGCCTGTGCAGGCCGTCATTGCCAGCGCGGAAATGCCTGCCAGCGCGATCGCGCCATGCAGGGCTTTGTTGCTCTTCGTCATCTGTGAGCTTTCTGTCCGATGAGAACGTGCGCTCCGGGCACATGGGCGTGTGTGCCCCTGCCCCGGAGCACAGGGCTGATCCCTAGATTCAATCAGAGAGTCAGCCCTCGGGACGGCCAATTTGTGAGTTGAAACACAAAATTTATCTCATTGGTACCCCTGCCCACTGGTCGGACTGCGGATGCAGGCGCCTGAGGGACAGGAATCGGCCGGAAACGCCAAAGCACCGCCCCGGCGACAACCGGGACGGTGCTTTGGGATCGTGTGGCTAGAGCGCGGCGCGCTGCAGCGACCGGGCGGTGTCGATGGTGGCCTGGCCCAGTACCCGGCTGCCCTGGTAGAGCACCACTGTCTGGCCGGGGGCCACCCCCCTCAGGGGCGTCACCAGCCGGACCACCAGCTGGCCTCCGGCTCCGTCCGTGGCAGGCTCCATCCTGGCAGTGGCCGGCACCGGGTCCCCGTGCGCCCGGACCTGGGCGTAGCAGTCGAACTCAGCTCCCGTTTCCACCTCGGCGATCGGAAGTCCCGCCCAGGACACCTTGATGCCGCGGATCTCGTCGATCGCCAGCAGCGCCTCGGGACCCACCACCACCTTGTTTTCCTTGGGCCGGATTTCCAGGACGAAGCGGGGCTTGCCGTCGGCAGCGGGAGTTCCGAGTTTTAGTCCGCGCCGCTGGCCGACCGTGAACGCGTTGGCTCCTGGGTGCTCCCCCACCTTCGCGCCGGTCTCGTCGACAATGTCGCCGGTGGTCATGTCGATTTTTTCCGCAAGCCAACCCGCCGTGTCGCCGTCGGGAATGAAGCAAATGTCATGGCTGTCCGGCTTGTTGGCGACAGACAGGCCCCGCCGCTCCGCTTCGGCACGCACCTCGGCCTTGGACGGGGTGTCGGCCAGCGGGAACATGGAGTGCTTGAGCTGTTCGTGGGTGAGGACGCCAAGGACGTAGCTCTGGTCCTTGGCCCAGTCCGCGGCGCGGTGCAGTTCCCGGTTACCGTGGGCGTCTTCGATCACCTTGGCGTAGTGGCCGGTGCACACGGCATCAAAGCCCAGGGCGATGGCCTTTTCCAGCAGGGCCGCGAACTTGATGCGTTCGTTGCAGCGCATGCAGGGGTTGGGCGTCCTGCCGGCCGCGTATTCATCGATGAAGTCCTGGACGACGTCTTCCTTGAAGCGCTCCGAGAAATCCCACACGTAATAGGGAATGCCCAAAACGTCGCAGGCGCGCCAGGCATCCCGGGAGTCCTCAATGGTGCAGCAGCCTCGGCTGCCCGTGCGCAGGGTGCCGGGCATGCGCGAGAGGGCCAGGTGGACGCCGACGACGTCGTGCCCGGCCTCCACCGCGCGGGCGGCGGCAACAGCGGAGTCCACTCCGCCGCTCATGGCTGCTAGTACTCGCATGCTGGCCTTCTGTTGAGGGATATGTTTTTCCGGGCCGGGATGGGACCCACCGGCAGCGGAAACGATCTTCGCCTATCTATTCTACGGTGGCAGGCAAATCGGCCGGCACGATCCAGGCCGGTATGGGCACGAAGAACGTCGGGTGGCGCGTTCACACGCCGCGCAGCGCCTGCCGCGCCACGGTTCCTGCTGTCTGGATGGAGGACTCGTGCCCGGCCATGCCGGCCTGGCGGGCCCGCGCATAAGCCTCCGGAAGCGCCCTCAGCAAAGCATCAACGTCGGCCTCGGTGGACGCGTGCCCCAGGCTGAAACGCTGGGCTCCGCGTGCCGTTTCCTCGTCCAGGCCCATGGCGAGCAGCACGTGGGATGGCCGCGGCACGCCGGCGGTGCACGCCGAGCCGGTGGATGATTCGACGCCGGCCAGGTCAAGAAGGAACAGCAGCGAGTCACCTTCGCAGCCGGGGAACGTGAAATGGGCGTTGCCTGGCAGCCGGCCGCCGTGGGGTGCCCCGCGGAGGACGGCCTCCGGAACGCTTTCCCGGACGCCCTCGATCAGGCGGTCACGCAGTGCGGCAATCCGCGCCGCTTCCGCCGGCAGCCCGGCGGTGACGGCCTCCGCGGCGGCAGCGAAGGCAGCGATGGAGGCGGTGTCCAGCGTGCCGGAGCGGACGTCACGTTCCTGGCCGCCGCCGTGCTGTACCGGCGTCAGTTTGACAGCGCGGCCCAGCAGGAGTGCGCCCACGCCCACCGGGCCGCCGATCTTGTGTCCGGAGATGGACATCGCGTCCAGGCCCGATTCCTTGAAGTGCACCGGGACGGAGCCGAATGCCTGGACGGCGTCCGAGTGCACGGGGACGCCGGCGGCATGGGCCAGCTCAACCACCCGGTGGATGGGCTGGATGGTGCCCACCTCGTTGTTCGCCCACATCACGGTCACCAGGGCCACGGCGGCGGGGTCGCGCGCGAGCTCGGCTTCGAGGACGTCGAGGTCCAGGACACCCTTGCCGTCCACCGGCAGCCATGTCACGTCGGCACCCTCGTGGCGTTCGAGCCATTCGACGGTGTCCAGCACCGCATGATGTTCGACGGCGGAGCAAAGGATGCGGCGCCGGCGTGGGTCCTCTGCCACGCGGGACCAGTACATGCCCTTCACTGCGAGGTTGTCCGATTCGGTGCCTCCGGAGGTGAAAATTACCTCGGAGGGGTGGGCTCCCGCGGCCGCTGCGATCACCTCGCGCGCATCCTCAACGGCACGGCGCGCCCGGCGTCCCGATCCATGAAGCGACGACGGGTTCCCGGTCCGGGCCAGTTCACGCGTCAGGGCGGCGAGCGCCGCTGCGGACAGCGGAGTGGTGGCGGCATGGTCGAGGTAGGCGGGCATCCTCCAATTCTATCGTGGCCTGCCGCCGCATCCCCGGGGAGCCGGTCAGTCCCCGCCGGTAATCCTCGCGCAGCAATGGCCGGCGCCGGCAGCCGGGGCAACGCGCTCTTCCGGACTGCCACACCCCACCGCGGCCCCGCGCAGGAAGGCGCCGTTCATATCGCACACCACTGCCGCATGTGCCCGCGACAGGCGGTGGAACGGGCAGTTGGGAAGCAGGTAACCGCCCTCGCCGTCGTGCTCTGGCTGGTAGCCCGATTCGGTCAGGAACTCTTCCAGGTCCCCCGCCGCTTCCGCCAGTTCCCGGCCCTTCAGGAAGGCGGCCGCGCGGAGCGACTCAGCCACAGGCGCGCCGTCGGCCTGGGAGGCTTCGATTGCGGCCGCCATGAGTTCCCCGGCAAGGTCATAGTTCCGGTCCGGCACCGACGCACCGATTTCACTCCCCACTGTCCGGTACATCTTGGCGGGGCGGCCGGAGCCCGGCCCCGTCCTTCCTGCGGGCTTGTGGAACTCCACGGCCAGCAAACCGTCCTGGACCAGCCTGTCCAGGTGGAATGACACTGTGCTGCGGGCCATGCCTGCGGCCTCGGCAACATCGTCGCGCCCCAGCGGCCGTGGTGATGATGCCACGAGCTCGAAAAGATGCAGCCTCTTGGCGTCCGTCAGCGAGGCAACGGCAGCAATCCTGTCAGCCCAGGGAAGTCGGTACATAATGCCCACCAATCCAAAGTCAAGATCTATTGATTATAGAACGTGCGCTTTCTAAAATGGGAATACCTACTTTTAGAAGGAGAACACCATGAAATCAGCATCGGCAGTGCGGGCCCAGCACGCATCAACCACCATGCCGGCGGCCCGGCAGGCGTTCGTGCTGCTGCGTACCGTCTTCACCGTTGCCCCGGTCCTTTTCGGCCTGGACAAGTTCACGAACATCCTGACTGACTGGACCATCTACCTGGCGCCCCAGGCAACAGCGGTGGTGCCGCTGCCGCCCCAGACCTTCATGTACATCGTCGGCGCAGTGGAGATCATCGCGGGCATCGTCGTGGCTGTCCGGCCGAAGTATGGTTCGCTGCTCGTGGCGGCGTGGCTGGCAGGGATCATCATCAACCTGCTCCTGCTGGGAAGTTTCTACGACGTGGCCCTCCGGGACTTCGGGCTGCTGGTCGGCGCGCTGGCCCTTAACCGGCTGTCGATGGGGACCAGCCGAACTGCTGCCTGACGCCGCTGGCGCCGGCCAGGCGCAAGCACTACAGACAGCGCACAGCATTACTCACGGCGCGGAGCGTTGTGCACACCCAAAGCCGCCGGCAGCTGAGCCCTCCAGCCGCCGGCGGTTTTACGAGCCGGACCCCGCGCCCCAGCCCTGCAACAGGGCCCATGCATGCACGCTGTCCGGGCTCAAGCAGACGGAGGCAGCAACGGCAGGTAGCGGACCACCTCGTCGCGCGCCGTGGCCAAGGTGGCCGGATCCGGGCAGGACACGGATATATAGGCCGAGGAGCCTGCGGTGCCGAAGACCCTCGCCAGCACGGCGGTGGACCTTCCGCCGGGAGCCGTCTGCTCCAGCGCCAGCACTTCCACATTCTTGCCGGGAGCCTCGGGGGTACCACCCCACCGCAAAGTCCCGGTCTTCAGGTACGAGGGCTGGATGGTGGCGTCCAGGTACTGGAAAAGGGCGACAGACGATTCACGGTCATCGCCGCGGACCAGCGGCCCCTGGCCTGTACTGACCCGTGCGGCGACAACGCACCCATCCGCCTTGACGTATTCGCTGGCGTCCGACACGTTGTCCTTGGTGACCTTCCAGCCGGGCACGTCCTTCAGCCCGTCAGAAATTCCCACCGGCACCCCGGGCGCCAAGGTGCCACCGGCGGCAAAGGGCAGGTCCCGTCCCGCCACTGCAGCGGCGTCGTGGCCCGGGGTGATGGTTGGCGTGGACAGAACGGGCGTGCTGGCAGGGGCAGCAGGCACGGAAGGATCCCGGACGTCCACGCTGCAGCCGCCAAGAAGCACCGCAACCAGGCCTGCAATGGCGGGCCGCACTCCCCGGTTCCATGCCCTGCCGGCCCGTCCCGCCGTCGTCGGCATATCCGTCTCCAGTCCGTCGCATCCCCTTCGGCCGGTGTCCGGCCGCGCAGGCAAGAGTCTAGACGCCGTCCGCCGGGAACCTGGAAGCCCCGGACATTCGTTGTTACGGCAGGCCCATCAACCGTGCTGGCTAGACTGGGCGGGCACTTTGCTTTCCCTGCGGAGAATTAAGACGCCGCGCATCAAGAAAAGGAAGATCTTGACCGAGAGCAGCAGCTCCCACTACCAGGTCCTTCGCGTGGCCGTCACCGCCACCGAAAAGGAAATCAAGGTGGCGTACCGGCGCGCTGCCAGGGCGGCACACCCGGACCACGGGGGTGACGCCGCAACCTTCCGCCGGGTGACCGCCGCGTACGAGACCCTCATCGATCCGCAGCGCCGGAAAGCCTACGACCGCACCTATGGCGCGGGTGCGGTCCGTGACACGTCCGACGGCGGCGCCCACTTTGATGCGCCCGCCGCCGGAAGCCGGGCCTCTGCCACCGTCCGCAGGCCGGACAACGGCAGGAACACCGCAGGCGACCCGCCGGTCTACGTTCCGCCGTACGAGGCAGCCGGCTCCACGGTCCCGCTCATTCCCCTTGCCCAGGCCCGCCAACAGGTACACGGGATGCCGCGGAAACGGGGTATCTTCGGTGCCGAGGCCCGCATCCAGCGAGAGATGCGCACCGTTCAGCTCATGACCCGGCAGGTGCTTCCGGCCATCCCGGCCGCCCGGCTCATCAACGGCCTGCAGTCGCCCGCGGACAACAGCCACATCGACCACGCGGTCCTGTCCGGCTACCGGCTGGCCCTGGTCAACTCCATGCTGCTGCCCAAGGGCGCCTATGCATGGGACGGCCGGACCCTCAACCACGGCGGCCGCGCGGTGGCACCACCGCAGCTCGCCCGCGTGGTGTGGGCCATGCAGGACATCTTTCCCGAGCTCAACGTCACCGGATGGACCGTGGTGCACAGCCCGGACGGCAACCTCCACGAACCCGTGATCGACCACCACCGGCGCCCCGCGGGCGCCCTGGAGACCGTCCAGATCGTCAATGCCGCCGGCATGGTGCGCGGCCTGAAGGAGTTCCTGGCATCGGGCCCTGCCCCGAACACCGTCAACGTTCCGGTCCTCGCAAGGCTGCTGCGGGGAATGCACTAAGAACGGATCGCTAGGATGGGGAGGTGTTCCGCATCCTTTTCCATGCCCCAGAAATCCCCGGCAATACCGGCAACGCCATCCGCCTTGCCGCAATCACCGGCGCAGAGCTGCACCTTGTGGAACCCCTGGGGTTCGACTTCTCTGACGCAAAACTCCGCCGGGCGGGCCTCGACTACCACGACCTCGCCGTCGTCACTGTGCACAAGTCGATCGAAGCCGCCTGGGAGCACCTTCAGCCCGGGAACGTTTACGCCTTCACCTCTGACGGCACCACCAGCTACACGGACATCACCTACCGTCCCGGTGATGTACTGATGTTCGGCCGTGAATCCGTGGGACTGCCGGCGGAACTGAAGACCGACCCCCATGTAACGGCCACCGTGCGCCTGCCCATGCTGCCGGCCCTGCGTTCCCTGAACCTCGCAAACGCCGCCTCGATTGCCGTGTATGAGGCCTGGCGCCAGCAAGGTTTTGCGGGGGCCAGGCTGTAGCAGTCGTCCGGACCGGCGTCCCCTCCCAGGAGCCATGCAAATTCTTCAGCCGCCGTCCCATCCGCCCCGCCTCCGGCCTCGAATGACTCTTGACGACATTCGAGCGGAGCAAGGAGCGGCAGGTGACACTACTGGAGTCAGGATCCAGGCAGGCAAGCCGCAACCGGCACGGCAGTGCTCAGGATTCGCCGCCCGGAGACTTATGCTTGGACTTAATGGAAACTCCCAACGCGCCAAATTCCGAGGGCTCCGCCGCGGTGACTGACCCGCCGGCAGACCTCAGCCAACGCCTGTCAATCCTGCTCGCGGGCATCGCCCGCGGAGACCAGGCGGCGTTCGCCGAGTTCTACCAGTTGACGTCCCGCAGGGTCTTCGGCATGGCACGGCGCGTCCTGATCGATCCCGAACTCAGCGAGGACACCACCCAGGAAGTCTTCCTGCAGGTCTGGCAGAACGCGGCGAAGTTCGATCCGCAGGCAGGGAGCCCGCTTTCCTGGCTGATGACCATCTCGCACCGGCGGGCCGTGGACAAGGTGCGCTCGTCGCAGTCTTCCACCGACAGGGAAGCCAGGTACGGGGCCAGCACGCAGGACATCGACCACGACAGTGTTTCCGACGAAGTGGGCAGCCGGCTTGAGGCTGAGGCGGTGGTCCGCTGCCTGGGGACGCTGACCGAAACACAGCAGGAATCCGTGCGCCTTGCCTACTACGGCGGCCTCACCTACCGGGAGGTCGCCGAACGGCTGAACGCAGCCGTGCCCACCATCAAGTCCCGCATCCGCGATGGACTGATCCGATTGAAGACCTGTTTGGGGGTGAGTTGAGATGAGCGGTATGGACGAAGGGCGCAGTGGACGTTCGGGTTCCTTCGGCGACACTGTCGCCATGGACCTTGCGTCAGGCCGCGCCGTTGACCTGGCCGAGCTCTACGCCCTGGATGCGGTCACGGAGCAGGAACGCGACGCCATTGACCAGTACATCTCCACGGCCCCGGCAGCGGAGCGCCTGGCCTTCCTGGACCGCGTCCGGCAGTCCCGCGAGGCGCTGGCGCGCACTTTCCGGGTGGAGGAAGAACCCCCGTCGGACCTCTTCGAGCGGATCATTGCGCAGCTTCCTGCCCAATTCCCCGGGCAGGAGGGGCTGCCCGGTGGAGCCGTACCGGCCGCAGGCACCCCGCCCACCCCATTTGAAGGCAAGCCTGCAGGGCCGGACGCACGCGATGAGCTGGCGCAGGCCCGCAAGCGCCGGGAGGACCGGCGCGGCGCTTCCGGCGCCCGGCGCTGGCTGGTCGGCGTGGCAGCTGCAGCAGCCATTGCCCTGGGCGGCGTGGGCGTTGGCGCCTACATTGCCGACCAAAACGATCCGGTCAACCAGGTGGCCAGGGCCGGGGACCTTCGCGAAGCTTCCGTGAACGTGGTGGGCGGCGGCAAGGCCACCCTCCTGATTTCAGCATCGGAGGACGCGGCCGTAGTGAAGATGAGCGGCGTGCCCGCTCCCCCGGCGGGCAAGGTCTACCAGATGTGGCTGATCCCCAAGGACGGCTCCGCACCGGTGTCGCAGGGCCTCATGGACGAACAGGCCCTGTCCAAGCCTGCGGTGGTCCAGGGCATCCACTCGGCCGCTTCACTGGGAATCACTGTTGAGCCGGCGGGCGGGTCCAAGGCCCCCACCCTGCCCACGGTGGCGGCAGCCCCGCTGGGAGCCTGACCCGGCCCCGGCATCAGCCGTCAAACAGTAAAGCGCCCCCGGTTTCCTTCCTGAGGAAGGAACCGGGGGCGCTTTACCAACTCAAAAGCCTGCGATGGTCCCGGGCCCGTTGATTGCCACCACGTGGAAGGCTTCCGCGCTGCGCCCCTCCGGCAGCCCGGCCCGTGCGGCATTGAGCCGCATACCCTGCCGGACGGCGGCTTCCATGGCAGCCACGTCAGGATGCTGGCTGACGTGGACATGGATGGCGGCCAGCTTGGCGTCCACCTGGGCGGTGACGTCCACGAAGTGGTTCTCCCGTTCCTCGGGTCCGGCGTAAAGCCACAGCCACGGCAGCTTGTAGGCTGCCAGGCCGGCTTCGGCCAGTTCCGGGTAGGCGAACGGGTTCTCGAGCGCGGGATACACGGCACGTGTTACCGCTTCCCCCACGGCCAGGTGGTCGGGATGGCTCTTTTGGATCCGCTGCCAGTTCCGTTCCGGATGCATGGCGAGGACGACGTCGGGACGGAGTTCCCGGATCAGCCGCACCACCCCTTTCATCACCTCGTGCGACGGCTCGAGGTACCCGTCCCGCTGGTGAAGGTAGTGGATGTCGGTGACGCCCACCAGTTCCGCGGCACGGCGCTGCTCGGCGTCGCGCATGGCGATGATGTCCGCGCGGTGCGCCGGGTCGAAGCCGCCGGCGTCGCCGTCGGTCATGATGCAGTAGCTGACCTCCACGCCGGCCGCCGTCCAGGCGGCAACGGTGCCGGCTGCGCCAAAATCGATGTCGTCAGGGTGGGCCGCAAAACAGAGCACCCGCCCAACCCGGTGTATGTCCGGGTTGAACGGGCTCCCTGCCTGCCCGTGGGAGGCAGTCAACGATTCAGCCTTTTCGCTTCTTGATCTCGGCGGTGGCCTGCGGGAGGACTTCGAACACATCGCCGATGATGCCGAAATCCGCAATCTCGAAGACCGGGGACTCGGCATCCTTGTTCACGGCAACGATGACCTTGGACGTCTGCATTCCGGCTTTTTGCTGGATGGCGCCGGAGATGCCTGCGGAGATGTACAGCTGCGGGGAAACTGTCTTGCCGGTCTGCCCCACCTGGGCATCGTGGCTGATCCAGCCCGCGTCCGTGGCGGCACGGGAGGCGCCCACGGCGGCACCGAGGGCATCGGCCAGCTCTTCCACCGGGCCGAAGTCGCCGTCCATGCCGCGTCCGCCGGCAACCACGATCCGTGCGTCCGTGAGGTCGGGCCGGCCGCTGGCCACCTTCTGCTCACGGGCCGTGATCCGGGCGGCTGCAGCCACCGCGGGGACCTCAACCGTCGCTGTTTCGGGCGTTGTGGGTGCAGGGGCAGGTTCCGGGGTGACGTTGTTGGCCTTCAGGGTCAGCACGGAAACCGGGGTGGTGGCTTTGCAGTCCGTGTTGTACGAGCCGGCCAGGACGGACTTGTGGGCAGTGCCGTCCGGGTCCACGGCCACCACGTCAGTAATGACCCCGGCGTTCAACCGGATAGCCGCCCGCGCCGCGATCTCCTTGCCTTCGGGCGAGTTGTCCAGCAGCACGATGCCGGCGCCGCTGGCTTCAGCCGCGGCGGCCACGTAGGCGGCCTTGGGTGCCACCAGGAAGTCATCCAGGTCCTGGGCAGACGGGCGCAGGATGCTTTCCACGCCGTATTCGGCGAAGGTGGCTGCGGCGCCGTCGGAAAGGTCTCCGTTGAGCGCCACGGCGCCCCCGCCCAGGGAACGGGCCAGGGTCAGCAGCTCAAGGCTGCTCTTCTTGAGCGATTCGCCGGGGTTGTCGATGAATACGAGTACTTTTGCCATGTCGATGTCCCTCTTAGAGCAGCTTCTGGGCGGCCAGGAAGTCAACCAGCTTGATGCCGGCGTCGCCCTCGTCGGTGATGATGGTCCCTGCAGTCCGGGGCGGCCGCTGTTCCGCGCTGGCCACGCTGGTCCAGGAACCGGCGAAGCCGACCTGGGCGGGGTCCACACCGATGTCGGCCAGGGACAGTGTGGTGATGCTCTTGCGCTTGGCTGCGATGATTCCCTTGAAGTTGGGGTACCGGGGCTCGTTGATCTGGTCCGTCACGGATACGACGGCGGGCAGCGGCGCCTCTACGGTCTCCGAGGAGGTGTCGGCGTCGCGGCGGGCCGTCAGCCGGCCGCCGTCGACCTCCAGCGTGGAGGCAAAGGTCACCTGGGGCAGCCCGAGCCGCTCCGCCAGCTGCGCCGGGACAAGCGAGGTTTCACCGTCGGTGGAGGCCATGCCGGTGATGACCAGGTCCACGTCGCCCAGGTGGCGGACGGCCGCTGCGAGCGCAAGCGACGTGGCCGCGGCGTCCGAGCCGGCCAGGGCGTCGTCCGTCAGATGAACGCCCTCGGTGGCGCCCATCTGCAGCGACTTCTTGACGGCGTTGACGGCTCCGGAGGGTCCCATGCTCAGGGCGATGACCTGGTTGCCCGCTTTGCTCCCGCCCCTCGCCTCGGCCAGCTGCAGCGCTGCCTCGAGGGCGTACTCGTCAAGCTCGGACAGAATGCTTTCGTCGCGGTCCACCGTGTTGCCCTCACCGTTGAGATGACGGTCGAACTGGGCGTCCGGTACATGTTTGACCAGGACTACGATCTTCAATGTCTCTTCCACTGTGTTTACAGCAGCCTTCCATGCTTGTGGACAGCCAGCCGGGTGGGTCATGGCCGCGGAATGCCCGGCAGGCGGGTAGCTCCTAGCTAACCATATCGGCGCGCCCCTGCGCCCTCTTCCGTTAACGCCTGTGTCAGGCCCTCACCGTGGCTCAGCATGACGACGGCGGCGCCCCCTTGGATGGGAACGCCGCCGTCGTCATTGCTGCACGATGTTGCTGCCTGGCCTCAGCTGGCTGCGGCACCCAGCGTGACGTCGAATGTCTGTTCCTTGCCGCTGCGCTGGACCGTGATCTTCACGGTGGAGCCCGCCGGCTGTTCGCGGACGGCCGCGGTCAGCTGGTTCGGTTCGCCGATGGTGAGGTCGTTGAACTTGGTGATGACGTCACCGACCTTGATACCGGCTTTTCCTGCGGCAGAGTTGGGGTCAACGGTTGCCACGTCGGCCCCCACCGAGAATTCGGAGGAGGCACCCGACGTCTTGGCCTTGACGCTGACACCCAGCTGGCCGTGCGAGGCCTTGCCGGTGTCGATGATTTCCTGGGCGACGCGCTTGGCGTTGTTGATCGGGATGCTGAACCCCACGCCGATGTTGCCGCTCTGGGAAGTGGACGTCCCGGAGCCCGCGGAAGCAATGGCGACGTTGACGCCGATGATCTCGCCCTTGCTGTTCACCAGGGCGCCGCCGGAGTTGCCAGGGTTGATGGCAGCATCAGTCTGGATGACGTTGATGGCGATGGATCCCTCGCCCGCGCTTTGCTGGCTCTGGCCGCCGCCCGGAGGGGCGAACTGGAAGCCCTGGTCGCCGCCCTGGCTGTTGTCGCCGCCCTTCGGGGCTGCGGACGATGCAACGCTGATGGTCCGGTTGAGCGTGGACACGATGCCGTCCGTGACCGTTCCGGTCAGCCCCAGCGGGGAACCGATGGCGATGGCCGTATCACCCACGTTCAGCTTGGAGGAATCACCGAGGGTGGCAGGGGTCAGGCTTGACGTGTCGTCCACCTTGATGACGGCGAGGTCGGACAGGGGGTCGGTGCCCACCAGCTTTGCCGGCAGGACCTTTCCGTCACTGGTCCGGATTTCGAGGGTGGCATTGGCAGTCTGGCCATCGAGGGTCACCACGTGGGTGTTGGTCAGGATGTGGCCTTGGTCGTCAAGGACGATGCCCGAACCCGTGCCCCCTGAGCTGCCGCTGGTGGCACTGATGGTGACGACGCTGGGCGAGGCCTTCACGGCAGCCGCGGTAATGGCGTTGACGTCGTCCTTGTTGTTGACGATGACCGTGCCGGGCTGGCTGTTGCTGCCGACGGTTGAAGTGCTGGACCCGGTGTTCCCAAACAGTTCGCCGGCACCCACCGTAGCCACGCCGCCTCCCACAAGGCCTGCTGCCAGGATGCTGGCCACGAGGGTACCGACGCCAAAGGTTGCCTTCCGGCGCGGCGCGTCCTTGGGATTGGGGGTGTAGCCGGCGTTGCCGTTCGGCGTGCCGGGGCCCCCGCCGTGAACGGGCTGGCCTTCGTGGTGCTGCTGCTGGCCATAGTATCCGGACTGGCCGTAAAACGGCTGGCGCTGCGGATACACCGGACGTGGAGCTCCGGGCAACTCCTGGGTGTGGTCGCGCTGCTCCGCACCGCTGTAGCCGCCGGGCTCCTGGTCCGCGGTCCCGTTCCCATACTGAGTGGCCACCTGCCGGTCACCGGGCTGCTGCGCGTCCTGCTGCTGGCCCTGCCGCTGCCACGGGTTCCGGTTGCCCGCGTGGCTGTCCTCCGGGACCGGTCCTGGGGTTTGATTCTCAGTCATGGGACTTCCTTTCATCCTCGTCTGCCATTAACTATGGACCGTCCCGCTGGAACAAGCTCGGATGTTTGCTGAGAGCTTCCTGAACGTTCCGGTCATGTCCTTCTGGAGGGCGGGGCGTTTCGCTGGGGGCATATTCGCCGTCATGGACTGGCTGTGGGGTGCACCATAGAATCAAAGATGAATTGCCACAGCGACCTGCGGCTTCACACCAAGCGTGGGGGCGCTGTTGGATTCGACGACTGATTCGTCCCGAATCGGTGTCAGGCGTGCTGAAGGGTTGCACATGCGGTCAAAGTTCAAACGTTTCCTCGCCGTGATCGGCCTTGCCGGGCTGCTGGCGGTACCCGCCGGCGCCGCCTGGGCCGAAAACCCGGTCACCATCCCCTCCGGCACCAACATTGTTGATGACGCGAACGTCCTGGGCAGCCGGAAGGGCGAGGTCCAGGACGCCATCCAGAAGCTGCTGAAGGACCACAAGTACAACCTGTACGTGGTCACGGTTAAGTCGTTCGAGAACCCCACTGATCCCGCAGCCTGGAGCAATGCGGTGGCGCAGGCCAAGGGAATGGGCAAAGCAGACGCCATTCTTGCCATCGCCACCGAGCAGGGCAAGTACTACTTCTCGCCCAATTCCGCCAGTTCCATTTACTCAAAGCGCAGCAACATCACCCAGAACGCTGTCGCCGCCAACCTCGGGGCGGGCAAGCGCGACTTCGCGCAGGCTGCCATCGATACCGCCTCAGCCATCGGCGATGCTGCCGGCGGCGGCAGCGGCAATGTGTCATCCGGTGACGGGGCCGGCGCGGGCATCCTGGTGGGTGCCGGCGTGGTGGTGGCCGGCGGCGGTGCGTACCTGTATTACCGGAACCGGCGAAAGAAGGCCGCCGGCAAGGATGCGTCCACTGGAAGTTACGGCCCCCAGGGCGCAGAACTGGACCCGCTGGCGTCACTGAGCGTGGAGGAACTCCGCCGGAAGAGCGGATCCCTGCTCATCGAAGCGGATGACGCCATCAAGTCCAGCGAGCAGGAACTCGGCTTTGCCCAGGCACAGTACGGTGATGCCGCCGTCGGAAACTTCACCAAAGCTTTGGCGGAAGCGAAGGCCCACATGACGGAGTCCTTCAAGCTTCAGCAGCAGCTGGACGACCACATTCCGGACACCGAGGAGCAGCAGCGGACCTGGCTGGGCGAGATCATCCGGCGCTCGGAAGCCGCCCTCGCCTCCCTGCAGGAGCAGAAGGCGGACTTTGACTCCCTGCGTGAGCTGGAGAAGAACGCACCGCAGGCCCTTGCGGCGGTCAACACCGGAGCCCGCGAAGCGGACGCCAAGATCGCCAGCGCGGAGCAGTCCCTTGCCGCCATGCGGTCAAAGTACGCCGACAGTGCGCTGACCCAGGTCTCGGACAACATCGTGCAGGCCAAGGAACGGCTGGCGTTCGTCCAGAACGCCTCCGAAACCGCGCAGCAGAAGCTCGGCGAGGGCGAGAGCAGCCTGGCGGCAGTGGCCGTTCGCGCAGCCGAAGAAAGCCTGCACCAGACCAACGTCCTGCTGGATGCCATCGCCAAGGTCGCCGCCAATCTCGACCAGGCCCGCAACGGCCTCGAAGCGGCGGTGGTGGATACGTCCCAGGACCTGGCCCAGGCAAAGGCCATGATCCAGTCCGGCACCCACGCCGAACTGGCCGGTCCAGTGGCAGCGGTGGAGGCCGCCCTTGCCCAGGTGAAGACCGAAATCCAGGGTGGAAAGATTGACCCCATCGCCACCCTGCAGAGGGTGGAAACCGCGCACCAGTCCCTGGACCAGGCCCTGACCGGGATCCGGGACCAGCAGGAGCAGGCCCGCCGCGCACAGGCGTCGCTGCAGCAGACCATCATGTCCGCCCAGGCCCAGATCAGTGCCACCTCCGATTACATCACCGCGCGCCGCGGCGGGGTGGGCACCGAGGCACGCACCAGGCTTGCGGAGTCGCAGCGGAACCTCGACTACGCACTCTCCATTGCCCGCACCGACCCCGTCACCGCGCTTACCTACGCGCAGCAGGCCCACGCCCTGGCAGCACAGGCCGCACAGCTGGCCCAGGCCGACGTCGAGCATTTTGACGGCTATGCCAACCAGGGCTTCGGCCGTGGCGGCATGTTCGGCGGCGGAGGCGGCGGCGGACTGGGCGGCGCCATCCTGGGCGGCATCCTGATCAACTCAATCCTCAACGGTGGCCACGGCGGCTGGGGCGGCGGCGGCGGCTGGGGTGATGGCGGTGGAGGCGGCGGCTTCGGCGGGGACGGCGGCTTTGGCGGCGGTGATTTCGGCGGCGGAGACTCCGGCAGTTTCTAAACACTTCCGTCGGAACACGCTGGAGAACCCGGCGGGCGGACAGAAGCACGACACCACTGTTCACGGACGTCAGTGGTCAACACAGAGCAGGACGAAAGGCAAACACCATGGTTAAGCAGTCCATTTTCGGCCGGATCGCGCAGCTGGCAAAGGCCAATATCAACTCCTTGCTGGACAACGCCGAGGATCCGCAGCGGATGCTGGACCAGATGGTCCGCGACTACACCAACAACATCGCCGAAGCCGAGTCCGCCGTGGCGCAAACCATCGGCAACCTCCGCATGCTGGAAGACGACTACAACGAAGACGTCAAGAACGCCCGCGACTGGGGGAACAAGGCACTGGCCGCCTCCCGCAAGGCTGACGAGTTCCGCGCCGCCGGCGACGTCGCCGACGCCGAGAAGTTCGACAACCTGGCAAAGGTCGCCCTGCAGCGGCAGATGGCGGCCGAGAACGAAGCCAAGGGCGCAGAGCCGAGCATCGCCTCCCAGCGCGAGGTGGTGGACAAGCTGAAGACCGGCCTGGACCAGATGAAGAACAAGCTCAACCAGCTGACCAGCAAGCGCAACGAACTGGTGGCCAGGTCCAAGACGGCAGAGGCGCAGTCCCAGGTGCACGACGCCATCAAGAGCATCGACATCATGGACCCCACCAGCGAAGTGGGACGCTTCGAAGAAAAGATCCGCCGCGAAGAGGCCAGGGTCCGCGGCCAGGAGGAACTGGCAGCGTCCAGCCTGGATGCCCAGTTCAACCAGCTGGAGGACCTTGGCGAGCAGACGGAGATCGAGGCCCGGCTGGCCGCTTTGAAGGCCGGCGGCGCCAAACCTGCCCTCGGCGCCGCCAACGCCGCGGAGTCCGAGGCAACCGTGGAGGAAGCGGACTTCGACAAGCTCTAAGGCCAGCCAGCACCACACAGTCGAAACCAGGCGGTGGCCGGGACCCCGTGGTCCCGGACACCGGCATGTCCGCAGTGTGTAGCGTGGAGCCATGACCTCCTCTGAAGAGACCGCCCTGGTCTGGCTGCGCGATGACCTTCGCCTGGATGACAACCCCGCCCTCAACTCCGCCGCCGCGCTGGGCCTGCCGGTGACAGTGGTGTACGTCCTGGATGAAGAATCTGCGGGCATCCGGCCGCTGGGCGGTGCAACCCGGTGGTGGCTGCACCACTCACTGGCACGATTGGCTTCCTCCCTCGAGGCCCGCGGCTCGCGGCTGCTCCTTCGCCGGGGGCCGGCCGGGCGGGTGATTAAGGAAGTGGCTGTGCACGCCGGAGCAACGCACTTGTTCTGGAACCGGCGGTACGGTCAACCCGAGCGCAGCATCGACGCCGCGGTCAAGGAGTGGGCCGGGGAGAACGGCCTGGAGGCGTCAAGCTTCCAGGCAAACCTCCTGTTCGAGCCCTGGACGGTCAAGACCGGCTCCGGCGGCCCCTACAAGGTGTTCACTCCTTTCTGGCGGGCATGCCTTGCCGGCCAGGAGGTCCGGGACCCCCAGGAGCCTCCGGCCCGGATCCCGGGACCCCCGCAGGGCGGCCGTCTCCAGGCCGGCGACGACCTCGACAGCTGGCGGCTGCTCCCCTCCTCCCCCGACTGGAGCGGCGGCCTCTCCGCCACCTGGATTCCCGGCGAGGAAGGCGCGCGCCACCGGCTGGCGGACTTCCTGGACGGCCCTGCCGAGGAATATGGAACCGGACGGAACCTGCCCGGCATCGAGGGAACCAGCCGCCTGTCACCCCACCTGCGTTTCGGCGAAGTCAGCCCGTTCCGGGTGTGGCGTGAGATCCGCCAACGTTTCCCGCATAAGGTGCCGGCCGACGTCGGAATTTTCCGCTCGGAGCTTGGCTGGCGGGAATTCTGCTGGCAGCTGCTGTACAACAACCCGGACCTGGCCACCCGCAACTACCGGCCCGAATTCGACCGGTTCGCCTGGCAGCAGCCGGGCAGGAGTGAGCTCGCGGCCTGGCAGCAGGGACGCACGGGTTACCCCCTGGTGGACGCCGGGATGCGGCAGCTCTGGCAGACCGGCTGGATGCACAACCGGGTGCGGATGGCCGCGGCCTCGTTCCTGGTGAAGAATCTGCTGGCCGACTGGCGGATTGGAGAGCAATGGTTCTGGGACACGCTGGTGGACGCCGACGCCGCCAGCAATCCGGCCAACTGGCAGTGGGTGGCCGGTTCCGGCGCGGACGCGTCGCCGTACTACCGGATCTTCAATCCCGTCACCCAAAGCAGGAAATTCGACGCCGGCGGCCGGTACCTGCGCGAGTTCGTTCCGGAGCTCGCGGACCTGGACAGCAAGTCCATCCACGAGCCCTGGAAGACCGGGGTCCCGGACTACCCGGAGCCCCTTGTGGAGCTTCCTCAGTCCCGGGAACGGGCGCTGGCTGCCTACCAGCAGCTCAAGGACGGCTGAGCCGCCCCGGCTGTGGGGTGCCGGGTGGCCTTAGCGGCTGACCTTGCCCATGAGGGAGGCGATGGGCCGCAGGAAGACCGGGCGGGCCAGGAACCACGCGGCCGCCATGACGGCCACGGAGGCCAGGAACACCCAGAAGCCGAACCAGCCGTCGTCGTCCCGGACCCCGTACATGTGGTTCAGGTTCCGCAGTGCACCCGTGGTGAGCACCAGGAAGACGTGGACCACGATGAAGGCCACGAAGTAGATCATCACCGGGAAGTGGACGGCGCGGGCCCATTCGATCGGGTAGGCCTTGTTCAGGCCGGCAGCCTTCTTTGGCCAGGCGGAGGACATCCGCAGGCCCGTGATGAACGCCAGCGGAGCGGCGAGGAAGACCGTCACGAAGTAAGCCAGGAGCTGCAGCGCGTTGTAGTTGATCCAGCCGTCTTCCGTGGGCCAGTCCAGCGAGGCGTATTGCAGCGCGGCCGACAGGGCGTTGGGGAAGACGTCCCAGCTGGTGGGGACGATGCGCATCCATTGCCCGGTGGCGAACAGCAGCACGGCAAAGACGAGCCCGTTCAGGATCCACAGGGCGTCCAGCGTCAGGTGGAACCACAGTTCAAGGCTGATCTTGGTGGGCGCGTTCCTGGTGCGGATCAGGCCCTTGTTGTTCCGGGTCCAGTGCCCGCTGGGCCGTGTGGTGGTCCGCACCTGCCATCCGGTGCGGATGATCAGGAGCAGGAAGAAGGCGTTGAGGAAGTGCTGCCAGGCGAGCCACGCGGGGAATCCCACCGGGGCGCCGGCCGGCAGTGCCGACTGGCCCGGGTAGTCGGTGACAAAGGACGCGACGGCGGGCAGTCCCACGACCAGCCTGGCCGCCAGAACCACCAGGACCAGCGCCACGAGGACAGCAGGAACCGCCCAGTAGAGCCGGGACCGCTTACCCGTCGCGGCGCCGGGTTTCTTCGTGGGTGTGGCCATCGAACAACATACCTCTCAAGAATGACTGGGGCAGCCCGCAGATCGCGGGACCCTTCGAAAGAGAATACTAGGAACTGTGCGCATCCAAGGAAAAGA
Organism: Arthrobacter sp. AG367; assembly: GCF_007828995.1. Classification (NCBI taxonomy): domain Bacteria; kingdom Bacillati; phylum Actinomycetota; class Actinomycetes; order Micrococcales; family Micrococcaceae; genus Arthrobacter; species Arthrobacter sp. AG367. The sequence goes on from NZ_VIVE01000001.1 coordinate 1,378,878, forward strand.
AAGACCCCGGCCGGCGTAACTGCCGGTCGGGGCCTTCATAAGTTGCGGGGACAGGATTTGAACCTGTGACCTCTGGGTTATGAGCCCAGCGAGCTACCGAACTGCTCCACCCCGCGTCGCTTGATCAACACTACCCTACTTTCACGGCCGGCCTGACCACACATCCACCAGGCCCCCTTGGGGTTCGACGACGGTCCCGGCGGCTCCAGCGGAGAAAGCAAAAGACCCGGACATTGTTTCCAATGTCCGGGCCTTTCCTCAGTTGCGGGGACAGGATTTGAACCTGTGACCTCTGGGTTATGAGCCCAGCGAGCTACCGAACTGCTCCACCCCGCGTCGCAATAACTACTTTACCGGGAGGTGAACCGCAGGCCAAATCGAAGCGGCGTGACGTCCGTTACGCCGGCCCGGCACCTTGGCCCCCATGGGGCTCGGATGCCGGGCCGCCGCCGTCGTGCTGCTGTGCCCGTCCTGCTACCGGCCCGCTGACGGGGACGGCGTTGCCGAGGGTGAGCTGGAAGCAGCGGGGGCCGGGCTTGCCTCCGGAGCGGTGACCGGGATCTTGGCCTCTGCATCCATCGCCTTCTTCAGCGCGGCCGCCACCTTCTTCTGCGCCTCGCCATAGGCAGCGAAGTCGCCTGCCGCCAGTGCCGACTGGCCGGACTGGATGGCCGCATTCGCCTCGTCCAGGGCCGCCTTCAGCTGGGCCTTCGCGTCCGCTGCGGCCGGTGTCGCAGGCGCTGCCGGGCCGGCCGGCACCTGGCCGTTGTTGGCGGAGTCACCCGCTGCTGCACCGGAGTCACCACCGAATAGCTGCTTGAGGGCCGCGTCAAGCGTTGGCGCGAAGCCCACCTTGTCCCCGAAGGCCACCAGCACGCGTTGCAGGGTGGGATAGGACGTCTCACCGGTGGACTTGAGGTAGACAGGCTGGACGTAAAGGATGCCGCCGCCGACGGGCAGGGTGAGCAGGTTGCCGTTCAGCACGTCCGACGCACCCTGCCGCAGCAGGTTCAGTGCCTGCGAAACAGTGGGATCGGAGTTGAACTTGTTCTGCGCCTGGCCCGGACCGGGCACCTGCGTTTCCGGCGGGATCTGCAGCAGCCGGAGCTTGCCGTAGCCGTCCGCCTTCACACCGGCCTGGTTCCCGGCATCCGAGTCAGCGGCGAGGAACCCGTACAGGACGTTGCGGGCATTGCCGTTGACGATCTGCGGGATGAACGAGGACGTCAGCTGGAACGCAGGCTTCTGCTGGTCCGGCATCTGCAGCGACATGTAGAACGGCGGCTGCTTCACGTCCGTATCCACCGTGGGATCGGCAGGTACGCTCCATGCGTCATTGTTCTTGTAGAAGCTGGTGGGATCCGTCACGTGGTACTGCCCCAGCAGCTCACGCTGGACCTTGAAGAGGTCCTCCGGGTAGCGGACGTGGCTCATCACCGCGCCGGACATCTCCGAGTACGGCTTCAGGGATGAGGGGAAAACCTTCTGCCAGGCCTTGAGGACCGGGTCCGTGTCGTCCCAGGCATAGAGGGTGACCGAGCCGTCGTAGGCATCCACAGTGGCCTTGACCGAGTTGCGGATGTAGTTCACCGTGCTGTTGGGCAGGGCCACGGCGCGGCCGGAGCTGGTCTGCGAATCAGTGGTGGCATCCGAGAGCTGCTTCTGCTGCGAGTACGGGTAGTACTGGCTGGTGGTGTAGCCGTCCACGATCCATTTGACCCGGCCGTCCACCACGGCCGGGTAAGCGCCGCCGTCAACGGTCAGGTAGGGTGCCACCTTCTGGACACGCTCGCGGGGGCTGCGGTCATACAGGATCTGCGACGCCGGGTTCACGCCGTCCGAAAGCAGCAGGTCCGAGGACTGGAACTTGATGGCGTAAAGGATCTTGTTGAAGAAGGATCCAACATTGGGCCCGCCGTTCCCCTTGAACGTGTACTGGGTTTCGCCCTCCCCTTCCTTGCCGGAAGGGCGGTCCTGCTCGCGCGGGGTGGCGCCGTCGGGTGCGCCGACGATCGAGTACTCGGGCGAGGACTCGCCGAAGTAGATCCGCGGCTCGTAGGTTGTATCGTTGCCCAACACGCCGGTGGACGGAATGCCGGACTGGAGGAATTCAGGCTTGCCGTCAACCGTGAACTTGTTGCCCTTGGCAGCCACAACCCCATAGCCGTGGGTGTACACCACATGCTGGTTCAGCCAGCCCTGCTGGTTGGTTGCCACGTTCGTGGGATTCAGTTCCCGCACGGCGATCACGGTGTCCTGGATCTTGCCGTCCACCTCGTAGCGGTCCACATTGAGGGCCTTGGGGAACTGGTAGTACGGGCGGTACTGCTCCAGCTGAGCAAACGCGTCCGAAATCAGGTTCGGGTCCAGGAGGCGGATGTTGGCAGTGGTCTGGGCGTCCGGCGCCAACGCGCCGGTACTGGCCGTGTTGGTGGCGTCGTACCGGGTTTCCTGGATGCCGTCCAGGCCGTAGGCCTTGCGTGTGTTCTCGATGTTGCGCTGGATGTACTTGCTTTCCAGCGTCTGCTCGGACGGGCGGACCTGGAACTGCTGGATCACCCAGGGATAGACGCCCCCGGCCAGGATGGAGGTGATGATCAGCATGGCGGTACCGATCACCGGAAGGCGCCAGCGGCCAATCACGGCGGCCACGATGAACAGGATGGCCACCAGCACGGCAGCCACGGCGAGGATGGCCTTGGTGGGGATGACGGCGTTGACATCCGTGTAGAGGGCGCCGGCCCAGCGGCCGCCGTTGCTCTGGACGGAAGAGTAGCGGTCCAGCCAGAAGTTGACGCCGAGGAGCACCAGGAAGGCGGCGCCGGTCACGGCGATGTGGATCTGTGCCGCGCGGCTGGTGAACACGCCGCGCTCCATCAGCCGGATGCTGCCGTACAGGTAGTGCGTGAGGATGCCGGCGATGCCCGCAATCACCACCACGCTGATCAGGAACCCGGTCACAAAACCGAGGAACGGCAGGGTCATCAGGTAGAAGCTGATGTCCATGTTGAACTGCGGATCGGCCTCGCCGAAGCCAACCTGGTTGAAGAACAGCAGGACCTTCTGCCACTGGCTCGCCGCAGCGCTGCCCGCAAACAGGCCGAAGAGGACCGGCAGGCCCACCATGACGATGCGCCGGACCGGCTCCAGCTGCGCCTGGTACCGGTTGAGGTTGTCCCTGATTTCGGAGTCCGGCGCGTAGACCGGCCGGGCGTTGTAGGCAATGCGGATCGAAAAGAAGACAGCCGCGAACATGATGGCGAAGCCGGCCACGAAGGTGGCGATCTTGGCGAGGTTCTCGGTGACGAAGACTTCGATGAAGCCCAGTTGCCGGTACCAGAGGACGTCGGTCCAGACGTTGGCGAAGAAAATGAAGCCCACTACCACCAGGGCGACAATAATCAGGGTGGGCGTCAGCACGCCGCGTCGTGAAGGGGGCCTGCCGGTGGACATGGTGCTGGCGGGACGGGACAAACTGGGTACCTCATAGCTGGTCGTCGAAATATTCGAAGCGTGCGAGCGACGTACGGTACCGGTCAAACGGCTGGTTTCGTCCGTCAACTGTGCCACGAGTGGCGGTAAAGCTTAGTTCCTGTGAGTCTAGTTGCGCCCAGTCTATTTGCTGGAGCAGGCCGGGAGCGCGGATGTGTCCTGGCCGCTTCCGGCCAGTTCCACGGCATGCCGGGCTTCCGAGAGGTTTTCCACGCGGACCACCTGGAGGCCGTCGGGAACGTGGCCGGCCACTTCGTTGCAGTTGCCGGCGGGCGCCAGGAAAAGGGTGGCACCGGACGAACGCGCACCCCGCATCTTTTGCCCGATGCCGCCGATGGGTCCCACCTTGCCGTCAGGCGAGATGGTGCCGGTACCCGCGATATGTTTTCCGCCGGTGAGGTCCCCCGGCGTAACCGTATCGATGATGCCCAGCGAGAACATGAGCCCGGCACTGGGCCCGCCCACCTTGTCCAGGGAGATCTGGACCTGGAAGGGGAAGCTGAAGAGGTACTTCAACATGACACCGAGGATGAAACGGCCCTGGCCGTTGTCCTTGGGCGTGACCTGGACGGTGACGGGCTGGCCGGCGCGTTCCACCGTTACCGATACCGGGGCACCCTTGCCCGAGGCCAGCTCATCCTGGATCACACTGAGGGCGGTGATGTCCCTGCCGTTAATGGATTTGAGGATGTCCCCTTGCTGGATCCTGCCGGCGGACGCGGAATCCTTGGACAGGTCCGCGGCCTGGAGCTGTTGGCTGAAGGGAATCCCGAGTTCATTCAGGGCGGAGGCCACCGCGTTCTCCTGGGACGTGGCCATGGCCACCGCACTCTGTTCCTGGGCCTCTTCCTTCGTTGTGCCCGTGGGATAGATCAGCTCCACCGGGTACACGGCTTTGGAGTTGTCCAGCCATGCCGAGAATGCGTTGAGGATGCTGACCGGGCCATTGGGGCCACCGTCAACGTACACGGTGGTCAGGTCGAGGCTCCCGGCAGCCGGATACGTTTCGCGGCCGCTGACGTTGATGACCGGATGTCCCTGGCTCTCCCCCAGCGTGTTGTAGGTGGGCCCGGGCGATTCAATGACATACGGCACCGGAAGCGAACCCACGGCAATTCCCAGCCCCAACGCCGCCAGCCCGGCAACCATCATGGTGGAAAGCCGCCTGCCCGTGCCGCCGCCGTCGGACGCGCCGGGGCCGCTGCGTTCAACTGCCTGGCCGCCACCGGCCCCGGAGCCTTCGGGCGGGCTGCCGGCACCAAACGGACCGGGCTTGGAGAAAGGGGGAAGATCGGGAACGTGGTCCTCTGAAGGGTGGCCGCCACGGGTTGTAGTCACCCCACCAACAGTACGCGGTGGTGGTGCGACGGGGCGCTTTGCCTAGAGCGAACGACGGCGGCGGGCGGCAGACAGCCGACCCCCACCGGGGTACCGTGAAGGTTGATCAACAGTCACACCATCGATCGGCGGGACCATGACCTCCAACCCACTCAATCCGTCCAACGGCGACGACACCCCCAAGGATCCGTTGACCGAAATGCTGCAGAACCTAATGGGCGGCAAGGGGATGGAAAACTTCGATCCCGCCGAGCTGGCCAAGGCGGCCGGCCTGCCGGACGACCCCAACCTGCTGGCCCAGATGTTCTCCCAGGTTCAGGCGATGATGAGCGCACCGTCCGAAGGGCCCGTCAACTGGACACTGGCCCACGACAATGCCCGGCGGGTTGCGGCCGGCAGCGCGGACCCGTCCGTCACTGCCCAGCAGTCCCGGGAGGTGGATGAAGCCCTCCGCCTCGCCGAGATGTGGCTGGACCCCGTCACCGACCTGCCCGCCACCGGTCTGATCGGCAAGGCATGGTCCCGCGCGGAATGGGTGGAGGCCACCCTGGGCACCTGGAAGCGGCTGACAGAACCCGTGGCCAACAGCATCGCCAATGCGCTCTCCTCCGCCATGACGGAGCAGATGCCCGAGGAAATGAAGTCCATGATGGGCGGCGCCTCCTCGATGCTGCAGAACATGGGCGGCGCCATCTTCGGTATGCAGCTGGGGCAGGCCATCGGCGCCCTGTCCAAGGACGTGGTGAGCTCCACCGACATCGGCGTCCCGCTGGCCGACCTTGAGATGGCACTCCTGCCGGCCAATGTCGCCGCGTTCGGCGAGGGCCTGTCCCTGCCCGAGAACGACATCCGGCTGTTCCTGGCCGTGCGGGAAGCCGCGCACGCCCGGCTGTTCGTACAGGTTCCCTGGCTGCGCGGACACCTGCTGGGCGCCATCGAGGCATACGCCCGCGGCATCCACATCGACACCTCACGCATCGAGGAACTCGCCCGCGACCTTGACCCCAGCAACCCGGAAGGCATCCAGGATGCCCTGTCGCAGGGCGTGTTCATGCCACAGCGGACTCCCGCCCAGGAACAGGCACTGGAAAAGCTCGAGACCGCGCTGGCCCTCGTGGAGGGCTGGGTGGATGAACTGACCGCGGCCGCCACGGAGAAGGTCCTGCCGTCCGCCGGGGCACTGCGCGAAACAGTGCGGCGCCGGCGGGCAACGGGCGGTCCCGCCGAACACGCCTTCGCTTCACTGGTGGGACTCGAGCTGCGTCCGCGCAGGCTGCGGGACGCGGCCACCCTGTGGGCCACGTTGAAGGAGGAACGCGGGATCGAGGGCCGTGACGCCATCTGGCACCACCCCGACCTGCTGCCCACGGCCGAGGACCTGGATGATCCGAAGGGTTTCAGCTCCCGCCGCAAGCTTGCCGAGGCAAGCGACAGCGAGGTGGATGACGCGCTGCAGAAACTGCTGGACGGCGGTTTCGACGACACCTCCGGTGATCAGGGCGGCGCCGGGGACACCGGCAGCAAAGACGACGACGGCGGAACGGACCAGCCCAAGGGCTGAGACATTGCTGGCGGGCCAGGGCTTCCTGGCCCGCCAGACTGCTTTTCGCCGGATTTAATGCCCGCTATTGGACCACGTCAGCGTCAAGCGGGCCGACGTCAGGCTGGTCGGCATCTTTGTCCATTCCCCGCGACGTGGCGAAGGAAACACCCTCGAGGAAGGCCTTGGCCCGCTGGGTTTCGGGGTAGGCCTCCAGCAGCTGCCAGAAGGCAGCGTTGTGTGAGGCCACCAGAAGGTGGGCCAGCTCGTGGAGCAGCACGTAGTCGATGACCCACTGGGGCATGGGCCGCAGCTTGTCAGACAGGCGGATGGTCCCCTCGGCCGGCGTGGCCGAACCCCACCGGGAATTCTGGTTGCTGACCCAACGGACGGATGTGGGCACTGACCGGCCACCGAGGTATTGCGTGGACAGCGTGGCCGCATGGGCTGCGAGGGCCTCATCTGTGGCAGGACGCCGCCGCCCGGCTGCCGCCTGCCGCTGCCCCTGCGTGTGCAGTTTGGCCAGCATTTTGTGGACCCACTCGCGCTCCTGCGCCGCAGTGAAGCGGGCCGGAATGGCAACCACCGCCGTCCCGTCTTCCCAGAACGCCGCCACGGTGCGGGTGCGCCGGGCAGAGCGCCGCACCTCCACCGGAGAACCGTTCGAGGTGGTCAGCACTGACGCCTGCCGGGCACCGCCGCTGGCTCCGCGTTTCACAGGACCGAGCTTTCGACGAGGACCCGGAGGACGTCCTCCCCGTACTTTTCCAGCTTGGATGGGCCAACGCCGGCCAGGCCGGCAAGTTCCTCCAGCGACGCCGGCCTCGCCTCCGCGATGGCAGTGAGGGTGGCGTCGGTAAAGACGACGAAGGCCGGGACGTCCGCGGATTGGGCCACCTCGCGGCGCCAGTTGCGGAGCGCATCAAAGGTCTGCTCCTCGTAGCTGGGGGGACACGCGTTGCAGCGGCCAACCTTGCGTTCCGCCCCGGTGGCAAGCATGCTCCCGCAGACCCGGCACACGGCGGGGGCGGCAGCCTTGCGGCGCGGAAGCGCGCCCTTCCCCCGGGTGCTTGAGCTTGCCACCGAGTCCGGCCGCAGGCCGTCGAGGAACCGGGACGGCTTCCGGTTGGCCCGGCCCCCGGGGGTCCTCGCGGTGCTCCACGAGAGGGAAAGGTGTTCACGGGCGCGGGTGATGCCGACATAGAGGAGGCGGCGCTCCTCATCCACCGATTCCGGTGAATCGGCGAAGGAAATGGGCATCAGGCCTTCGCTGAGCCCCACCAGGAAGACGGCATCCCATTCCAGGCCCTTGGCCGCGTGGAGCGAGGCGAGCGTAACGCCCTGCACGGTAGGCGCGTGCTGGGCGAGGGAACGTTCCTGGAGTTCGTTGACGAAATCAGCCAGGCCAAACTGGGGGCCGCGGGACTGCACCAGTTCGTCGGCGAGCGCCACCAGTGCCGCGAGGGACTCCCAGCGTTCGCGCAGGGCACCCCCGCTGTGCGGTGCCGAATCGGTGTAGCCGAGGGAGGAGACGATGTCCCGGACCAGTTGACCCAGGGGTTCCGGTGTGTCCGATTCGGAAACCGCCCGGGTGGCGGCGCGCAGCTGGAGGATCGCGTCCCTTACCTCCTTGCGGGCGAAGAAGCGCTCGCCGCCACGCAGCTGGTAGCCGATGCCTGCCGCGGCCAGCGCCTGCTCGTAAGCCTCGGACTGGCCGTTGGTGCGGAAAAGGATGGCCACCTCGCTGGCTGGAGTGCCGGCGTCGAGCAGTGCCTTGATCTTCTGCGCCACCGTGGCGGCTTCAGCTTCGTCGTCCGTGCACTCGGTGAACTGGGGCGCGGGCCCGGCGGGGCGCTGCGCCACGAGCTGGAGGGGCGATGCCCACGCGGCGTCGGCGGTGGGCCCGCCGCTGCGGCGGGCGGCCAGCAGGTCATTGGCCAGTTTCACCACCTGCGGGGTGGAGCGGTAGTCCCTGATGAGCTTGACCACGTTGGCCTGGGGGTATCGGGTCTTGAAGTCCAGGAGGTGCCGGGGCGATGCGCCGGTAAAGGAATAGATGGTCTGGCTTGCGTCACCCACCACGCAGAGTTCGTCACGGCCGCCGAGCCACAGGTCCAGGAGCCGCTGCTGCAGCGGGGAGACGTCCTGGTATTCGTCCACCACAAAGTGCCGGTACTGTTCCCGGACCGTGGCGGCCACCTTCTCGTCCTCCTGCAGGATGCCCACCGTGATCAGCAGGACGTCCTCAAAGTCGATCACGTTGCGGTCCGTCTTGACGTCCTCGTAGGACTGGAAGACCCGGGCGACCGTGGTGAGGTCGAACCCGCCGGGCGCGCCCCTCCCCTGGGCGTTCTCCAGGTAATTGGCCGGTGTCAGCATGGACACTTTGGCCCATTCGATTTCCGAGGCAAGGTCGCGGATGGAGGCCCGGTCCGTGCTGAGCCTGAGCCGCCGGGCGGCCTCTGCCAGCATCTGGGCCTTGTGGTCCAGCAGGTTGGGCAGTGTTCCACCCACCGCCTGTGGCCAGAAGAACTGCAGCTGGCGCAGGGCAGCGGCGTGGAAGGTACGGGCCTGCACGTTGCCGGCGCCGAGGTCCCGCAGGCGGCTGCGCATCTCTGCCGCAGCCCGGGCCGTGAACGTTACGGCGAGCAGGCGCTGCGGAGTGTAAACCCCCGAGTGCACGCCGTAGGCGATGCGGTGGGTGATGGCACGGGTCTTTCCGGTGCCCGCGCCGGCCAGGACGCACAACGGGCCATTCAAGGTGCTGGCCACCTCACGCTGTTCGGCGTCCAGTCCGCCGAGGATCCGGTCCTCCAGCGAGGCTGCTCCGTCAAAATTCTCTGTAGTCACTTCTGCTGCTTTGTTTCTCGACTACCGCGTGCTGGAGTCTGGTGGATGGAATAACTTAGGCGCCAGTGAGGTCCTGGATCCGGCCGCCGTACCAGTGCTCAATAAGCGAGCGGGCAATGGAGAGCCTGGTGGAGATGGTGATCTCCCCGCTGAGCACCGCTTCCTGGAGTTGCTCCCGGCTGAACCAGCGGGCCCTGGTGACCTCCACGCCGTCGGGCGTTGCCTGGGCGTCCTCGGTGACGGCGGTGAATCCAAGCATAAGGGAGGCGGGGAACGGCCACGACTGGGAGCCGAGGTACTGGCAGGCGGTGACCCGCACGCCCACCTCCTCCTGGATCTCGCGCACCACGGCCTCTTCAAGGGATTCGCCAGGCTCAACGAACCCGGCGAGGGTGGAGTAGTTCCGGGCGTCCACGGGGCCGCCGCCGCCCAGGAGCAGCCGGCCGTCCGGGCCGACGACAGTGACGATGATGGCGGGGTCCGTGCGGGGGAAGTGTTCGGAACTGTCCGCCGGGCACCGGCGCACCCAGCCGCCGGCCACCACTTCCGTGGGGGTGCCGCAGCGCGGGCAATGCGTGTGGGCAGCGTGCCAGTTTGCGATGGCGCTGGCTTCCACGAACAAGGCTGTGGAGGTGGCCGTCAAGCCTGCGGCGACGTCGCGGAATCCAGCCCACTCAGCATCCGCGGGGATACCGGCGGTCCCGGGTTCCGGGGGCTCAGGAAGGACGAACAGCAGCAGCTCGGTCCCGGCCGGAAGGTGTGAGTCAGGCAGCGCCGAGCCCAGGTACACCACGAGTTCCGGCGCGGCTCCTGCTGCTTTCAGCTGTGCCAGGAGTTCCCTGGCCCCGGTCAGCATCATGTCGCCGCCCTGCACCAGCCCCTGGCGCCTCGACAGGACCGCAGCCAGCGCATCCGGGCCGGACAGAAGATCATCGATCATGCCGGGCCTGGCGCGCGCGGCCGATCCGCGGTCCACCAAGGCCGGCCTTACGGGGAGCAGGGTATCCACCAGATGGTTCGCCGGCAGCCGTTCCGGCGCCGCCTGGTGGACGGGTATGACAGACTCCGCATGGCTCATGGTTCCACCGTACTGACTGCTTCCGACATTTCACATTTCGGGAGGTACCGCCCCGCCGCAGGGAAGCCCCCTATTTGCAGCTATCTCAAGACTCGCCGCGGCCGGACCGCTGTCTGGGAGGGCGGGCAATCTACCGTGGAACGGTGAGAAGAAAACCGATTGAACTGGCGGCAATAGCAACCGCGGCAGTCCCCGGACTGACCCCGACGGCCGTTAGCTCCGCGCCGGATGACCCCGCGGACTTCGATTCGGCCCTGCTCCTCGATTCCGAAGGAAAGCGCTGGCGGGTCCGGTCGCCGCGCCACGCGGAAGCCAGCGCGCGGCTGGAAACGGAATTCCTGGTACTCCGGGCTTTTGCTCCCGCCGTGCGCGCCGAACTGCCGTTCCTGATGCCGACGGTGGCCGGCAGCGTCCGGCTGGGAACGCTGACCACCTTCGTTTACTCGCACCTGTCCGGCACCACACGCAGCGTCGAGGAGCTGACGTCGGGGCCTGCCGGCCTGGCCCGGGAGATCGGCTCCGCCTTGGCCGCGGTCCACGACCTGCCCCGCTCACTGGTCAGCAACGCCGACCTGCCCAGCTACACCCCCAATGAGTTCCGCCAGCGGCGGCTGAACGAACTGGACCAGGCGGCCACCACCGGCAAGATCCCGGCCGCACTGCTGCGCCGCTGGGAACACGCCATGGAGGATGTGTCCCTGTGGCGGTTCAACCCCTGCGTGGTCCACGGCGACCTGCATGAGGACAACCTGCTGGTGGAGGCGGGCAGGGTGACCGCAGTAACGGGTTGGACCGACCTGCGCATCGGGGACCCGGCCGATGACTTCGCCTGGCTGGTGGCTTCCAATGAACAGGACTTCATTGACGCCGTGCTGAAGGCGTACACATCCAGCCGACGCGACGTGCCGGACCAGCACCTCCTGCGCCGGGCCGCCCTGTCCGCCGAATTCGCCCTGGCTCAGTACCTGGTCAAGGGCCTCGCCACCGGTGACCAGGACATGGTCACCGAGGCGGAAGACATGCTGGAGAGCCTGGCCAGCGACATCGCCGAGTACGGCGGCCAGCCGATCAGCGTGGAGCCGCTTCCGGTCAAGGGCAGCCCGGACGCTGCAGGCGCATCCGTTCCCGCAGCCGCCACCGGATCCGGAACAGGCGCGGCTTCCGGGAGCGGCAGTTCCGCCGTCACTCCCGCCGTTACGGTGGTTCCGGTCCCCGCCGGGTCCACTACGCCAGCGGAGCCGGCAGTCTCCATCCAACCTGCAGTGCACGTTGCCCCCATCCCGGCGGAGCAGCCCACTGCAGCCGGTTCCGCGGAGGCCACGGGCGCCGAAACCCCCGGAACCAAGGGTCCGGACGATACATCCACCGCCGCCATCTCGGTCATTAACGTCAAACAGGGCTGAGCCTGGCCAGGCCTGGTTACGTGGCAGTCCCACTCAAGGCCGGCTAAGCGCAGCGGCAACGATTCCTTCCAGCTCGTCGGCCGACCCCAAATCGTGCGGCCGCACCACAGCGTTGTCAGCCACGTAGAAGAATGCAGCCCGCACGTCCTCCAGGGGAACATCCTTCAGGCGTGCCCACGCCAGCCGGTACACCGCCAACTGGATCGAACGGGTCTTCAGCTGCTCCGGGGACGGCCGGCGGCCGGTTTTCCAGTCCACCAGGTCCCAGCGGCCATCGGCGTCACGGAATACGGCGTCCACCCGGCCCCGCACCACAACCTCCCCAACCCTGGTTTCCACCGGGACCTCGACGAAGGCCGGGTTCCGCTCAGCCCAAGGGGAAGCCTTGAACGTAGCCACCATCTCATCCAAATCGTAGGCAGCATCGATATGGTCGTCCGAACCGGGCGCTTCGCCGAGGTCAAGCATTCCGGCCCTGCCAAAATATTCCTCCACCCAAGCATGGAAAGCGGTGCCCTTCCGGGCCGACATGCCCGGTTCCCGGGGCACCGGCCGGCGCAGGCGCCCCAGCACCGCCTCAGGGTCATCCCCGAGGTCAACCAGGGTGGAAGCAGAGATGTGGGTAGGCAGGTGCACATCCTGCCCACTGGATCTTCTGGCCCTGCGCTCCAGCAGCAACGCGGCTTCGCGTGCCCAGCCGGCCGCTGCTCCCGTCAGGCCGGGCTGCGGCCCGGACCGCTCCGCGGGCACCAGCGCTCCCCCGCCGGTGGACAGGATCCCGAGCACCCGTTGGGCCGCCGACTCCATGGCCGTCCTTCGCCCGCGGGCCAACCGAAGGCGCTCACCGCTGCGTGGGTCCACGGGCCCTTCAAGGGGGTCGTACGGCCAGGTTGCTTCTTCTGTTTCCAGTGTCAACGGACTCTGCAGGGGCAGCGCTGCCTCCTCCAGCGACAGCGGGTGGACCACAGCCTCCCGACTTCCCGCGCCGTCAGCCGGTTGCGCCAGGACTTCCAGCTCCGCAAGGAATGGAGACATCTCCGCCCGCCCCGCCCGTGAGCCCACCCAGGCGGCACTGGACACCCACAGGACATGCTTGGCCCTGGTGTAGGCGACGTACGCCAGCCGCCGTTCCTCCGATTCGCCGTGGGCCTGCACCCCGGCCTTGTAGTCCTTCTCCGCGTCCAGCCAGCCTTTCTGGTCCGGTTGGTCGAGGTCCCACTGCGGAAGGTCGGCCCGGTCCCCGCGCAGCGGCCAGGGCAGCGCGGCGGAACCGCTGCTCCAGCGGGAGTCCCTGTCGCTGGGGAAGGCGCCGGCATTCATCCCGGGGACAAACACAACATCCCATTCCAGGCCCTTGGAAGCGTGGACCGTCAACAGCTGCACGGCCTCCCGGTTCACGTCACTGGCAGGCGCTTCCAACCCGTTTTCTTCCGCTGAAGCAGCCTCCAGCCAGGACAGGAAAGCGAGGATATCCACTCTCTGGGAGGTGCGCAGGAACCCGGCGGCGGCATCCTGGAACGCATCGAGGTTGCGGCGGGCCTGGTGGATGCTGATCCCCGGGCGCGCTGCCACTTCGATGTCCAGCAGCATGGCCCTCTCCACCTCGCCCAGGAGCGTGGTGAGGTCATCGCCGAGGTATCCGCGCAGTTGCCGCAACTCGGCAGACAGCCGGGCCAGCCTGCTGCGGGCCGCAGCGCTGAGGATGCGGCCATTCTGCGACGTCCACCCGTCACGCGGCAGGAAGTCCAGGGCCTCCACCAGGCTGGCGCCGTCGGTAAGGTCACCCTCGAGGACGGGGACGCCTGCTTCATCGCTGTCACCGTCCCGGGTGTCGGCGTCGAACTCCTGCGCAGCCCGCCCCCGCCTCCTTGCCAGCTGGCTCGACCAATCGCGCAGGGCCATGAGGTCGGCAGGACCTATCCGCCATCGGGCACCCGCGAGCAGCCGCATCAGGGCATCAGACCGCCCCGGATCGGCAAGCACGCGGAGGGTGGCCACCAGGTCAACAATCTCCGGGGTGTCCAGGAGTCCGCCAAGACCGACGATTTCGTAAGGGATCCCCCGGGCCTCGAACTGCCGCCGGACGGTTTCCATCTGAGCGCGCCTGCGGCACAGCACGGCGAGGGCCGGCGGCTCGGGCACACCGTCAGGTTTCAGTTCGAAGTCTGTCACCCGGTATTTCAGGACATCGTCAGCCAGGGCTGCAGCTTCCTCCACGTCGCTGGCGAAACGGCCCAGCACCACCGTTCCGTCCACGGCATGGGGGCTCGGCTGCAGCGGGGGCACGTCCGCAGCTGCTGCCCTGTCCCCGGCAGGTCCCTTGTGGGCCGCTGACCGGCCGAGGGATTGCGACATGACGTTTGCTGCGGCCAGGATCGACCGGCCGTTCCGCCAGGCCGTTGTGAGGTATGAGGTGGGGGCAGGCGCCCAGCCCGGTGCCTCGTCCGGTGCGCTGGTCCGGACGGGAAATTCGCGGACGAAGTGGAACAACTGGCCCGCGGAAGCGCCACGGAAACCATAGATTGACTGGTTGGGGTCCCCGACCGCTGTCACGGCGTGGCCGCCGCCGAACAGACGGGAAAACAGCACCAACTGCGCGTATGAGGTGTCCTGGAACTCGTCGAGCAGGACCACTTTGTACCGCTGGCGCTCCATCTGGGCAGCCAGCGGGACCTCCTGCGCCACCTTGGCGGCGAGGGCCACCAGGTCGCCGAAATCGAGTGCGCCGCGGGCCCGTTTGGCTGCGGCGTAGCGGCCCACCATGTCAGCGACGCTTGCCCTGGTCCGCAGCATTCCACCCAGGTCCAGTGCCGCCTTGGGCGGGTTCCTTTTCTTTCCGGCCACGTAGGGCAGTGAATCAAACTCCGAAAGGCGGGCCATGAGCCACGCTTCGACGTCCTCAGGCTCCTGAAGGTGTTCCGCGCATTCCCCCGCCAGCTGAATGACGGCCTTCACCAATGTGGACTTGGCGGCCCGGAAGTGGGCGTATTCGCCGTCGTAGGCCTCAACCACCTCACTGGCCAGCTGCCAGGCCTGCGCGCCGCCCAGCAGAACCACGTCCCGCTCCACCCCGAGCCGCAGCCCGTAGTCGGAGACGATGCCGCTGGCGAACGAATGGTAGGTGGACACTTTGGGCTCAAGGGCGTCACTGCTGCCCAAGGCCTCCGGAAAGACGCCTTTCCCGGCCTCCTTCGCCGCAAGACGCTGCAGGGCCAGGAGCTTTGACCGGATCCGGCTGGCAAGTTCGCCGGCCGCCTTCCGGGTGAAGGTCACGCCCAGGACCTCCTCAGGGGTGACCCACCCGTTGGCCACGAGCCAGACCACCCGGTCCGCCATGGTGGCGGTTTTTCCCGATCCGGCTCCCGCGATGACCAGCCGCGGAGCAAGCGGCGAGGAGATGATCGCTGATTGCTCAGGCGTTGGGGTATTTCTTTCTCCGAGCAGCGCAGACAGTTCTTCGGGGCTGAAGCGCACCGCCGGAGCGGCTTCCGCGGCTGCCGGCACCCCACTCATTCGGTCACCTGCCTTCCGCGCGCGCACAGGGGGCACACCTCAGGGAGCCGGCAGCCATGGCCGCCATGGCTGCCCTTGGCAGGGTCATGCCGTGCAACGAACTCCTTGCCGGCCATCACGGCGGCCGCCTCCTCCACCATGTCCAATGCCCAGTTCTCCTGCGGGTCGAGTGGTTCCTGCTGCTGGATGGCTGGATTGATGGCTCCAGTCCCCAGCTGTGCCAGCACGGCCCCGCCGGACCTGGGGCGGTCCCCGTCAGCGCCGGCATCGAAACCGCCCGCCAGTACTGCCGCCTGGTATGCGCCGAGCTGTGGGTGGCGGGACAGATCGTCCTTGCCTGGCTGCCGCTTCCCGGTCTTGAGGTCCACCACCACCAGCCGCCCTTCGGCGTCGATCTCCAAACGGTCCACCTGGCCGCGGAGCACCGCTTCACGCGGCGGAGCATCGTCCACTGCCACCTGGCCAAGGGCCACTTCAAAGTCCTTTTCCACGCCCAGCAGGCTGCGGTTTCCGCTCCTCATCGAAAGCACGTACTGCGCAAGCTTGCGCACCATGGCTTCAGCACGCTGGAAGTCCAGCTTTCCCTCCCAGTTGTCCTTCATACCCAGCGCAGGCCAGCGCCGCACGAGTTCAGCAACGTACTCTGATCCGGACGCGTCCGGCATGTCCTGCGCGATCGCGTGCACCAGGGTGCCCAGGCTCCGGGCGAAGTCCGTTGCTGCTTCCCCGCCGGCTGCCTGGACGAACCAGTCCAACGGCGACTTTTGGACGGTCTCCACCTTTGAGGGGGAAACGGACACCGTCCCGCCGGGCGGGACCACCGCCTCCGAGGAGGTCAAAGGGGCAAGTCCCCACCAGCTGTCCGGGTGCGCTCCGGCCACGGCAGGGTCCTGCGCAGCGAGATGCGCCAGAACCCTCGCGGCTTCCGCTGCCTGGGCTGTCCCCTCCAGCTGGACATGTTGCCGGAGCTCGGCGACCAGGGCGCGCAGCGTCATGGGCCGTTCCACCTGGGTGAACGCCCGCCCCTCCTCCCCCGGGTCCAGGGGCGCAACGAAGTCCAGGAAGGATGACGGCTGGCAGTCCTCCGACGAGACTGCCGTACAGACCAGCAGCTCCCGTGCCCTGGACACCGCCGTGGAGAAACTCCGGAGTTCGTCGTAGCGGATGTCCCGGAGGCGGCTCAAGGGGTCCCGCTGGAGGGCATACTCCGGACCATGTTCCACGGCATCCGCATACAGCGTGCTGCCGAGCAGTTCACCGCGGAGCCTTGTGTTGGGCCACACCCCCTCCTGCAGCCCCGCAACGATCACGACGGGCCATTCCCGCCCGGCGGCACTGGCGGGGGTCATCAACTCCACGGCATCATCCACCTGGGCGCGGGCGGCGAGGGTGTCCATGGGAAGCTCCTGGTTCAGGAGGTACTCCAGGAACTGTTCGGGGCCCGCGCCGGGCATCTGGTCCACGTAGCGCTCCGCTGTGTGGAACAGCGCCATCATGGCGTCCAGGTCGCGGTCAGCCCGGGCCCCGTGCGGGCCGCCCGACAAAGCGGTGGCCGTCCACACCGAGGAGAGCCCCGTGGAGTTCCAGAGCGCCCACAGCACCGACTCGGCGTTGGCACCGGGCAGGTGGGCGGCTTCCCGCCCGGCCTGGATCATCCGGGCAGTCCGGCGGGCGGCGCGGCCCTCGATACCGAGTGCACCCAGCGCGCCGGGCTCAAGCAGTGCCTCGACCAGCAGCACATCGCTGGCGCGGCCCCCGCCGCCCAGGAGTTCCTCGCGCCGCAGCGATTGCCGGAGCCTGCGCAGTTCGATGGAGGTGGCACCACCGATGCGGGAGGTGAGAAGTGACACTGCGGCCTCGGGTGTCAGCAGCTTGGGATCCAACGCGATGGCGAAAGCATCCAGCAGGGGCCGGACAGCCACCTCGTCCCGGACCGCCGATTCGGCCACAGGCACCCGCACCGGAATGCCCTGCCCGGAGAGATAACGCTGCAACTCGCTGACCTGGCCGCCGTTGCGGACGATGACCGCAATATCCGCGAGACCGCGGTTGTGGTTGATGTGCTGGTCCAGGATCCGCTGTGCAACATACCGGAGCTCATGCACCGGAGTGGGGACCAGATGGGCCTCGACGTTCCCGGGAACGGCAGGTCCGGGGCGCGCGGGGCCTTCGGCCTGTCCAGGCCACACCGGCGGTTCAAGGCGCCGTGCCAGCTGGCCGCCTGCGCGCTGCGAAATGCGGCCCGCGACGTTTTGCCACGCCTCGGCCAGGCTGGGCGCCAGGCCGTGGGCGTGCCACAGCGGGCGCTCCAGGACAGGCGTCCGGGTTGACAGCAGCCGGGGCAGCTCCGCCACCAGGTCGGGACGGGCTCCCCGGAAACCCTGGACCACCGTGTCCGGGGACGATGTCACGTAGCAGTCCTTGCCGGCGGCGATATCTGCCAGCAGCTCAAAGATAGCGGGGTTTGCTTCCTGGATATCGTCCACCAGGACAACCTGCAGCCGGGCACGTTCCGCGGCGAGGAAATCCGGGGCGTCCTGGAAGATCTGCCGGGCGGCCGTGATGATCCCGGCGGGATCGAAGGCCTCGGGCATCCGCAGGTCAAGGACGTCGCGGTACTCGGCATACAGCGCAGCTGCGGCTTTCCAATCGGGCCGGTTGCATTCATCCGCCAACCGGACAAGGTCCCCGGCCGTGCGGCCGGATTCGATGATGCGGTCAAAGAGCTGCCGCACTTCCTGGCGGAAGCCGCGGGTTTCCAGTGCCCCCTCAAGATCGGCGGGCCAGGGCAGTTCAAGGCCGGGAAGCCTGTGGCCTTCGAGGAGTTCCCTGATGATGAGGTCCTGCTCCGGGCCGGACAGCAGCCGCGGCGGCCTGGAAAGCGGGATGACGCCCTCGGCCTTGGCACGGCGGATCAGGTCGAAGGCGTAGGAGGCCCACGTCCTGGCGGGGGTGGTGCTGAGGCTCCTGTCCAGCCGGGCGGTAAAACGGTCGCGCAGGAAATCGGCAGCAAGGCGGGTGGGCGCGAGAATCAGCATGCGCTCGGGGTCGACGCCGTCACGGAAGACCCGCTGGACGGCGGCCTCGACCAGGACGGTGGTCTTTCCCGTGCCCGGTGCGCCCGGGACCAGGACGGGCCCGGAACCCTGTGCCACGTCAACTGCGGCCTGCTGGTCCGGCGTGAGCCGGAGGGCTTCCACGTGCACCCGTCGCGGGGGCAGCAACCGGAGGGCAGGGACAGCAGGCAGGCCACTGCCGCTGTCCGGGGTCCCTGCGTCGGGAAAAGCCTGCTCCTGCCCCGTGTGGGGCTGGCCTGTCCCCGGCGCCTGCCGCTGCGGGTCCCAGGGGCCGGTCAAAGGAATTGTTACGGTCACAAAATCATTCCATCATCAGCCACCGACAATCTGTGGAGGCTGCGCTCCATTTGCCCGGCAATTGCGTCGATACTGTCAAAATCACTCTCCGTGGGTGCCCAGCGGGCGGCCGCCAGGTCAACCCGCCACCGGCCCTCCCCGGTCCGGAGGTACGAACTGAAGTCGCCAAGGAGCGCGGTGCCCTCTTCAAGGTAAAGGAGGAGGGCCTCGGCCTCATGCCCCTCGGGCGCGTGGCCGCTGGCCTTCAGGACGCGCCACCAGGGAACGCCGCCGCCATGGTGGCTCATGACGGAACCGATCTGGCGCGGTCCGCCCGAACCCAGGAGCTCGGCCACATCCCCGTACGACACTGCGGACCCTGGCGGTACAAGCCTTACGACGGCAAGGACCGCTTGGACGTACTCATTCCGCATTGATCCAATCTAGCCGCAGTGGCGTTCCACGGATTTGTCAGTGGGTCCCTTTAGCGTTGAAGCATGAGTTCCTGGAACACCCTTCCCCGCGCAGCCTTCGACCTGGAAACCACCGGCCGCAATTCGCGGGCGGCAAGAATCGTCACCGCATCAATCACCGTGGTGGACCACCAAGGCCAGGTCATCAAGGAACACGAGTGGCTGGCTGATCCCGGCGTGGAAATCCCCACCGAGGCAAGTGACGTCCATGGCATCACCACCGAACAGGCCAGGCGGGACGGCCGCCCGGCACACGAGGTCACCCGTGAAGTCGCCGCGGTGCTCCAGGAGCTCTTCGATTCCGCCATCCCGGTGATCGCGTTCAACGCGAGCTACGATTTCACGGTCCTTGCCGCTGAATCCGCCCGCTATGGGATTCCCCAGCTCAGCCGCTTCCCGGTCCTTGACCCCTACATCATGAACAAGCAGGTTGACCGGTTCCGCAAGGGCAAGCGCACGCTCACCGCGTTGTGCGAGGAGTACGGCGTGGTCCTGGACAATGCCCACACTTCGGCCGCGGATGCGCTTGCCACCCTGCGGGTCCTCGATGCGATGGCGGGCAAGTTCCCCAAGCTGGTGATGCCGGCAAGCCAGCTGCACCAACTGCAGGTGGACTGGGCGGTCAGCCAGGCGGCGGACTTCCAGGGGTACCTCCGAAAGACAAAGCCGGCCGCCGTGATCGAGGGTGACTGGCCGGTGCTGCCGCCGCAGGATGCAACCGCAGGTGGCTTCTAGGCGCAGCCGCGCCACTCCAAACTGGGAGGCATGTCACAGTCATGCTGCTTCACAAACCGCGAAGTCTCTGCACCTGCATCCTTCACCGGAAGAGGGTAACCGCGCGCAAGCTGCTCCAACTTCCTCATAAAGGGCAGAATTTCATTTCGCAGAACCGAGACTGGGCTCGCGCTTCTTCGGCAAGGACCCCCACTTCACGCTAGTGAGACAATAAAGTTTTGCGGTCACCCCTGCCCCGGACGGCTCGACCAGCACCGGGCAGGTGCCAGGCGCCACAGCGCTGCCTTGCGGCCCGGTCGACTTATGACTCATATGAAAGTGACAACCTGATGAAAATCAAAGCGATGAAGTGGCTCACTACCGCTCCCGTTGCACTTGCCCTCGCGGTTTCCCTCGCAGCCTGCGGCGGCGGGTCTTCCCAGCCCAGCGGCACCCCCACCGATGCCCTCGCCGGCAGCGACCAGCAGACGCTGGACAAGTACACCACCGCCAACGTCACCCCGGTGAACAAGATCGACAAGACCAAGCTGGGCCTCATCACCGAGGGCACCCTGCGCGTGGGAACCCTCTCGGACGCCCCGCCCAACATCTTCATCGACCCTTCGGGCAAGTTCACCGGCTACGACAACGAGCTGCTGCGCGCCATTGCCGACAAGCTGGGCCTCAAGGTTGAGTTCGCCTCCACCGACTTCTCGGCCCTGCTGTCCCAGGTGGCCAACAAGCAGTTCGACGTCGGATCCTCCTCGATCTCCACCACCGACGCCCGCCGCAAGACCGTTGGCTTCACCAACGGCTACGACTTCGGCTACATGGCTGTGGTGACCAAGAACGGCTCCAAGGTCAACGGCTTCGCCGACCTCAAGGAAGGCGTCCGGATCGGCGTCGTCCAGGGCACCGTCCAGGACGACTACGTCACCAACACCCTCAAGCTGGAGCCGGTCCGTTTCCCGGACTACAACACCGTGTACGGCAACGTGAAGAACGGCCAGATCGACGCCTGGGTGGCACCCTCCCAGCAGGCAACCGGCCAGGTCAAGGAAGGCGACAACACCAAGATCGCCGAGAAGGTTGTGAACACCCAGAACTTCACCGCCTACGCCGTCAACAAGGACAACCAGCCCCTGATCGACGCCCTGAACTCCGGCCTGGACGCGGTCATCGCGGACGGTACCTGGGCCAAGCTGACGTCCGAGTGGTACAGGGACCGCCCCACCGCCGCTGAACAGACCCCGCAGGGCTGGAAGCCGGGCAGCAAGGCCGTCCAGATCCCGGCCGCCAAGTAACCAGGGCGTTCCATGGATATCCTCAAGCAACTCGCTGACACCTTCCTTGACTGGAAGGCGATGGGCGAAGTCATCCCCAAGATGTTCGCCGTCGGCCTGCCGAATACCCTCGTGCTGGCCATCATCTCGGGCATCATCGGGACAGCCCTGGGGATGCTGCTCGCCCTGATGGGGATCTCCCGGAACGCAGCAGCGCGCTGGGTCGCGCGGATCTACACGGACATCCTGCGCGGCCTCCCGCCGGTCCTGACCATCCTGGTCATCGGCTTCGGGTTCGGGCCGATCGTCCGCGAATTCACGGGTTCCACGAGCCCCTACCCGATGGCTGTCGCGGCGCTTTCGCTGATGTCCGGCGCCTACATCGGCGAGATCTTCCGCTCCGGCATCCAGAGCGTCGACAAGGGACAACTCGAGGCTTCCCGCGCCCTGGGGTTCGGCTACGGTGCGTCCATGCGCCTTGTAGTGGTGCCCCAGGGCATCCGGCGGGTGCTTCCGGCCCTGGTCAACCAGTTCATTGCGCTGATCAAGGAATCATCCCTTGTCTTCCTCCTGGGACTGCTGGCAAGTGAGCGCGAGATCTTCCAAATCGGCAAGGATGCGGCGGCCACCACCGGCAACCTGTCGCCCTACGTGGCGGCAGCCGTCTTCTACCTGGCGCTGACCATCCCGCTGACCCACTTCGTGAACTGGATCGATGCCCGGCTGCGCACCGGCAGGCCCGAAAAGAAAGAACCGGACGAGGCCGCAGCGGTCGTTGGAAAGGGAGCCCAGGCATGAGCGAATTTGCGTCGGGAACACTGAGCGCCAAGAACATCCACCTTTCCTTCGGCAGCAACCACGTCCTGCGGGGCATCGACCTGCACGTTCCCCAGGGCACCACGGCGTCCGTCATTGGACCGTCGGGTTCGGGCAAGTCCACGCTGTTGCGCGTCATGAACCGCCTGATCGAACCGGACCAGGGGGACATCCTGCTGGACGGGCGGTCCGTCCTGAAGGACAACCCGGACGAGCTGCGGCGCCGGATCGGCATGGTGTTCCAGCAGTTCAACCTGTTCCCGCACAAGACGGTGGAGGAAAACGTTTCACTGGCCCTGCGGAAGCTGCGCAAGCTCTCCAAGGAGGAGGCGCGCAGTGAGGCACTGGAGCAGCTGGACCTGGTGGGCCTGAGGCATAAGGCCGAATCCCGCCCGGCCAACCTCTCCGGCGGCCAGCAGCAGCGCGTGGCCATCGCCCGTGCGCTGGCCATGAAGCCGGAGGTCATGTTCTTCGACGAGGCAACCTCTGCCCTGGACCCGGAGCTGGTCAAGGGCGTGCTGTCGCTGATGGCGGACCTCGCCAAGGGCGGCATGACCATGGTGGTGGTAACCCACGAAATGGGCTTCTCCCGCAACGTGTCCGACGCCGTGACGTTCATGGACGCCGGTGTTGTGGTGGAGTCCGGTCCGCCGGAGCAGCTCTTCACCGACCCGAAGACGGACCGGCTCAAGGGCTTCCTCTCGGACGTCCTCTAGGGCCGAAGGCACGCACAGACAGAAAATCCCCGCTTCCCGGACTTTCCCCTCGCATGCAGTGGGATTTGTCCGGAAGGCGGGGATTTTTCGTCCCGGCGGCAGGTTCACGACGCCGGGACGCGCCATTTCGCTGTTCCTACCCCTGGGCGGCGGCTGCGGCCCTGGCTGCCGCGGGAAGGGCGTCGTAGATCCGGTTCATGGCATCATCGTCGTGCGCGGCGGAGAGGAACCAGGCCTCGAAGACCGACGGCGGCAGGTATACGCCGGACTCCAGCATGGAGTGGAAGAACGGCGCGTAGCGGAACGCCTCCTGGGCCTGGGCGTCGGCGTAGTTGTGGACGCCGTGGGCCGAGGTTCCGAAGGCCACCGAGAACAGGTTGCCGGCGAACTGGATGGAGTGGTCCACCCCGGCGGCATCCAGGGCGTTGGACAGCGCGGAGGACAGTTCGAGGGACCGGACGTCGATGAAGGCATAAACGTCCCGCGTGGCGTGCGTCAGGGTTGCCACCCCTGCCGCCATGGCCACCGGGTTCCCGGAAAGCGTTCCGGCCTGGTAGACCGGGCCGGTGGGGGCCAGGTAGTCCATGACGTCGGCACGTCCGCCCAGTGCCGCCGTCGGCATTCCGCCGCCGATGACCTTGCCGAAGGTGAGCAGGTCCGGAGTCCAGGGGTCCTCGGCATCCGGCGCGCCTCCGGTGAGGCCCCAGTAGCCGGAGTAGCCGGTGCGGAAACCGGTCAGGACCTCGTCGACGATGAGCAGCGCGCCATGCTCGCGGGTGATCCGGGAAAGCCCTGCATTGAACCCTTCGGCGGGGGTGACCACACCCATGTTGGCGGGCGCCGCTTCGGTGATGACGGCCGCGATATTGGATCCGTGCGTGGCGAAGGCTTCCTTGACGGCCTGGAGGTCGTTGTAGGGCAGCACCAGGGTTTCGGCGGCGGTGGCTTCCGTGACGCCGGCGGAACCGGGCAGGGCGAGGGTTGCCACGCCGGAGCCTGCAGCGGCCAGGAGTCCATCGAGGTGGCCGTGGTAGCAGCCGGCGAACTTGATGATGAGGTTGCGGCCGGTGAACCCGCGGGCCAGCCGGACCGCCGTCATGGTGGCTTCGGTGCCGGTGGAGACCATGCGGAGGCGCTCGACGGCGGGGACGCGCTCCTTCACGATTTCGGCCAGGTTCGCTTCGTCCGGGGTGGAAGCGCCGAAGGAGAGGCCGCGGTCGACGGCGGCGTGGACGGCATCCAGCACGGCCGGGTGGGCGTGCCCCAGCAGCGCCGGGCCCCAGGAGCAGACCAGGTCCACGTATTCCTTGCCGTCGGCGTCGGTCAGGTAGGGCCCCTTGGCGGAGACCATGAAGCGCGGCGTCCCGCCGACGGAGCCGAAGGCCCGGACCGGCGAATTGACTCCGCCCGGCATCAGCTGGCGGGCGCGGTCGAAGAGTGCCTCGTTGCGAGGATTGCTGGAAGTCATGGTTTCTATTCTCTCAGTTAGCCGGAAGCGCAGTCAGCCGGCGAGCAGCTCTGCCACCCGGGGCGCCACCGCGGTGCCCATCAGTTCGATTGAACGCATCATGGCCGCGTGCGGCAGCGGTCCGTTGCTGTATTTCAAGTCGAAGCGGTCCACACCCAGGTTCCGCTTCAGCCGGACGATTTTTTGGGCCACCGTTTCCGGCGATCCGACGTAGAGGGCGCCTTCCGCGGAGCACAGGGCGTCGAACTCTCCCCGGCCGGCCGGTCCCCATCCGCGTTCGGCGCCGAGCTTGTTGCGCAGCTTCAGCCAGTGCGGGAACAGTTCTTCCCGGGCCTGCTCATCGGTGTCGGCCACGTGCCCGGGCGAGTGCGTGGCCATCTGCTGCATGGGGTGCCCGTACTTGGCCATCGCCTCCCGGTAGAGGTCGGCAAGCGGCCGGAAGCCGCGCGGCTGGCCGCCGATGATGGCAAAGATGATGGGATAGCCGTACTGGGCGCAGCGCAGCACCGATTCTGGTGTTCCGCCCACCCCGATCCACGTGGGCAGCAGGTGGTGCTCCAGGGGCGGATAGACGCTCAGGCCGTGCAGCGCGGGCCGGGTGCGGCCTTCCCAGTGCACGGGCTTTTGCGCGCGGACCTTGTCGAACAACTCGAGTTTCTCTTCGAACAGGACCTCATAGTCGGCCAGGTCCAGGCCGAACAGGGGGAAGGATTCGATGAAGGATCCGCGCCCCAGCATCACTTCGGCGCGGCCGCTCGAAATGGCGTCCACAGTGGAAAAGCGCTGGAAGACACGGATGGGGTCATCCGAGCTCAGGACTGTTACGGCGGAGCCCAGCCGGATGCGGGTTGTGCGGGCGGCAGCGGCGGCCAGGAAGACTTCCGGCGCTGACACCGCGTAGTCCTTGCGGTGGTGCTCCCCCACGCCAAAGGCATGGAGCCCGACGGCGTCGGCAAGTTCCGCCTGTTCCAGCAGTTGGCGCAGGACCTGGGCGTGCGGCTGCTGGCTGCCGTCCGGAGCCTCGCCAACGTCACCGAAGGTGTTCAGGCCGAGGAGGATGCGGTCCTCCCCCACCGGCGCGGTGGGTTCCGCGGCCTGCCCGGCTGTCACCGGGCTTCCTTCAGCCAGCCGGCCAGTTCGGCGGCCCAGTACGTGAGGACCATGTGGGCCCCGGCCCGCCGGATGCCCAGGACGGACTCGGTGATGGCTGCGCGGCGGTCGATCCAGCCGTTGGCGGCGGCGGCCTCGATCATGGCGTATTCACCGGAAATCTGGTAGGCGGACACCGGGACGGGACTCATCGCGGCAACGTCGGCCACGATGTCCAGGTAGCTCATGGCCGGTTTGACCATGATGATGTCCGCGCCCTCGGCGAGGTCCAGTTCAACCTCGCGGAGGGCTTCGGTGCGGTTACCGGCATCCATTTGGTAGGTCCGCCGGTCGCCCTTGAGCTGTGAGTCCACCGCTTCGCGGAACGGCCCGTAGAACGCCGAGGCGTACTTGGCGGCGTAGGCGATGACGGAGGTGTTGGCATATCCGGCTTGATCCAGGGCCGACCGGATGGCGGCGATCTGGCCGTCCATCATGCCGGAGGGGCCCAGCATGTGCGCGCCGGCCTCCGCCTGTGCAACGGCCATCCTGGCGTAGATCTCCACGGTGCGGTCGTTGTCCACGTACCCGTCGGCGTCGAGGACTCCGCAGTGGCCGTGGTCGGTGAATTCGTCCAGGCACACATCGCTCATGACCACCAGGTCATCGCCCACTTCGGCGCGGACGTCCCGGATGGCCTTGTTCAGCACTCCCTCCGGGTCGAGTGATGCCGAGCCTTCGGCGTCACGGGTTTCCGGGATGCCGAAGAGCATGATGCCGCCCAGGCCGAGCTCAACGGCCTCCGCCGCGGCCCGCTTGAGCGTGTCGGTGGTGTGCTGGACCACCCCCGGCATGGAAGTGATGGGGTTGGGTTCGGTCAGTCCCTCGCGGATGAAGGCCGGAAGGATGAGTTCCGCCGGCGAGAGGCGGGTTTCGGCGGTCAGCCGGCGCATGGCGGGGGTGGTGCGCAGGCGGCGGGGGCGTTGGTTGGGGAAAGTCATGGGTCCTGTCCTTCGCGTTGTTCTTGAAGCTTGAGGGGGCATACCGGGGCGGGACGGTCAGGGCGGGTTGAGGGCCTTCGCGACGGCCGCCACCAGCCCGTCCGGTGTGGGCTCAGCCGCCACCGCAGCCACGTCCAGGCCCAGGGCAGCAGCCTGGTCCGCCGTCGAACGGCCGATCACCACCAGCCGGCAGCCGCCCAGGGGACCAAGGGCGGAAATACGGCGTACGGAGCTCGGCGAGGCGGCGATCACGGCCGCTATGCGCCCTTCGGCGATGTCCGCGGCGGCCGTTTCGGGCGTCAGGAGGGAGTACGACGGCGGGTGCTGGCCGGCGTCGCCGTCTTCCGGCTGCACGGCGAGCCTGCGGTCGGCTGCCGCCGGATAGTCGACGGTGCGGTAGGCCGTTACGGCGGTGACGGCGCTGCCTGCGGCAGCGAGGCCCTCTGCCAGTGTGCCGGCTGCGATGTCCGCCTGCGGCAGCAGGATCCTGCCGCCGCCGGGCCATACCGCGAGGAGGCCGGCGGCCGACTGTTCGCCGGCGGGGGTGAGGGCGGCATCCAGCCCGCCCGCCGACAGCAGCCTCCGCGTGGCGGGGCCGATCGCGGCGATCCGGGTACCTGAGGGGACCAACTGGCCCAGGCCAAGGCCACGCTCGGCGGCCTTTTCCATCAGGACATGCACGGTAGTGGCACTGCTGACCACCAGCCAGTCGAAGGCCCCTGCCGCCAGGGCGTCGCAGGCGACGTCGAGCGCGTGCTGGTCCGGGGCCCGTTCGAAGTCGATGAGCGGCAGTAGCACCGGCATCGCGCCGGCTCCGGCCAGGGCCTCCATCAGGGCACCGGACCGCTCCGGGCTGCGCGTGACGAGGACGCGGGCTCCGCCCAGCAGGGATTGGCTGGGTGGAATCTGCGGTCCGGACCTGCGGGAAGGCTGCGTCATCGCCGGGTCAGGACGCCTGCAGGTCTGCGATGTCGGCGGCTCCGGCGGCAAGCAGCGCTTCGGCCAGTTCGATGCCCAGCAGGGTGGCCCCGACTTCCGTGAGTCCGTCCGTGGCGCGCTTGTCCCGGACCGTTGCGGTGCCGTCGACGGCGCACACCACGGCTTCCAGGTGCAGCATGCTGCCCTTCCGGTAGGCATAGGCGCCTACCGGGGCTGCACAGCCTGCTTCGAGCCGGGCCAGCAGGGCGCGCTCTGCCGTCACGGCAAGGCGGGTGTCGAGGTGATCCAGGGCAGCGAGGGCTTGGGCCAGGACCTCACGGGATCCTTCATCCGATCCCGGTTTGGGCGGCGCGTCGGCAGTACGGCACTCGATGGCTAGTGATCCCTGTCCGGCCGCGGGCAGCATCACGTCCGTTTCGAGGTACTCGGTGACGGCGTCCAGCCGGCCAATGCGCTCAAGGCCGGCGGCAGCAAGAACCACGGCGTCCAGGTCGCAGGATTTCCCGGGGACCACTTGGTCAGTGGAGTTGCCTGGCAGGCCGGGAACACGGCCCAGGCGGGTGTCCACGTTGCCGCGGATGTCGACAATGTCCAGGTCGGCGCGGGCCGCCCGCAGCTGTGCAGCGCGGCGGGGCGACCCGGTGCCGACCCGGGCTCCGGCAGGCAGGTCGGCCAGCTTGAACCCATCGCGGGCGCACAGGACGTCGCGGACGTCCACCCGGCGCGGCGTGGCGGCAAGGCTGAGTCCTACGGCCGCACCGGTGGGCAGGTCCTTGAGCGAATGGACGGCGACGTCGCACTCACTGCGCAGCAGCGCGTCGCGCAGGGCCGCAACAAAGACGCCCGTGCCGCCCATCTGGGACAGCGACCCGGTGAGGACGTCACCGTCAGTGCGGATGTGCACCAGTTCCACCGGGAAACCCCCGACGGCGGCGAGCTGGTCCGCGGTCTGCTGGGTCTGGGTGAGCGCCAGTTTGCTGGCGCGGGTTCCAATCCGGACCGTCACGGCTGCGCCGTCTCGCCGGCATCCCCCGAGGGATAAGGGTCATGCCCCGTGCCCACGGTGGTGTCGGCTCCTGCAATCGTGGGTTTTTCGCCGCGGAAGTTGGCGCAGCAGCCCGGGCGGCAGACGTCGTACCAGGGGCCAAGATCCGTCAGGGCGGGACGGTCGCTGATGTTGTTGGCCACCGTCCGCTCGCAGATGAGGTCCACAAGTCCATTAACGAACGTGCGGTGGGTACCGGGGGTGGAGACGCGGGTGGCCGCAAGGCCGAGGTTTGCGCACGTTTCCATGGCCTCGGTGTCCAGGTCCCAGACAACTTCCATGTGGTCGCTGACAAAGCCCAGGGGGACGATGACGATGCCCTTGACGCCCTGCCCGGCGAGTTCCTCGATGGCGTCATTGATGTCCGGTTCCAGCCACGGCACGTGCGGGGCGCCCGAACGGGACTGGTACACCAGGGACCACGGTGCGGTCAGGCCGGTTTCATCCTGGACCCGCCCGATGACGGCCGCGGCGTTGGCCAGGTGCTGCGCCACGTAGGCGGACCCTTCCTCGAACTCACGCGGCTCACCCTCGGACCGCCCCGCGGCCTCAGCATCCCGGGTAGGGATGGAGTGGGTGGCAAACAGGATGTGGACGGGCGCGTCGGGGCTTCCGGCGTCGGCAAGCTTGGCGCGGACATCGGCCAGTCCTGCGGCAGTTCCCTCGACGAACGGCTCCACGAAACCGGGGTGGTCGAAGTACTGGCGGACCTTGTCCACTTCCAGCCGGCCGTCCAGGCCGGTCTCCGTCAGGGCCATGCCGATGTCCTCGCGGTACTGGCGGCAGCTGGAGTAGCAGGAGTAGGCACTCGTGGTGAGCATCAGCACCCGGCGGTGGCCGGCGTCGTACGCTTCCTGCAGGGTCTGGGGGATGTACGGCGCCCAGTTCCGGTTGCCCCACAGCACGGGCAGGTCGATGCCGCGGGCAGCCAGTTCGGCTTCCAGCGCTGCCTTGAGTTCCCGGTTCTGCTGGTTGATGGGGCTCACGCCGCCGTTGGCGCGGTAATGGTGCGAGACTTCCTCGAGCCGCTCGTCCGGGATCCCCCGGCCGCGCGTGACGTTGCGGAGGAACGGGATGACGTCCTCCTGGCCTTCCGGACCGCCGAAGGAGGCGAGCAGGACGGCGTCGTAATTCTTGGGGGCCATGCGCCCGGCCTCGGTGACGGGGTTCACGGCGGTGGCAAGTGTGGGGTCGAGCGGGTTCATGCGAGCACCTCTGCTACTTCTTCGGCGGTGATCCGGCGTCCGGTGTAGAACGGAACTTCCTCGCGGACATGGTTGCGGGCCTCCGTGGCGCGCAGGTGGCGCATCAGGTCCACGAGGTCCACCAGTTCGGGTGCTTCCAGGCCGAGGATCCATTCCCAGTCCCCCAGGGCGAAGGAGGAGACGGTGTTGGAGATGACCTGGGGGAAGTCCCTGCCCAGCAGGCCGTGGTCGCGGAGCATCTTGCCGCGCTCGGCCTCCGGCAGGATGTACCACTCGTAGGAGCGCACGAACGGGTAGACGCACAGCCACTCGGCCGGAGCGACGCCCCGCGAGTAGGCGGGCGTGTGGTTCTTGGCGAACTCCGCCTCGCGGTGGACGCCCATGGCGGACCACACGATCTCCGTGCCCGCGAAGAGGGGGCTGCGGCGGATGTCGCGGATGGCCTGCTGCAGCGCCTCGGGCTTGGGGCCGTGGAGCCACACCATGACGTCGGCGTCGGCGCGCATGGCCGAGACGTCGTAGCTGCCCCGGTGCGTGACGCCGGCCGCGGCGAGCCGCTCCAGCAGCGCTTCGAAGTCGGCGGCGGCATCGGCGCTGCGGACCACTGACTCTGACCGCTTGAATACCGTCCAGAGGGTAAAGAACTGCTCGGCTGATTCTTCGGTTTTAGTGACAGATTCGGCAGAAGTGTGGCTCATGGTTACAAGTTTGCCCCTTCGCTGCCCCCAAGGCGAAACCGAAGAGTTCTACGACTCGTAGAAGTGAGCAAAGTCACGTTTGCCTGCCGTGGAGGGCTTCCGGCGCCGCATCCTCAGGGGCGGCGCATGCGCAGGAAGACCAACCCGGCGGCGGCACCCACGCCAACCAGTCCGGCGCCCAGCCACACCATGGCATCCGGCATGTCCGGCAGGGGGCCGGTGGAGGAAACGGCGCGGCCCGGGCCCGCGGGTGCAGCGGCAGCCTGCGGCACCCGGGTGGGCTGGGACTGGCGTGCATTGATGGACAGCGCGGTGGGCAGCGACGTGGGCAGGGTGGGAGAAGGCGCAACCGCTCCCCCACTCGCGGCCGGGCCGGCCGCTTCTCCACCGGCCCCTCCACCGGTGGCGGTACCTGCCGCCCCGCCGGGGGCTGCTACGGCATCCTGTGAACCGGACGCCTGGCCTGCCGCTTCTGTTCCAGGCGAGGGAGGCGTCGGGGCCGGGGCGCCCCCCGCCGGGGAGGTACCGGCCGCGGGGGCAACCCCTGGCGCGGTGGCTGAGGTGGGCCCCGGCTGGGTGCCGGATCCTGGTCGGGTTGCCGTGGAGGATGCTCCGCCGGCCGGCGCCGCAGTCGAGGTGGTCGGGCCGCCGGTCACCAAAGGCGTTCCGGAGACTGCGGGCAGCGGGACGTCCGGAAGCGGCAGTCCCGTCATCGAAGCCTGCGCTGTGGTCTGTGCCGTCGCCGTCGTCGAACCGGGTGCGAGCGAAGCCTTCACGGCCGGCAGCAATGCTCCCGGCACGGCAGGGATGGCCGGAACCTTGCCACGAGGGGTGGCAGTTGCACCGTCCGCGGCCGTTCCGGCCGGGGACGCCTGCGCTGGGGAGTCTTGGGGAGGGGGAACCGCGTCGTCAGCCAAGGACGCCTGCACGCCGGTGGAAAGAACCAGTACCGCTCCGAACGCAGCGGCTGCAGTACCGCGTCGGAGTCCCCCATGGATACCGGTCCGGGACATGGAAAGCTCGGACCTGTGTTGAACCATAGTCATCGACCCTAACCAGAACGGATGGCCGATTGAAAACCGGGAAGGGCCGCGGGGCGTGCGGGTGGATACTGCCAAGAACCCGACGCGCCGGGCTGACCAGCACCGATGCCTAGGCGGCGGTTAACTGGCCGATTTGCTCACGTGTGTCGGCAACGACGGCGGCGAGGCCGTTTCCGGCCACCCAGCCGCCCACGATTGCCAGGCCACCGGCGGCGGTGCAGGCCTGGCGGATCTCTGCTGCCCGGGCGCGGTGCCCCACGGCTGCGAACGGCAGCGAGCCGCGCCATCGGACAACGTCCCATCCGCGCACGTCCCCGCCGGCGATCTGGACGCCCAGGAGAGCGGAAGCGTCCCGCAGGGCGGCTGCGAAGAGCTCGTCATCGGTTTCCGGTCCGGCAGGCTGGTGCACCGAAGCGCCGTCCACCCGGCCGTAGGAAAGGCGCACCACGTGGCGTCCCTGGCCGGCAGCAGCCGCCAGCCAGTCCCATTTGCCCGTTGCATGCGTCAGCGCCTTTGCCTCGATGCCCGGCGTTTGCGGGGCCACCAGGATTCCTGTCCCCCGGGGCCGCCGGTCAAGGTCCGGTTTGTCCAGGACCACGGTGACCAGCTTGACGTCAGGTCCGGACGCAGGCTTCTTCCCTGCGATCAGTGGGACGGCATGTTCCAGCAGTCCGACGGCGGCCGGGCCATCCACGGCCACCACCAGCAGGGCGGTGCGGAAGGCTGCACCGCCGGCCTCCACCAGCCAGCCTTCAGGGGTGCGGGATACAGAGGTGGCAGCGGTGTTCGCCAGCAGGGCGACGCCCCGTCGCCGGAGATCTTCCACCAGTGCATCCACCAGGGTGTGCATGCCGCCTTCGAGGCCCGCGACGGCGGAACCGGCCTTGGCAGGTTTTCCTGCTTGGCCGGGCTGGAGTGGGGTGCCGGCGCCGGCTGCCCCGGAATTCTCACCGGCCCGGCGCCGCTGGGCCGAAACCGCGGCAGCGAGGGAACCGTGCCGGCGCAGCCCTGCCCGCAGCCCTGGAGCCACCATGTCGACGTCGAGCAGCCCGGGATCTGCGGAGTGGACGCCGCCCACCACCGGCGAGACCAGGCGCTCCAGGACCCGCGAACCCATCCGGGCCCTGACCAGCGCGGAGACGCTGGTGACTCCCGCACCGGCGCCCACGGAAGCGGGCAGCAGCCTGTCCAGGGAGGCCCGCAGCGAGCCCAGGGTACCCAGGGTGCGCCGGACTTCAGGATCCCAGGGGTTGGCGGGGATGCCCAGGACGCCGGTCCTGGGAAGTTCGCGGGCACCATCCGGAAGCTGCACCCACGCACCTCCGGGGCGGGGCGGAACGATCCTTGCGCCCAGGCCAAGTTCTGCGCACAGCCGCGCGACGGCGTCGGACCGCGTGGCGAACGACTCGGCGCCACTGTCCAGCGTGAGGCCCGCTACCGTGTGGCTGCCCACGCAGCCACCCCACGCCGGGCCCGCCTCCAGGACCGTCACCTCGTGGCCGGCCGCGGCGAGTTCCCGGGCGGACAGCAGGCCGGAGATTCCGCCGCCCACCACCAGTGCCGTACGTGGCTTCGCCGCAGAACTGCCCATGTGGCTACTCCGGCGAGATGGAGTGGATGAGCTCCACCACCCGGGTCAGGACGTCCGGATCGGTTTCGGGCGGCACTCCATGTCCCAGGTTCAGGACGTGGCCGGGGGCGGCGGAACCGGCGGCGATGACCTCGCGGACATGGGCCTCGAGGATGTCCCAAGGAGCCGCCAGCAGTGCGGGGTCGATGTTTCCCTGCAGCGGGACGGTTCCGCCCAGCCGGCGGTTGGCCTCATCGAGCGGCAGCCGGTAGTCGACGCCCACCACATCCACACCCACGTCGCGCATGGCAACGAGAAGTTCGGAGGTGCCGGTGCCGAAGTGGATGAGCGGAGCCCCGAGGTGGCGGACATGGTCCAGGGCGCGGGCCGACGCCGGTGCAACGTACTTGGTGTAATCGGCCAGTCCCAGCGAACCCGCCCAGGAGTCAAAGAGCTGGGCGGCGGATGCGCCTGCCTCCAGCTGGGCCTGGAGGAACATGCCCGAGGCATCGGCAGCCCAGTTGGCCAGGGCGGTCCACGTCTCCGGATCCGCATGCATCATGGTCCGCGGGCCGAGGTGGTCACGGCTGGGTTTTCCTTCCACCATGTACGCGGCCAGGGTGAACGGTGCGCCGGCAAACCCGATCAGCGGCGTCTTGCCCAGTTCGGCCACGGTCAGGCGGACGGCTTCGCGGATGGGTTCCAGGGCTTCCCAGGTGAGCTGGGGCAGGGCGGCAACGTCGGCCGCCGTACGCACCGGCATGTCAAGGACCGGGCCCACCCCGGGCACGATGTCCACGCCCACGCCGGCGAGCTTCAGCGGGATGACGATGTCCGAGAAGAAGATGCCCGCGTCCACATCGTGGCGGCGTACGGGCTGCAGCGTGATTTCGGAGGCCAGCTCCGGCCGGAGGCAGGAGTCCAGCATGGCGATGCCCTCGCGCACCTTGAGGTATTCCGGCAGCGACCGGCCCGCCTGCCGCATGAACCAGACGGGACGGCGGGACGGCTTGCCTCCGCGGTAGGCCGTGATCAGCGGTGAATCCGCTGTGCGGCCGTCCATCAGTGGATGGTCTGCGGCAAGGGCGCCGGCAGCGGAGACGGCAGGGCTAGGAGTCATGCTTTTGATTGTGCCGAAAAAGAGCTGCAAAAGATAACGACAACCTGTCGCTGGCAACACGGGCCAAGGGAAGGTGGCGCGGATCACGGTGGAATGTGGCGGTTATCCTGTCCGGTGGTTGTTCTACCAGGCAACGAAAAAGCTATGATTGGTCTGCTGTGGTTCTTTTCTCATTGGTGGCTACACACGCCGACATCGACCTTGAAACCGTTGCTCAGTTGAGCAACGGTTCCTCCGGGATTGCCGCATCCGCGCTCACCGAATCCCCCGCCGTGGCAGGGGCAGTGGTGCTGGCCACCTGCAACCGCTACGAAATCTACGGCGAAGCTGCCAACCCCAACGACGTCGAAGCAGCCCGGGCGGCACTCGTGGCCCGGATCAGCGAGGCCAGCGGACTGGCTGAACCCCTCGTCTCACGTTCCTTCAGCACACGCACCGGACCCGAGGTGACCCAGCACCTGTTCGCCGTCAGCGCGGGACTGGACTCCGCCGTCGTGGGTGAACGCGAAATCGCCGGCCAGGTGCGGCGGGCACTGATTACCGCCCAGCACGACGGCACTGCCAGCGCCGGCCTCATCCGGCTTTTCCAGGCCGCCTCCAAGACAGCCAAGGATGTTGGCGCGCAGACGGCCCTCGGTTCCCGCGGCCTGTCCATCGTCTCGGTGGCACTGGACCTTGCCACCGATCTTTCCGAAAACCCGGACTGGACAACCAAGAAGGTTGTGCTGTTCGGGACCGGCGCCTACGCCGGGGCCACCATGGCACTGCTGCGTGAACGCGGCTGCACGGACATCTCCGTTTACTCCTCGTCCGGCCGGGCCGAAGGATTTGTCGCCTCGCGCGGCGGGACCGCCCTGGACGTGGACTCGCTGCGGTCCGCAGTGGCGGCTGCGGACGTCATGATCGGGTGCAGTGGGTCGGACACCCGGGTCGAAGCCGATGAGCTCGCCCAGGTGCGCGCCGATTCGCCGCAGCCCCTGATCGCCATCGACCTTGCCCTCACCCACGACTTCGACCCCGCCGTCGGCGAGCTGGACGGCGTGGAGCTGCTCACCCTGGAATCAGTCCGCCTGGCCGCGCCGCAGGAACAGGCGGAATCGCTGGCCCAGGCCAGCGGAATCGTGAAGGGTGCCGCCAAGGCCTTCGAGCAGGAGCGTGAAGCCCGCTCCGTCGATTCAGCCATTGTTGCCCTGCGGCGCCACACCATGAACGTCCTGGACGCGGAGATGGAAAAGGTCCGTGCCCGCCACGGCTGCACCGCCGCCGCCGAGGAAGTCGAGTTCGCCCTCCGCCGCATGGTCAAGCAGCTGCTGCACGTACCCACGGTCCGCGCCCGCGAACTCGCTGCGAACGGCCAGCAGGACGACTACGTTGCAGCGCTGGAGGCCCTGTACGGCATCACTGTCGAACAGCCCGCCACCGCCGCCCCTGCCGCCGTCGAGGCCGAATGCCCGGTGGACCACCAGGGCCGCGAAACCGCCTGACCACGCCCCAGCACTTCCTGCACCATCTACAAGGACGCCCCATCACTTCCGGCACTATTTACGGCAACGCCCCATCACTTTCTGCACTACTTACGGCAACGCCCCATCACTTTCTTCTGGAAAGTGATGGGGCGTACTCCAAAAAGGCGCGGGAAGTGATGGAGCGTCCCGTCAGTAGACGGGCTTCTGGGGTTCCACCTCACGCACCCAGGCCAGGATCCCGCCGTCAAGGTGGCTGACCCGCTGGTAGCCGGCCTGCCGTGCCGCTGCCAGCACGTTCGCGGACCGGGTGCCGGCCTTGCAGTGGAACACGATGTCCCGGTCCTGCGGAAGTTCGTCCCACGCCTCCCCGGCAAGGATCCGTCCCTGCGGGATCAGTTTGGCCCCGTCGATCTGGACGATGTCGTATTCCCCGGCTTCGCGGACATCTACCAGCTCGAAATCCTTGAGCCCGGCTTTCCGCGACGCCAGCATGGTGGCCAGCTGAGTAGCGGTGACCGTATGTTCCGTGTCCGCCTGCGAGGCGGGAGCGATGCCGCAGAAAGCCTCGTAGTCAGTGAGTTCGGTGATGGGTTCCGCCGCGGGGTCCTTCGACACCCGGATCTCCCGCCAGCTGCCGCCCAAGGCGTCAAAGAGGGCCACGCGGCCCAGCAGGGAACGCCCGACGCCGGTGATCAGCTTCACTGCCTCGGTCACCATGAGCGATCCCACGGCAGCGCAGAGCATGCCGAACACACCGCCCTCGCCGCAGGACGGCACGGACCCCGCGGGGGGAGCCTCCGGATACAGGTCGCGGTAGGTGGGCCCGTGCTTCTCCCAGAACACGCTGACCTGGCCGTCGAACCGGAAGATGGAACCCCACACGTAGGGCTTGCCCAGGATGGCCGCGGCGTCGTTCACCAGGTACCTGGTGGCGAAGTTGTCGGCCCCGTCAAGGATGAGGTCGTACCCCCGGAACAACTCCAGGGCGTTGGACGCGTCAAGGCGCAGGTTGTGCAGCCGGACATCCACCAGCGGATTCAGCTCCGCGATGGCATCGCGTGCCGACTCGATCTTGGGCCGGCCCACGTCGCTGACGCCGTGGATCACCTGCCGCTGCAGGTTGCTCAGGTCCACCACGTCGTCGTCGACGATTCCAATGGTTCCAACGCCTGCCGCGGCCAGGTACAGCAGGGCCGGGGCGCCCAGGCCGCCGGCACCGATCACCAGCACCTTGGCGTTCTTGAGCCGCCGCTGGCCCAGGGCACCGATCTCGGGAATGATCAGGTGCCGGGAGTACCGTTCAACCTCGGCAGGGGTGAGGCCGGCGGCCGGTTCCACCAGCGGATCCAGGGAATGGGTTGAAACATTTGCGGTGAAAGACGAAGCCATACTTCAATGTATGCCCCGGGATACCGCCGGGTCATATTACCCCGCAGTAAAGTGAAGGTAACTGCAATGGAAAGAAGGACAACTGTGGTCCCTGAAGCACGGGCTGACCGCCCGCCCGCCGCCGAACCGCAAACTCCCTCCCGCCCCGCAGGCCATCGGTCCGCCCGGCTGCCCCGGGATGAGCGCCGCGCACAGCTGCTTGCCGCCGCCCAGGAGGTGTTCGTGGCCAACGGCTACCACGGCGCGGCCATGGATGAAATTGCAGAGACCGCCCATGTCAGCAAACCGGTGCTGTACCAGCACTTTCCGTCAAAGCGGGAACTCTACCTCGCACTGCTCGAGAGCCACCTTGCGTCCCTGACCGAGTTGATGCTGGGTGCCCTGAATTCCACCACGGACAACGATGAACGGGTCCAGGCCGTCATGCGCGCCTACTTCCATTTCATCGCCAGCGACGACCAGGCCCACCGCCTGGTGTTCGAGTCCGACCTGATCAACGACCCCGACGTCAGCTCCAGGCTGGAAACCTTCAACCGGACCTTCGCCGACGCCATCGCCAGGGTCATTGCCGAGGACACCAAGCTCCCCCACCTCGAGGCCGAACTCCTTGGCCGCGGACTGGCCGGAATGGCGCAGGTCAGCGCGCGGTACTGGCTGGAAACGGACGGCAACCTGGACCTCAACGTGGCCAGTGACCTCATCTACCGTTTAGCTTGGCGCGGAATCTCTCGCTTCCCCAAAGAGTCCTAGACTACAAATAAGACATCATCGACGAACTTCACAGGCTGGGAGGCCCCCTTGGAAATTAAGATCGGCGTTCAAAACGTTGGCCGCGAGATCGTGCTGGAATCGGACCAGGACGCGGAGACTGTGGCCAAGGTTGTTGGCGAAGCCATCACCGGAGGCAACGAACTTCGCCTGAAGGATGAAAAAGGACGCCTGATCATTGTTCCGGGCAACGCTCTTGCCTATGTGGAAATCGGTGCCGAAGAGGTTCGGCGCGTAGGTTTCGGCCAGTTCTAGTCCCCGGTTCCAAGGAGATCCATGCTTTCGCTGTCCATCGTGGTGCTGGCCACTGTCGCCGGCGGCTTCGTCGTCTGGGCCAATGACAAGCGGCACGCCAAGTACGGTGCGGCGCTTCCGGCCGGCGTCGCCGCGGGTGCTGCGGCGCTGGTGTGGATCATTCTGATGGCGGCCGGTTTCGGCTACCTGCCCGGGCTGACCTGGCTTCCCTGGGTCCTGCCCATCGTGCTGGGCATTGCTGCCGCCATCGCCGCCGTCGCCTATTTTGGCCGTACGCGGGCGCGCCATGATGCGGAACGGCTCACAGCGATCCTGCGGCGCTGAGCCGTCGCTGGCAGGCTCCCAGGCATATGGCTGTGGCCACCACCCAGGCGGGTGGTGGCCACAGCCCTTTAAGCGAATGGCCGATGCCTAGAGGAACTCGGCCCGGCCTTCCATGGCGGATGAGGCGAGGGCATGCTCCCGGCGCGGGATGCGCCCGGCCGCCCGGGCCATCCTGCCCGCGATCACCGCGTGCTTGAAGGCTTCTCCCATGAGGGTGGGGTTCTGGGCGCGGGTCACGGCCGTGGCCAGCAGCACGGCGTCGCAGCCCAGCTCCATGGCAAGGGAGGCGTCGGATGCCGTGCCGATGCCGGCATCCAGGACCACGGGCACGGAGGCCCGGGAAACGATGAGCTCAATGTTGTGCGGGTTCAGGATCCCCAGGCCGGTGCCGATCGGGGCACCCAGCGGCATGACGGCGGTGGCTCCAAGGTTCTCCAGCCGCAGGGCCAGCACGGGATCGTCGTTGGTGTAGGCGAAGACCTTGAAGCCGCGGTTGACCAGCTGCTCGGTGGCCTCGACCAGTTCCACGGCGTCCGGCAGGAGGGTTTGTTCATCGGCGATGACCTCCAGTTTCACCCAGTCTGTTTCCAGGGCCTCCCGGGCCAGTTCCGCGGTAAGGACCGCGTCCCTGGCCGTGAAGCAGCCGGCCGTATTGGGCAGGACCCGGATTCCATGATCCACCAGCAGCTGGAACAGCGAGCCGGTTTCAGCCGTGGAGTAGCGCCGCATGGCCACGGTGGTCAGTGCGGTGCCGGAGGCAAGGAGCGCCGCGCCCAGGCCATCGAGGCTGGGCGCTCCCCCGGTGCCCATGATGAGCCTGGAACCCAGCGCGACGCCGTCGATCACCAGGGCGTCGCCGGCACCGGCGTTTCCTGCAGGGTTGATGGTGCTGGTTTCGGTCATGGCGTCAGCCTCCCTGTACTGCTGTAACAAGTTCGATGTCGTCGCCGTCGGCGAGCGCGGTGGCGAACCATTGGCTGCGCGGCACCACCTGGGCATTGTGCGCGACGGCGACGCCGAGTTTCCCGCCGTCGGTCGCCTGTCCGTTGTCCGCCAGCGGGCGTCCGGTGACCTCGCTGACCAGCGTGGTGATCGAAGCTCCGTCGGCCACCGTGTGCGGGTTTCCGTTAAGGGTGATGTTCAAGCAGTCTCCTTGATGTGGGGGCTTGTTGCTGCCGTTGCCGGCCTGGAAAACCGGTCCGGGCTGAAGGGACCCCAGCGGGGATCGGCCCTGCCGTCCAGCAGTTCCCTGCAGATGGCCGCCGCGGCGGGAGTGAGCAGGACTCCGTGCCGGAAGAACCCGGTGGCGATGATGAGTCCGGGGACGTGCCCGGCCTGTCCTCCCCCGGCGCCCGGAGCGGCCGGCACCCGGCCCAGGAGCGGCGCGTTGTCAGGGGTACCGGGGCGGGCGCGGGCGGTGCATTCCAGGAGTTCGAGTTCAGCGACGGCGGGCACCAGAGCCTGCGCATCCCGCAGCAGCTGGTAGACGCCGCCGGCACTCACGGCATCGGAGAGGGCGTCCTCCCGCTGCGTAGCTCCGATCACCACGGTCCCGTCCTGCCTGGGAACGATGTACACGGGGATGCCGTGGACCAGGCCGCGCACCGTTGACGTCACCAAGGGCTGAAGGTGGCGGGGAACGGCAAGGCGCAGGATATCCCCGTGCACGGGCCGCAGCGGCAGCTCAAGGCCGTCCGGCAGGCCGTCAAGCGCCCCCGCCTGCAGGCCATTGGCCACCACGGTCTCCGTTGCCAGCACCGTGCCGCCGCCGGCCAGGCGGACCCCGGAAACCGTTCCGCCCTCCCACAGCAGCCCGGCTGCCCGCTCCGGCACGGCAAAACCTTCCACTGCCCCGGCAACCGCCAGCTGGGGCTGCTCCTGCGCCGCGCCGGCCAGGGCCAGCCGCAAGGCGGCCACCAGGCGCCGGGGATCCACCTGGTGGTCCGCCGGGGTATCAAGTGCGCACGCAATGGCCGGGCTGAGCAGCGGCTCACGCTTCCGGGCCTCCCGCACGGTCAGGGGTTCCACCGCCAGCCCGTTGGCCTGCTGGACTGTGCGCAGGTCCATCAGCGCCCGGCGGTCGGCCGCGTCGGCACCCACGGCGAGGGTCGGCGTCGTCAGGTATCCGGAATCCGCGCCCGTTGCCCTGCCCAGCCCGGCGGCGAACCCGGGCCAGCGCGATGATGCGTCAAGCATCAGTTCCAGGAGCTCTTCCTCCTGGTAATGCAGTTCGCTGACGGGAGCCAGCATGCCGGCCGCCGCCCAGCTGGCGCCGGTACCGGGCGCGTCATCAATGAGGACCACCGAGCGCCCGGAACGCTGCGCCTCCCAGGCAATGCCGTGCCCCACCACTCCCCCGCCGATGACGGCAACGTCGGCCCGGAGGGTGGAGGGAATGGAGCTGCGGGCGGACCCGGGGTGATGGGTGAAGGGGGTACGCATGTGGGTTCCTTCCCTACGCCGGCATTAACCGGATCAGGTCAAGCGGTCGGCTCTGACGCCCTCTCAG
This sequence comes from Arthrobacter sp. AG367, assembly GCF_007828995.1. Lineage (NCBI taxonomy): Bacteria > Bacillati > Actinomycetota > Actinomycetes > Micrococcales > Micrococcaceae > Arthrobacter > Arthrobacter sp. AG367. The sequence goes on from NZ_VIVE01000001.1 coordinate 1,419,336, forward strand.
CCCGGCGCTTTGTGACAGCCGCCGCGGGCTCCCGCAGTACCAGCCCAGTTTAGAGGAACTAGGCTTGCACGCATGAATGTGTCCACCCCATCCTTTCCCGCCGGCCACCACGCTCCAGCCACCGAAGTCGTCAATTCACGGGACAACGACGCCCTGAAGGCAGCCCGCCTGTACCTCTGCACCGATGCGCGCCGGGACCGCGGCGACTTCGCGGAGTTCGTTGACGCCGCGTTCGCCGGTGGCGTGGACATCATCCAGCTGCGCGACAAGACCATCGAGGCGGCCGAGGAACTGGACCTCCTGGCGGTGCTGAAGGAATCCGCGGTACGGCACGGAAAGCTGTGGGCGGTCAATGACCGTGCGGACATCGCCGTCCTCTCCGGGGCACCGGTGTTCCACATCGGCCAGAAGGACCTGCCGCTGGCGGCGGCGCGCACGCTGGTCAACGGCAACGCCGCCATCGGGCTCTCCAGCCACACCACCGGGCAGGTGGACGCCGCCCTGGCAGCAACTGCCGGACCAGCCGGGCTGGACTACTTCTGCGTGGGTCCGGTCTGGGCAACCCCCACCAAACCCGGCAGGTCCGCCGTGGGCACTGACCTGGTGAAGTATGCCGCCGAGGCCTCACGGCAGGCGGCGGACCCCGTGCCCTGGTTCGCCATTGGCGGCATTGACCACGGAAACGTCCACCAGGTGGCGGAAGCCGGTGCGCGCAGGATCGTGGTGGTGCGCGCCATCACCGAGGCCTCCGATCCCGCCGCCGCTGCCGCCTCCCTCCTCGACGCATTGGACGCCGCCGCCTGATGCCATATCGGCGGACTTGGAGCTACGCTGACTTTTGTGTCACATCATCGGCTGGCTCCAAACGTCCATGACCACAGGAACGCCCTGGAAGAGGCGTTGGGCCTGCTGCGCACCGAACTTGAACTGCCGGGACCGTACCCGGCTGAGGCAGTGGCGGATGCCCGGGCCGCTGTGGCAGCGCTGAAGCTTCCGTCCTACGACCTGACCGCCGTCCAGTTCGTGACCATCGATCCGGCCTCCTCCACGGACCTGGACCAGGCGGTGTTCATCGAACCGGACGGGAACGGCTACCGGGTAATGTACGCGATCGCCGATGTGCCGGCGTTTGTTGCGCCGGGAGGTCCCCTGGACGCCGAGACCCGGCGCCGCGGCCAGACGTTCTACGCTCCGGACGGCCGGATTCCGCTGCACCCGGAAGTGATCAGCGAGGGGGCAGGAAGCCTGCTGCCGGGCCAGGATTGTTCGGCTTTCGTATGGGACTTCACGCTCGACGGCGACGCAACGGTTGTGTCGGTGGGCGTCAGGCGGGCGCGGGTCCGCAGCCGCGACAAGCTCAGCTACAAGGGTGCGCAGGAAGACCTCGACGCCGGGACGGCCTCGCCGGTGCTGCGGCTCCTCCGCGAGGTGGGCCTGAAGCGGGTGGCCCTGGAGCGGGAACGCGGCGGGGCCAGCCTCAACATGCCCGAGCAGGAAATTGTCCAGCTGCCCGACGGCGGCTACCGCATTGCTGCCGTACCGCAGCTTCCCGTGGAGGACTGGAACGCGCAGATTTCCCTGATGACCGGGATGGCCGCCGCGCAGCTCATGCTGGAGGGCAAGGTGGGAATCCTGCGCACCATGCCCGCCCCGGACGAACGGTCGCTGAAGCATTTCCGGCTGCAGACCGAGGTGCTGGGCAGGCCCTGGGACGGTGAAGTCAGCTACGGCGAATACCTGCGTTCCCTGGATCCCACCGATCCCCGCCAGCTGGCCATCATGCATTCCGCCGGCATGCTGTTCCGGGGCGCCTCCTATACCGCCTTTGACGGAACGGTCCCCGAGGACGGCGTGCAGTCTGCCATCGGCGCGGCCTATGCCCACACCACCGCGCCGCTCCGCCGCCTGGTGGACCGCTTTGTGCTGGTGATCTGCGAGGCCCTCAGCAATGGCGGGGATGTTCCGGACTGGGCGCGGGAAGCCCTGCCGCTCCTGCCGGGCATCATGGCCGGATCGGACCAGCTCGCGTCCAGGATGGAACGACTGGCCCTGGACACCGTTGAGGCCGCGCTGCTGCTGAACCACATCGGGCAGGAGTTCGATGCGATCGTGATTTCCGGCTCCCGGCCGCAAAACGGAAACGGGAATGGAAACGGGACCGGGACGGTGAAAAACGGCAACGGGAAGAACGGAAACGGCAGCGGAAGTTCGGGCATTATCCAGATTGCCGAGCCCGCGGTCACTGCCCGGTGTGCCGGCGAGCTGGAGTCGGGTACCAAGGTCCGGGTCCGGCTGGTTTCCTCGGACATCACCACCCGCGAGATCCATTTCGAGCTCATCCCGTAAGCGGCGGCGGCCGCGGCAGGCGGGCCGAAACGTGTTTCTGCGACCTTGCAGCTAGACTGAGAGGGTAGAAATGGATGCCCGGTCGTTGATTTCCTTGATTTGAAACCAACAAGCCCGCCCCTACGCGATCTTGAGATTTGCCCGTTGGTCACCAGTGCCAGCATTAGATAGCCCGCGATCGGCTTCCACTGGAATCGCTTGCGCGCCTGAGCGTGCTCCGGAACGGCCAGTCCTGGCCGGCCCGTTGAGCAGGCAGCGCCATTGCCCAAATGAATAAGGAAACTCCCCCGTGAGTGAATTGCATACCCACCAGCTCCTGAGCGATGAGACCGGCACGGAAACCATCGAGCCGGAAGAAACCATCATCTCCGACGAGACCCCGCACGAGATCGCGGAGAAGTCCTTTGCCGACTACAACGTCCGCGAGGACATCGTGGAATCCCTGGCTGACGCCGGAATCACCCACCCGTTCCCCATCCAGGCCATGACCCTTCCGGTGGCGCTGGGCGGCCACGACATCATCGGCCAGGCCAAGACGGGCACCGGCAAGACCCTGGGCTTCGGCATCCCCGCACTGCAGCGGGTCATCGGGCAGGACGACCCCGGCTACGCCAAGCTGGCCGTCCCGGGAGCCCCGCAGGCCCTGGTCATCGTCCCCACCCGCGAACTGGCGGTGCAGGTGGCCGGTGACCTGGTGACCGCTTCCCGGAAGCGCAACGCGAGGATCGCCACCATTTACGGCGGCCGCGCCTACGAGCCCCAGGTGGAGGCCCTCAAGCAGGGCGTCGAGGTTGTGGTGGGTACCCCCGGCCGGCTGATCGACCTTTTCAAGCAAAAGCACCTGAGCCTGAAGAACGTCAAGATCGTGGTGCTGGACGAAGCTGACGAGATGCTGGACCTTGGCTTCCTGCCGGATGTCGAGACCCTCATCGCGGCAACTCCCGCAGTTCGCCAGACGCTCTTGTTCTCCGCCACCATGCCCGGTCCGGTCATCGCCATGGCCCGCCGCTACATGACCCAGCCCACGCACATCCGCGCCGCGGACCCTGAGGACGAGGGCCTTACCAAGCGCGATATCCGCCAGCTGATCTACCGTGCGCACAGCATGGACAAGATCGAAGTGGTGGCACGCATCCTGCAGGCCCGCGGCCGCGGACGGACCATCATCTTCACCAAGACCAAGCGCACCGCCGCAAAGGTGGCCGAGGAACTGGTGGACCGCGGCTTCGCTGCCGCTGCCATCCACGGTGACCTGGGGCAGGGCGCCCGTGAACAGGCACTGCGGGCATTCCGCAACAACAAAGTGGACGTCCTGGTGGCCACCGATGTCGCGGCGCGCGGCATCGACGTCGAGGACGTCACCCACGTGATCAACTACCAGTGCGTGGAAGACGAAAAGATCTACCTGCACCGGGTGGGCCGCACCGGCCGCGCGGGCAACAAGGGCACCGCTGTCACGTTCGTGGACTGGGACGATGTTCCCCGCTGGGTGCTGATCAACAAGGCGCTGGGCCTCAACGTGCCCGAACCTGTCGAAACCTACTCCTCCTCGCCGCACCTCTTCGCGGACCTCGACATCCCCGTGGGGACCAAGGGCCGGCTGCCGCGTGACAAGCGGACCCTGGCTGGCGTCGACGCCGAGGTGCTTGAGGACCTGGGCGAAACCGGCAAGAAGAACAGCCGCAGCGGCAGCCGCGACGGCGGCCGGTCCCGGGAACGGGACGGCCGTGGGCGGGAAAGCCGCACTGGCAGCCGCGAAGGTTCCCGCAGCGAAGGAAGCCGCAGCGGCGGCGACACCGCGCGCAGCGGCGAGCGCCGCCGTCGGACGCCGGACTCCGCCGCCGCTCCCGCGGCCGAGGCTGCCGCACCCGCAACGGGCGGCGAACAGCCTTCACGCACCCGCAGGCCCCGGACCCGCACCCGCCGCCGCAACGGCGAAGTGGTGGCAGGCGCCGACACGGGCACGCAGCCTGGCACGTCAGAGGGCTAACTGCCCCGATGACTGACACTGTTTGGGCGCCGGACGGCGGCAGCCTGGTGGTACACGCTGACAACGCGGAGTACCTCCCCACGCTGCCGGACGGCGCCTTCACACTGATTTACGTGGACCCGCCCTTCAACACGGGCAGGCCGCAGCTGCGCCAGGAAACCAGGATGGTGGTTAACGCCGGCGGCAGCGGGGACCGCGTGGGCTTCAAGGGCCGCTCCTACGACACCATCAAGGGCGCCCTGCACCGCTACGATGACGCGTTCAGCGACTACTGGTCCTTCCTGGAACCCCGGCTGGTGGAGGCATGGCGCCTGCTGGCCGACGACGGAACCCTCTACCTGCACCTGGACTACCGCGAGGTGCACTACGCCAAAGTGATGCTTGATGCGATCTTTGGCCGCGAATGCTTCCTGAACGAGATCATCTGGGCCTACGACTACGGCGCGCGGGCCAAAAACCGGTGGCCCACCAAGCACGACAACATCCTGGTGTACGTCAAGAACCCGGCGAAGTACCACTTCGACAGCGCCGAGGTGGACCGCGAGCCGTACATGGCGCCTGGATTGGTAACGCCTGCCAAGCGCGAGCTGGGAAAGCTGCCCACCGACGTCTGGTGGCACACCATCGTCTCACCCACGGGCAAGGAGAAGACCGGTTACCCCACGCAGAAGCCGGAGGGCCTGGTCAGGCGGGTGGTGGCCGCCTCGAGCCGGCCCGGTGACTGGTGCCTGGACTTCTTCGCCGGCTCCGGAACGCTGGGGGCCGTTGCCGCCAAGCTTGGCCGGAAGTTCGTGTGCGTGGACCAGAATCAGCCCGCCATTGACATCATGGCCAAGCGGCTGGGCGCGCACGCCACCCTTGCCTCGTTCCAGCCCAGCTAGGGCCGGACGACGGCGGCTCCCGTGCCGAGTGCCTCGATCCGCGCGAGCATGTCGGGTGCCGTGAGGTTTTCGCCGAGCAGGTTGGGCTTGCCGGTGCCGTGGTAGTCGGAGGAACCGGTAATCAGCAGGCCGTGTTTGGCCGCGAGCCTGCGCAGGAAGTCCCGGCCCTCTTCCGGGTTGTCCCGGTGGTCGATCTCCAGGCCGGCCAGCCCGGCGTCGATCATGTCGCGGTAGGTCCGCTCCCCCACGATCCGTCCCCGTGCGGACGCCACAGGGTGGGCGAACACGGGCACGCCGCCGGCGGCACGGACAAGTTCGACGGCGGTGGCCGGGTCCGGAGCATAGTGCGGGATGAAGTACCGGGACCGGGAGGTGAGGATGGAGGCGAAGGCTTCCGAACGGTCCTCCACCACGCCCGCCGCGACGAGGGCGTCTGCGATGTGCGGCCGTCCGAGGGTGGCGCCGGGTGCCACGTGGTGGATCACGTCATCCCACGTCAGCGGGTAGTCCTCCGCCAGGATGGTGACCATCCGTTCGGCCCTGGTGAGGCGGGAATCCTTGGCCTTGGTGATTTCCTCCAGGAGGCCGGGATGGGTGGGATCATGCAGATAGCTCAGCAGGTGGACGCTGATGCCCTCCTCCGTCCGGCATGAAACCTCCATGCCCGGTACCAGTGCCACCCCGCAGGTTGCTGCGGCCGCTGCCGCCTCCGCCCAGCCTGCCGTGGAGTCGTGGTCGGTCAGGGCCACCACATCAAGGCCGGCACGCGCGGCGGACGCCATGACATCGGCGGGCGTTTCGGTACCGTCGGAAACATTGGAGTGGGCATGCAGGTCAATCCTCACTGGTCCAGCGTAGTGGACCACGGCCCCGGGACCCGGCTGTCCTGTTCGCTTAGCCGGGATGCTGGTGAGACGATGGTGCCGTGAACGATGCCGAAAACACCCAAAACTCTGCTTCCCAGCCGTTGGAGGAGCGCGTCAACAACCGCTCGCAGCGGCCCAGTTCCAACGCTTTCAAGGCCTTCATGGCCAGCAACTGGGCGCCGTCCAGCCAGGAGCTTCCGCAGCGGGACGCCGTCGCCGGATACGCCGCTGCCCGGCGCAAGGCGATCTCCGCCCTGTTCAACGGCGAACGCCTGATCATCCCCGCGGGGCCCCTGAAAGTCCGTTCCAACGACTGCGACTACCGCTTCCGCCCGCACTCCGGCTTCGCCCACCTGACCGGGCTGGGCCTGGACCACGAACCGGATGCCGTCCTGATCCTGGAACCCGTGGCAGAAGGAACGGGCGACGACGGCGGGAACCACCGCGCGACGCTGTACTTCCGGCCGCTGGCCGGCAGGGACACCGAACAGTTCTACGCCGATTCCCGCTCCGGCGAGTTCTGGATTGGGGCCCGCCCCACCCTGGAGGAATTCGAGGCCCGCCTGGGACTGGCCACCGCGCACATCGACCAACTGGAAACGGCCATCACCAAGGATGTGGGCGCCCCGGAGATCGGCGGAATCTCCATCCGCCTGGTCCGCAAAGTGGACGAGAACATTGACGCACTGGTGGACACGGCCCGGTACAACACGGCCAGGGACCCTGAGAACCTGGACCTTGGCGTCCTTGATGCCCTGGACGAAAAGCTCAGTGAGGCCCTTTCCGAACTGCGCCTGCTCAAGGATGAGTGGGAAATCGAGGAAATGAAGATCGCGGTGGCGGCCACCGTCGAAGGCTTCGAAGAAGTGGTCAAGGCACTTCCGCGGGCACTGACGCATGCCCGCGGCGAGCGGGTGGTGGAGGGAGCCTTCTTCGCCCGCGCCCGCGAAGTGGGCAACGAACTGGGTTACGACACCATCGCAGCATCCGGCAACAACGCCACCGTGCTGCACTGGACCCGCAACACCGGACGCATCCACGCCGGCGAGCTCCTGCTCCTGGACGCCGGTGTCGAGGCCGACTCGCTCTACACTGCAGACATCACCCGGACGCTTCCGGCCAGCGGCTCCTTCAGCGACATTCAGCGCAAGGTCTACCAGGCAGTCCTCGATGCTGCCGACGCCGGGTTCGCCGCTGCCCGGCCGGGAACCAAGTTCCGTGACATCCACACCGCCGCCACCACCGTGCTGGCAGAACGCCTGGCCGAATGGGACATCCTGCCGGTCAGCGTGGAGGAGGCCATCAGCCCCGAGGGGCAGCAGCACCGCCGGTGGATGCCGCACGGCACCAGCCACCACCTGGGACTGGACGTGCACGACTGCGCGCAGGCCAAACGCGAACTCTACCTGGACGGCATCCTCACCGAAGGCATGGTCTTCACCATCGAACCGGGCCTGTACTTCAAGAAGGAAGACCTGGCGATTCCCGAGGAATACCGCGGCATCGGCATCAGGATCGAGGACGACATCCTCATGACCGCTGACGGCCCCGTGAACCTCAGTGCCGCCCTGCCGCGGAAACCGGAAGACGTGGAGGACTGGATGGCCGGCATCTACCGAACCGAAGAAGCCTGACCCCGGCCGGAAACAGCAAAGAGCGGGGCCGCCGGATTCGTTCCGGCGGCCCCGCTCTTTGCGTTGGCGCTCCCAGGTTTCCTTGGCTTTCAGGTTTCCTTGGCTTTCAGGCTTCCTGGACCTTGGCTGCTCCGGCCGTCCTACTCCCGGTGGTCGCCGTGGTGCTGGTCCCCGTCCTGGCCATGCCGGGCGTCGGGTTGGTGTTCCGCGTTCTGTCCTGGCGCAGGCTGTCGGGGATCTGGCTGTCCTGGCCCTGGCTGTCCGGCGCCGGGACCCTGCGGCAGGCGCACGCCGTACTGCGGGCGGCCATCCGGCAGGTCCGGGTAGCGGACGGCCCGGGCCGGGCTTGCCGGCTGCGCCGGCTGGTGCTGGCCGCCGTCGTATTGCTGCCCGCCGTGCTGCTGCCCACTGTGCTGCTGGCCACTGTGCTGCTGGCTGGCGTCGCCTGCGTAGCCACTTCCGTCCTGGGCTGATCCATCCTCGGCGGCTGTGCCGGCGGACCGCTGGCCGTAGGGATCGTTCCATCCGGCGGGACGGGCAGGGCCCTGCTGCTGCCCCGGCTGCTGCTGGTGCTGGTACGGCTGGTTGTAGTAGTCGTGCTGTGTGTACGGCCGCTGGCCCGCTGCCGCGTCCGAACGCGTCATGGGCAGCTGCTGCAGCAGGCGCCGCGCCTCGTGGGCGGCCTCCGGCGCAACGATCACGTCATAGCTCGTTGCCACCACCTGGCTGGTGGACGTGAAGTCCCGCTTGCCGCGCTGCATGGCGTACGTGACGATGCCGAAGAGCATGAAGAACGCCGCACCCATCAGCACCGACGTCATGATCGAGAAGTAGCCGGGCGAGGGTGCGAAGAAGGACAGCATGACGCCGACGAACAGGCCGAACCACATGCCGCTCAACGCCCCCGACAGCGCCACCCGGGGGTAGCTGAGACGCCCGGTGACCCGCTCCACCATCTTCAGTTCATTGCCCACGATGGAGACCATCTGGACCGGGAACTGCTGGTCCGCCAGGTAGTCAACCGCTTTTTGGGCGTCGAGGTAGGAAGTGTAGGAGCCAACGGTGTCGCCGGTGGGAACAGCCCGGGCATCGTCCGGTCCGTTCGCGGCGCCGGCCCTGGGAGGACCAAAAATGTTCGACATAACCCCATTCTTGCCCATCAAGGTGGGTGCTGCCTGTAAATTCAGCTAAAAGAGAGCAGACTCGGTAGCCTGTAGTGGTGAGCACAACACCTACTCGCGTCTTCGTGGCGCGCCTCCTGGGCCTCGATGTCTTCGACCCGCTGGGCGACCGGCTGGGCCGGCTGCGCGATGTTGTTGTGCTGTCCCGCGGAACCCAGGGAGCCCCCCACGTGGTGGGCATCGTGGTGGAAGTACCGGGAAAGAAGCGCGTCTTCGTGCCCATGACGCGCATTACCTCGATCGACCAGACCCAGATCATCTGCACGGGCCTGGTCAACCTGCGCCGGTTTGAACAGCGCGGAGCCGAAACGCTGGTGGTGGCGGAGATGTTCGACCGCAGGGTCACCCTCCGTGACGGCAGCGGGGACGCCACCATCGAGGACATCGCCATCGACCAGCACCGGTCCCGCGACTGGTTCGTCAGCAAGCTCTTTGTCCGGCGCGGCCACTCACTGTCCCCTTTGAGCCGGCTGCGCCGCAACGAAACACTGATCATTGACTGGGCGGACGCCCAGCAGGGGCCACGCACCGAGCCGCAGGCAGCCACACAGTTCGTGGCCAACCACGAGGACCTCAAGCCCGCTGACTTCGCCGAGGCACTGCAGGAGATGAGCGACAAGCGCCGGTTCGAAGTGGCCAGCGAACTGCAGGACGAGCGGCTGGCCGACGTCCTCCAGGAGCTTCCCGAGGACGACCAGGTGGAAATCCTCTCCGCGCTGGATGTCCAGCGCGCCGCCGACGTCCTCGAGGAGATGGACCCCGACGACGCCGCCGACCTCCTCGGCGAACTCCCCTCCGCCCAGGCAGAGGAACTCCTCCAGCTGATGGAACCCGAAGGCGCGGAGGACGTCCGCCGCCTGCTTGAATACGACGAGGACACCGCCGGCGGCCTGATGACTCCGGTACCGGTCATCCTGCCGCCGGAAGCCACGGTTGCCGAAGCCCTGGCCCACGTCCGGCGGGAGGAGCTCTCCCCTGCGCTGGCGTCGTCGATCTTTATTGCCCGGCCGCCGCTGGAAACCCCCACCGGCCGCTTCCTGGGTGTGGTGCACATCCAGCAGCTGCTGCGCTTCCCGCCGTTCGAGGCTCTGGGAAACCTGGTGGACAAGAACCTCGAGCCGTTGTCCGACCAGGCCCACATCAGCGAAGTGGCACGGACCCTGGCCACCTACAACCTCAACTCCCTCCCGGTGGTCAACGACGCCGGCCGGCTTGTGGGGGCGGTGACTGTTGATGACGTATTGGATCACTTGTTGCCGGACGACTGGCGCGCCCATGATGGCGAAGCCCCGATAAGAAAGCTCGGTGGCCGCATTGGCTGATAACAGCGCCCCGAAGAACCCCAGCCAGCGGAACCTGGCCAACGCGGAATCAAAAGGCAGTCTCGATACTCCCTTGAGCGCCCGGCAGCGGATCCTGCCCAAGTTCTCCCCGGATCCGGACGCATTCGGCCACGCCACCGAGGGCTTTGCCCGGTTCATGGGCACCCCGCAGTTCCTGGTCTACATGACGGTGTTCTGTATTTTCTGGCTGGGCTGGAACACGTGGGCGCCCGTCGAGTGGCAGTTCGATTCAAGGGACCTTGGCTTCACCCTGCTGACCCTGATGCTGTCGCTGCAGGCTTCCTACGCCGCGCCCCTGCTGCTGCTGGCGCAGAACCGGCAGGATGACCGCGACCGCGTCTCGGTGCAGCAGGACCGCCAGCGCGCCGAACGCAACCTGTCCGACACCGAGTACCTGACCCGGGAACTGGCCTCCCTGCGGATCGCCCTGCGCGAGGTAGCCACCCGCGACTACGTCCGCGCCGAGCTGCGCTCACTCCTTGAAGACCTGCTGGAAGCCCAGGAGGAACTGCGGACCCACGATGACACGGGCCCCGGTTCGCACGAATCCCCACGGGACAAGGTCAAGGACAAGCTGCGCGAACAGCGGGACCGGCAACGCAGCCCGCGCACCCAGCAGATCCCCCGGGTGAAACCGGGCCACTCTGCCCAATGACCGCCAGGCCGCCCTCCGGCAGGCCTGCCGCCGCATCCGTACGAAAGCCGAGGCTCCTCCCATGAGCGCCCCCATCGATCCCGCTGACTCCACCCAACCGGCACTGGCACAGGTCGTCAACAGCGCCCTCGCCACCGTGATCGATCCCGAACTCCGGCGCCCCATCACCGAACTGGGCATGGTGGACTCCGTCCAGGTTTCCGACGACGGCAAGGTGAGCGTGGCGGTCCTGCTCACCATTGCCGGCTGCCCGCTGCGGGACACCATCACCGCCGATGCGCAAAAGGCCCTTTTCGCAGTCCCCGGCGTCACCGCCGTCGACGTCGAGCTCAAGGTGATGGACCAGGCCCAGCGCGATGCCCTCAAGGAGAAGCTGCGCGGCGCCGGCGGCCAGCGCAAAATCCCCTTCAATGAGCCCGATTCCCTCACCAGGGTCTACGCCGTGGCCAGCGGCAAGGGCGGAGTGGGCAAGTCCTCGGTCACCGTCAACCTGGCCACGGCCCTGGCTGCCCAAGGCCTGCGTGTGGGCATCGTGGATGCAGACGTCTACGGCTTCTCCGTCCCTGCGCTGATGGGCATCACCCAGAAACCCACCCAGGTGGACGACATGATCCTGCCCCCGGTTGCGTACGGCGTGAAGGTGATCTCCATTGGCATGTTCGTCACCGGCAACCAGCCGGTTGCCTGGCGGGGACCCATGCTGCACCGGGCCCTGGAACAGTTCCTCACCGACGTCTACTTCGGCGACCTGGACGCCCTGTTCCTGGATCTCCCGCCGGGTACGGGTGACATCGCCATTTCCGTGGCCCAACTCCTGCCCAAGGCCGAAATCCTGGTGGTCACCACGCCCCAGGCGGCGGCGGCGGACGTTGCCGAACGCGCTGGCGCCATCGCCACCCAGACGGGTCAGAAGATCGCGGGCGTCATCGAGAACATGTCCTACCTGGAGATGCCCGACGGCGGCCGGATGGAACTGTTTGGAAGCGGCGGCGGGGCGGTCCTCACCGAACGCCTCAGCGCCACGGTCGGGGCGGAGGTACCGTTGCTGGGCCAGATTCCCCTGGACATCCAGCTGCGCGAAGGCGGGGACTCGGGGGTTCCGATCGTGCTGGGCCAACCTGCTTCGGCGGGCGCTGTGGCGCTGGCCGGCATCGCAGGGCAGTTGGCCGCAAAACCCCGTGGCCTTGCAGGGATGAAGCTGGGACTGCAGCCGCGCTGACCGGGCCGGAACTGGCGGGGCGCGAAAACCCTAGGTGGCTTCGGTGTCGAAAGGGGCTGCATCGCCAGGGGCCAGCCTCTGCACGACTCTTTCAGGCCGCTGCGGGGCTGCATCCGCCACGGCCGCGGCGCCGGAAACTGCTGCCACGGCGGCCGGAGCATTTGCGCTGACGGGCTTGGTGTCGTCGTCGAGCAGTGCTTCCTTGATGATGCGGCGGGGGTCGTACTGGCGGGGGTCGTACTTCTTCCAGTCGACATCGTCAATGTCGATGCCCACTTCTTCCTTGATTTGTTCACGCGCCCCGGAAGCCATGCGGCGGAGTTCCTTGACCAGGTTTGCCAGCTTCTGGGTATATTCCGGCAGCCGCTGGGGGCCGATCACCAGCACGCCGATGATCAGCAGAAGGATGAACTCCGGGCCGTTGATTCCAAACACTTTAGGAAGATTACCCTCTCCGGGCTGCGAGTGACGATTCCCGTCCGGCGGACGGGAAAACAGTCTGCATTACTGGGTGAACAGGGCAGCTATCTTGTTGATCCCGCGCTCCAGCCGCGACTCCAGGGGCTCCGGTGCCGGCGTCACTGTGGTGTCGGGCACGGCGGCGGCAACCCCTTCCGCCGCGGTATCGGCGTACTGCTTGAGCATGGGCAGGGCATCATCTGCCTGCTCGGGGGGCAGATCGGAGCGGTAAGTGATGGTGAGGCCGGCTGCCCGGTAGGTGGCGGACCAGGGAGAGGTGCTCGAAACCTGCATTGGACCACGTTGGCCGGCGGTGCCCTCCCCCGCCGGGCCGCCCGGAGCCGGTGTGGCGTTGCCGGCCGGTTGATGATCAACCGGGTGCTGTTCCGTGACGGTGGCGTGATGGGTACCGTCGGTGAGCCGCAGCTCCACTGCAGGTTGCCCGTCAACCACCAGCGCCCTGGCCGCTTCCACATGGAATCCCATGGCCTGCAGTTCGGGGCAGGCCCACCCCTCGGAGCGCAACGTGGCCAGCTGCGCGGCGGTCAAGGTCCGGCCGTCCGCAGGGGTCTGGGACGAGACGTGCGAAAAGGCTGCTTCGGTCCCCGCCCGTTCCCCGGCCGCAGGGTCTCCCGCTGCCGTGAAGGCCCCTACGGCCAGCACTCCGGCCGCTGCCATGGTTCCGCCCGCGGTGAATGCAAGTGCCCGGGCGGCCACACGGGAGGTCCCGCCCTGATGGGCAGGGGCGGGCGGCTGGGCTGCCAATTCGTGGGTGCGGGTCAGCAGCCGCGCCGTCAGGTCCTGGCTGGCGGGCGGAATGGGAGCATCGCGCAGACGCTCAAGGTACTGCCGTTCCCGGCGCACGGCCGCAGCACACTCCTGGCAGGCCTCAAGGTGGCTGCCGCTGCGCTGATGCCTGCCGCCGAAAGGAAACTGGGACTTCATGTGCCGTTCAGAGGATGCCGGCGATGCGTGGCATCGCAAGCTTGCGGCGGGACTGCTGCGGGCGGGGGTCGCGGTGGGCCAGCTTTTCACGGAGCATGGTCCTGCCGCGGTGGATGCGTGAGCGGACGGTGCCCAGCTTCACGCCCAGGGCCTCGGCGACTTCGTCGTAGGACAGCCCCTCGAGGTCGCACAGGACCACGGCGGCACGGAAGTCCGGCGGCAGTTCCTCCAGCGCGGCCTGTACGTCCAGGTCCAGGTTGTTCAGCTCGAAGCTCTGCTCCGGCCCCGGCTCACGGCCGGGCAGCCGGGACTCGGCGTCCTCCGCGAGGGCGTCGAAACGGATGCGGGTCCTGCGCCGGGCCTGGTCAAGGAACAGGTTGGTGGTGATGCGGTGCAGCCAGCCATCGAGTGTTCCTGGCTTGAAGTTCTCCAGCGACCGGAAGACGCGGACAAACACCTCCTGGGTGAGGTCCTCGGCGTCGTACTTGTTTCCGGTCAGGCGGTACGCCAGCCGGTACACCTTTGCGGAATGGTTGGTGACCACTTCTTCCCAGGTGGGACGGACCCACTCATCATCGGGATTGTTTACTGCAGGGACAGGTGCCACAACTGAAGATGACATCGTCCACTCCCCTCGTGGAATGCTAACGCCCGGATACTGTTGACATCTCTGATTCGGCGCCGGTCACCTTTTGGATGAGCGGATATCAATCATGTCAAACTTGGCTGGGAATTTCCTGACCATTGGCAAACTTCAGCCTTCGGCGCAACGGCCGCTTTCCCGGCCGGCCGGCCCGAACACAGTAGGCTTGAGGAGACATTCCCCCCTTACGCCCAGAAAGCGATAATTCATGAGCGCCGACAAATCCAGCAGCTGGTCCTATGCAGAAGATCTGCCCGCTGAGGATGAGGTTATGCTTCGGGCCCGGGAACGTTCATTTGAATTGGGAGTAAGCGCCATCAGCCCGGGCGTGGGGGCCGTCCTGACGGTGCTGGCCGCCGCCTCCAAAGCCCAGACCGCCGTGGAGATCGGCACCGGCGCCGGCGTCTCCGGCGTCTGCCTGCTGCGGGGCCTGGGACCGCACGCAGTCCTGACCACCATCGACGTGGATGTGGAGCACCTGAGGGCCGCCCGCGAAGCGTTTGCGGAGGCCGGCAGTCCCGCCAACCGCACCCGCACCATTTCCGGCCGTGCGGGCGACGTCCTGCCACGGCTGACCGATGGCGCCTACGACCTCGTCTTCATCGACGCGGACAAGCCGGGCCTTCCGGGCTATGTGGAGCAGGCCATCCGGCTGCTGAAGCCCGCGGGGCTGCTGGTCATCAATGACGCGCTGGACAAGGACAAGGTTGCCAACCCGGCGGGCCGGGAGGCCACCACGGTGGTCCTGCGGCAGGTGGGCAGGGCAATCCGCGACGACGACAGGCTGGCGTCGGCAATGCTCCCCACCGGCGATGGCCTGCTGGTGGCAGTCAAGAAGTAAGCCTCCCAAAAAAGGACAGGGTGCGCAGCCCGCGGGCCGCGCACCCTGTCCGGTACGACTATTCGGTAACGCCTACCAGGCATTCCTTGAGGTTGGCCGCCTCGGCAGCGTTCAGTTCGACCACCAGGCGCCCGCCGCCTTCGAGCGGGACGCGCATGATCAGGCTGCGGCCCTCCTTGGTGACTTCCATTGGGCCGTCGCCGGTGCGTGGTTTCATAGCCGCCATGAGGAATTCCCCTCCATTTTGTCCCAGGACTGATCAGCCCGGGCGGGCTGTGTCCGCATGTCGATCAGGCCGCTATGGCGGGGTGGTGGTGCCACCGCCAAGGCTGCGCGTTTTCTGAATGCTTTTGTCCTTGCTTACCTATCATTATCGCGGAATTACCCGTACGTAGCTAATCGATGGACATTTTCCGGCAACTGTTATTTCCCGGCTGACCTGCGCGGAAGCCTGATTTGTCAGGGCGGATAATCCCCTCCGCCGGGAAGCTGCGCCCAGGCCCAGAGCCAGACGATCCAGACCATCTGAAGCAGCAGGAACATCACCACCACCGTGCCCCGGTAAGCCCTGGAACGGGACAGGAACGCCGCCCCCAGGGCCAGTGGAAACAGCGGCAGCAGCATCCTGAAGGTGCTGGTTTGCGGATGGAGGAACATCAGCAGGTAACCCATGTAGCAGGCGCACCAGAGCCGCAGTTCGACGCCGAGCCGCACCACCGGGGGAAGGAACAGCATGGCAATGAACAGTGCCACGAAAACCACGGGGGCCAGTAGGCCCAGCACGGGGCCGAAGAGTTCGACGCCGGTGTCGAACCACGGCTGGAACGGGACCAGGTCCTGGCCCCGCCACACCGTCTCGGTTTTGGTATAGGCCTGCGGGTCGCCCGTCGCTGCCCAGGCGGCGGCGGGCCACGCCAGCGCGGAAACGCCTGCGACGGCGGTGAGCCCCGTCAGTGCCGCCAGGTCCCGGAGGGAATGGGCTGCTTCATCCGCGCCGCGCTGCCGCCCCTTCCGGACGTGCGCGGCGGCGCGGAAGACCAGCAGCAGCCCCGCCATGGCGGCGAAGGGGACGCCCACCGGCCGGGACAGGCACAGCAGCAACACCACGGGGATGGCCCAGAGGTACTGCCGGCGTACTACCAACAGCAGGGCCGCGGCCAGCAGCAGGAGTGACAGCGGCTCGGCATACGGGACCTGCAGCACGGCGGAGACGGGAAAAGTCGAAAAGAACGCTACCCCCCACATGGCCGGCACGTGTGCGGCCTTCTGCCGGAAGAGCGTGTAGACCACCAGGGCGGCCGCCCAGCCGGCCAGCATGGCGATGAGGGTCAGCGAGGCGGCAGGGTTCAAGCCGGTGAGGCGGCTAAGTCCACCGGCCAGTGCAGGATAGAGCGGGTAGAAAGCCCACGTATTTTCCTGCACATTGCCGGCGGCATCCGTGGGAAGGATTGACGGGTAGCCGTTGGCGATGACCTGGGCGTACCAGCGGGCGTCCCAGATGTTGATGAAGTTCCAGTAATCCGGCTTGGGCGGGAACCAGGGGTTGACGCCCTGGTGGAGCGCCGCGGCCATGAAGATGCAGGCCGAAACGAGGCGTGCGGCGGCATACAGGCCGGTGACCTGGAGCCACCACGGCCAGTTGCGGACGGCTGAGGCCAGGCGTCGGGCCAGGGTGCCGGCAGAGGGCGGAGCGTTGCGGGGGGCCACCGTGCTCACAGGCCGCCCTGTCCCGGCACGGCAACCTCGTCGGCCTCCCCACTCCCGGCGTTCCCGCTGCCTGGCACTTCAGGTGCCCTCCCGCCGGGTGCCGCGGGTCCGCCGTCGGAAGCCTGCTCCCCCGCCTGCTCCATGGCAGCCAGCCGGATACGCAGCTCCGCCAGCTCGGTGTCCCTTGCGGTCAACTGGTCCCGCAGCTCGTCCAGGACCTGGTCCACCTGGTCCATCCGGTAGCCGCGCAGGCCAAGCGAAAAGCGGATCTGCTCAACGTCTTCCGGAGCGGCACGCTCCGGAAGCAGCACGGGCGGCAGGTTGGCGGGCGGCTCGTCGAATCCCCCGTCCAAAAGGGCGGGCAGCGCAGCCCCGCCGGTCTTGCGGGCGCGCCGGCCCAGGCCGGCCCAAAGGACGGCCGCCACCAGCACGACGGCCAGGAAAACGAGGAAGAAGCTCACGGTTCCATCGTGCCAGACCGGCGGCCCGGACTTTGGCCTGCAGCTACTCCGGCCGCTGTTCCCCGTTCAGGGACGGTGTCACGCCTGCATGCAGGACCCGGTCCACTGCCTCCGCGGGATCGTCCACGAGCTGGATCAGGTCCAGGTCCTTTTCCGAGACCATGCCTTCGGCCACCAGGGTGCCCCTGATCCAGTCGATCATCGGTCCCCAGAATTCGACGCCGAGGAGCACGATGGGAAACGAGGTCACCTTGCGCGTCTGGACCAGGACCATGGCCTCGAACAGCTCATCCAGGGTGCCCAGCCCGCCGGGGAGCACAATGAAGCCCTGCGCGTATTTGACGAACATCGTCTTGCGGGCAAAGAAGTACCGGAAGTTGATGCCCAGGTCCACCCACTGGTTCAGGCCCTGCTCGAACGGCAACTCGATGCCAAGGCCAACCGATACGCCGTTGCCCTCCACCGTCCCCCGGTTGGCCGCCTCCATGGAGCCCGGCCCGCCACCGGTAATTACCGCGACTCCGGCTTCGGCGAGCTTGCGGCCCACCTCCACACCCATCTCGTAGTACTGGCTGCCCGGTTTGGTCCGCGCCGAGCCGAAAACGCTGACCGCTTTTCCAATGTCCGCCAGGGCACCGAAACCTTCGACGAATTCACTTTGGATCCGCAGGACCCGCCACGGATCGGTGTGGACAAACTGGCCCGGACCCTTGGTATCAAGCAGGTGCTGGTCCGACATCTCCACGGCCGCCTGCTTGCGCCGCAGCTCAAGGGGCCCCTTACGGCGGGGCTGGGAATTCTTGGCCGGATCTGCGTTGATACTCATTCCCCTAGGCTAACCTCCCACTCCAGGTATCTCTTGAATCACGATCAGCAGGAACTTGGGGTGATTGGCGTCATAACGCACGGTTCTTCGCTAGATTCGTTCCTATGACTACTCATGTGCCCGGCGATGCCCTCGTCTCCCTGAACGCCGTAAACAAGCATTACGGCCAGCTGCACGTTTTGAAGGACATCAACCTGCAGGTCCGCAAGGGCGAGGTTGTTGTGGTCATCGGACCCTCGGGATCCGGTAAGTCCACCCTCTGCCGGGCCATCAACCGCCTGGAAACCATTGAGGGCGGAACCATCAGCATCGACGGGAAAGTCCTCCCCGAGGAAGGCAAGGAGCTCGCGCAGCTCCGTGCCGACGTCGGAATGGTTTTCCAGTCCTTCAACCTCTTCGCCCACAAGACGATCCTCGAGAACGTGACCCTGGGACCCATCAAGGTCAAGGGCGTGTCCAAGGCGGCCGCGGAAAAGGACGCCATGGCCCTGCTCGAACGGGTGGGCGTGGGCCACCAGGCGCCCAAGCTGCCGGCCCAGCTCTCCGGCGGCCAGCAGCAGCGTGTGGCGATTGCCCGCGCCCTGGCAATGAAGCCGAAGGTCATGCTGTTCGATGAGCCCACATCCGCACTGGACCCCGAAATGATCAACGAGGTCCTGGACGTCATGGTCCAGTTGGCCAAGGAAGGCATGACCATGATTGTGGTCACGCACGAGATGGGCTTCGCCCGCAAGGCCGCCGACCGCGTGGTCTTCATGGCGGACGGCCAGATCGTCGAGGACGCCACCCCGGAGGAATTCTTCACCAACCCGAAGAGCGACCGCGCCAAGGACTTCCTGTCCAAGCTCCTCACCCACTGAGTTATTCGAACCATCACACGTCAGTTCGCATCCAGGCCGGAAACCCACGGCCACCAATGAAAGGAATGTCATGAAGGCATTTATGTCCAGGCGGAAATCCTTCGTCGTGGCGGCCACCGCTGCCCTCGCCCTGTCCCTCAGCGCCTGTGGCGGCGGAGACTCGGGTGGCTCCAGCAACCCCAGCCCCGTTGAGAAGCCGTCGTTCGCTGCCGGAACCACCATGGCAAAGCTGTCCTCCGCCGGCACCATCAAGATCGGCACCAAGTTCGACCAGCCACTGTTCGGCCAGGTTGGCCTGGACGGCAAGCCCGTCGGTTTCGACGTTGAAATCGGCAAGCTGATCGCCGCCAAGCTGGGCATCGCCGCGGACAAGATCGAATGGTCCGAGACCGTTTCGGCCAACCGCGAGCCCTTCATTGAGCAGGGCAAGGTGGATCTGGTCATTGCCACCTACACCATCAGCGACAAGCGCAAGCAGGTTGTCGACTTCGCCGGCCCGTACTACGAAGCCGGCCAGGCCCTCATGGTGAACAAGGACAACGACTCCATCAAGAAGCCCGAGGACGTCAAGGGCAAGAAGGTCTGCTCCGTGACGGGCTCCACCCCGGCCGCCACCATCGTGGACAAGTACGGCGCGGAACTGGTTCCGGCCGCCACCTACTCCGCCTGCCTGGAGCCGCTTCGCAACAAGCAGGTTGAAGCCGTCACCACGGACAACGTGATCCTCGCCGGTTTCGTTGACAAGGAGCCGGATGCCTTCAAGCTCGCCTCAGAGGAAACCTTCACCAAGGAGCCTTACGGCATCGGCCTGAAGAAGGGTGATACCGAGTTCCGCAACTGGATCAACGACCAGCTGGAAGCCTTCGGGAAGGACGGCTCGTACAAGAAGGCGTGGGAAGCCACCGCAGGTTCGGTTATCAAGACCGCGCCCAGCCTCCCGGCCATCAACCGTTACTAAGTAGCGTCCGCCATGCTGCCGGGGCCCCTCAACGGCCCCGGCAGCACAGCCTTCAATCCGTCCACGCTTACAGCCGAAGGATCTTATGGACGTCATCTTTGAAAACCTGCCCCTGTACTGGGAGGGTTTTCTCCGCACTCTTTTCCTTTCCGTCGTCTCCGGTATCTTCGCGTTGATCCTTGGCACTTTGCTGGCCGCGGCACGCGTCTCCCCGGTTGCGGCACTCCGCGGTTTCAGCACCGTCTACGTGGAAGTCCTCCGCAACACCCCGCTGACCATCGCGTTCTTCTTTGCAGCAGTCGTGCTCCCCCGTATCGGAGTCAAGTTCGAACAGTTCGAGATCGCCGCGATCATCGCCCTCAGCACCTACACCGCCGCGTTCATCGCCGAAGCTGTCCGCTCAGGTGTCAACAGCGTGCCTGTCGGCCAGGCCGAGGCAGCGCGCAGCATCGGCATGAAGTTCGGCCAGGTGCTCTCGCTCATCATCCTCCCCCAGGCCCTGCGGACGGTGATCCCGCCGCTGATCAACATCCTGATCGCGCTCGTCAAGAATTCTTCGGTGGCCGGCGCCTTCTTCGTCCTGGAGCTGTTCGGCTACGGCCGCCAGCTGGCCAACGCCAACGGCGACGCCGTCATCACCGTCCTGCTGGGCACGGCGTTCTTCTATCTGCTCCTCACCGTTCCGCTGGGAATCCTCGCCAACACGGTGGAACGAAAGGTGGCGATTGCCCGATGAGCTCGGTTCTCTACGACGTCCCCGGCCCCAAAGCGCGCCGGGTTTCCCTCATTGCCTCCATCATCGGCGGCCTGCTGATTCTCGGCCTGCTGGCCTGGGTGGTTACGATCCTCGCCCAGCAGGGCATCTTCGAGGCGCGCCGCTGGCAAATCTTCACCCGCGGCGACGTGTGGCAACTGCTCGGTAAAGGGCTGGGGTCCACGCTTTCCGCAGCCGCACTGGCGGCAGTCATCGCGTTCCCGCTGGGCCTGCTGCTGTGCCTGCTCCGCATTTCGGATGCCGCATTCATCCGGATTCCCATGAGGATCATCCTGGAATTCCTCCGCGGCATGCCTGTGGTCCTCATGATGCTCTTCATCCTGCTCGGGTTCGGCACCTCGGCGTTCATCGCCGTCGTGGCCGGCCTGGTGCTGTACAACGCTGCGGTCTTTGCCGAGATCATCCGCGCCGGCATCCAGTCCCTGCCCAAGGGACAACGGGAAGCCGGCCTGGCCATCGGCCTCACCAGCTACAAGTCCCGCATGCTGATCGAGCTGCCGCAGGCGATCCGCCGCATGATGCCATCCCTCGTGGCGCAGATGGTGGTGCTGCTGAAGGACACCTCGCTGGGCTACATTGTGGCGTACGGCGAGCTGCTGCGCGCGGTGCAGGTCATGGCGGACTTCCTTGGCACGCAATACCTGTTCCCCATCTTCTTCGTGGCGGCGGCCATTTACATCGCCATCAACATCTCGGTCTCGCGGCTTGCCGTATGGATCGAGCGCCGCGGCTCCAAGAAGGCAGCCGGGGGCATGGCGAAGGCCGAACCCGATGTTTTGGAAGCTGCGGCTCCGTAGCTTCCAAGAGCCCACAACAGGAAAGGTCCGGAGCTCCCGTGGGGAGTTCCGGACCTTTCCTGTTCGTGGACCGTCAGGCAGCGAGCCAGCTCTCCAGGGCGGCCAGGCACTTGCGGATGGCGTCGGCGTGGACGTGCTCGTCGTCCTTGTGCGCCAGCAGCGCGTCCCCCGGGCCGAAGTTCACCGCCGGGATGCCCAGCTCACTGAAGCGGGCGACGTCGGTCCAGCCGTATTTGGGCTTGGGCTCGGCTCCCACGGCGGCCACGAACGAGGCGGCAGCCGGGTGCTGCAGTCCGGGCCGCGCGCCGGCGGCGGCATCGGTGCGGACCACGTCGAAGCCCGCCAGCAGCTCCCGGACGTGGGCTTCGGCCTGGTCCGGCGTCTTGTCCGGGGCGAACCGGTAGTTGATCTCGACGACGCAGCGGTCCGGGATGACGTTCCCGGCCGTGCCGCCGTTGATCTTCACCGCGTTGAGGCTTTCCCGGTAATCGAGCCCGTCGACATTGATGGTCCGGGGTTCGTAGGCAGCCAGGCGGGCAAGGATCGGTGCCGCGGCGTGGATGGCGTTGCTGCCCATCCAGGCGCGGGCCGAGTGGGCGGCCTCCCCCACCGTGCTTGCCTCGAACCGGCTGGTGCCGTTGCAGCCGCCCTCCACCGTGCCGTCCGTCGGTTCCAGCAGGATGGCGAAGTCCCCCTTCAGCAGGTCGCCGTGGTTGCGGACCAGGCGTCCCAGTCCGCTCTTCACGGCCTCCACTTCCTCGTGGTCATAGAAGACGAAGGTGACGTCCCGCTTGGGCTGCGCGCCGCCGTCGAACAATCCTGCCGCCAGTGCGAGCTGGACCGCCACCCCGCCCTTCATGTCCGTGGCCCCGCGGCCGTACAGGACGCCCTCGCCCGGAACACCCGATTCCCAGCTGGAGGGAACGGTGCCCCGGGATCCTTCGGTGAGCGGAAGCGGCACTGTGTCCAGATGGCCGGCAAGGATCACACGTTCGGCGAGTCCAAGTTCGGTCCGGGCGATGATGGCGTCGCCGTCGCGCACCACGGCCAGCTGGGGAATCCCAAGCAAGGCGGACTCAACGGCGTCCGCGAGCTGCTTTTCATTGCCGGACACGCTGTTGATGTCCATGAGCGCTGCGGTCAGCAGCGCCACGTCCTGGCGGAGGTCAAGGGTGGACACGGAAGAGTCTGGGGCGGTTTCAGCAGTCACGAAGCCAGTCTAGTTCGAACCCCATGCCCCGCCCTCGATAGACTGGGGCACATGACTGAGACCGCTTCCTCTGCCGTGCCCGAAACCCTGACCTCCAACGCTGATGACCGTTCCGCCTACGGTTTTGGCGTAGCCACCATTGCCACCGGCGACGCCACGGTCCTGGACGTCTGGTTCCCCGCGCCGGCACTGGGAGTTGCGGCGGAGAACCTCCGCACGGTGGACAACGCGGATGAAACCCTGGTGCAGATCGCCGAGAACGGCACTGACGAGGACCGCGGCACCGAGCAGAAGGTGGTCTTTGTCCAGATCAACCTCGATGAAGCCCCGGCGGACACCGCGGACGCCTACCTCCGCCTCCACCTCCTCTCGCACCGCCTGGCCCAGCCCAACACCATCAACCTGGACGGCATCTTCGGCAAGCTTCCCAACGTGGTGTGGACCAACTTCGGCCCGGCCGCCGTCGAAGGCTTCGAACTGACACGCGCAAGGCTTCGCCGCCGGGGCGCCGTCACCGTCTACGGCGTGGACAAGTTCCCGCGCATGGTGGACTACGTGGTCCCCTCCGGCGTCAGGATTGCCGACGCCGACCGGGTCCGCCTGGGCGCCCACCTCGCCGCCGGCACCACAGTCATGCACGAGGGCTTCGTCAACTTCAACGCCGGCACCCTGGGCACCTCCATGGTGGAAGGCCGTATCTCCGCAGGTGTCGTGGCCGGCGACGGCAGCGATGTTGGCGGCGGCGCCTCCATCATGGGCACCCTGTCCGGCGGCGGCAAGGAAAAGATCACCATCGGTGAGCGCGTCCTGCTCGGTGCGAACTCCGGCGTGGGCATCAGCATCGGGGATGATTCCGTGGTGGAAGCCGGGCTTTACGTCACGGCAGGCACCCGGGTCCGCGTTCCGGGCCCCAAGGACGAGGTGGGCGATGACACCACCAAGATCGTCAAGGCCGCCGAACTCTCCGGCGTGCCCAACCTGCTGTTCCGCCGCAACTCCACCACGGGGGCGGTGGAGGCCCTGCCCCGCAAGGGCCAGACCGTTGAACTGAACGACGCCCTGCACGCCAACTGATCCCTTCGTGGCACGCAGACGCGGCCTGCGCCGCCTGGCGGTGCTGCTGCTCACCCTCGCACTGGCAGCGGGCGGAATTTACACAGCAGTGTTCTTCGTGCAGCGTTCCGAAACCCTCGTTTCGGAGCGCTGCACCGCTGCGGCCGGCAACCGGACCGGTGAACTTGCGCCGGACCAGGCGGCCAACGCCGCGCTGATCACCGCGGCGGCCGTCAGGCGGGGACTGCCGGCGCGCGCCGCCACCATTGCCATCGCCACCGCCATGCAGGAGTCGAAGCTGCGCAACATCGGGCACGGCGACCAGGCCGGTCCGGACTCGCGGGGGCTTTTCCAGCAGCGTCCGTCCCAGGGTTGGGGCACGGAGGCCGAGATCATGGACCCCTACTATGCCGTCAATGCCTTCTATGACGCGCTGGTGAAAATTCCGGGCTACGAGGCGCTCGACATCACCGATGCTGCTCAGCGGGTCCAGAAGTCGGCCTACCCCAAGGCATATGCCCAGCACGAGGACATGGGCCGGGCCTTTGCCTCCGGACTCACCGGACAGACGCCGGCCGGAGTGCAGTGCACGCTCCGCTCCCCGGCGGCCGGCGGGACAACCGCATCGGTGGCCACCGACCTGGACCAGGCCTACGGCGGCGTGGACTCACAGGTTGACGGGGCCACCCTGGTGGTGGACGCCGACGGCGCGCTGGCATGGTCGGTTGCCCAGTGGGCGGTTGCCAACGCCAAGGACCTGGCCGTCACCCAGGTGGAGGTGGCAGGCCGGACCTGGCACCGTCCCGATGGGGACGGATGGCAGGCTTCAGGGGCCCCGGAGGGACAGGTGCGCATCACCGTACGGCAGGACGACGGCGGCAGCTGAAGGGCCGCCGTCGTCCTGCCTTAAGGGTGGCTAGACCAGGATTTCCAGCACCGGCTGGACGTAGCTGCGGAGGAGGTCCGGCTGCCCCATCAAATCCTGGCTCATGATGATCTTGTCGGGCTCCAGGTACCAGGCCCGCTGCTCGTCCAGCGGCAGCTCGATGATGGTCAGCTTGAAGTCCCGCGAGTCCCGCCCCACTTCCATCAGCCTGTCGTCCACCATGTCCTCAAGCAGCTGGTCCGTTCCGGAGGCCACCCGTTCGGCCTCGAGCTCGGCGTATTCGCTCCTGCGCTCCCTGGCCCAAGTGAGGGCGGAGCCGAAATGGGCCTGCAGGACCCGCTGCAGGGCCGGAGAGTTGCCGAACGCGTCAAAACTGGGCGGGGAGAGTTCCGGCGATGTGTGCGGATGGGCCTTCAGCAGCTGCTCCCACCAGGCCTCCCACTCGGTCTTCAGCGCGCTGATGCCACCAACGTCGGCCGTCAGGTGGGAGTGGTCAGCCGAACGGACCTTCGGCGACGCATGGGACAGCATCGGTTGTCCCACTCCGTTCAAGCCGGCCGCATCCCGGACGTACAGTGCGATCATCATGGGCCCGGACGTGTCGGTGGTGATCTGCCACCCTGAACCGCTTGCGTGATGCATCCAAAGTCCTTCCCTGGCCTTCCCATGCCGGGCGGCATGACCCGCTCTGCAGTACCCGGCTATCAGT
Source organism: Arthrobacter sp. AG367 (assembly GCF_007828995.1). NCBI lineage: Bacteria > Bacillati > Actinomycetota > Actinomycetes > Micrococcales > Micrococcaceae > Arthrobacter > Arthrobacter sp. AG367. The sequence continues at coordinate 1,444,581 of NZ_VIVE01000001.1, forward strand.
CTATTCCCGCAGCCAGTTCCCGGTAGTGCAGGATTGGACCCGGGCGCCTACCGTGCCAGTCCGTCCAGGTGCCGCTCAAGCACGTCGCGGCACATCTGCGCTGTCATCCAGCCCGGTTGCAGCAGGGCATGCATGCACAGGCCGTCCAGGGTGGCCAGAAGGCGTTCCGCCTCCACCACCAGGTTCTCCTGCGGTTCATCTTCGGGGAGCAGGGAGGCAACCACTACGCCCACGATGGCGGCCACCTCGCGGTGGCTGCGTTCGGCCTCGGCGGCAAGGAACGGCCTGATCCGCGCCGCGTTCTTGAAGGCAAGCCAGGCGCAGGCCTCCACAGCTGATTCCTCATCCAGCGGAAGCATGCCGCCCAGGAGGGTCAGAACCGCCTGCCGCTGTTCAGGGCTGGCCTGGGCAGCCTCCTGCACGCCCGGCAGCAGTGCCTCCAGCCTGCCGACCACCCGGTCCACCACGGTGCCGAACGAGAAGGCCAGCAGTTCATCACTGCCAGCGAAGTAGTGCCGGACGGAACCGACTGCCAGGCCGGCCTCGTCCGCCACTTCGCGCAGCGAGGCACGTTCCAGCCCATCGACGGCGATGATGCGCAGAACCGCTTGGACAACATCCTGACGCCGGGCATCCGCGTCTACTATTTTGGGCACCATTCTTATTAGCACACTTGTGCTTCCACTGCCGCCTCCACCGTCAGGTCGACGCCCGCCATCCGGGACGCAGGGGCGGGGACCGCTTCCCGTGGGATAGCGTTGAGGCATGAAAATCTTGGTCACAGGGGGTACCGGCTACATCGGTTCCCACACTGTTCTTTCCCTGCAGGAAGCCGGCCACGACGTGGCCGTCATCGACAACCTGGTCAACTCCAGCGAGGAGTCACTGCGCCGCGTGGCTGAGCTCAGCGGCAAGACCGCGGAGTTCCACAACGTCGACCTGGTGGACGAGGCCGCCGTCGACAAGGTCTTCGCCGGCGCCGGCATTGACGCCGTCATCCACTTCGCCGGGCTCAAGGCCGTGGGCGAATCGGTGCAGCAGCCGCTCAAGTACTACTACAACAACCTGGTGGGCACGCTCAACCTCATCCGCGTCATGGACCGGCACGACGTCCGCTCCATTGTCTTTAGCTCGTCCGCCACCGTCTACGGCGAACACAACCCCATCCCCTATGTGGAAAAGATGGAAATCGGCGCCAACAACCCCTACGGGCGCACCAAGGAACAGATCGAGGACATCCTCTCCGATCTTGGCGCAGCCGACTCCCGCTGGCACATAGCACTGCTGCGCTACTTCAACCCGGTGGGCGCGCACCCCTCAGGACGCATCGGCGAAGATCCCCAGGGCATCCCCAACAACCTGGTTCCCTTCATCGCCCAGGTGGCGGTGGGCCGCCGCGAGAAGCTCATGGTCTTCGGCGGCGACTACGACACCCCGGACGGCACCTGCCTGCGCGACTACATCCATGTGGTGGACCTGGCGGCAGGGCACGTCGCGGCACTGGACCACATTGCCGGCCGGACGGGCGTCTTCCGCTGGAACCTCGGCTCCGGCAAGGGCTCCTCCGTTCTGGAGGTCCTGCGCTCCTTCGAGAAGGCTGTGGGCAAGCCCATCCCCTACGAAATCACCAGCCGCCGGGCAGGGGACCTGCCCGCCTTCTGGGCCGACGCCACGTCCGCCCTGGCGGACCTGAGCTGGTCCACCACCAAGACGGTGGACCAGATGTGCGAGGACCACTGGCGCTGGCAGAAAAACAACCCCCAAGGCTACGCCTCGTAGTCCCCTTGAATGTGGCACAACGCGAAGCGGCCGCCCACCTTGGAAAGGTGGGCGGCCGCCGTCGTTATGGCCGGTTTCAGCGGACCGGGTAGTCCCGCTCCGGCTCGCCGATGTACAGCTGGCGCGGACGGCCGATCTTGGTGTTGGGATCGCTGATCATTTCACGCCACTGGGCAATCCAGCCGGGCAGGCGGCCGATGGCGAACAGGACGGTGAACATCTTCTCGGGGAAGCCCATGGCCTTGTAGATCAGGCCGGTGTAGAAGTCCACGTTCGGGTAGAGCTTGCGCTGGATGAAGTAGTCGTCGCTAAGCGCCTTCTCTTCCAGCCGCATGGCGATGTCCAGCAGTTCGTCGTTGCCGCCGAGCTTGCTGAGGATCTCGTGCGCCGTGGCCTTGACGATCTTGGCGCGCGGATCGTAGTTCTTGTACACGCGGTGCCCGAAGCCCATGAGGCGGACGCCGTCTTCCTTGTTCTTGACCTTCTCCATGTAGTCCTCGGGCTTGAGGCCCTCGGCCTGGATCTGGCGGAGCATCTTGAGCACGGCCTCGTTGGCACCGCCGTGGGCCGGGCCGAAGAGGGCGTTGATACCCGCCGAAACGGACGCGAAGAGGTTGGCGTTGGAGGAGCCCACCAGGCGCACGGTGGAAGTGGAACAGTTCTGCTCGTGGTCAGCGTGGAGGATGAGGAGCAGGTCCAGGGCCTTGACGATGACCGGGTCCAGCTCATACTGCTCGGCGGGCAGGCCGAAGCTGAGGCGCAGGAAGTTCTCCACCAGGTTCATCGAGTTGTCCGGGTACAGCATGGGCTGGCCGATGGACTTCTTGTGGGCATAGGCGGCGATGACCGGCAGCTTGGCCATGAGCCGGATGGTGGAGACCTCCACCTGTTCGGCGTTGAACGGGTCCAGCGAGTCCTGGTAGAACGTGGACAGCGCGGACACGGCCGAGGACAGCACCGGCATGGGGTGCGCGTCGCGGGGGAAGCCGCCGAAGAAGCCCTTGAGCTCCTCGTGCAGCAGGGTGTGGCGGCGGATCTTCTGGTCGAACTCGTCCAGCTCGGTGGGCGTGGGCAGGTTGCCGTAGATCAGCAGGTAGGACACCTCAAGGAAGCTGGAGTGCTGCGCCAGCTGCTCGATGGGGTATCCGCGGTAGCGCAGGATGCCCGCATCGCCATCGATGTAGGTGATTGCCGAGGTGGTTGCTGCGGTGTTCATGAAGCCGGGGTCGAAGGTTACGGCACCGGTCTGCTTCAGCAGCTTGGAGACGTCGTAACCCTCGTTCCCTTCAACAACCTGGATGCGCGGGAGCTTCAGCTCGCCACCTGCGTGGAGCAGGGTCGCAGCATTGTTGGTCTCAGTCATGGAGTCCCCTTCATGAGGCTTCTGGGCCTCTGTCGAAAGCTTGATCCAACATCAGGTGAGCCGCGCACGAAGCCTGAGAAGACAGGTTCCAACACCCGGGCTGCCTTCTTGTAGAAAGCCACCATTGATAGTCACTTAAAAAGTACCGCCCCTTGGCGGGTGTCACTAATCCGCAGCCGTCAAATGCACCCTAAAACGCGCCGGATGTGGGGCGAGTCACACGATTATTACGTACCCTTAGGAGCCCGATCCGGCCAGGCGTGCCACGGCCGCGTCGATCCGCTCGTCGGATCCGGTGAGGGCAACGCGGACATAGCCGTTGCCGGCGTCCCCGTAGAAGACGCCGGGTCCCACCACAATGCCGCGGTCAGCCAGGCGGGCCACTGTGTCCCACGTGTCCTCCCCCGCCGTCGACCAAAGGTACAGGCCGGCGTCGGAATCCTTGATCTCCAGGCCGAAGTCCAGCAGGGCGGGCACCAGCCGCTCCCGCCGGCCCCTGTAGAGGTCCTTTTGGGCCTCGACGTGGGAGTCGTCCCCCAGGGCCACGCGCATGGCCTCCTGGACCGGGTAAGGGACGATCATGCCCGCGTGCTTGCGGCTGTTGACCAGGTTGGGCATCAGGTCCGGATCACCGGCCACGAATGCCGCGCGGTAGCCGGCGAGGTTGGACTGCTTGCTGAGCGAGTACACGGCAAGCAGGCCCTGGTGGGAGCCGCCCGCCACCTGCGGGTCCAGGATGCTGGGAACGCGCCGGCCGCCGCGCTGGACGTCCCAGTCCCCCCATCCGAGTTCGGCATAGCATTCGTCCGAGGCCACCACGGCACCCAGCTCACGCGCCTGTTCCACAAGCGCCTGGAGGGATTCGATGCCCCGGACGCTTCCCGTGGGGTTCCCGGGGGAATTGACCCAGATGAGGCGGACGCGCGAGCGGGTGGCGTCATCGAGTTCGTCCAGGTTGTCCGTTGCCACGGAGGTGACGCCTGCGAGGGTGGCGCCGATATCGTACGTCGGGTAGGCCACCTTGGGGCGTACGACGACGTCCCCCGGCTTGAGGCCAAGCAGCAGCGGAAGCCACGCAACGAGTTCCTTGGACCCCACCGTGGGCATGATGTTCCGGGGATCAAGGCCGGACACGCCGCGCCGGCGCTCGAACCAGCCCGCAATGGCTTCCCGGAGCGCCGGGGTGCCGTGCACCGTGGGATATCCCGGGGCATTCGCGGCCGCCTTCAGTGCATCCTGTATCAGCTGCGGCGTGGGATCGACGGGTGTCCCGATCGACAGGTTCACGGCTCCGCCGGGATGCTCCGAAGCCTTCGCCAGGTACGGCGCCATGGCCTCCCACGGGTAGTCGGGCAGGTCCAGGCCAAACGAATTCGTTGCTGCGGTCACGGCTTGCGTCCGCGTCAGTGGTCTTGGTTCTGCGGCGGCAGGGCGGCGATCATGGGGTGGTCCTTGCCCGTGTTGCCGACCTTGGCCGCGCCCCCCGGGGACCCGAGGTCATCGAAGAACTCAACATTGGCCTTGTAGTAGTCGGCCCATTCCTCGGGGGTGTCATCCTCGTAGTAGATGGCCTCCACCGGGCACACCGGTTCACAGGCGCCGCAGTCAACGCATTCGTCCGGATGGATGTACAGCGAACGCTCGCCCTCATAGATGCAGTCGACCGGGCATTCCTCAATACATGCCTTGTCCTTAACATCCACACACGGCTGCGCGATTACGTACGTCACGTCCCTGGCCTCTCCACGTTGGGTTCCGGCTTCCCGCCGGCTCTTGCATCCGGCAGCACGGCCGGACTGTTGACATCTGAGCCTATTATCCCCCAGCCCGTTCCCGCGAACCTAGCCGGCGCACCTAGTATGAACTGGTGAGTCAGCCACTACCCGCACCCGCCCGCTTCCTTGCCTCGGCTGCGCCCGGCATCCGCGTGGTGGTGCGCTACCGGATCGAAGGCGGCCTCACGGACGCCCTGGGTCACCTGCTGGCCTGCGACGCCGGTTCCTGTACAGTCCGCACCCGGCAGGCCGACGTCGTTATTCCCCTTGGGCAGGTGGTGGCCGCCAAGGAGGTCCCGCCTGCTCCCCCGCGCCGCCCGGCCGTGCGCTGACTGCCGCTCCCGGTGCGCCCGGACTGCTCCTGCGCGCTGATCCCGGGCTTCATCGCGCCGTCCCGTACATGGCAAGTGCCTTGCGGACGATTCCAACGAACTCCGCGGGGTCGCGGACCAGCATCTCGAACGTCACCCGGAGAGTTGGGACACCCCTGATGACGGTGACATTCCAACGCCGCCTGTCTTCCCGATAGGCCTGCCGGCTGCTGCGATGGGCATAGCCGTCCGCCTCAATGCCCAGCAGCCCATCAACAAGGAGATCCAGGTGGCCCATGCCAGGAATGTGCACCTGCAACTCGACTGTAAGCCCCGCTTCTTCAAGCAGATACCGGGCGATGGTTTCGATGATGGAGCCGGACTGGGGTCGGATTCTGCCAACCAGGTTCAGCAGGGCCTTTTCACGGACGGCCGGAAACCGCGCCCGCAGCTCCGCGAGTTGGATTTGGCCTTTCTTGACGGCGGACTCCGCGATAGTCAGTCCCTCAAGAGGGGGCAGACAGCGGAGAGACTGGCAGACGACGTCCAGAGGAGTCAACGGAAGGTCGCTGCGGTGCACCATACAGCCGGCTATTGGCCTGCCATGGCGGGCGGCAAGATGCGGCCTATCCGGAACCTTGATCACCCATAACCCGGAAGCCACTGCGGCCGTGACGCAACCAGGTGCGGCGTGATGGCGCGCCGCATGGACAAGCACGGGGTCAGCATCCGGAAGGGCGAATACGCCGCGGGCGATCCTTTGGATGGACCCGTCTGACAGTCCGGCTTCCAGACATCGGCGGGAGACGCCGGCCACTAACAGTGTTCGGGTGCCCGCAACGCCGCCCAAGGCAGCCAGCGCTTCAGAGATAGTTCGCATGTCTGAAGCCTGCGCCTCGCGGCGAGCGTCCGCAGGTGGTGGAAACGGCTATGTGGAGAACGGACCCTGGCGCCGAAGTAGGCGCCCAGTGCGCCCACGCCGTCCCTGCGCATCGAGGCCTGGGTTGGCCGCGCCGCCCGGCTTAACGCAGAATGCCACCGGTGCAATACCGGTGGCATTCTTGGCGTTCAGGCGTTGCTATGCCTTGGCGCGGGCGCGGTTGGCCTTGGCGCGCTCGTTGGTGTCCAGGATGACCTTGCGGATGCGGATGGCTTCCGGGGTCACCTCGACGCACTCGTCCTCGCGGGCGAATTCCAGCGATTCCTCGAGGGTGAGCTCGCGCGGCGGGGTCAGGTTCTCGAAGGTGTCGGAGGAAGCGGCACGCATGTTGGTGAGCTTCTTTTCCTTGGTGATGTTGACGTCCATGTCGTCGGCGCGGGAGTTCTCGCCCACGATCATGCCCTCGTACACCTCGGAGGTGGGCTTCACGAAGAAGGAGCCGCGTTCCTGCAGGTTGATCATGGCGAACGGGGTCACAACACCGGCGCGGTCAGCAACCATGGAGCCGTTGGTGCGGTACTCGATGGGGCCGGCCCAGGGCTCGTAGCCTTCGGAGATGGACGCTGCGATGCCGGCGCCGCGGGTGTCGGTGAGGAACCGGGTGCGGAAGCCGATCAGGCCGCGGGCGGGAACGATGAACTCCATGCGGCACCAGCCGGTGCCGTGGTTGGCCATGTTGGTCATGCGGCCCTTGCGGGCAGCCATCAGCTGCGTGACGGCGCCCAGGTATTCCTCGGGCACGTCGATGGTCATGTGCTCCATCGGCTCGTGGATCTTGCCGTCAACGGTCTTGGTGACAACCTGCGGCTTGCCAACTGTCAGTTCGAAGCCTTCACGGCGCATCTGCTCAACCAGGATGGCCAGCGCCAGCTCGCCACGGCCCTGGACTTCCCAGGCATCCGGACGCTCGGTGGGGAGCACCTTGATGGAGACGTTACCGATCAGTTCCTTGTCCAGGCGGTCCTTGACCTGGCGGGCGGTGACCTTGGCGCCCTTGACCTTGCCGGCCAGCGGCGAGGTGTTGATACCGATGGTCATGGAGATCGCGGGATCGTCCACGGTGATCAGCGGCAGCGGCTGCGGGTTCTCGGCGTCGGTCAGGGTCTCACCGATGGTGATTTCCTCGATGCCGGCGACGGCGACGATTTCGCCCGGTCCGGCGGATTCCGCCGGAACGCGGTCCAGCGCCTTGGTGGCCAGGAGTTCGGTGATCTTGACGTTCTTGAGTTCACCGTTGGCGCGGGCCCAGGCAACTGTCTGGCCCTTGCGCAGGGTGCCGTTGTAGATGCGCAGCAGCGCCAGGCGGCCCAGGAACGGGGAAGCGTCCAGGTTGGTGACGTGCGCCTGCAGGACACCTTCGGGGTTGTAGGTGGGAGCCGGGATGTGTTCGATGATGGTCTTGAACAGCGGCTCAAGGTCCTCGTTGTCCGGGGCGGCACCGTTGGCGGGCTGCTCCAGCGATGCGCGGCCAACCTTGGCGGCGGCGTAGACAACGGGAACTTCCAGGACCTTGTCCAGGTCCAGGTCCGGCACCTCGTCGGCAAGGTCGGAGGCCAGGCCCAGGAGCAGGTCCATGGACTCGTGGACCACTTCGTCGATGCGGGCATCGGGGCGGTCGGTCTTGTTGACCAGCAGGATCACGGGAAGGTGCGCGGCAAGGGCCTTGCGCAGCACGAAGCGGGTCTGGGGCAGCGGGCCCTCAGAGGCGTCAACGAGGAGGACGACGCCGTCCACCATGGACAGGCCGCGCTCCACCTCGCCGCCGAAGTCGGCGTGGCCGGGGGTGTCGATGACGTTGATGGTGATGGTCTCGCCGTTGGAAGACGGACCGTTGTAGGCCACCGTAGTGTTCTTGGCCAGGATGGTGATGCCCTTTTCGCGCTCCAGGTCACCGGAGTCCATCACCCGGTCCTCGAGGTGGTTGTGCTCGGCAAAGGAGTTGGTCTGCTTGAGCATGGCGTCGACCAGGGTGGTCTTGCCGTGGTCAACGTGGGCCACAATCGCGACGTTGCGCAGGTCACTGCGCGATGCAGTGGCTACCGCGGTGTTGGTGGTGGTTTCAGACATGCGTAATGGCTCGATTCAGTGGAGTCAGCTGTTGTATCGCGACATTTCCAACTGGAACGCACGACGGACAAGGCCCTTGGCACAGGGCGCCTTCCTCTATTCTAGCCGCCCAGCCATTTGTTGGCCTAAATTCCGGCAGATTTGCCGGCGCCGGGAATGCCGCGATCAGGCCCAACCGATCCGGCATGTGACTAAGTTCACTCCCACTTCCGCGTACGTGGCATGATGACTGTGACACAGCCCACTTCCGAGACCGCCGGAGCCAACGATGCCCCCAGCCAAGGCCAGCACACCGCGGGGTGCCGTCCGGGCTGCCGCCGCCGCTGTGTCCGGCCTGGTCGCAGTATCGGCAGTGCTCGGACTCGCCGGCTGTGCACTGTCCGGGGACTCTCCCCAGGGCGGCCTGGCACGGGCGGCAGCCGGGCAACCGGCGGACGGACAGGCGGCCGCGGGGCAAGCCGGCGGCGCAGGAGCGAAACCGGCCGTGGTGGCCACGTCCCGGATCCGCAATCCCGGAAACGGACGGCTCGAGGCGGTGGTTCCGGACATCAGCAGGACCGTGCTGCTGATTGGCGATTCACAGTCGGAACCCGCGGATGGCTGGCCGCGCCTGGGCCTCGCCGCTGCCGGCTACAACGTCTACTTCTGCGGCCGCGGCGGCACAGGCTTCGTGGCGGCGAACGGCTCCACGGGCAATTACATCGATGCCCTGCAGCGCGGGGACTGGCTGCTTCCCGCCGGAACGCCGGCACTGATCGTGATTGAGGGTGGCGGGAACGACGCCGCCGGGGGCGCCGGCAACGCGCAGATCGCGGGAAACGCCCAGCGGTTGCTTGCCGAACTGCGGACCCGCTATCCCGGCACGAGGATTGCCATGATAGGCACCCTGGCGCGGGGAGCAAACGACGGCGGTGGGCGCCGCAGCGAGGTGGACGCTCTGCTGGGTGCCGTGGCAGCAGCCAACGGACTTCCCTTTGTTTCCGTGGGCGACTGGCTCACCCGGTACGGACTGGCGAAAGACCTGGCGGATGCCGTCCACATGAACGCCGAAGGCCGTGTGGCGCTCGGTGGGATTCTTGAGCACAGGCTGCGCGAACTGGGACTGGACCGGAAACCGGCAGTGGAGCAGTGAAACAGCTTGAGCCGGGACCCGAAGATCCCGGCTCAAGCCGTTCAGCGAAAACGTTCCGCTACGCCACCTCAGGAGGAAGCATCAGCTTCGCACCGGGGATGGCGTTCAGCAGCGCTTTGGTGTAGTCCTGTTTCGGCGCTTCGAAGACGTCGTCTGTGGACCCGGTTTCCACCAGGCGGCCCTTCTCCATCACGCACACGTGGTCTGCGATCTGCCGGACGACGGCAAGGTCATGCGTGATGAACAGGTAGGTCAGTCCAAGGTTGGCCTGCAGGTCGGCAAGCAGGTTGAGCACCTGGGCCTGCACCAGCACGTCCAGCGCAGAGACAGCCTCGTCACAGATGATGACTTCGGGGTCCAGCGCCAGCGCCCTGGCAATGGCAACGCGTTGCCGCTGCCCGCCTGACAGCTCGTTCGGATACCGCTGCATGGCGGACTGGGGCAGCGCCACCTGGTCCAGCAGCGTCCGGACTTTCTTTTCCCGGCTGGCCTGGTCGCCGATCTTGTGGACCCGCAGCGGTTCCTCGATGGTGCGGTAGATGTTGTACATCGGATCGAGCGAACCGTACGGGTCCTGGAAGATCGGCTGGACCCGCCTGCGGAACTTGAACAGTTCGGCAGGCTTCAGGGCGGAGGTGTCGACGCCGTCGAACAGGATCCTGCCGTCCGTCGGCTTCTCAAGCTGGAGCACCATCTTGGCCACTGTGGACTTGCCGGAACCCGACTCCCCCACGATCGCCGTCGTGGTGCCACGCCGGACGTCGAAGCTCACGCCGTCGACGGCGGCGAAGTCCGTGGTCTTGCCCAGCCCCTGGCGGAGCTTGTACACCTTCCGCAGGTCCTGGATCTGCAGGAAGGTATCGGACTTCACCGTTTCAGCGGCGGGCGCAAGGAGGTCCGCCGTCTCCACGCCCTGCTCCTTGGCCACCTGGATACGGCGGCTGGCAAGCGACGGAGCGGACTCCACGAGCCGCTTGGTGTAGGGGTGCTGCGGGTTGCGGAGAAGTTCCAGCGACGGTCCCGCTTCAACGACGCGGCCCTGGTACATGACCACGACCTTGTCCGCGCGCTCGGCTGCCAGGCCCAGGTCGTGGGTGATCAGCAGGACCGAGGTGCCCAGCTCGTTGGTCATGGTTTCCAGGTGGTCCAGGATCTGCCGCTGGACGGTGACGTCGAGGGCCGACGTCGGTTCGTCCGCGATCAGCAGGCGCGGCTGGCAGGACAGGCCAATCGCGATCAGCGCGCGCTGGCGCATGCCGCCCGAGAACTCGTGCGGGTACTGGTTGGCCCGCCGCTTGGCATCCGGCAGGCCTGCCTGGGAGAGCACCTTGGCGATGTCGTCCGGCCCGCTGGGACGGCCGTTCGCCTTCAGAGTTTCCCTCACCTGGTAACCGATCTTCCACACGGGGTTCAGGTTGGACATGGGGTCCTGCGGGACCATGCCGATGGTGTTGCCGCGCAGTTCGATCATGCGCTGCTCGCTGGCGTGGGCAATGTCCTCGCCGTCGAGCAGGATCTGGCCGCCGGAGACCCTGCCGTTGTTGGGCAGGAGCCCGATGGCCGCCAAGGCAGTGGTGGACTTTCCGGAGCCGGATTCCCCCACGATTGCCACGGTTTCGCCCGGCATGATGGTCAGGTGGGCGTCCCGGACAGCCTGGACTTCACCGCCGCCGGTCTTGAAGGTGATGGCCAGGTCACGGATTTCGAGCAGCGGCCTGACGCCGGTGGTGCCGGCCTCATCAATGCGGACGTCTGGAGTTGTCATCTCTTTATCTCTCATCGCTGACGGCTCTTCGGGTCAAGGGCGTCACGCACGGCGTCGCCCAGCATGATGAAGCTCAACACCGTAAGGGAGAGCGCGGCGGCCGGGTAGAGCATGATTTCCGGCCGGGTCCTGATTGATGCCTGGGCACCTGCAATGTCATTGCCCCAGGACATGATGCTTTGCGGGAGGCCGATGCCCAGGAAGGACAGGGTGGCTTCCGCAACGATGAACACGCCAAGTTCCAGCGTTGCCAGGACAATGATCGGGGCCAGGGCGTTCGGCAGGACGTGGCGGATCAGTGCGCCGAACTTGGAGACACCCAGCGCCCGTGCAGCGGTGACGAAGTCCGCATTGCGCACCTCGATGACAGCGCCCCGGGTGATGCGGGCCATTTGCGGCCACGCCAGGAGCGAGATAACGAATACCACGGTCCATACGCTCTTGTTCTCGCGGAACAGCGGGAGCTGCGTGATCACCAGTGCGCCCAGCACCAGCGGCAGTGCGAAGAAGATGTCGCCCAGGCGGGCCAGCACGGCATCGATCCAGCCGCCGTAGTATCCGGCGAGGGCGCCGAGGGTCACACCGATGACCAGGACGCAGAGTACCGAGAGCAGGCCCACGGAAAGTGAGGCCTGCGTGCCGTGGATGACCCTGGAATAGACGTCGCAGCCCTGGAAGGTGAAGCCGAACGGGTGCCCGGCGGTGGGGCCTGCCTCGGAGTTTGCGAGCTCACAGCCCTCGTTGGGCGGGGTTGACGTGAAGAGGCCCGGGAACAGCGCAATCACGATCAGGGCAAGGATCAGCAGTGCCGAGATGATGAACAACGGACGACGGCGGAGCTTGCGCCAGGCGTCAGCCCACAGGCTGAGCGGGGCCTGGTCGGTCTTGACGGCGTCCGTTGCCTGCAGAGGTGTCTCGTCGATGGGTGCCACAAAGTGGCTGTTATTACTGGTCATAGCGGATCCTCGGGTCAAGCCAGGCGTACAGGAGATCGACAAGCAGGTTGGCCACCACGAACACCAGCACCAGCACGCTGACGATGGAGACGATGGTGGGACCTTCACTGCGCAGGACGGCCTGGTAAAGCTTGTTGCCCACGCCAGGGACATTGAAGATGCCCTCGGTCACGATGGCACCGCCCATCAGGCCGCCAAGGTTGGCACCCAGGTAGGTCACCACCGGGATCAGCGAGTTGCGCAGGATGTGCGCCAGGACCACCCGGGGCCGGGACAGACCCTTGGCGGTTGCCGTCCGGACGTAGTCGGCGTTCATGTTTTCGCTCACCGATGCCCGGGTCAGGCGGAGGACGTACGCAAAGGAGACGAGTCCCAGGACCACTGCCGGCAGCAGCAGGGTGACCCAGTTGGCATTGGCGCCCACGGTGGGTTTGGCCCACCCCAGCTGGACACCAAAGACGAGCTGGAAGACGAAGCCCAACACGAAGGTGGGGACGGCGATGACCACCAGCGATGCCACGAGCACCGTGGAGTCGAACCAGCCGCCGCGGCGCAGGCCCGCGAAAACGCCGAACGCGACCCCGAAGATGGCCTGGATGGCCAGCGCCTCGATGGCGAGCATCGCCGTCACCGGGAAGACCCGCGCCAGGCTTGCCGCAATCGGCTGGCCGGTGAAGTCATTGCCCAGGTTGAAGGTGAAGAGGTTCTTGAGGAACAGGCCGTACTGGACCCAGAAGGGCTGGTCGAGGTTGTACTGGCTGCGCAGGGTGTCGATGACCGCCTGCGGGGGCTGGCGGTCGCCGAACAAGGCCGCAATGGGATCACCGGGCAGGGCGAACACCATGTAGTAGACCAAGAGGGTTGTGCCGAGGAAAACAGGGATCACCTGGAGGAGTCGGCGCAGAATGAACCGGAGCACAGTGTTACCTGCCTTCCGGTAAAGGAGAAAACGCGTTCATGAGTGCCTTCCTGCCGTTTGCAAGCCAATGGGGGCCCGGACGTAACCGGAACCCCCATCAGCCTTGACGGCAAGTTAGATCTGGGACTACTTGGCGGTGATGCCGTAGTAGAGGATTTCACCGTTCCAGCCGGTTTCGGCCTTCACGATGTTGTTGCTCCACACGATCGGCCGTGCCTGGTCCCAGAGCGGCAGGCCGGGCAGGTCCTGGAACAGGATCTCCTGTGCCTGGTTGAACTTGGCGTTGGCCTCGTCGGTGCTCTTGGCGGCCAGGCCCTCCTTGAGGAGCTTGTCGAACTCAGGGTTCGAGTACTTCTCGTAGTTGGAGGAAGCGCCCGTGGCCCAGACCGGTCCCAGGAAGTTGTAGAGCGACGGGTAGTCACCCTGCCAGCCCGCACGGGTCAGGCCCGGCAGCTGCTGGGACTTGCGCAGGTTCAGGACTTCGGCGAACTTGGCAAAGGGCTGGATTTCAGCCTGGATGCCGAGGTTGTTCTTGAAGCCGTTGGCGACGGCATCGATCCATTCCTTGTTGCCACCATCGGTGTTGGAGGCGATCTGGAGCGGCTTGGAGTTGTCGTACGGCTTGATCTTCTCAGCCTGTGCCCACAGGTCCTTGGCCTTGGCGGCGTCGAACTTCAGGACTTCGCTGCCCTTGATGCCTTCCTTGAAGCCATCGATGACCGGCGGCGCGAAGGCCTTGGCCGGGGTGCGGGTGCCGTTGAAGACCACCTTGGCGATTTCCTCGCGGTTGATGGCGTAGGACAGAGCCTGGCGGCGCAGCTTGCCGGCTTCACCCTGGAAGTTCGGGTTGTAGCCCGGGATGTTCAGGGTGGAATCGGTGGCTACCGGCTTGGTGGCGTTCCGATCCGGGAAGTCGTTGACGTAGGTCTTCAGGGCGTTGGACGGCAGGACATCGGTGATGTCCAGGTTGTCCGACTGAAGGTCGGTGTACGCGGGGCCCGGGTCGGTGTAGAACTTGAAGGTCACGCCGCCGTTCTTGGCGGGGCGGGTGCCGTTGTAATCAGCGTTCTTGACCAGCGTGATGGACTGGTCGTGGACCCAGGAACCCTGCTTCTCGAACTTGTAGGGGCCGTTGCCCACGGGGTTTTCGCCGTAGGTCTTGGGGTCCTTCAAAGCCGCGGAGGGCAGCGGGTAGAAGGCGGAGTAGCCAAGGCGCAGGGACCAGTCGGCCTCGGGCTGGGCGAGCTTGACCGTGATGGTGGAATCATCGGTCGCCTGCAGGCCGGACATGGTGTCGGCCTTGGGAGCGGGCGTGGTGGTGGTCTTGCCGTCAGCACCCTTGACGGAATCGACGGCGGAGACATCCTCGTACCCGGCAATGGATTCGAAGAAGAAGCCATTGTTCTGCAGGTTCTTGGAGTTTGCCGCGAAGTTCCAGGAGTCAACGAAGGTCTTGGCCGTGATGGCTTCACCGTTGGTGAATTTCTGGCCCTGCTTGACCTTGATGGTCCAGTTCTGCGCGTCCGACGAGTCGATCGAGTCGGCCAGCGCGTTGACTGCCTTGCCGTTCGCGTCGTAGCTGCGAAGGCCTTCGAACAGCAGGTTTACGACACGGCCGCCGTAGACCTCATTGGTGTTGGCAGGCAGCAACGGGTTTTGTGGTTCGTTGCTGTAGGCCGTGATGACCTTGTTCGGGTCGCCGGCAGCATTGCTGGCACCCTCATTGCTGCCACCGCCACCGGTGCCGCATCCGGTCAAGGCAAGCGCGGCGATTGCCACGATGCCCAATGCTTTGGAAGTGCGCGTAAAACGCATTCCGCCTCCTATGAGTTGTGGGAGAGATGTATAGGGGAATCTTGTGCTTCCCCGCAGGCCGGACGCAGCACACCGCTGTGACGAAACCTACATATACGGGTTAGCCTAACCGCACAAAGTCCAGATACTGGTACTCCGTTGCCAAACCGTGACCGGCGCAGTCAAATGCCCCAGGCCACAGTGGATAGTTAGGCACGTCACATGCTACTCGCCGGTAAGCCAGACGGCGAATCGGCTGGCGCGGCTCCCCGCAAGGGCCGGAAGACCTAAAGGAAACGCGGCTGCGTCAGGACAGACGCCAGTCCCATACGTTCCACCACACACCGAGGGGGCCGGGACTGGTCTTCACGCCGGCCACCTTGGAGTTGAAGGCAGTTGTGCCGAGGGTTTGGTAGAGGGGCAGCCCGTACGCGTCCTCCCAGACGTGCTTGTCGATCTCGGCCAGGAGTTCGTCCTGTTTGCCCAGATCCGTGGTCTGGGACAGTTGTTCCATGACCTTGTCCGCGTCGCCGTCGGAATAGCCCGTAAAGTTGCTGCCTGCCCCGGTGCGGAAGATCTGCGGCACCCGGCTCACGCCGGCCTCGGTCCCAATCCATCCGGACAAGGCGGCGTCATAGCCGCCACGGCTCAAGGCAGCTGCCCAGTCGGCACTCCCCTGGCCACCGTCCACCACCCGGAATCCTGCCAGGACGGCCGAGTCGCGGACCAGGGTGAACGCCCTGGCACGGTTGGGATTGTCGCGGTTGTAGAGAATCCGGACAGTGGGGGTTGCGCCCTTCAGGAGGCTCTTTGCGGCGTCGATGTCCACCTTGGCGTAGTTTGAGGAGCCGTTGTTCTTTACCGTCTCTTCGTATTTGGGCTGTCCAGGCAGGAAGACCTGCGAGTCCAGCGGCTTGCTGTCCGGCACCTGGTTTCCCAGCACTGCGTCCACGATTGCCTGCCGTGGAACCGTCTTGAGGAACGCTTCCCGGACGTCCTTGTCGGCGAACGGTCCGGCGAAGTTGAGGTCCAGGTGGTCGTAGCCGGACTGCTTGTACCGTTCAACGGTGATGCCCTGGCCGGACAGGCCCGTGAGGAGATTGTCCGTGGCAGCCGAGGGCCGGGGCGAGATGATGTCTGCCTGCCCGTTGCGCAGGGCATCAACTGCGGCCGGCACTGCCCCGGTGAACCTGACGTTGATCTCGTCCAGCCAGGGTTCGGAACCCCAGACGTAGTCCCGGTTCCGGACCAGCTTCATTGAAACCTCCGGGACGATGTCGCGGACAATGTAGGGGCCGCTGGACAGGTAGAGTGCCGGATCGTCGGGAATGGATTTTGTATCGAAACCGGTATTCCAGAAGTCGCTGACCTTCTTGAGCGCGGGGTTCGATGCCGGCTTTTCCGGATTGCCCCGCGGGGTGTCCTTGAGGAGATCAACCAGGTCCTCCTCATCGTTCAGCCCGCTCTTGGCGGCGACGACGTGGGCCGGGAGGCCGACGTCGAACGCCACTTCCCAGTCGGCATACGGTGCTGCGTACTCGATGGTGATGGACCGGCCGTCCGAGCCGATTTCAGGAAACTGGGTGCCTGCCAGCCCGGTGGTGTCAGACGCCACGGAGAAGTACTTGGTTCCCTTCCCGGCCGCTGGATCGACGTCGTCGAAGTAGCCTGACCCGGCGGCCCAGCTTAGTAGCAGGTCGGCCGCGCCAATTGGCGCACCGTCCGACCACTTGACGCCCTCGTTGACTGTGTACTTCACCTTGAGCGGCTGGTCGGAGACCTTTTCGAAGTGCCCGAACTTGTCATTGCGGACAACTTTGGAGCTGTCATCGAGGTAGTAGAAGCCGGAGTGGGTAATGGCACCGATCTTCGAGTTGATGTCGGTATTGCCGTTGGCGCTGTAGGGGTTGAACGAGGAGAAGGCATTGACCTCTGCCACCGTCACGCTGCCGCCGCGCTTCGCCTCCCCCACCACCACCGAGGGGGCACTGGTGCCTGAGCAGCCTGAAAGAACCAGGGCAGCCGCCAATACGGCGATGAGCAACTGCATCAGACGCCGGACCGGCATGCCGCCTCCTTGTGTTTTCCCTCTCCGGAGGGGACTGGGTCGCCACGATCACGCCCTACAGACTCAGGATAAGCCGTCCGGCCGGTCAGACGTTGAAGCGGAACTCCACCACGTCGCCGTCGGCCATGACGTATTCCTTGCCTTCGATGCGGACCTTCCCGCGGGACTTTGCTTCAGCCATGGAGCCGGCCTCCACGAGGTCGTTGAAGGAGACCACCTCGGCTTTGATGAATCCGCGCTGGAAGTCGGAGTGGATGACGCCGGCGGCCTGCGGTGCCGTGTCCCCCTGCCGGATGGTCCAGGCCCGCGCTTCCTTGGGCCCGGCAGTGAGGTACGTCTGCAGCCCCAAGGTGTGGAAGCCGACGCGCGCCAGCTGGTCCAGGCCGGATTCGTCCTGGCCGTTCATCTCGAGCATCTCGCGGGCCTCTTCCTCGTCGAGTTCCACGAGGTCTGCTTCGAGCTTTGCGTCAAGGAAGATGCAGTCCGCGGGGGCCACCATGGCGCGCAGCTCCTCCTGCTTTTCCGGGCTGCCCAGGATGGCTTCATCCGCATTGAAAACGTAGATGAAGGGTTTGGCCGTCAGCAGCCCCAGCTCCTTGAGGTGCTCCATCTCCAGCTTGTCGCTCTTGATGGAGGAGTAGATGGTGTCACCCCGTTCCAGGACCGCCTGCGCGGACTTGATGGCCGCAAGCTCGGCGGCCTCCCGCTTCTTGATCTTGACTTCCTTTTCGATCCGCGGGATGGCCTTTTCGATGGTCTGCAGGTCGGCGAGGATCAGCTCGGTGTTGATGGTTTCCATGTCCGAGCGGGGATCCACCTTGCCGTCGACGTGCACCACGTCGGGGTCATCGAAGACCCGGACAACCTCGGCGATGGCTTCAGCCTCGCGGATGTTGGCCAGGAACTGGTTGCCCAGCCCCTCCCCCTCCGACGCACCCTTGACGATGCCTGCGATGTCGACGAAGGACACGGCGGCAGGCAGGACACGCTGCGAGCCGAAGATCCCGGCGAGCTTCTGGAGCCTGGGGTCCGGGAGGTTCACTACACCAACGTTCGGTTCAATGGTGGCGAACGGGTAGTTCGCGGCCAGGACCTGGTTGCGGGTGAGCGCGTTGAAGAGGGTTGATTTGCCGACGTTGGGCAGTCCGACGATGCCAATAGTTAGAGCCACGAGCATTGATTCTACCCGTCCGGCCCCGGCAGCCCCTACCGGGGAATGTCATTGCCTTTGATTGTCAGAGGCCCGTGCAACAGTGAAGCCATGGATGCTTTTGCCTTGATTCTGGCCCTTCTCATGCTGCTGCTTGGTGCGCTTGCCGGCGCCGCGGCCACTTATTTCTCCCTGCGCAGGAACTCGCATGCCTTGGAGGCGGACTTTGACCAGGTGTCGTCCCGCCTTTCGGAGGTCACGGCGCAGCTGGCAGCGGCCGACGCCGAGCGGCGGCTTTTGGCGGTGCAGAACCGTGAGCTGGGCGAGGCCAGGACGCAGGACGGCAGTGTCCTGCGCGCCCTGGCCCCGGTGGCGGAGAAGCTGTCCGCTGTCCAGCAGCAGGTGGCGCTGCTGGAGCGGGACCGGGTGGAACAGTACGGCCAACTGGCGCAGCAGCTGCAGGAGGCAAGGCTTTCCGATGAACAGCTCATCCGGTCCACGCATGCCCTGGAATCGGCCCTGCGTTCCAACAGCGCCAGGGGCCAGTGGGGCGAGGTGCAGCTGCGGCGTGTAGTGGAGGCCGCGGGGATGCTGCGCCACGTGGACTTTGTGGAACAGGTGCACAGCGCCGGCCAGGACTCGGCTGTCCGCCCGGACCTGGTGGTGCAGTTGCCGGGCGACAAGCAGCTGGTGGTGGATGCCAAAGTCCCGTTGTCGTCCTACCTTGAGGCACAGGAACTGGGTGCGGTGGATCCGCGCGCCGGCCAGCCCTCCGGACTCCAGTCGGTAAGTGATGGGCGGAACCGGCAGGCGCTGCTGGCGGCGCATGCCAAGGCCCTGAGGGCGCACGTTGACGCATTGGGCACCAAGAAATACTGGGATATCCCGGGAAACTCTCCGGAACTGGTGGTCTGTTTCATTCCGGCCGAATCCATCCTGGCGGCGGCACTGACTGCCGACGCCGGGCTCCTGGATTACGCGTTGTCCCGCAACGTGGTCCTTGCGTCGCCGAGCACCCTGCTGGCCGTGCTGAAGTCGGTGGCATTCACGTGGCGCCAGGACGTCCTGACGGACAGTGCACGTGAGTTGTTCGAGCTCGCGCGGCAGCTGTACGACCGGATGGGCACCCTGGGTGAAAACGTCACCAAACTGGGCTCTTCCCTCAAGTCTTCAGTGGACCGTTACAACGCCATGGTGGGCACCCTGGAAGCCAGGGTGCTGCCCACTGCCCGGAAGCTCAACACGCTCGAGGAGTCCGGCCTGGTGACACCTCCTGTTGTGGAGGTGACGCCGCGCTCGCTGGTGGCACCCGAACTCCAGGGTGACGGCGAGGCCGCCTGACAACGGGCCGCGGATGCAGGACGGGCCGGGCAGTCGTGTGACTGCCCGGCCCGTCTTTTACGTCTGGTTGGCGTCCGGCTGCTGATAATGCAGGGGACTCAGCTGCGGGGCCGGCGTCCGCCAAGGGCGCGGCTGACGTCGCCGGCCTGCTTCAGGGTTGCGCGGAGTTCCTTGGGCAGCGAGAACAGGAGGTCTTCCTCTGCCGTGACCACTTCCTCCACCGCGCCGTAGCCATAGTCTGCCAGGAGCCTGAGGACGTCCTGGACCAGGACTTCCGGAACCGAAGCCCCGGATGTGACGCCCACGGTAGCGACGCCCTCGAACCAGGCTTCGTCAACCTCGTTGGCGAAGTCCACCCGGTAGGAGGCTTTGGCGCCGTACTCAAGTGCCACCTCCACCAGGCGGACGGAGTTCGACGAGTTGGCCGAGCCCACCACGATCACCAGGTCCGCCTTGGGTGCGATCTTCTTGATGGCGACCTGGCGGTTGGTGGTGGCGTAGCAAATGTCGTCGCTGGGCGGGTCCTGCAGGGTGGGGAACCGCTCCTTGAGCAGCCGGACGGTCTCCATGGTCTCGTCGACGCTCAGCGTGGTCTGCGAGAGCCAGATGACCTTCTCGGGGTCACGGACAGTTACCTTGTCCACTTCATGGGGACCGTTGATGATCTGGATGTGTTCCGGCGCTTCACCGGAGGTGCCTTCCACTTCCTCATGCCCGTCGTGGCCGATCAGGAGGATGTCGAAATCGTCCTTGGCGAAGCGGACGGCTTCCTTGTGCACTTTGGTAACCAGCGGACACGTGGCATCAATGGTGCGCAGGCCGCGCTCTTCGGCGGATTCGACCACTGCGGGGGAAACGCCGTGGGCGGAGAAAATCACCAGCGCGCCTTCGGGCACTTCGTCCGTCTCCTCCACGAAGATGGCGCCCTTTTCCTCCAGGGAGCTGACCACGTGGACGTTGTGGACGATCTGCTTGCGGACATACACGGGCGGCCCGTAGTGTTCCAGTGCCTTTTCGACGGCGATCACGGCCCGGTCAACGCCTGCACAGTAGCCACGAGGGGCAGCCAACAGCACCTTCTTGGTGCCGTTCACGGGGGCTGCCGCTGCTACGTCCTCAGGCGAGCGGCGCCTGCGTGGAATGGTTGGCATCGAGAGGGGTACAGCCGAGGTGGTCATCCCTCCATGCTACCGGCTGGCCCGCGCCCGTTTCCGGGATGCGAACAACGTCACAACGCCTGCTGCCATAAGAACGCCACCTGTCACCGTGGCCGCTGCGATCCACGTCTGGAAATCGGTGCCTGCGGCGGCCAGGAACTCGTCACGGAACATGTTGGCCACCGCATTGCCGGTGTCCGTGGCCTGGGCACGGGCCGAACCCAGCTGTAAGGCCAAGCCCCACGCCCCTGCAAGGGCCAGTCCGCCGAGTCCGGCTGCCAGCAGCACGGTCCAGCGGCGCCGTGCCGCGACGAGAGCCAGCAGGAACGCTATGGCTGAACCGATGGCCAGGATGTAGCCCATGGGTGCGTACGTGGCCAGCCGCTCGGTCCATTGCCGCTGAACGGGCTGGCCGACATTGATCAGCGTTTGCTCCGGAGGGTCGAGGGCAAGCCGGGTGGTGCGGGAGATCTCCTCCGAGCCGAGGGCAACCAACGGGGCGACGTCGAGGGTTAACGAGGATGCCGAGGCACCGCCCTGCGGACTGGCCGCCGGGTCGGCGAAACTTAGGCGGTGGCTCCGGCGGAGCGTCTCCTCCCACGCCGCCGGATAGCCGGGAAGCCCGGTCAGGGACTCCGCCGCCTTCTCGAGCATCGGCTGGACCAGCCCGGACAGGAAACCGGGGACAGATCCGGTATCGATCGTTCCCACCGCCGCCGCAGCGAGTTTCCTTTGGAAGTCTGAGTCCTTGCCGAGTGGAGCTGCAAGGCGGACAAACCCGTCTTCCTGGACAATGTTCCGGTCCACCCACATGGCGGGAACCGCAACGGCGGCCAGGAGGATGCCCAGCACGGTGGCGATGGCAGAGACAAAAGTGCGCACAACAGGTCCTTCGGGGTTGGGGGCCTTACCCCATCCTAGGCAGGGTGGAAGGGCCGTCCCTGTCAGTGCCCGGTGCTACACCTTATGGATAAGGTTGATTGACCGCCCACAACAGATGAAGGACCGCATGCCCGCAGCACCAGCAGCCTCCCAACGGCGTCCGCATGTCTGACCAGGCCTCCCTTCCGGGTGCGGCGCCCACTACCCTGCCGGCCACAGCGGCCGAAACCAGCCCGGACAACCCCTGGCCGCTGCAGCTGTTGTCGCAGAAGCTTAAGGCGCATATCGACCGCACCCCGTCGGCATGGGTGGAAGGCCAGGTCATCGAGCTGAACCGCCGCGGCACCAACGCCTACCTCACGCTTCGCGACGTGGACGCAGAGGTGTCCCTTCCCGCGTCGGTGTGGACCAAGGTGCTGGAACGGCAGAATCTGCCGCTGGAGCGCGGTTCACGGGTGGTGGCCCTGCTGAAACCGGAGTTCTGGTTGAAGACGGGCAGGCTCAACATGCTGGTGCGGGACATTCGGCCCGTGGGATTGGGCGACTTGCTGGCCAGGATCGAGCGGCTGCGCCAGGCGTTGGCGGCTGAGGGCTTGTTTGCCGACTCACGGAAGAAACCGCTGCCCCTGCTGCCTCACCGCATCGGCCTGATCACCGGGCGGGATTCGGACGCCAAGAAGGACATCCTGCGCAACGCAGCCCTGCGGTGGCCGGCGGTGGAGTTTGAGATCCGCGAGGTTGCTGTCCAGGGGAATACCGCCGTGGCCCAGGTGGTCCGCGCCCTGCGGGAACTGGACGCCCGGCCTGAGGTGGACGTCATTGTCATCGCCCGGGGCGGCGGGGCGCTGGAAGACCTCTTGCCGTTCAACAGCGAGGAACTGGTCCGGGCAGTGGCTGCCGCCGCCACGCCCGTGGTGAGTGCCATCGGGCATGAGGCCGACCGGCCGCTGCTGGATGATGTTGCAGACCTCCGGGCTTCCACCCCCACCGACGCCGCCAAGCGGATCGTTCCCGAAGTCTCGGAAGAACTCGCCGGCGTGCGCCAGGCGCGGGAACAATTGCGGCGGTGCATGGACCGGCTGGTGGACCGGGAGTCGGACCGGCTGGCGGCCCTGCATTCCCGGCCCGTCATGGCGGCACCCGAAGGAATGGTCTCCGTCCGGGCCGAGGAAATCGAGCGGCTGCTGCGGCGGTCCTCTGCGGCCGTGAGCTCCACCGTGGTGCGGGCAGCGGACCAGCTTGAACACCTGAAAGCCCAGGTCCGGGCCCTCTCGCCCCAAAAGACGCTTGACCGGGGGTACGCCGTCGTCGAACTGGCAGGAGACCAGGCCGCCCGGATCGCCCAGGCCGGCCACGCCGTTGTCCGCCGTCCTGCCGAAGCGCCGGCGGGGGCCGCCCTGTCCATCCGCGTGGCAGAGGGGCGCTTCGGAGCCACGTCTACCGGCACTATGTCCACCGGGGCCATGTCCACCGGGGCCGGCGGGTCACAATCAGGAAACCCCGACCACCACCAGGAATTGGAAGAGAAGTCATGACCGAACAGAAACCTGAGTCCGACGTCGCAGCCCTGAGCTACGAGGAAGCGCGGGAGCAGCTCATAGCAGTGGTGGGCAGGCTGGAGGCAGGAGGGGCAAGCCTGGAGGAGTCCCTGGCCCTGTGGGAACGAGGTGAGGCGCTGGCGGTACGCTGCGAGGAGTGGCTGGAGGGCGCCCGGAAGCGGCTGGCTGCAGCCCGGGACCAGCCGCTTTAGGCAAACCCGGAAGCGGGGAAAACCAAACAGGGAAGCTGAAGCAGGACCACGGCCAGGGCCGGCCCTCAGGAACGGGCCACCAGCTCCCGCTCGGCAGCTACGTCGAACTCGGCCTTGGGCCACTCCAGCTTCAGGCCGGACAAGGCGCCGAGCAGCAGCTGCTGGACCGCGATCCGGGCGAACCACTTCTTGTTGGCCGGAACAACATGCCATGGCGCGTTGGGCGTACTCGTTTCGTCGATGGCCGCCTGGTATGCGGCCATGTAGTCCTCCCAGTGGGCCCGCTCGTCCAGGTCTCCCCTGCTGTACTTCCAGTGCTTGGAAGGATCATCCAGCCGGGCCAGCAGCCTCTCCTTTTGCTCCGCACTGCTGATGTGGAGCATCACCTTGATGATCTTCGTCCCCGAGTCGGCCAGCCGTGTTTCAAACTCATTAATGGCCACGTAGCGCCGCTTGATCTCGTCCGGGGTGGCCCATCCGTGGACGCGATGGATGAGAACGTCCTCGTAGTGGGAGCGGTCGAACACACCCACCATTCCGGCCGCCGGAACTTCCTTTTCGATCCGCCACAGGAAGTCGTAGGACTTCTCCTCGTCGGTGGGCGCCTTGAATGCCTTGAACTGGACGCCCTGCGGGTTCATCGCCGCCATGACATGGCTGACGATTCCGCCCTTGCCGGCGGTGTCCATGGCCTGCAGGATCAACAGGATCCGTTTGGTCCCCCCGAACCGGGATTCGGCAAAGAGCTTTTCCTGCAACCCGGAAAGTTCGTCGTCCATCTCCGCCAGCAGCAGCCGGCCGTCAGCCTTGTTGCCGCTGTACCCGGGGGTCGAGTCCGGGTCCACTGCGGCAAGGGAGAACCCCTCCCCGGACCGAAGGGTTTCAGCAGGATGCTGGTCGAAGCCGACGACGCGGGCCATGGGAGTCCTTTCCGCAAGGTTGCACGGACCGGTGGGCCCGTGAGCACAGGCTAGTTCCCCTGGTACCTGGTTAGGAAGTCCCCCATCCGGCCGATGGCCTCTTCAATGTCCTTGACGTTGGGCAGCGTCACCATCCGGAAATGGTCGGGGCGCACCCAGTTGAAGGCACGGCCGTGGGACACCAGGATCTTCTGTTCCTTCAGGAGGTCAAGGACAAACTTTTCGTCGTCCCGGATGTGGTAGACCTCCGGGTCGAGCCGGGGAAAGAGGTAAAGGGCACCCCGGGCCTGCTGCGTGCTGACGCCCGGGATGGCGTTCAGCATGTCGTATGCCTTGTTGCGCTGCTCCAGCAGGCGGCCACCGGGGAGGATCAGGTCGTTGATGCTCTGGTAGCCGCCCAGCGCCGTCTGGATGGCGTGCTGGGCCGGGACGTTGGCGCACAGGCGCATATTGGCCAGGAGGTTGATGCCTTCGAGGTAGTCGGCGGCATCCTTCTTGGGCCCGGAGATGGCCATCCAGCCGGCCCGGTAGCCGCAGACGCGGTACGCCTTGGACAACCCGCTGAACGTCAGGCACAGGACGTCGTCACCGGTCAGTTTGGCGAGGTTCACATGGACGGCGTCCTCGTACAGGATCTTTTCGTAGATCTCGTCGGCAAAAATCACCAGGCCGTGCTTCTCGGCGAGGGCGACGATTTTCTTCAGCGTCTCTTCCGGGTAGACGGCGCCCGTGGGGTTGTTCGGGTTGATGACCACGATGCCCTTGGTGCGCGGCGTGATCTTCGCTTCCAGGTCGTCAAGGTCGGGCTGCCAGCCGGATTCCTCGTCGCAGAGGTAATGCACCGGCCTGCCGCTGGCCAGCGCCACGGACGCGGTCCACAACGGGTAGTCCGGCGTGGGGATGAGCACTTCATCGCCGTCGTCAAGAAGGGCCATGAGGGACATGGTGATGAGCTCGCTGACACCGTTGCCCAGGTAGATGTCATCCACGTGGATATTCTGGATCCCGCGGGTCTGGTAGTACTGCGAGACGGCGGTGCGTGCCGAAAAAATGCCGCGGGAGTCGCTGTAGCCCTGGGCATGGGGCAGGTGGCGGATCATGTCCACCAGGATGGCGTCCGGCGCCTCGAAGCCAAACGGCGCCGGGTTGCCGATGTTCAGTTTGAGGATTCGATGGCCCTCCGCCTCCATCTGCTGGGCGGCCTGCAGGATCGGTCCACGGATGTCATAGAGGACGTTGTTGAGCTTCGTGGACTGCCTGAATTCTGCCATCCCTCAAATATGCCACAGGAAGGATGCATCCCCGTTGAGACGTCCACCACACGGCCAGCGGCGGCTGCCGGACCCCCGCAGGTCCGGCAGCCGCCGTCGTTAATCACCAGTCCGTACCCTGCCCGTGCGGACAGGGAACCGATTTACTTGACGATGCCCTTGTCCTTCAGCCAGGCGGTTGCTGCCGCCTTGGCGTCCTGCTTCTGGCTGCCGCTGACTGCCCGGTTGAGGTTGATCAGGTCATCCGTCGTGAGCGTGCTGGACACGGAGTTGAGCGCCTGCTTGGCCTTGTCCGTCATCTTGGCCTTGTTGTACAGCGGCAGGACCTGCTGGGCGATGAAGTTGTTCTTCGGGTCCTCCAGCACCACCAGGTCGTTGTCCGCGATGGACGGCGTGGTGGTGTAGATGTCGGCCACCTGCACCTGGTTCTCCAGCAGCGCCTTGAGCGTCACCGGGCCGCCGCCGTCGCTGAAGGGCTCCAGCTTCTTGGGGACGCAGTTGTAGTTCTTCTTCAGTCCGGGCAGGCCGTACGCGCGCTCGGCGAACGTGGCCGGAGCCCCCACTACGATCTCGCTGCAGACCTTGGCCAGGTCCTCGATGGACTTCAACTGGTACTTCTCCGCCGTTGCCTTGGTGACCACCATGGCGTCCTTGTCCTCGGCCTTGGACACGTCCAGCACGCCGAGTCCGTCCGGCAGCTTGCCGGGCAGTGCCTTGGCGATGTCACCGGCGGAGACCTCCTTGGCTTCCTTGTCCACGTACAGCAGCAGGTTGCCGCTGTAGTCCGGCACCACGTCCACCGAGCCGTCCTGGACGGCCTTGAAGTAGACCTCGCGGGAGCCGATGTTCGGCTTGGTGGTGGCGGTGATGCCGTTGGCGTTCAATGCACCGGCATACAGCTCGGCGATGATCTGGCTCTCCGGGAAGTCCGCTGAACCCACCACGAGGGAGGTCGCCCCACCTGATGCACTGCCGCTGGTGGCCGGCGGGTTCTTCAGCGGATCGGACGACCCCCCGCAGGCGGACAATGCCACTGCCAGGCCAAGCCCGGCGGCCAAACCGCTGAACGCCCGCCTTCCGAGGCGCTGGGGACGGCTATCTTTCATGACTTACCTCCTTGAACAACAGTCTCCGCAACAACGGGGTCTGTGAGATCAACCGCAGCCTCATGGCTGCGGTAGGACAGCTTCGAGGCCCCTTGGGTCAGGAACAGCCTCTGGAACAGGGACAGGACAAGGTCGACGGCGATCGCCAGCGCCGCGATGAGGAGGGAACCTCCCAGCATCTGGGGGAAGTCACTAAGGACAAGGCCGTCGAAGAGATAGCGGCCCAGGCCACCTAGGTTGATGTAGGCAACGACGGAGACGGTGGCGATCACCTGCAGCACGCCGGTCCGGAAACCGCCGAACATGACGGTGAGTGCGTTGGGCAGCTCGGCCCGGAACAGGACCTGCAGTTCAGTCATTCCCATGGCCCGGGCCGCGTCCACCACATTCCGGTCCACGCTGGAGATGCCGGCATACGTCCCGGCCAGCAGCGGGGGCACGGTGAGGATCACCAGCGCCCAGATGGGAGGCATCAGCCCGATGCCGGCCAGCAGAACAAACAGGATGAGCAGGCCCAGGGTGGGCAGCGCGCGCAGGGCTCCGGCCAGGGCGACGACTGCCACCCGTCCCCTTCCCGTGTGGCCGACAAACAGCCCGACGGGAACGGCGATGGCAGTGGCGATCAGCATGACAAGTCCGGTGTACTGCAGATGCTCCAACAGCCGGGCGGGGATGCCCATGCTTCCGGACCAGTGCAGGGGGTCGGAAAGCCAGGCGAAGGTATCTGAAAAGACGTTGCTCACGCTGCTTCTCCCGCCAGGGTGGCGCGCTCCGCAGCGGCGGGCGCAGTGCCGCCTTCATCCCTGCGGCCCCGCCGCGTTCCTGCCCGTTCCCACGGAGTGAGGATGCGTTCCAGCAGGACGAGGACGGCATCCATCAGCAGCGCGAGGATCAGGATGGCGACGATCCCCACCACCACCTCGGTGACGAAGTCGCGCTGGAGGCCATCGGTGAAGAGCATGCCCAGGTTGCCGACACCCAGCAGGGCGGCGACGCTGACCAGCGAGATGTTGCTGACGGACACCACCCGCAGCCCGGCGAACAGGACCGGCAGGGAGAGCGGCAGGTCCACCTGCAGGAACCGGGCCAGCGGCTTGAAGCCCATGGCCTGCGCGGCCTGGCTGACGTCTGCGTCCACGGAATCGAAGGCATCCAGGGCGGCGCGCACCAGCAGTGCGACGGCATAGATGGTCAGGGCCACCACCACGTTGAGGGGATCCAGGATCCGGGTGCCCAGGATGGTGGGCAGGATGATGAACAGCGCCAGCGAGGGGATGGTGTAGAGGAGGGAGGAAGCCGTCAGGACCACGGAGCGGAGTGCACTGTTCTGCCGTGCCAACTGCGCCAGCGGAATGGAAATCAGCAGGCCCAGTGCCATGGGAACGAGTGCCAGCACCAGGTGCTGGCCGCCGCGTTCCAGGATCATGCCGGTGTTGGCCAGGAACCATTCCATCAGAGGGCAGCCTGCCGCAACTGGCGCGCCTCTTCGATCAGCGCCAGGACCTCACCGCCGCGGACCACGCCCAATACCGTGCCATCGGTATCAACGGCGACACCGAGGCCCGACGGGGACGACAGGGCCGCGTCAAGGGCCCGCCGCAGGCTCTCTCCCGGACGGAACAGCGACCCACCCGGAACGAGCTCGGTCTCGGTCCCTGGTGCCGACCATCCCAGGGGATGTTTGTCCGCATCCACCACCAACTGCCAGCCACCGGCAGCACTGGCATCAGACTCATATCCGTCCGGAGAGCGGACGATCGTGGGCACGGGATGGATGGCCACGCCGTCGGACGGCGTGAAGCCCAGGTGGCGGAAGCCGCGGTCCCGCCCCACGAAGGATGCGACGAAGTTGTTGGCCGGTGCCCGCAGGATTTCCTCCGGGGTGGCGTACTGGGCCAGCTTGCCGCCGGTGGCAAAGACGGCGACCTTGTCGCCCAGGATGGTGGCCTCGTCGATGTCGTGGGTTACGAACACGATGGTCTTGGCCAGGTCCTTCTGGAGGCGCAGCAGTTCCTGCTGGAGTTCGTCCCGGACAACGGGGTCCACGGCGCTGAACGGCTCATCCATGAGGAGAACAGGCGGATCTGCGGCGAGCGCGCGTGCAACGCCAACGCGCTGCTGCTGGCCGCCGGACAGCTGGGAGGGGTACCGCTTGCCGAGGGAGTGCGCCAGGCCCACCACGTCCAGGAGCTCCTCTGCGCGCTTCCGGGCGTCAGCTTTGGAGACGCCGTTCAGCCGAGGAACGGTGGCGATGTTGTCGAGGACCGAGCGGTGCGGCAGCAGACCTGCCGACTGCATGACGTAGCCCATGGAGCGGCGCAGTTCGGCCGCCGGCACCGTGGTGACATCCCGGCCGTCCACGGTGATGGTCCCTGACGTGGGTTCCACCATGCGGTTGATCATCCTGAGCGATGTTGTTTTACCGCAGCCGGAAGGACCCACGAAGACCGTCACAGTGCCTTTGGCAATGGACATGGACAGCCCGTCCACCGCCGGCTGGCCGCCCGGGTACTGCTTGGTAACGCTCTGGAACTCGATCATCGCCTGGTCCATGGTGCGGACTTACCTGTTCTCTTGGACGGGCTGTTGTCAGCACCGCGACATTGCCATCAGCACGCTGATAGTTACGGTAACCCAAACGGGGGCCGGCTTCAGCAGATGAGGCCCTAATCCCCGCAAAGGAATCCCTACTGTAATCATTCGGTACCCCGCTTGGCGTGGATGGGTAGCCGAAGCCGGGCGGGCCTAAAGTGGAGGCGTGACCAACTTGGAAGTTTCACCCCAGCAGGAAGTTTGTCCGCCCGCACCTGCCGGAGGCACGTCGGGCCCGTGCCTGCAGCTGTGGCCCGAACGTGAGGTGCCCCTGGGCGGGGTGCGCGCCATGAACGTCAAGCGCACCCTGCCCCAGCGCGGACTGCCCACCATCGGCGCGTGGTGCTTCCTGGACAGCTTCGGGCCGGACCGTACCGCCATGTCTGTCCTCCCCCATCCCCATATCGGGCTGCAGACGGTGACGTGGCCGCTGGCTGGGCACATCCGACACCGGGACAGCGTTGGCAGCGACGTGGTAGTGCGCCCCGGGGAGCTGAATATCATGACGGCGGGGCACGGGGTCTCGCACTCTGAATTCGCCGTGCTTCCCGACGGCGGGGAGTTGCCGCTGCAGCGGGGCCTGCAGCTCTGGGTGGCCCTTCCCGACGGGGAGAGAAACCGGGAGCCGGCGTTCGAACAGCACCGGGAACTGCCGCGCGTCGCCGGCCACGGCTTCACCGCCACCGTCATGGTGGGTGGGTTTGCGGGCGTCGTGTCCCCCGCGACGATGTTTTCGCCGATCGTTGGCGCGGACGTTTCCTGCGAAGGGGACGCGGTACTGCCACTGGACCCCGCCTTTGAGCACGGCATCCTGGTGCTCGACGGCGGCCTGGCGGTGGACGGGCAGGACCTGCCGGCGGGGCCGCTGGGCTACTTGGGCACCGGCCGCAGCGAACTCCGGATGGAGGCCCGCCCCGGCACGCGGTTCCTGCTGATTGGCGGTGAGCCGTTCGGTGAAGAACTGCTGATGTGGTGGAACTTTGTGGGCCGCACCCACGACGAAGTGGAGCAGGCCCGGGAGGACTGGGAAGCGCAGGCCGGGCTGCCGGATGCCGAAACGGCTGCGGCCAGGTATGGACTGGTGCCAGGCCACGGTCCGGAAGCCGGGGCGGAGGCCGGCCGCATTCCCGCTCCCCCGCTGCCCGGCGTGCGGTTGACGCCCCGTAAGCGCGCCGTCGACTAAGCGCGCCGCCTGGCCCGCTGACGGGCAAGCGCGGTTTGGTTCCTGTCGGCCGTCAGGCCGGTTCGGCCAGGAGTTGCAGGACGCCGAACACCGGTTCCTGGTCCAGGACCCTCACGTCAGTGATGCCGCCTGCTTCGAGGTTCCGGCGGAATGACTCCTGCAGCGGTGCCACGTTCATGCCCAGGCCGCCGCCCAGGATCACCGGACCTTCAATTTTCAGCTGGCCCAGCACCTGCCCGGCCAAGGCGGCAAGGTCGCGGCCGGCCTGCTCCAGCAGGGCTGCACTGTCCTGGTGCCCGGCAGCGGCCGCTTCCACGACATGCCTGGCCTGCTGGGCCCAAAAGCGCCGTCCCGTGTCCGGGGAATGGAACAGCGCAATCAGCTTGTTGGGGTGGTCCAGGCCGCAGGATGCCAGGAGGGATGCCGTGAGCTGGTCAATCGGCAGGCCCTGGTTCATCCTGCGCAGGCTGTGCCGGACCGCTTCCCTGCCCAGCCAGTAACCGCTGCCCTCATCCCCCAGCAGGTAGCCCCATCCGCCCGCCCGGGCCTCGCCGCCGTCGGCGTTGCGTCCCCAGGCAGCCGAGCCGGTACCTGCAATGACCGCAACTCCCGTACTGGCACGGCCCGCGGCCAGCAGCAGGCGGGAGTCGTGGACAACGGTGATGCGGGCCTCCGGGACGAGTGGCTGGATCAGGGCCGCCAGGGCGGCGGCGTCCTCGTCGGTATCGATTCCGCCGGACCCTGCGTACACCCGGTCCACGCGGCCGCCACCGATCCTGGCGAAAAGCTCCGCCAGGTTCCGTGCTGCCTGGTCGCGGCTGACGTTCTGGACGTTGGAGCTCCCCGCCGCATCGTCCCCGACGGGCACTCCGTCTTCAAAGCGGATGCCGTGTGTCTTGGTGCCGCCGATGTCCAGGCCGATCGTGACGCCGTGCAGTGGGTTGCCTGGCGAGTCCGTGGCGTGCTGGTCGGGACTGGTGGAGGGGTTCTGGGTGTTCGTCACGTCACAAGGGTACTTGCGTGGCCTGGCTTTGGGGCGCCGCGCCTGCCTTCCGCGGAGGCGCTGCCGCCACCCGCCGTCGTCATCCGGTTCCCCGGGTCAGCGGCCCGCCCTGGTGACCAGCCCGGCCAACAAGCGTGGCCCCTGGGCCACCACCAGCTCGCGGAAGAGCCTGGCGGGAACGGGTTCGGTTTCGGGTTTCCGGCGCCGCCAGCTCACTCCGACTTCCCGGAAGGCCAGCTCCGAGTCCAGCGGCACCTCCACCCAGCCGAGGTCTCCGGTTTCCGGGCGCAGCGTCCTACCGGGGGCGTCGCCGCCGGGCGGCAGGATGCTGACGCCCAGGCCTGCCGAGACCAGTCCGCGGACCGTGTGTGAATCCTGGCTCTCGAAGGCGATCCGCGGCCGGTATCCCGCCTCGCGGAACAGGGCGTCCGTCAGCGAACGCAGCCCGTATCCGGTTCCCAGCGCCACGAACGGTTCCGTCCGGATATCGGCCAGCCGGGCCATCCGCTGCCTGGCCAGGGGATGGGCGTGATGCACCACCAGCCGGAGCGGTTCCCGGTACAGCGGGGCCGAATCGAGGGTTTTGCCCGCCGGCGCCACGGGAGCGGTGAGGGCCAGGTCCGCTTCCCCGGATGACAGCTCTTCAAGGCATGCGCTCCGGGCGCCCTGGCTGAGCCGGAACCCGGTCCCGGGATGCCGGGCACGGAAGGCGCTGATCAGCAGGGGCAGGGTGGCCTCGCCGAAGGTGTGCTGGAAAGACAGGGACACGGTGCCCCTGACCAGTTCGGACTCGTTCCGGACCAGGTCCAGGCCGGCCTGGACCTCCGCGAGCGCCTGCTCGATGTAGGGCAGCAGGGTGCGGGCTGCGGGCGTCAGGCGGACACCGCGGCCGTCCCGGACCAGGAGTTCGGTGCCGACGGCGGCGCTGGCCCTTGCCACTGCCCTGCTCACCGTCGATTGGGGTAATCCGAGGAGTTCGGCCGTCTCCGTGACGTGTTCGGTCCGTCCCAGCTCGGCGAGTACCGGCATGAGGGGCAGCAGTTGGGCCAACTGTTTCCGGTCCGGTTCCATGGCTGCTCCCTTGCCGGCTCCCGAGCTTTCCCGGAACCGGGAAGCAATCCGATATTGCTATCAGTTTGGCATGAAATATGCATTGGAAGCATTCATTGCCCGGGGACTACGCTTGCTTGATGCCACAGAAAGCGAGCTCCGGCACGGCGGCTTCCCCTCCGTGGAACGGCCATCCCAAGGGGTCCAGGGCCTACGGGCGGATCCTGGCCGGTCTGTCATGCGCAGGGGTTGCAACGTTCGCGCAGCTTTACTCCACCCAGGCGGTCCTGCCCCTCCTGGCGGCCGATCTGCGCGTCACTGCCGCCGAGGCTGCCCTCACCATTTCCCTGGCCACCGTGGGTTTGGCCGCAACCGTGATCCCCTGGTCCTTCCTGGCGGACCGGATCGGCCGGGTGAAGGCGATGATGTGGGGCATCACGGCGGCCACGGTGCTGGGACTGCTGGTGCCCCTGTCCGCCAGCTTCGGCATGCTGCTGGTCCTCCGGCTGTTGGAGGGGATGGCGCTGGGCGGAATCCCCGCCATCGCCATTGCCTACCTCAACGAGGAGGTCAGCAAAGCGCACGCCGCGCTTGCCGCCGGAAGCTATGTTGCCGGGACCACCCTGGGGGGACTTTCAGGGCGGCTCGTGGCCGGCCCTGTCGGCGAACTCTTGGGCTGGCGGTCGGCAGCCCTGGCAGTTTCCGTGCTGGCGACGATTGCCGCCGTCGCCTTCCTTGTCCTGGTGCCCCGGGCCAGGGGTTTTGTTCCTGCCCGGGCCGCCGGACTCCGGAGCGCCGTCCGGACGCTCGGGGGCCACCTTAGGAACATCCGGCTGCTGGCCCTGTATGCCCAGGCCTTCCTGATGATGGGCGGGTTCGTGGCCGTCTACAACTATCTGGGGTTCCGGTTGTCGGGCGCCCCGTTCGGGCTGCCGGCCACCGTGATCAGCCTGATCTTCCTGGCCTATCTGTCCGGCACCTTCTCCTCCCGCTGGGCAGCGGGGATGACCTCGAAATACGGGCGCCGGAACGTGCTGCTGGGCGGACTTGGCCTGGCTGTTGGCGGCCTCGCCCTGACCCTCACCCCGTCCCTGGTGCTGATCCTGTGCGGGCTGGTGGTGTTCACGGGCGGCTTCTTCGCAGCCCACAGCATCGGCTCCGGCTGGACGGGCGCCATCGCCAGCACCGGCCGCGCGCAGGCAGCGTCCCTTTACAACCTGGCCTACTACCTGGGCTCCAGCCTCCTGGGCTGGGCAGGTGGCCTGGTCTTCCAGGCCTGGGGCTGGAACGCACTGGCTGGAGCCGTGATCGCCCTGGCGTGCCTCACTGCCGCAACTGTCGCCGTCGTCCATTCCCGCGCGGAAACGGCCGCTGCCTGACTCGGTGCCGCACTCGAATTAACACGCTCCAGCAGCTTCGAGGATAGAGCGGATGTTCGGCAGGACGCGTGCCTGTGGAGCCGATGGTGGAGATTCTGCGGTCTAGGATGAACTAAGGACCGTGTGGAAGGAACCGCCGTGAGTACGAATGCCAGGAACACCAGGCCCGGGGCGCACCTGGAGCCGCTGGATGCCATTGACGAGCGCCTCCTTGCGGCCCTCGTGGCAGACGCCAGGATTTCCAACAAGCAGCTCGCCGAAATGGTGGGTATTGCGCCGTCGACCGCCTTGATGCGCACCCGCGCCCTCTCGGAGCGCGGGATTGTGCAGGGCTATGAGGCGAAGCTGAGCCTGTCGGCCATCGGCCGGTCGGTGCAGGCCCTGGTGGCCGTACGGCTCCGTGCCCACGACCGGGACCAGATCGACCGTTTCACTGCGCGCGTGCCGCACCTGCCCGCCGTGCTGTCGACCTTCCACACCTCAGGTTCGGTGGACTACCTGCTGCACATCGCCGTCGGAAGCACCGAAGACCTGCGGGACTGGGTCCTGGACAATTTGGCTACCGATCCCGTGGTGGGCCACACCGAAACCACGCTGGTCTTTGAACACATCCAAGGCAACCACGGCCCGCTTCCGGACTAGCGCCGCTGTAGATCCACCCGGCTCAGACGGACCCCTGTTTCGCTGCTTTGATGGAAGCGGTGAGGGTGACGGCTGACAGGGCGAGTGCCGCCGAGCCGCACAGCAGGACGAATCCCTGCACGGCTGCCGCCATTCCGAACACGGCGCTGGCCCAGCCCAGGCCGAGGACCGGCACGGCGCTGCCCAGATAGGTGATGACGTACACGGTGCTGATGATCTGCGCGTGGCGTGCCGGCTCCACCTTGCCCGCCACCTCGTTGAAAACCATCCGGAAGGCCATGCCCTGCCCCAGGCCGGCGGTAACGGCAGCCCCAACGAGCAGCAGTGGGCTGTGCCATGCGCCGGCGGCTCCCAGCAGGATGACGGAGACGCCCAGGACGGCCAGCCCCGCAGGCACGGCCAGGCGCCCGCGCAGGGTCACCAGCTGGCTCAGGGCTGACGCCCCCAGCGGGAGGCCGGCCAGCACGCCGATCAGTGGCCGGGAGTCCGTGCCCAGGACCTGCGCGAAGTAGCCCGGGGCCAGTGACAGGGAGAAGCCAAACACGGCAAAGCTCAGGAAGCCGACGCCGGACGCCAGCCAGAAAGCGCCCCTCGCCTGCCGTGAAACGGAGGGACGGCGCGGGGCAAGGACGTGCAGCGGGCGGGACACTGCCGGCACCATGATGGCCGGGCGTGCGCGGATCAGGTACAGCGGGACAAGGAGCGCGGCCAGCAACAGCGAATGGACGACGTACGGAGCCGTGGTGGCACCGGGAAGCAGCGACAGCAGTCCGCCGATGACGGGACCCGCCGCTACGCCCCCCGAGGAGGCCAGCAGCGTAAAGCGCGATGCCCACTCCGGCCGGGACGGGAGCAGCTCGCGAAGGGCTGCCGCGCTGGCCCCCGTGGCGAGCGCAACGGCCATTCCCTGCAGCGCCCGTCCGGCGCACAGGGCAGCCAGCGTGCCCGCTTCGGCGAAGATCCAGCCGCCCGCCAGTCCGGTCAGGACAGCGACCAGGAGGGCGGCCCGGCGGCCGATATGGTCCGACCAGTGCCCGGCGAGCAGCAGCGTCCCCACCAGGGCCAGGACGTAGCTGGCGAAAGCCGCCGTTACGTCGAGGCTGGACAGCCCGAGGTTGGCCTGCAGCAGGGGGTACAGCGGGGTGGCAAGGTTGGCGCCCACCAGGAGCATGAAGATGACCGCGCCGGAAATCACCAGCCGCGCCGTAGTGGTGGCATTCCATCCGCTGGCCGTGGCCGGGCGCATGCGCAGTTCGCTGAAGACCGTCATTGTGCCGCCTTAGGGGTCGCCGCGGCGGGTGGTCCTTGTGGGAGCCCGGCGCGGATACAACTGTGATGGTTCAAGAATGCGGTACCGCTGCGCCATATCTTTCGACCTTGCAGGGATAATTGAGCAAAATCATCAACTTATGGATCCAGGAATGATGGAGAGTGACGATCTTGAACAAATTGGACCCCACGGACCTGAAGATCCTGCTGGCCCTCATCCGGGATCCCCGCATCCAGATCGGTGAGCTGGGCGAGTCCCTGGGCATCGCCCGCAACACGGCCCAGTCACGGGTTCGCCGCCTGCTGCGCAGCGGGGTGCTGCGCCCGGGCGGGCGCGAGGTTGACCTGGAGGCGGTGGGCTATGACGTGGTGGCCTTTGTGACCATTGAGGTCTCCCACCGGGAGCTGGACGGCGTCGTGGCAGCACTGCGGCTCATCCCGCAGGTCCTGGAAGTCCACGAGATCTCCGGCCGCGGCGATGTCTGGTGCCGGGTGGTGGCCACGGACACCCACAACCTCCAGTCATCCCTGCGGCAGGTCCTGCGGATCAAGGGTGTCATCCGGACAGAGACCGTGCTGGCCCTGCACACCCATATCCCCTACCGGACCGAGCCCCTCATCAGCGGCCTGAGCAGTGCCGCAGCTCCGGCGGCTAGGATTTCCTGAATGACCATCATCGATAACGCCGTCTACGTCAACGGCGTCCGCCATGCAGAGCCCGACAGTCTTGAGCAGACCTTTGAGACCCTGTCCCTGCATGGCGGCATGGCATGGATCGGCCTCTACCGGCCCACGGCGGAGGAAATGGCGGCCGTGGCCAGCGAGTTCGGACTCCATGCCCTCGCAGTGGAGGATGCCGTTTCGGCCCACCAGCGGCCCAAGCTGGAGCGTTACGACGACAACCTTTTCACCGTCCTGCGGCCCGCCCGGTACGTGGACGAGGACGAAACCGTGGAATTCGGCGAACTCCACGTGTTCACCGGCAAGAACTTTGTGGTGACTGTGCGGCATGCGGAAACGGCAGGCGTTGCCAGGGTGCGGCAGCGGCTGGAAGGGCGGCCTGATCTCCTGCGGCACGGGCCCGAAGCGGTGCTGTACGCCCTGCTGGACCGGGTGGTGGATGACTACGCCCCGGTGGTGGCGGGGCTGGAAAACGACATTGACGAGATCGAGGACCAGCTGTTCAGCGGCGATTCCTCCGTGTCCCGCCGCATTTACGAACTGGCCCGGGAGGTCATCCAGTTCCAGCGCGCCATCCACCCCCTGCCCGAGATGCTGGACCAGTTGAAGCGCGGCTTCGAGAAGTACGAAGTGGAAAGCGAGCTGCGGCATAACCTGCGTGACGTGGAAGACCACGTTGAGCGGGTGATTTCCCGGGCGGACTCCTTCCGGGACTTGCTGCAGAACGCCCTGACCCTGGACGGGACACTGACAGCCAACCGGCAGAACGAGGCCAGCGCCGAGCAGAACGAACAGGTCAAGAAAATCTCGTCCTGGGCGGCCATCCTGTTTGCGCCCTCATTCGTGGCCGGGATCTACGGCATGAACTTTGACAACATGCCCGAACTCCATTGGTCCTTCGGCTACCCCCTGGCGCTGCTCCTCATGGTGGCTGCCGGCGGCCTTATGTACGGCATCTTCAAGAGGAAGGGCTGGATCTAGCGGGGCGGGATCACCGTCGCGGGCAGCCGTCCGGTGGCCAGCGCCACCCGCATATTGCCCACCGCGTGCACCATGAGGGAAACAACCAGGAATGCCACCAGAACCTGGCCGGTGGAACCCAGCACCCTGACCCATCCGCCATCGAGGGTTGGGTCAAGGAAGTCGTACACGTACCATCCGTCAAGGCCGCCCCGGATCCACGAAAACGCAAGGAAGGCCACCGGGTAGCCCAGCCAGGCGAGGGGCCGCCACCAGGGACCTCGGACCGTCCGGGTGACGAGAATCCAGTCAAGCGCCGCCGCCAGCGGGGCCAGGCGGTGGTGGGCAACCTGCGGCCAATACAAATCCCATGTCCACCACGGCTCTTCCGGCGGAGCCACGAGCACGATGTAGATGATGCCCGTCATGACCATGTACAGGACCAGCGCGCCGAACATCTGGTCCCACCACAGCGGCGGCCGGCGTCGCCGCAGCACCCCTGAAATGATCAGGACAAGCCCGAAGACAAGATTTCCCTGCACAGTGAATTCCGAATACAGCTGCGGGACATCCACGTCGTTGCCGGGCAGGGTGGCGTCGAAGGTCTTTTGCACGATTGCGGCCAGCACGACAAGACCGACGCTGATCCGGGTGGCCCGGATCCATGGGCGGTCGGGGTGCAGGGCACGGTTGATGGCAAAGTTGCGCACGACCGGCGGAGCCAGCTGTGGGGGGGTGCCCTTCCTTCTTCGTGAGGCTCATGGAGCAAGGATCACGCCGGCAGGAGGAAAAAGACAGGGTCCTTCGACCGCTAACGCCCACCGCCCACCCGGGCCGGTGACAGCCGGTCCGGGCAGGCGGTGACGGTCAGGCGTTGGTTCTGCGCTTCAGCCAGCCCCAGACGCCGGTGGCGACGAAGAGGACCAGGCCGATGATGGCGAGCCAGAGAAGGCCCTTCACGACGAAGCCGACGATGGACAGGATGAGCCAGAGGACAAGAAGTCCGATGATGATTCCCATGAGGCCCACTCTAGGCCCCCACCCCTCCGATCGAGCCTGCATCCGGGGGCGTTTTGCCTATGGGAACGGTAACGCGTCCCGCGGTTCCGTCCACCACCACTGTTTGCCCGTTCACGAGGGTGCGGGTTGCGGACCTACCTTCCAGCTCACTGCGTTTGGCGGCGCGGGCCAGCACACGCCGGCGGTGCCGCTCCTTCTCCGCCGGCGGCAACGCCCCGCCGTCGGGCATTGCCGCAAAGTTCCTCGAAGCGCAGGTGAGTGACATCCGTGGGCCCGGCCAGGACACCGGCTTCCGTGAGGCGCCCGCCCAGCGTATGCGGCGGCACCGGAAAGCCTCCGCGCAGCAGTTCGCCCAGGTTGGCGCCCTTGCCGCCAGCCAAGGCCACATCCAGGGCCCCCTGACGATGTCCCCACCCTCTGCTCCCTACAAGCCAGGCCCGGGAACCGTGGTGCACAACCAGGGGCCCCAGGCGCCCTTTGCCCGGTCTGCGGAAGCGGCTCGTTGCATCAGGGCCACGGGAAGGGACGAGCGAGGGAAGGATCCGCGGAGTCCGCCCGCGGACAGGAATCGCCCGGCGGTGGGCACCTGCGTTTGAAAAGGAAGGCAAACCAGGTGTTCTGGCTCTGGCAACACGCCTGCAAATGGTGGAGCTAAGGAGATTCGAACTCCTGACCTCTTCGATGCGAACGAAGCGCTCTACCAACTGAGCTATAGCCCCGGAATCGGCCGCAACCTGCAAGGCGTTCCAGGATGGTGCGGAACCGGTGTCCCTAGGCTACAAATTTTCCCGGCCCAACGCCAATTGACGCTCCGGCCGGCCGCGGGACCCCAAGGTGCCCCGCCCAAACTTTACGCGCGCCGGCGCTGAAGAACGTCGTCGAGGTTGCTCAGCGCGCTCTGCGCCTTGGTCAACTGCTGATCGGCCACCTGCTGTGCTTCCGCGGACTCCGCTGCCTGCACCCCGGCAGCGCCCTGCTTCAGGGACGGCTTGCCAACTGCCTTAGGCGCCTCAGGAAGTTCAAGAGGCTGCGGCTCCGGGCGCTTTGCCTTGGCTGCGTCCACGTAAACGGGCTTGGGGACTTCCACCGGCTCCCAAGGGGTTCCCGCCGGAGTGGCCGGGGCCGCCTCTGCAGCACTGGTATCGCCGGCAGCCACCGCGACGGCGAGGGCTGCTTCACGAAGCTCAACTGCCGTGAGCCGCTTGATCCCGGCCTGGCCTGCCTCGGCATCGAAAAGCGGGCTGTCCGGCCGCGCGGGGGCGGCCTCAGGTTTTGGGGGAATCGCGTCGGCCGTCTCCGGGCGGCGTGCAGGCGCACTCATGGCCGAGCGGAACGCAGCATTGACCTTTGCCTTGCGGTCGCGGACGGCAAGCATACGCAGCAGCGCCACCGACCCGACAGTCAGCACCGTGCACAGGATCGGAAGGGCAGGCGAACCGATGCCAAAGGCAGCCAGGATCCCGGAAATGAATGCAGTGACAAGGGAGAGCAGCCCCACCAGGGCCAGCGCGGTCCGGCCGTAGCGGATGCGGAGCCGGGCCGGAGGGGGGGTGCTGGCAGCGCCGGCACCGGGTGCCGGACTCTTCCTGGGTTCCATGGCTTTCTCCTGCTGGGCGGCGACGTTCAAGACCAGGCCGGCGTGCGGATCCGGCCCCTCATCGGCGGGGGCGTCTGCCAGGAAGTCGACGGCAGGCTGGAACTGGTGCCGGCGGTTCCGGAGGACGTAAGGGGCAACCCATACAATCCAGAGCGCGACGGCAACCACGAGGATCACTGAGCTGCTAAGGGGGAAGTCCACACTCAAAACCGTATGAGCATCATGCCTGCTCAGGCCGCATTAGCCCCGGTGTGTCGTGCCCCCTCTGGCAAACCGTTGGATTTATGACCGGCGCGAGGCCAGCCAGGGGCCCAGCAGGCCCTCCGGGACTTCTTCCGCGGTGAGGGCGAAGGAACGGTGGTCGGCCCATTTGCCGTTGATGTGCAGGAAACGGGGCCGGTACCCCTCGTCCCGGAATCCCAGCTTTTCCACCACCCGCAGGCTGGGTCCGTTCTCGGGCCGGATATTGATTTCCATCCGGTGCAGGCCGAGGGTCCTGAAGCAGTGGTCCGTCACCAACGCCACGGAGGTGGGGGCGATCCCCCGTCCAGCCCGTGCCTGGTCAACCCAGTAGCCAAGGGTTGCCATCATGGCCGAACCCCACACGATTGACGACACGGTCAACTGGCCCACGATGGCGGGGCTGCTGAGGCCCGGCCTCCACTCGGTAATAAGGAAGGGCAAAGCTGTGGCCTGCGCGGCCTGCACTTTGAGCGACCGGACCATGTGCCGGTAATCGGGCAGCCCACCGCCCGGATCCGGATTGGAGGCCTCCCACGGCTGCAGCCACTCACTGTTACGCGAGCGCACCTCCATCCATTCATTCTTGTCGCGGTACCGGATGGGCCGCAGGACCAAGTCGCCGCACTCCAGGGTGACCGGCCAGATGGGACCACTGCGCATGGCGCTAGCGGGAAAGGTCCGAGGTGAAACCTGGCAGCCATTCCCGCAGGCCCGGGCCCAGGTCGTCGCTGTCGATGGCGAGCTGGATGCAGGCCTTGAGGTAGCTGAGTTTGTCGCCGGTGTCGTAACGCCGGCCCCGGAACACGACCCCGTACACCCCGTGCCCTTCACCATCACCGGAGGCAAGTTCCTGGAGGGCATCCGTCAACTGGATTTCCCCGCCCCGGCCCGGTTCGGTGTGTTCAAGGACGCCGAACACGGCGGGGTGCAGGACATAACGCCCGATCAGGGCCAGGTTGGAGGGCGCTTCCTCGGGTGACGGCTTTTCCACCAGCCGGTTGACGCGGACGTAGTCTTCGCCGTCGATGTCCTGGATGTCCGCACAGCCGTAGGCGCTGATCTCCGACGGCTCCACTTCAATCAGGGCGACGACGGACCCGCCGGTTTTGGCCTGGACGTCAATCATCGTGCTGAGCAGTTCGTCGCGGGCGTCAATCAGGTCATCTCCCAGCAGGACAGCGAAGGCTTCGTCACCCACGTGCTGTTTTGCGCGGAGCACCGCATGGCCCAGGCCGTGGGGGTCGCCCTGCCGGACGTAGTGGATGTCACCCAACTGGCTGGCCGCCTGGATGGACGCCAGCTTCTCCGTGTCCCCTTTGTCCTCGAGCGTTGACTCAAGGGACGGCACGCGGTCGAAGTGGTCTTCCAGGGCCCGCTTGTTGCGGCCGGTAATCATCAGGATGTCGTGGAGGCCCACGTGGACGGCTTCCTCCACCACGTACTGGATGGCAGGCTTGTCCACGACGGGGAGCATTTCCTTGGGCATCGCCTTGGTGGCTGGCAGGAACCTGGTGCCCAGGCCCGCGGCGGGAATGACGGCTTTGCGGACTCTGGGGTTACTGGTGTTCACCGGTCTAATCTAACGTCAGCGTCAAGCATTTCAGTAACCACCGGAGCGGCAAGCCCGTGCCGGTGCGGGAAGAACCTCCCAATACGGGGCATCGCAGGAAGGACACCATGCTGCAGGAGACCAACGCAGTCAAGGACGGCATCAGGGCCGCCCACCGCCGGCGGCGGGCAGCGCTGACGCCGGCGCAGCTCGAAGCTGCCGGCGCGGCCCTGGCCGTCCATGGGGAAGCATGGGCGGGGACGGTCACAGGGAAGCACGCCTCGATAGCCTGCGTGTACCTTGGCGTGGGACACGAACCGCCCACCCTGCCCCTGATCAACGCCCTGCATCGCAGCGGCCATCAGGTACTGCTTCCGGTGTGCGAGGAAGGCCGCGAATTGAGCTGGGTGTTCTGGACGCCGGAGACCAGCTTCGAGCGCAGCAAATATGCACCAATCCTGGAGCCCACGGGGCACCGTCACGGGCCGGAAACGGCCGGTGGCGCAGCGGTGCTCTTTATTCCGGCCACCGCAGTGGACCTCGCCGGCAACAGGATCGGGCAGGGCGGAGGCTACTACGACAAATTCCTGGGGCACCTGGCTACGGCAGGGAAGGAAATTCCCCTGGCCGCTGTTATCTACGATGACGAATTGCTGCCCGCCGGCCGGATACCGGCCGAGAAGTTCGACCGACCGGTCCCGGCCGTCCTGGCCCCGTCCGGATACCGGCCATTGGCGGGCAACGCCTGAGCCCGTCCATTCGGGCACAGTGATAGAATTAGCACTCAGGCCCTGCGACTGCTAACGGTTTACCCGGTGGCAGCACGGGACCTCTCGTTTGCCCAAGAGGAGGAGCACCAGTGCCAACATATGCTTACGCCTGCAAGGATTGCGGCCACGCCTTCGACATTGTCCAGTCGTTCTCGGACAGCAGCCTGACGTCCTGCCCGGAATGCGAGGGCACGTTGCGCAAGAAGTTCAACAGCGTCGGTGTCGTCTTCAAGGGCTCGGGTTTCTACCGCACGGATTCCCGCGATTCCAAGGGCAGCTCCGTCTCCCCCGCACCCGCAGCGACGCCCGCTGCCACCCCCGCCGCGTCGGCGCCGGCAGCAGCTGCCACCAGCTAAGCAGCCCAGGACTTTACGACGGCGGCCGGACGCTCCCTGCGTCCGGCCGCCTTTGTCCACATAGCCGCCATCCGGGCTCCCGTGCCGCTTTGGCGTCACCTAGCGTGGGCGCATGCCAGTACTCTTCCGACGTCGCCGCGACGGTCTCCGGTTCCCCGGCCATGTCCATGCTGCAGGTGCCCGTAACATCCACCGCCACCCCGGACGGCGTCCCCTGCACTCGCGGTTTGCCGGCTGGCTAAGCCGCAACCGACGCCTCGTAGCGGCCCTGCTCTTGTGCGCAGCTGCAGCAATCGCTGTCCAGCAACTCACTCCCGCCCCGCTCACCACCGTCACGGCGCTGTCCGCTGCCCGGGATCTGCCCGCGGGAACAACGGTAACGGCAGCAGACCTGGCCCAGGTCCAGGTGCCGCCCGGGATGGTGACCGACGGCTTCCTCCGGGATGGATCCGCAACCGCAGGCAAGCAGCTCGCAGCGCCGCTGCGGAAGGGCCAGCTCCTCACCGACGCCCAGCTGCTGGGCCCCGGGCTCCTGGCAGGGACGCCCCCCGGTTCGGCCGCGGTTCCCCTGCGGATGGCGGATGCCTCATCCATCCAGCTGGTCTCCCCCGGCCAGCTGGTCAACATTGTGCTGACATCAGCCAACGGGTTCGACCAGAAGAGTCCCTCTGAGGTCCTGGCGTCTGCCGTCCCGGTGCTGTGGACCTCGAACAACGGCGGCCAAGGGGGTCAATGGCTCGGCACCACCGAGACCGATGGACTGATCGTGGTGGCAGCCACCGCCGAACAATCACTGCGCCTGGCCGGCGCCTCCACCCAGGGCAGGCTGTTCTTCGTCCTGGTCGGGCCGCCCTGACCTCAAGCGTGGCCCGGATGATGTGGGTCAGCCCCAGTGCGGCGGTTTCTGTTCCTTCAACCAGGTATCGTGATCGTCCTCCCGGTCACCCCAGCTGCGGGCGTCGTCTTCCGCCGCCTTGCTCGGGAGGATCTCGTCGGTGCCCCCCGCTGCCGGCCGCGCCCCCGGAGAAGGCACCGGCGCTGCGGAATCCGCGGGAGCGGCACCGCGGTCAGTTCCGGCTGCGGCCCCGCTCCTGTTCGCGCCGCCGTTCTTGTCCAGGTCGTCGTTCCTGTTCGAGCCGCCGTTCTTATCCAGGTCGTCGTTCCTGTTCAGGTCGTT
Source organism: Arthrobacter sp. AG367 (assembly GCF_007828995.1). Lineage (NCBI taxonomy): Bacteria > Bacillati > Actinomycetota > Actinomycetes > Micrococcales > Micrococcaceae > Arthrobacter > Arthrobacter sp. AG367. The sequence goes on from NZ_VIVE01000001.1 coordinate 1,488,498, forward strand.
CGTGTTCCGGGTGTTGTTCTCGTTCTGGCGCATGTCTTCCTCGGGCCTGTCTTTCCCAGGCCGGTCTTCTCTCGTCGTGGCACCCGCTTCCCTTGTCCCCTGGGCGCGCCGGCCTTGGCTGACAGCCTCGGAAGGCAGGTAGGAAACACCGGCAGCAGGCGCCCCATCAATTCCGTGAAGTGCGTGGTTGAAGTCATCGTCCAGGAATCCTGTGCTGGACGTGGTCCGGCCCGGAAGCACCATCTTCTCAAGTCCCAGGTAACCGGCGATGCGGTCCGCGCAGGACGAGGGGTCCGTGAAGACCTCGATGGTCCACAGCGGCATGTACCGCCATCCCAGGCGTTCCAGCAGTTGCGGCCGCAGCCTGCTGCGCTCACGCACGCTCATGGTGCGGTACTGGGCCGTGCCGTCGGATTCGATGGCCACGGGCCGCGGGAGGTCGGGGTCGTCCTGGCCCATGGTGTTCAGGGGATCCGCCGCGGCAACCACGTCGATGGCGCCGTCGTACTGGTGCCAGACCCTGGCGCCACGGGCCCGCAGCCGGTCCCCCAGGTCCGCTACCAGCGGGTCCGCTCCCAGCGCCTGCTCGCTGGCCGCGGCGCGGGACGCGGGAGTCCCGAGATCGGTGTTGCCGGAAATTTCCCGGTCCAGCAGCGTATAAAGATCCACCGCCCCGTGGGTGAGCCTGGTGTGGTCCAGGTCCTCCGGCCGGAAGCAGGTGAGCACGTGCATGGAACGGCGCGCCCGGGTCATGGCCAGGGCAAACTTCTCCCGGCCGCCCTCCGCGGAGAGCGGCCCGAAGTTGTGCAGGGCGCGGCCGTGCGGGGTCCGCCCGAATCCGGGCGAGAAAATGACGTGGTCGCGGACCAGGCCCTGGGCGCGTTCAAGGTCAACTACCCGGAAAGATTCCGGCCCGGCGCCGAAGAAGCCGGCCAGGCCCGGCTGGTTGGACAGCTGGAGCCTGATGGATTCACCAATCCTGGCGGCGTGCCGCAGGCTTGCGGTAACCACTGCCAGCGACGTTCGCGGGCGCAGGCGGGCGTGTTCGAAGACGAGCTCCACCACGCGGTTGACCTCGGCCACCACAGACTCCACGCCTTCGTCGCCGGCACTGGGCAGGCCCGTGCCGTCCGGCAGGTATTCCACAAGCAGCGACCGGTCCAGCCCCGTGGCCGACTGGCCTTCCGGCAGCCGGCGCAGGCCGCCGTCGTAAAAGTTCTTGCTCAGCTGAAGGACCAGGTCCTCGTCCACCGCCCGGTACACCACGTTGAGCCGCCACACCGGAAGCACGGCAGACAATGCCGTGAAGGCACTTTCCACCCGGTGGTGGGCCGACTCGCCGGGCGCCAGCCGTTCCACCCCGACGGTGAAGGTCCGCGGCGTGGCAATGCGCGAGTCGCCAAAGGCAATCACCTGCCGTGCACGGGCGATTGCCGGCAGGACAGCCTGAAGCGAGGTGGCTTCCGCATCGAGGATCACGACGGCGTCGAAGTGCTGTTCCGCCGGAAGCAGGCCCGTCATCAGGTACGGGCTGACAGACCAGACGGGAACCAGGGTGCCGATCAGGTCCGGAGCCTGTGCGGTAAGGGCCGGCAGGGAGACCCGGCCGTCCTTGAGCAGGCTCCGCAGCAGGTCGGCCTGGCGGGGCTGGGCAGCGATGGCTGTGCGCCACCGTTCCGCCAGGTCCCACCGCAGTCGGGCGGCGCCGCTGGCAACGTGGGCGTTGTCCGCCAGCCGGTACTCTGCCTCAAGCTGGCGCAGCGCGTCGCCGTCGGACATGGCCAAGTAGTCGTCACCGCTGATCATTGCCTCAAGCGCGGACTGCCACCAGGCCAGCTCCAGCTCGGCGGCAACGGATCCCTCCGGGACTTCCCGCTCGGCGAGGTCGGCCAGGAGCTCGCCCAGGCCGTGTTCGCGCATGTTCTCGACCAGGAGGGTGCGCTCGGGCAGGGTCTTAAGCGTGTCGGTGTCCGCCACCAGGCGCTCCAGGCGTTCCATCAGCCGCGCGTAGGGAACGGTAGACAGCGAGCCGCCGCCTTCCGTGTGCCGCAGCGCCTCACCCAGCTGTGCCAGCTCGCCGTCCAGGGACCGGTACATGGCAATCATTTCGGCCAGGCCGGAAGGTACGGCGGGGTGCCGCTGCGTGGTGGCGTAGCCCGCCCACAGGGCGCGCTGCTCCTGCACCAGCACCAGGGATGAGTGCAGGTCTGCGATGTGGACGCCCGGGCGCACGTACTCCTTGGCGACCCGGCGCAGCCTTGAGCGCTGCATGGCAGTCAGCTCGATGCCGCGCTCACGCCGCCAGGCGGACGGCGCGGTGGCGGAAATTAGGTCCGTCACGGGCCGGTCAAAGATGTCCGGGGTGAACTTGTCCAGGCTTCCGCGGACGGCGACCAGCAGTTCCAGCTGCTCGCCCCACTCGGCGAATGATTCGCCCAGGCGGATTTCGGCGTGCTCCGCAACGGCGTCCATGCGGTCGCGGAGGAGGGGAAGGCTCTTGGCGACGGAGCGGACCAGGTCCTGGGCTTCCTCCGTCTCCTTGCGGGTCAGCAGCCGGGCCCCGTGCCAGGGGCTGGTGGTGGCCGCCTTACTGAAGCTGCCCAGTTCCGCGGCGCGCCTGAGCCTGCCGGCCAGCTCCTCGCGGTCCCGGATACTGTCCAGGACGCTGCGCTTGAGCCGGACGGTGGTGGCCGGCGCGGGGTGGATGGAGGTGAGCTCCGCGAGTGACTGCATGGCCTGGTAGGGCGAGCAGCCCCAACGCTCGCGGACGTTGTGGAGCGACGCCACGTGGTCCATGAGGGCGTGCCGGTGTTCCACCAGGGTGTTGTGGAGGTTCCCGAGCTGGGGTTCCAGTGACTTTTCGTTGCGCACGATCGCCCGGAGCAGCTGGCCCTTCAGCTGCTGCGCCGTGACGTTTCCGGAGAGCTGGAACAGGATGGACTCCAGCCCCAGCGACTCCAGATGCCCGGAGACCTCGTTGAGGCTGGCGCGGCGGTCGCCCACCACCAGGACAGTCTTGCCGGCGTCCACCAGGGCACCGATGGTGTTGATGGCCGTCTGGGTCTGCCCGGTGCCGGGCGGACTGCTGACCACCAGGGAGTCTCCGGCGCGGGCCGCGTCCACGACGTACTGCTGGTCAGTGTCCGCATCCAGCAGCAGCAGCTCGTCCTTGGGGTGCCTGTTGTCCAGGTGGGGGAAGCGGGAGAGGTCGGGTTCCTCCACGTCCACCACTTCGCCGCCGGCAGCAGTTGCCAGCGCGGACACAAGGGGATGGGAGTCGTTGATCCAGGGATCGTCGAGGTTGCCGGAGAGGTCGGCGAACGTGGAAACGAGCAGGTTGTGCTGGGTTTCCGCGCCGTGGATGGGCCGGATCAGGGTGGCCAGCCGGTCCAGGACAGGCTGGGGGTCAAACCGGGCGGTGCTGTAGGCGAGGCGGGTCACGGCGTTGACGTCAAAGACGATCCCGTGGATGTTCTTCAGGTGCCGCACCAGGGCCGGGTTGATGTGCGCCTGCTCGGTGAGCTGCAGTTCGAAGTCGTCCTCCCCCGGCCGTACCGTGAGGGAGATGGCGGTCAGCATGACCGGAGCGGACACCCGCTGGGGTTTGCCGCCGACGGCTGACGTCCACACCACAGTGCCGGCGGACAGGTAGCCGGCATCGATGCCGCGGTCGTTGGCGAGCTCGAAGATCTTGGACCGGATGTTGCGCGAAGCGCGGGCCGCCACCACATACTGCTGCCGGTCACGGATCAGGGTGGACAGGCGTGTGCGGCGCCCGGCCATGAGCTGGGCGAGCCCGGAGGGGTGTGCCGACGTAAGGTCGATGGAGCCTTCGGGTGTCTTGGTGAAGCGCAGCATCGTGTCCGCGCCGGTAACGGGTTTAAGCCCGGACAGCCATTTGCGAAGCTCTTCCGAGCCTTCCGGGTGGCCTTGACCAACTGACACTTCTGCCTTCTTTTCTGCGCTTGCACGTGACGTCCTGGACCATACCGGCATAGATTCGAGAGTAGCCGCTTCGGCGCCGGACTTGAGCGACCGCAACACTGGAGCACGGGAAATTGCCGGGATTCATCCGGGAAAAGCAGCGGCCGGCCCCCGCTGGCGGAGGCCGGCCACTTAGGATGCTATTCCCATTCGATGGTTCCCGGCGGCTTGCTGGTGACGTCCAGGACCACCCGGTTGACGCCGTCCACCTCGTTGGTGATCCGGCCGGAGATCCGGGCCAGGAGATCGTAGGGCAGCCGCGACCAGTCGGCCGTCATGGCGTCCTCGGAGGAGACGGGGCGAAGCACGATGGGGTGGCCGTAGGTACGGCCGTCGCCCATGACGCCCACGCTGCGGACGTCCGCCAGCAGGACGACGGGCATCTGCCAGACCTCGTTGTCCAGGCCGGCTGCCGTGAGTTCGGCGCGTGCAATGGCGTCTGCCTTGCGCAGCAGGTCCAGCCGCTCCTTGGTCACTTCGCCGACAATCCGGATGCCCAGGCCGGGGCCGGGGAACGGTTGGCGGCCAACGATTTCCTGCGGCAGCCCCAGCTGGGCACCCACTGCGCGGACCTCGTCCTTGAACAGGGCGCGCAGCGGCTCAACGAGCTCGAACTGCAGGTCCTCGGGGAGGCCGCCCACGTTGTGGTGGCTCTTGATGTTCGCGGCACCTTCGCCGCCGCCGGATTCGACGACGTCCGGGTACAGGGTGCCCTGGACCAGGAACTTGATCTTCTCGCCGTGGGCAGCGGCCTCGGCGATGATGGCCAGTTCGGCTTCCTCAAAGGCGCGGATGAACTCGCGGCCGATGATCTTGCGCTTGGTTTCCGGATCGCTGACGCCTGCCAGGGCCGAGAGGAAGCGTTCCTGTTCGTTGGCGACGTACAGCTTCACGCCGGTGGCGGCCACGAAGTCGCGCTCCACCTGCTCCGCTTCGCCTTCACGCAGGAGTCCGTGGTCCACGAACACGCAGGTGAGCTGGTCGCCTACGGCACGCTGGACCAGGGCTGCCGCCACTGCGGAGTCCACGCCGCCGGAGAGGCCGCAGATGACCCGTGCATCCCCCACCTGCTGGCGGATGCGTTCCACCTGCTCTTCCAGGATGTTGCCGGTGGTCCAGTTGGGCTCGAGCTTGGCGCAGTTGAACAGGAAGTTCTCCAGCACCTGCTGGCCGTAGGCGGAGTGCTTGACCTCCGGGTGCCACTGCACGCCGAAGAGACCCTTTTCCTCGTTGGCGAAGGCAGCTACCTCCGCGCCCGCCGTCGTCGCCAGGACTTCGAAGCCTTCCGGCGCCTGGTGGACGGAGTCGCCGTGGCTCATCCAGGTCTTCTGGTGCTGGGGCATGCCCTCAAGCACCGAGCGGCTGTCACCGAGGATGGTGGTTTCGGTGGATCCGTACTCCCGCAGGCCGGTCTTGTCCACCTTGCCGCCCAGGGCGTTGGCCATGGCCTGGAAGCCGTAGCAGATGCCAAAGACGGGGACGCCGGCTTCGAAGAGGTCGGCACCCACGCTCGGGGCGCCGTCGGCATAGACGCTGGAAGGTCCGCCGGACAGGATGATGGCGGCGGGATTCTTGGCCAGGAGCTGCTCGGTGGTGTAGGTATGCGGAACCACTTCCGAATACACATTCGCTTCCCGGACGCGGCGGGCAATCAGCTGCGCGTACTGGGCACCGTAATCAACAACCAGCACCGGCTTCTGGGAAGTTTGGGATGCAGTGGGAGTAGTCACCGTAATAGCCTACTTGGCGCCGTTGCACCGGCGCACCTTGAGACGCCGTGCTGTGACGGAGCAGACGTACGACGGCGGGCGGCCGCCGCGAGGGGCCAGGCACCTCAGCGGCCGGCAGCCCGGAGGGCTAGTACCGCTGCGGAGCCTGCGGGTTGGCAGCGAGTTCGGCCTCCGCCTCGGCGTGGAACTTCTTCTCGACGATGAAGGACAGGAACGGCACCACGCCGCCAAGGGCCAGCAGGACCAGCTTCAGGAAGGGCCAGCGCATCAGGGACCACAAGCGGAAGTTGGAGATCAGGTAGACGACGTACATCCAGCCGTGCACGATCAGGACCGTAACAGAGACGTTCACGCCGTTCAGTACTCCCGGCGGCTCGGCGTCCGCGAACCCGAAACCGAACGGCTGGCCGGTCACGGCGTTGGTGCCGCCGGCGAACAGGTACTGCCCGAAGCCGTACCGGGCCACGAGTTCAGCGCACAGCAGGAGCAGCATGGTGCCGGTGAGGTAGGCCATGACCCTATAGAACTTCAGGGCCGACCGGATCTGGGCCTCGGTGCCGCCGAAGCGGCGCTTCCTGCCGGACGTCTTGCCGCCGGGAGCCTGCGGGGACGGGGTGGCCGGTTTCGGATCAATCATGGCTGTACCTTCTGCTGGGACTGGTCAGGCTGCTGGTGCTGGTCAGGCTGGTGCGGGGGAAGCTGGTGCGGTTCGTGCGGTTCGTCCTGCTCGGAACCTTCGGCGTCATCGAGGGCCTCCTCGAGGTCCCGGTGGTAGTCGTCCTTGACCAGCCGCCACCAGATGAAGAGGGCAAAGCCGGCGAAGACGACCCACTCGATGGAGTAGAAGAGGTTGAGCCAGTTGATGTGCTGTGCCGGCGGCTGGGGGCCGATGTCCAGCGGCAAGAGGTTGCCGGGTACGGCCGCGGCACTCACGTCCTGGCCGCCCACCACCTCTGCGGTGGCCGACACGAAGCCCGGGTAGCTGCTCACGTCCCAGTAGTTGATGAGCTCCGCCACGGACACAGCCGAGGCCTCCCCCGGCTTCGGCGCTTTCCCGGCCACCGGCGCCTCGGACGGCAGCAGGCGTCCGGTCAGTTCAACAAGGCCCGACGGCGGTGCTGCCGCGTCCTGCGGTTCCGCCACCCACCCGCGTGCCACGGGGATCCAGGTCTGCGGTGTTGCGGCGGCTCCGGTCAGGGTGGGGGCGCCGTTCACGGCGAAGGCCGAGACCACCCAGTAGCCGCTCTTTCCGTCATGGAGCCGGCCGGGAACCAGGACCTGTTTGTCCGCACTGTACGTTCCCTGCGCAGTGACCATCTGGTCCGCGACGCTGCCGTGGAAGAACTCGCCAGGCTGGAGCGTGCTTGTCAGCGGCTGGACCTGTTCGGTGGCCGGATTAACGGGCACTTCGGGTTGGGTGGAGCGGCCGAACTGCCATTGGCTCAACAGCACGAAGACCCCGGAGAGCGCGATCGCGAAGACAAAGCCTGCGATCCATCGGGGCTTGAGGGCTGTTTTCCACACGTCTTAACCGTACTTCGTACTCTTGTAGAACAACTAAACGCCGGGGACGCCCGGACCTGGAAAGGGCGGACACGCGGGCCTGGTGGTCCGGGCGGACCTAGTGGTCGAAGAACACCAGGCTGGAGTTGATGAGTTCGGCGATCACTTCGGCGTCGTAGGCGCGCCGCAGCGATTCGCGGAAGGATTCCTTGGAAAGCGACCGTGCCAGGGTGGCCAGCACTTCCAGGTGGTCCGAAAAGGAACTGGCGGGGGTGGCAATCAGCAGGATCACCGTGGCCGGACCGTCGGCGGCGCCGAAGTCCAGGGCATGGCCGTACTTGGCGATCCCCACCGCGATCGAGGTCTGGGAGACGAACTCGCTGCGCGCATGCGGCAGCCCGATGCCGCCCGGGAGCCCCGTGGCAAGCTGGTGCTCGCGGGCATTGACGTTCTTCAGGAACCCGTCAAGATCCGAGATCCGCCCGGCTGCGTGCAGCCGTTCCGCCAACTGGGTGGTGGCGTCGGTCTTGTCCTTCGCTTCCATTTCCAGGATCACCATGTCGGCAGTGGTGAGGTGGGCGTCATACGGGTCCAGTGGTTCCGCCAAGGCGTATCCCTTCTGTCAGCAGTGCAGGGCGAACGGCCCCTCAGCGCAAGGGCACGATGTTTTCCGCGCCCAGACGGGCGGCGTCTGCGGATTCGTCGTCCGGCTGTTGCTGGCTGAGGCGTTCGGCTTCCACGCGGGCAATGTAGTGGCGGACCTCGTTTTCACGCTGCGCGTCACTCCAGCCAAGGACGTCACCCATCAGTTTAGCGACAACAGGGGCAGCGGACACGCCGCGGTCCCAGGCCTCGATGGAAATGCGCGTCCGCCGGGTCAGGACGTCCTGCACGTGGCGGGCCCCTTCATGGGTTGCGGCATAGACCGCCTCCGCCTGCAGGTAGTCATCCGCTCCCGGGATGGGCTCGGCAAGTTCCTTGTTCTGCTCGATGATGGCCAGCACCTCGGGCGTCATGGAGCCGTACCGGTTGAGCAGGTGCTCGATCCGTGCCACATGGACCCCGGATTCCTCCGCGGTGCGGTTCCGCCGGTTCCAGGCCGCACGGAAGCCGCTGGCGCCCAGCAGCGGGATGGTTTCCGTGCAGCTCGGCGGGACCCGTTCGTCCATGGTGCGGGTGGCCTCGTCCACCGCATCCTTGGCCATGACCCGGTAGGTGGTCCACTTGCCGCCGGCCACCACCACCAGGCCGGGGACAGGGTGTGCCACAACGTGCTCGCGGGACAGCTTGGCGGTTGAATCGTTTTCACCGGCAAGCAGCGGCCGGAGTCCGGCATAGACCCCTTCAACGTCCTCCCTGGTCAGCGGGCGCTTGAGCACCTGGTTGACGTGCTCCAGGACGTAGTCGATGTCCTTGCTTGAGGCCGCGGGGTGGGCCTTGTCCAGGTGCCAGTCGGTGTCCGTGGTGCCGATGATCCAGTGCCGTCCCCACGGGATGACAAAGAGCACCGACTTTTCCGTGCGCAGGATCAGGCCCACGGTGGATTGGAAGCGGTCGCGGGGAACCACCAGGTGGATGCCCTTGGAGGCACGGACCTTCAACTGGCCCCGGTCGGTCACCATGGCCTGGGTTTCGTCCGTCCAGACTCCGGTGGCGTTGATGACCTGCTTGGCCCGGATGCTGAATTGCGTCCCGTCCTCATGGTTCTCCACCTTGGCTCCGACCACCCGCTCGCCCTCGCGCAGGAAGTCCACCACCGCCATCTGGTTCACGGCGTGGGCGCCGTAGTACGCAGCGGTACGCACCAGGTTTGCCACGTATTTGGCGTCGTCCACCTGTCCGTCGTAGTACCGGATGGATCCCACGAAGGCATCATTCTTCAGGCTGGGGGCGGCGCGCAGGGTGCCGCGCTTGCTCAGGTGCTTGTGGAACGGCACGCCGCGGCTGTGTCCGCTGGAGATGGACATGAGGTCATAGAGCGCGATGCCGGCGCCCACGTAAGGCCGCTCGACAAACGGCTTGGTGAGCGGATACAGGAAGGGCACCGGGCGGGCAAGGTGCGGGGCGATTTCGGAGAGCAGCAGCCCGCGTTCCTGCAGGGCCTCCTTGACCAGGGCGAAGTCGAGCATCTCCAGGTACCGCAGGCCGCCGTGGATGAGTTTCGAAGACCGTGACGACGTGCCGGCAGCCCAGTCGCTTGCCTCGACGATGCCAACGCTCAGCCCCCGGGTCACGGCGTCCAAAGCGGCTCCCGCTCCGACGATGCCGCCGCCGACGATCAGGATGTCCAGTTCCCGGCCGGGTTCGGACGTGGCGCGCAACCGCTGGATGGATGCTTCCCTGGCTTCGGGGCCAAGGGCTCCGCCGTTTGCAGGAACACTCTTCATTGAACGCCTCCAGTGCCTCTAGTGCCGGTTGTAAACCCACACTACTTGCTGGCGGCGTGCTTTGGGCAGGGTGGGCGGCGCCCACCCTGCCCCGTCCAACGCGTCAGTTCCCTGCGTAGGGCGATACGACGACGTCGACCCGCTGGAATTCCTTGAGGTCCGAATAACCGGTGGTCGCCATGGAGCGGCGCAGCGCACCAATGAGGTTGGACGTGCCGTTGGTGTGGTGGCCGGGCCCGAAGAGGACTTCCTCCAGCGGACCCACGGTGCCGACGTTGGCGCGGTCACCGCGCGGCAGTTCCAGGTGGTGCGCCTCCTGGCCCCAGTGCCAGCCCTTGCCGGGTGCCTCTTCGGCGCGCGCCAGCGCGCTGCCCAGCATGACGGCGTCGGCGCCCATGGCGATGGCCTTGACGATGTCACCCGAGGTGCCCATGCCGCCGTCGGCAATGACGTGCACGTAGCGGCCGCCGGACTCGTCCATGTAGTCCCGGCGGGCGGCCGCGACGTCGGAAATGGCTGACGCCATGGGCGAGTGGATGCCCAGGGCGCGCCGCGTGGTGGTGGTTGCGCCGCCCCCGAAGCCCACCAGCACACCAGCCGCGCCGGTCCGCATGAGGTGCAGCGCCGGGGTGTAGCCGGCCGCCCCGCCCACGATGACGGGGACGTCGAGTTCGTAGATGAACTGCTTCAGGTTCAGCGGTTCGTGGTTCTTGGAGACATGCTCGGCGGAGACGGTAGTGCCCCGGATGACGAAGATGTCGACGCCTGCGGCCACGACCGTCTTGTAGTGCTCCTGGGTGCGCTGCGGGGTGAGCGATCCGGCCACGGTGACGCCGGCCTCGCGGATCTCGGCGAGGCGGGACGTGATGAGTTCCGGCTGGATGGGCGCCCGGTACAGCTCCTGCATCCTGCCAGTGACGGCTGGGCTGTTGGTTTCGTCCTGGAGCGCAGCGATTTCATCCAGAACAGACTGCGGATCCTCGTACCGGGTCCAGAGTCCCTCGAGGTCAAGGACGCCCAGTCCGCCCAGCTTGCCCAGCGCGATGGCCGTTGCCGGTGACATGGCGGAGTCCATCGGGGCCGCGATCACCGGCATGTCGAACTGGTAGGCGTCGATCTGCCAGGAGACGGAAACGTCCTTGGGGTCGCGGGTGCGACGGTTGGGGACGATTGCAATGTCATCCAGGGAGTAGGCACGACGCCCACGCTTGCCACGGCCGATCTCGATCTCATAAGTCACTGCTCTAGGTTATCCCAGCAGCCCCGTTGGTCCCGGCCGGTGGCTACAGTGGCATGATGGGCAGACGCTGGATCTTCGACGGGCACATCGCCGGCATTGGCACCACATCCGGACTGCGCGCGGTGGTTGGCATGTGGCAGGAGTCCCCTTTCGGGACCTTCTCGGACGTCATGGTGCAGGAACCCTCAGGTCACCGCCTGCTGCTTGCGCCGTCCGCCGACGTTGCCGGCTTCATAGCGTCGACCTACAGCTTTGATGAGGTGCGCATGGTGGACGTTGCTGCCGGACTGTCCGGCGGCGCGTTGGCGGTCGACGCCGGGCCGCTGGCAATCCAGGCAGTCACCGGGGCGAGGACCTACCTCGGTTCCGCGCTGAAGGCACTTCCCAGGCGACTTGCAGTCCATCCACGCTGGCTCTCCGCAGTCAGTCCGCTGGCCGCCCTGGCAGCCCGCGGTGCCCGCACCTACGGCACGGCGGGCAGCGGCAGGGCAGAGTTTTACGGGGTGACGGACCTGCACCACGTGACCTCCGCCGTCGTTTCATGGGAAGGCGCCGACGCCGGAGCGCTGGCCCCCATCCGGCCCGCCGTGACCTTCGGTTTCAGCAGCGTCCCGCCCAGGCCCAGTGTCGCGAGGGTGCGCACCACCATAGTGGAGGCCTAGTTTGCTGTAGGTTCCTCTACCGTCAGCTGGGATTCGAACATCCTGAAGTACCTGCCGCGCAGGGCCACCAGTTCCTTGTGCGTGCCCTGCTCCACGATTTCGCCGTCCTCCAGCATGTACACGACGTCGGCTTTCTCGATGGTGGCAAGCCGGTGGCTGATGGCGATGATGGTGCTGCTGCGGTCCGCGAAGAGCCGGGTGAAGATGCGGTGTTCGGCCAGGGCATCAATGGCGGAGGTGGGCTCGTCCATCACCATGAAGGACGCGTCCCGGTAGAAGTTCCTGGCCATGGCAAGGCGCTGCCACTGGCCGCCGGAAAGGCCGCTGCCCTTCCGGCCGCGCGGGTCCTCCATCCAGTTGCTGACGTGGTTGTCCAGGCCGTTGGGCAGCTTATTGATGAAGTCGAGCGCCTCGGCATCCGCGGCCGCCTTGCGGATGCGGTCATCGTCCCGCGGCGAGTCAACGTCGCCGAAGTAGATGTTCTCCGCCGCGGTGGCAAACTCGTATTTCAGGAACTCCTGGCTCAGCACCGCCAGGTGGCGGTGCCAGGAGGTGACGTCGACGGCGGCGAGGTCCACGCCGTCGAGCAGCACCTGGCCGGAGTCCGGACGGTAAAGGCCGGCCAGGATGCGGATCAGCGTGGACTTGCCGGCACCGTTCTCCCCCACGATGGCAATGTGCTGGCCTTGGCGGATGGTCAGGCTGATGCCCCTGATCACTTCGATGTCACTGCCGGTGTACGTGAAGCGGATGTCCTTCAGCTCGACTTCCTTCGGCGCTGCCAGCAACGGCGGCGCGTGCTCCGAGTGAACCGGCATTGCCATGAACAACTCGTAGTCCTTCAGGTTGGCGAGGTCTTCATCAATGGAGCTCAAGGAGGACACCAGGTTGTTTGCGGTGGACAGGGCGCGGCTGACGATCTGCTGCACATAGAGGAACTGGCCCACGGGCTGGGCACGGGCAATGATCTGACCCACCACCCAGATCAGCGACACCACCTCCGCACCGTACTGGAGTGCATCGGCGGCCAACTGCTTGGGGATGTAGCGCCGCTGGTAGTCAAGGCGCCGCCGCTCGTCTGCGTCCCGGAGCCGGGAGCGTAGGTCCATGAGGAAACCGACAATGCCATACAGCCGCATCTCGGCAATGTGCTGCGGCCGGAGGAGGTTGGTTTCAATCATCCGGCGTTGGCGGCGTGAGTCCACCTGCGTGTTCCAGTGCGCAATCTGTTCCCTGGACAGCTTGAACTGCAGGTACACGCTGGGCACGATCGCCACCAGGACGATCACGGCGATCCACCAGCTGACCAACAGCAGGGCGCCGATGGCCAGGATGACCGAGATGAGCTGCGTAAAGATAGCGGCAATGCGGTCCAGGACCCTTGCATAGGAGTCGGAGAACCGTTTGGCGCGGTCGTAGAGGTCCACGGTCTCTTTGTCGTCATAGCGCCAGAATTCGAGGGCGAGGAAGCGCTGATACATCTGGTCGCCCACAATGGCGCCCACCTTGAAGCTCATCAACTGCTGGATGTACCGGTCAACGCTGTTGAAGGCGCCCCAGAAGAGTCCCAGCGCCGCGGTGACAATGACGTAGACGATCGCAACGCGTCCGGCTCCGGCGTCGCCCGCGTAGGCTGCGGCCAGCGCGGTGGTGGTGAGGGACGCAAAGTAGGTGGTGACCAGGGGAAGAACGGCCGAGATCAGCGAGCCGAGCACCTTCATGATCACCGCGCCCGGGGATGCACGGAAACTGACCCGCAAGACCTGGGCCACGGCGCGGGCGTAAGGCCGTATGGCAAGCCGCCGGTGGGGTTCGCTCTTCGGGCTCAGTTCCGCCGGATGGCGTGATGGGGGCATGCCTCAAGCCTAGGGCGCCCACCGAAAGTTTGCGGTAGCCCGGAAGGGCGTTCGGCGCAGCCAACAACCGTTGCCGCAGGCCAGCTGGGGCTGGTTCTGCAGGTCCGTTCCCACCTCTTGCCCGCTGTCATGACAACGGTGTCTAGCTCCGTGCCGGTCAGACGGGCTCGAAAGCAGCCAGGTCCTTACCGATGCCGGCCGCCATAGTTCGTTGACTTGTCTCGTGGACTTAACCTACGCTCCGTCACGTATTGACATCGTTGTCTAAGTGAACGCGCGATGAAGGGCGACCTCAAAAATGCACAGAAAACAAAAGGGAAGCACGCGGCTCCTTTCGGCCCTGACGCTGACGGGTTTGATATTGACCGGAGCGTTGGCCGGCGCCGGACCTGCGATTGCAGGGAAGTCGGACGGGAATCCTCCCCCCGGGCCCACCACGGGCAGCACTTTGGGCCAGGAAACCTACAGGCCGGCGTACCATTTCTCGCCGGCCAAGAACTGGATGAACGATCCCAACGGAATGGTCTACCACAAGGGGATCTACCATCTTTTCTTCCAGCACAACCCGTCCGGAAACACTTGGGGCAACATGTCCTGGGGACATGCCACCTCCACTGACCTCGTTCATTGGCAGGAGCAGCCGCTCGCCATTTCCACGGATACCCAGGAGGACGTGTTCTCGGGCAGCGTTGTGGTGGACAAGAACAATACGTCCGGTCTGGGGACTACGGAGAACCCGCCGCTGATTGCGATTTACACCAGTGCCTACAAAGACGCCTCGCCGCACCGCGGGCTCCAGGCCCAGTCGCTGGCCTACAGCCTTGATGACGGACAAACCTGGACCAAATACAGTGCGGACCCGGTCCTGAACCGGAACTCCGCCAACTTCCGGGACCCAAAGGTGTTTTGGTACAGCACTGCCGAAGGCGGCTACTGGGTGATGGCGGCCGTTGAGGCCCTGGACCACAAAGTACTGCTTTACAAGTCAACCAACCTCAAGGACTGGACGGCCCTGAGCGAATTCGGGCCCGCCAATGCCACGGGCGGACTGTGGGAATGCCCCGACCTCTTCCCGCTGGCCGTTGACGGAGACCCGAACAACGTCAAATGGGTCATGGTGATCAATATCAATCCCGGCGGGGTGGCTGGCGGCTCGGCGGGTCAGTACTTCGTGGGCAGCTTCGATGGCGTCACGTTTACCTCGGAGACCACGAAACCCAGCGATGCGCTACCCTCCGGAACCCCCGTGGCGGGATTCAACGACGGCACATACAACGGGTGGGCCGTGAGCAATGAACCCGGCAACTGGAAGAACGGACCCTTCACTGACGCTCCGGCAGCCGGAACCCTGCCGGGCCAAAACCTCGTTGGCGGGTTCGTAGGCGCGGGCTTGGTAAATTCCTTCAACGACGGCGACTGGCCCCTGGGGTCCATGTCCTCGCCTGGCTTTACCGTAGACAGCGACTACATCAACTTCCTGGTGGGTGGAGGCCAGCATCCGCGGGCCTCCGACAAGCTGGACAATACGCCGCCGCCGGGAGACCTGCTGTTCAATGGCTTCGAGGTCCCGGACGGCACTACCCTCGCCGAAGCCGGCTGGACCGGCACGGGCGACCTCGCGCCGTCGTATCAGCCCGCCACGGCGGGAGGCGACTACTACATCGGCGCTAAACGCATCAACACCTTCGAAACAGGCGCGGCCCCGGGTGACGACCGGCAAGGCAGCCTGACCTCCCCCGAGTTCACGCTCTCCCGGAACTTTGTGAGCATGCTGGTGGGCGGCGGGCACCGTTCCCCGGAGTCCGGGCAAGTACTGGAGGCCCAGTTGCTGGTGGACGGGAACGTGGTGCGCACCCTGGCCGGGGACGACGCCGGCGCGCTCAACTGGAAGGGCTGGGATGTCTCCGAATTCGCGGGCAAGCAGGCCCGGCTTCGAGTCGTTGACCAGGCGACCGGCGGCTGGGGGCACCTCACCGCTGACCATGTCATGCTGACCGACCAGGCTGCGGTGCCGCGCTCGGACGAAACCACCGTGAACCTGGTGGTGGATGGCAAAGTGGTGCGCACAGCTACCGGTGCGAACAGTGAGGTGCTGGACTGGGCGTCGTGGAACGTGGCGGAATTCCGCGGCCGCCAAGCGCAGATCAGGGTCGTGGACAACAACCGGTTCGGCTGGGGACACATCCTGGCCGACGAGTTCACCGCTTCCCCGCAGCCGGCCCGGCCGCGCCTCAACAGTTATGACTGGCTGGACTACGGCCGCGACTACTATGCCTCGGTTTCCTTCGGCAACATGCCCGAAGATAAGCGGGTCATGCTCGGCTGGATGAACAACTGGGACTACGCCAACAGCATTCCCACTTTCCCATGGCGCAGCGCGATGTCGCTGCCCCGCGAGATCGGCCTGACGCAAACGCCGGACGGCCCGCGGCTGACGCAGCAGGCAGTGAAGCAGGTGGACGGGCTGGCCTCTGCACCCAGTTACCGGAATACCGCAGGCGGGACCATCACTCCCGGAACGCATGCCCTGCCTTCCGCGGCGTCGGGGGATGTGCAGCGGATCGATGTGACCTTCGCTCCCGGCACTGCGGCCAAGTCCGGGATCACCCTATTCGGAAACGGATCATCGTCCACAGCCGTCGGTTACGACGCCGCCACAAAAGAGGTCTATGTCGATCGCGCGAATTCGGGCAATGTCGGCTTCCATCCGCTGTTTGCCTCGGTCGATTCGGCACCGGTCAGCGTGGATGCCCAGGGAAATGTGACCCTCCGGATCTACGTGGACAGGTCCTCGGTGGAAGTCTTCGCCCAAGGCGGACTGCGGACAATCACCGATCAGGTCTTCCCTGCGGACGGAGCCAAGGAGGTAGCGCTGTTCGCCGAAGGCGGCGTTGCGCAGTTGAAGTCGCTCACCGTCACACCGATGAAACAGGCCATGTTCCTGGCGTCCCTCAAGGCGGTCAACGCCGGAGGGAAGGCCCGGGGCTGAGAAAGCAGGCTTCAGCATGCCCAGCCGGCGGCATCCGGTGGCCGGGCATGCTGAAGCCCCCGGCGAAACTATTCCACCGGCTGCAGCCAGGTCAGGACCGACCCGTCCTCTTCGATGTGCCGCGCCAGCTCGGCATTGAATGTGGCTCCGTATTCGGCGGTGATGTGCTCCTGGAAAGCGTCGTCGTCCCGGTACACCTCGAATACGAAGTACTCACGCGGGTTGGACTCCCGGGTATACGGAAGGAAATGTTCGTTGCCCGGCTCGCGGCGCACGCGCTCCGTCAGTTCCCGCATCATCTCCGCGACGCGTCCTTCGCTTCCGGGCTTGACGGTGAATTCTGCATACAGTGTTTTGGTCATGGGCTTGCTTCTTTCTGTTGTGGGTGGGTCAGTTCGACGGCGGCAGCTCGCCCGAGCCGCGCACGATCAGTTCCGAGGGGACAACATAAGCCTGGGGAGCGCTGTCGTCGCCGTCCATGCGGGCGAGCAACCGCTCAGCGGCGAGCTTCCCGATCCGGTCAGGATGCTGTGCGATGACGGTGATGCCCGGGTCCATCATGTCGGCGAGCGTGAAGTCGTCGAAGCCCACCAACGCCACCCGGTGGCTGGCTCCCCGTTCACGCAGTGCCCTCATGACGCCGAACGTCACGAGGTTCTGGCTGGAGAAGATGGCAGTAGGCGGGTTGTCGGACGCAAGGAGTTCGTGGGCAGCGAGCCGCGCTGATTCTTCGTCGTGCAGGCCATCGCGAACCGGAACAGAACCGGTGGCAACGCCCGCCCGGCCGAGTTCCTCCATGAAGCCCCTGCGGCGATCGCGGGCAGTCTGGATATCAGGGCGGTCACCCAGGTAGGCAAGTTTGGTATGGCCGTGCTTGAGGAGATGGGCTGCAGCCCGCGCAGAGCCGGCAGCGTTGTCGGTTACCACAGCGTCGGCCTCGATCCCCACCGGCTCGCGGTCGATGAAGACGAGGGGCAGGTCCCGGGAGTGCTCGGGGATGACGTAGGCCTGGCTCCTGGCAATGGGTGTCAGGACCATGCCATCCACCCTGCGCCCGAGGAACGCTCCCACCAGGGCCTTCTCCCGCTCGGGGTCGTCGTCGAGGCTTGCAGCGAACACGGCGATTCCGCGCTCGCCGAGGGCGTCTTCCAGTGCGCGGTGGATTTCGCTGCTGAAAGGGTTGGCAACGCTGGGCAGCAGCAACCCGATGGACAAGGTCTTTCGGCCGGCGCGACGCAGGCTCCCCGCCGCCATGTCCAATTGGTAGTGCAACTGCTGGGAAGCTCCCAGGACACGCTGGCGCGTGGCCTCCGAAACGCCGGGCTCGTCATTCATCACCCGGGAAACAGTCTTGATCCCAACGCCAGCCAAGGCGGCCACATGGCGCATGGTAGGTCGGTTCGTGCTGACCTCGGACTGGTAACGATTAGACATCGTTGTCAATACCTCGCTCTTCATCATCGATTCACACTTGACTCTACCCTGTGACATTGATTACATGAGCGATGACATCGTTGTCAGGCACGCTAAGTGCCCTGAGACCAGGAGATTCAATGTTGAGTTCCAAAACCCCGCGGCACACTGTTACTCGTTCCCTCGCCATCGGCGCAGTCCTGACCCTGGGCGCCCTCAGCCTCTCGGCCTGCGGGGGCAACTCTTCCGCAACAGGCTCCACCGACGGTACTTCCTCGGAGAAAATCGGTGTCTCACTGATCGTGAAGACCACGTCGAACCCGTTCTTCGTCTCCATGCAGGAGGGTGCGAAGAAGGCGGCTGCTACGGACGGCGTCGACCTCAAGCTCGCGGCAGGAAAGGCCGACGGCGACGAAGACACCCAGATCCAGGCAATCGAAAACGCCATCTCCAAGGGCGACAAAGGCATCCTCATCACGCCCAACGGCCCGTCCGTCGTCGACGCCCTGAAGAAGGCGAAGGACGCCGGGCTGTTCGTCATCGCACTGGACACCCCGCCGGACCCGGCCGATGCCGCCGACATCACCTTCGCAACCGACAACTTCGCCGCCGGCGAGCTGATCGGCAAGTGGACCGCGGCGCAGCTGGGCGGCAAGAAGGCCACCATCGCGCTGATCGACCTCTTCGACGACAAGGTTGTCTCGGTTGACTACAACCGCGACCAGGGCTTCCTGACCGGCCTGGGCGTTGACACCGCCGACAAGAAGAAGAACGGCGACGAAGCCAAGACCGGAAAGTACACCGGCGGCAAGGGCGGCGAGTACGAGATCGTGGGCAACCAGGCTTCGCAGGGCGCCGAGGACGGTGGCCGAACCGCCATGGAAACGCTGCTCTCCAAGAATCCGAACATCAACGTCGTCTACACCATCAACGAACCGGCCGCAGCGGGCGCCTTTGAAGCCCTGAAGTCTGCAGGTAAGGAAAAGGACGTGCTGGTGGTCTCCGTTGATGGCGGTTGCGCGGGCGTGAACAACGTCAAGTCCGGCATCATCGGTGCGACCGCACAGCAGTACCCGGTCAAGATGGCCGAACTGGGCGTCAAGGCAATCGTCGACCTCGCCAAGACCGGCAAGAAGCCCGAAAACTCTGCCGGCCTGGACTTCTTCAACACCGGCGTCGAACTGGTCACCGACAAGGCGGCTGACGGCGTCAAGAGCATCACGACCACGGACGCCACCCAGATCTGCTGGGGCAAGTAAGCCGGAACTGTGACAGGAGCAACGATGACCCAGCAACAAACCGCAGGCCCGCCGGTTACCGGGCCCACCGACCTGGCCGAGGAATTCCTCGACCGCCAAACTCCCCTTAGCCGCATCCGCAATGTGCTGCACCGCTACCCGGCACTGAGCCCGGCCATCGTCCTGATTGTGGCGGTGGTGGTGTTCGGCCTGCTCAATGACCGCTTCCTGCGGTTCGAGAACCTGTCCCTGATCACCCAGCAGGTGTCCGTCGTCGGAACCCTGGCCATCGCCCAGACCCTCATCATCCTCACCGCCGGAATCGACCTTTCCGTGGGCGCCGTGATGATCCTGGCCTCCATGGTGGTGGCGCAGTTGGCTGTGAACAACGGCATGCCAGGACCCATCGCACTGGTGGCGGGGCTCGTCGTCGGACTTGCCGCTGGGGCTGTCAACGGCTTCCTGGTGACCAGGTTCCGGCTCCCTCCGTTCATCGTGACGCTGGGAACCCTGAACATCTTCATCGCCCTGACCCTGCTCTACTCGGGCGGCTCCACGGTCCGTGGCTCGAGCATGCCGGGGCTCCTGACCTGGATGGGCAGCACGTTCCCCGTTGGGCCCGTTCGCATCTCCACCGGCGTGGTCATGATGCTCCTGCTCTATGTGGCGGTCGCCTTCATCCTGGGCAAGACGGCGTGGGGGCGGCACGTGTACGCAGTCGGCGATGACAAGGAAGCCGCCCGCCTGGCCGGTATCCCCGTCAACCGCGTCCTGATGAGCGTCTACCTCGCGGCCGGCGCGGTGCTGGCGATCGGAGCGTGGATCCAGATCGGGCGTACCAACGCAGCAAGCCCCAACGCCGGGGTGGACCTGAACCTGGACTCCATTACCGCCGTCGTGATTGGCGGGACCAGCCTCTTCGGCGGCCGCGGCTCCGTCTGGGGATCCCTCCTCGGTGCGCTGATCGTGGGCGTTTTCCGCAACGGGCTTTCCCTGGCCGGGCTGGACGTGCTGTTCCAAACCCTCGCCGTCGGCGTCCTCATCATCATCGCTGTGTCGATCGACCAGTGGATCCGAAAGGTGAAGTCATGACCTCCACCGGGATTGAATCCCCCAAGACCGAAACCCGGCAGCCGATCCTCCAGGCGCGGAACCTCGTCAAGACCTTCGGCAAGGTGGTTGGCCTTGACGGTGTCAGCCTTGAGCTGTATCCGGGCGAAGTGCTGGCCATCATCGGCGACAACGGCGCCGGCAAGTCCACCCTCATCAAGTGCCTCACCGGGGCCGAGGTTCCGGACTCGGGCGAGCTCCTGGTTTCCGGCCAGCCGGTGCACTTCAAGCGTCCGCAGGATGCCCGCGCGCATGGAATCGAAACGGTCTACCAGAACCTGGCGGTTTCGCCGGCCCTGGACGTGGCGTCGAACCTGTTCCTGGGCCGGGAGGAACGGGTGGCCGGACCGCTCGGGTCCATCTTCAGGGTCCTGGACACCAAGGGGATGCGCCGTAAGGCGAAGGAGGAGCTCAACCGCCTCGGAATTTCAACCCTTCAGGATGTCACCGTCCCAGTGGAGAACCTCTCCGGCGGACAGCGCCAGGCCGTGGCTGTGGCAAGGGCAGCAGCGTTCGGTTCCAAGGTGGTGGTGCTCGACGAGCCCACCGCGGCACTGGGCGTTCGGGAGTCGAACCAGGTCCTCCAGCTGGTCCGGGATCTGCGGGACCGCGGCCTTCCAGTCATCCTGATCAGCCACAACATGCCGCACGTGTTTGACGTTGCCGACAGGATCCACATCCAGCGTCTCGGCAAATGCGCCGCCACGATCACTCCGAAGTCGCACAGCATGACCGACGCGGTGGCCATCATGACCGGCGCCGCCACGGCCTGATCCGCGTTCGACCGCTTTCCTTCACTCCCCTTCCTGTTCGCGGACCTGCTCGCCTGCCCCGGGCGGCAGGTCCGCGCCCGTCTTCACGAAAGTTTGCTCCCATGCCCTACACCAGTGGCTCCGGCACCAGCGCCTCCACTCCCGATGTCATCGTGGTTGGCGAAGCACTCGTCGACGTCGTCCACACCTCCGAAGGAACGGCGGAGCACCCCGGCGGTTCCCCGGCCAACGTCGCCTACGGTCTGGCACGGTTGGGCGTGCGAACCAGCCTCCTGACCTCAATAGGCGACGACGAACGCGGCGCCCTGATCGAGCGCCACCTGGGCAGCGCCGGAGTTGCGCTGCTGCCAGGGTCGAAATCACCGGGCCGCACGGCTTCCGCCACCGCCACGCTAAGCGCTGACGGGTCCGCCAGCTACGAATTCGACGTTTCCTGGGAGCTGCCGCCGGTGCACCCCGCCACCTTTCCCAAGGTGCTCCACACCGGCTCGATCGCCAGCTTCCTGGCGCCCGGAGCCGGTTCCGTCAAGAGCCTCCTGGAACGGGCGCACCGTGAATGCCTGGTTTCCTACGATCCCAATATCCGCCCCGCACTCTTGGGCAGCCACGCGGAAGCCCTCGCTGTTTTCGAAGACCTGGCCCCCTTAGCGGACGTGCTGAAGCTTAGCGACGAGGATGCCCGGTGGCTCTACCCGGGGGTGACGTTCGAGGACGCCGCGGCGCGGATCCTGGAACTTGGTGCGGGCCTGGCTGTGGTCACCATGGGTTCAGCCGGCTCGCTGCTGGCAACACCCGCCACACGGGTGCACATTCCGTCCGTCCAAACGGTAGTGGCAGACACCATCGGAGCCGGTGATTCCTATATGGCGGCCCTGATCTACGGCCTGCTCTGCCGGAGCACCGATGGCTTGGCGCCGTCCGTCCTGGAAACCCTGGGCAGGATGGCATCCAAGGCTGCCGCGATTACGGTCAGCCGCCCGGGCGCCAATCCGCCCACCCTTGAGGAGCTGACGTCGGAACTGCAGCCGGCGGTATAGGGGCTTAAATGCGGAAGGAGGCGGGGAATTCCCCACCTCCTTCTGCAGCATTAAGCCACCGGGATCAGCGCGAACCGTAGTTCGGCGCCTCCACGGTCATCTGGATGTCATGCGGGTGCGATTCCTTGAGTCCGGCAGACGTGATGCGGACAAACTTGCCGCGGGCCTTCAGCTCCGGGATGGTCGGTGCCCCGGTGTAGAACATGGTCTGGCGCAGGCCCCCCACCAACTGGTACGCCACCGAGGACAGCGGCCCGCGGTAGGCAACGCGGCCTTCGATGCCTTCGGGGATCAGCTTGTCGTCGCCGGACACGTCCGCCTGGAAGTAGCGGTCCTTGGAGTAGGACGTGTTCTTGCCGCGGGACTGCATGGCGCCCAGGGAGCCCATACCGCGGTAGGACTTGAACTGCTTGCCGTTGACGAAGATCAGCTCGCCCGGGGACTCGTCACAGCCCGCCAGCAGCGATCCCAGCATGACGGTGTCGGCTCCGGCCACCAATGCCTTGCCGATGTCGCCCGAGTACTGCAGGCCGCCGTCGGCGATCAGCGGCACGCCGGCCGGCATGGCAGCCTTGGCGGATTCGTAGATGGCGGTAATCTGCGGGACGCCCACGCCGGCCACCACGCGGGTGGTGCAGATGGAGCCCGGACCAACACCCACCTTGATGCCGTCCGCGCCGGCGTCGATCAGTGCCTGGGCGCCTTCGCGGGTGGCAGCCTGGCCGCCGATGATGTCCACGTGGGCGGCCACGGGGTCGGACTTGAGCCGGCGGATCATGTCCAGCACACCCTGGGAGTGGCCGTTGGCGGTGTCCACGAACAGGGCATCGACGCCTGCGTCCACCAGGGCCATGGCCCGCTCCCAGCCGTCACCGAAGAAGCCGATGGCAGCACCCACGCGGAGCCGGCCCTCGTCGTCCTTGGTGGCCAGCGGGTACTGCTCGGCTTTGGTGAAGTCCTTGGTGGTGATGAGGCCCTTGAGCCGGCCCTGCTCGTCCACCAGCGGGAGCTTTTCGATCTTGTTGGTTGCGAGCTTGTGCGAGGCTTCCTCGCGGCTGATTCCCACGTGTCCGGTGACCAGGGGCATCTTGGTCATGACGTCGCTGACCAGCCGCAGCGGGAAATCGGACTCGGGGACAAAGCGGGTGTCGCGGTTGGTGACGATGCCCAGCAGGCGGTTGTCCTCGTCCACCACGGGCAGGCCGGAGACGCGGTAGTGGGCGCAAAGGTCATCAAGTTCCCGCAGCGTGGCCTCGGGACGGATGGTGAGCGGGTTGGTGATCATCCCTGACTCGCTCCGCTTGACCCGGTCCACCTGGTCAGCCTGGTCGGCGATGGACAGGTTGCGGTGCACCACGCCCAGGCCACCCTGGCGGGCCATCGCGATGGCCATGCGGGATTCCGTCACGGTGTCCATTGCGGCGGAGAGCAGAGGGGTCTGCACCGTGATCCGCTTGGAGATCCGCGAGGAGGTGTCTGCTTCGGACGGGATCACGTCGGTGTGGCCCGGCAGGAGCAGGACGTCATCGTAGGTCAGGCCGATGAAGCCAAAGGGGTTGTGTTCGGGCTCGGTCATGAGTGCGCCTCTTACCTTGGTTGCTGGGTCACGGGTAGGGGTTGCAGCCGATGACCAGCCCGTTATTACGGAACTGGCCTGTGCAGACGATCCTGCGGGACCACCGTGCAGGACGGCGTTCCGGGGGCAGAAAGTGTTGAGTAAATATTAGAACCTCGGCGCCGATCCCCCTATTCCACGCCGGTAATGTGAGCAACCGCACGCCCCCACCCACCCTTAGGGCCGGCTCAGCTCCAGCCGGTTGCAGCCAGCAGCCGCTGCTCGAACATGGGGATCATGGTCTCCACATAGGTTCTGGTCAGGTGGTTGTCGTCCTTGTAGACGTACACGTTCCCCACCACCGCAGGGCAAACGCCCCGGGCACAGATGAAGTCACTCATGTCCATCAGGTGCAGCCCGGGCAGCTTGCCGCGGTAGTTCTCCAGTGGCGATGGCTCCACCAGGGACTCGGCGAGCGATGGATTGCAGGCAGCCGCGCCGGCGCCGTTCCGTTGGGCGCACTGGGGCATGTTGAAGGTGAATCTCGGGTTGTCGCGGATTCCCACGATCTCGATTCCCGCGTCGGCGAACGGCTTGACGCCGTCAAGGTACCCCGGCACCTCCGTTTCGAACGGGGCATCCTCATGGGTCAGCGTTGCCACGGTGAACACCGCATCCGGGCGGTGTTCCAGGACGTAGGCGGAGCTGGCCTTGTTGTAGGCGTTGCATTCGGCATTCCTGGTCACCGATTCGGCGCCGAACCGGCATGCGGGCATCAGGAGGGTGACCAATTCCCACCCACGCGCGGCCGCCACGGGAGCCAGCGCTGCCAGGTACTGCTGGGCATGGGAGTCGCCCAGCACCACGATGCGCCGGGTGGACGGTTCCTCCGGAAGCTCCTGCCGGCACCCCTCCAGGATGGGATCGCCCGTGGCGTTGGCACCTGTGCAGGGCGAGTCGATCCCGGCCCAGTCGTTGTCCAGGGCGGTGGGTCCGGGGATGGTCCTGGCCCTGGGCGCGGGCGTGCTTTCGTTCTCCGGCGTGAGCGCCAGGGCCCCCGGCGTCAGCTCACGGGGCTGTGCCGCCGTCGCGCTTTCCTCTGCGGTGAGCGATGTCTGCCAAACCGCCACGGGACCAGCCAGCAAGGCACCGCAGGCAACAATGACGACGGCGGTCCGCCAGGCGCGAAGCTTGGGCCAATGCCAGTCGCGCAGCGGCTTTTCAACAAAGCGGGTGGTCAGGACAGCGAGCACGATGGAGGCAGCGACGATGCCCAGTCCCTGCTTGAGGTTGGGTGACTCCACGCCGGTGGCCGCGAGCGCCAGCACCAGGACCGGCCAGTGCCAGAGGTAGAGCGCGTAGGAGTTGTCACCCAGGGCGACGGCGGGGCGGCTGCTGAGGAGCCGGTCTACGCCGAACCGGCTGCCGGTTTGCCCTGCGATGATGATGGCCGCCGCGGCCAGTGTGGGCCAGAGTGCCACGTACCCGGGAAAGGACCGGTCGACGGTCAGGACCAGCCCGCAGGACACCATGGCTGCCAGTCCGGCCCAGCCCAGGGCCACCCGCACCACGCGGCCGGGCTTGACGTAGGGCAGCGCCAGTGCCAGCAACGATCCCAGCGCAAACTCCCAAAGCCGGGCGCGCGTATCGAAGTAGGCGTAGGCCTGGTTGCCGGCGGTCTGGTCAATGGAGTAGGCAAGCGACACCGCCAAAACCGTTCCAAAGACTGCGCCGAGCAACCCTCGGTAGGTCAGCCCCTGCAGGCGGGGAACCCGGCGCAGCCGGTTCAGCAACGCAGCGGTCGCGGCAAAGATCAGTGGCCACAGAATGAAGACCTGTCCCTGGATGGACAGGGACCAGAAGTGCTGCAGCGGACTGGCTCCGGCGTGGTCCTGCGCGTAGTAGTCCACTGCATTGTCTGCCAGGAGCCAGTTCTGCCGGTAAAGGAGGGACGCCCAGGCCTGGTCCAGCACCTGTGGCCAGCGGCCCTGCGGCAGGATCAGCCAGGTGCCTGCCAGCACTCCAAGGATCACCACGACGGCGGCCGGCAGCAGTCGCTTGAAAAGGTGCAGCCAGTGCGCCATCAGCTTGAAAGGGTGGCCGGATTCGGCTTTGCGGACGAAGGAAAGCGTGAGCAGGAACGCCGAGATCAGCAGGAAGATGTCCACGCCGCCGGACACGCGGCCCAGCCACACGTGGTACGCCACCACCATCAGGACAGCCAGGGCCCGGAGCCCCTGGACCTCGGGGCGGAAAGTGGGCTTCCGTTTCCTGTTCGCGGCACTGGACGGGGGTTCAGGTGCCTTCGACGTTTCCGTTATCGACACTAGAACCTCTCAGGACGCCCGCCAGCCAAAGCATCAAGCCTAGCCAAGGCGGTCAGCAACGGCCAGTCAACGCACTTGTTCGGACTATGCTGGGCCCAATCATTGAAGGGAGACGGCGTGGTTGTCCAACTGCGGATTTGCGTGCCCGGCGAGCTGTCCGCCGTGACGCTGAAGACGTGCCGGGACCAGCGGGGCGCGGCAGAGGTTGCGCTGGTTGCGGGTGCGTCGGTGGTCCCGGAAGGCGACGTTATCGAGGTCCTGATCGCCCGGGAGTCAGTGGAGGAACTCCTCGAGAAGCTGGAGATCCTGAAGGTCCAGGACGTTGGATCCATTGCCATGTCCACGCCGGAATTAGTCCTGTCAAAGAAAGCCGACCGGGCGGAGCGGGCCGCCCCCGGGGACGGTGCGGACGCAGTGATCTGGGACGACGTGACGCGGCAAACCGGAGAGGACTCCCGCCTGACATGGAACTTCCTCGCCTTCCTGGTGCTCGCAACCCAGCTTGCCGGGATCGGCATCGTGACGGACTCCCCCATCGCGATTGTGGGAGCCATGGCGGTAGGTCCCGAGTTCGGACCGCTGGCCGCCCTCGCCGTCTCGCTTGCCACCCGGCAGTGGAAGCTTGGCCGCCGTGCTGCCATTGCCCTGGGTGTCGGGTTCCCCGTGGCCATGCTGCTGGCGGCACTGACGGCGTGGCTGTCGGTGCCCCTCGGTCTCTTCCCGCGGGATGCCCTGGACAAGGGTTCCGCGGTGGAATTCATCTACCATCCGGGTCCGTATTCGCTGATTGTTGCCGTCCTGGCCGGCATCGCGGGAATGCTCTCCATCATCGGCCGGCGCTCCGCGGCCCTGATCGGGGTCTTCATCTCGGTGACCACCGTTCCGGCGGCAGGGTACGTTGCGGTGGCCCTGGTCCTGGGGGAATACCAGAAGGCTGCGGGCTCGGCGCTCCAGTTGCTGCTCAACCTCGTGGGCATCGTGGTGGCCGCCCTCGCGGTACTGCTTTTCTACCGCATGGTTTCCAGGCGCGTGCCGCACGGGGTGGCACGGAACCTGAGGCGCCAGCGGAGCGGGGCCCGCAACTAAGGAGCCTCCGCATTCACGGTGCGCTACGGCCGCAGCAGGGCGCGCAGGGTCTGGATCGTGTCTGCTTCGGCCGCAGCCTTGTCATCCCGGTAGCGCTTGACCCGGGCAAACCTCAGGGCGATGCCGCCGGGATAGCGCGGTGACTGCTGCACGCCGTCGATGGCGATTTCCACCACCGTGACCGGCTCAACCCACACCGTGCCGGCCGTGCGCCGCACCTCAAGCTCCTGGAACCTCTCCGTCTGCCATCGCAGCAGTTCGTCGGTGAGGCCCTTGAAGGTCTTGCCCACCATGACGTAGCCGCCGGGTTCTCCGAACTCCCCAGCGGGGTCAAGGGCGCCCAGGTGCAGGTTGGACAGCGTCCCGGTGCGGCGCCCGGACCCCCATTCGCAGGCGAGCACCACCAGGTCGTACGTCAGCACCGGCTTGACCTTTACCCAGTTGGCTCCGCGCCGGCCGGCCGCGTAGGTGGAACCGATGGCCTTCACCACAACGCCTTCATGGCCTGCGGCAAGCGCCTCCTGCGACACCCGTTCCGCAACGGCGGGATCGGCCGTGACCTCCCCCGGTATCCGGTGCTCCGGCGCGATCCGCTCGAGCTCACTGATCCGGGCGGACAGCGGCTCATCAAGCAGGTCCCGCCCATCGATATGCAGCACGTCGAAGAACCAGGGATGCAGCACCGTCTCACGCGCGGCATCCGCACCGAAGCGCGCCATGGTTTCCTGGAACGGCCGCGGGCCGCCTTCCTCGTCCAGGGCCAGGGTTTCGCCGTCAAGGATCACGTCCCGCAGCGGCAGCCCGCGAACCAGGTCCACCACCTCGGGGAGCCGGTGGGTGACGTCGGCGAGGTTGCGCGTGTAGATGCTGACGTCGTCGCCGGACCGGTGCACCTGGATGCGGGCGCCGTCGAGCTTGTATTCCACCGAGGCCTCCCCGGTCGCCTCCAGGGCTGCGCTGGGACTGGCCGCGGTGGCCGCCAGCATGGGCTGCACGGGGCGGCCAACCACCAGGCCGACGTCGTCCAGCTCGGCTTCGGTGCCCGTGATGGCCAGCAGGGCTGTTCCGCCCAGGTCGCCCGAAAGCATCGCAGCGCGCCGTACGGCGGCAACGGGCTTCCCGGCAGCGCGGGCAACGGCATCCGTCAGCACTCCCTCCAGGGCTCCTATACGCAGCTCGCCAAGCAGGACACCTGCAATGAAGGCCTGCTCAGAAGCAGTGGCTGCCGCCATCAGCGTCCGGAGGGTGGCCGCGCGCCCCGCGCCCGATCCGGTACCCGCCGTGGCAAGCAGCCGGTCCAGGGCAGCGTCGAGGTCGGCCAGGGTGAGGGTTGGTTCGACGGCGGGTTCCTCCTTGGCCGCCGCCACGGCACTCCATCCGACGCCCACGCGTCCCTGGCGGGGCTTGGCAACCAGCCAGCCCACCGCCGTCGGGATTTCCGCCGGCTCAAGCCGGCCCAGCAGCTGGGCCAGCGCATCCACCTTGGCCAGCCGGGAGCGGGTGGAGGTGACGGCCTCCGCGGTGTTGACGAGCTCAAGGAGCAGCATGGCACCATCCTGCCACGGCACTGGACAGGGCCGGAGCCCCGTTCCAGACTTGGTGGATGGGCAACATCGTCGCGAACCTGTTCATCACCCTGGACGGCGTCTACCAGGCGCCCGGCGGCCGCGAGGAAGACAGCGAGGGCGGGTTCAACCTTGGCGGCTGGCAGGCACCGGTCTCCGACGACGAATCCGGCGCCGCCATCGCGGCTGGAATAGCGCGGATGGATGCCCTGCTCCTTGGCAGGAAGACCTACGACATCTTTGCCGCCTACTGGCCCCAGCAGTCCGGGGACATCGCGGACACGCTCAACCGGATACCCAAGTTTGTGGTGTCAAGCTCCTTGTCCGATCCGGCATGGGCCGGCACCACCGTGCTGCCGGATGCCGCGGCGGCGGGCGGGCTCCGGGACGAGTACCAGCAGGTGCACATGTTCGGCAGTGGCGTCCTCATCCGGTCCCTGCTGGAGGCGCAAGTGCTGGACCGCCTTCATCTCTGGCTGTATCCGGTCACCCTGGGGCAGGGCAAGCGGCTCTTCGACGCCGGGACGGTCCCCTCAACATTCCTGCTCGCCGAGCCGGTACGCAGCTACCCCAAGGGAGCCGTGTCGTTGGTCTACGAGCCTGCGGGCGGAGTCGAAACCGCCGAGATGGCGGCTACGTAGCACCCGGAACACAGAAAACCGGCCCAGCTGGTGCTGGACCGGTTTTCTGTATGTGAAGACGGGCAGGATCAGTGGCTGTGGCCTGCGTGCTCGTCCTCTTCGGCCGGCTTCTCCACGACAAGGGTCTCGGTAGTGAGAACCAGCGCGGCGATGGAGGCCGCGTTGCGGAGGGCTGCACGGGTGACCTTGACGGGGTCGATGACGCCCGCAGCGATCAGGTCCTCGTACTCGCCGGACTTGGCGTTGAACCCGTTGTTGATTTCCAGGTCGGCAACCTTGGAGGTGACCACGTAACCGTCGAAGCCGGCGTTCTGGGCGATCCAGCGCAGGGGCTGGACCAGTGCGCGGCGGACAATGCCGACGGCCGCGGCAGCGTCGCCTTCGAGGGCGTTGACGGCGGCATCCTCATCCAGTGCCTTGAGGGCGTGGATCAGGGCCGAGCCACCGCCGGCCACGATGCCTTCTTCGAGGGCAGCGCGGGTGGAGGACACTGCGTCCTCGATGCGGTGCTTCTTTTCCTTCAGCTCAACCTCGGTTGCGGCACCCACCTTGATGACGCCGATGCCGCCGGCCAGCTTGGCCAGCCGCTCCTGGAGCTTTTCGCGGTCCCAGTCGGAATCGGTGCGGGTAACCTCGGCGCGCAGCTGGGCAACGCGTGCGGCCACGTCCTCGGCCGAGCCTGCGCCGTCGACGATGGTGGTGTTGTCCTTGGTGACGGTGATGCGGCGGGCCGTACCCAGCACCTCCAGGCCAACGGTGTCCAGGCTCAGGCCCAGCTCCGGGGAGACAACCTGCGCACCGGTGAGGGTGGCGATGTCCTGCAGCATGGCCTTGCGGCGGTCGCCGAAGCCGGGAGCCTTGACGGCAACAACGTTCAGGGTGCCGCGGATGCGGTTGACGATGAGCGTGGACAGGGCCTCGCCCTCGACGTCCTCGGCGATGATGAACAGCGGCTTGGAAGCCTGCAGTGCCTTTTCCAGCAGCGGCAGGAATTCCTGGATCGAGGAGATCTTGCCCTGGTTGATCAGGATAAGGGCGTCCTCGAGGACTGCTTCCTGGCGTTCCGCGTCGGTGACGAAGTACGGGGACAGGTAGCCCTTGTCGAACTGCATGCCCTCGGTGAGGACCAGTTCGGTCTGGGTGGTGGAGGACTCTTCGATGGTGATGACGCCATCCTTGCCCACCTTCCCAAAGGCCTCGGCGAGCAGTTCGCCGATTTCGTCGCTCTGGGCCGAGATGGCGGCAACGTTAGCCACCTGGGTGCCTTCGACCGGGCGGGCGTTTTCGAGCAGGCGGGCAGCCACGGCTTCAACCGCAACTTCGATGCCGCGCTTGATCTGGCCGGGAGCGGCGCCGGCAGCAACGTTGCGCAGGCCTTCCTTGACCAGGGCCTGGGCCAGGACCGTGGCGGTGGTGGTGCCGTCGCCGGCAACGTCGTTGGTCTTGGTGGCTACTTCCTTGGCCAGCTGCGCGCCAAGGTTCTCGTAGGGATCGTCAAGTTCCACTTCACGGGCGATGGTGACGCCGTCATTCGTGATGGTGGGGGCGCCCCACTTCTTGTCCAGGACGACGTTGCGGCCGCGGGGGCCGAGCGTCACCTTGACGGTGTTCGCGAGCTTATCGATGCCGGCCTCAAGGGACCGGCGGGCAGCGTCGTTAAACGCAAGCTGCTTTGCCATGGTTTTGTCCTTTCAAAGACAGAAACCCCGCACTGCCGGCCAGCATGAGCATGGCCGGCGGCACGGGGATCCGGAAGAGTTACTTGACGACGACAGCCAGGACGTCGCGGGCGGACAGCACCAGGTACTCGGTGCCGCCGGTCTTGACTTCGGTTCCGCCGTACTTGGAGTAGATGACGACGTCGCCAACGGCAACGTCAACCGGAACCCGCTGGCCGTCTTCGAAGCGGCCGGGGCCTACTGCAACAACTTCGCCTTCCTGCGGCTTCTCCTGGGCGGAGTCCGGGATGACCAGGCCTGAAGCCGTGGTCTGCTCGGCTTCGAGCGGGCGGACAACAATACGATCCTCAAGAGGCTTAATAGAGACCGACACTCGGACCTCTCCTTTTCGTCAGCAAAATTCGTGGACTGGAAAGCTTTCCGCCGTGGCTGGCAAACCGTCGTCGCGGTGCCGGCAGCAGCCTGGCTGGCAGCTCTTCATGTGTTAGCACCCTCCTAGGGAGAGTGCTAATGAAGACTCTATGTAAGGGTTAGCACTCGGTCAAGGTGAGTGCCAACGTTTCGTCATCGGCGTAAGCCTTTCGGGCTCCGGCCGACGGCGGTCCAGGGCGGCAAACATGCTTCCCTAACGGCCCAGGTCGTCGAAGTCCACGTCCTCGCCACCGTCGGCCTCGCCGCCTCCCTGCTGACGTTTCCGGTAAAGCACCCAACCGGCCCCGGCTGCGGTGAGTACGGCAACAACGAGGAAGAAAATGCTCCCGGCCCGTGCGCCGTCGTACAACCCGCGGATGTCCCGCGCCTCCTGCGTGTTGTCGTGGATGTCGTTGCCGCCCACCGAATAAACGGTGGCGTTGAACGTGTCCAGCAGGAAAATGATCACCAACAGGGCGATGCACACCACGGCCACCACGGCCGCGGCGATCAGGGCTGGACGGGCAAACCTAGCCACACCGCGGTCCCTGGGTCGATGTTCGCCGGTCTCCCCTGGGGCTGCGCTGTCATCCATGGTTTCAACAGTATCCGCATCCCGGCAGCCGTCCTCCACTAGGCTGGAAACCATGCCCCACGCTCCCCAGGACCAGATCGCACCCCTGTTGACCCCCGAAGGCTGGGAGTTGCTGGCATCGCTGGGCCCCTACCGCGAAGAGGACGCGTTTGAGCTCAATTCGGCGCTCCGGAAAGCCGGCCACCCGGGCGAACTTGTATCCGCCGTCCTGACGCAGTCCAGGCTGCGGACCAGGGCCGAGGCGAAGTTTGGTGAGTTCGCCCGCCAGATGCTTTTCACCCAGGCAGGCCTTGAGCAGGCCACCCGGCTGAACGTCGCCGCACACCACGCGCAGCGGTTCGCCGCAGCCGGGATCCGGCACGTGGCGGACCTGGGCTGCGGTCTTGGTGCCGACGCCATGGCCCTGGCTTCCCTGGACATCACCGTCACCGCCGTGGAGATGGATGAAACCACCGCCGCCTGCGCCACCATGAACCTCATCCCCTTCCCCAATGCCACGGTGGTCCACGCGGACGCGGCATCGGTCCCGCTGGAGGGGATCGACGGCGTCTGGCTGGATCCGGCACGCCGCGTCACTTCCACGTCGGGGACCAAGCGGATCTGGGACCCGGAGGCGTTCTCACCGCCGTTGTCCTTCGTGGAGTCGCTGGCGGCCGGGGGGAAGGCGGTGGGCGTGAAGATGGGCCCGGGCATGCCCCACGAGTCCGTGCCCACGGGATGCGAAGCCCAGTGGGTGTCGGTGGCCGGGGACGTGACCGAGGTGACCCTCTGGTTCAACGCCGTGCGCAGGCCCGGGGTCCGCCGGGCTGCCCTGGTCCTGGGGTCCCAGGGGCCCGCCGAGCTGACCAGCGCAGAGGACTTCGGCGCCGGCCCGGCCGCTCCGGTGGGACCCGTGGAGGGTTACCTGTACGAACCCGACGGCGCCGTGATCCGTGCCGGGCTGGTTGCCGACGTGGCGCTGCAGCTCGGCGGGCACCTGGTGGATGAACACATTGCCTACATCTGTGCCGCGGAACTTCTGGACACCCCGTTCGCCAAGGCTTACAGGGTCCTGGAAGTCATGCCCTACAACGTCAAGGCACTCAAGGCCTGGGTGAAGGAGGAGGGGATCACCGTACTGGACATCAAGAAGCGCGGCACAGCGGTGACCCCGGAAGAGCTGCGGAAGCAGCTCCTCCCGCAGGGCAAGGGTGCCGCAAAAAAGGGTTCCGCCAGGACGGCCACGCTGGTCCTGACTCGCATCGGCGAGGACCGCGTGGCCATCGTGGTGGAACCGGTGTAAACGCCTACTGGGCGCGCATGAACTCCTCGGCTGCCCGGACCTGTTCCGCGGTGGGGCGCACTCCCGTGTACAGCACAAACTGTTCCAGGGCCTGGATGGTGGCAACCTCCGCACCGGTGATGACGTGCTTGCCTGCCGCGCGGGCGCCCCGGATCAGCGGCGTCTCGGCGGGCAGTGCCACCACGTCGAAGACCACGCGTGCGGCCTCGATGGCCTCCGCGGGGAAGGACAGGCTGTCCGCTTCGGCGCCGCCCGCCATGCCGATGGGGGTGACGTTGATGATCATGTCCGCCGTCCCGCCGTCGAGCGCTGCACGCCACTGGAAACCGTACTGGCCTGCGAGCGCACGCCCGGCGGCCTCGTTCCGGGCGATGACGGTGACGTCCTTGAAACCGGCGTCCCGGAGCGCGGCGACGGTGGCCTTGGCCATCCCGCCCGCCCCCTGGACCAGCACGGAATAGTCGGTGGGGACCCCGTTGGATGCCAGCAGCTGCTCAATGGCCGTGTAGTCGGTGTTGTACGCCTTGAGGTGGCCGTCGGTGTTCACGATGGTGTTCACGGAGTCGATGGCCTTGGCGGACGGGTCCATCTCGTCCACCAGCGCGATGACGTCTTCCTTGTACGGCATGGAGATGGCACAGCCGCGGATGCCCAGGCCCCGCACTCCGGCGATGGCCTGTTCCAGGTTGGTGGGCGCGAACGCCTTGTAGATCCAGTTCAGGCCCAGCTGCCCGTACAGATGGTTGTGGAAGCGGGTCCCGTTGTTGCTGGGGCGGGCCGACAGCGAGATGCAGAGGGTCATGTCTTTATTCAGAATGGGCACCAGACCATTAAACGCGTTCCAGCCATCGTGCGGGGTCCCCGGTCCGGGGTCCGGGGCAGGAGCCAGAGGTCAGGGGCAGCCGGTTCCCGCGGGGAAAGGCCCGGCGGCGGCGGGCAGCTTCCCGGGAGCAGGCGCCTTTCCTGCCAGCACGGCCACCAGCGCATCAAAGGCGGCGTCGGTGCGGCCGTACAGCGCCAGCTTCACCGGAGCCGTGGAGTTTTGGAGCGGCCAGGGGGCATCCAGGGCCACGGCAATGTCCCCGGCCGCTGGATTCCCGCCGAAGCCGATGAGGTTCACCAGCGGTCCTGATCCAACCGCGAGGCCGGCACGTGCGGCGGCGGCTTCGAAGCGCTCCCGGTCCCCCGGTCCCCCGCCGGCCACGCGCACCGCACCGGGCACCAGGGGTCCGCTGCAGGGACCGGAGACAACCGTCACGGCCGACGCCGAAACCCGCGCCGACAACGCCGCACCGCTTCCGGCCGGGGCACCTGTGCCGGCTGTTCCGGCAGGCGGCGTGGTCCGGGCATGCCAGATCATCATGGTGGCCACCCGCTGCGCGGCCTCATCCAGCCGGGAGGCGGGAAGCGTGCCGGCGGCCAGGGCCTGGAGGATGGCGGCGTGCGCCTGTTCCACGTCCGCGGGCATCAGCAACAGGTCGGCGCCGGCTCCCAAAGCTTTTACGGCTGCTGCGCCGGCGGGGTACTGCTTGTCCACGGCTCCCATGTTGAGGGCGTCCGTCACGGCTACACCTTTGAATCCGAGCTCCCTCATCGCGGCGTAGCTCGGTGCGGAGAGCGACGCCGGCACACCGGGCTCCAGCGCAGGCACAGCGATGTGGCCCGTCATGACGACCGGCAGGCCCGCGGCCACGGCCGCCTGGAAGGGTTTCCAGTCCCGGGCCCGGAGCTGGTCGATGCCGGCCGGCTGGACCGGGAGGCTGAGGTGGGAGTCCGCGGTCACCGAGCCGTGGCCGGGAAAGTGCTTGACGGTGGGAAGCACGCCGGCGTCCAGCATGCCCTGGGCGAAGGCGACCCCGTGGGCTGCGGCGGCGGCAGGATCCGCGGACATGGAGCGCGCGCCGATGGTGGGGTCGCTGGGCCCGATGGTCACGTCGGTATCCGGCGCGAAGTCGAGGTCGAATCCCAGCGGCACCAGCTCGCCGGCCAGGCCCTTTCCTGCTTCCCGGGTCAGGGCCGGGTTGCCGGCCGCTCCGTAGCTCATGGGCGTGGGCCATTCAGTCAGGGGCTCCCCCAGGCGTGCCACGGCGCCCCCTTCCTGGTCCACGCCGATGATCCCGGGCCACCGCCGGCCGCCGGCGGCGACAGCCTGCTGCAGCCGCTGGTTCACCGCGCCCATGGCGGCAACATCCACGTTCCCCTGCGGATCGCGTGGCACGTTGTCGCCCATGATGATGGATCCGGCCAGATGCAGCCGCTGGATGAGCGCGGCGTGCGCCTCCACCTGGTTGCCCTTGAAGAACGGGAGCAGAACCTGGCCCGCCTTCTCCTCCGGAGTCATGGCTGCCACGGCCGCGACGGCGGCGTCCTGGTCGCGCTGCTCCGGGCCCCACCCCAGGGGGCGGGAGCCTGCGTCAGGTGAGGCAGAAGCGGTGGGAGGCGCCGTCGTCGTACTTGCCGATGCCGAAGGGGCCCCGGTGGGCCCGGAGGACGACGACGGCGGGGCTGCGGTTGGGGAGGCTGTGCAGGAGGCCAGCGCCAGGGCCGACAGGGCCAGGAGGAGCGGGAAGGATTTGGCGGGAGTGGTTTTGGCAGGTCTGTGACGCGTGGGGAACGGGGCCATCAATACGATGCTACCCCTGCACTAGACTTGAACCACCCGTTCGCCTGCCGGCATCAGCCTGTGAGCGGCATCAGCCAGCGGCAAACCGGACAGTGAGGAAACGTGTGAAGATCGACTTCGCCCCATCGAGGCAGTCAACCCTCGGTGTCGAGTGGGAGCTTGCCCTGGTGGACGGAAAGACGGGCGAGCTCGCATCCGTGGCCAACCAGGTGCTCCGCGGAGTTGCTTCCCGCCACCCGGAACTCAACGAAGACGACGAGCATCCGCACATCAAGCAGGAACTGCTGCTGAACACCGTGGAACTGGTCACCGGCATCTGCGAAACAGCTGCCGAGGCCAAGGAAGACCTCAGCCGGTCCGTTGCCGCCGTCCGCGAAATCACCGATCCCATGGGCGTGGAACTCTTCTGCGCCGGCAGCCACCCGTTCAGCCCGCCGCAGCTGCAGCCCGTGACGGACAAGGCCCGCTACGCCAAACTCATCGACCGCACCCAGTGGTGGGGCAGGCAGATGGTCATTTACGGCGTTCACGTGCACGTAGGACTTGACCGCCGGGACAAGGCACTCCCCGTCCTGGATGGCCTGGTCAACTACTTCCCGCACTTCCAGGCGCTCTCAGCATCCAGCCCCTTCTGGGGCGGCGAGGATACCGGCTATGCCTCCCAGCGGGCCCTGATGTTCCAGCAGCTTCCCACCGCCGGCCTGCCCTTCCAGTTCAAATCCTGGGAGGAATACGAGTCCTACGTGCAGGACATGTTCACCACCGGCGTGATCGACACCATCTCTGAGATCCGCTGGGACATCCGGCCCGTGCCGGCGCTTGGCACCATCGAGATGCGCATCTGCGACGGCCTGGCCACGCTGGAGGAAGTGGGTGCCATTGCGGCCCTCACCCAATGCCTGGTGGACGAGTTCTCCACCACCCTGGACAACGGCGGCACCATTCCCACCATGCCGCCCTGGCACGTGCAGGAGAACAAGTGGCGCGCCGCCCGGTACGGCCTGGACGCCATCATCATCCTGGACGCCGCAGGGCGGGAACAGCTGGTCACCGAGCACCTGCTGGAGACGCTGAACCGGCTGGAGCCGGTGGCGGCCAAGCTGCGCTGCGCCGACGAGCTTGCCGACGTCGAGAAGATCATCCGCCGCGGCGCCGGGTACCAGCGACAGCGCCGCGTGGCCGCAGAGAACGGCGGGAACCTCCAGGCCGTGGTGCTGGACCTGGTCAAGCAGATGCGGAACGGCCCCACCGCGTAACGTGCTCCTGCCGAAGTGGGGCACTTCGGCACGGACACGCCGGCCGCCATCGTGATGTACGACGGCGGAGCCCGCCAAAGTGCCCCGCGACGGTTCGCTTTCGCCCGGCGCTCTGCCGTCAGGCCGGCAGCGACACCGATGTAACCGGCATTGACGAGTCCGGGGCGAAGGCGATTCCACTGGGTTCGACGCCGGCCATCACCAGCTGTGCGCCGAGGGCGGCCACCATGGCGCCGTTGTCCGTGCAAAGGTCCAGGGGCGGCACGTGCAGCCGGATGCCGGCGGACGCGCACCGCTGCCCGGTCAGTTCCCGCAGCCGCGAGTTGGCCGCCACTCCCCCACCCAGCAGGACATCCTTGATGCCGTACTCGCGGCAGGCCAGCACCGCCTTGGACGAAATCACGTCCACCACGGCTTCCTGGAAGGCGGCCGCGATGTCAGCCACGGGGATCTCTTCGCCGCGGGCCTCAAACTGCTCCACGCACCGGGCCACTGCCGTCTTGAGGCCGCTGAAGGACCAGTCATACCGGTGCGGCCCCGGCTCATCCGCCGTGCCCATGTACTTGGGCTGGGTGAGGCCGCGGGGGAAGCGGATGGCCTTCGGATTGCCGCCGCGGGCCACCTTGTCGATCGCAGGGCCGCCCGGGTAGCCAAGACCCAGGATGCGTGCCACTTTGTCGTAGGCTTCACCGGCGGCGTCGTCGATGGTGGAGCCCAGGAGCTCCACGTCGCTGGTGATGGTCCTGATCCGCAGGATTTCGGTGTGGCCGCCGGACACCAGCAGGGCGCCCAGGTTCTCCGGCAGCTCCTGCTTCCGGCCGTTGGCGCGGTCATCCAGCAGCCCCACGCCCACGTGCGCCACCAGGTGGTTGATCGCGTACAGCGGCTTCCCGGTGGCGACGGCGAGCGCCTTGGCAGCGCAGACACCCACCATGAGTGCGCCGGCCAGCCCGGGTCCGGATGTGACGGCGATGGCGTCCACCTCGTCAAGGCTCACACCTGCGTCGGCCAGCGCCTGATCGAGCGTGGGGACGAACGCGTCCAAGTGGGCGCGCGAGGCGATCTCGGGGATGACGCCGCCAAAGCGGACGTGCTCGTCCATGGAGGAGGAGACGGTGTTGGTCAGGAGGGTGGTGCCCCGGACGATGCCCACGCCGGTTTCGTCGCAGGATGATTCGATCCCCAGCACCAGGGGCTGTGAGCGGTTCATTGCCGGCCTGCTTCCGTTGCTTGGTGGCCATCAGTTTCCGGTGCGGCCAGCTGGAGCCGCATGATGAGCGCATCCACGCCGTCGCGGTAGTAGCGGGGGCGGATGTGGATCTGTTCGAAGCCGAACCGGACGTACAGCTGCTGCGCCCGCGGGTTGTCGGCGCGGACCTCGAGCAGGACATCGGCGGCACCGCGGTGCCTGGCCTCGGCGATGAGTTGGGTGAGCAGCCTGCTGCCGATGCCCCGCCCCTCGTAATCAGGAACGACGGCGATGGTCTGGATGTCGGCGATGGGCTCGATGCACATCAGCCCGGCGTAGCCCACGATGCCGTCGGTGGTCTCCGCCACAAGGTAGCGGCGGGTTTCCGGCTGGGAGAGTTCATCCAGGAACATCTGCACGGGCCAGGCGTCGATGGGGAAGAGCTTGTGTTCCAGGGCGCCGACGGCGGGTACATCGCCCAGGGTCATGTCGCGGACGGTGACGCCTGCCATGTGGGGTTCCGGGGTGGTACTCACAGTGCACGCTTCCGTGGTCCGGGTACCTGGGCATCTGATTCGCGCAGGTACAGGGGTGTGGTGTCCAGCAGGGCCTCCCCGGCAGCCAGCCGCGCCAGGGCAAACTGGCCAAGATACAGGGCGTCGGGCTGCTCCCCCGCGAACTCGGGATCGGCTTGGAGGACGTCGGCGTAGAGACCTGCGCCCGCGCCGAAGGCGGGCAGGTCCGGCAGGTCGGCGGCGAAACCAACATGGGGGCCGTCCTCCAGCAGCGGCAGCTGCCCGTCACCCAGGCTGTAGCGCGCCCAGTAGACCTCTTTCCGGCGGGCGTCGGTGGCCACCAGGAACTCCGGGACGGCGGCGGTGGATTCGGCTACCTCCAGGGCCACCGCGTCCAGGCTCATCAGGCCGTGCAGCGGCTTGCCCCAGACGAACGCCAGCGTCCGGGCGGTGGCAATGCCCGAGCGCAGCCCGGTGAAGGGGCCGGGGCCTACGCCCACCACCAGCGCATCGATGTCCTGCCCGGTGACGCCGGCTTCGGACAGCATGGTGTGGATGCCGGGAGCGAGCACCTCGGCGTGGCTGCGGGTGTCCTCCGTGGAGAAGCTGGCCACCACGCCTTCGGGGGCTGCATCGGACACCAGCGCGGCGCTGGCCACCGCGGAAGTGTCAATCGCAAGGATCAGCATGGGGCGTTTCCTTCCGGCCCGCCCAGCTCCGGCCCGCCCAGCTCGGGGGCACCCAGTTCGGGGGCAGTTGCCCAGCGCGGCCCGTAGCCACGCATCACGATGGTGCGGGGCTCGTCGGTGTCTTCGCCGTCGAAGTCCAGGCTTCCACCTCCACTGCCGGCGGCATCCAGCCCGATGGCACGGAGGAGGTCGATCTCCAGCCGGCTCTCGCTGAGGTGCTCCACCCGGTCCTGTCCCCACTCCACCACGGTCACGGACGAGTCCATGGTGTTTTCGAGGTCGATGTCGTCGATCTCCGCTGCGGAACCCAGCCGGTAGGCGTCCACGTGCACAAGGTCGGGGCCGCCGGGACGCGGACCATCCGGCAGGTTCGGGTGGATCCGGACCAGCACAAAGGTGGGTGAGATGATGCCTGCGCGGACACCCAGCCCCTCGCCCAGTCCCTGGGTGAAGGTGGTTTTCCCGGCACCCAGCTCACCGGAAAGCACCAGCAGGTCCCCGGCCCGCAGCACCTCCGCCAAACGTGCGCCGAACGCGTGCGTCTGTTCCGCCGTCGTCGCCGTGAACGTCTTTTCCCAGTTGGCAGCCAACTGTCCGGCCGCGCTCATGCGGCCCCCGCCGAGCCGGGCGCGCCCACCAGGCCGTGGCCGGTGCCCGCCGGCTGGTCCTCGTTGATGAAGCGGCGCGGAACACGGGGGCTGATGCGGGTAACGATTTCATAGTTGATGGTCCCCGCGGCGCGTGCCCAGTCCTCCGCGGTGGGCCCGCCGTCGGCGCCGTCCCCGAACAGTTCCGCTTCCGCACCCTGCAGGTCAGTTCCGGATGCCTCCGGCCCAAGGTCGATCACCATCTGGTCCATCGCGATCCGGCCCACCACGGGATAGGTCTTCCCTGCGACGCGGACGGGTCCACCGGTGGCGACCCGGGGGACGCCGTCGGCATAGCCCACCGGAATCAGGGCCAGCGTGCTCGCCGTCCTGGTGCGGTAATGCAGCCCGTAGGAGACGCCCTGCCCCTCGGGCACGTCCTTGCACTGCGACACGAGGGTGCGCAGCGTCATGGCGGGCCGGAGTCCCAGTTCTGCTGAAGTCTGCCCGTCAAACGGCGACAGCCCATAGATGCCCAGGCCAACCCTGACCAGGTCGAAGTGGGTGTCCGGGCGGGACAGGGTGGCGGGAGTGTTGGCAAGGTGCCGGACCTCGGGATCCACGCCCGCGTCCTCGGCAATGGCCAGCGCCTCCCGGAACGCGGCCACCTGCTGGTCCGTTTCGGGCCGCTCCGGTTCGTCGGCCACGGCCAGGTGGGAGAAGATGCCAACTACGCGCAGCAGGCCCTGGTCCTGGTATTCCACGGCCTCCCCCACCAGGCGGTCCCAGGACTCGGGGGTGGCTCCGTTCCGTCCCAGCCCGGTGTCCACCTTGAGATGCACCCGTGCCGGCCGCTCCTGCTCACGGGCCGCGGCCACGATGCGTTCCAGCTCCCACCCTGAGCAGCCAATGTCGACGCCTGCGGCCACCGCGGCACCGAAGTTG
Organism: Arthrobacter sp. AG367; assembly: GCF_007828995.1. Taxonomy (NCBI): domain Bacteria; kingdom Bacillati; phylum Actinomycetota; class Actinomycetes; order Micrococcales; family Micrococcaceae; genus Arthrobacter; species Arthrobacter sp. AG367. The sequence goes on from NZ_VIVE01000001.1 coordinate 1,529,365, forward strand.
CTGTCCGTGGTGTGCAGCCAGGCGAGAAGCGGCGCGTCGATGCCGGCGGCGCGCAGCGCCAGGGCCTCGGAAATGTGGGCCACGCCGAGCCAGGCCGCGCCTGCCTGCAGGGCTGCGCGGGCCACGGGGACGGCGCCGTGCCCGTATGCATCCGCCTTGACGACGGCCATGACTTTCGCGGGGGAGGCAGCGGCGGCAAGCCGGCGGACGTTGTGCCGGATGGCGTCCAGGTCGATCACGGCCGACCGCTCGTGGCGGGGGTCCGGCCCGGAGGCAGCGCTGAATTCACCGGTTGTTGCGGGGTAGGTCACCTAAGTGATTCTAGTGCGGGCACTTCGCGCCGAATAATCAGGGCCTCCAACGCCGCCTAAGCATCCGACAAGTGCGCGATGGTGGCGGCCGCCCTGCGCTGGGCTGACAGCGGCACGTCATCGATGATGTCAGCGAGGAACCCGAAACGCCGCAGCCACTGGCTCGTCTGCCGTTCGGGGCGGGCGTTGGCTCGTCTCCACCAGTCGGCAATGTCGCCCCAACCCGGCGCCGCCAGCGAGCCGCCCACCTCCTGCACCGCCATGGACGCGCACAGGTTGGCAAAGCGCAGCCGGTCCCCCAGCGGCCACCCGGCCAGGGTGCCCACGATGAAGGCTGCGTCGAAGCAGTCGCCGGCTCCGGTGGGGTCGTGCGCCTTGACCGGAAGCGACGGGACCCATTCTTCCTCGCCGGTTTCCGAGTCCACGGCCATGGCGCCCTGCGGGCCCAGGGTTACGACAGCCACCGGAACGTGGTCCGCCAGCGCGTACAAGGCGCTCCACGGATTGTCCTTGCCCGTGAACGCCATGGCCTCGCGCTGGTTGGGCAGGAAGGCGTAGAAGTACTGCAGGTTGTCGAGCCTGACGGGCGCCCATTCCCCGCTGGGGTCCCATCCAACATCGCCGAACAGCTTTACCCCGCCGGCGTGGGCTGCGTGGGCCCACGGCTCCACTTCCAGGCCCACCTCAGCGATTCCGGCGAGGGCCTTGGGCGGGTCTCCGATCAGCTCGGAATTTGTCACCGGCGCGGAGTGCCCGTGGGTCACCAGGGACCGGTCCTGGTCCACGCAGAGGGACACGGTCACCGGGGAGTGCCAGCCCGGGACGCGTCGGGAAAGGCTGAGGTCCACGTGTTCCTGGCCGGAAAGGATCTTCCAGTTGAAGTCCCCGTACCCGTCGTCGCCGAAAGCAGCTGCCAGCCCGGTGCGCAGCCCAAGCCTGGCAGCGGCAATGGCCTGGTTGGCCACCCCGCCGGGGCAGCTGCCCATGCCGTCGCTCCAGATTTCCGTGCCGGGTTCGGGCCCGTGGGGCAGGCCGGTGAAGATGATGTCCTGGAACACGGTCCCGGCCAGCAAGAGGTCGAATCCGGGTTCGGCGGGTGAACGGACGGCAGCCAGGGGGTCGTAGGGGCGTGCTGGGATGGCGTCCATAGTGCGCAGGATACGCCGTGCCGCACCGCTGCGGTAGGGGCCTTGGTCGGGCGTGGACAGGCCGCGGGACACCCCGCCTACACTGCATGGTATGCGGCTTCTGATTGCCGGCGGCGGGGGTTTCCGGGTGCCGCTGATATACCGGGCCCTGGTGTCCGGCCGCTTTGCCGGGCTGGTCACCGAGCTGGTGCTGTACGACGTCGATCCCGCGCGCCTTGATGCCGTCACCGCCGTGCTGGAGCGCATGCCGGTGGGTGAAGGTGCCCGTGTTCCGGTCCACGCCACCACCGATCCTGCCGAAGCACTGCCCGGCACCACCGTGGTGTTCGCCGCGATCCGGCCGGGCGGTACAGCGGGGCGCGTTGCGGACGAGAAGGTGGCGCAGGACCTAGGGCTGCTGGGCCAGGAGACCACGGGGGCCGGGGGAATTTCGTACGCTTTGCGGACCATTCCGCAGATGCTTGGCCTTGCCCGGCTGATGCGGGAGCACTGCCCTGACGCGTGGCTGGTCAACTTCACCAACCCAGCCGGGATGGTCACCGAGGCGCTGCTTCCCGCCCTGGGCCACCGGGTCATCGGGATCTGCGATTCTGCCGGCGGTCTGGTGCAGCGGGCGGCGGCCGCTGCCGGGGTGCAGTTGCCGGAGGGACGGCTCGACGGCGTGGGCTACTACGGGCTGAACCACCTGGGCTGGCTGTACCGCCTGGAGTCCGGCGGCCGGGACGTGCTGCGTGGCCTTTTGGCGGATGCCGGCGCACTGCAGTCGTTCGAGGAAGGCCGCCTTTTCCCGCAGCCGTTCCTGGCCCAACTGGGCATGCTTCCCAACGAGTACCTGTATTACTACTACCAGCGCGACGCAGCCCGGCACGCGATGCAGGCCATGGCGCAGACGCGGGGCGAGAGCATCCACAGCCAGCAGCAGGAGCTCTACCCGCGGCTGGCTGCTGCCGGGCCGGACGCCTACCGGCTGTGGGAGGAGGCGCGGCGCTCCCGCGAAGAGGGCTACCTGGCCGAGGCCCGGCACGACGGCGAGCGCCGCGCCGAGGGGGACCTGGCCGGGGGCGGCTATGAACGGGTGGCGCTGGCGGCCATGCGGGCCCTGGCCGGCCGCGGGGACACCCAACTGGTCCTGAACACCCGGAACACGACGGCACCCGCCGGGACACCTGAAGGCCACCCACCCGCCTCCGCCACGGCTGCCCCGCCCGCGCCACAGCCTGCCATTCCAGGCCTCCCCGCCGACGCCGTCGTCGAGGTTCCCTGCACGGTGACGGCCAAGGGCGCCGTGCCCCTGCCACAGCAGGCGCCGGACGGCCCGCAGCTCCGGCTGCTCCAGCGGGTCAAAGAGGTGGAACGGCTCGTGGTCCGGGCCGCCGGCACCGGAGCCCGCGAGGCAGCCCTTGAGGCTTTCGCCCGGCACCCGCTCGTGGATTCGCCGGACCTCGCCGCGAAGCTTCTGGCTGGTTATGAGCAGGCTTTCCCGGCTTTGGGGAAGATCTGGGAAGGCGGCGGGCGTTAGGGGAAGGAGTAATGTTTTATCGAATGCGCACTGAGCCGGCTCCCCTGATACCCGCCGGCGGCCGGAAGGAGGTCCCGTGGCACTGATCCGCAGGGTCGCGCTGCTCTCCCTCCACACCTCCCCCATGGAACAGCCGGGCTCCGGTGACGCCGGCGGAATGAACGTCTATATCCGCGAGCTGGCCTCCGCCCTGGCCGAGGCGGGCGTGGAAGTGGAGATCTTCACACGCGCCACCTCAGCCGACCAGCCCGCCGTCGAACATCCCGATCCCGGCGTCTGCGTGCACAATGTCCTGGCCGGGCCGCCGAAGAAGATCCCCAAAGAGGAGCTGCCGGGGTTGCTGCACGCCATGGTGGCCGAGATCGAACAGATCCGCCGCCGGCAGCCCCACGGCCGCTATGACGTCATCCATTCGCATTACTGGGTGTCCGGGATCGCCGGGCTGGAACTGTCCGAACTGTGGGGCGTGCCGCTGGTGCACACCATGCACACCATGGCCAAGGTCAAGAACCTGCTCCTTGAATCCGGCGAACAGCCGGAGCCGCGCCGGCGCGAGGTGGGCGAGCACCGCATCGTGGACGGCGCGGCACGGCTGATCGCCAACACCAGCTCCGAGGCAGCCGAGCTCGTTTCCCACTACGGCGCCACCTACGACCGCATCGACATCGCCCCGCCCGGAGTGGACCTGGCCACCTTCACGCCGGCATTCCGGGCGCGGTCCCGGGCCCGGCACGGCATCAGCCCGGACACCTTCCATCTGGTGTTCGCCGGCCGCATCCAACGGCTGAAGGGCCCGCAGGTCCTGGTCAAGGCGGCGGCGCTGCTGCGCAAACGCCGGCCGGACATCGACCTGCGCGTCACCATCCTGGGCGCCCTGAGCGGCAACAAGGAATTCAACCTGCGCTGCCTGGTTGCGGAGGCAGGAATGGACGACGTCGTCACGCAGCTTCCGCCGGTTAAGGCACCTGAGCTGGCGTCCTGGTTCCGTGCGGCGGACGTGGTGGTGATGCCTTCCTTCAGCGAATCCTTCGGGCTGGTGGCACTCGAGGCCCAGGCCTGCGGTACGCCCGTCGTGGCCACCCGCGTCGGCGGGCTGTCCCGCGCCATCTTCCACGGCCGGACGGGGCTCCTGGTGGATGGCCACCATGCCGCCGACTGGGCCGATGCCCTCGAAGCCCTGTACGACGACCCCGCCACCCGCGAAGACCTGGGCCGCGCCGCCGCCATCCGCGCCCAGAACTCCGGCTGGCAGCGCACAGCCGCCATCACGCTGGAAAGCTACCATGCCGCCGTCGAGAATTTTGTGGGCCGGCGCCTGGCCCCGGTGGTTCCCGCTTCCTGACGTTCCTGTCCTGGTTTCCTGCCCGGCTTTTCCGTCATGGGCTTTTCCTTTTCCTTCGCGGGCGCCCCGGGTGCTGTTAGCTTAGGGGCAGGCCTCCGGCGCCTGCCGGCGCCGGAATGGACTGGGCAGGATGAAGCTGCGCAGGAAAGGACAACGATGTCTGCTCTCCCTTCTGATCTCGAGATAGCCCGGGCTGCCCGGATCCGTCCCATTGCGGACATCGCGGCTGCCGCGGGGGTTAATCCGGAAGCCCTGGAACAGTACGGGCGGTTCAAGGCCAAGATCGATCCGGCCAAGCTCGATGCGCCGGCTCCCTACGGCAAGGTGGTGCTGGTCTCGGCCATGTCCCCCACGCCCGCCGGCGAGGGCAAATCCACCACCACCGTGGGATTGGCGGATTCCCTGGCCAGGGCCGGCCGGAAGGTGATGATCGCGCTGCGGGAGCCCTCGCTGGGTCCGGTCCTGGGGATGAAGGGCGGCGCCACCGGCGGCGGCTATTCGCAGGTGCTGCCCATGGATGAGATCAACCTGCACTTCACCGGCGACTTCCATGCGATCACCTCGGCCAACAACGCCCTGATGGCGCTGGTGGACAACCACATCTACCAGGGCAACGCGCTCAGTATCGATCCCCGCCGCATGACGTTCAAGCGGGTGCTGGACATGAACGACCGCGCCTTGCGTGAAGTGGTCATTGGCCTGGGCGGGCCTACCCAGGGGGTGCCGCGGCAGGACGGGTTCGACATCACCGTGGCCTCCGAGGTCATGGCCGTCTTCTGCCTGGCCAAGGATCTGGCGGACCTGCGCTCCCGGCTGGGCCGGATCACCTTCGGCTACACCTACGACCGGGTACCCGTAACGGTGGCGGACCTGGGGGTGCAGGGCGCCTTGACGCTGCTCCTGAAGGAGGCGGTCAAACCCAACCTGGTCCAGACCATCGCCGGCACCCCGGCCCTGGTCCATGGCGGCCCGTTCGCCAACATCGCGCACGGCTGTAATTCGTTGATTGCCACCCAGACCGCCCGGCGGCTGGCGGACATCGTGGTCACGGAGGCCGGTTTCGGCGCGGATTTGGGGGCCGAGAAGTTCATGGACATCAAGGCCCGGTACGGGGGCCTGGCGCCGTCGGCAGTGGTGGTGGTGGCCACGGTGCGGGCGCTGAAGATGCAGGGCGGGGTGGCCAAGGACCGGCTGGCCCAGCCGAACCTGGCTGCCCTCGAAACAGGGGTGGCTAACCTGCGCCGGCACGTGCGCAACGTGGAGAAGTTCGGGGTCACCCCTGTGGTGGCGATCAACAGGTTCTCCTCCGATTCCCAGGAGGAGCTGGACTGGCTGCTGGCCTGGTGTGCTGCCGAAGGCGTGGCGGCGGCCGTGGCGGACGTGTGGGGTCGCGGCGGCGGCGGTGACGGCGGCGACGAACTGGCAGCGTTGGTCCTCCAGGCTGCGGAGGGGCCCAACAGCTTCCGGCACCTCTACGCCCTGGGGCTGCCGGTGGAGGACAAGATCCGGACCATTGCCCAGGAGATCTACGGCGCCGACGGCGTGGATTTCTCGGTTCCGGCGTTGAAGCGGCTGGCCGATATCGAGCGGAACGGCTGGAGCGGGCTGCCGGTCTGCATGGCCAAGACACAGTACTCGTTCACGGACGATGCCTCCCGGCTCGGTGCCCCGAAGGGCTTCACCATCCATGTCCGGGACCTCCTGCCCAAGACAGGTGCGGGCTTCATCGTGGCGTTGACCGGCGCGGTGATGACCATGCCCGGCCTCCCCGCCGTCCCGGCAGCCCTGCGCATGGACGTGGACGCGGACGGCAACCCGGTAGGCCTCACCTGACACGCCCGCTCACCTTTGGCAGCACAACACCAAACCCCCGCTCACCTTTGGCAACACATCCCCAAACCCCCGCTCACCTCTGACAACACATCCCCAAACCCCCGCTCACCTCTGGCAGCACAACATCAAACCCCCGCTCACCCCCTTCCGCGGCGAGCGTCGGGCAAAACGGCGAACCGGCACGGCCTGTGGATAACTCAACACGGGTATCCGCCATATGCATGACAATGCAGTATGCGATCCCGCCTTCCCTTGCCTGTGCATCTGGCTGGCAGACCCTTCACGCTTGAAAGCTCAAGAAGCGCCGGACTGGACCACAACCGCCTGCGTCACAACGACGTCGAACACATCAGCCGGGGCCTCTACCGCCCTGCTGCATGGGACTTCTGCCTCGAGCATGCTGCCCGCGCATTGTCGGAGGCGACGCCCGGCGCATGGATTTCCCATGTGACAGCGGCGCGCCTCCAGAGTTCGCTCCTGCCCGCTTGGTTGTCCGACTCCAGTGAACTTCACCTAAGCAAGCCCACGCTGCTTCCGGGAGCCCGCAGGAAAGGAATTCACGGCCACCGGCTCATTGTGAAGCCTGGCGAGGTGGAGTTCGTCGAGGGGATATGGATCAGCACACGGGCACGGACATGGCTGGACATGTCACGGCTACTGCCGTTGGCAGACTTGGTGGCTATGGCGGACCAACTGGTACGGCTGCCCCGGCCTGAACTGGAGGGCAGGGAGGGCGCCTACTCAACAATTGAGGAACTACGGGACATGGTTGCCCGTCATCCAAACCTTCAAGGGGTTGTGCGTGCCCGGCAGGCACTGGACTTGGCGCGGGTTGGATCGGACTCCGCGCCCGAGACCTTCCTCCGGTTGGCCATGTTTGACGCTGGTCTCCCGGAGCCAGAGCTGCAGCTGGCACTTTATCCTGGAGACCCTCGATCGCCGTCTGCCGACCTCGGATTTCGGCAGCGAAGAATTGCTATCCAGTACGACGGCGGCCATCACCTTATGGAAGCCCAGCGACTAAGCGATCGGCGCAGGGACAAGGCCTTCGAAGCGGCCGGGTGGACTGTCATCATCGTCGACAAGGCCGATCAGAAGGACAGCTTCGCTGCCGCTATCAGAAAGATCAGGCGAGCCGTGAAGAACTCTGTGGCGGATGCGACGGTGGCGTCGGGGTTCGCAAACGGGGACTAGTTGAACGGGGCTCACTTTCAGCTGGGATCGACTGAACGTTCGCCGGTGAGATGCGAGCGGGCGTCCCCAGAATAGTCGTCAAAAGTGAGCGGGCGTCATAGAAAAATCCGCCAAAAGTGAGCGGGCGTCGCCAGAAAAACTGCAGGAAGTGATGGGGCGTTTTAAATGGCGGCGCTCCCCCACCCCGGAGGGTGAGGGAGCGTCGGCAACGAGGTGTGGAGTTCTAGCGCTCCACGTCGCCGCGGATGAAGGCTTCCACCTTTTCGCGGGCGAGGTCGTCGTTGAACTGCTCCGGGGGGGACTTCATGAAGTAGCTCGACGCGGACAGCAGCGGGCCGCCGATGCCACGGTCCAGGCCGATCTTCGCGGCGCGGATCGCGTCGATGATCACACCTGCGGAGTTCGGGGAATCCCAGACCTCCAGCTTGTACTCCAGCGACACGGGGGCGTCGCCAAAGTTGCGGCCCTCCAGGCGGACGAACGCCCACTTGCGGTCATCGAGCCACTGCACGTAGTCGGACGGACCGATGTGCACGTCCTTGGCCGCCAGCTCGGCCTCAACGTTGGAGGTCACGGCCTGGGTCTTGGAGATCTTCTTGGACTCCAGCCGGTCACGCTCCAGCATGTTCTTGAAGTCCATGTTGCCGCCAACGTTCAGCTGGTACGTCCGGTCCAGGGTCACGCCCCGGTCCTCGAACAGCTTCGCCATGACCCGGTGGGTGATGGTGGCGCCGATCTGGCTCTTGATGTCATCGCCCACGATCGGAACACCCGCGGCAGTGAACTTGTCCGCCCACTCCTTGGTCCCGGCAATGAAGACCGGCAGCGCGTTCACGAACGCCACGCCGGCGTCGATCGCGGCCTGCGCGTAGAACTCGGCCGCTTCCTGGGAGCCGACGGGCAGGTAGCAGACCATAACGTCAACGGCAGCGTCCTTGAGGGCCTGGACCACGTCCACGGGCTCTTCAGTGGATTCCTCGATGGTCTCGAGGTAGTACTTGCCCAGCCCGTCCAGGGTGTGGCCGCGCTGGACGGTGACACCGGTGGGCGGGACGTCGGCGATCTTGATGGTGTTGTTTTCGCTGGCCGTGATGGCGTCGGCAAGGTCAACGCCGACCTTCTTGCCGTCAACATCAAACGCGGCGACGAACTGAACGTCACCCACGTGGTACTGGCCGAACTCAACATGCATCAAGCCCGGAACAGTCTCTGCGGGATCGGCATCCTTGTAGTACTGGACGCCCTGCACCAGCGAGGCGGCGCAGTTGCCCACGCCAACGATTGCAACACGGATGGGATGTGAAGACACAGAACTCCTTTGGGGACAAACGTCAGCCGGCCGGGTTTGCTTCGCAGACAGTACGACGGCGGCCGGCTGGCTCGGCGCCGCGCGGCGCCTTTTCATACTACCCAACGCAGCGGGACCGGGCGCAGTGCACCCGGTCCCGCTGCGTAAAGAGAATCACCGTCAGGCGTTTTGCTTCCAGAGGTTGATGTCCGACTCAACCGCAAACTCGTCAATCGCGGTCAGCTCTTCATCCGAGAAGCCGAGGTTGTTGATGGAGGACAGTGTGTCCTCCAACTGCTGGACGCTGGAGGCGCCAACCAGTGCCGAGGTGACGGGCGAGCCCTTGGGCTGGTCGCGCAGAATCCAGGCGATGGCCATCTGGGCCAGGGTCTGCCCCCGGCCTTGGGCGATCTTCCGCAGTCCGCGGACCCGGTCCAGTTTTTCCTCGGTGATGGAGTCCTCCGAGAGGAAGCGCGCCTTGGCTGCCCGCGAGTCGTCAGGAATGCCGTGGAGGTATCGGTCGGTGAGCATGCCCTGCGCCAGCGGCGAGAAGGCGATGGATCCGGCGCCCACCTGGTCCAGGACCTCGTACAGGTTGGGTGAACCGTCCTCGGTCCAGCGGTTCAGCATGGAGTAGCTGGGCTGGTGGATCAGCAGCGGCGTGCCCAGTTCCTTGAGGATACGGGCGGCCTCGAGGGTCTGCTCCGGCGTATAGGAGGAAATGCCCGCGTACAGTGCCTTGCCGGAACGGACGGCGTAGTCCAGGGCACCCATGGTCTCCTCCATCGGTGTTTCCGGGTCGGGCCGGTGGCTGTAGAAGATGTCCACGTAGTCCAGTCCCATGCGCTGCAGCGACTGGTCCAGGCTGGAGATCAGGTACTTGCGCGAGCCCCATTCGCCGTAGGGACCGGGCCACATGTAGTAGCCGGCCTTGGTGGAGATGACCAGTTCGTCGCGGTAGGGCTTGAAGTCGTCCCGCAGGTGCCGGCCAAAGTTGGTCTCGGCGGACCCGTCCGGCGGCCCGTAGTTGTTGGCGAGGTCGAAGTGGTTGACGCCCAGGTCGAAGGCGCGGCGGAGGATGTCCCGCTGTTCCTCGAAGCGCTTGTCGTCGCCGAAGTTGTGCCACAGTCCCAGCGAGATGGCCGGGAGCTTCAGGCCGCTGCGGCCCACCCGGCGGTAGGGCATGGATTCGTAGCGGTCGCCTGCTGCAATGTAGGTCATCAGTTTCTCTCTTCCGTCGGTTCAGGCTTTGAGGATCGCAGCGCTCCAGGGCGCCAGTTCCAGGGACCCGCCGTCCAGTGTGGTTCCGTTGTCCGTGGCCAGCAGCACGCTGCCGGCGGCCTCGTCCAGCCGGACCTTCGAGTCCCCGAAGTTCACCAGGACCTCGACGGATCCGCGCCGGAACCGCAGCCAGCCCGCGTCGTCGTCGAACTTAACTTCCGTCCCGCCGAAGCCAAGCCCCGCCAGTTCCGGATGCCCGCGGCGCAGCGCCGTCAGCGCCCGGTACAGCTCCAGGAGCCGCGCGTGGTCGCCAGAGGTGGCCTCGGCCCAGTCCAGCTTGGACCGGCGGAAGGTTTCCGGGTCCTGCGGGTCAGGCACGACGGCGGGATCCCACCCCATGCGCTCGAATTCCTTGATGCGCCCTTCCGCGGTGGCCTTCCCGAGCTCCGGTTCGGGATGGGAGGTGAAGAACTGCCATGGTGTGGTGGCGCCGTATTCCTCGCCCATGAACAGCATGGGGGTGAACGGGGAGGTCAGCGTGAGGACCGCGGCCACGGCGAGCTGCCCGTAGGACAGGGACTGCGAGAGCCTGTCCCCCGTGGCACGGTTGCCGATCTGGTCGTGGTTCTGGTTGCAGACCACCAGTGCCGCGGGGTCCACCAGGGCGGCGTTGATGGGCCGGCCGTGGTGGCGTCCGCGGAAGCTGGAATAGCTGCCGTCGTGCAGGAACCCGTCCTTCAGCACCTTGGCCAGCACGGCCAGGGATTTGAAGTCGGAGTAGTAGCCGGTGGTCTCGCCGCTGACGCTGACATGCACGGCATGGTGGAAGTCGTCGCTCCACTGCCCGGCCAGTCCGTACCCGTTGACGTCACGGGGGTAGAGCAGGCGCGGATTGTTGAGGTCCGATTCTGCGATGAGCGTCTTGGGCAGCCCGGTCCCGGCTGAAATCGCGTCGCCCAAAGCCCCCAGGTCCTCCAGGATGTGCACCGCGCGCTCGTCCCGCAGCGCGTGCACGGCATCGAGGCGGAGCCCGTCCACGTGGTAGTCGCGCAGCCAGAGAGCGGCGTTGTCCAGGATGTACTCGCGGACCACGTCCGAGCCCGGCCCGTCCAGGTTCACCGAGTCGCCCCAGGTGTTGGCGTCCCCCTGCTTCAGATAGGGGCCAAACCTGGGCAGATAGTTTCCGCTGGGGCCAAGGTGGTTGTAGACCACGTCCTGGATGACGCCCAGTCCGGCGGCATGGGCGGCGTCAACGAATCGCTGGTACGCAGCCGGCCCGCCGTAGCCTTCGTGCACGGTGTACCACTGGACGCCGTCGTAGCCCCAGTTATGCGTGCCGTTGAATCCGTTGACCGGCAGCAGCTCCACGAAGTCGATGCCCAGGTCCACCAGGTAGCCCAGCTTCTCCGCGGCGGCGTCCAGGGTTCCTTCGGGGGTGAAGGTGCCCACATGGAGTTCGTAGATGACGGAACCCTGCAGGTCCTTGCCGCGCCAGCCGGAATCCTGCCATGCATAGGCGGCGGGATCGTAGGTCCGGGATTGCTCGTGCACGCCGGCGGGAAGCCGGCGGGACCTGGGATCCGGGACGGGGGTGGTGTCCCCGTCCAGCAGGTAGCCGTAGTCCACGTCGCCGTCCGCGGGCGCGTCGGGGGCCGTCCACCACCCTTCCGATCCCGGCGCCGTGTCCTTCTTCTGCATGGGATATTGCCGGCCATCGGCCAACAAAACCACCGATGAAACGTCCGGCGCCCAGACATCGAAGCGCTCAGGTCCAACGTTGACCAGGGTCATGCCTTCTCTCCATCTTCGGGTACCAGCAGGGCCACCGGGTAGGTACCCAGCACATCTGCCACCAAAACCGGGCCCGGCCCGTAGCTGGCTCCCGTAAGTTCGTCGCGCATGGCAGTGGAAAGGTCGACGGCGGTGTCCCGCCACCCGCCGCCGGCTTCCAGTCCGGCGGGGAGCCGGGTGGCAAGCGTGAGGGCGCCGGAGGAGGCATCGGTTCCGCGGTTGAATGCGAGCAGGTGCCCGGCAGCCGCGCCGGTGGCTGGGACTGGCGTGTAGCCCTGGAACAGCTCCGGCCGGTCCCGGCGCAGGCGGAGTGCCCGTGAGGTGACCAGGAGCTTGCTGGCCTCTGTGCCCTCGTCCGGCAAGGTGCCGGCGTCGAGCTTTGCCAACTCAGCCTGCCGGGCACCAAAGTCCACCGGCCGGCGGTTGTCCGGGTCCGTCAACGAACGTTCCCAGAACTCGCTGCCCTGGTACACGTCCGGCACGCCGGGCATGGTCAGCTGGACCAGCTTGGCGGAAACCGAGTTGGCGGCGGAGAAGGAGTCGATGCGGGCCACGAAGTCCGTCACCACGTTGGCGACCTTGGCGTCGTCGAAGACTGCGTCCACGGCGGCCTTCACCGCGGCCTCGAAGTCCCCATTGGGATTGGTCCAGGTGGTGGAGTTCCCGGCCTCCCGGGCCGCCTTCTCGGCGTATCCCTGAAGCCGTTCCCGGCTTGCCGGCCAGGCACCGATGATTGCCTGCCACAGCAGGTTTTCGTACGGGCCGTCCGGGATCGGCGCCAGGCCGCGAAGGCTCTCCAGCGTTTCCGCCCACTCCTGCGGCAGCTCGGCGATGACCGAGATCCGTGCCCGGGCATCCTCGCTGCGTTTGGTGTCGTGCGTGGACAGGGTGGTCATGGACAGCGGGAGGTCCTGCTGGCGCCGCTGCATCCGCTGGTGGAATTCCTCCGGGTCCACGGCGAACTCGGTGGGTTCAGCGCCCACCTCGGTCAGGGTTCCAAGGCGGGTGTAGCGGTAGAACGCCGTATCCTCCACGCCCTTGGCCATGACCATGCCGGAGGTCTGCTGGAACCGGATGGCGATGGCGTTGGCAGGATCCAGCAGCATTGGAAGGAGGGTTCCCACCGCCACTTCCAGGTCCGGCCGGTGGACTGCCGCGGATTCGCATGCTTCCTTGAGGGCATCGGAGCCCACGGGCAGGTACGAACGGTACACCGGGAAGGAGGCGATAATCTCCGCGATGGCGTCGGCTGCCTGGTCCAGGGCGAGGCCGTAGGACTCCGGGACCAGCCGGGCCAGCCGCAGCACTTCCGAGCGCAGGATGCCGTCGGCAATCATGCGCTTGGTGCCGCGGATCATTGCGGCATAGTCCGCGGGCTCTGAGGAGCCCCGCAGCCTGGCGTCCAGTGCGTCCAGTGCCTGCTGCCCCGCGGGGTCCACAAAGACCCGGTCCACGTCCGCCAGCGCGTCGTATCCGGTGGTGCCTTCGCACGCGAACTCCTGCGGCAGCACCTCGCCCGGTTCCAGGATCTTCTCCACCAGGACGTAGGCGCCGCCGCTGAGGTCCTTCAGCCAGCGGAGATAGCCGGTGGGATCGGCGAGGCCGTCCGGGTGGTCCACGCGGAGCCCGTCCACCAGGCCCTCGGTGAACCAGCGCCCCACCTCGGCATGCGCTTCCTGGAAGACCGAGGGTTCTTCGACGCGGATTCCGGCGAGCGTGGTGACCGCGAAGAAGCGCCGGTAGTTCAGCTCGGCGTCGGCGCGGCGCCAGTCCATCAGCTGGTAGTGCTGGCGGCTGTGCACGTCCTGCGGGGAATCACCGTCGCTGTATGTGCCTTCGGCCAGGGGGAACCGGTGATCGTAGTAGCGGAGTTCGCCGTCCTTGACCTCCAGCTTGTCCAGGTCGGCGTCGGAGCCCAGCATGGGGAGCCGGACCTTTCCGCCGCCCAGGTCCCAGTCGACGTCGAAAGCTTCCGCGTAGGGTGATTCGCGGCCCTCCTTGAGCAGGGACCACCACCACGGGTTCTGCGGAGGGGATGCCACGCCCACGTGGTTGGGCACGATGTCCACCAGGACGCCCATGCCGTGCTCGCGCGCTGCCCTGGACAGGGCCAGCAGCCCTTCAGGGCCGCCGCGGTCCGGGTCCACGGCGGAGGGGTCGGTCACGTCATAGCCGTGGTCCGAACCTTTTTCCGCAGTGAGGATGGGCGACAGGTACACCCAGTCCACGCCGAGGTCCTTCAGGTACGGGACCTGGTTGGCGGCGTCGAACAGGGTGAAGCTGCTGCGGATCTGCAAACGGTAGGTGGAGACGGGTGTCCTCATGCCTCGGTTGCCTTCGCAGCCTTGGTCTCCTCCGCCTTCGCAGCCTTGGCGTCCTCGGCTTTGGCTGCCTTGGTTTCCTCGGCCTTTGCCTCGCTCGCTTCCGCGGCCTTGGTCTGGGCCTCCACCATCTCCTCCTGGGCTTCCTCGTGCTCTACCCTGGACGCCAGTGAAGCGGCAGCGGACGTGTCCACTTCAGCTTCCGGGCCGGAGTAGGCGCGCAGCACCACCATGGACTTCGCGTCCAGGGTCAGCGTTGCCTTCGCCTTGAGCGGTTCATACGCGTCAGCCTGGGCCGCGGTGTCAATCAGGACCTCCCAGTACTGTGAGTACTCCTCGTTGGGAAGGCAGAAGTCCACGGCATCGTCGTGGGCGTTGAAGGCCATGATGAAGCTGTCGTCCGTGATGCGCCGGCCGCGTGAATCCTGTTCCTGGATGCCGTCGCCGTTGTAGAACACGCCGATGGTGCGGCCGAAGCCGCTCCCCCAGTCCTCCGGCAGCATTTCGGTGCCGTCCGTCTTGAGCCAGACGATGTCCGGCAGCTTTTCGCCTTCGCCGCGGCGCACCGGCCGGCCGTCGAAGAAGCGGCTGCGGCGGAACGTCGGGTGGTCGTGGCGGAGCTTGTTCACGAAGGCGGTGAACTCCACCAGCGGCTGGTCCATGGCTTCCCAGTGGATCCAGCTGAGCTCGGAGTCCTGGCAGTAGGTGTTGTTGTTTCCCTGCTGGGTGCGGCCCAGCTCGTCGCCGTGCAGCAGCATGGGCACACCCTGGGAGAGCAGCAGCGTGGCGATGAAGTTCCGCTGCTGGCGGGCGCGCAGGGTAAGGACCTTGTCGTCGTCGGTGTCGCCTTCAACGCCGCAGTTCCAGGAGCGGTTGTGCGATTCGCCGTCGTTGTTGCCCTCGCCGTTGGCCTCGTTGTGCTTCTCGTTGTAGGAGACCAGGTCCCGCATGGTGAAACCGTCGTGGGCGGTGACGAAGTTGATTGAGGCCACCGGACGGCGGGCGGAGCTTTCATAGAGGTCGGCGGAGCCGGTTAGCCGGGAGGCGAACTCGCCAAGCGTGGAGGGCTCGCCGCGCCAGAAGTCGCGGACGGTGTCGCGGTACTTGCCGTTCCATTCGGTCCACTGCGGCGGGAAGTTGCCCACCTGGTAGCCGCCCGGGCCCACGTCCCACGGCTCGGCGATCAGCTTCACCTGGGAAACTACCGGGTCCTGCTGGATGAGTTCGAAGAAGGTGGAGAGCTTGTCCACGTCGTAGAACTCACGGGCCAGGGTGGAGGCAAGGTCGAAGCGGAAGCCGTCCACGTGCATCTCCGTGACCCAGTAGCGCAGGGAGTCCATGAGCAGCTGCAGCGAGTGCGGGTGTCGGACGTTCAGGGAGTTGCCGGTGCCGGTGTAGTCCATGTAGTGCTTGAGGTCGTTGTCCACCAGGCGGTAGTAGGCCTGGTTGTCGATGCCCTTGAAGGACAGCGTGGGGCCCAGGTGGTTGCCTTCGGCAGTGTGGTTGTAAACGACGTCGAGGATCACTTCGATGCCGGCGCGGTGCAGGTCGCGGACCATGGCCTTGAATTCCTGGACCTGGTGCCCCACGTCGCCGGTGGCGCTGTAGGTGTTCTGCGGGGCGAAGAAGCCGATGGTGTTGTAGCCCCAGTAGTTGCTGAGCCCCTTTTCCACCAGGGTGCCGTCGTTGACGAACTGGTGGACGGGCATGAGTTCGATGGCCGTGACCCCGAGCTTCTTCATGTGCTCAATGACCGCAGGGTGGGCCACACCGGCGTAGGTGCCGCGCTGTTCGTCCGGGATTTCCGGGTGGAGCTCGGTGAGGCCCTTGACGTGGGCTTCGTAGATCACCGACTCGTGGTACGGGATCCGCAGCTGGCGGTCGCCGTCCCATTCGAAGAAGGGGTTGATGACCACGCCGTGCATGGTGTGCGGGGCGGAATCGGCGTCGTTGCGGGAGTCGGGGTCGCCGAATTCGTAGGAGAAGAGGGCCGGGTCCCAGTCGATCTGGCCCTGGATGGCCTTGGCGTAGGGATCCATCAGCAGCTTGTTCGGGTTGAAGCGGTTGCCGCTGGCGGGGTCGTAGGGACCGTGCACGCGGTAGCCGTACTTCTGGCCGGGCTGGATGTGCGGCAGGTAGCAGTGCCACACGTAGCCGTCCACCTCGGTCAGTTCGATGCGCGTTTCGGTCAGGTCATCAGCCAGGAGGCAGAGTTCGACCCGCTCGGCCCGTTCGCTGAACAGGGCGAAATTGGTGCCGGTGCCATCAAAGGTCGCTCCCAGCGGATAGGCAGTTCCAGGCCAGACTTCCATCGTGCTCCTCATCTTGTGGTCAGCAGCAGAGGGCATCGGAACGCCCCGCTGCTGGTGCGAACTAATGCCTACCGTAGTGGTTGGCTGTGACTATTACGTTTCCAGGCTCCATATTTACTAAGCATGCTGACTTTACCCCAAATTTCGGGTATGGCATTCGCGACGCCGCCGGCCGTGATCGGACCACCTGTCACCGCCTCCGACGCCGCCAGCCCTGCCCGCCCGTGCAGCGCGGCGCCCAGTGCGGCAATGGCGGCCCACCGCCCCTCCGCCGCTATGCCCACCTCACTGAAGCGGCCGACGTCGGGCCCCGCCTGGGCGAGCAGCGCACCAATGACCCCGGCCAGGACGTCCCCACTGCCTGCAGTGGCGAGCCAGGGCGTGCCGTCCGCCTGGCTGAAGGTCTCTCCCCAGGGTGCCGCCACGAGTGTGGTGGCGCCTTTGAGCAGGACGGTGGCTCCCGTACGGTTGGCGGCCTGGCGTACGGCGGCGAGGGTTCCGGCTTCCACGGCTTCCCGGTCCTCCCCGCCGCCCAGGCGCTGGAACAGCGACGCCAGCTCGCCGGCGTGCGGGGTCAGCACCATGTGCGGGGCGAGCATGGCCGGCAACGCGGGCAGCGCGCCGGCGTCGGCAACGACGGGAAGTCCGGACGCGATGGCATCGCGGGCACGCGTCAACTGGTCGTGGTCCTGCGGGCCCATGCCCGAGCCCACCAGCCACGCCTGCACCCGGTTGTCGGCCACGCTCCCCGTGCTGCACACCACCTCAGGACAGGACTGCCGGACGAGGTCGGCCACGGCCGGGGGACCGAGGTACCGCACCATGCCGACTCCTGCGGCCAGGGCGCCCCGGCACGCCAGGACTGCGGCGCCGGGATAGTCCTCGGATCCGGCCACCACTCCCAGCACTCCGCGGGAGTACTTTTGGGCCCGCCGTGCAGGACGGGGCAGGAGGTGGGCCAGTTCGGCATCCTCCAGCCGGCGAAGGGGCGGCTGCGGCAGGTGCTCCTCGATCCCGATCGGCACCACCAGGACGTGTCCCGCATGGTCCGCGCCCGGGTCCGCCAGCAGGCCGGCCTTCGCTCCCCCGAACGTTACGGTCAGGTCAGCGGAAAGGACCGGCCCGGCTGCCTCGCCGGTATCGGCGTCCACGCCGCTCGGGAGGTCGCAGGCCACCACCAAACCGCTCCTGATGCCGTCACTGACAGCCTGGACCAGGTCTGCAGCGCTGCCCCGCAGCCCGCCTTTCGCTCCGGTCCCCAGCACGGCGTCAATGACGACATCGGCCGCGGCAGCTTCCGCCGCCAGTCCCGGGATTGCAGATTCAGTGAGCCGGTGCACCCGGCCGCCGGCGCGCTCGAATGCCGCAAGGCCAGCCGGATGGGCGGAATCGCCGGTGAGTACCGCCGTCGTGCGCATTCCGCGGGCGGCAAGGAAGGCGGCTGCGAACAGGCCATCGCCACCGTTGTTGCCCTTGCCGGCCAGCACCACCACGCGGGCACCGCTAAGGCGGCGGCCCCGGGACTTGAGTTCCTGGACGACGGCGCCGGCCAGGCCGTGTGCGGCGCGCTGCATGAGCACGTCCCCCAGGCCGGTGGCCAGGAGGGGTTGCTCGGCGGCCCGGACCTGCGTTCCGGTGTAGGCGTTGATCATGCGGCGGCTGCCTGGTCAGCCTTCGGCCAGGACCGTGGCGGTGGCGATGCCGCCGTCGTGGCTGATGGACAGGTGCCAGCGCTTGACGCCTTTGGCCTCGGCAACCGCAAGGACGGTCCCCTTGACCTGGACGGTGGGTCCGTTGTGGTCAAGGCCGATCCAGCAGTCCTGCCAGTTCATGCCGGCGGGCGCACCGAGGACCTTGGCCACGGCTTCCTTCGCGGCGAACCTGGCTGCCAGGGAGCGGGTGTTCAGTTCCCGTTCCGCCGGCACGAACAGCCGGTCCCTCAGGCCCGGCGTCCGTTCCAGCTGGCGGCCGAACCGCTCGATGTCTACTACGTCTACCCCGATGCCAACGATCATGCGCTTCATTCTACGGGGGCGCGCCTGGCCGGAAGCGGGTGCAGGGTGCGGTTTGACCCCGGAAATTGCGGTTGTCCGCCATCAGCGCAAACACCTGGTTTTGGCACGGCAGGGTTAACGGTGAAAACCCCGGGCCACTGGTTCAGTGGGCCCGGGGCTTTCAGCTGTTCATTGGCTGGCTGTTACTCGACGGTGACGCTCTTGGCGAGGTTGCGGGGCTGGTCCACGTCGTAGCCCTTGGCTGCCGCGAGTTCCGCGGCGAAGATCTGCAGCGGGACGGT